>NZ_JBHSFU010000004.1:0-1248681 GCF_042654125.1 Virgibacillus kekensis
AGTTGAATACCGAACTCAATCCAGCCAATCAGCTGCATAATAAACTCTAACTTTTGGGGGTAACCACCGTCAGCTGCTTTTTTTATTCAATAGTTCTCTTTCTTGTGTAGATTCCTCACAACTAAAAAGAAAGCCACCAGTCCGCCTGATGGCTGCCCTTGTTTTATACAGTTTCAGTTTCCGTGATACGTACTGCCTTTTCGCCCTTTACAAATACTAAGGTATACAGGAGCAGCAGTACAACTATACTCACAATCGAAAATCCGTAAATAAAGTGGTAGCTTGTTGCTCCCGCGAGAATGCCAAGTCCAGTCGAGCCGAGCGCGATTCCTAGATCCATCGAAGAAAAGAACATCGCGTTCGCGGTTCCCTGCTTTTCTTTTTCCACAAAGCCGACCGCTATCGCCTGAAGTGTCGGTGTCATAATACCATAGGAGAATCCATAGAAAATACCCGCAATCAGCAATGTAGCCGTACTTTCGGTGATAGACAGCAAGAACAGCCCGACAATCCCGGAAACTGCACCTGGATAAATGATCACCTTATGACCAAGTTTATCGTAAAGCCTACCGGAAAATGGACGAACAACAACCATCATAATTGTCATCATCAGGAAAAATAATGAGATTGACGCGCCAAGACCTGCCTCATTGCCTAGTCCGCCAAGGAAGCTTATGACCCCACCTAACGTTATCGTGAAAAAGAACGCCAGAATACATGGTAATAATGCTTTTTTATCAAAGGCGTATTCCTTAAGTGTAACTTTTCTGGCAGGATCGGCAGTTTTCTCCACTTTTGGTGCTTTGACGAAGAAACCAAGTATCAGTGTTGTGATTGTAACAACCACTGACAAAATAATCATTAAGTTATACGAATACAACTGCAGAAGTGACAAAGCAAACATCGGCGCGGCACTTGTACCCACACTTGTTGCGAGCCCGTAGTAGCCAATCCCTTCCCCAAGCCGCTTTGCAGGGATGATATTCGTTGCCAACGTCGATAAGATTGTTGTAATAATCCCGAACGCCATACCATGCAGCGCGCGCAACACCAGCAGAAGTGCCACTGATGTCTGTCCATAACTCAATCCGACCGTAAAAATCAAAACAGCAAGTGTAATCATGCTCATTTGCTTAACGTTGATTTTCTGAATCAGATACCCGATAAACGGTCGTGTTAAAATGGCCGCTCCCATAAACACAGTCGTCATCAGGCCGGCCTGGGTCGGATTGTTTTTAATTTCAGTAATATAGGCGGGAAATCCTGCCGTCAGTATTTGTAAACATAGGAAAAATAAAAAAGCCATTATGACAATGACTACAAATTGGGATGTCCATAACTTAGATGTTTTTTGCATAAAAATAATTCCTTCTTTCTATCTGTTTGCATCCTCCAGCAATTCGTCAATATTGCTTTCCAGCGAACGGAGTACCTCTTGATAAACAGCAAGTTCACTGTCACGGATTTGCGCGGTGATTTTTTCATAAATCTCTTCCAGATAAGGCGCGACCTCTTCTGCGAGACTAACTCCTTTCTCTGTGTTGGTTACCAGAAATGAACGCCTGTCTTCCGGATTCCGAATCCGCTCCACATAATCGTGCTTTTCAAGCAGATCAAGTATTTTCGTCAATGTTGCTTGATCCTTATCTGCCCGCTCAGACAGTGTCTTTTGCGTAACCTGACCTGTCTCATTTAATGTACGCAGCACACTCCACTGCTCAGTTGTAAGATTAAACGATTTTAAATAGTAATTGACTATCCGTGTAAGTTTTTTGCTGAGACGGACTGATGCAGAACCAATTGCCTTATCCATCGACATAAGGAAGTCCCCTCTTTCAAACAATCTTTACTTAGTATAACTCATCTTATCGTTTGTGTAAATATAATTTGTATACAAAGTATTTTTGCGCATAAGAAAACCCGACAATCGCCGGGCGAAAATTATTAATATGCTACCAGTTCAGACAGCACATATTGATAAAGAAGCTCTTCCGTATGCTTGAGCGATGATTCGTGGGTCCTCTCGTAGGCATGGGAAGAATCAATTCCAGGACCGATCAGTCCATGAATAATATCATGTCCCGCGCGGATTGCCGCTGACGCATCTGAACCGTAATAAGGATAAATATCAAGTTTATACTCCACATTATTGGCTTCAGCAAGCTCAACCAAATGTTTTCGTAATCCAAAATGATACGGACCGCTTGAATCCTTCACACAGATGGACACGGTATATTCATCCGTTGACTGGCCGTCACCCATTGCACCCATATCGACCGCAAGATACTCCACTGTCTCCGGTGTGATATTGGAATTACCACCATAGCCAATTTCCTCGTTATTGGAAATCAAGAAATGTGTAGTGTATGGCAGTTCAGCATTCTCTTCCTTCAGGCGCTTGATAAGCTGCAGCAGGATTCCGACACTCGCCTTATCGTCAAGATGACGTGATTTCAGGAAGCCGTTGTCAGCAGCCTGAACTCGCGGGTCAAACGATACAAAATCGCCGACTTCGATTCCGAGCTCACGAATTTCTTCCGCATTCTCGACCTTTGCATCAATTCGAACTTCCATGTTTTCCCGATTTCGCTCTGCTTTCCCTGCATCCTTATAGACATGAACCGAAGTTTGATGCATCAGAATCGTTCCAGTATAAACCTTCCCACTAGAGGTATGGATTTCACAGTACTCCCCTTCAATCGCGTTGTAGTGAAAACCACCGATCAGATCAAGTCTCAGCCGGCCGTTGCTTTTCACTTCTTTTACCATGGCACCGAGTGTATCCACGTGAGCGGTAAGCATCCGATGTTCTTTGTCATTTTTTCCAGGCAGTGTCGCAATCAAACCGCCTTTACGATTCCGTTTTGTCTCCACCTGAAGATTCTTCAGATAATCCTCAACAAATTGAATTACCTGGCCGGTATAACCAGACGGACTGGGAATGGATACCAGCTCTCTGATAAGCATCTTTGTTTCGTTAACATTTGGGTATGTAGTCATGATAACTCTCCTCTCTGGATATCATTACTTATACCTTACCGTGAAAGCTGCTGAAACAAAAGAAAAATGGATAGACTGAGCTACCCACTTCCATCTAATCTATTTTACTGCTGGTATCCACGCCACCGGGCTTTTCCTGATAATTTTCAATGCCACTTATATTGAAATCAAAGTTTGGCATCTCCTTATAGCCTGTTACATCTAACTTGAAGACCTCTTCGAGTACACCCTGGTTGATTTGAATATTTATTATTGTCAACGATAGTCTTGGCTCGTCACTCTGTCCATATGCCTTTAAATCCAAAAGTGCTCCCGTTTCCTTGGCAATTACCATTGTAAAGGGCCCCGCCAGCCCTTCTGACATATCTTCCGTAACTACTCCTTCTATAAAATACGCGGGCATCCCGAACTTCTCCCCCTCGGTATAAGACCAGTTCTCGTAATTGTTATAGATAAGAAAGTCCCATTCACTATCAAAAATTGCTCCAGTAAACTTCCCGGTACTTGAATGAATAAAATAATCCTTATCCTGATGATGGCTCTTTTCAAATGTCTTGTGGTTAAATATTTTTTCCTCTATTTTCTTTCGGAGCATGACTTCATCCTTGAATAAATAATGAAGTGTCTCTTTCAGTTTGCCATTCTCAAAATCCTGATGAATTGACCTATTCATATGTTTATCAAAATTCACATAAAACTCTATTTTATTTTTCCCTCCCGGGCTTGGAAAAAATTCATAAGATCCCTGTGCTGTATGGACATAGTGATTGGAATAATGCATTTTTTTCACAATCTGAAATTTATCAGGATACTCTTTAGATGGCTTAAGTTTATCCTCCCAAGGATACAGTTCCTCTTGTGTCACCGAAGGAGCTTGCTGAGGTGTCTCATTTTTATCAGATTGGTTGTTATTGCCTTGTTGCTTATCCGGAGAAAGCTCTTCGGAAAATCCCAATATACCTATCACGAAACAAAGTATCACGATACTAACCGCACTTGTGACTGTTCGTGTCCACTTGCCAATACTGTTGAAATTAAAAATGGTACCCCGGTTCTTTGATCTTTGAAGGATATTCCTTTTTAATTCCCGCTTATCGACATTCAAGTCTTTCAATACAGTTTTTTTCATTGAGCTATTTAAACACTTTAACTTGTCGTCCATCTTCATCATTCGCCCTCCTTCTCATACATTTTCCGCAGCATCCTGCGCCCTCGGTTCAGCCTGGTCTTTACGGTATTCTCCTTTATCCCAAACGTTTTACTAATTTCTTTGATCTGCATTTCTTCAAAGTAAAACAGGTAGATAACTTCTCTAAACTTAAGAGGGAGAGACATTACCCGCTGTGCAAGCAGTTCATCTTCCACTTCCTGTACCAGCAGGTCCCCTGGATGTTGCTGATCAGACCGCAAATTGTTCTGGTCTTCTCCCTGCTTCAACAGGAAGTTTTTTAGCGACTTTTTTCTCAGCTCATCCTTGCATTTGTTAACCGTAATCCGGTACATCCATGTCTTGATTGATGATTGGTTACGGAAAGCGTCAATCCTGTTATAGCAGGTCAAAAATACGTCCTGCATAACTTCTTCAGCAAGTTGCTGGTCTTTTACGTAAGTGAAGGCAAGCCAAAGAATCGAGTGACAGTATTCATCTATAAGTTCTTCCAGAAACTTTTCCCGCAGCTGTGTATCCTGCTGAATTGCTTCAAGTCTTTGACTGGTAATAAATATGGCCATATCTATCTCTCCCCCTGCTACCCTTTTGACGTAAAAAAATAAGAATGGTTCCCTGATCATGAGAAACTTTTTAGGTAGTGTAAATGAAACTTAAAAACAGGAATTAGTCCTTTAACTTTTTCAAAAATCGGGTATACTATATATAAAGATGAAATAAATTAAATAAGGACCGCTTGGTGCGGTAAACACCAAACGGCCCAGTGTGTAATAGCCCTTTCAAGGGGGCGGCTCACATTATACGGCGAAAAGTAATCACCTCACATGCTTGCCAGGCAATGGGTGGTTACTTTTTATTTTGTGACAGAATCGCAACGACCAGCGTTGCAAACGAGATCATCAGAAACAATGTCTCAAAAACTGTCAAGGCATCACCCCCTTTCGCTGATGCGACATTGAAGGGAGTGAGCCACCACCCATGATAGCCTTATTACACTACTACCATTATAACAAAATGGGTGTACAAAATACTGAGCAGATAGTAGGGAATGGGGGAATTTTTCAGTGCGATAAAAAAATAACCCCTTATTTTAAAAGAAGTTATTTTGATAGGAACAAACGTTCGACTATGGTATAATTTTGATTATAATAAATTGGCTTCATATGAGGGGTTGGGTACACATTTCCATGGGATATTTCCCAAGAGGGGAGGTGTAGCCTATGGATATGATTAATGTATTAGCGCTGATGATTTCTTTCGGCATGTTAATTGCATTTATCATGTCCGAGCAAAAAAAATAACCCCTCATGTGGTTAAATAGCCATGCCGCTTGAGGGATCATTCTCTTAAGTGTGCCACCCCTCTTTATGGGGTTGGTTTATTGCAACCGTTCCATGTTCCAGCATGGGACGGTTTTTATATTTACTTCTAAGTTTATTATATATTGATAATACTTGTTTATGCAAATAAGAGCTAAATTTTACTACAATCAAAAATAAAAAACCACCAACATATGTATTGGTGGAGACGGTGGGACGTGCTCTTCCATGCTTTCGACATGGCACTGACTATATCTTGAACCTGAATAAGTTCAGGTTCCCCGGCGTCTTATGCAGAATAAATATTTGCCGTCTGGCAGATCCTGCATCCTAGTACTACCACGTGAATGGCAGCCTATAAGTCGATACACGGCTGTTGGATTACTCCACATACCGCTCGGCATTGCCGTATCACTTCTCAGCGACTTAGGTTTCACCGATAAAGCCGGATTTTCACTTCTGCGTTGCCACAGAAGGCGACTATTTACTAATCGAACCCACGTCCAAGGATATCGCCACTCAGGCATCTACGAGTGTAGTTGGTATATTATCATTCACTGACTCTGCAGCCTACCAACAGGCTTTCGAGCAGCTAGTCTGATTAGTTTCAACTATCATCCTCAGACGGCGAATGACAGTATAGCCCGCTTCATTTGAGACCCTTCAATCTGCCACACGGGCGATAGCAGGAAGGATCGCTTTAGAACTACTTACGCAGCTGCTAAAGCAGGTTCGTTATTTTTGCCAATTATTATAGGCGAGTAACGTTTTACGAGCCGTAACCTCGACGCGCAACCTGAGCTCAATCTATCCCTGTCGAATCCGTAACGTCCCCATGTAGGAGAATCGCTCAGGATAGCACGAGCAATATTCATTTATATGTCTTAACGACAATTCTTATTATAGCATAAATCGCAATAAAATCAAGGGGGTCAGGGTTTTAGTGCATGTTATCCTTGATGGCGCGGTCAATATCACGCTTCATTTGTTTTCGTTTCAGATCCTCACGCTTATCGTATTTCTTTTTACCTTTACCCAGACCAATCAGTACTTTGGCAACACCATTTTTAATATAAACCTTTAAGGGCACAAGTGCGTAGCCCTGCTGCTGTGTCAGCCCAAGCAGCTTATCAATTTGTTTGCGATGCAACAGCAGTTTGCGTGTTCGGGTCGGATCATGGTTAAACCGGTTCCCCTGCTCATACGTTGCAATATGCATGTTGATCAGTTGCACTTCACCTTTGTTTATCCTGGCGTGCGCATCTTTTAGGTTAATTCGGCCGGCACGGATTGATTTTATTTCGGTCCCCTGCAGAACAATGCCCGCTTCGTACGTGTCTTCTATAAAATAATCATGTGATGCTCTTTTATTCTGCGCTAAAACTTTCCCATTTCCTTTTGGCATGACGTGCTTCCTCCTACTGCTTGCGTGACATATATTCTACCAAACATTCGCGGTTTTTCCAATTGTGAATAGCGCGTGGAAGAAATGCGATGGTGAAACGTCGTTAAAAGCGGTGGAATGAATTTTTAATCATTCAGAATGGAATTGTGCTTAATACAGCTCTTATTCTGTTCAATAGGGTTGCTAATGTGCCTTATGAGCTTCGTATTCTGTTCAATACGACTCATATTCTGCTTATACCCCCCTATTCTGCCATAAAGACACGAATCCTTCATCAAAAAACTGATACAGCACCTTTTTAGTGCTGTACCAGTCTTCACCTTACATTTCCTACTTCTTCTTCCCTTTAAACTTTTTCTGTTTTTTCGGTTTCTTAGGTTTATCGGGCTTTTCCTTTTTTTTCGGTGCGGAAACAAGTTCAAAGTCAACGACACGCTCATCGATGTTGACATTCACAACGCGCACATCAACTTCTTCACCAATTTTATAAATATTACCAGTCCGTTCACCAATCATCGCGTAGTTGCGCTGGTCATAATGGTAATAGTCGTCGGTCAGGTAGCTTACGTGTACCAGACCCTCAATGGTATTCTCAAGCTCTACAAACAATCCGAAGTTTGTAACCGAACTAATTACGCCGGTATATTCCTCACCAATTTTATCTTCCATAAACTCAGCTTTTTTCAAATCATCAGTTTCCCGCTCGGCATCGACCGCAGTCCGTTCTTTTCCTGAAGTATGTCGCGCAATTTCAGGCATCCGTTCCTTCCAGTGCTGGATAGTTTTCGCCTTCATATCCTTTTCAACCAGATATGTGCGAATCAGACGGTGAACAATCAAGTCCGGATAACGACGGATTGGCGAAGTGAAATGAGTGTAAAAGTCTGTCGCCAAACCAAAGTGTCCGATACTGTTCGGATCATATTTGGCCTGTTGCATGGAACGTAACATTAGCTTGGAAACGATCATTTCCTCTGGTTTATCTTTTACTTCCTCAATCACTTTTTGGAGTGCCTGTGGGTGAATATCATTTGCCGTTCCCTTAACGGTATAGCCAAGCCCTGCGATAAACTCAAAGAAATGCTGCAGCTTGCTTTCGTCTGGATCCTGGTGGACACGGTGGATAAACGGAACATCCATCCAATGGAAGTGTTCAGCGATTGTCTCGTTTGCTGCCAGCATGAATTCCTCAATCAATCGTTCAGCAACAGAACGCTCACGTAAGACAACATCGGTTGGCTTACCTTCCGGATCGACGAGTACCTGTGCTTCTTTAAAATCGAAGTCAATCGCACCACGGCGCATCCGCTTGCCCCGCAATATCTCTGCCAGCTTTTCCATCTCTTCAAACATCGGTACTAAACTGTCATACCGTTCACGGGTATTTTCATCCTTGTCTACAAGAATTTTATTGACATCTTTGTACGTCATACGCTCATTCGTTTTAATAACGCTTTGAAAAATCTCGTGGTTGACGACTTCCCCTTTTGATGTGATTTCCATTTCACAACCAAGAGTTAGCCTGTCCACCTGCGGATTCAACGAACAAATCCCATTTGATAAACGGTGCGGAATCATTGGAATTACCCGGTCCACCAGATAAACACTCGTTCCGCGTTCGAAAGCTTCTTTATCGATTGGGGATCCTTGATCCACATAATAACTGACATCGGCAATATAAACGCCTAGCTTATAGTTGCCATTATCAAGACGTTTGACAGTTACCGCATCATCAAGGTCCTTCGCATCCGCACCATCAATGGTTACAATTGTCTCATCGCGAAGGTCACGACGGTTTTCCAGTTCTGATTCATCAATTTCATCAGGTGTATTTGTTGCTTGTTCAAGCACCTCTTCGGGAAAGTCGACTTTAATTCCATGTTTATAGATTATGGAAATAATATCGATGCCCGGATCATTTTTGTGGCCGAGAATCTGAGTGACCTCACCCTCGGCACTCATCCGTCCCTCCGGATATTTGGTAATCTGCGCAATAACTTTATGCCCGCTGACTGCTCCATTCGCCGCATTCTTCGGGATGAAGATATCATTTGGAATCCGCTTGTCGTCTGCGATTACAAAACCAAACGATTTATTATCTTCATATGTTCCGACAACCTGATGTGTGGCTCGTTCGAGAATCCGAATCACGGTACCCTCTGGCCGATTGCCATCGTCGTCTTTCTTTTCCAGACGGACCAAAACTTTGTCATTATTCATAGCCGATGCAAGATCCGAGTGATGAATATACACATCCGTTTGATTTTCATCATCTGGAATCAGAAAAGCAAAACCCTTCGCATGCATCTGGATTCTCCCTCGGACCAGATTCATTTTTTCTGGTAACCCGAATCTGTTCTTCCGGGTCCGAACAAGCTCACCTGATTCCTCGAGTTCATTTAATGCCTTGACGAGCTCCTTGAATTCATCCGGTCCGTTGAGCTCCAATTCACTTTCAATCTCTTCGACTGCCAATGGCTTTTCTCTATGTTCATTAAAATAATTGCGTACACGCTCTATGATTGCTTCTTCCATATTTGCTCACCTTCTTTCATTAGTATTGTTGACTTTTTATTTGAATAATAATCATTCTTTCCAATCAAGGGATTCAAGGAACGCATAAATATCTTCGTGCAGCTGTTCTTTTTCCTTATCCATGGTGATGACATGTCCGGATTCCGCATACCATTTGATATCCTTGTGGTCCGCTTCAACATTTTCATAGATGTACGTAGCGCTGTCAGTATTGATCATTTCATCTTTCTCTGCCTGCACCACAAACGTCGGCGTATAAATGGTATCAATATTTTCTTTTACCTCATTAATGAAATTGCCTAGATCCTTAAACATTTCAGATGAATTGTCGACGAGTTCATCAACTTCCCGACTGATTGTATCGGAATCTTTTCCTTCCAGCTGTTTGAATTCTTTTGCCTTGAATTTAAATCCTTTGGTCAATTCTTGCTCATTGTCAAAAAACATTGGTGCACACATCGTGACAATGCCTTTCACTTGTTCAGAATATGCCAGTTTCAGACTGAGCACACCGCCAAGTGACAGACCGGCAACGGCGATTTCGTTATAGCCTAATTCTTTCAGATGGTTATATGCGTTCTTCACATCTTCCCACCATTCATCCGCGCTCGCTTCAACAAGTGCTTCCGGCTCCTGACCGTGTCCCCGGTAGATTGGCGCATGACTGGTATAGCCTTTTTTTTCGAGAAAGCGTCCAAGCATCCGCACGTCAGCTGAATGCCCAGTAAATCCATGTAATAACAATACCGCGCGCGGACCTGCTTCAAACGTAAATGGTTTCGGTAATTTTATTTTCATATTGCGACATCTCCTTATGTGTTATGTAAATTGTGTTTGTGGTTGAATTGCTGTTATGTTTACCAGCGACATAATTGGCAGATTTACAACTTCTTTTTACCGTAATCCTTAATTTACCATACCCTATTATTCGCCGCTTGAAAATAAATAAACCCTTATCACAAATTTTGCGATAAGGGTTGCTTACTGTCTATTGTAAAACGTATGCACTCAGGAAAGCCAAAATAAAGAATAGCGTTCCAGTGATTACTGTTCCGCGGTGTAGAATCAAATCAGCACCACGTGCTTTCTGTTTTCCGAAAAGTTGTTCCGCTCCGCCTGAAATCGCGCCGGAAAGACCTTCACTTTTACCTGACTGCAATAATATAAGTACAATCATAATAATTGCATCAATAACCAATAATACATTTACTACCCCTGCCATGTATTGAGCACCTCCTGTAGCGAACAAATACCTATTTGTACTTTAGCACATTTTTCATATATTTAGCAAGTCTATTTTAGCGTAATCTTGGACGTATCAACGCTTTCCTTTTATCATAAGAATAACAAATTGTTTAGGATGAGAGGGGATATCATGGAAGAAACCAAATGGCTCAAAATGCAGGATGACACAGAAATTTACCTGAAAAAATGGTCAAATACTTCCAAAAAACCGAAAGCTATCGTGCAGATTGCACATGGTATGGTGGAGCATATTGAACGGTATAACGGTTTTGCGAAGTATCTGATTGAAAAAGATATTTTCGTTTACGGGAACGATCATCGTGGCCATGGGAAAACGGGCGAGAAACAGGGACTTTTCGGTTATTTTGCTGATGAGGATGGGTTTGAAAAAGCAACCGGGGATTTGCTTGAAGTTACAAACCATATCCGGCAGGAGTATCCTGATACACCGCTAATCCTGCTCGGACATAGTATGGGGTCATTCCTTGCCCGTAATTACATCCAGCAAGAAAGTTCAATCATTGACGGCGTGATTCTTTCCGGAACCGGCTACTATCCAGTTACACAAACCCGAGCTGGAAAAAAATTATCGTCAACGCTGTCGCCTAAAGAAAAGTCCACCCTGATGAACACAGTGACGTTCTTTTCCTATAATAAACGGGTGAAAAATAAGAAAACAAATCTCGACTGGCTATCCCGTGACGAGACAGTTGTCCTGAACTTCATTGAAGATCCATATTGCGGATTCATACCAACTGCCCAGTTCTTCTACGACCTGATGGATGGTCTTTTGAAAATACATGATAAAGAATCAATCAAGTCAATTAGGGCTGATCTGTCAATGCTGATTTTCAGCGGGGATGAGGATCCTGTTGGTGACTATGAAAAAGGTATCTGGAAAACGGCACACTTATTTGCAGATGCCGGAATGACTAACATAATGACATTACTCTACGAAGGCGGCCGTCATGAGATGCTGAATGAAATCAATCGTAAAGAAGTATACCGTGACGTCTATAGCTGGATCGCCGAACAAATTTAGACCAACCTTTTCCAGTTAACGCTTTCATTATGAATTCTTTGGGACAATAACCAAGATTGCTTGAATTAAGAACAATAAACAGTATAAAATGTAGACTGGAATACGTATTTTTTTAGCAAATATGACTCTCGCTAAAAGGATTAGCGAGTGCCAAGTTTTTTAATAATTGAAGGGTTGGTCGAAGTATATGATTCAGGGAATAGCAGCGTCCAACGGCATAGCGATTGCACGTGCATATCAGCTTGCTGCACCGGACTTAACGTTTGAAAAGAAAAAAACAGATAATCCAAACCAGGAAGTTGAACGCCTAGAGAAAGCACTGGAAATCTCCAAGCAGGAACTCCAAAAAATAAAGGCGCATACTCAAAAAGAACTTGGTGATGAGCATGCGGAAATTTTCTCTGCACATTTACTGGTTCTTGGTGATCCAGAGCTAATTAATCCGATTAAGGATAAAATCAATTCCGACAACGTGATTGCGGAAACAGCACTCGACGAAGTTGCCAACATGTTTATCGACATGTTCAAAAATATGGACAATGAATACATGCGCGAGCGTGCCGCCGACATTCAGGACGTTACCAAGCGGATTATGGCGCATCTTCTAGGGGCTTCTTTTCCAGATCCGGCATTGATAGACGAAGAGGTAATCGTAATAGCAAATGACCTTACCCCTTCTGATACTGCCCAACTGAACCGTCAATTTGTGAAAGGGTTTGCGACTGATATAGGCGGCCGTACATCCCACTCGGCAATTATGGCACGATCACTTGAAATTCCAGCTGTTGTCGGTACAAAAGAAATCACCAGCATTGTCAACAAGGACGATATGGTCATTGTCGATGGAATTGAAGGAAAAGTTATTATTAACCCATCTGACGAAGAACTTTCCGAGTATAAGACCAAGCAAGAAAACTTCGCGAAGCAAAAAGAAGAGTGGGCGAAATTCAAGGATGAGCCGACCAGAACTTCTGACGGGGAACAAGTAGAACTTGCTGCCAATATTGGTACACCAGATGATGTTACAGGCGTACTGGAAAATGGCGGCGAAGGAATCGGTCTATATCGTACCGAATTTCTGTATATGGGCAAAAACGAACTTCCTACCGAAGAAGAACAGTTTGATGCATACAAGTCCGTTCTTGAACAAATGGGAGACAAACCAGTTGTAGTCCGTACACTCGATATTGGCGGGGATAAAGAATTGAACTACCTTGACCTGCCAAAAGAATTGAATCCGTTCCTTGGATTCCGGGCAATTCGCTTCTGCTTGGAAAATGAGCAAGTCTTCCGTCCGCAACTGCGTGCCCTGCTTCGTGCAAGTGCATATGGAAATCTGAAGATCATGTTCCCGATGATTGCTACGCTTGAGGAATTCCGTCAGGCAAAAGCGATTTTGACGGATGAAAAAGAAGATCTTAAGCGGGAAGGTTACAAGGTTTCCGATAAGATTGAAGTCGGCATCATGGTTGAAATTCCTTCGACGGCGGTTATTGCTAAGGCATTTGCAAAAGAAGTAGACTTTTTCAGTATCGGTACCAACGATCTGATTCAATACACAATGGCCGCTGACCGTATGAATGAACAGGTTTCTTACTTGTATCAGCCGTACAACCCGGCAATCCTGAACCTGATCAATACAGTAATTGAAGCAGCACACAGCGAAGGCAAATGGGTTGGCATGTGCGGTGAGATGGCCGGTGACTCGATTGCCATTCCGATTCTTCTTGGACTTGGATTGGACGAGTTCAGCATGAGCGCAACCTCCATCCTTCCGGCTCGTACACAGCTGAGCGGATTATCTAAAGAAAAAATGACGTCCTATAAAGAAAAACTTCTTTCGATGGGAACAGCGGAAGAAGTAGTTGAATTCGTTAAGGAAAAAACAGACCAATAAAAAGTTGTGCCCGGTGTCTGCATGTGAGCAGGCCCGGGCACTTTTTATCCGGATATAATTTCCATTTTTTGCTCAATCGGTGTCCGACCGCGATCGCGGGGGAGTTTTTTCGGATAGCCGATCTGCATAACAGCAGCAACTTTCATCGTTGAACTGTCGAGTCCTACGTCGTCCACGAACCCTTTATCATGCATATACGGTGTTATCGTCCACAGCATGCCAACACCATATTTCCATGCCGCGAGCTGTGCATTCTGGATAAACGCACAAACCGCTGCGTATTCCTCTTCATACCGAACAGGGTCATCTTCTATTTCAAAAAAAATCAGAGCATGATGTGGAATCTGAAGTAGAAACTCGCGCATCGATTCGGTCATCTTAACAGTCTTTGGATGATCATCGGTCTTCAACATGCCGATCCGCTGATAGCTTGTAATGATGGCGTCGACCAGCTGACGTTTCCCTTCTCTCTGGTAGAGTTTGATATTCCACGGTTCGTTCATGTAATGGGTCGGCGCATAGGAGCCATATGTAAAAATCTTTTTAAGCACAGCTTCGTCAACTTCCTCATCCTTAAATGTATGGATGGATCGACGCGCTTTTATTGCCTGCAAAATATCGATTGGTATCACCTCGAATCTAGTAATCTAAAAGATTGTTGTTTTCGACACAATAAGTATAAACTCCGAAGTAACTCGTAGCTTCGCTCCGGAAATACATTACGCTTTCCGCGGGCAACGCTTCAACTTCCTCGGAAGAAGACCACTTCCTGCGGGATTTTCAGCTGTTGCTTTTCCCGCTGGAGTCTCCATGTATTTCCGTCGCTGGATTGAAGTTGATTTATACTTATATCAGCGCCTAACGCCTATTAGCGCAGGCAGAATGCGTAGACTCCTGGGGGAACAGCACGAGTCCGAGGATCCCGCAGCGCAAACAAGGGAAGGCCGACTAAAACCGTCCTTTGCGGACAACGTCGGGCATACCCCTTGCCGGAGCAAGGAGGCTGAGGCCGTGCCTCCGGCAAAGGAAACATTGTGAAATCCTTGCTTGAACAGATGTTGACCTTGCACCCGGAGTGGTGAAAGCGAAGTATTCTGACGTAGCGGTAGGTACAGCTGTTACGTCGCAGTTTCTATCAACTGCGAATTATTTAGGAGCAACAAAATTTACGAAAAGAGCCTAAACTTATTATAGGACAAGTTAAGCTGATATGTCGAAAATACCCCTGAGTGGGCATGAGCAATATTTGATGTTTGGTGGACACCAGGGCCTCTATTTAAGACTATACGGCAGAATTCAGGGTGTGAACGGCCACCAGAGCCCTTATTTGTAGAATTTAGCCCGGATATTAACCAGATTTCCTCAAATAGCGTACCTGGTGTCCGCTCAACTTTCCTAAACAGGTATTTCTGAAAAATAAGGTCTTATATGTTCGGTTAGAGATTACTCGACATTAAAATTAATCAATTTTACTGAAAAAGATAAAAGTAAAGAGACGGCCGCAGCCGTCTCTTTCGGTTTCAACTTATTTATTTTTTCAAGTTGTAGAATGCATTCAGTCCAGCGTATTCACCCATGCCTGCCAACTCGTCTTCAATACGAAGCAGTTGGTTGTATTTCGCTACACGGTCTGTACGGGACGGTGCACCGGTCTTAATTTGGCCAGCGTTTGTTGCAACTGCGATATCCGCAATCGTTGCGTCTTCGGTTTCACCAGAGCGGTGGGAAATAACCGCAGTGTATCCTGCACGCTTCGCCATTTCGATTGCTTCAAACGTTTCAGTAAGCGTACCAATTTGGTTTACTTTTACAAGGATGGAGTTGCCGACACCTTGCTCGATACCTTGAGATAGCTTGCTTGTGTTGGTAACAAAGAGGTCATCCCCAACAAGCTGTACGCGATCGCCAATACGGTCGGTAAGCAACTTATGTCCGTCCCAGTCATTTTCATCCAGGCCATCTTCAATAGAGATGATTGGGTATTTGTTTACCATATCCTCATACCAGGAAACCATCTCTTCAGAAGTACGAACAACGCCTTCACCTTTTAGATTATACTTGCCGTCTTCGTAGATTTCAGAAGCAGCAACGTCCATTGCAAGCTTGATTTCTTCACCAGGCTTGTAGCCAGCAGCTTCAATTGCTTCAACAATTGTCTGCAGTGCTTCTTCATTGGAACCGAGGTTAGGAGCGAAACCACCTTCATCACCTACACCAGTGTTATAGCCTTTGTTTTTCAGTACTTTTTTAAGTGAATGGAAAATTTCAGCGCCAGTCCGCAGTGCTTCCTGGAATGTTAGTGCTGCAACAGGCATTACCATGAATTCTTGGATATCCACGTTGTTATCAGCGTGCTCCCCACCGTTCAAAATGTTCATCATTGGTGTTGGAAGTGTTTTGGCATTAAATCCGCCAAGATAATTGTAAAGTGGAACTTCCAGGTAGCTTGCTGCTGCATGGGCAACTGCCATAGAGACACCTAGAATAGCGTTTGCTCCAAGGTTACCTTTGTTTTCAGTACCATCAATCTCAAGCATGATCTGGTCGATGATATTCTGGCGTGTTACATCAACACCAAGCAGTTCAGGTCCGATCACATCGTTCACGTTCTGTACTGCTTTTTGAACCCCTTTACCTAGATAACGGTCCTTGTCACCGTCACGAAGCTCAACTGCTTCGTATTCTCCTGTTGAAGCACCACTTGGAACTAATGCGACACCAAAGGCACCTGATTCGGTAAATACTTCTACTTCAACTGTCGGGTTTCCACGGGAATCAAGTACTTCACGTGCATAAACGTCTGTAATGTATGGCATGAAAATCGCTCCTCTGTTTTTGATTATTTTTTAATTAATGATTGCCCTGTCATTTCGCTTGGCTGGTCCACACCCAGTATATCCAATAGTGTTGGTGATAAATCAGCTAATATACCACCATCTCTGAGTTCGGCGCCTTCTTCCGTTACAATCACCGGTACAGGATTGGTAGTATGCGCAGTCATTGGATTTCCTTCGATTGTTGTTACCTCGTCGGAGTTTCCATGATCGGCGGTGATAATCGCTTTACCACCAAGCTCATGGATTTTATCCACTACTTTCCCAAGACACTCATCAACTGCTTCGATTGCCTTTATTGTCGGTTCGAGCATCCCTGAATGACCTACCATATCGGGATTCGCAAAGTTAAGGATAATGGCATTATGCTGTTTGGAGTCCAATTCCTCAAGCAGTTTATCCGTCACTTCGTATGCACTCATTTCCGGCTGAAGGTCATACGTTGCAACCTTTGGCGAATCAATCAGTACCCGTTTTTCACCTGGAAATTCCTGTTCACGGCCACCGCTCATAAAGAAGGTGACGTGCGGATATTTTTCCGTTTCGGCAATTCGCAGCTGGTTTAGATTATTCTGCGCGAGAACCTCCCCAACTGTATTATCTAGGTTTACTGGTTTATACGCAACATAACCGTTGACAGATTCACTGAAATTCGTCAGCATGACAAAGTCCAGATTCTTCGGTACATTTTCGCCCCGGTCAAAATCGCGGAAATCGTCGTTGGCAAACGTACGGGAAATTTGGATTGCACGGTCTGGACGGAAATTGTAGAAAATGATAGAATCCTCGTCCTCTACTTTTCCGAGCGGCTCGCCAGCCACGTCCGTTATTACAGAAGGGATGACAAACTCATCATGAATCCCATTCTCATAAGAGTCATTCACGACCTCGCATGGGTTCTGATATTTTGGACCTTCGCCATGTACCATCGCGTCATACGCTTTCTTCACACGATCCCAACGTTTGTCGCGGTCCATTGAATAATAACGGCCGGAAATTGTAGCAAACTTCCCAACGCCGTATTCCTTCATTTTCTCTTCTGTTTGTTCAATGTATGTTTTGGCTGTTTTCGGCCCCACGTCACGGCCATCCAAAAATGCATGTACATATACTTCTTTCAGATTATTATCCGAAGCAAGTTTAAGTAGTGCAAACAAATGGTTGATATGACTGTGTACGCCGCCGTCGGAAAGAAGTCCGAATATATGCAGTGCCTTCCCTTTTTTCTTGGCGTGCTCAATCGATTTTACAAAAGCTCCCTTTTCAAAAAAATCGCCTTCTTCAATCGAAAGGTTAACCCGGGTAAGGCTTTGATATACAATCCGACCTGTACCAATGTTAAGGTGCCCAACTTCAGAATTACCCATCTGTCCATCTGGCAGTCCAACCGCCTGGCCACTTGCCTCCAGTTGACTATGTGGATACTTCGTCCAAAAACGGTCAAAGTTTGGAGTGTTAGCCTGTCTGACTGCATTTCCCATCTCCTCGTCGCGAATACCGAATCCATCGAGGATGATAAGTGCTGCTAGTTTATCCTGACTCATTTGGTACCTGCCTCCACTAATTTGAGGAATGAATCAGCTTCAAGACTCGCGCCGCCAACAAGAGCTCCGTCAATATCAGATTGTGCAAGCAGCTCATCAACATTAGCAGGCTTTACACTTCCACCGTATTGAATTACTACTTTTTCAGCAACTTCTTCTGATGTGGCATCCTTCAGGACATTCCGGATATGTGTGCAGACTTCGTTGGCATCTTCGCTGGATGCGGTTTTTCCTGTACCAATTGCCCAGATAGGTTCATATGCGACAATTGTTTGTGCAATTTGTTCGTCAGGCAGACCAGCAAGACCTTCCCGGACCTGCTGCTCAATATGATCCATTGTCTCGTTCGCCTCACGCTGGTCAAGTGTTTCGCCAACACAGACAATTGGTGTCAGCTGATGCTTGAATGCAGCATGCGCTTTTTTATTTACTGTTTCGTTTGTTTCAGCAAAATGTTCGCGGCGCTCGGAGTGTCCGAGGACAACATGTGTTACGCCGAGATCATTCAGCATTACCGGGCTTACTTCACCAGTGAATGCACCACTCTCTTCAAAGTGCATATTTTGCGCACCAATTTTAACAGAGGTACCATTCGTTTTTTCCACGAGCGATTTTAAAAAGGGAAATGGTGCACAGACAATTGCTTCTACATTGTCATCGTTTGGAACCTTCCCCGCTATGTCGTCGATAAACTGATCTGCTTCGTTTGACACTTTGTTCATTTTCCAGTTTCCTGCAATTACTTTTTTGCGCATCGTCTCACCTCTTCAGTTTATTTATCGTCAAGTGCTTTCACACCAGGTAGTTCTTTACCTTCCATAAATTCAAGTGACGCACCGCCACCGGTCGAAACGTGATCCATCTCTGCTGCATATCCGAACTTCTCAACTGCTGCAGCCGAATCGCCACCACCGATGACCGTATAGCCTTCTGTGTTTGCAAGGCTTTGTGCCACGGCTCTTGTCCCACCAGCAAATGTGTTCATTTCGAATACGCCCATTGGCCCGTTCCAGATGACCAGTTTGGACCCGGCAATAATCCGGTCGTACGCTTCACGAGTTTTCGGTCCAATATCAAGAGCTTCCCAGTCAGCCGGGATAGAATCGATATCCACGATTTTGGTGTTGGCATCTTCGGAAAAGTCATCCGCTACCACAGCATCTTCCGGTAAAATAAAGTCGACACCTTTGTCGCGTGCTTTCTGCATAAATTCTTTTGCCATATCTATCTTATCTTCCTCAAGCAGTGACTTCCCGATTTCATGTCCCTGTGCTTTGATAAACGTGTAGGCAAGTCCACCACCGACAATCAGGTTGTCTACTTTATCAAGTAGATTATCAATCACGTTGATCTTATCCTTCACTTTTGCACCACCGATGATAGCGGTAAACGGTCGTTCCGGATTTTTGATTGCTTTGCCAAGTACTTCGATTTCTTTTTCCATCAGGAATCCTGCTGCAGCGGGAAGTTTTTCAGCCACACCAGTTGTCGAAGCATGTGCACGGTGAGCCGCGCCAAACGCATCATTCACATAAAAGTCAGCCATGTCGGCGAATGCCTGCGCAAGTTCAGGATCATTCTTTTCTTCACCAGGCTCAAAGCGAACATTTTCGATTAAAAGAATTTCACCTTCTTTTAAACCGGAAATTGCTTCATCCACCTCACCACCATGAACTGCGTCTGTTTTGGTTACATTTTTACCGGTGAGATTACTCAGACGCTTTGCCACCGGGTCGAGCCGAAGCTCCTCGACTACTTCCCCTTTCGGCCGGCCGAGGTGGCTTGCCAGAATTACGATCGCTCCGCTTTCAGTCAGCTGGCTGATTGTTGGAAGTGCAGCTTTAATGCGGGTATCGTCAGTAACTTCGCCGTCTTTCATCGGCACATTGAAATCAACACGACAAAAGACTTTCTTTCCTTTCACGTCAAGATCATGAAGTGTTTTTTTATTCATCTGTGAACCTCCTACATGAAAACTATGTATCCATTAAAATTTTCCCCGAAGTATCATCCGTTAATCATTATAACGGAGAAACAATGGAAATGCTTTTATAAAGTGAAAAAGGAGGAGGATTCCCCTCCCCCTGTAATATAACTTACAAGCCTTGTTTTTGCATGTAAACGGCAAGGTCCACACAACGTGCAGAGTAGCCCATTTCGTTGTCATACCAGGAGATAACTTTAACCATGTTATCTTCTAGTGTCATTGTTGAAAGACTGTCAAAGATTGAAGAGTGAGTGTTTCCAACGATATCAGTTGATACAAGTGGGTCCTCACTGTACTCAAGCACAGCTTCAAGGTCGCCGCTAGCCGCAGCTTCTTTAAATGCATTGTTTACTTCTTCTTCCGTTACATTTTTATCAAGTTCAGCAACAAGGTCTACCAGTGAACCATCTGGAGTTGGCACGCGTACTGCCATACCATTCAGTTTGCCGTTTAGTTCAGGAAGTACTTTTCCAACAACTTTTGCAGCCCCTGTTGATGTTGGAATGATGTTCTGTGCTGCTGCACGTGCACGACGATAGTCTTTGTGCGGCAGGTCAAGAATCTGCTGATCATTTGTATACGAGTGAACAGTAGTCATCAGACCACGTTTCAGACCAAAGTTTTCATGCAATACTTTAGCAAGCGGTGCAATACAGTTAGTTGTGCAAGATGCATTGGACACGATGTGATGTTTGCTTGGATCGTAGTCTTTTTCATTTACGCCCATAACCATTGTCAGGTCTTCTTCTTTAGCTGGTGCAGAAATGATTACTTTTTTAGCACCTGCATCAAGGTGTTTCTTCGCATCGTCACGCTGTGTGAAGCGACCAGTTGATTCAATTACAATATCAACACCAAGGTCTCCCCAGCCAAGTTCAGCAGGATCGCGCTCGGAAAGTACTTTAATTTCTTTTCCGCCAACAACAAGATTGTTTCCTTCAACGCTGACTTCTTCTTCAAGTCTTCCATGAACAGAGTCATATTTCAGTAGGTGTGCAAGCATATTGGCGTCGGTCAGGTCGTTAACTGCCACCACTTCTACTTCATTATTGTTCTGTGCCTGACGGAATACGTTACGTCCGATACGTCCAAAACCATTAATACCTATTTTAACTGCCATGTATAATTCCTCCTATATTTCCTATGATTTATATATTTAAAGAGAATGATCCCTTTAGGAAAACAATGCGAATGCAGCCTACTCGCTACATTTTTAGAATCTCTTCAGCAGCTGCCTCATCGGTAATCAGCATATCTCGTTTACCCTTATTAAAATATGAAGCAATCGCGTTTGCCTTTGAATGCCCGCCCGCAACAGTAATCACCTGGTCAACACTATCCAGGTCATCAAGTTGAATGCCTATCGTTCTGACCTTATGAACAACATTTCCGTTCCCGTCAAAATAATAGCCGAACGCCTCACTGACAGCATGGTTTTCCTTCAATTGTGCGGTCACATCTTCCGGCGTCTTTCTTCGTCTGGCCATTGTCATCGCATCACCTATTCCGTGAAGCACGACACTAGCACTTTTGACACGCTGCAAAGTCTCATTGACAGCGGGCTCTTTGATGATTGTCTGGTATGCTGTTTCACTCAACGGATCAGGCACATACAGAAGTCGGTAGTCCCCACGGGCTTTCCGCGCCATTTTCGCGACAATCGTGTTGGCCTGGTTTTCTTCTTTTTCACCAATACCTCCACGCGCCGGAATAAACAGACAATCAGCACCATCATCAAGCGGCACCATCATCTCAGCAACAGCGGCCATAGTAGTCCCGCCTGTCACCGCAACTGTTTGTGCCGATTTTATTCTCTTCTTTAAGTACGTTACACAAGCTTTTCCCATTTCCTGTTTGACCCAATCATGCGAATCACTGTTCCCTGGGACAACCATAATGGCATTCAGTTGTAATTTTTCCTTTAACTGTCGTTCCAAAACACTGAGCCCCATAGCTTCGTGCATGAAATCCGCCAATTGTTCTATTACTAACTTTCCCTCTTTTGTGATTTGCATTCCCTTGGATGTCACGTCAATCAGGCCTTGGTCATGCAAGAAATCTACTTCACCCCGAACAATGCGCTCAGTTATTCCAGTATTATCGGCCAAGCCACGCCGGCCGATCGGCTGCAAAAGATCAATACTTTGCAGAATGACATACCGCTGCTGCATAATATCGAGCAGATCAGGGAATAATTTTTTCTGCAGATCCAGCAACGCGCGCATCAGAATACTCCTTTACCGGGTGAATTATGTCCCGCATGGTTATTTTACGTCCCGCTTGGGCCAAAAAAATATCTACTGACCTAAGCAGTTACTATTATTTTATCATATACGAAGATTTATACAAACATTTTAGCTTTTTGCATTTCGAAGAGCCTCTTCCAGTGCCTCATAGCTCATTTCCTCACAATCTATGGTAACATCGCCAATCTGGACAACAGGAATAAGCAGCTGATACTCCTCAAGCCACTCGTCATTTGTATAAATATCCCGCTCTTCAATTTCCATAGGATAATCACTTTTTAGTATATCTAGCAATGATTCGGCATCATCGCATAATGAACAATTTTCTTTTGTATAAAAAATAACATCACGCATCGCTTACCCTCCATTATGGGACAGGGGGTCAGACCCCGCGTCCCAATTTTCGTTTTGACGAAGCTAGTATTCCTAATTGTTCACGATACTTCATTACCGTCCGCCGTGCAATCGTTATGCCAAATTCACCGTGCAGGCGGTCTTTGATCTTTTCGTCAGATAACGGCTTCTGTTTATCTTCATGGTTTACAAGTTCCGTGATCAACTGTTTGATGACGAAGGAAGATGTTTGCTTTCCGTCCTCTTGTCCAACACCTGTCTGCAAAAAGAATCGTAATGGTATGACTCCGTGTCTAGTCTGGACGTACTTATTGGAAATGGCACGGCTGACAGTCGATACGTGCATCCCGAGCTCCTTTGCGATTTCTCTTAATGTGAGCGGCTGCAGCATAAACGTACCATGCTGAAAATAAAGCTGCTGTTTTTCAGCGATCTGCCGGATGACCCGCTCAATTGTACTCCCTCTGAACGCAACTGCCTGCTTCAGCCATTCCACCTGCTTGTATTTATCGTGCAGGAATTCAGCCGCTTCGGAGTCTCCATTCAAAAGATCAGCGTACGAATTATCAATTTCTATATCCGGTGTGTGCCATTTGTAAAAATGAATCTTCAGGTGTCCATCATCTTCGTATATGTTCGCTTCTGGTATTATATATTCAGAAACATTTCCCGCCAGTAGCTGCCCAGGTTTGGGATGGCATGCTTGAATTTCTTTAATAATTTGATGTGCGTTATCAGGGGATATCAGAAATTGCTCACTAATCTGTTCGATATTTTCCTCCGCAACCCAGTCAAGATGGTCATCAAGCAGTGAATCAATAAAGTCATATTTGTCTGCCATCTGCAGCCGAATGCACTCTTTCAGTGACCGCGCTCCAATCCCTGCTGGCTCGAGCGACTGGATAAATGTCAGTGCATGTTCAGCCTTTTCTATGGTCGTACCGCATTTCTCAGCCCATAAATTGAGGTCGATGTCGAGATAACCGTCTTCGTTAAGCGAATCAATCCCAAACAGAACAACCGGTTCCAAATCATCGGGTACATTAAGCGTATACAGTTGGCTCTTCAACTGGTCATACATGGACAGTTTCGCTTCGTTTATTTCACCGATTGCCGGCAGGTTGGCATTACTATTTTTAAAATCCGCAATCTCATAATCATAATTAACTTCCTCAATCAGAGGGTTCTCCTTCGCAATCTCTTTAATATATTCGACGACCTCCACCCCGGTAAGCTGGAGCAGATTGATCGCCTGAACAAGGGACTGGTTCATCTTCAACTGTAATGTCTGTTCCTGAATTAATTTCTGTCGCATGATGAACTCTCCCCCGCAAATAGTTCTAGTTCTATTTTGCCATAAAATCATGAGGAAGGACAGGGGGCGGTTATCCCAGCTTAGGGTAGTTGTCTCCCGATTGTAAGCAATTCTCTCCTAAGTTTATGGTTTTCTCTCCCGAGTGGAAAGCTATTTCTCCTGAGTTCCGGGTGTTCTCTCCCGAGTTGAACGCTTTCTCTCCTATGTTAATGGCACTCCCTCCCGAGTAAGGTCCTTTCTCACCCAGGTGATTTCCCGCTCTTCATTTGCATAAAAAAATAAGGCGCCGTTGGGACGCCTCGCTCATTATCTTTATTTAATTTTTACTCGCACTTCTTCCTTAATCCATTGAGGATACCATGTAAGCTCAACCGTAATAGGTGAAGCAATGTTGGTTCCTTCCATATTAAATCCTATCTCCTCAAAGCTCTTACCGGGGCTGGCCATATACGAAAATTCAGTTCTGGACTTAACTCTCTCCCCGTTTGCATCAAGGATCGGCCCAAAAATACCATAATTAAACCTTTCCTTCGTATGCAATTCCACACTTACTTTGTTTCCATTAACTTCAAGGTTCCTAAGTTTGTTTCCTGCCGGTTGCATCAGAATCTTTTCATTTTTCAGGTCCAGCAATAGCTTGCTTTTATCCCGGTCCACTGCCTGGGCCCGACTTACAACCAATGATAGTTCTTCAGCATTTCGAAAATAATTGCTTTGTAAATAGATTATTTTCTCATCATCTGAGATTGATGACCCAACGACTCCGTTATTAATTTTACTCCAGGCTTCCCCACTTCCATCTACCAGTCGTAAGTTTTCAAAGGCCAATATCTCTTTCGTGTTGGAAGGATGCATTTCAAGGTGAACCGCTACCCTTGTAGGATAAACAGTTGCTTTTTTGAAAGTAATTTTCTGCCCTTCCATGGACACAGTTTGATTGAGTTCATACGTGACTTTGTGGCGAAGTTCCTTTTTAAGCTTAAAATCAATACTGAACTCCCCGCCGACTGATTCGCCCTGAACCTTTAAGTCAATTACAAATTCTCTTGATTCATAGGGCTTATCAAAAAAGAATTCCACTGTGCCGGAATATGATTTCTTCCCTTCCTCTGACTCGTGTGGAGCGCCGAAAGATATATGCGCAAAATCCAACTTTTCGTCAACTGCACTCGTTAACTCGAGATCATTAATCATTATATCTTTCTGCTTTTCATCTGTTTCAAGTGTATAAAAAAGCACAATACCATTTGTATCCGCAATTGCACCATCAATCGTTACCTTCAAACCATCTTTCTCGGCTGATGCACGAATTTCCTGGTAGTAATCATTCTTTACCGCGGCCATCATTCCTTTATCGTCTCTGATCAATTCAACGATTTTTTCCATTCCCGGAATACCAGTTACGTACTGGGCAAATACCGGTGATACCCTGATGCCAGTCACAAAGGAAAGAACAATAATTGCTGCTAGTACTGCACTAAGCATCCATTTCTTCTGTCGTTTTTTTCGTTTATGTGTAAACTTAGCTTTCTGAAAGCCGGTCATAATCGCTTCATCAATTGCTTCGAGAGGGAGTGGGACGTCATCATGTATGTTTTTATATTCCTTCAGTTTTTCTTCTTCCTTTTCGTACATTTCCATTCCCCTCCTTTTCCTCAAGTTCTGCCCGTAACAGTTTCAGCGCCTTGTTTAGCCATGTCTTAACCGTACCTTCCGGGCATTCAATCGCCGCTGCAATCTCTTTTATTTTTAAATCGTTAAAATATTTCATTGTGAGCAAGTCGCGAGACCGTTTATCCAACCGCTGCATTGCATCCTCAAGGTCAATCCCTGTGTGATTATCGTTCACTCCCTGTTCTTGAAGTGCCCCTTCATCATGAATGACTCGTCTCCGCCTCCGAAGCTGGTCATTACAATAATTAATCATGATTCGGATTAGCCATGATTTGAAATAGGATGGCTCCCTGATCGTATTTATTTTCCTGTATGCCCGAACGGTTACCTCCTGTATTGCTTCAACAGCTTCATGCTCATTTTTTAGATAAGCAATCGCTGTTTTGTACAAATCAATTTTATATAGCTGCATCAGTTCAAGAAAGGCGTCATCATTTCCTTTGATCGCCTTTCGAACCAATTTCCCTCCCTCATCCAAGCTAGTGCCCCCCTCTGTCTCTATCTATGTATTAGACCACCGTGTCAGCAAAAAGTTTTATTTTTATTATAACTTATTTTTCAGCCTCCTAATTTCGTGATATATGTCACATCATACTGAAAATCACAGGTATATAATGAAGGCAAATAACGCAAAGTTGGTGATTTGTTATGCCTTGGGAAATGCGGCAAATTATCCTTGGAATACACATTTTTCTTGCTATTATCTGGGTTGGCGGTGTTCTTTTCATCGGCTGGGGTGTTTATCCGGCACTAAGAAAAATGGCCTATGCAAAACAGCGTGAATTTTTTCTCGCGTTGATCCAGTGGTCACACAACTTCCTGACAGCAGCCGGAACTGGTGTTATAGCCACCGGAATCGTACTTGGAACCCTCGCAGGACCGATTAATCAGTGGGCTGACCTTTGGACCACACGATACGGAAATCTTTGGCTGGCCGCATTAGTTATAGCGTTGCTCACCCTGGGATGGGGTGTTTTTATCGGTTACAGGCAATCGGTTAAAGTTTTCTCCAATATTTCAATTTGGGAACTCGCTGATTCAGGTGAAACAAAACCATTGTCAAAAGCACTGGGAACCACCATAGCAATCGAGTCAGTCGAAGTCGGTGGTTTTATCGCCTTACTAGTTGTGATGATTTTATTATGAACAAAACGCAAGTATACCGCTTCTTATCACCGTCAAAAAACACCTCTCATCAAGGCGGTGAGAGGTCGAACGAGGCGGGAATTCCTCCAGAACGCCTCTCATCGACGAGATGAGCGGTCGAAATATATTCTAATCATTTAATAAGGAGAGGGCAAAATGGCACATTCAGCAGTTTTTGCTAACGGTGAAAAATTCTATTACCGTGCTTCCTGGCTGCAGCTTATTCGTCCGATGACATTGACCGGGACTATAACACCAATCCTCGTTGGTACAGGGATTGCAGCAATGCAGGGGGCGATCCGTTTTGATATATTTCTAACCATGCTGGTGGCATCGCTACTTATCCAGTCAGCGACAAACATGTTTAATGATTACTACGATTTTCGTAATGGGCAGGATCAGGAAAAATGGACAGCAGATGCCTCACAGGAACATGGTCCCTCCCATGCAATTATCCCTTATGCAGCCGGCTCTTTGCTTTTCCTTTCACTCCTTCTCGGTGGATGGCTCGCATATCACAGCAGTTATTGGGTTTTATTCGTAGGTATTTTAAGCATCCTATTCGGCTTTCTGTATTCAGCAGGTCCGCGCCCGTTATGCTCAATTGGACTTGGGGAAACGGTCGCATTTATTTTTCTTGGTATAGTCGTAACCATTCTCGCGTATGTGGTACAGGGAAATCCATTGAACCTCCGCATTATTCTCGTCTCGATTCCCTTTGCCCTGCTGATTGCTTCAATGATTTTAACGAATAATATTCGTGATATAAAAAAAGACCGCAACTTCAGACGAACTGTCCCTGCCATACTAGGAAAAAAACGTGCAGTTCAATTACTGACGACTCTTCTTTCTTCTATTTATTTAACAGTCTTTTTGCTTATTGGGTTCGGTGTTCTTCAGCCGCTGGCTATCGCAGTTGTGTTTGCTTTTCCCCTTGCAATCCGGCTGCGGCTTGCTTTTCAGTCCAACGCTGCTGACACCGAGAGCAGGAAAGTTATGAAATGGGCTGCATTGCATCATTGGGCCTTCGGATTCCTTTTGGCCATCGGGGTTTGGATAAACTTATTAATATAAAAAAAAGACAAGGCAGCGAAATGCTGTTCCTTGTCTTTTTCCATTAATCCTATGGCAGACTTTCACATGCGAGGCCATCGAGGCGGTGCGGGTCATCCCCTGGTCCACCAGCTGCTATAAAGAAAGCTTGCGCCTGTTCGTGTGTACTGAAATCGCCCACAGTCCCTGTCCAAGTCGAATGGGTCATACGCCAGACTGTTATCCGGCTGTGGGTCAGACCCTTCCTTTACCTCGGGTTAAGGCTTAGGCGCAGATTCCGCTTCGGGATGCGGTTCTTTTTCCTGATAATGACATCCGTGATTAACCCAACAACTTTTCTATACAACTTTCGCTTCGCAGCTTGGAGTTCCGGACTGATGCATTTTTGAATAAAATGATCCGCTTCATCGTTCAAATTTGAATCGGAAAGAATCAGATGGGAAGTCTTCCCCTCGGATGTAGTAAACGTGTATTCAGTCTTCATAAAGAACTTATCCCGTATCGCCTACTCGATGGAATCCCAATTCAGCCTGGACACAACCACCAACTCTTTTTCCTTTTTATGTTTGTAGACGATAAAGCCAGCTGAGGTTAAAACTGCATAGCATACAGACAGCGTTTTCCTTTTGCTTCAGCATCCAAAATATAACAGGAAACTGGATGTTCTTTTTTCAATAATGCTTTATGTTTTTTAGACATAATCTCTTCCCCCATTAATAAAGATTAGTATTATTACCTTATGACTTCAGGTAATAAAATCATTTTGTGGAATAAAAAAAGACAAGGGATTGTAAAATACCAATTACCCTTGCCTTCCTGCATAACATAAGCGCGCCCAGAGGGATTCGAACCCCCGACAAACCTGGTACCGGAAACCAGTGCTCTATCCAGCTGAGCTATGGGCGCATTTTGCAACCATCAAATTTGGCACATAGGATATTATAACGCCTCATCGATAGATATACAAGTCTTTTTATTAAATCACCAATCAAAATATGCATATTTAATTATTACTATTTATGAGAAAAAAGAGAAAAACCTAAAATATTAAAAAAGTATTGTATACTGTATGTTAATTCTAAACAATCATACAATTTAAAATACCATCTTATGAAGGAGGCTTCTCATGAATAATGACTCACCTCTCCTAGCGGTAAAAAACTTACATACACATTTTCTAACCAAATCTGGAGTTGTTAAAGCGGTCGACGGGGTGGACTTTGATATCAGCCCGGGTGAAACACTTGGTATCGTGGGGGAATCAGGCTCTGGAAAAAGTATTACAGCAATGTCAATACTTGGTCTTATACCTTCCCCGCCAGGAAAAATAGTTGATGGCGAGATTAATTTTAGGGGTGAGAACCTAATTAAGAAATCTACTGGCCAAATGCGTAAAATCCGCGGCAAGGAAATCGGGATGGTCTTTCAGGATCCAATGACATCACTTAACCCCGTATTCACAGTAGAAAAGCAAATTATTGAAACGATCCGTGCACACGAAAATGTTTCAAAAAAACAAGCAAGAGAACGGGCTTTGGAACTTCTTAACCTTGTCGGGATACCAGATCCTCAAAAACGGTTAAAGAACTACCCACATGAATTCAGTGGTGGAATGCGGCAACGGGTTATGATTGCGATTGCACTAGCATGCAATCCTTCTCTGCTGATTGCTGATGAACCCACTACTGCCTTGGATGTGACAATTCAAGCACAGATACTGGAGTTATTCAAGAAAATGCAGGAAGAACTCAACATGGCAATAATCATGATTACACATGATCTGGGTGTAGTTTCCGAAGTATGTGACCGCGTAATGGTCATGTATGCAGGGAAGCCTGTTGAATTTTCAGAGACAAAAAATCTATTCGATTACGGGAAACATCCCTATTCACTTGGACTAATGAATTCGATACCAAAAATCACGCCAGATAAACAAAAACTTGAAGCAATTGAAGGTCTCCCGCCTGATTTGCGTGATCTCCCTAAGGGTTGCAGTTTTGCACCTCGCTGCAAGCATGTTATGGAAAGCTGTCTTACAACCGACCCAAAACTTACTGAAGTTGCCGAGGGTCATCATGTACGGTGCTTACTATATGAAGAAACTGAAAAGGCGGTAAACACATGAGTACATTATTAGAAGTAAAGAACATAAAAAAACACTTTCCCTTAAAAAATCCAAACTTGTTTTCCAAGGAAAAACCTCTTCTTAAGGCTGTGGACGGAATTTCTTTTTCATTAGAGGCTGGTGAAACACTCGGCCTTGTCGGTGAAAGCGGATGTGGCAAGTCAACCGCTGGCCGAGTTATCCTTAAGCTTCTTGAGCCCACGGAAGGTGAAGTATTCTTTAAAGGTGAAAATATAACAAATTATCAAGGCGAAAAACTGAGGAAATTGCGTAAAGATATGCAGATTATTTTCCAAGACCCATATGCCTCGTTAAACCCTAGGAAAACCATTGCCCAGACTATAACGGAACCGATGAAGATATTTAATATACCTAAGGAACTTAGAGCCAAGAAATTGGACCGGCTGCTGGATGTTGTTGGGCTAAGTAACTATCATAAAAACCGTTATCCTCATGAATTCAGCGGTGGGCAGCGCCAACGAATAGGGATAGCTAGGTCTCTTGCACTCGAGCCGGAACTCGTTATTTGTGATGAGCCCGTTTCAGCGCTTGATGTTTCAATTCAAGCTCAGGTCATTAATCTGATGGAAGATTTACAGGAGGAATTTAACCTTACTTATATATTCATCGCACATGATTTAAGTGTTGTTCACCACATCAGTGACAGGGTAGCAGTTATGTATTTGGGAGAGCTGGTAGAAATAGGTAAAGTTAGTGATGTATACCAGAACCCTAAGCATCCATACACTCAAGCGTTACTTTCGGCTGTACCTGAAGCAAATCCACACCGTGAAAAGCAGCGCATTGTACTGAAAGGGGACCTACCATCACCCGCCAATCCGCCACAAGGATGCAAATTCCACACCCGGTGCCCTTATGCAGAAGCTATCTGCCGTACCACTGAGCCAAAGCTGAAGCAAGTTTCTGAACATGGCCAAATGGCAGCCTGCCATTTTGCTAAGGAGGTGATTGAAGAAAAAACTGGTACTCTTATCTAACTTTCAGACTATGCAGGTCGTGAAAATCCAAGACATTTTTTATACTTTTTATAAAACGAGGGGGAACTATGTTGAAAAAACGTAACTTAGCTTTTCTGTTCACTTTATTTCTGGCAGTTATTTTTGTATTAGCTGCTTGCACGGAGGACGCAGGCACCGGTAATAAATCCTCAGATGACACAAAAGATGCAGATGGTAAGAAAACATTAGTATTTGGCCGTGGGAATGATTCCCTGCAGCTGGACCCATCTAAAGTTACTGATGGTGAATCCATTTATGTTACGAATCAGGTTTATGATCCGTTAGTACGTTACAAAAAGGATAGCACCGAGGTCAGGCCATCTCTAGCAACTGAGTGGAATGTCAGTGACGATGGGCTAGTATGGACATTTCAATTGAGAGACGATGTTAAATTCCATGATGGAACTGATTTTACCGCGGAAGACGTGGTATACAATTTTGAACGCTGGACTACTTCAGGTGACTTCTCTTACTACGGTTATATGTTTGGTGCTTCTGAAGAGGATATGGGAGGAATTATCGAAAAAGTGGAAGCAACAGGTGACTATGAAGTAAAGTTCACTTTATCAGAACCTAATGCCCCTTTTCTACAGACTCTTGCGATGCCACCATTCGGAATTGCAAGCCCCGAAGCTATTGAGAAATATGGAGAGAATTTCTTTAAAAACCCAGTCGGTACAGGTCCATTTGTATTTGAAGAGTGGATTCCTGATGATCGCATAACACTCTCTAAAAACGAAGATTACTTTGGTGAAACTGCTAAGATAGATGAAGTTATTTTCCGGACTATCCCGGACAACGGAGCAAGATTTCTAGAACTGCAAGCTGGTTCCATTGATATGATGACAGGATTAAATCCACAGGATATCCAGACTGTAGAAGGCGATGAAAGTCTACAAATCATTCGCCGTCCTTCAATGAACGTCGGTTATATGGCCTTTAACACCAGTAAAGAAGGTCCTATGTCTGAAAAAATGGTTCGTCAGGCTATTAATCTAGCAATCGATAAAGATGAACTGATTAAGTTATATGAAGGAATTGGAAAGCCCGCCAAGAACCCGCTCCCACCTTCAATATGGGGGTATAATGATGAGGTTCAGGACTATGGTTACGATGTAGAAAAAGCAAAAGCGTTGCTTGCAGAGGCTGGATATGCTGATGGATTTGACGCAACATTACACACATTTGCCAATCCAAGACCATATATGCCGCAACCGAAGATTACAGCTCAGGCCATTCAAGAAATGTTAAAAGAAGTAAATATTAACCTGGAGGTAATTGTAAACGACTGGGACACCCATACTTCCGGAGAAGATGTTAGCTATGATATGAAGTTTCTAGGATGGACAGGAGACAATGGAGATCCGGATAACTTCCTATACGTTCTTTTGGATAAAGATAATGCTAATCCATCAGGTGGTAATATAGCTCTCTATAAGAGTGATGAAGTACATGACCTCCTGAAAGCCGCCCAAACAGAAATGGATCAAGAAACTCGTACAAAATATTACTTAGAAGCACAGGAAATCATTCATGAAGATGCGCCATGGTTCCCTATTGCTCATACCACCCCACCGGTAGCGGCCAGTAAAGATGTTGAAGGGTATATTCCACATCCGACTGGAAGTGAGCCTTTTAACCTGCTAGACGTTAAATAAGTCTTAAATTGAAAGAATATGTTGAACTGGAAAAAGAACCCGGAAGTATAAAGTGTTTACCTCTTTCGGGTTCTGTTCCAGAAATACGGAGGAATGCCAAATGCTTAAATATATTACACAACGCGTCCTTATGATTGTCCCCGTGCTAATTGGTGTCTCCATTTTAACTTTCTCTCTGCTTCATCTTATCCCAGGGGACCCTGCTAAAAGCATGCTCGGAATCAAGGCAACGGAAACACAACTAGAACTCTTACGTGAGGAATTAGGTTTGAATGATCCGTTTATTGTTCAATACGGCAAATTTATGGGCGATATTTTACAAGGCGATTTAGGAAAATCGATACAATCCAATGAAGCCATCACCCATGAACTAATGCAAAAGTTGCCTGCCACTATAGAACTTACTATCTTTGCTATGATACTTGCGGTGATAGTAGGAGTCGTTGCAGGAGTTATAGCGGCAGTGAAACAATATTCATGGTTTGATAACATCAGTATGACAGGTGCCCTATTTGGAGTATCAATGCCTATCTTCTGGTTGGGATTAATGATGATTCTACTGTTTTCTGTCCAACTTCAACTTCTCCCTCCATCGGGAAGACTTTCCACAAGCGTGGAACTGGAGACAATTACAAACTTTTATTTGCTTGATAGTATTTTAACCTGGAATTGGGTAGCTTTTAAGGACGCCTTTTTCCATTTACTTATGCCAGGTATAGCGCTTGGAACTATACCAATGGCAATTATCGCTCGAATGACAAGGTCTAGCATGCTCGAAGTCATGAACCAGGATTATATCCGGACCGCTGACGCGAAAGGCTTAAAAAAACACCTTATAATATTTCAACACGCATTAAAAAATGCCTTTTTACCAGTTCTTACTATCATTGGTATGCAGTTTGGATTCCTCCTAGGTGGAGCTGTTCTTACTGAATCCATATTTTCATGGCCTGGAGTTGGTAGATACGTATACTTAGCAGTGCTCGGACGGGATTTTCCGGTAGTTCAGAGTACTATTCTAGTAATAGCCGTTATTTTTGTTCTGGTTAACTTGATAACTGATTTACTGTACAAATACTTTGATCCGAGAATCCGGTATGAATAAACCCGAATGGTTAATATGTAAAGAAAGGATGTGCACCAATTGTCACTTCAACCTAGCCCAACTCCAGAACCGAGTGTACTAGAAACAACGAAACCTAAGAAAAATAAACAAAGAAGTTTATGGGTGGATTCCCTTCTTCGTATTTTTAAAAGTAAGACATCACTTATCGGGTTTATAATTATACTTATTTTAATTTTGACAGCTCTTTTCGCACCAGCAATTGCGACACACAACCCTACTGAACAATCCATTGTGGACAGATACCAGGCACCTTCTGGCGAGCACATCCTTGGAACAGATGCCTTGGGTCGTGATATTTACAGCAGAATAATTTACGGATCGAGAATCTCTATTCAAATCGGTGTCATTGCTGTAGGAATCTCAATGGTTATCGGGGTTCTTTTAGGAGGGATTGCCGGTTATTTTGGAAAATGGGTAGATCATATTATTATGCGATTTATTGACATTCTGCTAGCTTTTCCTAGTATATTGCTTGCTATCGCACTAGTAGCAGTACTAGGACCTAGCTTAAGAAATGCCATGATTGCAATTGGAATTGTGGGCATTCCCCAGTTTGCAAGAATAGTCCGTTCAGCCGTTCTTTCAGTTAAAGAAACAGAGTATATTGAAGCTGCTCGGGCAATAGGGGCCAAGCACGGTAGGACGCTATTCCAACATGTGCTTCCAAATTGTACAGCCCCAATTATAGTTCAGGCAACATTGAGTGTAGGTACCGCAATTCTGGATGCGGCCGGTTTAAGTTTCCTCGGTCTTGGCGCTCAGCCTCCTAAGCCTGAATGGGGAGCTATGCTCGATGCAGGTCGTGATGCTTTACAGACTGCTCCTTGGGTAGTTACATTCCCAGGCATTGCTATCTTTCTTGTCGTTCTCGGGTTCAATCTATTTGGCGATGGCCTTCGTGATGCCCTGGATCCAAGGTTAAAGCAATAAAGTAATTACAATTTTTAAAATTTATAGTAAGATTAGGTAAAGCTGCGTGCTTTACCTTTTTTCAATTACTAAAACAAATTCCATCCTGGGAGGGTTATTATTAAGTGAAACAATATATCCCTGTTTTCTTCTGTATTTTAATTGGGACAGCTTTATCTATATGGTTCTTTGTTAACACCGAGCCAAAACACATTAACACCTATCCCAATCTCCCTGCCCCAATTGCAGAAGAGAAAATATTAATCACCTCAGCAGGCCAGGCGGCTGAAGCTACTATTCTGTCATCGATAGCGGAAAATCTCAATCTAGAGGCTGACTACAGGCCAATAGCTTTAGCTACCGACTTGTACGATTACAAAAGTGTCGTCATTATGCTTGGTTACAGTGCCAATGGGCAGTCTAATACAATCCGATCTTTTCAGGAAGAAAGGGATCGAATAACGTCATTATTAAAAGAAGCAGGTAAAACTAAACTGCCAATTGTTGTGGTCGATCCTACTGGAATACACAGGAATGACAAGCAGTCATGGAGACTGTTTGAGAATATTGCACCATTTGCGGATTATTTTATTGGGTTGAAAAACATGAATGATACTGAAAAAGCTATACAGTTGCTAAATAAACACTCTGTTCCTGTTACTCTGGTAAGTGATTTAGAAGATATTAAAATTCCTTTTAATTCGGTTTATAGATAACATCTAGGCTGAAAGGCGATGAATATGAGAAAGAAGCAAAACAATCTTATTGGTGGATTAACAGGTTTATTCTTAATATTAGCAGGCGGAACAATGCCCCAGTTCTTCAGTAACTGGTCACGGTTTGTGGTCGACAGTGTGATGCACAGTATTACACATTCAGATAGTGGATTAGTAATTATTGCCTCATTTGTATATATGGCAAGATGTTTGCTAATTTTCTTCCCTATATACTATGGCTCCATGCTGTTAACATCTTCACTTGCAAAAAGTCAGGATCCAGTAACATACCCTTATTTCTTTGCAGGGATATGCTTGTTCAATTTGACTTTATTAAACTATTTATATAATACTAATTTTTCCTATTCTGGCCAGCTGTTTTTCATAGGACTTATTTTGCTGCTTCAGATGTATAATCAGAGATATAAATATTTTTATTTTACTTACGGGGTTAATTTGCTTTTTGCATTATTGGCAGCCCATTGGTTGCAACTAATCCCTGCTTTAACAGTATTTGGATTCGGTACAAATGATCTTGCAACCAGCATTAAGACAGCTGATAGTTTCCTGACCGGAAATAGCCTGCTCAACACCATTGCATCCGTGTTTTTTATTGTTTTTCTGACGATTGCTTTCATATTTACCCTTCTCCTTCATCTATCGAATAAACAGATTGATACGCTAAAAAAGTATCAGGTCCAGGAGGAAGAGTTAAAAGAAACTAAAACTGCTCTTGTGGAATCCAAGGTATATAAAGAAATAAATATGCTGGTTCATGACCTGAAAACTCCCCTTGTTACAGTGCAAGGTTTAATTTCCCTAATTGAGATGAAATTGCAGGGCGCTTCCAGTACCCCTTTCAAGAATTATTTTACTCGCATGGAGCATTCTGTAGAAAAAATGAAAGATATGATTTCAGAAATATTATCCGAAAATATTAAACAGGAATTAACAGTAAAAGAACTCTTGGAATATGTAACTAGCCATCTCAGCCTAGATGAGCAGCAAGTAAATATGGAAATTGAATTGGACGACAACCTTCCCTGTATCCAAGTCAACAAGATACGGTTTTCGCGGGCGATATCTAATATAATTGAAAATGCAATCAGTTCATTTGCTGGAAAAAAAGGAAATATACACGTGGATGTCAAAAGTATTAATAGGGAAGTTATTTTTAAAATCAAGGACGATGGGCCTGGTATTAAATCTGAACACATAGAAAGTATTTGGCAGGATGGTTTCAGTACAAAAAATTCCTCAGGGATTGGATTGTCATTTGTAAGGAGAGTTATTCAAAACCACGGGGGAAAAGTTAATGTTCACAGCATTCCTGGAAGCTATACCCAAATGGTTATTTCCCTACCAATATTAGAAGCAGGTGATGAAGTAAATGAGTACCACTATACTAATAGTTGATGATAATGAAGATATTCGCTTTACTCTCAGGGAAATCTGCGATTATGTAGGCTGGCAGGTGGTTGAAGCACATACAGGTAAACAGGGAGTTGAGCGATTCAGTTACATAAGACCAGACCTTGTACTTCTTGATTATCACATGCCTGATTGGGATGGTATTAGAGCGACCAGAGAACTGCGCAAAATAGACAAAAGGGTTCCCATTATTATTCTGACAGTTGACGAGCGACAGGACGTGGCAGACACTTTTTTAAATGCCGGTGCAACTGACTTTGCTTTAAAGCCTATTAAAGCACCTGATCTTATTTCTCGGATTAAAATAAATCTGAAGATAGTAAAATTATCCGGGAATAATAGCAGTGCTTTTGTAGAAAAAGGAATAAGCCAAACTACCTTACAATCAATTAAGGAATATTTAATCAACCAGGATAACCCTTCAACAATTAATGAAATTCAACAATCTTTGCCGATTGCCTACCAGACCGTTCACCGCTATTTAAACTACATGGAAAATAAAGGCGAAGTTGAGATAATTTCAGAGTATGGGAGGCCCGGACGACCAAAAAATAAGTACAAACTTGTCTGATTCATACGTTTATATTCCGTTGATAAGGGAATGATGGGGAAAGAGATTTTTTGCCAAAATAGTTGAACGTTTTGTTTGACCTTTTTTGACCTAATAGTTAAGATAAAGATATCCAAGAATAATGGATGAATCGATGTTTAAGGAGGAACTTTAAATGAATTTAATTCCCACAGTCATTGAACAGACAAACCGTGGAGAACGCGCCTATGATATCTACTCCCGTTTATTAAAAGACCGCATTATTATGCTAGGAAGTGCAATTGATGATAATGTTTCCAACTCAATTGTAGCACAGCTTCTCTTCCTTGAAGCAGAAGATCCGGATAAAGATATTTCTCTGTACATCAACTCACCAGGCGGATCCATTACAGCCGGTATGGCAATTTACGATACCATGCAGTTCATCAAACCAAACGTATCAACCATCTGTACAGGTATGGCAGCATCCATGGGTGCATTCCTGCTGGCAGCTGGTGAAAAAGGTAAGCGTTATGCTCTGCCTAACAGTGAAGTTATGATTCACCAGCCACTCGGTGGAACACAGGGTCAGGCTGCGGATATCGAAATCCATGCACGCCGTATTATCCAAATGCGTGAAAAACTAAATGAGATTCTTGCTGAACGCACTGGCCAGCCGCTAGAAGTTATTGAGCGCGATACCGACCGTGATAACTTTATGACTGCTGAAAAGTCAGTTGAATACGGCTTGATCGACAAGATTTTAGAACGCAATTCAGATAGGAAATAAAGATGCTAAAAGCTGTCCATTCGCGGGCAGCTTTTTTAGTTTGCTGTTTTTCTAAATAGCAGTTGAGTCGCTTGTACCATCAGGATGTGCCCTATTTCATTAGGCGTTCATCAGTCACTGTTTATCGGAACCTCTTCCGTTATTTCCTCTAAATTCCTTCTTAAAGCATGATTTCGGATTCTGGTTCCGCTAATTGACTATTTTTAGTCAAGATTGTGTTCCTATTGGTCATTTAGCGGAACCACAGGATCCTCCTCAGGCCCTTTACAACCTCATTTTTCGCTTTTAGCGGAATGAGGAGCCGCTTAGCTGATCTGTAGGATTTTTTTATTTTTCAACTTGAATTCCTATTCTGCGGGGCAATTCCTTGGTATAAAAAACAAAGACCAAACCGCTAAGCGATTTAGTCTGGTAATTCATATGCCAATTCAATTATTTTTCCACCAAACTGAGCTTCATAAAAATAGAGCGGCGGCCATTTATCTTATTCTTTTGTCACGAATGCCGAAAGATGATTCAGTGCCACCTCGGCATCATTGCCATCCCCAATCAGCGTGATTGTTTCCCCCGTAGTAATAGCCAAGCTCATCAGACCCATGATGCTTTTCGCATTAACCCGCTTACCATCCTTTTCAAGAAACAGGTGTGCCGTATAACGGTTTGCCTCCTGGACAAATTGCGCGGCAGGCCTTGCCTGCAGTCCTGAATCAAGCTCAACTTTTACTGATCTCTCAACCAAATTTCCTCATCTCCCTGTTTGTAATCGTTTTCAACCTTATGAAAAAAGGGCAGCGCTGAATCGCGCCGACATTATTTAGCAAACCTGGCTATTACCAAGCCTTATAGCAAATTGCTAAAAAAGCATTTACTTTTTAGAATTTTTATTTAATGTAACGTAATTATATCATATCAGCAGGATGAGAGGGTGAAAAATTACTTTTTAATCGCCTGGTCCTGTTGAACTTTTTCTGCAAACTCATCAATCTTTTTCAGGCGGTGATTTACACCGGACTTCGAAATCTTCCCGCTTGAAACCAGCTCACCGAGTTCCTTCAGGGAAACGTCCTGATGCTGCACCCTGAGTACTGCTATCTCCCGCAATTTTTCAGGTAATGCTTCCAGCCCGACAGTCTGCTCAATCAGTTTGATGTTTTCAATCTGCCTGAATGCTGCGCCTATCGTCTTATTAAGATTAGCTGTTTCACAGTTAACCAATCTGTTGACCGAGTTACGCATATCACGGACAATACGTACATCCTCAAATTTAAATAATGCATTATGTGCGCCAATTATGCTAAGAAATTCGGTTATTTTTTCTGCTTCTTTTAAATAGGTAATGTACCCTTTCTTCCGCTCCAACTTCCGTGCACGTAAATTGAAACTGTTGAGCAGTTCACATAACGCGTCATTATGTTCCTGATAAAAATTGGAGATTTCCAGATGGTATGAAGATGTTTCTGGGTTATTAATTGATCCGCCAGCCAGAAATGCCCCACGAAGATATGATCTTCTGCAGCACTCTTTCTTCATATACTTATCGGGGATTGTTTGAGACAATTTATACTCACCCTCGAGAATCCCCAAGTCGGATAACATTTTTTGAACATCTTCTTTCATCCGGACAATATAGACGTTATTCTTTTTCAGTTTCATTTTTTTTCGAACCAGTAATTCCACCGGAAATGAATACAGCGATTTTATCAACGTATAAATACGACGGGCGATCGCAGCATTTTCAGTTTGCACATCAAGGGTATATCCTTGTCTTGACATGGAAACCGCTCCGTTCATCCGTACAAGTGCCGCAAGTTCGGCATATTTACAGCAAGTATCCAGTTCAACGCCCGTCAATTCTTTTTTTATCTCTGAAGCAAACGACATTCTCACACCCCCTGTTCCACTTTCTTACGATTGGTCAATCAGTGAATAAAGCAATTTGGCAATTTTACGTGTGTCATGCCGTAGTGTTGTATGTGAATGATTGATAATATCACTTTCGATTATCTGTAATCCCATTTCAAGCAAACGATCGGTATCGTATATTACCGGTTCCGCGTTTTCCTCGGCATATACGTCACGCACATTCCGGTTAATCGGTTCATTATGCACCACAATGGAGTCAACGCAGTTATCACCGATATGATCACGAATTGCCTGAATATGATCGGCAGCCGTATAACCGGTTGTCTCGCCGGCCTGTGTCATGACGTTGCAAACATATACAACTTTCCCTTGTGTTTCCTGAAGTGCTGTATCAATTTGAGGAATAATCAGATTCGGCAAGATGCTCGTATACAAGCTCCCCGGTGCAATCACCACCAAATCAGCGTTTTTAAGAGCTTGTACCGCATTCGGAAGGGGGAGAACCGGTTGCGGACTCAAAAATACACGTTCAATTTTTTTGTTAGCAAGTGGGATGTTTGATTCACCTGAAACAACCGTTCCATCCGTCATTCTTGCATGCAAAGACATACTCTGATTGGAAATCGGATAAATATTCCCTTTTACATTCAGTACCCTGGAGATTTCCTTGATTCCCGTATAAAAATTGCCGGTGATCGAGGTCATCGCCGCGAGCAGCAGATTACCCATGGAGTGTCCTGATAGACCATTTCCGATAGTAAAACGATGCTGAAACAGTTCCAGCAGCATTGGTTCTGCGTCCGAAAGCGCTGCGATCACATTGCGGATATCCCCTGGTGCTGGTATCTCCAATTCATTTCTGAGTCGTCCAGTACTTCCGCCGTCATCCGCTACTGTTACAAGTGCAGTCAGATGGATGGGCAGATCTTTAAGGCCGCGCAGAAGCACCGGCATGCCGGTACCTCCGCCAACCACCACAACCCGCGGACGTATTTTGTTACGCATATTAATGTCCCTTTCTCTTGTCAATATCGCGATGACTGACATGGGTTATATAATTCGATGAAAGCTGTTTAGCAAAATACTCAGCCAATGCAACCGAACGGTGTTGCCCGCCGGTACAGCCAATCGCCACGACGAGCTGCGACTTGCCTTCTTTTTTATATTGCGGAAGCATGAACTGCAGCAGGTCAAGGACCTTTTCGTTAAACTTCTGCGTGTCGCTCCATTTGAATACATACGAAGCAACCTCAGGATTGAGCCCGGTTAACGGCTGCATATGTGATACATAATGCGGGTTTGGGAGAAAACGCACATCAAATACTAAATCCGCATCAATTGGCAGTCCATATTTAAAGCCGAATGAAACCATATGAACCGAGAAAATTTCTTGTTTTTTCTCCGTATAAGCCTTCAAGATCTTCTCCCGCAGTTCTTTCGGTTTTAAATTAGTCGTATCGATAATCCGCTGGGCTCTCCCGCGAAGCTCATCGAGTATACGACGCTCCTGCTGAATCCCGTTCAGTGGCAGTCCGCCCACAGCAAGTGGATGGGAACGCCGAGTCTCTTTGTACCGTGTTACCAGTGCTTCGTCTTTTGCATCAAGAAACAGGATATGTTCATCAAGCCAGTCCTCGGTCCCGAGCAAATCAAGTGCTTCAAATAAGGACTCAAAGAACTCACGTCCACGCAAATCCATCACAAGGGCCACTTTATGAATATTATTCGTGGAGTCCCGCATAAGTTCCAGAAACTTAGGGAGTAATGCTGGCGGCAGGTTATCCACGCAGTAATATCCCAAATCCTCGAAACTCTGAACGGCAACAGTCTTCCCTGCACCGGACATCCCTGTAATGACAACTAATTTTGTTTCCTGTTCTTTTTTAGACATTCTGTGTTTCTCCCCTTTAAGATCTGGATGGATCGAGACGTGACCTGATTAGTTGATAATCGTCGGTGTAAAAAAACGATCCGTACAGTACTTCCTCCGATGACAGGACATGCTCGAAAATTTTCCTGTCCCCTTCCGCCATCGGTAAATTCTTTATATCAGCAGTGGGAACCCACTCCAATTCACCTTCATTGCATTCTTCGGTCAGTTCTCCGGCAAAATCGGTACAAAAAAAGGTAAACATCATCCACTCGTGGACCAACACATCATCCTGGTATATGGAAAAAGTGAAGGCTCCTGCAAGTGACGGATTCTTCAGGTTTAACTCGGTCTCTTCCCGGTATTCCCGTACGACGGATTCCTTCACCGTCTCACCCTGCTCCATCTTTCCACCTGGAATTGCGTACCAGCCCCGGCGTGGTTTCTTTAATAGTAAAACTTTATCGTCATTTAATAATATGCAGTTTGTTACACGTTGCATTCCTGTCGCACCTCATTCTTTAAGAGGAATTCTTGTGCATCATTCTTATTATACAACGAATGCACCCAAACAAAAAGGATATGATTTTTATTCGACATGGATGGACAAGTTTTTTAACAAAAAAAGCACAGGTGAGGTTCACCTGTGCAACAACTAATTTATCTATTAAAAGGGGGTCAATTAGTTAACTATATTGTACCCCAAAATTATTTCGAACGTGTTACAGCCGCGTTAAGAAGTAATTACTTTATATAAAGAATTCGTTAACATAAATCAGGCTTCTGATTTAGCGGCTTTTAGCTCATCCTGAAGCTCTTCAATATACTTTTGTGCGGATTCAGCTGCAATACTTCCATCACCTGTTGCTGTCACAATTTGTCGAAGAGTTTTTTCACGGATATCCCCTGCAGCAAACACTCCTGGAATGGATGTTTCCATGTGTTCGTTGGTAGGAATATAGCCTTCTTCATTGGTGATTCCAAGGGATTTAAATGGCTCACTCAATGGTACCATTCCAATATAGATAAATACACCGTCAATCGGATGTTCATATTCTTCACCGGTTTCATTGTTTACCAGCGTGACACTGCTGACTTTTCCTTCTGGTCCATTGATTTCTTTTGCTTCGGTGTTCCAAATGAAATCAATTTTATCGTTATCAAATGCACGTTGCTGGAGAATCTTCTGTGCGCGCAACTTGTCACGACGGTGAACGATGGTTACTTTCTCAGCAAACCGCGTCAGGTAGATTCCTTCCTCAACGGCAGAGTCTCCCCCACCAACAACGACAAGGTTCTTCTGTTTAAAGAATGCGCCATCACATACTGCACAGTATGAAACACCACGGCCGCCAAGTTCTTCTTCGCCCGGAATGCCAAGCTTTTTATACTGTGCACCAGTCGTAATAATCAGTACACGTGTATTATATTCCTTGGTTCCTGCTGTAACAGTTTTATAATCACCATGGTCAACAACATTTTTGATATCGCCATAAGCGTATTCAGCACCGAATTTTTTAGCGTGTTCAAACATTTTATTAGATAAATCAGGTCCCAGAATATGGTCGTAACCAGGATAGTTCTCGACGTCTTCTGTGTTGGCCATCTGGCCACCCGGAATTCCCCGTTCAATCATTAGTGTGTCAAGGTTGGCACGGGACGCATAAACTGCAGCAGTCATTCCTGCAGGGCCCGCACCTGCAATAATTACATCATACATACGATCCTCGGACATGAAAATCAGCCCTTTCCTTACAATTTGTTCAAGCCACATTCATCGTATAGAAAGTCCGCAGATTAGTCTAATTTTCTGCTCATACAGAGATCATCAGCTACTCCACGGTCTTTCTTGTCTAGACAGTGTTTTATGTTTTCTGCAGCCTTCTTCCCACAGCGAAATCGCCTTGGATTCGTCACCAAGTTTGTATGCTGCAGTACTGTACCATTTAAAGTAGGAAATATGGTGTTTTACCAGTCCATTATTCAGCCTGCGAAAACGTGCATATGCTTCATGATATACACCAGTACGAGCAAGTGTCACGGCGACACGCAATTTCTGCTGTTCATGCATCGGATATACATTTAGTAATGCCTGAATATGGGATTCATATTCCTGCTTCTGCCCCAACTCATAATAAAATATTGCCAAGTTAATATGACTGTGCAGGTTTTCTGGTTCTTCTTTTAAAATATCCTGTTCCATCTCAATCGCATCATCTTCATAGCCCGAATAGAATAATGCATGCGTATAGTCATGCTTAGTCAGTTTATGCTCGGGGAAGAGGGTGATCATCTCTTCCAGCAACGGAAGAGCCTTATCCCACTGACAGTTCTCCATGTAATGAAAAACCGTTTCTTGGTAAATGAGCAATTCATCTTCAATCTCAATATCCCAGTCTTCCTCTTCATCATCATCAAAATCAATCACTTCAAGAAGTTGCTCGGCCTCTTCCCGGAACTCTCCCTCGGGTTCTTTTTCAAGATAGGACTCCGCGAATTTCTTTGCATCGTTAAGAAGCCCTAAGTGGGCATAATTGTTTGCCAGCAGATAATAGCAGTCAGTATACTTGTCACCGGACGCCTGCATTACCTTGGTCAGAAGCTGGTTTGCCGCATGATAGGCGCCAACCTCGGTATATATGATAGATAACTGACACTGGTACAGTGGTTCCTGTGGTGCCATTTCGATTGCTTTACGCAACCACTTTATTGAAATATCAAATTTGTGCTTTTGAAAGGCTTCTACGCCTTTTGTAAAATAAAACTCGCCATCCGGGATAAAAGGGATAACATTATTATGTTTTCCACTATCTTTTTTCTCCAAATGCTGCATGTATATCCCCCTATTTGTCGAAACTTACCGAATAAAGTATACCACAATTATTGGGAGAATTATATATGATTATCAAAGCACTTCCAAGCCAAGGATATTGGCAGTCTCTTCCCATACCGTTAGCACTTGCGCATCCCTCAGCCGTCTCGGTGTTACAAAATCCTCTTTATAGGCAAGAAGGATCTTCAAAGTAAACTTGAACGGATGATTTCTTTTTGATATCCGCACCCAAAACTCCCAATTAATATTTATTTTCGTACCATAAAAAAATCCGGCTTATTCAGCCGGATTTACTGCCTCGTATAATAATTGGTCAAGTTCCTCAACATAGCGATCTTTCTGGGTGGCTTCCCATCCGAGTTCCTTTGCCATATACACAATGACTTTATCCTTATGTTGCCGGACGTAATCAATATCAAAGAACAGTGCACCCGTCCGCCGCACGAAAAAGTCAGCTGGTGTGTATGCCATCTCGTGTTCGATGGCATATACCAGTTCGGCGAACACGACCGGATCAATCCCTGCCTCATTCGCAAGCGGAATATCACCCTGATGAATTTCAAATATCTTATCAATATTGGCGCCGTATCTCTGGATGAGATACTCGGCATGTCTTTCTTCGATACCGAGCACAACGGCCTCAGCGATTTTGCGCTCTTTGAATCGCTGGAATCCGTCCGAACCGCCGACCTCACCGCCGGAGATTGGCAGATGCTCGGTATCTGAATCAGAATACAGGATGCCTTCTTTCTTCTTCAGCTGATCGGTCACTGTATCAACCGCTTCCTGGGCCATTTTACGGTAGCCAGTCAATTTCCCGCCAGCCATGGAAATCAGCCCCGAATCGGATATGAAGATTTCATCTTTTCGTGAAATCTCGCCAGGATCTTTTCCCTCTTCCTGAATCAATGGTCGCAGCCCTGCCCAGCTCGACTCCACATCGTCAGCTCTCATATCCAGCGATGGAAACATGTAATTGATTGTATCAAGCAGATAATCCCTGTCCCTTACAGTCATTACAGGGTGCTTGATATCGCCTTCATAACTGGTGTCGGTCGTACCTACATAAGTTTTTGCATTGCGTGGAATAGCAAAAATCATCCGACCATCCGGTGCGTCAAAATAAATCGCCTGTTTAAGCGGAAAACGTTCCTGTGAAAATACCAGGTGTACTCCCTTAGTCAGATGAAGTGACTTGCCATGATTTGAGCCGTCGATTTCGCGGAGCTCATCGACCCACGGCCCGCCGGCATTAATTATTTTTTTTGCGAAAATGTCGCGACGCTCGCCATTGATCTTGTCTTCAACTACTACCCCGGCAATCCGGCCGTCCGTATATAAAAAGTCCACCGCCTTCGAGTAATTTATCGCATGTGCTCCTTTTTGGACTGCCTTTTTCATAACCTCAATCGTCAGCCGGGCGTCGTCAGTCTTATACTCCACATAAAAACCGGCACCCTTCAGCCCCTCACTGTTTACTAACGGTTCTTTTTCCAACGCTTCTTCTGCACTTAGCATTTTACGGCGTTCATCCCGTTTAACGCGCGCCAAAAAGTCATACATCCATAAACCAATGTTTGTCATGTAGGGTCCAAAGTTTCCGTCCTTGTAAAACGGCAGCATCATCCATTCTGGCGTGGTTACGTGGGGGCCGTTTTCATAAACTATCGCCCGCTCCCTTCCGACTTCAGATACCACATTTACTTCAAAATTCTTGAGGTACCGCAGACCGCCATGTACCAGCTTGGTAGAACGGCTGGACGTTCCTGCTGCGAAATCCTGCATTTCCACAACCGCCGTCCGCAGTCCCCGGGTAACTGCGTCAAGCGCAATTCCCGCACCAGTGATGCCACCGCCGATTACAAGTAAATCGAGCGTAGTATTCTCTATTCTTTTGAAAACCAATTCGCGGTCATAGCTTGAAAATGAATTCATAGTTTGTCACATCCTAATAAATAACTGCTTTATTTAAACGCCTGGGCCGCTTTCACTGCTTTTTTCCATCCGGCAAAATAGCGCTCCCGTTCTTCTTCAGAAAAATCCGGTTCAAACGTGTGATCCTGTTTCCACTGTTCGGCAATCTCTTCTTTACTTTCCCAGAATCCGACCGCAAGTCCAGCCAAGTATGCCGCACCAAGTGCAGTCGTCTCATTAACAACCGGTCGTTCAACCGGTACATCAAGCATGTCACTTTGGAACTGCATGAGGAAGTTATTTTTAACTGCGCCGCCATCTACACGGAGCGTCTTCAGATCTATTCCTGAATCTTCCATCATTACATCAACCACATCACGGGTCTGATATGCAAGTGACTCCAGTGTCGCACGGACAAAATGTTCCTTGCTGGTACCTCGGGTCAGACCGAAAACCGCGCCTCTTACATCGCTGTCCCAATAAGGTGTTCCCAGTCCAACAAACGCCGGTACCACGTAGACACCGTCCGTTGAATCAACTGCTTTCGCCAGTGGTTCACTTTCCGGTGACGATTTAATCAGCCTTAGGCCATCACGGAGCCACTGGATTGCCGACCCAGCGACAAAAATGCTGCCTTCCAGCGCATATTCAACTTTGCCGTCAACTCCCCATGCGAGGGTGGTCAGCAGTCCATTATCCGATTTAACGCCTTTTTCCCCGGTATTCAACAACATGAAGCACCCGGTACCATACGTATTTTTTGCCATTCCTTTTTCAAAGCAGGCCTGCCCAAACAGCGCCGCCTGCTGGTCACCCGCGATCCCAGCGATGGGTACATTATGACCAAAGAAGTGGTAGCTCACGGTTTCACCATATACTTCAGATGACTGTTTGACCTCTGGCAGCATCGATTCAGGTACTTCAAGGATATCGAGCAGTTCCTCGTCCCACTTCAAATCGTAAATATTGTACATTAGTGTTCTGGAAGCGTTAGAGTAATCGGTGATATGTTTTTTTCCGCCTGTAAGCTTATAAACTATCCATGTATCAATCGTGCCGAACAACAGATCACCGTTTTCGGCCTTCTCTCTGGCACCATCCACATTGTCCAGTATCCATTTCACCTTCGTTCCGGCAAAGTAAGGATCGAGCAGCAGCCCGGTTTTTTGCCGGAATAAATCGTTATAGCCGTCTTCTCTTAGCTGATCACAAATTTCCGCCGTTTGCCGTGACTGCCATACGATTGCTTTGTAAATCGGCTTTCCGGTAGTCCGGTCCCAAACGACTGTCGTCTCACGCTGGTTGGTAATCCCGATTCCGGCAATCTCCTCCGGCTCTACCCGGCCTTTTCTTAGTGCATCGGATATACATGAAAGCATCGATGTCCAGATTTCTTCTGCATCATGTTCCACCCATCCCGGTTTTGGGAAAAACTGCTCAAACTCCCGTTGGCCAGTTTCTACAACCTCACCATCATGGTTGAATATTATTGCCCGCGAACTGGTTGTCCCCTGATCAAGTGCCATAATATACTTACCCATCGCTCATCCTCCTTTATCTCTTCCAGATTATTCTCCAGAATACACGGTCATTCCTTTAAGCTCTTACCATTCTCTTCCCAAATTCCGGTAAATTTTATCAAGCACAACGTCTCCCAGTACTTAAAAAGAACCATGCATAGGCTTTATACCCTTGTGCATGGTTCCATCGCTGTGAATATTCGTTTATAAATTTTCGTCCATTCGTTCTTTCATTTCTTCTTTCGTATAAATAACCTGCATCGGGTTGCCCCCGACAAATGCGCCTGGCGGGACATCCTTATGGACAAGGGTGCCAGCTGATACTACTGCCCCGTCGCCAATTGTTACACCTGGGAGTATGGTTGAATTCGCGCCAATCAGAACTTCATCGCCGATTTGCACCTCACCAATGCGGTATTCCTTAATCAGATATTCATGTGCCAGAATCGTTGTGTTGTAACCTATTACGCTATTTTTGCCGACCGTTATTTTTTCGGGAAACATAATATCGACCATAACCATCAGCGCAAAAGCTGTCTGATTTCCAACCTTCATTCTTAGAAATGTCCGGTATAGCCAGTTTTTCAAACCCAAAAAAGGTGTATACCGGGCAATCTGGATGAATATAAAATTTTTAACCACTTTCCAGAATGATACTGTCTTATAAATCTTCCAGAGTGGATTGGCATTCTCAACATAATACCGATCAGTTTTCCGCATTGTTTACACTCCTGCAATTTTCAGTAGATCACGCATATCATCGAGCATATAGGTTGGATTATATTCCAACAGTTTTTCTTTGCCTTTCAGTGACCAAGCAACCGCAGCGGTCCGGACACCGGCATTATGACCAGCCTCAATATCATGGGAATTATCCCCGACCATCACGATGGACGCTGCATCGGCATCCAACTCGCGCATCGCTTTCAGGATCGGTTCCGGGTGCGGCTTGGCATGTGTTACGTCATCCAGTGTAATGATTGTTTCAAAGTAAGAATCCAGACCAGTGACTTTCAGCCCCATTTCAACCGTCCGGCGCATTTTTGTAGTCACAATCCCAAGCTTAAAACCATTCATTTTGAGTGTGTCTATTACTTCGACAACGTTCGGAAACGCAGTGACAAAGTCATCATGATGAAACAAATTATGTTCCCGGTATGTCTCCACCATTGCTTCCACCTTTTCAGGGTCAACCTGCTCAAACGAATCTCTTAATGGTGGTCCGATAAATTCGATTGCTTGCTCACGGGAAAGTTCTCGTCCATATTGCTGAAATGTGTACATGAATGAAGTGATGATAAGCTCATTCGTATCGATTAATGTTCCGTCCAAATCAAAGAGTAGTGTATGAATGCTCATTGGAGATTCCCTTCTTTTTTCGTTTGTCAACACGGCGCCATACATAGGCAACCGTCATAGTCAGTACAATTGCAGTAGTTAGCCGGATTAGCAATAACGGCCATACTGGAATTCCAAGCGGTATAAAAATAAGTGTATCTTCAACAACCGCGTGGCATGAGACCAGGAAAATCAGCGCCAAATACATATCCCGGCGTGAAACCCCATCTTCTTCCACCGCTTGAATCATCAGCCCTGCACCATAAGCTAGCCCGATAGTCAGCCCGGCAACGAGCGTCATCGATGTATTCTTTTCCATGCCCATTGCCCGCGTGAACGGAGCAAGCTTATCAGATAAGATATTCAGCCAGCCTTTTTCACGAAGAAATTGCATTACCACCATGAGTGGTATCACAATTAACGCAAGCTGGACAACAGCCATGAATGCAGTTTCCACGCCATAGAACGAAATTTCGCTCCACCCGTTCAATACTGCATCCGACGACGAAATCAGTCCATATTGCGCCTGTTCAACACCGCCGTTCCATAACAGGTTGATTAGCACAGCTGAGAATAGCGCAAGTGAAATCCGTATTCCCGAAATTAGCCACCAGCTGACACCGACTCTAGAAGCCACAGCCGATTCGATAAAAAGATTATGTGAAAAAGACAGCATGACAGCCATGATAAAAACTTCTTTTACCGAAAAATCGAATGAAACAATCGCAGCAATCCCTGCATAGAGATTGAGCGAGTTTCCAAGCACAAGTGGCACTGCCGCTTCCCCACTGAGTCCGATCAGTTGCATGATCGGACTCAGTTTCCCAATAATCCACGGCAAAATTGGTGTATATTGTAAAATTGTAACAATCAGGGTGATTGGAAAAATGACTTTTCCTAATGTCCATGTAACTTTGAACCCCTGTTGCAATCCCCTCATTATAATTCCTTTCAATCGTAAAACCCTCTTTTCATCTGCTACTTCTTCTGCTTCACTTTTTTACCATCATAATGGCGGTTAGCCTGACCAGACTTTCTTCGATAAATAATCAGCGCAATCCCGGCTATGATGATAAGTACGGAGATCACTTGTGCAGCACGGAACGGTCCGTAATACAAGCTGTCCGTACGCATTCCTTCAATAAAGAAGCGTCCAACTGAATAGGTCATGATATAGCTCAGGAATACTTCCCCGCGTAGCGGGTTACGGCGACGAAGAACTAATAGAAAAACAAATACAAGTATGTTCCAAAATGATTCATATAAAAACGTCGGATGATACATGATTCCGTCAATACACATTTGATTCATAATAAAATCAGGCAGGTACTGATGGAAACTGTTATATGTAGATTCTGCGATTGGTCCGCCGTGTGCTTCCTGATTCATAAAATTGCCCCAGCGTCCAATTGCCTGACCAAGGATGAGACCTGGGGCGGCGATATCAGCAAGCTGCCAGAACGAAACATTCCGGACCCGGCTGTAGACAATCGCAGTTAAAACTGCCCCGATTAACGCGCCATGTATAGCAATTCCGCCTTCCCAGACAGCGAAAACATCCCACCAGGGGGCCTGGTTATAGCGTTCCCATTCTGGTATTACATAATAAATCCGTGCAAAAATAATGGAAATTGGTATAGCGAAGACAACCAGATCAACCATCAGGTCTTTTTTCAAGCCTAGCCGATCAGACTCTTTTGTGGCCAGGTAAAGACCAAGAAATGCTCCAAAAGCAATAATTACACCATACCAATATACTGTCAGCGGACCGATGTCCAGAAAGACCCGGTCCAGTACAGGTGCACTACACATCAACACAATCACTCCTATTCAGTTTCATTGTTCTCCTGCTCAATCATGGTTGTCAGTCGGTCGGAGAATTCTTCCGCAGCATTCACGCCCATTCGCTTCAGCCGGAAGTTCATCGCTGCCACCTCAATAATGACGGCAAGGTTTCGTCCAGGACGTACCGGAATTGTGGCTTTCGGAAGCTCTACATCCATTATTTTCATCTTTTCCTCGTCAAGTCCCAGCCGGTCGTACTGCTTGTTCTGATCCCAGAGCTCCAGACTGATAATCAGCGAGATTTTTTTGTAACTTCGGACCGAGCCAGCTCCGAACAGCGTCATTACATTGATAATGCCCAGTCCTCGAATTTCAAGAAGATGTTCTATTAAAGGAGGAGAATTACCGATGAGACTGTCATAATCTTCCTGCCTGATTTCGACACTGTCATCTGCGACAAGACGATGGCCTCGTTTAACCAGTTCAAGCGCGGTTTCACTTTTTCCGACACCACTCTGGCCCGTGATCAGGACACCCACACCATAGATATCTACAAGCACCCCATGAATTGCAGTAAACGGTGCGAATTTTGCTTCCAGATAGTTTGTCAGTCGGCTGATGACACGTGTCGTTTTTCTAGGTGAATGCAAAATGGGAACACCGGCCGCGTTCGCTGCATCAATCATCACTTGGGGAATATCCATCGCTCGGGAGACCACAATTCCAGGGGTTACATCCGTGCACAACCGCTCCATACGATCTTTTTTATTTTCATCGTTAAGATCCAGGAAGTAGGTCATTTCTGTCTTCCCAATCAATTGTAACCGTTCTTTCGGATAATATCTGAAGTAGCCGGTCATCTCAATACCCGGGCGGGAAATATCACTCGTAATAATTTCTCTATGTAATCCATCGCCCCCAGCGACCAGCGTAAGATTAAAGTTATCAAGCAAATCTTTTGTGCGGACTTTCGCCATATGTTGAAACCTCCAATTGAATCCCTGATTACTGATTAACATTGTAGCATATTTTATTAGAAGTAAGTATAAGCATTCCTCAAAATAAGTCCATTATATATCAGGTTGTTCTATTTCCCCTGGCAGATTCATAACCGATATTTTGCAAACTCGACATTCGTCTACATCTACTAACCTCTATCAGAAATTATAAATTCCGTTAGTAAAAAAACGCAGCATCCGGAAATGCTGCGTAAAAGTCTCTATATGTAACCGGACTACAGTGCTGCATTGATGTTCAGCACTGCATACCGGGTCAAGCTACTTCAGCGAACATCCTGCTCCTTAGGGATAACGAAGATTGCGATGATATACGCGTAGATGGATGCTCCTCCTGCGAAAGCCAGCGCCACAAAGATAATCCGGACGATTGTAGGGTCAATATTAAAATACTCTGCGATGCCACCGCAGACTCCCTTGATCATTCGCTCAGTTTGTGACCTATATAATCGTTTTGTCATATTATCCCTCCTCATTACTACTATTCACTGAAGTTCCATATATAAAACTGCTCTTTTCCAAGCCGGCGTTTTGCTTCTTCCTTCAGGTCAGTCTCTAAATCAGGATTTTCCCTGAATTTACCGATAACACCGCTAGCCTGAGATTTATGTGCGAGGATTGCTTCCATTTTCTCATCAAAAACATCCGTGACATCATTGCTGACCTCTGGAGTTCCCAATTCTTCGAGATAGTTGTTGGTAATAGCCTGTGCCCAAACTTTAGGGCGCTCTTCAGGCTTCATCAAGCGGACAGCTTCAATAGCAGCTGCTCCTAGCGCATTATGATCGGGATGCACGGCATGATCAGGATAATGAGTGATTACCAAACTTGGCTTTATCTCCTCCAGAATATCCCTTAAATGAGCTGCGACCTCCTGCCGATCCTCAAACTCAACTGTCTTATCGCGGTAGCCGAGCATCCGTAACTCAACATCCAGGTTTTCACACGCTTTTCTTAACTCTTCTTTCCGAATTTCCGGCAGTGTTTCTCTGTTTGCAAAAGTTGGTGATCCCATGTTTCTTCCCATTTCTCCAAGTGTTCCGCATAAATAGGTAACCGGCACACCCTGCTGGCGGTACTTCGTAATGGTCCCTGCTGCACCAAACGATTCATCATCAGGATGCGGGTATATTACTACGACATGTTTTTCTTTATTCATCGCCTTACTCCTCCCTAATAACGAAATGGTGTGTCACTGATTTGAAGGGACACCATAAGCCGCCCTTCTCTGTCATGTCCGGCAAGCAATAGTTGATTATCGCCATGAATTGTCCAGTCCGTGAGTCCTTCTGCGTAAATCCAGCCAAAATCCATTTTTAGGCCGGCACGATAAGTCTGCCCGTCTCCGACAATTTTGGCCTGCGAATAAGTGACCTGGGCATTTCGAATATATGCTCCAACATTATATGCTTTATCGTCAAAATGGCTTGCATATGCACCATTAGTCGTTTCCAGATGCACATAAACATCTTTATCTGCAAACTCTTCTAGTTTCGCTTGTGCTTTCTCAATTTCAATTGGTTTCATAAAACTTTTCCTCCCTGGGAACCTTTCTCATTTCACCTTACCGAAACACACCACAGGCGTCAAAATATTTGACCGGTTGAACGGCAGTGCTCTCGCTAAGCTGATTCTGAAACATAAACTATAAACTGCGAATTAACATACCGCTACGGAAATACACTACGCTTTCCGCGGGCTCGAGCTGAGCCTCCTCGCTCGCAAAGAACGCTCCCTGTGGGATCTCAACGTCTTCGCTTTCCCGCTGGAGTCTTCGTGTATTTCCTTCGTTAACATGCGTTGATTGGGGTGTAGGACAGTCGACTCCTGTGACGCACTCCTTATCTACTCCAAGGATTAAAGAGCAACAAAACACACGAAAAGCAGCGGGCACGTTATGTGCCCGCTGCTTTTCGGCTTATTTCGATCCTACCTTTTCGCGTTTTTCCATATCCGCCTTCATTCGTTCTCGATCCCGTTCAAGTACAGGCTTCAGGTACTTACCTGTGTAGGATTCTTCCACTTTGGTTATATCCTCTGGTGTTCCAGTGGCAATTATCTGGCCACCGCGGTCGCCACCTTCCGGCCCAAGGTCGATAATATGATCGGCAGTTTTAATCACATCAAGGTTATGCTCGATGATAAGTACCGTGTCACCATTTTCAACCAAACGCTGGAGGACGTTCAATAACCGTTTAATATCATCAACATGCAAACCGGTTGTCGGCTCATCCAAAATATAGAATGATTTTCCATTAGACCGTCGATGTAGTTCACTGGCAAGCTTAACACGCTGGGCCTCTCCGCCGGACAATGTTGTTGCCGGCTGACCGAGTCTAACATAGCCAAGTCCCACATCGTAAATCGTCTGGAGTTTCCGTTTTATTTTCGGGATGTTGGCAAAGAAGTCAAGCGCTTCTTCAATTGTCATATCCAGCACGTCGGCAATACTTTTCCCTTTGTACTTGACCTCCAATGTCTCGCGGTTGTAACGCTTACCATGACACACTTCACAAGGTACGTATACATCTGGCAGAAAGTGCATCTCTATTTTGATGATTCCATCCCCGCGGCATGCCTCACAACGTCCACCTTTAACATTAAAGCTAAAACGCCCTTTTTTGTATCCTCGTACTTTTGCTTCATTCGTCTGTGCAAATACATCACGGATATTATCAAATACCCCTGTATATGTCGCAGGGTTTGATCGCGGTGTTCGTCCTATTGGAGACTGGTCAATATCGATTACCTTCTCAATATTATTAATGCCGTTTATTTTCTTATGTTTCCCGGGTTTAAGCTTGGCCCGATTAAGCTGCTTGGCCAATGACTTATACAGGATGCTGTTCACAAGCGTACTTTTCCCTGACCCGGATACACCGGTCACGACAGTCATTAAACCAATAGGTATTTTAGCGGTGACGTTTTTCAGGTTGTTCTCCTCCGCACCGACAACCTCGACTTTTTTCTTGGTCGGTTTGCGGCGTTTGCCCGGCAATGGGACGTATTCAGCACCTGACAGATATTTGCCTGTCAGCGAATTTTTGTTTTTCTTCACCTGGTTTGGGGTTCCGCTGGCAACAATCTCTCCGCCATGCTCTCCCGCTCCCGGACCGATATCAATCAGGTAGTCCGCTGCAAGCATAGTATCTTCATCATGTTCAACCACAATCAATGTATTATCCAAATCACGCATGTGCTTCAGCGTCTCGATAAGTCGGTCATTATCCCGCTGATGCAAACCAATCGATGGTTCATCAAGCACATATAATACTCCGGTAAGCGCTGATCCGATCTGCGTGGCAAGCCGAATCCGCTGGGCTTCCCCGCCGGAAAGTGTTCCTGCTGCACGGGACATCGTCAGATAATCGAGTCCAACATTATTAAGAAAATCAAGCCGGTTACAGATTTCCTTCAGGATCATCCGGGCAATCTGTTCTTCTTTCTCTGACAGATTAAGATTTTGGAAGAACTCTTTTGCTTCTGTTATGGAATAGTCGGTAACGTTGCTGATATGCATCCCATTCACCAATACAGCAAGCGCCCCCTCCTTGAGACGATATCCTTTACATGTCGGACAGTTTGTCTGCGCCATATACTTCCCTAGTGTTTCCCGGATAAAATCAGAAGAAGTTTCCCTGTAACGGCGGGCGATGTTATTCAATACCCCTTCAAAAAAGATATAATTATCATGAGTCCTGCCAAAATCATTTACATAATGAAAATGGATTTTTTCCTTTCCACTTCCATGAAGTATTTTTTCCATTTTCTTTGCTGGGATATCCTTCACTGGGGTATCCATATCGATATCATAATGCTGGCACACACTTTTAAGGAGCTGCGGATAGTACTGTGAGCTAATCGGCTCCCAGGCAGCAATCGCATTTTGATTGAGCGTCAGGTTCCAGTCCGGTATAACCAGCTCCATATCCACTTCCAGATTCGTGCCCAGCCCATCACATGTCGGGCAGGCACCAAAAGGGCTGTTGAAGGAAAATAACCGGGGCTCCAGTTCACCAATTGAAAACCCGCAAATCGGACATGCATGATTTTCACTGAACATAAGCTCTTCTTCCCCGATAACGTCTACGATGATTTTTCCCTCGCCAAGGCCGAGTGCAGTTTCAATCGAATCACTCAGCCTTCCTGCGACACCATCTTTGACAACTATTCTGTCAACCACAACTTCAATGGAATGTTTCTTATTTTTTTCAAGCTTAATCTCTTCTGTAACTTCCCGCATCTCTTTATCGACACGGATCCGGACATAACCTTCCTGCTTCAGCTTCTCAAAGGTTTTAACGTGCTCACCTTTTCGGCCGGAGACGACCGGAGCTAGAATCTGCAGCTTAGTACGTTCCGGGTATTCTAAAATCCGGTCAACCATCTGCTCAACAGTCTGGGAAGTGATTTCGATTCCATGCTTCGGACATGTTGGATGGCCAACCCGGGCATACAGAAGCCGCAGGTAATCATAAATTTCAGTTACCGTACCGACGGTCGAGCGCGGGTTCTTACTGGTCGTCTTCTGGTCAATCGATATGGCAGGGGACAGACCTTCAATAGCATCCACATCTGGTTTATCCATCTGCCCCAGAAACTGGCGTGCGTATGCGGAAAGAGATTCCACATAGCGACGCTGCCCCTCGGCATAAATCGTGTCAAAGGCCAATGAGGACTTCCCTGACCCGGAGAGGCCTGTTAAGACGACAAGTTTATTTTTTGGAATTGTTACATCGACATTTTTCAAATTATGTGCTCTGGCACCCTGGATATTAATAGACTTACTAGGCATCAACAGGTCATCCTTCCACTTTAAAGATTACACTTCAGACTTCAATTCAAATACAATATCACGAAGTTCAGCAGCCTTCTCGAAATCAAGCGACTTTGCTGCTTCTTTCATTTCTTTTTCCATCTGTTTGATCACTTTCTGTTTTTCCGCTTTAGAGAGTTTTGTCAGACTGGTTGGCTTCTTATCATAGTCTTCCTGTGTTTCTGCTGCAACCGTTGCTCTGATTACACCCCGTACATCTTTTCGGATTGTCTTAGGCGTAATATTATGTTTTTCATTGTATGCAATCTGTTTTTCTCTACGGCGGTTTGTTTCATCAATTGCCACTTCCATGGATCCGGTAATCCGGTCAGCATACATTACCACCTGACCGTTCTCATTACGTGCAGCCCGGCCCATTGTCTGGATGAGCGACCGCTCTGAACGCAAGAACCCTTCCTTATCGGCATCGAGTATCGCAACGAGAGATACTTCAGGTATATCTAGCCCCTCACGGAGAAGGTTAATCCCGACAAGCACATCATACTTGCCAACACGAAGATCTCGAATAATTTCGATTCGCTCAAGTGTCTTAATTTCAGAGTGCAAATACGCAACCTTAATACCTATCTCCTTTAAATAATCCGTTAAGTCCTCTGCCATTTTTTTCGTAAGTGTGGTGACGAGGATCCGCTCATTCTGCTCGGTTCGTTTATTGATTTCTTCTATCAGATTATCAATTTGCCCTTCAATCGGACGGACATCCACTACCGGATCAAGCAACCCTGTCGGACGGATAATCTGCTCGGTCATTTCCGGTGAATGCTCTCTTTCATACGGTCCTGGTGTTGCAGATACATAGACAAGCTGATTCGTCGCTTTCTCAAACTCATCAAACTTCAATGGACGGTTATCAAGCGCCGATGGCAGCCTGAAACCATGATCGACAAGTACTTGTTTCCTTGCTCGGTCCCCGTTGTACATACCTCGGATTTGCGGAAGGGTGGCATGAGACTCATCGACTATGACCAGAAAATCATCCGGGAAGAAATCCAGGAGTGTATACGGAGTTGCGCCTTCTTCACGAAATGTCAGATGCCGGGAATAGTTCTCGATTCCGGAACAAAAACCCATTTCCTTCATCATTTCAAGATCATAGTTGGTCCGCTGCTCAAGCCGCTGTGCTTCCAGCAGCTTATTCTGCTCACGAAGTTCCGCCAGCCGTTCTTCCAATTCTTTTTCGATATTTATAATAGCTTTTTTTAATTTCTCTTCACGGGTTACGAAGTGGGATGCTGGGAAAATAGCCACATGTTCACGGTCTCCTACTATTTCTCCGGTCAAGGCGTCCACTTCTCGAATACGGTCTATTTCATCACCAAAGAACTCCACCCGGATACAGTGTTCTTCATGGGAGGCCGGGATGATTTCGACAGAGTCGCCACGCACGCGGAAGGTTCCACGCTGAAAGTTAATGTCATTACGTGCATACTGAATGTCAACCAGGTCACGAAGCAGCTGGTCCCGGTCTTTTTCCATCCCCATTCTCAGTGACAGCACTTGACTTTTATATTCTTCAGGAGAGCCTAAACCGTAAATACATGACACACTGGCAACAATAAGCACATCGCGCCGTTCAAACAGCGCGGATGTTGCCGAGTGGCGAAGCTTATCAATCTCGTCATTAATACTGGCGTCTTTCTCGATGAATGTATCGGTTGAGGGGACATATGCTTCCGGCTGGTAATAGTCATAGTAACTGACAAAATACTCTACCGCATTATTTGGAAAAAATTCCTTAAATTCGCTATACAATTGTCCAGCGAGTGTCTTGTTGTGGGCAATAACCAACGTTGGACGATTAATTTCACGAACGACATTCGACATGGTGAATGTTTTTCCGGTCCCTGTAGCACCAAGTAAAGTCTGATGCCGCTGACCAGTATTAACTCGTTCCACGATTTCTTTAATTGCTTTTGGCTGGTCACCACTCGGTTCATACTGGGAAACCAGTTCAAATTGGTTTTTCAACACAAAAACCTCCGTTTATTACGATCTGTATATATTCTACCACAGATATGTATCCATTTTAACATATAAGCGAACAAATATTCGATACTTTTGCTTGCCTGATATTTATACATCTTACCCGTTTTACGTGAAGAAAAATCATTCACAAAGGTTTCACACGATAACATTGTTTTACGATAGTTTGTTAACTATAATGACATTAGATATGCCATGGAGAGGATTCTGACGATGAAGAAAGTAATATTGTTGCTTATTATGGCAGCATTTCTTGCCGGTTGTGGTGAAGAGGAAGACAGTAATGCATCAAACAACGAGACTGTTAGTGCTATAAATGCTGAACTGAAAGTCCCAGATAAAGCCGAGTTGAATGCTCCTCAAACATTTACTGTAACAGTTACCCAGGATGGCGAGCCTGTCGAAGATGCAGATGAGGTTGAATTTGAAATCTGGAAAGACGGCATGAAAGATGATAGTGAAATGATTGCGGCCGAACATACTGGAGACGGGAAGTACACCGTGGAGAAAAAATTTGAAGAAGCTGGTGTTTATCATGTTCAATCCCATGTGAGTGCCCGTGCAATGCATACGATGCCAAAGCAAGAAATTACCGTCGGCAATCCGCAAACATGAACAAAAGCGTAAGCGCCCTGCTTATCACCGTATGACCTGGACGGAATCGTATGAGATAAAGGAAGCACAATGAGCGAAGCGAATTGATGTTGACTTTCACCACAAGGGTATAAGTGCGACTAGGCCTCTGGTTTCACCAGTCGGCAAGTCTTCTTTATCGTAAGAAGAGGCCGGAAGGGCACTAGGTGATGGGCGCTGGAGCTGGACGTGGCTGTGTAAATCAAGAACTTTATGGAGCAAAACTTATACTTTCTTACCTCTAAATAAAGAGCTGACAGAAAACATTAGCTTCAACACGCTAGTGTTTTTTTCTGATCAGCTCCTCAATTACGCTATTCACTGGTCGGCTGTCCAGTTGTTCATGGTAGGCATCCAGATTGATTTTATGCTTCTTCCGCTCGGCTCGGTCTGTAAAAAAGCCTATAATCTGCTGTTCCAGTCCGGAATTCACTTCAACCATTCTCGCCAGACCAATCCGTGTAAGTTCTTCTGCATTAATCATTTCCTGTCCAGGTAATGGGTTGTACAGAAATACCGGCTTTCGTTTTATCAGGCATTCACTGACAGTCACCCCTCCAGGCTTTGTCAGAACCCCGTCCACACTGTCATAGATTTTGTTCAAATCCTGCTTGTTCTCAATGTACGGAAACGGTCTGATTGATGGATTTTCAGCGGATTTCAGCTGATTATACAACGCTGAATTTTTCCCGCAAAGGACAAGATAGTTAATTTTCCCCGACTGACACGCACGTACCAACTGATGGATCGCTCCCACCCCAAGACTGCCACCAGTAACCAGCACAGATAGCTTATCTCCGGTTTTTTTGTTTAGAGTTCGGGTATTAAATGCTGGATGGACAGGTATCCCTGTCATTACAATCCGTTCAGGAGGGACTCCTCTCTTCACTAAATGTTCTTTCATAGCTTCAGTAGCGACAAGATGATAATCAATTCCTTCAATTCCCCAAACTCTATTAATGAAAAAATCAGTATAGACATTCACCACTATGGCGTTTAATTGATTCTTTTTTTTCAGGACAGAGGCAATACTTGACGGCAGTGCATGCGTACAGAAAAGAATATGAGGGGACTGCACGCTTGTCAGCCGTTTAAAAAAATGGACAAATAATAATTCATAGAGATAGTGGCGTGATACTTTCGGTGAATTCCGATATGCTGCGAACTGGTAAATCCGGTCATATACACCCGGAAAGTGTCTGATCCATGTTAAATAAGCTGAAGAAACCACTTTCTCCATCGGACCGAAACTGTACGACAAAATATCAACTTTACTGCAATCCATATAGCGGTTACTCAATTCGATCAACGCATCCGCTACATGGTGATGCCCAGTGGGGATTTGCATGAAAGGTAGGAATAATGCTTTTTTCTGTGACATTTTTACCTCCGTCTGTCCTGATGCTGGTTCCATTTACCAATGATAGAGTCAATGTCTAAATGTTATAATGTATTATTGTGAGAGGAGAGATAACAATGGCTTTGCTACTGGCTTCTGCCCTGTTGCTTCTAGCTGGGACGATATTTTTTTACCGAGCATACCGAAATACCAGGGAAATACAGATAAATAAAATTAATGTTTCATCTAATAACGGCGAGCAATCCATGCTTTCCATTTTGCATCTTTCTGATCTTCATCTCGAAAATATCTCTGTCTCCCCTGAACAGCTTACCGAAAAAATAAAAGACGAACCAATCGATATGATTGCCCTGACCGGTGATTTTCTCGATCGAAAAAAAACGATTCCAAAACTGATTCCGTATTTAAAAGAACTCGTCAAAATTGAATCTCGTTATGGAATCTATGCTGTGCTGGGCAACCATGATTATGTGCTGGCAGATGATGACTTAAACAACCTGAAGTCTGTTCTGCAGGAATACAGAGTCCATGTTATGCAGAATGAGAGCAAGACAATTACTATAAATGGCAAACCCGTTAATATTATTGGTATTGATGACTATTACACCAATCGCAGCAATGTACCGCTTGCATTCAAAAAGACTGTCCCGGGGACCAACATTGTCCTGACACATGACCCCACAATTGTACTTGAAATGACTGAATACCGTTTTGACTATCTAATGGCCGGTCATTTCCACGGTGGGCAAATCTGTTATCCGAAAGCATATCACCTTGCAAAAATGGGTGATCTTGCACGAAACAACATTATCAAGGGGTTACACTCCCATGAACAATCACCCTTTTATATCAGTGAGGGGCTTGGCCAGACAGGTCTAAATATTCGGGTCGGCAGCCGGCCGGAAATTACGTTTCACAGCATTCCAGTTTGTTCAGTAACTTCCGAAAAAACAAACTCTATGTCGGATACTTCGAAAGCAGCTGTTGCTTCGACATAAACAAATAAGCTGGGTCCAAATCTAATTTAGTGTTCGCGATGTGTTTAATCGGTAATAAGGTCATCTTTTTATATAAAGAATAGGGACGACTCCTGATTGTGACCTTCTCAAAACCAAGCCGTTCTGCCCCTCGACACAACGTGGTAATTCCGATAACACCTTTGATCTCATTTCCTCGGTCATGAGATGCGAGAAATTTTGCCAATCCCGGTAACCCATCGCGGACTCTGTGGTAAATTAACACTGCCTTTTTTATATCACTTTCAACCGCTGCAAGTTCGCTTATCATCCTGACATTGTGCAGGTGAAGTTTAATAAGAAGATCATCCTTGGAGATAACGGTACCATCGCTAAGAACTACGCTGTAGCCTTTATACCTCGTTAGCCTTACGCGGAATAATGTGTTATTATCTTCCTGATCCGGAACATAATGAAGTCTGGATATACCGTAGTAAATGGGATCGATTGCATTCCATGCACCCAGTAGATAATTTTTCACTGCCATTCCCCTTTTTCACTAACAAAATGGTTCTTGGGCTTCCGCCTATATCTAGTTTGCATATCCTGCAAAATTATATTGAAGGTATTTTAATCCAAAAAAACTTCTGCCGGATACCCAGCAGAAGTTTTTTATATTAATGACCACCAACTGTACTGCCATCGTCCCTTCCATCAGAGGTAACTTTGATATAACCAACAGCTCCCTTGGTTGCGTGGTTGAACTGATGGGTAACGAAAGGATATACACCTTCTTCTTTAACCGTGAACTCAACTACCGCTCCACCGCTGGCCGGAAGCATCACTGTCTGCATTCCTTCGAAGTGGTTGGCAGGGTTACCATCGATATATACGTCATCGAAAATGGTGCCGACAACATGGAAGCTGCTTAGTTCATTTGGACCCATGTTGTTTATATAGATTCGCACTTTGTCACCAACTTTGGCAAGAAGCGGCGTATCTTTCACAGCAGATACCGTACCATTAGTATTTGGTTGTCCTTCCTGAAGGGCCTTGGTGGAAAATACAACTTGCGCTGGCTCTTCATTTGTCATATTTTCAAGATCATTGTATTTGTACCATTCATTTTGGATTACAACATATTCCCGGTCAATTTCCTGGTCAGTTGGATATCCTTCAGTTGGTTTAACGATGATAACTCCGTGCATTCCATTGGCAATATGCGTCAGAATTGGCGCGGTTCCACAGTGATACATGAACACTCCAGGTTTTGTGGCCTGATAAGAAAACGTCCCTTCCTCATTTGGAGCCACATTGGCGAATCCTTTATCAGGTGCAGTATGGACTGCATGAAAGTCCATGCTATGCGGGATGGCTGGATCTTTATTTTCCAATGTGAAATGAATAGTATCTCCTTCGTTCACAACTACTAGTGGGCCAGGGGTTTCCCCGTTAAATGTCCAAGCTTTGTACGTATATCCTTTTGCAATTTCAATATCAGTGATTTGGGCGGTCATATTAATGTAAACGTCCGTACCTTCCCGCTTTATTTCCAGTGGAGTTGGTTCCTGATTCACTCCCTGATGAGGTTTTATTACGTTCGCTGCAGACCCTTCAGCGCTTACTTCATGTATGGTGTTTTCCAATTCAGGTGATACGACTTTTTGGGACTCACTGGTACTTTCACCACAAGCAGATAACAACAATAGAGTGACACTAAGACCAACAGCGGCTTTTATCCCTGCATTTTTCAACATTTGAATCACCTCATGTTTTTTAATAGATAAGGGCTTATGCCACTCAATCAAAGATGAGTAGTTGTTGTTATCTGCCTGACTGAATGGCTGTTCTTATCTTCACTTATAGTTTAGTTCGAATTACCCGCTGTACATGTGATTCGCATCACTCAAGTATGTGAATTCGTGAACAATATATGTCAATAAAAAAGCTGCGCCACCAGGCTTAATACCAGTGATACAGCCTTAGTATGTTTCCTCTGAATGGTCTGTAAATACACTCTGCAGCGTATATAAAATGATGCATACCGTAATACCCAGAAAGCCCCAACCAAGCACTTTTTGCTCAGTTACCAAATAATTGTTACATAACCTTACCGGGGCATCAATATACAACCATGCCATCAGGCCGAACATTGGCAGGTAGTTAAATATGACAAAACTTCTGCCAAGTGATGAAAGTGTTTTCCAACTGTGACTTAAAGGTATACGAACGAGGATTGGCAAGCTAACGAACTTAAAAAGCTCTACCTCCCATGAGCCAAATGCCTCGTCCAGCGTGCGGGGAATCATCCAATAGGTCGTTATGATAACAACCAGAATAATTCCGGGAAGGCCATTTGCGTTCCATTTTTCAAAAAAGCTTGGAAACCTATTTTGAAAATAATCTGCCATCAGCCAACCGAAAAAGATTAATAATGGCAGCTGAACAAGCATGTGAACCACCATAATTGACTCAAGTAAATTCCTGACTGGAGGAAGGAGCAGTATTAGGAACAATATGAATCCAAACTTAGTCTGTTTCATCTTACCACTCCTCATTCTCTCATTCTTCTTTAGGCAGGATTTTTGATGTCCAGTTCATGTGCCGCTGTCTTGTCCCTATTACCTATATAGCGGATAAAATGAGTCACGAACACGGCAACTGACAATACAGCAAGCACTCCTGCAACAGATCCGAATAAAGCAGGTCCCATCCATTCAGGAATATGAGTTGCCCACCTTCTGGGAGTACTCAGTGCGCCAGATACCAAGAAAGACCCACTAAGGCCGGCAATTGCGAGTGTATATGATATGGTCGCGATTTTATCCAGCACAGAGACTTTAAAATAGCCCTCCTGTTTAGCCATGTAATACATGAACCCAAACAACATTGCGCAAGCCCCAAGTGCCATATACATGTGAAAATGTCCCGGAACCCACTTTGTGTTATGCATTACATGGTTCACCACAATTGTTGCGTCGACAATAGCTGGTACTACACCAACCACCCAACCGAACATGGAAATATAAATCAGTGAAGAAGCAACATCCCATTTAATACCTGATTTATAAACAATCATTAGAGCGCCATATGCAGTTACGACAAGAACTGGTAGCCCATTTGCATATGACAGAATCTGTCCCAACACCAGCGTCCACTTAGGCATCACCGAGTCCATCAGCAAATGGTGTGTATAAATCGTCAGGGTGAAGATCGTCGACATGGTCCAGGCTATTAAAAATGCTTTATTCGCCTTCCACGGACGATTCGTATAACGCTGAAGTATTTCGTAAACTGCTATAACAGCCATGTAAATAATCGAGTTAGCAAAAATATGTCCGAATGCATAGGTTAAATTTTTAGCAAGTAACGGATCAAATGTAAAAGCGGGATTTATAACATTAATCATGTTCATAATTCATACGATCGCACCGGCTGTCAAAGCGGTAATGTTCACAATCGTTACCATTGTGCTCGCAACTACAGTAGCTGAAGGCGCATCCTTTTCGGCTTTTTTCCCCGAAATAACATCCCAGCCAAGACCTTTTGCAAGGCTTCCGTATTTTTTAATTATTGCCCGCCCTGAATCCAAATAGAATAATAAAAACCCTATCCCGAGGATAAGCATTCCACCTAGATACAGCAGCGCACCAATTTTCCCCCAAGCATTAACGGAGAGCGTCGGTAATGGATAAAGAAATGTCCAGGAGCTTGCATACTTAAATGAAAATACCCCGATAATCACCATCACTACACCAAGCACAAATAAAACCAAATTTGTCAGCATAACTTTCTTTGAAAGAGATACATAATTGCTTAGGAAGTACCACATAACCCCCGCAGTTGCAAGTGCTGCCGCGCCAATCATGCCTGTTCCGTGTATGGTCAGAAACTGATAAAACGCTGCAGCCGGTACATTCAGAACCCCTCCCTGCGCCAATAACATTAATATACCGAAAACCATCATAGCCATAATTATGATTCCGCCAACAGTTAAATATGCCACCACCAGATTGTTTCGTGATTTAATTGTTGTTTCCATCCTTTTGACACCCCTATCGATTTATTACTTAACGACAATTTTGCTTTTCATTAAATGATGAGCCAGTCCGCAATATTCCAGACAAAGCACTTCATATGTGCCAGGTTCCTCAAACGTTATATATACCTTATTAGTGTATTCCGGCATCGCCTGTGTCTGCGCTATCAGCTTCATGTCCTTGTCATAGATTCCAAAGCCATGATTAACATCCTTGCTTGTCACATGGAATTCAATCGGCTCACCAGTTTTAAACTCACTTTGGCTTAATTTCCAGCCGAATTGTATCGCTTCTACATTTACGATTACAGGTTCCTTTTCGGCCCCGTAGACCGGCTGATCATACGGTAACTCACGCAATGTATATACCGTTAGAATCAGCATTACGATTATTAGAGATGCTCCATAAAACGTACGAACCTTATACCATTTTTTCTTAATTGGTTCATATTCTCTTCTCTCTTTTGATTTAAGAAATACGTATCCAAATACAAAAACAACAACGAGCATAAAAAACAACGTAACAATTGAAGCAACTGTTTGTACCAAATTAATAACCTCCTCAGTCAAATATCTGATGGTATCTGATCAACCTATAAAGCCGTTTGATGATCGAATTCATCATACGAAAAATAAGGAGTTTGACCTGTGATGCAAATCACTAATCAAAGGTAAATTTGTGAATAAACAGTTATTTTACTTTTTATGTTTATTACTATGCGAACAGTGTTTTCCTGAGGTAAATAAGCAAAACAAAAAAAGCAACGGGCTACCAATAAGTAGTCCATTGCTTTTATTCAAAACTTGATTTAATTAGCTCTCGATTCGTCTTCTTTGTGTGGGTGATCTGCAGTTATAATGCCAAGTTCATGGTGATCCTCTTCATAAATTGCACCCTGAACAAATCGTAGCTCCCCATTATCACCGATAATTTCAAGTTTAAAAAATGCCCCGCTTTCCTGTAAAGCCAAGTAAAACTCATCCATATTATCTGTCTTCCTGCTATTAACCTTTACAATCGATTCACCGGCAAGGATTCCCAACCGGTCTGCAGGTGTACCAGGGATTATTCCCAGGACTTTTAAACCTCTGCCGTTCCGGTTAAAGTAACCTGTTTTCTGTTGGTCCTTTACCCGGTGCTGGTAATTTATATACTCTCTGCCAATTATCGCAACGGCAACAGCACAAAGTGACAACCATCCAGCATAAATACTCCCAAGTGCAAGCAGCAGTACAACCAGGCTGAGAATATGAATGGACCTGGCTATCCGTGCAGAAGCCTTTTCAGGCAGACTTCCACGTACTGTATAATCAAAACCAAGCAAAAACGGGACAAGTATCAGGCTAAACGTCTCCCCGTTCATTGAGAAATACGGCCAGAAGGGAGCAATCGGCTGAAGCGCCCCGGAAGGTACCAAGATAAAAAAGGGTATAATGCTTAACTTTTTTAAATGATGCGTTCCCATCCAGGAACCCCGGCGCCCCCGCTCCAAATCAGGAAATGTATTGCTCCGATTATTCCGCTTGAGTAGTAGTGCCTCGACAGTCAATAACACTGCCAGCAACAGGCTAATTCCTATAAAGTTTATATGATCAATTGCCAGCCAATCTGTCAGAGACTGATTAATCGGAATCAACGGCAGAAACAACAAAGCAATATATGTAATGCCAATCGTATAACTTGGGGAAAGCATCGTAAACCTGAGTGTAAGGCTTAATAATATTGTAATTGCACACAGTATTAGAATGGTCGTGTAAGAAAAGACAAACCCTACCCCGACAAACAGAAGAGAGATAACCAGCCCAGATACCATCGATAAAACCAAGGTATTTTTCCATTCTGAAAAGACATCGAACAGTTTCAAACCAAAATTCATTCGTTCCCGTCGGATACGACTATATCCTGCTAATAAGGTAAGAATGATAGCCCAGTAAAAAACAGGATTCATAAAGAACTTTCCGAACCCTTTAGCTATTTCTATCAGCCAAGCTTCTGCCATCCAATTCACCTCCAACACCGTTTTCTTTCTATAAACTATTATGTAGTTATATTCGGTATTTGTCGAATCATTTCCTTCTTTTTGAAAGTCTCTTTTCTTAACTTTAAGTTCTTTAACCCTTACAGTTGATATAAAATGCGAAGTAATGAATTAGGGAAGTGCTAGGCAATCGCTTCAGCAATACACTTCGCTTTCACCACTCCGGGTGCAAGGTCAACATCTGTTCAAGCTAAAGCTTTCACAGTGTTTCCTTTGCCGTTGGACTCACCACGAGCCTCCTCGCTCGCAAAGACCGCTCACTGTGGGATCTCTTAGGCTCGTTGTTCCACAGGAGTCTTTGTGTATTGCTTACGCTTGGTGTCCATAACTTACAAGGGATTGAGCATGTTTCCAACGGCCATTCACTGAATTCTACATAAATCTGCTTCGCTAACTTGGCGTTGATTGGAGCCTAGGGTAGTCGACTCCTGCGGGTCACCGGCTAAAAACGGCCACGTCCTGTGGCCAACGCCGGTACTAGAACGTCCTGTTCGTCGAAGCAACAGCTGAAAATCCCGCAGGAAGTGATCTTCTTCCGAGGAAGTTGAAGCGTTGCCCGGCGGCAAAGGAGACACTGCGAAAGTATGAGCAGATGTCGTACTTGCACCCGGAGTGGTGAAAAGCGACTGCGCGAAGCGGAAATCAACATAGCTAACTACTTCGCATTTTATAGTTTTTGTATCATAACAACAATCTTTTAAAAAACAGCCTATGAAAAAATCCGCGGTGTGATACCGCGGATTAGGATTTACTGTTTGTATAGGACATTCAGCGCCTTTTCCATTTGAACGTCATCCTTACCTGCCCGAATCTGTTCCACTATCTTTGTTTGAATCAAGGCTGCTGTTTTGGCGTCTACTTTTCCGGTTACTTTCAAGTCGTTATCGGTCTGAAAGTTCTTTACAGCAGTTTGTGTATCCTTGCTGAAGTAACCATCGGTCCGGCCAGGCTTATATCCAAGCCCCTTAAGCATAACCTGAATGTTTTTCACTTTAACTCCAGTATGGTTAAAGGTTAAAGAATCTTTTACTTCAACTGGATTAGTAAAATAGTAGTCAGGTTGTTCCACTTTAACGGTCGGTTTCACACCTTTTTCGTGAATCCATTTTCCATTCGGTGATAACCACTTAAAGAAAGTTAATTTGATGGTGCTACCGTCACCAAGCGGAATTGCCTGTTGAACAGTTCCCTTACCATAACTCTTAGTCCCTACAACATCATATCCGGCTTCCTTCATGGCAACTGCCAGAATTTCAGATGCGGAAGCACTTCCCTCATTAATCAGAACACTGATTGGGTATGGCTTCTTCTTCTCCAAATCTGAATATGACTTGGACTGTTTACCATTTGGACCTTCAATCTGCACATATGGCATATCTTTTGGAATAAAGTTTTTAAGAATACCCTCGACAGCATTGAGCAATCCGCCTGGATTTCCTCGGACATCTATCACAAGACCTTCGATATTTTTCTCCTCAAGTTTAGCAAGCTGTTCAGAAAAGTCTTTCGCTGTGTCTTCTGAAAATGTGGTGATTTCAATCACTCCGGTCTTTTTACCGTCGATTGTTTTAACCTCAGAATACACAGTTTCCACTGGAATATCATCTCGTGTAATCGTCACATCAAACGGTTCAGAAACCCCGTCCCGCTGAACTTCCAATACTACTTCGGTTCCCTTTTTACCCCGTATCTTTTCAACGGCTTCGTACAAGTCCATCCCAACAACACTCGTACCGTCTACACTAAGTATCTGGTCATTTGGACGAAGACCTGCTGCCTCTGCAGGTGAGTCTTTGATCGGTGCCACAATGGTTACTTTACCATTTACCATACTAACTTCAGCACCTATTCCTTCAAAGGAGGATTCAATTGTCTCATTAAAACGTTCCATTGTTTCTGCATCCATGTAGGAACTGTATGGATCCTCAAGGGAAGTCAACATCCCTTGAATTGCTCCTTCAATAAGTTGCTTGTCTTTTACATCATTAATATAGTTCGTCTTAATCAGATTGTATGCTTGAGCGATCTTTTGCATATCCTTAGGCAGCTCACTCGATTGCTGTTCAAATAATTCCTGGCTTTCTCCTGCAGATCCCTGCGACTGTTCGGTATTATTGTCGGACTGGGCAAGATTCACTCCAAAATATGCTCCCGCAAATCCAAACACCAAGGCTGCCACTAGTATCAGCACAATATGCTGCTTTCGAAGATTCATTCTATTATTCACCCCAGCTTGTACTTTATCTTTAATTGTAACCCCGCTTCACTTCCAAGTCATATGGAGATTGCCTTAGTTACTTTTATGCAGGGAAGAAAGATTTATACTTTCTTTCCTATATTGGAAAAGTTGACATTTACCTTGCCTTCTAGCTGCTTTCAGATAAAAAAGGGTTATACTTTTTTATCTGCTAAAAAGGCATCACACCGAATGTGCGATGCCTTTAATATTATAGTTTATGCAATCAAATTGCAAATACATTCATAGGGATTTATGGAAGGTATGCCATAGGGTTAACCCCTGAATGATAATCCCATCCACCATTATGCACTTCAAAATGCAAATGGCTACCGTAAGATTCGCCGGTGTTACCCATTCCGCCGATACGTTGACCGGAATTCACTTGTTGACCTAAACCAACTGACCTGCTGGACAGATGTGCATAAACAGTTGTTTTGTCAATATGCGGATGATAAATATAGATAACATTACCGTAACTATTGGACCATCCAGACCTTGTTACGTATCCAGATGATGCAGCTTTAATAGTAGTTCCTACAGGACCCGCAATATCAATGCCTCTGTGGTATCCATAAGGGGCTGGACGCGGACCATACCCTGATGAGAAACTCCCATTAGCCGGCCACACCAATGCTGCATTTGAATTCGTTACTGGCGAACTGGTTGACTGACTTGAAGCGGCTGACGAAGCACTATTTTTCGCCTCAGCTTCTCTTTTCTTTTTCTCAGCAAGCTGCTTAAGTCTTTCCTTCTCACTAACTGCCTCTTTCTTTGCACGTGCAATTACTGCAGCCTGGTCACTTAGAACCTGCTGCTGTTCAGCAAGACTCATTTTATATTGTTCCAAATGCTGATGCTGTTCTTCCAACTCACCCATCAATTTCTTTTTCTGGTCCAGTTGTTTATCCAACGAAGCTTTTAATGAACCCAGTTCCTTCGCCTGTTGCTCAAGAGAAGCTTTCTTATTTTCAACTTCTGCTTTTTTCTTCTCAATTGAGGCCTTCTTCTCTTCAACTTCTACTTTCTTCTTTTCCATCTCTTTCTTCTCGGCCGCTTGTTTTTCCATAATAGTCTTATCCTGATCCATTATGGTATTTACAGCAGTTGCCCGGCTGATAAAATCACTGAAACTTTGCGCACCCATGATTACTTCCAGGTAGCTCATTTCTCCGCCATTTTTTTGGATTGCCCGGAGACGTTCTTTCAGCATTTTATCCCGTTGCTCGATTCGTTCCTTAAGTACGACAATCTCGTTTTTAAGTTGTTCTATTTTATTTGTTAGATCTGTAACCTGTTGTTTCAGGTCTTCTATTTGTTTATTAGTTGTTGCAATTTCATTTTCTTTTTGCTGGATTTTCTCTCTGGTTTGTTTTAGTTGCTTGTCAATAGAAGCAATATCATTGCCTACCTCTTCCTGCTTGTCCAGGTTTTTGGAGATTTTATCTTCAGTTGCTTCTTTTTTGTTATTCACTGCACCCTTTTTTTCGTTTAACTTTGACTGTTTTTCTTCTAGTTCATTAATTTTACTATTTACATCACCCATAGAATTTGCGGATACTGTACCTGTACTCAATAATAATGCTGCAGTCAAAACACATGAAAATGCTTTTTTCAACTCGTATACCCCTCTCATACTATAAAACTTTGTCTAGTTGAAGATTAGAAATCTCTTAATCTATACTTTCAGGAATTTGCGCACGCTCATCACGCTGCCCCAGATTCCAATGAATGCTCCAATTGCCAATATAGTTAGTGATAGTTGCCATGCAAATGGATTAAATGGCAACAGTTCTACGAAGCTATAGGATATTTGGCCACTTATGCTGTTGTCGAGGTAATAATAACCCCCAAGTACTATCCCTATAGGAATTACTGACCCTAAAACTCCAAGCAGCATACCTTCTATAAAGAAAGGCCAGCGGATAAAACCGTTTGTTGCACCTACAAGCTTCATGATTCCAATTTCTCTGCTTCGGGCCATAATCGTTAGTTTAATAGTATTTGATATAAGGAATATAGCTGTAAAAAGTAATCCAACAATCAGTACTAGGCCAATGTTACGGGCATATTCATTAAATTTAAACAGCTTTTGAACAACCTCTTCGCCGTAATTAACTTCCTGAATACCTTCGAATCCTTTTATTTTGGTGGCTATATCTTCTGTGTTTTGCGGATCTTCTGCCTTTACGATATATACATGATTCAGCGGGTTGTCCTGTTTAAATAACTGCCAGGACTCTCCCTCTTTACCCATACTTTTAATTAACTTTTTGAGCTCTTCATCGTTTGAAGAGAATTCCGCACTGGCTACATTATCTATCTGCTTTATCTTGGCACCAAGTTCTTTAATATGCTGCTCATTAGCAGTTCGATCAATTAGAACGTTGATTTCCACGTCATCCTCAACGGCTTTAGCCATATTATTGAGGTTGAGCATCAGTGCAAGAAAAGCGCCCACAAGAATAAGGGTTGTGGTTACAGCACCGACAGACGCAACTGTCATCCAGCCGTTACGGAAAATATTTTTAATACCTTCCCGGAAATGTCTTTTGAGGGTTCTAAATTTCATAGCCGTATTCACCTCGATGTTCGTCACGTACGATTAATCCATCTTCAACCGCAATCACGCGCTTTTTAATCGTGTTGACAATTTCTTTGCTGTGCGTGGCCATGATAATTGTAGTACCACTTGCATTAATTTCTTCAAACAGTCGCATTATTCCCCACGAGGTTTCCGGGTCGAGATTACCAGTAGGCTCGTCCGCTATAACTACTTTCGGATGGTTTACAATTGCCCGGGCAACAGATACACGCTGTTGTTCCCCGCCTGACAGTTCATCCGGAATGAACCGGGCCTTGTTTTTAAGACCAACCTGTTCAAGAACATCCATTACACGTTTGCGGATATTACGGGGTGATTCTTCGATAACTTCGAGGGCAAAAGCAATATTTTCATAGACTGAGAGTCTAGGAAGCAACTTAAAATCCTGAAAAATAACTCCGATATTTCTACGCAGGAATGGAACCTCTTTCTCTTTCAATTCACTCATGTCTTTATTGTTAATGACAATCTTACCGGTTGTTGGCTTAACTTCCCGATACATCAGCTTAATGAAAGTTGACTTCCCTGCACCACTGGGGCCCACGATATAAACAAATTCCCCTTGGTCTATTTCTATATTAACGCCATTCAGTGCGGTTACACCGTTGGCATATGTCTTGTAAACATCTTCCATCTTTATCATGCATTTATCACCTTTAATCCTTCTCTGAGTAGTAATTCTCGCTGTCGATTCTTAACGTTCTATGATGTCCTCAGTCGAATATTCACTATTTAATGCGGCGATTAATTTTCTAATCAAGAATTAATTAACATTATACCATCTTTCGCCAATATTTTTACCCCTATTAATATTACATTTTCATTTCAAAATAGGGTATTTATGTTTATTTTTGTAATACAAGGGTATATAGACGGATATTAAGAACTTATATGTAGAATGATGCTGGGGAAATATGTTGACTGGCCAAAAATAAAAGCCGGCTTTGGGAGAAAACTTCCCAAAGCCGGGCTTGTCAGCTATTAAGTATGCAACTTATTTCTTCTGAGCCAGCCACTGTGCAAGAGATTGAATGTCTTCTTCTGGAAGCTGACCATCGAATGCTGGCATACCGCCATTTGTTCCATTCTTGATAATATCGGCAATTTCATCGGCAGAATACTCGGAGCCAACAGCAGTCAGGTCTGGACCTGCCCCACCGGAAAGATCCGCACCGTGACAGGAAGCACAGTTGTTCTGGTAAATTTCCTCTGCAGCAGCAGTGTCGGTAGTACCGCCACCGTTGTTTCCTTCAGTCTGTTCTGTATCCTCACCGCCGCCATTTCCGCCTGAATCGTCAGTAGCACCTTCGTCACCACCACCGCCACAAGCGCCGAGCACAAGCGCTGAACCGAATAGTACTGTGAATAACCACTTTTTCATGCTTAAATCCCCCTAACATCAATTTAGTGTAAAGGTTATCATGGATATTATAACCTAATAATATTTTTTTAAAACCACATAAAGTCACACCTATTGGTGAGAAAACTCGGTAATTGTATGGGGGACTAAGCTTTTGGCAGATTGTGACAGATTCATGAATTTCACTAATAATTTAGTTCATACGGGAGCGAAGATATGCATCGATAAATGGATCGAGATCACCGTCCATTACTCCCTGCGCATTTCCAACTTCTACGTTTGTACGATGATCTTTTACCATTGTATATGGATGGAATACATAAGATCGAATTTGACTTCCCCAACCGATTTCCTTCTGTTCACCACGTATCTCATCCACTTCCTGTTGCTGACGTTCAATCTCCAGCTGATAAAGTTTAGCCTTAAGCATTTTCATTGCTCGCTCACGGTTCTGGATCTGTGAGCGTTCTGACTGACAAGTTACAATGACTTTTGTCGGAAGGTGTGTAATCCGGACTGCCGAGTCAGTAGTGTTGACATGCTGACCACCCGCACCGCTTGCACGGTACGTATCAATCTTGATATCCTCTGTCTTAATATCAACATCGATATCATCCGATAACTCAGGCATTACATCACATGAAGTAAACGAGGTATGCCGTCTGCCGGATGAATCAAATGGCGAAATCCGGACGAGCCGGTGAACACCTTTTTCTGCTTTCAAATAACCATAAGCATTATGACCTTTTATTAAAAGCGTTACACTTTTGACACCTGCTTCGTCACCTGGCAGATAATCAAGTGTTTCTACAGAAAAATTCCTTTTGTCTGCCCAACGCTGATACATCCTGAGAAGCATGCTTGCCCAGTCTTGTGATTCTGTTCCGCCGGCTCCTGGGTGTAATTCCAGTATCGCATTATTGGCATCATACGGATCACTTAACAGTAATTGAAGCTCAAATTCATTTATATTTTTTCTCAGTGCTGATATTTCATTCTCAAGTTCCGCGTATAACTCTTCATCATTTTCTTCCTGTACGAGTTCATAGGAGACCTTGAGGTTTTCCACTGTTTCGTTCAATTCTTCAAATTTATCTACATAACTTTTCAGTCCGTTCGATTCATTAATTACTTTTTGTGCTTCCTGCTGATTATCCCAGAAATCCGGTGAAGTCATTTCCTGTTCAAGCTCTTTTATGCGTTGCTTCTTGTCATCTAAGTCAAAGAGACCCCCTGAATTCTTCTATTCGCTTGCTCATTTTATTCAGTTCGTTGCTAATTTCAGAAAGTTCCATTATACCGTTCACCTCATCAAGTTATTTTTTTGAACTTTTTTCTGCCATGGAAAACACTCCCCGTGAAACAGGGAGTGCTCTATTAGGGGGAGACTAATCCCGATTACTTCTATTTCCCGTGACAGTTTTTATATTTCTTTCCGCTGCCGCATGGACATGGGTCATTACGCCCTACATCCTGTGTCTTCACATATGGTTTACGGCTTTTTTTCTTTTCATCCGTACCACCGGAAACTGCCTGTGTATTCTTCACAACTTCCTGGCGTTTAAGATTATCGCGAATCTGGGCTTTCATTACATATCTTGATACTTCTTCCTCGATTGCAACAATCATTTCCTCGAACATCCGGAAACCTTCTGCCTGGTATTCCTGCAATGGATCCGTCTGTCCGTATGCACGTAAATGGATACCCTGACGTAACTGGTCCATCTGATCTATATGGTCCATCCACTTCGTATCCACCGTCCGAAGCACGATAACTTTCTCAAACTCACGCATCTGCTCAGGTGACAACTCTTCTTCTTTTTCGTCATAACGAGCACGAACCTTATCCATGATGAATTCAGTGATTTCTTCAGGCTCTTTGCCTTTAAGGTCATCGGCTGAAATATCTTCAGGTTCAAGAAGATTTCCATGGACATACTCAACAATTGTGTCAAGTTCCCATTCTTCGTCAAGTTCCTGTTGGGTATTTACATTTACCACGCGTTCAAGGGTGGAGTGAATCATCCCTTCAACAATTTCACGCAGATCTTCGTTGGCTTCAATTACATCAAAACGCTGTTTATAAATAATTTCACGCTGCTGACGTAATACATCATCATATGACAGTACTGTTTTACGTGCATCGAAGTTATTACCCTCAACTCGCTTCTGTGCTGATTCTACCGCACGTGATACCATTTTGCTTTCAATCGGTTGGCTGTCGTCCATACCCAGCCGCTCCATCATGGAACGCAGATTATCGGAACCAAAGCGACGCATCAGTTCGTCTTCCATGGATAGATAAAACTGTGACATGCCGGGATCTCCCTGACGCCCAGCACGACCACGCAACTGGTTATCAATACGACGGGATTCATGACGCTCGGTACCGATTACCGCTAATCCGCCAACTTCTTTTACGCCGTCGCCCAGTTTAATATCTGTACCACGACCGGCCATATTTGTTGCAATCGTTACAGCGCCTTTTTGACCGGCATTTTCAATAATCTCCGCTTCACGGTAGTGGTTCTTCGCATTCAGTACATTGTGCCGAACGCCTGCCTTCTGAAGCATTTTGGAGATAAGTTCAGAAGTCTCTACAGCAACTGTACCCACAAGGATAGGCTGGCCTTTTTCATACCGCTCCTTGATTTCACGGACAACCGCCTGGAACTTTCCTTGCATCGATTTATAAATCATATCCGGCTTATCGTCACGGATAATTGGCTTATTTGTAGGAATCGCCACTACATCCATATTATAAATGTTACGGAATTCCTCTTCTTCTGTCTTGGCAGTACCAGTCATTCCGGAAAGTTTATTGTACATCCGGAAAAAGTTCTGGAACGTAATTGAAGCAAGGGTCATACTTTCGTTCTGTATCTGCAGACCTTCCTTCGCTTCAATTGCCTGATGGAGACCATCGCTATAACGACGTCCTTTCATCAGGCGGCCCGTGAATTGGTCAACGATTATTACTTCGCCTTCCTGTACGACATAGTCTGTATCAAGTTGCATCGCCACGTGAGCTTTCAGTGCTTGATTGATATGGTGTGTCAATGAAACATTATTCAGGTCAAACAGGTTTTCGATATTGAAATAACGTTCTGCCTTGTTGATCCCTTCTTCGGTCAGCTGCACACCCTTGGTTTTTTCATCATAGGTATAGTCTTCCTCACGTTTCAATGTAGTCACAAACGAATTTGCCTGCTGATACATTTGCGCAGATTTTTGAGCGGTACCTGAAATGATCAACGGAGTTCGTGCTTCGTCAATTAAAATAGAGTCAACCTCATCAATTATAGCGAAATTCAATGGTCGCTGAACCATTTGCTCTTTATAAAGAACCATGTTATCCCGCAGATAATCAAATCCAAACTCATTATTCGTACCATAGGTGATATCACAGTGATAAGCTTCCCGTTTCTCTTCTTTCGACAAGCCATTACCATTTAGTCCGACTGTCAATCCAAGAAATCCGTATAACTGCCCCATTTCCTTCGCATCACGGTCAGCAAGGTATTCGTTTACGGTGATAATGTGAACACCTTTCCCTTCTATCGCATTCAGATAGGCTGGCATAGTGGAAGCAAGTGTTTTACCTTCACCTGTTTTCATTTCCGCTATATTACCCTCATGAAGAGAAATCGCTCCCATTAACTGAACAGGGAATGGCCGCATGCCAAGCACTCGTTTAGAAGCTTCACGGACTACTGCATACGCTTCAGCCATTAGATCTTCCAGTGATTCACCATTTGAAAATCTTTCCCTGAATTCATCTGTTTTCCCACGAAGCTGATCATCTGACAGCTTCTCAATTTCCGGCTCAATCGCCTCTATTTCATCAACTTTCTTTTGTAACTTTGATAGCTGTTTTTTGGTGCCATCGCCAAATATCTTTGTCAAAAGACTAGCCATATATAACGCTCCTCGTATTGTTGGATAAACCATTAAACCCTGTTAGGAAATAAGTTAGGCTCACCCATTTATATCTGTTTTTGAAGATATTTATAGTACTACTTAATTACTTGATTTTACATAGTCCAACTTTAATAATAACGCATCTTAAAAGTTCTGACAACTGCACGGAAGTGAGTTTGAACGAGCCACTGTTTACTGCAACCATTAATTATGCAAAGCAAAAAACAGTCCGGGGATGAACTGTTTTTTTAGTGAGGTATGTTGGGGCGCAATAGTGGAAAAGCGAAATTCACCGGCGGTTCAGGGAAGACTATGTGAGTGAGTAAGTATGTGACTGCTCACGTTCTTTCCTGTCGAGATCTGATAGGCGACGATTTATAACAGCAATGATTTCAACTAACTGGGTGATTGTTTCCTCATGCTGCTGGATACGAGTCTGTAATATTTCATACTTGCTATCACTCACATAATCTCCTCCTTTCTCGCAGGTACGATTTAGTTATACCATGAATGCTATATTTGAACCTAATTGCCATTTTTCAATTTTGGCGTCCAGTTCGACAAAAAAATACATAATAAATAACTTTTTGACAGCCCTATATAAGTTTATTTCAAAATAAGCCACATTTTCTTCATCCAAATTTCATTTTTGGCAAAGCGTTCTACAAAATTCGACAAACTTGGATAACGGCCTGCACAAATTAAAAGGCGACCCCTTTTAGCAGGATCGCCATCTATTAGTCTATTATTTTAATGAATTAACTGTTCGGTTCTATCAATCCATATCTTCCATCTTTTCGACGGTAGACTACATTGGTATCACCGGAAACTGCATTCGTAAATACATAGAATGCATGACCAAGCATATCCATCTGCAGGACTGCTTCTTCTGAATCCATCGGTTTTAAATTAAACCGTTTTGTACGAACAATATCAATCTCATCTGGATTTTCTTCTTCATACGCCGCTTCTTTTTCTAATTCTGCAAAAATATGTTTCGGAGAACCCTCTTGTCTAAATTTACGATTAACTTTTGTCTTGTACTTACGAATTTGTCGTTCCAATTTGTCTACTACCAGGTCAATTGCTGCATACAAATCAATATGCTGTTCTTCTGCCCGGAGTAACAGATCAGTCATTGGGATCGTAACTTCAATTCTCTGTTCATCGTTATAGACACTTAAGTTTACGTGTACATCGGATGCCGGCGTGGTATCAAAATACCTCTCCAGTTTGCTGATTTTCTTTTCTACGTAGTCTCTTATCGAGCCAGTCACCTCAAGATTCTCACCACGAATGTTGTACCTCATAAAAGTGTCCTCCTTTCATCCTTATGTGTTTATTATACAACTTTTCCACATATTTTTCCTGCCTAAACTAACAAAAATATTGACGAATTTTGAAAGTTTTGAACAGAAAGGGCTTGTAAGCTATGTCCACTGGGGATTTAGCTTAAATTATATATAAGCAAAAAACTCCCGATTAATTCGGGAGTTTGGGATTATTTTCTGCTATCCACATATCGGCCATCAGAAGAACCCACGTTTTTGTAAGGGTTCACGTATGTACGGTTGGATTTTTTTTGTTTTTTGGATTGCTTCATTTCAGTCTTCAGCTCGGTGAACATCGTATCCATTTTCTTGCGAATTTCCTGATCTAACTTGACCAAGTCATTGCCAAGTTGTTTTTCTTCTTCAGAATGAGGCGGGGAAATATCCTTCATCAACATTCCCCTTCGTTCCACCATATTATTTATCTGATCAATTACTTCGTTCCGGTTGGCAGGCGTAATCTTTCCGGAAAGTATCACGTCAAGCTTTTCAGTAACCTCGTACAGTTCTTTTAATGTATTCATTAAACCCTAGCACCCTGTGCGTACTGTGTCTGACGGGTCTGTTTTATTACTTGTTTCCACGTGTCACGGAACTCCACGACAAAGCCTAATGCATCTTCAAGAGGGGCTTTCTCGTTTTTAACATTGCCTTCTTTTAGTTGGTGAAGGATATATTCATATAGAGGCATAAATTGTTTGGAAATTTCAACTTCTGGGTCTAGGGTAACCATTAGTTCACGGATAATATTCTGTGCCTTCTGGATATTTGTGTTTTTTGCCTCGAAATTTTTATTCTCCAAATCCTTCATTGCCTGCTTGATAAATTTGACGCAGCCATTATATAGCATCAGGGTTAGTTCACCACCTGAGGCAGTATTAACCGAATTATCCTGATAAGCCTGATAATGTTTGTTTACTGACATTACGTAACACTCCTTAAATGGATTACATACCGCCGAATTGAGACATCAATTGGGCTGATTGCTGGTTCATTCGCTGTATTGCTTTTTCCATCGCGGTAAATTGACTCCAATATCGGTTTTCAACCCGTACTAGACGGTCTTCAAATGCTACAATACTTTCGTTCAATTCCTTCATTCTTTTACCTAATGTATAATTCTGAAGTGTATCCAACCCTGATCCGGCACGCAAATCAATCTTTTCTCTGGTCTTATCAAGTGCCTCGTCAAGCCGGTTAATCAGACCTTTGCTCGCACCCTCAGTACTGTTGGAAAAGAGAGCTTGGACTCCGGCCGGATTTTCTGTGAGCGCCTTTTTTAATTCACGTTCATCTACAATTAGCTTTCCGCCGTCCATGTAATTACTTGATGTAGTGATACCAACTTGTGTAAGAGACGTAATATCTCCGCCCGTTTGTACAGTGGAATACCAGCTTCGACGCATCGAAAACAGTCCATCAGAAATTGCTGACTCACCACGCAAGATTCCACTTTTAGCTTTTTCTTCCCACATTTCTATCTCGTCTTCAGACATTGCCTCTTTCTGTTTGTCGGTAAGAGGCTTGTATTCCCTGTAAACTTCTTCCTGCTGGGAACCATTCAACTTCTCTACAACTTCATTGTATTTATCCACGAACTTCATAATGGATTCGAAGGAAGCTTCTACATTATTGGTGACCGTTAAACTGGCCTGGCCTTCAGTAACATTCTTAAATTGGAAAGTTACCTCGCCAAGTTTGTAGGAATTATTATGAGAAGTCATCTTTTCAGTCAAGCCGTTATAGTAGAACTCCGCGTCTTTTCCACCTTTTTCAGCTGGATCCCATGTACCATCAGTTTGCTGAACACCATTTTTCAGGTTTAAAACATCCCGCAAAAAGGCAGAATCCGTAGTACTGTCAAAACCTATTTCCGCTCCAAGAAATTCACTGGATGTATTATAGTTACCAGTCCGTGTTGTTTCCATGATTACTTTCTGTGTGTTGGAGTCATAAAAAGCTCTTACATTATTATCTTTTTCAGTTATTCGTTTCATTACGTCATTTAAAGTATCTGTTTCACTAACAGTAATGGCATGTCGCTGTTTATTCCCGGCTTTATCAAAAGTGAAAAATTCAAATTCACCTAGCTGTGACTGAGTTACCTTACCTTCTGCAAGTAAATCACCAAACGTTTTATCAGCCTCAATTCCGATCGGACTGTCGCTCATATTAATCGCCGAGGAAGCTAATTGATCCACTTGAATTCGGTAAGTACCATTGGTAGCTGTTGAAGTTCCAGTTGCTGTTATGGCACTTTCCTGCGTGGAACTGACACTTTTCGAATTATATGTACTGCTCATTTTCATATTGAGAATCATTTCATCCAGTTCAAGCAATGATTTGTTAATATCCCTGAAGGCATCACGTTTCCAAGTCAGGCTTATTTTCTCCTGCTCCATCCGGTCCAGAGGCATACGCTCAGCCTTCATTAATTTACTTACAAGTGAATCGATATCCATTCCTGTTGCCAGACCGCCAATGCGCATAGCAAACCGCTCCTTCTAAATCTTTTCATCCACCAGAACCCCCATGAATTCAGCCATTGCTGCGTACATGTCGAGTAATTTCTTGGGTGGTATTTCCTTGATAACCTCATCTGTATGAGGATTTACTACAGTAACATAGTATTCCTCAAGCTTTTCATGAAACTCGAACCGAAGATTGGTCCTCAGCGGCTCGGTAAATTCATTTAACTTATCCACCACTGTTTTAACTTCATTCGAGTCTGCAGCTCTTTCTTCTTTTAATACTTTTTGAATTTCATCCACTTTCTCCATTGCAGATGTAATTTGCCTGTTGTACGTACCATTTTGCAAAGGTTGAGTGCCTGTGAGTGTAGTCTCTATTTTCATTACCCATACAGCTCCTCATTGCCTATGTTTTCTTTTTTTATCGGCTGAATCACACGAATTGTTAAGGGTCCGCCGAAAAAATAACAAACTACCTTTCCGAGTTTTTCAATAGGCTTAATACGTCATCAGGAAGATTCGCCGCTTCACTGTTCTGATTTTTAATATCCAGATAAATCTCCTTCCGGTGAATATCTACTGCCTTTGGCGCATCGATCCCCAGCTTAATCTGATCCCCTTCCACAGCAAGCACCTTTATCTCGATGTCATCACCGATTTGAATGGATTCGTTCAGTTTACGTGTCAATACCAGCATTGTTATTCCCCTTTCCCGGCAGAGGACAATGCAATTGCTGCCTTGGATGGATAAATGTCAGTATTTAAGATGTACTGCTTTCCGAGGTTACGTCGGCTATTGAGAATCAATGGTGCTTTTAGGTTCAATGTGCTGGTATCAAATGGATCTTTGACGGTAACGATTGTGAGAACCCTTACTTCTTTCTCATCCTTAATTTGAAGCGTCTCCAGTAGGTTATCGTCCAAATCGAAAGCATAGTCACGGTAAAAGAGATATGGGTTGGTTACAATAAAAGCTGTACCTTGGCTGTTAATTGATTGTAGTATTTGAAATACAGGGTTTCCTGGCATATCAAGCAGAGCGAATTGTTTCTCCTCTGGAAAACCGGGCAGTCCGAATGGAAAATGAATAATAGAGCTTTCCTCGATTTCTTTTTCTCCCAGATATTTCGTCTTAATGTTCATAGTTATAAATCATCCTTTCTTAAACTGATTCCGAAAATAAATTCACGAAATCAATCTTTAGATCTTGATAGTTTTTCATGTTGGTAGTCACGTCTCCTGGAGTATAGGAGTGGATAGGCCGTTGTGGACGCGTCTCAATCTCCGGTGGGTTAACGTTTACGTTGATCTTCAATTCGGAAGGCTGATAGTTAATCTTGACAGCAAATGGCGACGGAATAAATTTAATCCCCAATCGCTTCATTTCGTCATAAGCATTGGTAACAGCCTGACTCGCAATGGGATTACCACCATTCTCTATTTTCATTAGCTGGGCACCCTGTTGGACGCGTCGTGCTATTCCCTCAAATGCTCCTTGCCTGCCATCGTTAGCAAACTTCTCAATGCGTTTAAAAATATGCATGAGGTTCATATCTTCCCATGCTTTTGTCTGATCGATATCCAGCTTGGATGGTGTTGTTTTCATTGTGATTTCTGCTTCCGGCTGCCGGATGGACTGCTGTGCCTTTGGCTGTTGAATTTCCTGCCTTCCATCCGTTTGCTGGATTTGAATCCGTGCTATCTGTGATTCCATTCGAATTTGTGGTAATCTCATCCAATCAGTCCCCAATTGTTAATACTGCTGCACGATTTTTTTCTAGGATAAATTGTTCTCCACATATATGAACAGCAATTTTAAAATAAAGCCCTGTACCATTAGAGGCCAGGGCAGTAAATATTTATCGTAGGAAATCCAGCAGTGTCGGCTGTATAATCCTGGATCCTGCTGATAAGGCTGCACGGTGAATGCTTTCCTGTGTAGTCAGTTGTGTTATTACTTTTTCGTAATCGATGTTTTCATTCTCAGTCATCATTTTTTTGGCGATTACTTCCTGTTCACCTAGCCGGTTCTCAACCAGATCAAGGCGGTTCATCCGCGCGCCAAGGTCTGCCCGCGCATTGATGGTCTTGTTGATGTTTTCGTCAAGAGCACCAATACTGGCCTCAATATCGCCCTGATTGCTATTATCCAGCGCAGTTACAAAATCATCGATATTTTGAAAAAGGTCATCCGTGAACACACTTGAAGATTCCACGTTAGCCTGCAGTTTTGTACCATTTGCGACTTCTATCATTACTCGGTCATTGTTTGTGGAGACGGTAATTTGACCCGTGCCATCCACTGTTACCGGCTTAGTATCCGTACCTGTACCATTGAAAATATATTTACCATTTACATTGGTGTTGGCAATATCTATGAGGTGTTCTTTCAGTTGTTCAACCTCTTCTTTGATGTTATCTCGTTCTTCTTCCCCATACGTATCGTTGCTTGCCTGAACAGCTAATTCACGAAATTTTTGTAATGCCTGGGTAGCTTTATCCAAAGCTGCATCAGAATTATCCATCCAGTTGTGAACTTCCCCGATATTACGTTTAAATTGTTCTACTTCCGTAACCTGTGAACGGTAGTTCATCCCCTTCATTGCAATTACTGGATCATCAGAAGGGCGATTGATCTTTTTTCCGGTTGATAACTGATTCATATAGGTATCCATTTTGGAGTAACTATTCGACAGATTACGGAGCATATTATTGGATAACATTGATTGAGTAATTCGCATAATCCGTTACCTACCTTCCTACAATTCCCATATTATTGATGATCCGGTCGATCATTTCGTCCACTGCAGTCATACTGCGGGCTGCAGCATTGTACGCATGCTGGAATTTGATCATGTTAGACATTTCCTCATCCAGCGAAACCGAACTAACAGACATCCGCTGTTCCTCCACCTGTGAACGGAGAATAGTTGTATTCTCAACCATTCGGTTAGCCTGTTGGGCATTAACCCCCATATTTCCGATAACGGATTCGTAAAAGCTTTTTACAGACGTATTCGTTCCAAGGTCAGTCAGTGGCTTATCGAACACATCAGCCAAATCTGAGGCATTTGCACCGTTACCGGACCCACCGCCATTACTCGCAGCAATCAAATCCGGGTCATCCAGAATCTCCTCATTAACGATTATAGCCCCAGCTGCACCCGTGCCAGTGGCCTGTTGGAAAAAGTCCGGGATTCCCTGATCACCGTTAAGGTCAAACCCACTGTTATGAACATTATTGAATTCTTTGGCGAACGCTGCTGCCATGCTGTCCAGGTTGCCCAACATATCGGTGAATGACCCTTTCACAGTTGTGCCATCAAGATATCCATATGATTCTATGAAACCAGTCAGTGATCCAATAGAAGTGAATTCATTTGGCTGATAGGAAGTACCATTAACTGAGATATCCTTCACAGCACCAAGTTCTCCTTCAGCATCCGAGTAATTCACCGTCAGTTTATTTACCTTTTCATTTGTAGCATCAACTAGCACTGCTGGAGGAACAAGTCCTTTTCCGTTCTGATCAACCAATTTGATCGATGCCAGCCCATCAGCAATTTCCGGGGAACTCTGACCGCTTTTTGAATAGCTTACTTCAATATTGACAATGTTGGAGAGTTCATCAATTAACCTGTCGCGTTCATCATAAAGGTCATTTGGAAGCATTCCATGCGGTTCTATATTACCAATCTGCTTATTGATCGCGTTAACCTGTTCAAGAATTGAATTGGCATTTCCGACCGTCACATCAATCTGATTTTTCAGATCGGTTCTGATACCACCGAGTGAATCAGATAGATAATTAAATGTTTCAGCAACAGCAAGTCCTCTTTGCGCAACAACAGACCGTGCACCTGAATTCTCCGGGTTCACAGAAAGATCCTGTAACGACTGCCAGAATCTGTCCATAGTCTTATTAAGACCGTTCTCAGACGGTTCATTCAACAGCCCCTCCATCCGTGATAGGGCGTCAGCTTTTGTGCTCCAGTATCCTGATTTACTGTTTTCTGTACGAAACTGGTAATCAAGGAACTGATCACGTATACGCTGAACGGATCCTGCTTTCACACCGGTTCCCATTTGACCGGGTATCTCCGGACGATTTCGGGACGCTGCCGGGAATGGTGATGTTGTTTCAAAATTAACCCGCTGACGAGTATATCCCTCCGTGTTCGCGTTGGATATATTGTGACCTGTGGTATATAGTGCTGATTGCTGTGCAAATAGGGCTTGTTTAGCCATTTCCAGTCCCCGGAAAGTACTCATTGGACTGCTCCTTTCATGAATGCCTGATTATTTCTATGCTCTTGAATCGAAAACAGATCGACCGGGAGCTGAAGTTTTATTGCCACCGTAATTGAAGCTTTGTATAGACGGTTTCATTGTTTCTAGTGAGAGTTCAACAAATTGCATTGACTGGCGGATAAGCGCCTGATTAAGCTGCTCTTGTTGCTTCAGCTGGGTAATTACATTCGTAAGCTCCACTGCAGCTGCCTCAAGTTCTCGTTTGTCCTGCTGATCAATTACATTGTTAAGGATATCGGTGAGAGTCGCCTCATCAGACTGTATACCCTGATGTTTCAGCCATCCCCCAACCACCTGCTGCCGTTTTGCCTCAGCTTGTTCTAGGGCCTGTACATGTTTGCGTTCCTTTACAAGCAATGATTGCAGTTTTTCGGCAGAGCCTTCTTTTACAATGTCTGTTTTCTGTTTTGACACTTCCAGCAATGACTTGTGGAGAATGATCAGCTTTTCTAATGAATCTGTAACTGGACGAAGGGACAAAATGATGTCCTCCTTTTTATTGTTTTGACCAGAAATCAATTATTTTTTGGGCCGTTTTTTCATGATTTACTTTGTATTCCCCGGCATCAACTGCTTCTTTTATCTGCTGGACATACGCTGCCCGCTTTGCGCCAGGTTTTTCACTCTCAAGTAATTGCTTCGCCTGACTGGAAATTTCCAGCTGATCCTTTCTGTTTACATCTTTTGCGTATTCTGATTGCTTTTGAATCTGATTCTTATATGGATTAAAGTTTGACTGGTTAGGACCATTAATTTTCATGAAATCACCCCGCTTTTCCTGTCTGATAACTTTTATATAGTATCTTCGCTTATATAATTTGTTTATTACTGTCTATATCGGCACATTCACCGAAATAGTAAAGGAAAAACCTTTATTTCTTATCAACTCCGTAAGCATAATAGGTATGGTTTTCCCGGATTTCTTTTTCTGCCTTTCTTTTCTCACTCTCTTCGTGCTGTGTAAGGCCCTGGTGAATATCAGCTGAACAGTTACCACAAAGACGGCCCTTAACAATTTCGACCCCACATCGCTCACAAGGATATGCCAGTTTGGGAAACTGAGAGGTGCGCAATCTTTTTTCTTTAATAAACTTGATAATCAGATGTTCTTCCACCCCGGTAGCCTTGGAAATTTCCATCATGGTTGCTTCCCTGTTTTTTCTATCCCTTAAAAATCTGTAAACAACCTCGAATGCAGCTTCTTCCTCCTGATAACATGTCTTACAGATATCCCTTACTGTTTTCACAAAAACTGCATCACAGCGTGAACAATTTGCCAATTCAGCCACTGTGACACCTCCTTCAATTTTAATAGTATAACTTATATTTGCCACATCTTTTAATCATCGCTGCTCACTAATCTCATAGGTGATTTAATTTATATTGATTGAGCCAAATTAGCGAAGGAAAAACACGTAGCCTCCTGCGGGAAAGCGAAGCCGTTGAGACCCCACAGTGAGTGCTCTTTGCGAACGAGGAGGCTCAGCGCGAGCCCGCGGAAAGCAAAGTGTATTTCCGGAGCATCGTCTTAAGTGGCACCATATAACTTTTGTCTCAAATACAACAAAACATTCTACCTTTATAATAACTCTCATACGTCATTTAACCGCGTATCAGTGTCAGCGCATGAATACTTGGACTTCCGGATTCTTTTAAAAGAAGTGCAGCATGTCTAAGCGTAGCACCCGTTGTATATATATCATCGGCAAGAAGAACAGGTTTGTTTATACTTTCAATCAATTCAAAGGGATTTTCTGCAGCAATCCGTTCATGCCGATTCTTTTTCGACTGTTTTTCACTGTGTTTTCTGGCAAGAAGCTCTTCCGTCCTCAGTGGCAAGAAACTGGACAGCACTGCTGACTGGTTAAACCCCCGCTCATTCAACCGTTCATTACTCAGTGGGATGGGCACCATAATTGTATCATCCGGTAAAAAATGAAGATATCTAGTGAATGCGTCTTTATAACTTTCTTTAAAAACCATACCGAGACAGTAATCTCCTCGGTATTTCCATCGGGAAACCACATCCTGAATATAGGAATTGTAATGAAAGACTGATAGATTGGCTGTTAATGGGTCCTTTCCCTGCGTATGTTTTTCCCACCATATGCAATCGTTGCATTTAGTTACTTCACTGATACGACTGCATTTTTTGCAGCGTTTTCCGGTAATTGATTTTAGCCCGTCCCCGCACGGTTGGCACAAGATCTTTTGTTCAGCAGGCATTAAGAGAGTTTTCCAGCCAACCTCCGGGATAATTTCCGTGTCACACCATAAGCAGTTCATCTTAATGAAATCCTCCCCGTTTGTTCATCGCTTTTATCGACTGGATCGCCCGTACCATAGCTTCGGTTTTTCCGTCATGAAAAAATACTACTTCCCCGGTCGGGTCATTCGGACTCCTGCCTGCACGGCCTGAAATCTGCACAAGTGCCGCCTCGTCAAAAACAGAATGTCCGGCATCCAGAACGGCTACATCCACTGACGGAAAGGTAACGCCCCGCTCCAATATCGTTGTCGTTATCAATGTCCTTATTTTTCTGTCTCTGAACTGCTGTATCTTTTCTGCCCGATTATCATCCGAGGCATGTACAGCACAAAGTGATTCATCATGGAGGAGGGGGATTAGGTTATCACTTAGTCTCTCAGCAAAAGTGATGCTAGGAACAAAGATAAGCAGCTGTCTGGTAGAGTTTTTTCGATTAGCATACCACTTAAAAAACTGTTGAGGCGGAAGGTTTCTGTGGATGCTTTTCTTTAATGAATGGCAAATCTGGAGTGCTGGAACTGGGAGCGGATGGCCATGAAACCGTCTTGGCACGAAAACATGATCCAGTTTTTTACTGTCAATTAAATGTTTATGCTTGCGGCGTGGAGTTGCTGTGAGGTAAATCGTTGTACCGGACTGCTTTCTGGCACGGGTAGCGGCAAATGGAAGTGATTTATCCGAATGGTACGGGAATGCATCGATTTCATCGATAATCAGGACATCAAAAGCAAGTTTAAATCGCATAAGCTGGTGGGTTGTAGCCAGAATCAACTGGGCGGTTCCCTCATTTTCATCACTTCCGCCATACAGCCCCTGAACTGAAACAGAAGAGAATGCTTGACGAATCCTTGGCAGAAGTTCCCTTACTACATCCGTACGAGGACTTGCAATGCATATTCTTTTACCGAGTTTAAGTGCCTCTGCTATTCCTGGGAACAGCATTTCTGTCTTGCCGGCACCACACACTGCCCAGACTAGGAGCTCATGTCCGTTAGTCTGGATGGCAGTTGTAATCCGGTCAGCGGCACCCTGTTGCCCCTGTGTCAATTCGCCACTCCAAGTACAGGCATATTCATGAACGGACCATGTCATCTCGGGACCTGTCCATTGATACAGCGGCTGACATTGCATTACACGGCCCATCTCGATGCACTTACGACAATATAAATGCTCTTTTCCACAGACAGCGCAAGGAATAACACCAAAGAGCGAACGCTTATTATTGTTGCAGCGCTGACATATGGATTGAAAAAAATGTTGGTTAATAGATGTAACAGGAGTAAATAAAGAGTTGTTGAGAAGAGTTTGAAAGAGGTCCTGAGGGATAGGTATTTCCCGTCTAAGCAATAACTTACCAGAAAAGCGTCCGACCAGAGCGTCCAACATTTCAGGGAAGTCGTCGGGAATAGTATCTGAGTGCACAGCTTCACGCTCCTTATTTATGATGTATACACCGCCGGGGATTATTACGCCGGCGGCAATAGTTTATTTGCTATACCAGCAGACACCAATGGCGCCTTCACCAAGGTGGGTACCGATTACCGGGCCAAAATAGCTGATTGAGCTTTCGACGTTTGGATACATGGAGTCAAAACGTTCCTTCAGTTCTAGGGCTGATGGCTCATCGTTGGCATGAATAAATACAACTCGGAGTTTCTTACCTTGTTTTGCATCTTCTTCTAGCATTCCAATGATCCGGTTCAGCGCCTTTTTGCGTGTCCGGATTTTTTCAAATGGAACAATCTTTTTATCTACAAAATGCAGAACCGGTTTAACTTGAAGGAGGCTTCCCACAAGTGCCTGAGCGCCGTTCAACCGGCCGCCCCGTTGAAGATTTCTTAAATCATCGACCATAAAATAAGCCCGGATACTCTTCTTGATTTCATTCAGACGATTAATAATCTCGTCAGGGGATTTATTATTTCTGGCCATCTCAGCTGCCTCAAGGACATAAAAGCCCTGTGCCATTGCACTGAGCTCAGAATCATATGGATACACATCAATCCCGTCCACCATCTCACCAGCTGCCGCCACAGCTTCATATGTACCGCTTATACCGCTGGAAAGGTGAATGGAAATGACAGCATCATAGTCCTTCGCCAGTTCCTCAAACGTATGAGTTACAGTACCAATTGATGGCTGAGACGTCTTCGGCAGGGATTCCGCCTCTTTTACTTTGCGGTAAAATTCTTCGGTTGTTATATCAATTCCCTCGCGATATGACTCATCGCCAAATACTACACTCAGTGGAACCACATTAATATCATATTGACTGATCAGCGTTTCCGAAATATACGCTGTACTGTCGGTCATCACAGCAACTTTCATCGTATGCCCACTCCTATACTAACAAGTACTCTATCAATTTATTTTACACGAACATCAGAGCAATTGCATTATTATTTTGACTAGTATTTGTTGCAGGTAAATTATTCAGCCGAAACTATTTTGAAATGTTCTACGACTATAATGGTGTGATCTCCGAAACCGTGTCCCTCCGACTCTAAAGGCTCCTCCCAGCAGGAGATATGGTCTTTTATGTATTCTTCGAGTGTGCAGTTTTCTCCTTCGGCTATACGCTGGCCGATTTTTCCTTTTATTTCTCCAAATGGTATTTCATACACATCTATTATTATTATTACAGCACGAGGAACACCTTGCTTAGTACATGCCTGAAAATAATCGCCGATTTGGCTCTTCTCGTCTTCAGGGAGCCGATTATACCATACCTTTGGCGTACAGGTAGCTGTTTTCAAGCCAGCGACCACCTCTTCAAGAAGCCGTTCGTCGTTTTCATCCCGTCCCCAGAAATCAATCTTTTTCATGCTCAGCTCTTCCTTTACTATTTATTTATCAAACTTTTACTATCCAATTACAGCAGGATATAAAAAACTCTGCCACCAATTGGTGACAGAGTTAAGACGACCATCATTTACCAGGAACAAACTGATGCGGTCTAGTATAAAACTTCCACCCAGCCTTTACGTATTGCCTGAACAACTGCCTGTGTCCGGTCGTTTACGTTCATTTTTTGCAAAATGTTGCTGACATGGTTCTTGACCGTTTTTTCACTGATATACAGTGATTCGGCAACAGCACGGTTGCTCTTCCCATCCGCAAGCAGCTGAAGTACTTCGCATTCACGGCGTGTCAGTAAGTGAAGCGGTTTATGATATTCAACACCATTGTCAGGGCCACCGGAAACATTTTCCCTGGCCAGCCTCCGATACTCCTGAACGAGATTATGTGTTACTTTCGGATGGAGATAAGAGCCTCCCTCACTAACCACCTTAATTGCTTCAATCAGCGAGTTCGAGTCCATTTCCTTCAGAAGGTAACCCCTTGCCCCTGTTTTAAGTGCATGGGTTACATAACTTTCATCGTCATGGATGGAAAGAATAATCACACTCGTACTTGGAAAATGGCGGACCAGATCGGCAGTTGCCTGTACACCATTCATATTTGGCATGTTGATGTCCATCAGTACTACATCAGGGTTGTGTTCTTTAACCAGCTTGGATGCGACCAGACCATCATCGCCTTCAGCAACAACTTCAAACGACGGTTCAAATTCAAGGATACGTTTTACACCTTCACGGAATAATTTGTGATCATCAATAAGTACAATTCTAGTTCGTTTCATGTTCATCGAATTTGTTCCTCCCAGGTTAATATCTATTTATTTAAATTTACCCTATTACAATGTCAATGATAGTCTATATTAATCTCTCTTTTTATATCGGCTTCTTTTAGTATACTTAAAGTTTTGAAAAAAAGTAAGCCCTATACGGGTTTATATGGCACCTTGATGATAATGGTAGTACCCTCGCCAATTGTTGAGTTAATCGATAATGTGCCATCAAGCATATCAACCCGTTCACGCATCCCTATCAGCCCGAATGATTTATCCCGTTTTTGTGTCGGATCAAAACCTTTCCCGTAATCTTTAATAACCATGGATAAGTTCTTCTCGCAAATTTCGATTTTAACTTTGATTAACGGAGCCCCTGCGTGCTTAACCGCATTTTGTATTGCTTCCTGGGCGAGCCGAAAAAATGCAATCTCATACCTTTGGTTAAGGCGTTTATTTTGACCGATAGAGGAAAATTCGATTTCGGTGTCATTATAGTCCGCTATTGTAGCACAATACTTTTTGATGGTTGGAATAAGCCCAAGGTCATCCAAGGCCATTGGCCGCAGATCATAAATAATACGCCGCACCTCATACAAGGAGGAACGAATCATTTTCCGGACGCTTTTAATTTCTTCCAGTGCATCATTAACCGTCCCTTCACGAAATGTTCGGTCGACCAGCTCGGAACGGAGTAGAATATTGGCAAGCATCTGTGCTGGACCATCATGAATTTCCCGGGAGATTTTACGTCGTTCTTCTTCCTGTGCCTCGATTATTTTCAAACCGAATTGCTGCTTCTCTTTTGCTTCTTCAATCATTTCATTGACCTGTCGGAAATCGTCATTAAGATAGGTGAGTATGACTGTTATTTTACCGGCAAGCCCTTCAGCCCGCTCAATCGTCTGATCAAGCGCAAGAAGTCGCCGTTCCAGGTCATCCCGTCTGTCACGGAGTCCTTTTTCTTCCTGGCGCAGCATCGCAAGTTCAGTTTGCATGGCATGCGTATTTTCATAGACTTCCCGTATTTCATTCTCGGAATAACGGTCAAAAAACTTGCTTACTTCAGACAACCGCTGCCGTGAAAATCGCACTTTTTGTTCGAGCGCATCCCCTGTGTTGATATGTTCGATAACCTTTTCTTTTGTCTCTTTCAGCTGGCGTTGGAGATGTTCGTACTCATTCCTGGCCTCTTCGCTGATGTTAAAAATCTCGTCTTTGCTGTTTTGCACTACATCGATCATCTCATCAATGACATTATCGAGCGCTTTCTCTTCTACCTTTTGTGCCATAAAATCCCACCAACCTATGATATAATAATTCGCAGCAGTCCGTTCTTTTTATAGGGTCTTATACCCGATTCAGGAAAAATTATCCTATTAAAAAATACAAGCGCCTTGCTTTCCCCTGCTTGATATATTTAGGGCTAGAAAATAGCGATTTGCCGTATGTTTAAGGTTCTATTAAATGAGTTCACGGGAGGTTCCTATAAAATGTTATCTAACTATTATACCGTAAAACAGGAAGGATTTAACCAGATAACGATACAAAAATCACGTTTTCTTGGATATGTTCGGCGGGTCGAAACGGAAGAACAGGCCCAGTCCTTTATCCAGGAAATTAAAAAGAAGCATCATGACGCCAATCATAATTGTTCTGCCTATATGATAGGAGAAAATAATCAGATTCAGAAAGCGAACGATGATGGTGAGCCAAGCGGAACAGCTGGCGTCCCCATACTTGAAGTGTTAAAAAAACAGGATCTTAAAGATACAGCTGTGGTGGTCACCAGATACTTCGGCGGAATTAAACTCGGTGCCGGCGGACTTATCCGCGCTTACGGCAGTACGACATCTGAAGCGATAAAAGCTACCGGGGTAGTCCAACGCCAACTAATGTCTGGAATATCAGTAACTGTTGATTACTCGCTGCTCGGAAAACTGGAGAATGTCCTTCGCAACTCAACCCATGTCCTGGAATCAATTAATTACCTGGACAAGGTAGAATTTCTCGTCTACGCCCGGGATGGTGAAGAGGAAGATTTCCGTAGCTGGATCACAGATCTTACCAGTGACCAGGCAGAATTCGATAACAAAGGGACCGCTTATATCGAACTAGATGTGGAATAATACAACTGGGCGCTGTCCTACAACGTGGACAGTGCCCCCTCATCTGCTATCAGCACCACATTCTCATGTTTTTGCAAGATGGATCCCGGAAACTCTTCCGTAACGGTGCCATTTATCAGACGATTTACAGCCTCCGCTTTTTTCTCCCCTGATACGAGCAGCATTATTTTTTTACATTCCATAATCGTCCCAATCCCCATTGTAATTGCTTTCTCGGGCACTTCATCCAAAGAACTGAAAAAACGAGCATTGGCCTTTCTTGTAGTCATATCCAAATCAACTATATGTGTTTTGCTGTCGAAAGCAGTACCAGGCTCATTGAACCCGATATGTCCGTTCAGACCCAATCCTAATACCTGGAGATCAATATTGCCTGCATCACGGATCAACTGCTCATACTGGTGGCATTCTTTTTCCAGATCAGTTGCATTTCCGTGCGGGAGGTATGTCTGGTTTCCTGGAACGTCAATGTGGTTGAACAGTTTCTCCTGCATATAAAAACGATAGCTGTTCGAATGGCTTCCTGGAAGACCGACATACTCATCCAGATTGAATGTTTTCGCCTGCTGAAAAGATACCTCACCCCGCCGAAAAGCATTGATCAGCTGCTGATAAAGGCCCTCTGGTGTTGACCCTGTCGCAAGACCCAAAACCGGGTTTTTTTGCCCTTTTATCTGGTCAATAATTATTTGACATGCCTTTTCACTTAAACCCTGATAATCTTTAACCTTGATAATTTCCATTTAACTATACCTCCTGATGTGCAATGATGCCCCGACAGAAAGTATATTTGATGGTTAAATTATTGTCCACAAGTAAAAGATCCGCATCCTTTCCTTCTGCAATACTTCCTTTTCGCCCAAATATACCCAGTTGTCTGGCAGGGTTTTCTGATGCCATTTCAATAATATTGTCGATGGTAACACCATCCAGTTGCATCATTTGTTTCGCTCCATTGACCAATTGAAGAATACTACCCGCAAGCGTCCCATCGTTCAAAACTGCCCGATCTTCGGTTACCTTCACTGCCTGTCCACCCAGCTCATAATCACCCGCCTGCAGACATTTTGCCCGCATAGCGTCGGTAATCAGGATCAGCCGCTCGCTTCCGATGTTTTGATAAATCAAATCGAGCATCTGTGGTGAAACGTGAATACCATCGGCAATCAATTCCGCCCGAAGTTCCTTCAGCTTAAATGCAGCCCCAACAACCCCAATATCACGGTGATGGATTCCTGACATCGCGTTGCAGAGATGAGTCACCTGGCGCACACCGTGAGAAACGGCCTGTTGCATCCCCTCAAATCCAGTACCCGTATGTCCTGCAGATACATTTACACCGGTTTGATGCAAATATTTTGTAAAACTACCATCTGCATCATGCTCAGGTGCCATAGTGATCGTTCTGATTTTATTATCGGATAACTCCTGCCACTTTTTAAAGAGATTTATATCCGGTTTTTGGATATATTCCGCAGGCTGTGCGCCTTTTTTACTCTTTTCTATAAACGGTCCTTCCAGATGTATACCGATCACTTCAGCCTGTCCTGGCCGAGATGTATATCCAGCAACATTCTTAAGCGCCTTTTCAATATTCTCAGGAGATTGGGTAATGGTCGTCGCCAGGAAGCCAGTTGTACCTTCTGCAGGTAAGGCTTTAGCCATCGTCGAAAGGGCTTCTGGAGTTCCATCCATTACATCGGCTCCAGCCGCTCCATGAATATGTCCATCAATAAATCCCGGAATCAGATGAAGCCCATTGGCATCAATCACCTCAGCATCCGGCGGAATCGGACTGTTATGGTCCGTGTACAATTTAGTTATCTTACCATCGCTGATTAATACCGAACCATTCAAAGTTCCCTCATTTTCAGTATGTACTCTAGCATTTTTTATATATAAATCCTTCACCATTATGCCTCAACCCTTTTTATTTTCTTCTATTTAACGGTAGCATACCAGCACCCCCCTGTCTAGAAAGCGTTAACTGGTAAAAATGCCGGCGACTCTGTAAGGTGGAACCTCATTCCGTTAAAAGGGATGAAATGGGGGAAAAAAGGTGTGGGACGGAATGAGGTTCCGAGAAATAAAAAAACTGCATCCCTTAATAGAGACGCAGATTCATATATATTAGTTTGCTATAGGTTTATTTCCTCTAGTTAGTTCGGTTACCAAGGCTTTAATAACTTCTTCAGACGACTGAAATTTATCTTTCTCGGTTTCCTCAATCATCTTCTTAAGCATATCTTTATAACGTTCTTGCTCAACCATTTTCATACCGCCTTTTTTGAAAATATTAAAAACATCATATCACATGTTAGGGAAAGATGGTGTCGAATTATGTCGCTTCGGAAATTTATTAGGATTTTTTATAGCTTTCGATTTCTGTTCTGCTTTGTGACTGCCCATCGTTGAAAAACCGTCAGACATATTACAGCCAGTAAAGCACCAAAACTATCAAGTATAACATCCCCAAAATATGGTGTGCGGTTTGCCGTAAAGGACTGATGAAATTCATCAAGCCCGGCATAGGCCACGGTAAGAACAAAGCCTATCGCTGACTTTTTCCATAAACGTGTCATACCCATTTTATGCAGAGCAAGGTAAAACAGACACATCAGCACAAAAAACACCCCGACATGCGCACCCTTACGGACAAAAAATTCAATAAAACCTTCAATCCCAAGAACTGCAACACTGACCTCTGAGTGATGGTAGGTAAAATTAATCCAATCAAACCACGGCGTCAGAAATGATAAATCAAATGTATTGGACAAAAACGGCTTCATATTCTGTTCCTGATACGGTGTCGCCGACGAATAGTAAATGATTCCCATCCAGGCAATCGGCAGCAGCCAATATCCGTATTTTAATAAAATTGCTTTCATGCTATCACGCTTCCCAATTCCATACCTCAATTCCATTTAATCTAAACTGGTGAAACTCTTCTTTGCGGAGCAGCTTCTCCACCTCACGGATAGGACCTGTCACAGTAGCTCCAAATACTTTTATACCGTTCTCCTGGATATATTCCAGCCGTTTTCTGTCTATATCGGAAGCGTAATAGCCTCCTTCATTAACCATCCAATTAATATTCTCATAGAACTGATCAACTGAACGCTCTATAGTTTGCATACTCAGCGGACTTATCCATGAAGACGGCCGATTATTTTCATCATACCTTGTAGCCGGATTAAGAATTAGCGTTGAAGCAAAGGTGAATTGGCCAGCCTGGGAGTATGGCACTTCCACTTCAGTAATTTCCCCACCATACACAGGCATATTCAGGACGCTTATATTATAATTATCAAGCTCCTTGAGCAATGCTTTCGGAGACATTGCCTTCTTGATAGAAAACTGTACTTGAATTACATTACCCCCATCGATTTTTTCCAGCTGGGAACGAACAGGCTCACTTGCATTCGGCTTTACATATGTTTCACCTCTACCGAGCAACTCGTTTGGAATAACAAATCCTTTGAGGCCGCTTTGATTTAAATATTTCTCATCAAGCTGCAGGGAATAATCTAATTCACCAAACAGTTGTTTCTCCGCTGAAACTTCTCCAATAACCACATCCCAATCACCGATTTCCCGGTATAATTTCAAGGTTGTCGACTGTGTCAGCAGTGGATTGATTTCTGCATCACTACCCCCACTAGCATTATTCACTTCAACCCCGGGATAGTGAGTCTCTATCACGGTAGAAACAAGTCTGTCGAAGCCCGCCTGCTTGTTAAAATCATAAAAAATGCTTACCGGGATCGTGTAGGCGATATAAACCAACAATATAAGCAGGAGCGTCTTGATTACAGTTAATGTAATGGATAAGCGGGTGCGCCATACAAGTTTCTTAGCACTCTTTTGATCCAATTCTTCCTGCCCACTTTCATTCCAGTCGCCTAATACATTTTTATCATCGTCCATCAATAGACCTCCCTCTTAAAAGCTCATCGTAATAACGGAATTTTTTCCTTGCCCTGTGCAGCGTAGTCTTCACCTGGCTATCACTTAAACCCGTCGTCGACACGATTTCTTTATATGTAAATTCCTGTATCTCCCGTAAATACAACACTGTTCGCATTCGTTCAGGCAATCTGTCCAATACGCTCTCGATATGCTCCTGTCTTGATTTGTTTTCCAGACTTTCATCCGGGTTACCTATATCACTGTTCTGCGTGCTTTCTGTCTTTATCCTTTCAACCATACGTTTTTCCGATTTCGATTTTCGGCTTGTATCAATATAAAGATTTCTCGCCACCTTAAAAAGCCATGCTTTTGGCTCTTTAACATATTGTACATTTAAGGAAATCATCGCCCTGTAGAATGTTTCCTGCAGCAATTCCTCGGCAACTTGTTTATTGCGGCTCATTTGCAATAAATATCGGTACAGCGGGAGTTGATATTCTTCAAATAAGTCGGCAAAAATCTTCTTTTCCAATCAACTCCTCCCCCCTCTATTACAACAACGAAACAGCAATGAACTTTGTTACATTTTTTTAAAAAGATTATTTCCGGAAGATAATTGCTTAAGATGTAAATGGATAAATCTATGAAACTTGCCGAGCAGTGAAATATATTTACACAACCGTGGAAAGCGAAATGTATTTCGATTTAGTCCACTTACCGCTAATTTTTTAACCACACAAAAAAACCGCAAGCTTATGGCTCACGGCTTTTAGTTTTCCTGTTTATTACGCCACTTGTTGAACTCCAGATACTCTTTAAACTGTTCTTTGGAAACACCTGAACTCATTGCTTCCTGAACAATCTCCAACCATTCCCCATCCAACTTTTCTTCTATATCGTTCTCATTATTTTTTTGAATAATGTCATTTACGGATACTCCCAGTACAGAACTAATTTTCTCGATAAACTGGATCGATGGATTTGTCTGAAGGTTTCGTTCTATAGAGCTTAGATATGATTTCGCCACTCCTGCCCGCTCAGCGAGTTCAGATATGGACATTTTTCTTTCTTTACGTATTTGCTTTATTTTTTCACCGATCAAGCCATACACCTTCTTTCAGATTAAATTATACCACAAAAAGGCGTATAGTTCTATATAAAGCACATTATTTTTACATTATTCTTTCACTTTTTTTCATCTTTCTCCAGAAACAACCGTATGTCCTCAACTGTCAGTCCAATTGCTTTCGCCTCTTTCATTAAAAATACCCACTCTAAATCCAGATCGTTACCAAGCTCGACTTTTCGTTCAGCACTCTGCATGTTTCCCCGTCCCCCATTTTAATTCCCAGGTAATCCAGCCGCCATAGCAACAATGCGTTAGACCTGTGACTTTGCGCCCTTATCTTTCAATAAGTTTGCTCTTTTCTGAGGATCCATGTTTTTCTTAGGACTACTATACTATAAAACTTCAATTTTGTGGGTGTCTTGTTTTGTCAAATGCAAACTAGTTTTGTAATTATCAGAAAACATTTTGGCGATATAGGGCTTTTGTTCTATAGATGTATTGATTTGTTCCTAAAAATAACCTATATTCTAATTAGATTACTTTTTCTGGAGGCGGATGTGGATGAAAGGTGTCGCTATATTACTCACGATTGCCGGGATTATTTTTATCGGAATTGGCGGCTACCAACTGTTTAAAACCGATCATTCGCAAAATAAAAGCCTGGAAGAAGCAAAAATCCGGCTGGCAGATCAAAAAAGTGAAACATCTTCCTCCCTCCAATCGTCTCATATGTTGGAGCCTTTTCTGCCGGACGAGGGTGAATCAGTTGGAATTCTGCATATTCCGAGGCTGAACGCCGAACTCCCTATCATTGAAGGAACTGATCCGGAAGAACTGGCGAAAGGGGTTGGCCATTATGCAGGGACGGCTTATCCGCTTGAAAAAAATCAGGTAGTTTTATCTGGACACCGCGATACCGTATTCCGCCGAATGGGGGAACTGAAACTCGGCGATACGTTGACAGTCAGAATGCCATATGGGGACTTTACCTATCAAATTACCGATACCGAAATTGTCAATGCTGATGACCGAACCGTAATTAAGTCAACTGCACCTGACGAGGTTCTCACCCTGACAACCTGCTATCCTTTTTCGTATATCGGTAACGCACCTGACCGTTACATCATTACCGCCCTCCCGGTCATAAATGAGTGATGGACGATAATGGCGGGGTCAGCTATAATTATAGTAATGGAAACAGCAGAGGAGAATAATAGTGGATTCAAGAACAGAAAAAAGACAGCACAAGAAGAAAAGAAAATGGCCATACTGGGTTGTTGGAATAATTGCAGCATTAGTACTAGCGATCGGCAGCTATATTTATTTTATATATGATCAGGTTGGCGATACAGTCGCCGTGATGCATGAACCGCTTCCCGGTGATGACAGTGAAGAGCGACAGAAAGAGCTTAACAGTATCTTCAGTGAAAATAAATCTATTAATATACTTTTACTTGGTGTTGATGAGCGTAAAAACGATAAAGGCCGTTCAGATACGATGGTTTTGATGTCACTTAACCCGAAAACCAACTCCATGAAAATGTTGAGTATTCCGCGTGATACGTATGTGAATATTCCAGGTGAAGGAATGGACAAAATTAACCACGCATATGCATTTGGCGATGTGAGCCTTACAGTAAAGACTGTTGAACAGATGCTTGATTTACCAATCCATTTCTACTCAAAAGTTAACATGGAAGGATTCAAGCAAGGTGTCGACGCACTGGGTGGAGTTACCGTTAAAAATGACCAGGCATTCACCCAGGGCGGTGAGCGTTTCCCTGCCGGTGAAATTAACCTGAATGGTGAGGAAGCTCTGAAGTACACGCGGATGCGGAAAAACGATCCGCGCGGAGATTTGGGACGGAATGAACGGCAGCGTGAAGTTATCAAAGCTGCGGTAGCAGAAGCAGCCAGCTTTTCGAGCATCACCAAGGTCACCGATATTCTGGATGTACTTGGTGGTAATGTGAAGACAAACATGACAATGGAGCAGATGCAGACATTGTTCACTGATTACCGTCAGACCCGTAACAATATTGAGACGATGGAAATCAGCGGGAGCGGCGATATGATCAACCGTGGCTGGTACTATATCGTACCTGATGAAGAAATGAATAGAATTAAAAGTGAGCTAAAGAATCATATGAACGCAGAATAAGTCATCTCCGGATGGCTTATCTTTTTACCTATACATGTTTTTGCATTAGGAAAATGATATTATTAAAGAGAATAAAGGATACATTTAAGGGGGTCACTATGAAGAAAATAATTGCATTGATTTCTGTTCTATTGCTTGTTGTGATTACAGCCTGTGCCGAGGATGAAGTAACTCCACAGGAACGGTTTGATCAGTATGTAAAACATTGGAACAAAAAAGAATTCAGCGAAATGTACAAAATGGTCACCACCAATTCAGAGAAAGAATATCCGACAGAAGAATTCGTTGACCGCTATAAAAATATATACGGAGACTTAAATGTTGAAAATCTTAAGGTGACATATAAGAAATTATCGGCAGAAGATATAGAAACCGCTATGGAAAAAGGGACGGCACAGTTTCCATTCCAAGTGAAAATGGAAACAATTGCAGGGCCGATTAACTTTGATTATGAAGCTACCCTAATCCAGGAGGGTGAAGAAGAAAATAAAAACTGGTTTGTTAAGTGGGATCCCGGTTTTATTTTTCCCCAAATAAAAGACGGAGGAAAAATCAGGATTGATACTGAAGCACCGAAGCGCGGAGAAATCCTTGATCGCAATCGGATGCCGCTCGCTATAAACGACAAGGTTCCAGAAATCGGAGTTGTACCTGAACGGCTCCAGCCTAATCCTGAAGAGCAAAAACAGAAAATCGCTGACTTACTCGGGATGAGTGTAGAGGAAATCAACAATGCCCTGAATGCTGGATGGGTTAAGCCGAATTTGTACGTTCCTCTGGCGAAGGTACCAAAGAATGACGAAGAAACATTAAGCCAACTGGCTGGAATAAATGGCGTTTCCCAACGTGCGGTAACCGGCCGGGTTTATCCCAACGGAGAAGCAACCGGGCATCTCGTCGGGTATATTGGCAAGATTACCGCTGAAGAACTGGAAAAACAGGAACCTGGTACGTATGGCCCGAACGATATAATCGGTAAGCGAGGAATGGAGCAATTGTTTGAAGACCGGTTGAAAGGTACTCAAGGTGTAGCCATTACCGTGGAAAAAGAAGGTCAAGATCCGGTTGTGCTTGCAGAAAAGCGAGTTGAGCACGGTGAAAATATTATTACGACAATTGATGCAGAATTACAGAAACAGATTTATGCGACATATGATGGAGACGCTGGTACGACCGCAGCAATTCATCCGAAGACCGGTGAAACCTTGGCGCTTGTCAGCAGTCCATCGTTCGACCCAAACCAATTCCTATTCGGCATCTCACAGTCGGAATGGGATAAACTGCAAAATGACCCACAACAGCCGCTGGTGAACCGTTTCACCGCTACCTATGCACCAGGCTCGACAATTAAACCTGTCACTGCCGCAATTGGACTTGGGAATGGCACTATTAAACCTGGTGAAGGTATGGAAATAAACGGTCTTACTTGGAGCGGTGGTGAAGGGTGGGGCAACTATGAAGTCCGCCGTGTATCCGAATCCAACGGACCAGTAGACGTCACAAATGCCTTGATACGTTCTGATAATATATTTTTCGCACGAAAAGCTGTTGAAATGGGTGTGGAAAAATATAGTAGTGGATTAAAGAAATTTGGATTCAGCAAAGAGTTTCCGTACACTTATCCAATCGAAACATCAACCATTTCAAACAGCGGCTCCCTTGATGATGAAGTTCTGCTTGCTGACACCAGTTATGGGCAGGGTGAGTTACAAATGAGCGCGCTCCATCTGGCTTCAACATTTACACCATTTCTCAATGATGGGAATCTGCTGAAACCAGTTCTGCTCGCTGATGAAGAAAAAAGCCAGGTCTGGCAGGAACAGCTGATTTCCACGGAACAAGCAAAAGTTGTGCGCGAGGCGCTTCGAAAAGTTGTCTCCTCCCCAATAGGTACAGCCAAAGGTGCACAAAAAGCTGATTTTCCTATATCCGGTAAGACTGGAACTGCTGAATTGAAGAAGGCTGGTGAGGAGTCAGGTGCTGAGAATGGATGGTTTGTCGCATATCCAAGTGACAGTCAGGACATTCTGCTTGCCATGATGGTTGAGAGTACCGAAGACCGTGGTGGCAGTGCCTACACGATTGACAAAGTAACAGAAGTATTATCAGCGTATAAGAATTAATCACTGGAAGAAGTCTACTCGACCAAATACGAGTAGACTTTTTTGTTGGCGTGAAACCTTTCAATATAACGCTGCATACAGGATCCACTTCACCCTCTCTACCCCTGCTTTTTTCCCTTTTAACGGAATGAGGTTCCAATTACCTCCATTTCTGACATCCAGATAAAACAAAGACCAAACCGATAATGCGATTTGGCCTGCAATCTCATATGCAATTTCAATTTCGTATCTATCTCCCCATAAGACATCCCTGCCCTATTTTGTCTGCCAGAATGAGAATCTGCTTCCTCTGTCCCCGTTCCCACTAACATTAACTGGTATCTGATGTGTTTTTTCCATGACCAGCTGGTAGTTCATCTCAATAGCCATGATATATTTGAAAATAATCAATCCGGTCAGGGCGAATTGAGCCAAACCACCAATTACATAAACCAAGCCGCCATCACTGTTTATTATCAATAGAGCTGCCAACAAAATTACTTGAATGAAGGTAGTCAGAAACGACCGCAATAATATGGATAATATAATTGAAACCATCCCAGCGATAAAAATAAAGCTAAACCCCTCTACTACGAATGAACCACCCATTACTCCTTCACCTCACTATTTCCCGGCTGTTCCGGTAAATCATATTGTGCCGTCCCGTATCGTCCATCCAGAAAACCGCCCGCAAGCCCCTCGTTGATCATTCGCTCAACCTCGTAATAATCGTTGTTTTCCATCATGACCCTCCCTCTTAGTTTCATTATCATATGTAAGGAGACCTATTTCCTTGACCCGTATCAACTTTTAAGAAATTGTCGCCCCCAGCACACTTTTTTTCTATCCATTAAAAAAAGCACTCCATCTAAGGAATGCTTTTTCATAAAAACACGGCGCCATATATCAATGTTATTCCTATTACAAATGCGGGATGAATACGCATCCGCTCAATCAGTAAAAAACTTGAAACGGTTATCAGCAGAACCTGCCATAACCCTATTCCTTCGTAGGACGTCTGGAAAAAACGCCAAGCCATTACACCAAGCAAAATAGCAATTACCGGCCGGACATACATTGTCAGCCGATGCACTTTTGGAGAATTTTTATATTTGTAGAGAATCCCTAAAAGGAGAATCATCAGCAATAGCGATGGGGCAACAGAAGCGAACACTCCGATGACCGCTCCTATTGGTCCTCCCTCGGCATAGCCGATATAACCGGCAAGTTTAGTTGCAACCGGACCTGGTAATGAATTGGCTATCGCAAGCATCTCACTGAATTCCTGTACACTCATCCATCCATATCGCCGGACAACCTCATTTTCAACAAGCGGAATGGACGCGGGGCCGCCGCCATATCCGAGAATCCCCGGAATGAAAAAAGCCATAAAAATATGCCAGTATTTCATGACAGCTTATCCCCCTTCTCGTCCGGAGATTTATCTTTCCTAGCTAAAGCAATCAATATCAACACGCCAATCAGAATGCCTGGATGTACATTCATGAACTCAAACAGCACAAATATAACTACTGACATAAGAAATGTCTGTGTCCAGCCCATCCCACGTCTTGCTTTATCGAAGAACTGCCATGTCAGAACGGCGAGCATCATTGCTACCACTGGAATTACCGCAGCAGTCATACCCTCAACCCAGCTTACATCCTTAATGCTCGATAGTGATGTAAGCAGAATAATCATCAGGGCAATTGTTGGGAGAATGGTAGCCATCACAGCATTAATCATCCCGAACATCCCAGAAACCTGGTAACCGATATACCCGGCCAGTTTTGTCGCAATCGGACCTGGCAATGTGTTGGAAAGCGCCAGCAAATCTCCAAAATCTTCATCGCTCATCCATCTGTATTTTTCAACGACTTCTTTATGTATAAGCGGTATGGATCCCGGACCACCACCGTAACCGAGAATTCCCACCCGGAAAAACGCTAGGAATAAATGCAATTGCTGCAAATGTATACCTCCTGGCTGGATGCCTGCTCATAATTTCTTAATTATTTTGTTGAATGATCAGTAATTGAAAACGTTTCATTCATTATTCCCGCAGGTTTCATTAAACATCATACCAAAAGTTTCGACAAAAAATAAGAACCACCCCTCATGTGAGGGGTGATTCTCAATAAAATTAACTTATTGTTTTACCTTTCCCTTGTTGGAAACATGGAACAGATACCATGCCACAATTGCAAATGCAATCAGGGAAACAATCGGACCGAAGAATGTATCGGTCGGGAACACAACTCCCGCTGTTACGGCAAGGGCGACAATTACACCCATCAATGCCTCACCAGCAATATAACCGGATGCGAGCAAAATACCGCGTTCGTTTTTCTCTTTAAGTTCTTCTTTATTCTTCGTGCGGCGTCTGATAATTCCTGCAATCAGTCCACCAACCATAATTGGCGATGTCATGTGGATTGGCAGGTAAAGACCAACCGCGAATGGAAGTGATCCAATTCCGAACAATTCAACGGTTGCCGCTGCTGCAGCACCAATGAAGATCAGATTCCATGGAAGATCGCCATTCATGATTCCATCAACAATCATGGACATTAGTACAGCCTGTGGTGCAGGTAGTTCCGCTGAACCGAATCCATATGCATTATCAAGCAGAATCAGGATGAATCCAATTACAATACTTGTAATCAGAACACCATAAAGTTGCGCGATTTGTTGCCACTTAGGTGTAGCACCAACATAGAAACCGGTTTTAAGGTCCTGTGAAGTATCTCCGGCAATCGCTGCCGCAATACAAACAACTGAACCGATAATGATTGCGGTAACCATTCCAGCCTGTCCAGTTTGACCAACTGCAGACAGGACTAATGAAATGAAAATCAGCGCACCAATAGTCATACCGGATACCGGGTTTGAGGAACTACCTACAATACCAACAATCCTAGCAGATACGGTTACAAAGAAGAAACCGAAAATGAACAACAGAATGGACCCTATAAGTCCGAGGTTGATAGTTGGCCAGAACATAAGGACAGCCAGGAATATCACTGTTAGAATAACAATCAATATTACTGGAATATCCTTCTCTGTACGAAGGTCTTCTCCCTCACCCGCTGAAGAGAATCCTTTCATCGCACCTGTAAATGAAGAAGCGATGGTTGGCAGTGTTTTGACCAGACCTATAATACCACCGAATGCCACTGCTCCGGCACCGATGTAACGAAGATAGTTATCCCAAATCTGATGGAAGCCCATGTCGGCAATCGGAACTTCACCAGGATAGATGGTTGCATCAGTGAAACCGCCAATATAGCTAATTAACGGAATGATTCCAAGCCAGCCTAGCACACCACCGGCAAACATGATTCCTGCAATACGTGGCCCGATAATATAACCAACACCAAGTAGTGCAGGTAACGTGTCGATACCAATTGCAGCATTTTTAAATTTATAGATTTCCCATTCAACCGAAGACGGGAATGCTTTCACGGCATCTGTCAGCAACTTGAACGCTGCGCCGATTCCAAGACCGCCAAACACAAGCTTGGCTCCCTGGCCACCGCGTTCACCTGCCTGAAGTACTTCCGCACATGCGGTACCTTCAGGATACGGCAAATTCTTATGCTCATTAACAATCAATGCGCGGCGAAGCGGAATCATAAGAACAACTCCCAAGATACCACCAGCAAGTGCAATGATTGCAATTGTTGACAGGCTTGGCTCCAATTGCCAAATAAACAATGCAGGCAATGTGAAAATAACCCCTGCAGCCAATGACTCACCTGTTGACGTAATCGTCTGGACAATGTTATTTTCCAGAATCGAGGTACGTTTCAGGATGATTCGTAGTACCGCCATTGAAATTACAGCGGCCGGTATTGATGCGGACACAGTCATACCAACAATAAGTCCAAGATACGCATTTGCTGCGCCGAAAACAATTGCAAGTACCGCACCGACCACCATTGCAACCCAAGTGAATTCCGGGGGTTTCTGGGATGCAGGAACATATGGCTTAAATCCCGGATTTGGATCCTTCTGTGACAAGTTAGACACCTTCCTTTAGTTGAATTGCAGTCCATTTCAGTTTATATATTCTAAATATATAGATAAATATCATGAAACAGAAAAACCTTACTATGTATACACAGCAAGGAATGGACCGCTTTGTTTTTAGAAAATTTTCACCCTTAGTACAATAATGCCAAGGAATACAGCAATATTTATAGTATCATAAATCCTATTTTTTAGAAACAAAAAAATCTTATCGTATGTCGTTAATTGTCGCACTTTAATATAATTTCGTCTAGTCCGACAGTTATGTGACCGTTTACATTTCATTAATATGCCCGTTTCCTGTTTCCCACTCAATGCTTAAGAACGTTTGGATTCTTCAATTGTGAGGAGAAATTACAATTGGGGATATAACCCTCATCGAAGGGTACAATTTAGCCAAAAAAACACCCCCTTTTCAGAGAGTGTGTAATATTATTTATAACAATTTAACTAACGACTGAAATGCCTCAAAATCACGTTCATCAAGCGATTTATCAATCAGTCGCTTTAGATTGAGCTTTTCAAGCTCGTTAATGATAGCGTTTTCATTTTTAGATTCCTCATTTTTAATTTCATCGATATAGTACGGGTCAGCAATCGAGTTAAGCTGCACCAAAAAGTCCGGAAGAGAGACAAGTTCACTTAAGGTCATGTATATGATATCCTTTCCTTTTTGAAAAGCAAACCTGGCACCTACGTTTTCTACTCGCTTTGTCTTGCGGTTAATACGGATTTCCTTGGATTCGATCGGAACAAATTGATAAACCTTCTTATTAATAAATACTGCGAAATATTGATAAGCCAGAATAACCTGTACATAATCATCATCAGCTTTTATATAATACGGCTTCAGCATCTTCACGGTTACCATTCTTGCACCTCCCGGATATCTTTAAACTCATAATTTTCTGTTAATTTATTTTACTATACTTCTTTATAAAATACAAGGGAATTTAATGGAAAATTTCTTGTAAAAAACTGCCGCTAATCGACAGAATTAACGGCATGGTATCAAATAGTGTTCAAAATGTTCCGGCTTACTTTTTCAATATCCTTATCCGAATAGGTGTTAATATAATTCTGCTCCAGTTTTTCTAGAAGATCACCTGCTTCTTTTATATAACGGTTTCCTTCTTTCATAAATGCTTTATAACGGTTGTTCAGTTCGAAAATGTCATCCCCGAACTTCTCATCGGTTCCTGGTTCCACAAGTTCCTCGTAAAGGTCAACAATCGTTTCGCCTTCCCGCTGCGGAAAAAATTCATGCGGATCCGTACTATCAAATATACAAAAATCCATGCCACGTACTAGTATCATATCCGCACTATTTGGATCAAAACTGCAATGATACAGTTCGACATCGTACCCTTTCTCCACGCAGGCGTTAGCAACTTTTTTCATAAAAGTGGATTTGCCGGTACCCGCCCTCCCCTTAATATAGCGGACGTCCCCGATATTTTTGATTAAGTGCGGTACTTCGTTTACGGTTCCATCGGCAGTATTCGTTCCAAATAACCGGTGATAGATTTGTCCGGTATCATCTTTGGCAGGACTGTGCTTCAATAATTCACTAATGAAATTCGCAGTAAACCTGTCAGCCTTCCCGAAGTCCATCTGGTTAATGTATATTTCCTCAAGCTCATCATGCACACTGAGCCCAGTCGCATAACAACTGTACGCCTTCTGCCGAAGATTATGGAATTCATCCAAGTTCTGCTCTTCAACCGGAAAATGCGCGTCCAGTTCAGTTTCGGTAGTATTGCTGCCAGCTATAGTAGAATCCACAATGGCAAGCGATTTGCTTCTGACAATAAAACCATCCAAATACGTCTCGGCAAGTGTGCTTTTCAGGACTTCGATGTTTTCGGGATCAAAGTCGTTCATCAGGTTTTTCAGAACCTTTGACTTAAGGGTTGCGGATGGATGCTTCAGGCTAATGACCTGATCAACCCCCTGCAGGTTATCCTCCAAAAAGTTCACGAAACCCTCGGCGGTGTTCCCGGTAACCCAATATTTAGTAATAGGCAAAGCATACACTCCTCGTATAAAATAATAAGTATATCGCCTAATTAGTTTATGATATGTGAGCGTGTTTGGTGATTATGAACGCTCGAACTTGATAGGTGAAGGTGACCATTAACTTTCTGTAGCTAAAGTTTTTCTTCAGAAATCATTTTATGTAAAAAACCCCATCCTTTAAAAAGGATGAGGTATATTTTCAGAGACTATAAACCTATTATTCTACCACTGGTTCTTCTTTCATATAGCGATAAACAGGCACAACATCCCCAACATCAACTGGTAGATAGTTAAAGGTAACGTAACTATCGATAGACTCTGGTTCAAGGGCCACAGCAATTACGTTGGCTGCTGGCTGGGCTGAACTCACGACATAACTTCCTTTCGGGAATTCGCGGGTGATTTCCTCGATATCGGTTGTAACATGATTGATTTGATGGCCTTGGTACAACTCATCCTCGACCACTTTATCCGTTACTTTATAACGTTCGACTGGTATTTCTTTTGTTTCATTAAGTGACTTAACTTCTACCCCCTGGAGTTTCAGTTTCTCCACTATTTCCTGAGACTCGGGCGGCAATATATACGCCGTTGGACGAACTCGCTCCATTGTCGGTACCGCTTCTTCTGAACTGTAATAGTTGACTGGTATCTGCTTGATTGATCCTTCTGCTATGTCTACCACTTTAAGTTGCTGCTGACCTGGTAACTCCTGGCGCTCGTTATCCAACACAATCTTATCGTTATCGCCAATCTTACCACCGTCACGAACAATCTTAGCTTTTACATTGTCGATGACTTGTTTAATTGCTTTTGCACGTTTGGCACTGGACTTAAGAAGACTAGTATGAGCTTCCACTGTTGCGGCAACACGGCGTTCAAAATTTTCGCGTCCTATGCCGATTCCACGACTTTCGACAAGAATTGTAAAACTTGGCTGAAGGCCATATGCATTGGTGTCCATACGCGCTTCTAGTCCGCCTTCTGTAATGGTTGTTTCATCTGCTGACCGATCGACGATGTAATACGGATACGAAGAATATCCATTTTTCTGCAAGTCTTTATATGCTTGTTTAACAAACCATTTCGATGACTTATTACGTATTTTCTCCGGAATATTCAGGTTGAATCCTGGGGCCAATAGAATGTCATGGTAAGGTAGAGCTCCCTCTTCTCCAACATCCGGGAACTTACCAGGGTATGCACTGTATTCATGCGCACTGATGACGACTTCCGGCTGATATTCATTAAATACTTTATGAAGTGTTTGAACCTCTGGAGTTTCCAGCTTCATATGATCGCGATTTGCATCTAAACCATTCGCTGTATAGCGTTGGAAGTAGTAAGAACCATCTGGATTAATTCTGGGAACTATAAGGACGTTAATATCTTCAAGCACGTCCCCTCCCAAATTACCTGTAGCGAGTTTTTGAGCCATCACCAGCATGGATTCTCCACCGGCAGGTTCGTTAGCATGAATCTGACCCTCCAACATAACCGTTGTCTTATTTTCAAAGTCAGAGGAATTCGTATCACCGCTAGTTGAGAAAATTAATAACGGTATTTCACGCCCTTCAATTGAGTACCCTGCTGTTTCCATCTTCATTACGTCACTTGACTGATCTAACTCCTGCAAAAACGTCAGCATTTCATCTTGAGTCGTAAACTTGGTTTTTCCTTCTTTAAATGCGGGAGTAGTTAGCTCAACTCCAGGTAAGTCATATAACTCCAATACTTGTTCAGGCTGCTCATAAATTTGACCAAAGTATGGGGTGATGTTATCTCCAGTGGCCGCCTGACTTGCCTGTCCTGACCCGAATAGTGATGTAACCATTAAAAGAATTGTTAGAATCGATAACGTTTTTATCTTTCGAATAGTTAAGCCCTCCTTAAAAGTTTTAATCGATCTTGATAGAAATTCTCTGAGGTCACCCCCTGATACGATTTTTTAAAAAACTTCTCTTAACTAGTTTCGTTTTGACGAATAATAAATCCTTGCGTCGAAAGATGTGTTTTTGAGGAGGGACTTTCGAGGTGCGTTTTCCATTTATTGGTAGAAAAGTAGGCGAAGTTCAGTTTAAAGGTCCCAGTTTGGTGCCCATCGAGAACATAAAAAAAGGCATGCAACTTAGTGCACACCTCTGAGGTTTCTTAATTTAATACCGATCAACGCGCCGGTCCTGGAAAATCGGGATTCGTCCACGTACCTCGTCAACGAGATCTAAATCTATTTCTGTGGTGACGATTTCTTCACCACTGCTTCCCTCGGCAGTTATTTCACCCCAAGGGTCGATTACAAGCGACATGCCGCCGAATTCATTTTTCGGATCGGCGCCAACCCGGTTACAGGCTACAATAAAACACTGATTTTCAATAGCACGAGCCTGCAACAGTGCCCGCCAGTGATCTATCCGTGGTGCAGGCCACTCAGCCACTACAAACATCACTTTTGTTCCGTTCACGGCACTCTTACGCAACCATTCCGGAAAACGGATATCATAGCATATAAATCCGGAAGCTTTTTCCCCGTCAAGCTCGAAGTCTGATTCATCTTGCCCATCTTCAAGGTATAAGTGCTCATCCATCAGCTGGAAAAGATGAAGTTTGCTGTACTTATGGACAAGTTCACCATTCTGGTTTATTACGAGTAACGTATTACGCACACCATCCTCACATTGTTCAGCAACCGATCCGCCAACAAATGTAACATTCCACTTTTTCGCCTGGTTGGAAAGGAACTCAATTGATTCTTTTGCATCCTTGTCAGCTATTTCATCAAGCCGGGTCAGGTCATAGCCTGTCGTCCACAATTCCGGCAGCAAAATAATCTCCGCTTCAGTTTCGGCAGCCTCCGCTATCCATTTTTCAGCACGCTCCCTGTTCTTCGCAGGATCACCAAACACAATATCATACTGAATCATAGCTATTTTTTTCTTCACCGTTGTCACCCCTCCTGTTCTTTTATCATACCAAAAAAACCGCTATCCGGTTAAGAATAGCGGTCTTTTAAATGATTAATAGTGTCCGAGAAGCCCTTTTTTCATTGCATACTTTTCGCAGGCAATGTAAATGGCAATCCCGATGATACCATATACAATTGCATTTCCGATAAGCCACACAAAATCCGCAACAGTGAAGTCAGTCAACACATAACCTTCAATCATCACTTGGCGGGTCATGTCGACTCCTTTAACGAACGGAGCAAGAACCATATAAGGTGCAACCGATAATGGAACAAACGTCAACGCTGCAATGATAAACTGCAGAATCTGAAGAAACGCACTGATCTGCTTGAAAATAAGCGCCATACCCGCGATTATATACGCGGTTCCAACCATACTGGCAAGCGTTAAAATCAGAATTGGAATGATTGCCACCGGATTCAGATTAAGCCATTGTCCGGCCGTTGCCATAGAAACAAATAAGAGGAATACGACGAGAACAAAGTGGTTCGAAATCATGCCGAACATTCGGGCCAGGAATATTTTCCACGGACTTATCGGTGACATAAACAGCTGTTCGAGCGTCCCTTTCATCGCTTCATCTGATATCGTCCAACCGATCGACTGAAGTACCATCATGGCAAAATACCAGAAGATATAGTTTACAATCACAAACTGAATATTGGTATCAGCCTGAGACGGGTCACCTATAACTTGAATACCGAACATCATCGCGATAAAAATAATGTAAAAGGTCAAAAGAAGACTGATCGTGTTCGCTTTATAACGTTTCAGCTCGATAAATTCCATCATCGTGTTAGCTTTAAGTACACTTAAAAATGCGGTCATGATGCCACCTCTTCTTTTACAAGTTTGCGGAATACCTGTTCAAAATTAACTTCACTTCGGGTGACCGTTTCTATCGGTGTCTGCTCCCGCTTGAAAATTTCAACTAAATCATAGATATCCTGCTCCTGCCCGAGATTCACTTGAAGTTTCAGCCCCTCCCAACTGTGCAGCGGGAATTGCCGGGTGAGGACCTCCTGTTGCTGGTCTGATATGGATTCTTTTACATGGATTTGATATGCACTGGTTTCGAATAATTGCAGGAGGTGATCAACGCGATCATCGGCAATTACCTTACCCTCGTTAATAATAATCGTTCGCTCGCATAGGTCCTGAACAACCGGCATGTCGTGGGTACTGATGATGATTGTTTTCCCCTGTTCGGAAGCGATTTTTCGGAGCAGCTCCCGGACTTCATACCCCGTCTCCACATCCAGACCAAGTGTCGGTTCATCCAGCAGGATAACATCCGTATCGGCGAGCATTGCCACACAGATTGCTAGTTTTTGCTGCATACCGCGTGAGAGGTTGTTAACGAGTTCATTCTTTTTATCCTCTAGCCGGAACAATTTAAGCAGTTCCGCTACCCGCTCCCGGATTTCTTTTTTCCGAACACCACGGTTACCCGCAAAATACTGCATGTTTTCCTGAACGGTCAGCCGCCAGTAAATATTACGATTCCCCTCCAGGACTGCACTGATATGGCGAAGAGCCTTATTCCGATCTCGTACACTATCATGGCCGTTTATCGTTACCGATCCTTCGTCAGGCACCAACAGCCCACAGATTGTTTTGATCGTTGTCGTCTTCCCCGCACCGTTAGGCCCAAGCAACCCAACGATTTCGCCCTTTGCGACTTCAAACGAAACCCCTTTAACCGCCTTGAACTCTTCTTTTGTCTTTCGCTTTTTGTATGTCTTCTGGATGCCGTTCACCTTAATAATGCTTTCCATCCCTCATGCCCCTTTCAAGCTTTATAACTCTAGTATACTTTCCTCAAAAAATATGTAATCAGTCGGCTGGTGTTTTCTGCCTCAGTCTTAAGGCGGAGATTTGGTTGAACTTCCGGCGGCGTGTAGGCGGATTACGGATAAAAGGTGGTGTTTGGCGGATATCTACCCCGTGTTCGCGGATATATAACCTCGATCGGCGGATATCTACCCCGGGTTCGCGGATATATATGCTGGATCGGCGGATATCGCCGTCGGGTTCGCGGATATATATGCTCGATCGGCGGATAGCGCCTTCGGATTCGCGGATATATCCTTATAGCAGCGAAATCCTACCCGCTAAAAAAGCCATGCAGCGATTCTTACAGCTGCATGGCTTCTTCGTTCAGCTTAACTGTGCCCGCTCCTCTTCGGTAAACACCCTGGAGCGCGTTAAGAAGCGTTTACCTTCGGGGCCTTCCAATGAAAACATCCCGCCACGGCCATTCACCGCATCGATAATAAGTTGGGTATGCTTCCAATATTCGTATTGGTCTTTTGAAATATAAAAAGGTGTATCACCGATTTTTCCTAGCAGGATGTCAGAATCGCCGACACGGAATTCATCCCGGGGGTAACACATCGGCGAACTTCCATCACAGCATCCGCCTGACTGGTGAAACATCAGTGGTCCATGTGTCTCCACAAGTGTTCGAATCAGTTTCAGCGCTTCGTCGGTAGCCGTTACACGAGCAACCATTTTTCACACCCTTTCAAAAAATAGTAGAAAAAGGGGCTGAACGCCCCTTTTTCCGTGATAGCTGTATTGCGGGACGAATAGGCTGCCGGTTTTTAGGGACAGCAACACTGTCCCCGTGTCCCGCTCTTATATTTCCCCCTGCAAGCTTCGTTATTTTTTAAAAGAATCCGGCAGCCCCTTCGCTGTAGCTGATTAATAGATTCTTTGTCTGCTGATAGTGATCAAGCATCATGAGATGATTCTCACGGCCGATACCTGATTTCTTATATCCGCCGAATGCAGCATGGGCTGGATACTGGTGGTAGCAGTTAGTCCATACGCGTCCTGCTTCAATACCGCGTCCGAAGCGATATGCAGTGTTAATATTTCGTGTCCAAACACCGGCACCTAGGCCATACAAGGTATCATTGGCAACTTCCATTGCTTCGTCATCGTCGCTGAAAGTCGTAACCGAAAGAACCGGTCCGAAAATCTCTTCCTGGAAAACACGCATTTTGTTGTTGCCTTTAAAGATTGTCGGCTGGATATAATAACCGTTCGCAAGCTCATCATCATCCAGTTTATTTACCTCACCACCGACAAGCACTTCGGCACCTTCCTGCTTACCAATATCGAGGTAGGATTTGATTTTTTCCATCTGTTCTTCGGAAGCCTGAGCACCCATCGCTGTGTCGGTATCAAGCGGATGACCAATCTTAATTTCTTTTACCCGCTTAATTGCCCGCTCCATGAATTCGTCATAAATAGACTCGTGAACAAGCGCACGGGACGGACAGGTACAAACTTCACCCTGGTTGAGGGCGAACATGACAAGTCCCTCGATTGCTTTATCAAGAAATCCGTCATCCTTATCCATGACATCCGGGAAAAATATGTTAGGTGACTTACCACCAAGTTCAAGTGTTACAGGTATGATATTTTCAGACGCGTACTGCATAATTAGGCGGCCGGTTGTTGTTTCCCCGGTAAACGCAATTTTGGAAATCCGGCTGTTGGATGCTAGTGGCTTACCAGCTTCCACACCAAATCCATTTACAATATTCACAACGCCGTTTGGCAGTAAATCTTTGATTAAATCCATCAGTACATGAATCGATGCAGGCGTTTGTTCAGCCGGCTTCAGTACCACGCAGTTTCCTGCAGCAAGGGCTGGTGCCAGTTTCCATGTTGCCATCAAGATCGGGAAGTTCCACGGGATAATTTGCCCGACCACCCCAAGCGGCTCATGAAAATGGTAGGCCACCGTGTCATTATCTATTTGGCTGATTCCGCCTTCCTGAGCCCGGATTGCCCCGGCAAAATAACGAAAATGGTCAACTGCAAGCGGGATGTCAGCATTTAATGTCTCCCGAACTGCCTTACCGTTATCCCACGTTTCTGCAACTGCCAGTGTTTCCAGATTTTCCTCAATCCGGTCAGCGATTTTATTAAGTATATTTGCACGTTCTGCAACTGAAGTTTTTCCCCATGAATCTTTAGCAGCATGTGCTGCATCAATTGCCGCCTCCACGTCTTCTTTCGTGGATCTAGCAACCTCACAAAATACCTTGCCGGTTACAGGGCTGACGTTCTCAAAATACTTACCGTTAGCCGGTGCCCTGTACTCACCACCAATAAAATTATCGTACCGTTCTTTAAAGCTTACCTTAGAACCATCTGTATTCGGATTAGCATATCGCATCCAAAACATTCCTCCCTTTAATTGTAAACGGTTACAAATTTGATGAAGGATTCCTGGTGGAGACTCTATATTAGATTATAGCAATAAATTTTAAATTATTACAAGTATTTGAATTATCGTTTTATTACTAGTTATACGTTCGCAATAACCTTTATAATGACACACACCAAAAAACCGGCCCTGTAAAAAGGCCGGTTTTTAAATAACCCTATAACGTACAAAAGATGTCTATCCCGACATCCCGGTGAAAATTATAAAGATAAATTGCATTTGTGCATTAAGTTAGCTCAGTTCCGGAAGAACCCGTACTTCCTGCTTCATTGCTGATTTGCACAATGGGCAAGTTGGTTCTTTTTCAAAACTGTATGATTCTCGCATCCAGCCTGCGCAGTCGTCACTGGTACAAGACCACACATTAGTTTCTACCTCTGGCACTGGCTCTTTTGGCCCGCGGGAAAATGACATTACAGCAACCCCTTTCACGGTACTACTCTCATTATACTCCTTTTCAGATTAGAAAACTAGACGTTCGGTAATTATTTACAGCGAATGTCTTAGTTGCGCTTATGCAAGCAGGAAAGCTTTAGCTTCCTGTCTGCCAAAAAAGGAAGAGAACATCAACCTATTATCTTATTTTATGCGAAAACGAATGAAATTATACCGGTCGGGGGAAGCCGCAACACATTACTTCGCCTGCAGCACAAATTTCTCAAGTGCTTTGGCAACCCCATTATTATCGTTTGTGTCGGTTACATAGTCGGCAGCTTTTTTAATCGCTTCCTGGGCATTCCCCATCGCAATTCCCATTCCTGCCTGTTCAATCATTTTAATATCGTTCAGGCTGTCACCCATTGCCAGCACATTGTTCATCGTAATATTGAGCTCGTCGCAAACTTTCTTCAGTGCACTAGCCTTGTTGACGCCTTTCGGATTGACCTCGACATTAGTCGGCAGCGAGTTCGTCAGCTCGAGTTCCGGATAATAGGAAAGCTCCTCGACAATCTTGTCCAGTTTATCGGTATCGAGCGAGTCGCATCCATATTTCAGCCATTTATGGGCAAAAAAATCATCCGGACGTGAGCGGCGCCATACGTTATCAGTTGCCACCATCCACGAATTGACACCCATTTCCTCACCAAGTTCCCACATCATCTGAACGCGTTCAGGTTCAAGCAGGTGCTGGTCCCGCAGTTCTTTATTGATCGTCCATATTTCACCACCATTGCTTGTAACCAAATACGACCGAAGCCGAAGCTGTTCCGCATACGGGTAACATGCATCAAGCCAGCGGCCCGTACTCAAGACCACATGCACATCCTCTTCCAGTACTTTTGCGATGATTTCTTCGGTATACTCCGAGACCTCTTCCCTGCTGTTCAGCAGTGTCCCGTCCATATCCAATGCTACGAGTTTAATACTATCCATTTGAACGCTCCTCTTTTACACCGTTATCAAATATCCGTGTTGTTATAAACGGAATCAACAATATAAATAATAAAGCAAAGAACAATAACTGTATATTAAAAAAGTCGACAACCAGTCCGCCCAGTAACGGACCAATCATACGCCCGCCCGCACCTACACTGTTAACAATACCCTGATAAAAACCGACCCGGCCTTTTGGCGCAAGCTCATTTGCAAGTGTCGGAACTGCCGGCCATACCAGCATTTCACCGATTGTCAAAATAACCATGGCAACCGCAAATAGCGTAAACTCCTCGGCGAACATAGCGACGATAAACGAAAACAGAAAAATAACATTCCCAACGTAAATCTGCACCTTATTGCTGGTAATCCGGTTCGTAATCCATTTGACCAACGGCTGGCCAAGTACAATCAGAAATCCATTGATTGCCCACAAGGTACTATACAGGTCAAGCGGTATATCCAGATTCTGTGTATGCGATGCAATTGTTGACTGCCACTGGCTGTATGCAATCCACATCACCAGAAAACCGCCACACAGGATAAGCAGTGCTATAAATGCAGCTTTATCACGGATTTTATTATTTTGTCCAAGGATATTTTTATGCATCTGTGGGTCCCGTTCATCATCCATTCGCCTAAATGTTGTCAGGACCAGAAGAAAAAACACCCCAAAAAATGATGCATTCGCGATAAAAATATAATCAAATGAGAAACTCGCTACATATCCGCCTACCGATGCACCGAGCGCTACACCAAGATTCTGCGCAACATAAACAGCATTGAACGCCCGGCGGCCACCTTCCGGCCAAACCGAACCAGCCATCGCAAACATCACCGGCCAGGTCATCCCGGCACCAAAGCCTATTAAAACCAGCAAAATCGCATACGGCAAAATACTATGAAAAAATGATAGCGTAACTGCTGCTCCAAATGCGAGGCCTGTCCCGATCAATATCGTTTTATATGCGCTGAACCGGTCAAACAGCATACCACCAATCAGGTTCCCCGCAATCGAAGCACCCTGATTAAACATCAAAATGAACCCCGCAAAAGCTAGACTTTTACCGAGTTCATTATGCATATATATCGTGTTCAGCGGCCACAGGAATGAGGCCCCTGTCACATTAATTGTCGTTCCTATCACTAACAGCCAAACAAGTTTTGGCATCCCCATCATCCCGCTTTCTCCCAACTCATTCAGCTTATTTTAATATATTTCGGGAGCCTAAGCAATATTATTTAACCTTATTCATTTTCACCATAAAAATAATCGAAGTAATCAGCGGAATTAGCAGAGCCGCGATGACGAAACCTACTCCCAGTCCGCTATCATCCTTGGCTGATTGGATCATCCCCCAAGTAATATACGAAAATAATAACACCATTTCAAAGTTTATGATCGCCATCGAAGTTTTCGCCAGCGGGTATAATCGATGGGCATTCTCCTCGGTCACTTTCATAGGGTAATTGAACAGATGTGGTTTCTTTGATGCAAAATACATAAGCACAAACGTAATCAGGGCGATACCAGGCATGATGAAGATTGTTTTTTTACTGCCCCATTCATCAGGTACCCCACTTCCGTCAAAATGAGTAGGAATCTCTTTCGGGAGCGTACTGTATGCCTGTGCAGCATAAACCCATAAAGCGATAATCAGGATTGCAGACAGCAGATTAAAAAACTTTTCCCACATGGACGGTGGGACATCGATTTTAGGTTGCTTTTTCATCTTTTTCTCCTTTTATAAACATTCAATTGCTAGTTTAATCGCCTGAAGCAGGTCATCCTGCGACCAGCTCGGCATTTTCTTCTCAATAGCCAGTTTATGCGATGCCGGTATATGTATGAAACCTGTCGGCCCATCAAAGTGATGGAGACCATAGTACATCACATTATTGCAAAGATACGTTCCTGCCGTATCGGAAATTTTCGCCGGGAGTCCCGCCTCCTCCAGCTTCTCCACAATCTGATAGATTGGCAGTTTGGAAAAATAACCATCCGGACCGTCCTCGAAAATCTTTTCGCCATTTGGTTTGTGACCGTTGTTATCCACCGGCCCATCGTTACAATTGATGGCAATCCGCTCCGGTGTTATCCAGTTGCGCCCTGCCGCAAGCCCAAGCGATATAATAGCATCCGGCTGATATTTTTCCATTAAATCCAGCAGTTGTTTGCCTGATTTTTGGAAATCCACGGAAAGAACCTCACCGATAACCTGAAAATCGTTGATAGTTTGCCCGTTTAAGGAATTCGAGATTTCAGTCGTCGGGTTAATGGGAAACTCAAGAAATGGTTCAAATCCGGATAACAATAATTTTTTCAAAAAAACACCTCAATTTATTCTTAACTTTTCCAATCTGTATAATGATTCTTCCATTGCGATTGCACGATACTGCGCCTCTTCAACGGATATCGGTTTGAAGCGGATTTCGCCTTTAGGCACCAGCTGAGCAACTTTCGGCAGGTCGCTTGAAATTACCGTACCGATTCGCGGATATCCACCCGTCGTCTGCCGGTCCGCCATTAAGATAATTGGTGACCCATTATTCGGAATCTGAATTCCGCCAAATGGCACAGCATCCGACCAAATATCCGTGGACCCGGGTTTTTGTTCGATTTTCACGGAGTTCAGCCGATAGCCCATTCGATTGGAATTCGCCTCAACGGTATGGACAGTGTTGAAAAATTTCGCGCGCCCCTCATCGGTGAACATATCGGAATGTGGCCCTTCGACGACCGACACCTCAATTGACTTTTCATATGTGGGCGGGGTTGTCAGCCCAACACCGGACGCTGCCTCAGCGGGATAACCATAAATGTCATCGTTTTCCTTTAGGGCATGGCCAAAACCACTGTTCACATCGGCAGACTGACTTTTAAAGAATGATGGAGCATCAAAACCGCCGGCAACCGCAATATACGCTCGAACCCCGGTAACATGTCCACCAAACGAGAGCCTGTCCCCTCGCTTCATGCGGAATGTCTTCCACATATCAATTGGCTGTTTGTTAAGCATCGGTTTCAGTCCCGCTCCGGTGATTGCGAGTGTAATGGGATGTTCAGCAGTGGCTTCGAGTGTCGGCCCCATCAGCGTGACCTCCAGGCATACGCTATCACGCGGATTGCCCACAAGGATATTAGCCACCTGCAGCGCATACTTGTCCATAGCACCCGACACCGGCACACCATATTTCTGATATCCAGTCCGGCCAAGATCCTGAAACGTCGTCAACGCACCAGGCTTTATGACATTAAAAATTTGTTGACTATTCATAGTCTCTTCACCACTTTTGTATATATTTGACAAGGGACTCTCCCGGGATTGAAGCTCCCACTCCCGAGAACGATGTTTTCTCTCCTCGGATTAACGGCTACTCTCCTAACTTTGGGTCTGCATCTCCCCAGATTGATGGCTTCTCTCCCGACTTTGTGCCTGGCTCTCCCCAGATTGATGGCTTCCCTCCTTAGATTACGCAAATGTGACAATAAGCGAGTGAACCTTATCTAAGCTCGAGCGGAATTCCTATCAAGTCGAGCGAGAGCTGCAAATTCTCGAGCGGGAAACCTGTAAAGTCGAGCGAGGTTCGCAAATTCTCGAGCGGGATTCCCGTAAAGTCGAGCGAGCGCCTCAAATACTCGAGCGAGCGTGCCCCAAACTCGAGCGAGGCAGCCACTATCCCGAGCATCTTAAAATGAACCAATACGAAGCGCCAACTAGCGCAACGGAATTATTCCCCAACGGAACACACCTCAACGCCGTCTTCCTCAAGCATCGCACGCAGCTTTTCTGCAAACTCCGCAGCATGTGGTCCATCGCCATGGACGCAAATCGTATCAGCCATAATATCAATCATCTCACCATTAACCGCACGAACCTGGCCATCGTTCACCATCTGCTTGACTTGCTCGACCGCATCCTCTGTCCGTTCAATTAACGCATTATCCTGACCGCGTGGTGTAAGGCTGCCATCCGGCTGATAGGTCCGGTCAGCGAATACTTCCGACGCAACCTTCAATCCAGCATTCCGGCCTGCCGCCAGCAGCTCGCTTCCTGCAAGACCGAATAAAATCAAATCAGGATTCACATCACGTACAGCACGAGCAACCGCGTCGGCTGCTTCCCAATTTTTTGCTGCAAAATTATAGAGAGCTCCGTGCGGCTTTACATGTTGCATCGGCACGTCATGCACCGCACAAAATGCTTGCAAACTACCGATCTGGTGAACAACCATCCTATAAATCTCATCAGCCGAAAAGTCGATCATCCGCCGGCCAAAACCCTCAATATCCGGAAACCCAGGATGCGCACCAACGCCGACACCATATTCTTTTGCTAAACTAACGGTCCTGTCCATCACATTCGGATCCCCTGCATGTGCACCACAAGCAATGTTCGCCGACGTAATATGCTCCATCAGCTCCTTGTCAGCGCCGATTGTATATGCGCCAAAACTTTCACCCATATCACAGTTCAAATCAATCCGTTTCTCCATCTTCAGTCACCTCCACCTGAAACTCACCAGCAGCAACTTCCGCTTCTATTCGCTTAAATTCTTTTTCATCAACCGGGTAAAACACCACCTTGTCCCCTGCCTGGAAAAGAAATGCATCATCTTTTTGCTGGTCAAATAACTTAAGTGGCGTTTTGCCAATGATATTCCAACCACCCGGGGATTCTATCGGATAAATTCCCGTCTGCTCATACGCAATTCCCACGGCACCAGACTCAATTTTGGGACGAGGTTCCTCCAGACGTGGAGTCGCTATCCGTTTGTCCATCCCGCTTAAATACGGAAATCCCGGCAGAAATCCGAGCATATATACGAGATACTGACCATCACTATGTACCTTAATCACTTCATCCACGGAAAATCCGCTCTGGTCAGCAACCCGCTCGAGGTCAGGCCCATATCCATTTCCATACAGAACCGGCACTGAAATAATCCGTCTCCCCGACTGAATCAAGTTTCCATCTTCCTGATGCAGCTGCTGAAGTCTTTCTTCGATTTCCTTATATCTCAGTCTAATAGGGTTATAATAAACTGTCACCGAGTTAAACGCCGGTACCCATTCAACGATGCCCGGCACGCTAGCATTCTTTATTTTTTCTGAAAAAATCTGTATTTCCCTGTTCATTTCCGGCGAGACGTCACCGGCAAACTCAATTTTCACCGCGGAATCGCCTAGCGCATGCAAGGAAATATCCATACCGAACACCCCTCCACCTTAAAACTGTTACTAAAAGGATAGCACAATTCACGGGTCCAGTTAACCAATGCAGCTCCCCTCGTAAACGCTTGCAGCTATTTCTTTTACAATATTTAAAAAATAAATTAAAATTATGGCGAGAGGAGGCAGCAAAAATGATTACAGCTACATGGAACTGGTTATGGGACAAGCATGACCAGGCAAAGGATTTATTGAGTTTTTTTGTTAAACCGAACTCGTCCAATATGGCTTCCGAGAAAAAGTCGGATGGTTCAAACGCGAGCAACGGGGATAACAATGGCGGCGATAACCGAACCTATACGCCTGCCCAACTAATCGGCCTTATATTAGGACCACTATTATTTACATTAACCCTTTTATTCTTTCAGCCGGAGGGACTGTCGGATGCCGGACAGGCAATACTGGCGAGCACACTCTGGATTGCGACCTGGTGGATTACCGAGGCGATTCCAATCCCTGCGACGTCTCTCCTGCCGATTATTCTGTTCCCGCTTTCAGGCGGACTGGATATCGGCGCGACAACGTCCTCATACGGTGACGATACGATTTTTCTATTCATGGGCGGGTTCATGATTGCCCTTGCCATGGAAAAATGGAATCTGCATAAACGGATTGCGCTGAATATTATTTCTGCCATCGGGACAAACACCGAGCGAATCATCCTCGGCTTCATGGTTGCGACCGGATTCCTGTCGATGTGGATTTCCAACACCGCAACAGCGATGATGATGGTACCAATCGGACTGGCGATTATTTACCAGGTGTCCGAGACTCTTAAGGATGACGACTCAATCGATACGTCAAAAGAAAACTTCGGCTTCGGAAAAGCACTGATGCTCAGTATTGCGTATTCGGCGTCACTTGGCGGAATTGGAACACTAATCGGTACACCCCCGAACACGGTACTTGCTGGTGTCATCAATAACCTGTATGGTGTTGAGCTTTCCTTCGCCAACTGGATGCTGTTCGGTGTTCCAGTTGCATGGATTTTCATCATTATCGCGTGGTTCTATCTTGTGAAAGTTGCCTACCCACTGAAGTTGAAAGAGCTTCCGGGTGGCCTTGAAGTAATTCAGTCGGAAAAGAAAAAAATTGGCGATCCATCATTTGAAGAAAAAGCAGTATTCGTCGTATTCATCGTTGCTGCATTGTCCTGGATTACCCGCTCGTTCTTACTGCAGGAATACATCAACGAAAATATAAATGACGCGATTATCGCCATGTCCGCTGCATTAGTGTTGTTTATCATTCCAGCACGGAGCAAAAAAGGTGACAGCCTGCTTGACTGGGACACAGCAGTTAAACTGCCGTGGGGAATTCTGCTCCTGTTCGGCGGGGGTCTTGCTATCGCAGCAGGTTTCCAGGGGTCAGGTCTATCTGAATGGATCGGTAATCAGCTGAATGTCTTGCAGGGTGTGAACATCTTTATCGTTCTGATGGTAGTTGCCGCTCTGGTTATTTTCCTGACCGAGATTACTTCCAACACAGCGACCGCATCGATGATGTACCCGATCATGGCGTCACTTGCCGTGGCACTTGGCGTTCACCCGTATGCGGTAATGATTGCCGCTGGTGTCGCTGCATCATGTGCGTTCATGCTGCCGGTTGCGACTCCGCCAAACGCGGTTGTTTTCGGATCCGGCTACTTGAGAATTCCGGACATGGCCAAGGCAGGATTCGCTTTGAACGTTCTTGGGGTCTTCATTGTAACGCTAGCGGTATACTTCTTCCTGCCGCTCGTATGGGGAATTGACTTAACTGAAATCCCACCAATGCTTCAGAAATAAGAAAAGCGCAAGTGCCTTGTTCACCCCCGACAAGCTTAAGCAGAGGCTCAAAGTGGTGGTTTTTGCCACATAGAGACTATGCTTAAGACCTCGAGGGGGTAGGCGCTAGAGCTGGACATCGAATACAAAAATGGCTGACTCACGAGGAATCAACTCCCCGGGCGAGTCAGCCGCTTTTTTTATACTGAAATATACGAACAAACACGAGGTAAACGACCGGTAAGCTGGCCACCAGCAGTACAAGCCCTTTCCAGCCTAGCCCCGTCCAAACCGGACCAAGCACCGAACTACCGAGCGCCACCCCGATATAATACGAAACAAGGTACAGACTTGCCGCACTCCCCTTGTGGTCTGTAACCTGTTCGCCGACCGAAGCAGCCGTCAGCGAATGGGCGGTGAAGAATCCGAGGCATGTCACACAGAGGCCCACGACAATCAGCCAAAAATACGGACTCAACGTCATAAACATACCCGCTGATAAAATAATAATCCCTGCCATTCGTACACGACGCAATCCAATCGTCCCCGCAAGCCATCCGGCAAGCGGTGAACCGACAACTCCCAGTCCATATGCAAAAAAAGTATATGAGATCACTTTAAGCGAAAGTGAAAATGGTGGGTCCTGCAAATAAAATGGTAAATAAGTCCAGATTCCGGTGAATGTAAACTGCAGGACAATCCCCAAGCCGAATATAACGAGCAGTCCAGGATTTTTTAAGTGATATAAGAAAGCCTGAATGTCACGGACAAATGTCAGGTTACTCGGCTGGAAGAACCGTGACTTCGGCAGCATTAAAAATACTGCCACCAATACAACCACTCCCACGCCCGCCAATACATAAAACGCTGTTTCCCACGAAAAGTTATCGGTAATATATCCAGTCATCACCCGGCCAATCATACCGCCAAGTGCGTTACTCGAAATATAAAGGGCGGTTGCCACGTGAACACTCCGTCGGTCAATCTCCTCGCTTAAATATGCAAGTGATGCGGCAGGAAGCCCAGCAAGCGCGAATCCTTGCAATAGCCGTAATACCAACAGCAACAGAAACGAATCAAACAACGGGATCAGCAGGAATGGAATGACTGAACCCACGAGGGAAATTTTTATAAAAAAAGTCCTGCCGTTGCGGTCAGAAAGAAACCCGAGTACAATCAGCCCGGCAATCAGTCCAATAATTGTAAGCGACAGGGAAAGACTCGATTCGGACACCGTCACCCCGAATTCTTTTACAAAAACCGGGAGGAGCGGCTGCACGGAGTACATACTCGCGAAAATAAAAAAGGAGGCGAGCCCCAGGCTTAGGGTAATTCGCCAGAAATAGAAGTCTTTAATTGTATATAATCGTTGCTGCATTGCTCTCACATCCAATAAAAATTAATCCAGCACGTACCGGTCTCTTCCTGCGAGCATTCCAAACGTCATAACAAGCAGCGCCACACCAATAATCGTCAGGAGCGGAACCGTCCATGCATGTGTCAGGTCATATAAAAATCCGATGAACATCGGACCGACCGCCGCCAGCAGATATCCGATTGATTGCGCCATTCCGGAAAGCTCACCTGACTGGCGGGCATTTCGGGCACGAAGTCCAAGCATAGTCAGGGACAATGCGAACAAACCGCTCATCGCGATACCAATCAACACCGTACTCAATACCATCACACCAAACGAACTGCCAAACAGCAGACCACTATACCCGCCGATAGCAAAAAGTGCCAGAACAAACACCGTGCCACTCTGCGACTTGAACCGGCCGGCAATAATCGGGGCAAAAAAGCTGGACGGCAGACCAACGAATTGCGTAAATGACAGCATCCATCCGGCGGTCGCCATCGTCATTCCATTGCCGTGCAGAATTTCCGGCAGCCACGATACCGTTACATAAAATAAGAACGACTGAAGCCCCATGAAGCATGCAACCTGCCACGCGAGCGGTGACATCCACATCCGGTTATCGCTGACACTGACATATTTAAGTTCCACATCGCCCTCCGTTTTTTCTTTTCGAGCAAGGATAATCCAGACGATAATCGCAATTACGGTTGGCGCGGTCCAGACCGCCAGCCCCAGCTCCCAGCCAAGGTCAACTCCTCGTGCAAGCGGTATACTGACCCCTGACGCCGTTGCTGCAAATATTCCCATTGCGGTGGAGTAAACACTTGTCATGAGTGCGACTTTCGCCGGAAACTTATCCTTCACCACACCAGGAAGCAATACATTACAAATAGCAATCCCCAGTCCGACAAACAGCGTTCCAACAAATAGGAGCGCCAGAACGGGAATCGAGCGAACCGCAATCCCAAACAAGAGGAGAATTAGTCCGGCAATCATTGTTCGCTCGTATGTAAATCGATTGCCAAGCCGCGGTGCCAGAGGTGACATAACGGCAAACGCAATCAGCGGCAAACTTGTCAGGATTCCGACACTCCAGTTTGACAGCGCTAGGTCATCCCTTATAATACCCATCAACGGACCGACCGAGGTGATTGCCGGTCGCAGGTTAAATGCCACCAGCACAATCCCGGCAATCAAAAGAAAACGGCGCATCTGTTTTGCATTCTCATCAGCAGTCATATATGTAAATTCCCTTCCGAAAAGTTCTCTTTCTAATATAGCACACCCGACTTAACTAACTAAAGAAAAGCGCAAGCGCCCGTTTAGCAACGTACAAACTGGAGCACTCTGCAATGAGATAAAGGAAACACGGCGAGGTACGAGCCGATGTTGACTTTCACCACAAGGGTATAAGTGCGACTAAGCCTCTGGTTACACCATCGGCAAGTCTTCTTTTCACCCTGGGGTATAAGTGCGACTAAGCCTCTGGTTACACCATCGGCAAGTCTTCTTTTCACCCTGGGGTATAAGTGCGACTAAGCCTCTGGTTACACCATCGGCAAGTCTTCTTTATCGTAGTGAAGGAGTGTGAAGTTTGCTAGTTGCTGGGCGTTGGAGCTGGACATGGCTTGCCCTGTCAAAAGCTGAACAGCACCTCAAATTATACACTTTTCTTATAAAAAAGAAGATTCCCTGCATAAGCAGAAAACCTTCCGGTGATTGGGGTGGGCGATTCGCTTTTTTTGAAAAAATTCAGAATGGCAACACGCCATATGTGAGGAACAAATGAATCGGGGATAAGATTCATTTGGTGGAAGGACGCATCCCTTTCGTCCTTCCATTTTAATGCGTAATATTGCCCAGGAAATAACGCTGAACATGGCGAATTCTGTCACTGTCAGACGATCAATCCTCAATTAACACAGGATCTTTGCGCAACTTCCTGATCGACTGTCTGCCCCAGCTTTTAACCGCATCCACAGTCATGTTCTCCTGTTCGGCAATCGATTTCAATGATTTATCAAGAATTATATTGTAGTAGACCCATTTCCATTGGTTCACGGTCATTTGGGACTGAACTCGCTCCCATAAGAATGGGTCGTTTGGCGTTTCTGTTATTGAAGTTGGCATATTCCATTTGAGCGCCTCGGAAAGAAACTTATCCCGTGTAAACCGCTGATGTGTGGTTCTTTTCAAATCAGCAAGTCTGTACCTGATTTGATGATTCAAGTAAGTCGAAAACTCTCCTTTAGCCGGATCAAATGTTTTATATGCACTCCACAACGCAAACAACCCCTCCTGATAATAATCGCCGTACTGGTCCTTTATACCCATCTTATGGATAAAAAAATAAATCCGCTTTTCGTTCTGTTCGACAACCTCCATGAAGGTTGCTGCACCACCCCAAAACTCTTTCAATAAATAAACCCCATCTCTATTAGTAATTTAACTTCTACCTAACCACAGCCTCCCTTCTACTCTTATTATACAACATTCGTATTTATTCAATTATTTTCATATCTATTGTCGAAAGCCCTACATAACGAACAAAATAACAGAGTATTTTGTCGAATAGTGTAAATGTATGGCGTATGTCTAGAAGAAAAAGCCACTTTTCATTAAATACATTGTCAAGTACATATATGTGTACAATTTGTGAATTATTCTGTTTAAGGGTGTAAAGTATTGATTCAGTTCCTTTAACTATAACTGTTAACTCGCTTGGAAATAGGATACGCAAGAAATTTAACCTTTTTCCTTTTAAGTATACTTGTTTATGGTATAATCTAGGTAGATATTCACATATATTAATAAGGCCACAGTTGCAGCTGTGGCCCTGTGATAAGCGGTTCCTCAGGGGATCAGCTATCCGCGAAAATAGGCCTCTCCCTTTTCACTGAGTCGGGAGGTCTATTTTTTATTCATCATCGCTACAACAAGTGTCAGCATGGCAATCAGCAGGGTGCCGAAACCGATCAGCACCATAAACACTTCATAAATGTTCAAGGCATCACCCCCTTCTTAGCTGGGCAAGCCGACCAATCCCCGAAAAACATTATCTGGTTATTAGTATAGCATATTTTACCACTGAAATACGAACAAATGTTTGGTTTGTGATCTGGTGTACATGCTTTTGTATTGGAAAAAAATGCTATACATAAATCACAAGCTTTTTGGATAGAGCTTGTATATTACAGTTTATGCGAGCAGGGGTATGGTCGGCAATGCGTTTGTAGCGGGATAGGAGGGTAAAAAAAGAACAGGCTCCCATTTAAGGAAAACCTGTTCGTGTGGCTTAGGATCCAGCGACAATATGGAACCCTGAATCAACGTGCAGCACTTCACCGGTTACACCGCGTGCCATTTCACTTAGCAAGAATAGTGTTGCATCCCCGACCTGATCCTGATCGATCTGGCGACGGAGCGGGGCCTTTTCTTCGATTACAGACATCTTCTCATTAAAGCCGGAAACACCCTTGGCTGACAGCGTGCGGATTGGTCCAGCAGATACCGCGTTGACACGGATACCATATTTACCAACATCTTCAGCAAGGTAACGAACACTCGCTTCAAGCGCAGCCTTAGCAACACCCATAACATTATAGTTAGGGACAACACGCTCAGCGCCAAGATACGTCTGCGTTACAATCCCGCCACCTTCTGTCATCAGCTTTTTAGCCTCACGGGTAACCGCAACAAGTGAATACGCGCTGATATCTTGTGCGAGCAGGTAACCTTCACGGGATGTGTCCGCATACTCACCTTTCAGCTCGTCTCGGTTCGCAAATGCGACCGAGTGAACCAAGCCATGGATCGTACCAACCTTCTCCCCGATCTCCTGGAATGCCTTAACGATACTATCATCGTCTGACACATCGCAGGATACGATTGCTTTAGCCTCGATGTCATTTTCGGCAAGCATCTTTTCCAGCTTCTGCTTGGAACGCTCCTGACGATTGGTAAAAATCAGATTTGCTCCTGCATTATGAAGGGATTTAGTGATTCCCCAAGCAATACTCCGGTTGTTCGCCACACCCATTACAACTATGTTTTTATCCTTCATTAGTGAATTCATTTATGTACCTCCGATTGGTAGGATAAGTTTCTATATATAATGTAGCATAGTTAGGACCAGGTGTTAAATGATAGTTAATTTATTTAAGTATCATCATTAACATCCTGTTTTATGTCATCTATACATTAACTTCCCTCCTCATTTAAATAATATGGTATAATAAATAGAACAAACATTCTATTTAGAGGGTGATATGGTGGAAAAAACTTGGTTCGAAACAAGCTCTGCATTTAAAGCTCAAATGATTGGAAAACTTCTTGGCGACGGTTCTATAACTTTACAGAGAGGCAGAAAACCAAGGTTTAATTATATTCATACTGCAACAGACTTCGAGTGGAGCTATTATTGTTATAAACAATTGAGTAACTTCCTTCCTCTAAACTCACCTAAATATAAAAAAACAGAAGACCCTAGACTCCTGCAAGGGTACAGTGAATCCTATTATGTTCAATCTCGTACTTCAGATATAATCACTTACTTAAGAACCAAGTGGTATTCCACAGTGGGAAAGGTAATACCTTTTGACCTCATAGTCAAACACTTTACCAAGGAATCCTTAGCGTGGTGGTATATGGACGATGGGAACTTTAAGAGCGATGGGCAACTGGCAAGGAAAATAATATTATCTTCGGAGAGTTTTTCTGGGGAAGAAAACGCAGAACTAGTTAGTATTTTAAGAGAGAAGTTCCAATTGAATTTTCGCAGGGATAATCAAAACAGAATTTTACTTTATGATCAGTTCCAAATAAATTATTTTCTCTCCTTGGTAGGAACTTACATACACCCAAGCATGTATAGAAAGACAATTAATAGCTATCAATACATATTCAAAACATCAGCAAACAGAACCACTATATATTTGCCCAAGACAATCAATATAGAATCCCCTACTCGTAATATTAATATGGCTCTTAAAAAGCTACCATATCTTATCAGCACTTATAAAAGTGGGATGTTTTATGAGGAGTATTTTAAAAGTTCTGGTGGCAACTCAGGTGAGATCGAAATGAAAAGCTATCAAATCATAATAAAAGAAGAAAACCTGAATAACCTTCAATTGTTAAGAGCGATGACCGGATTGTCCTATAGTAAGATTGTAGTGCTCTGCTTCATATGATGTACTGCTCTCTGAAAACTGATTTCATTTGCTCCTCTAAAGAATAAATTTCATTCTTTAATTCATTTAGCTGTCTATTCAACCTGTCAGCCTCCCCTTTGTCAAGCTTATGATCGCGAGCATATTCTGCTATAGCTCGCATCTCATGAAGGCGGCTATCTATTTTATCTAATATAGCAACTTGGTTTTTACTCCATTGAATCTGTTGTTCTAAGAATTCTTTTTGTTCTAGCTGAGCTTTTTTCATTTTATTTACCCCTTAGTAAATCTTATCCTGGAAGATCGTCAGTCTAAATATTTAGTTTTAAATTCTTTAAGACTGAATTTCTTAGCTGGTTCTTAAAAGTACTACCTCTAAATTATGAAAAGAGATCCTAGAAAACTAGGATCTCCTTAAATTATCAACTATTAACGTAGAAGTTGTAAAACTCCTTGTGGTTGTTGGTTGGCTTGCTTTGCCGCTATGTCTTTCGATCATAGAATAGACTATATCTTCACCCGTTAATTTTTGGGGCTGGGCACTTCGAACAGTTTTCACTGCCCTACGAGATTCATAATCCTAGTTTTCACCTTAGACCGTATTCTCTAGTCGTTGAACCTTCGCCAGGTTTTCACCGCAGGCGCTTGGCTGCTGATTATCCATTGTATAATCACTTCATTTTTTTAACCTTCACGTGTGCTGTTTCCAGCTACGTTGTGGTATAAAGTGCTTTAGGAAGTTCCAGCAATTCACCCAGTTATACTCTTAACTGTTACCGGTTAAGACGCCCTTACACCAGTTACCTAAGTAGTTGTAAAACTCCTTGAGGCAATTGCTGTGATTGAGCTAACATTGATTGTGCTGCTTGAGTTAGGATGTTGTTCTTAGTGAACGCCATCATTTCTTTCGCCATCGTGCGAACATTTACTTTCATAAATGACTAGACTATATCTTCACCCTCTGATTTATCAGTAGGGGTCGGGAACTTCGGATCAATAAGTTACTCAATCTTATCTCACCTATGGATTTCATCACCATAGTTCTTGCCGTAGATGGTTTATCCTAGTCGTTGAACCTTCTCCAGAGTTTCCTCACAGGAGCTTGGATGCTGATTGCCCAATCTTTCTTCTTTTTACTCCTTCACGCTTGCCGTTTCCAGCTACGTTGTGGAGAAGAAAGCTATAAGGGGTTTCCAGCAATTCACCCGATAATAATCGCTAACCGTTACCAGTTAGGACGACTGTGACTGTGACTGCTTATGCAGCAGCTAAGTCATAATCAACGTCACGAATACGTGATTCCGCAGCAGTTAAGTTCTCTGCAGATGTGCCTAGATTATTAATTGTGTGGTCTAGCCGGTTTTGGTAAGCACCAAGTTTTGACCTTTCAGCTGATACAGTCTCGATAGCATCATTGATTTTTGTAATAGCTGAATTGGCCGCACTTTGGCTAGAAATATCTACCCCACCTACACTTATTTCCATATCAGTTGTAGCCGCTGCATCTAAAGTTAGTACTGTATCTCCATCAGCATTTTTAAATATAGTATCATCAGCTGAAGAAGCTACTAAGTTTCCATTTGAATCGGTTATTGTGGAGGCACCTGCAGAGTAATTAATTGTATAATCACCGGCTTCTAACCCACCATTATCAAACTTTGCAGTGGCTGTTGCCTCTCCACCCTGAATGGTAATTTTTCCATCTTCTATTTTCTGGCTAAAAACTATTGTCTCTGCTGCTGTACCAGTAGAAGTAAATGTTAGATTATCAGTGGTTGTAGCTATTACATTCCCATTAGAATCCTTCAAATCGGTACCATCCACCGTATAAGTACCATCTACTAATTCAGTTGAACCAGAAGCAGTTACTGTTTCCGAAAATTCACTTGCGCCAGCCATACCTAATTCTTGTCCACGCATATCTTTGACATCTATGGTTAGGTTCTGATCTTCATTGGCGCCAATTTGGAAAGTACCTTCAAATGAGCCATCTAAAAGATTTTGTGTATTGAATTCAGTATTATTTCCAATTCTTGAAAGCTCTTGTGATAGCTGATCTACCTCTTTTTGAAGTTCTGCTCTGTCAGATTCGGTATTTGTATCGTTGGAACTTTGTACTGCCAACTCACGCATACGTTGGAGAATAGAATGTGATTCATTTAGTGCACCTTCAGCAGTTTGAATTAATGAAATCAATTTTGTTATCACAATGGCATTTAAACCATTGCTTCTTTATGTTTCCATAAAGTTCAGATCATATCTTCATCCCTCAAGGATGCCCCGCGCTCGTGGGTGGCTTATTGGTATGGTTCCTCACCACCTGATCGTTACACCTTCCTAACTACTTCTTACCAATTCATTAGGCTTGGCTCGGTATTGCCCACCATCAACACTGCTAGGTTTGGTTTGGGGTTCCACCGAATTCACGGAGTTTTCATCTAAGTATTACTACTTAGAGCGGCATTTCTAGTTTACCGTCTTGGGCATTACGAGTAGCCTGTTCTAATCCACGAATCTGACCACGCATTTTCTCTGAAATAGCTAGTCCTGCTGCATCATCAGCTGCACTGTTGATACGAAGTCCTGAAGATAGCTTCTCTAAAGAGTTAGCTGCTTGCCCTTGGTTACTAGTTAGCTGGCGGTACGTGTTAAGTGCCGCAATGTTGTGATTAATTCTCATTTTTTCCTTACCTCCATGTAAGTGTAATTTTTTTACGAGTCACATCCTTGTGTCCCGCATCTATAACAACTCCATTTTAGAGTTATTATCCTTCCTGTAATGTTATGGCCATAACATTTATCCATCATGATGATGTATTACTTATATCGGCATAGTTTGATAATGTTTAATACTTTTTGTTAAATAATTTTTCCATCAATGAATTCATTTTTCCGACTACCACCTCATAAAGTTAAACAAGCCTTATTAACTGGAGTCTATCACCCACGCAACCAGCTTACTTAATTGACTTCTTGTCGAATCTTCTGATATTTTTAATAAGGCAAAAGAATTTTAAAACGCTTACATTACAAAGGGGGAATATAAATTGAAGGCTTTAACATCATTTTTTGACCGGATGGTGCAGCGCTATTTACCGGATGCATTTCTTTTTGCGGTTATTCTCACGTTTATCGTATTTATCCTAGGAATGGCAATCACCGGCAGCTCGCCTGTTGATATGGTCCAGTACTGGGGCGACGGTTTCTGGAACCTGCTTTCGTTTGCGATGCAGATGTCCCTTATTGTTGTGACGGGGTACATACTCGCAAATACACCGTTTGTGAAAAAAGTACTGGCGAAAATAAGTACACTTGCCAATTCACCCGGCCAAGCAATTATTCTGGTGACATTCGTTGCGTCTGTTGCATGTCTGATTAACTATGGATTTGGTCTTGTAGTTGGTGCATTACTTGCCATTCACGTTGCAAAGCGGGTTCCATCGGTGGACTACCGGTTGCTTATGGCGGCAGCGTACAGTGGTTTTCTTTTATGGCATGGCGGGCTATCAGGATCGGTTCCACTTCTCATTGCGACCCCGGGACACTTTTTGGAAGAACAAATCGGAACAGTACCGGTAACCGAAACCCTATTCAGCAGTTTTAATATTTTCATAGTGGTTACTCTGCTGATTACACTGCCGATCCTGAATCGGTTCCTGATGCAAGCACGTGACCCGTTAAACGTTACAAATGCATCGACGTGGAAGACAGATGATGACGATACAGAAGAAGAAATATCCAGTACAGCAGAAATGACACCTGCTGAAAGACTGGAGAACAGTCAAATCATTTCTCTGCTGATTGGTATTCTTGGTCTAGCGTTTATTGTCTATCATTTTGTTAACAATGGATTTGATTTGAACATTAATATCGTCAACTTTATTTTCCTTTTCCTTGGCATTATGCTGCATAAGACACCGCGCCGCTTCCTTAATGCTGTTACCGGCGCTGTAAAGAACGTCGGTGGAATCATTATTCAGTTTCCTTTTTACGCAGGAATCATGGGAATGATGGTCGCCTCAGGGCTTTCTGAGGAAATGTCAATGTGGTTCGTTAGTATCTCGACCGAATTCACCTTGCCATTGTTCACGTTCCTCAGTGCAGGAATCGTCAACTTCTTCGTTCCATCCGGTGGTGGCCAGTGGGCTGTGCAGGGACCGATTATGATTCCGGCTGCCCTTGAAATCGGCACAAGCACCGCTAAGACCGCGATGGCCGTTGCGTGGGGTGATGCGTGGACGAACATGATTCAGCCATTCTGGGCATTGCCGCTTCTCGCGATTGCCGGGCTAAAGGTTCGTGACATTATGGGATTCTGTGTGATGATCCTGCTTTATAGCTTTATTCCGATTTCTATCGGACTGCTGTTCTTTTAAAAGATTCAAGAGGATGCCAAAAACAGTGGGCATCCTCTTTTTATTTTGATTACTGGAACTGCCCTATCTTCAATACTGTGGTAAAATAATACCATTCTCAGAAAGGAGGCCATACGCACATGCATGTTTTTTTAAGACTTGGGCTCAAGTTAATTAAGATGCGCAACCTTACATTAGCGATTTCCACCCTAGTATTCGTCATATTATGTACTGTTATCATGTACGCCCTTGAACCGGACAACTTCGGGAATCTGCTCAATTCCTTCTATTATGTAATGACCACGTTCTCAACTGTGGGTTATGGTGACTTCTCCCCTGTCACAGCGGCCGGAAAAGTATTTGCTGTTGTGATGTACCTTATTGGAATCGGGCTGTTGGGAGCAGTTATTGGAAAGATCATTGATGCCTTGACGATTTTCAGAAGAATGAAGGAGGAAGGTAGGATGGAATACACAAACGAAGGACACGTTATTATCATCGGCTGGAGCAAAAAAGCTGAAACCGCAGTGAACGAGATTCTTGCTTCAACCGAAACAGTTGATATCATAATAATTGATAACCTGCCAAAAACGCCGATTGACCTTGGCGAGGAACGTGTGCATTATATCCAGGGAGATACAACCGAGGAAGATACATATGAAAAGGCAAATATTTCGGCGGCTGATTCGGTCATCATTTTTTCCGACGATACGATTCAGGACGCTTCCTTAAGGGATGCAAAAACATTGACCGTCGCGATTGTAGTCGAACGGATGGCGCCCTCTGTACATACCACTGTTGAGATACTTACTGAAAATAACATTTCCAACTTCTCGCATGTTAAAGTCGATGAGTTCATTTTATCTCAGCAAACCATTTCCAATCTTGCGGTTCGCTCGGCTATCTATAAAGGAGTAAGCAAAGTTTATTCCCAGTTGATCAGCCGGAGACAGGGTGAGAATTTGTACCAACTTCCTAAAAAAGAATCGTGGGTGACATATCAGGACGCATTTAAGGAATTACTGCACCAGGGCGCCACATTGATCTCTGACGGTGAGAAACTGGACATTAACCGCCGGCTCGATGAAAAAATCCCTGCCGATGCCGAACTATATGTGATTTGCAATCAGGAAACATACCAGAAACTCCGGGACACAGGGGTCTGACCCCTCGTTCCGCTTAAGAACTGGGACAGGGGGTCAGGCTCCTCTGTCCCGCTTTAGCTGTGCAACGATTATCCCTACAATTACCAGCCCGGACCCTATTAATACGCCACCTGTGAGCGTCTCATCCAGTATGAGCCAGCCGAAGAACAGTCCGAACACGGGGACAAGGAGTGTTGATAGGGTTGCGGTTACCATGTCGATTGCGCTGAGCAAAATAAACCAGACCGTGAAGCATAGTGCAGATGCCAGAACACCGGTAAATAATATGTAGAAAATACTCTCCCCTGTCAGCTTCACCGGGTCTCCCCATTCGGCAAAAATCGTGGCAATTACTATGCCAATTGTCCCAAACAGCATTTGGTACGCAGACACCTGCAGTTTAGTTACATTTTCAAGTTTCAGCCGGTAATAAATGTTCGAAGCAGCCCACGCCACTGCCGCCAGTACGATTAAAATCTCTCCGAAGATAACCTCGGCATCCTGCACAACAAATACGTCCCAGCCAAGGATTGTCAGCAGGCCAACCATACCAATTCCAAGACCAACTGCCTTAAAAGCCGTGACCCGCTCACCCAGCATCTTCACGGCAAATACTGTGCTCCAAAGCGGCATCGAGTAAAGCAAAACGGACGACTTCCCTGCGTTCACAAACTGCATGCCGTACATAACCAACAAAAATACGATGGCTGTCTGAAGCATCCCAACCACAATCAGGTGCTTCCACATGTCCCTCGGTGGTTTCCCAGCCCGCATTACCCAGACAACCAGAAGTAATGTCAACGCCCCGGTTCCAAACCTGAACGCCGAAAACGTAAACGGACCCATGAAATTAAGCGACGCCTTCATCGCCACCCATGCATATCCCCAAATCAATGTGATCGATAATATCAGTGTCCAAATTACCCATTTCTTTTCTAGCAATTCTTTTCCCATAACAGCAAAACCTTCTTATGTAATGTAATAGATTCATTATAATAGTTTCCGGTTCACCCTGACAATCAGAGAATCCTGATAGACTTTCCGACCTATTACCTTTACCACATATCCCTCAACTTTCCCAAGTTTTTTAATCCAATAGTTGCATATACATTTCCAACTATTATAACTATTCTAAATGTAAGCAGTTACAATACTTAAAAGGAGGAAAGAAATGAAACGGAAATTGTCGTATATTACACTATCCGCACTCGTATCGACATCCTTTTTAGCTACTACAGAAATCGAGACAGAAGCAGACAGTAAAATCCAATCCTCAATTGAGAAACATGCATCAAAGCACGCTCAGGATACAGCGCACCCGCAATTCAGCTGGGGCACTCCAGGACCATCCTCCCCTGTCTTGCATCCTGGCTCAGTCCGGGGAGCAGGTATGGTGGCGGCACCGCTCAAAGAAATTGATTCTGTTATGAAGGAAATGATCCAAAATGACGTTATGCCAGGGGCAGTTACCCTTGTAGCCCGCCGTGGTCATATCGTTCAGCATGAAGCATATGGGCATGCCGCTCTCTATAAGGACGATCAGGAAACCAAACTGGAAGATCCACTCAAAATGACAAAAGATACTATTTTTGATGTAGCTTCACTCAGTAAAATATTCACTACCATTGCAGCTATGGAGTTATACGAGCAAGGGAAATTCGAATTGGACGACCCTGTAGCCGCGTATATTCCTGAATTTGCTCAAAATGGGAAAGAAGACGTAACAATCCGTCAGTTGATGACCCATACTTCAGGGTTCAAACCATGGGTTCCCCTCTACACGATTGGTGAAACTAAGCAGGGTCGTCTGGAACACGTTTTTCAGTATCCACTCGCAAATGAGCCGGGTTCCACCTACACATACAGTGACCTCAATATGATTACCCTGGCCGTTATCGTAGAGCGTTTATCAGGAATGCCACTCGACCAGTTTGTCAAAGAACACATTACAGAACCTCTCGACATGAACGACACCATGTACAACCCGCCGGAAGAATTAAAAGACCAAATTGCCGCAACTGAATACCAGCCGTGGACCAACCGTGGACTTGTATGGGGCAATGTCCATGATGAAAATGCCTGGTCTCTCGGTGGTGTTGCTGGACATGCTGGGGTGTTCTCGACCGCAAACGATTTAGCCAAGCTTGGTCACATGATTATTAATGACGGCCGCTATGGAAGCAAGCAGATCCTGGAGCCAGAAACGGTTGAACTACTGGTTGAAAACCAGATTCCTCAGTTCCCTGGTGACGAACACGGCCTTGGCTGGGAAGTTGGACAAGGATGGTATATGGACGCATTATCCGGACCAACAGCAATTGGTCATACCGGATATACCGGTACATCAATCGTTATCAACCGGAGCAACGACACTGTTGCAGTTCTTTTAACAAATCGAGTCCACCCTACCCGGGAAACTGTCTCAACCAACCCAGCACGACGTCAGTTCGCCCGTAAAGTAGCCGATGCGATTCCTGTCAATGTTCCACATAAAAGTAAAACATGGTTTTCTGGATATGGTGATCAGGACAGCCAGACCCTGACCGCTGAGGTTGACGTTACAGAAGACAGTACCTTGTCGTTCAAAACATGGCACCGGATCGAGCCAGGATATGATTTTGGTAAAGTCCAGGTTTCTGAAGACGGCGAAACATGGACCACTGTCGGCGAATCGTACACCGGTTTAAGTGCGGATTGGACGCAGGAGGAAGTCACCATCCCTGCCGGAACCAACTTCATACGGTTCAACTATGAGACTGATTCCTACACAAATGGTCGTGGATGGTATATTTCCAATCCAATGCTAGATAATAATACATTAAGCTTCTCTAGTAACGACTGGGTTAAAAGAAACTATTAAAGGGGGAAAACAATGAAGGTTAATCTGAAAGTTTCCTTTATTTTGATGACAATAATGGTGCTGCTGGTCAGCCCATTCAGTTTTAACAGCAATACAGTTAACGCTGCTGAAGCGGCTGACGTCAAGGACCTGGTTATCCTTGAAAACGTTCCGCAAGCGGCAGCTGACATCACTGATAACACAGTAGATTTAAGCGCATTGCACATCTACAATAATGGTCATTTTAAATTGACCAGTGAAAACCTTAACTGGGATTCAACCAATAAAAATGTTGCCACAGTCAACCAGGACGGGGTTGTTACATTTACAGAACAAGCAGGGCGTTCATTTATCACGGTATCCGACGGCAATTCCACCGACCGGATTGCGGTTGATTACAAAGTGGACAAGTCCGCCGAAGCAGGAAAGCCTTCCTTCTCCGGAAAAGTGGTTAAACAAGACGGTGACCGTTATGACCTTATTTCAAATGCAATCGAGGGCATGACGTTAAAAGAAAAAATCGGACAGATGCTGATGCCTGATTTCCGCAAATGGAATGGTGAGAATGTTACTGAAATGCTTCCGGAAATAAAACAGACAATCAAAGAATACCACCTCGGCGGCGTAATTCTTTTCAGAGAAAACGTAGTAACAACCGAGCAGACAGCTAAACTGGTTGCAGCCTATCAGGAAGCATCCGAAAAATACGGCATGCTTATGACGATTGACCAGGAAGGCGGCATCGTGACCCGTCTGCAATCTGGAACCGATTTCCCGGGCAATATGGCACTTGGCGCTACCCGCTCAACCGACATTTCGTACAACGTCGGAAAAGCTATTGGCGAAGAGCTTAACTCCCTTGGAATCAATATGAACCTTGCACCGGTACTTGATGTAAACAACAACCCGGATAACCCGGTAATCGGTGTACGCTCATTTGGTGAATCACCACAGCTTGTGGCTGATATGGGGATCGCCTATACGAAAGGACTTCAGAGCACAGGTGTAGCAGCGACGGCCAAGCACTTCCCTGGCCACGGCGATACTGCAGTTGACTCACACCTTGGACTGCCGGAAGTCCCATATGACAAAGAACGCTTGATGGAAGTGGAACTTTATCCGTTCCAGAAAGCAATGGAACAGGGAATTGATGCGGTAATGACCGCACATGTCACATTCCCTAAAATTGATGATACCAAAGTTATTTCCAAAAAAGACGGAACAGAGATTTCCCTGCCCGCAACACTTTCCAAAAAAGTCTTAACCGGGCTGATGCGCGAGGAAATGGGCTTTGACGGCATCATTATCACCGACGCACTGAATATGAATGCAATCGAGGACCACTTTGGACCGGTTGACGCTGCAATCCGTGCGGTGAAAGCTGGAACAGATATTGTCCTTATGCCGGTTGGTCTGAATGATGTAGCAGATGGCCTGTTGAACGCCGTCAAAACAGGAGAGATTTCGGAGGAGCGCATTGAGGCTTCTGTAGAACGACTGCTGACCCTTAAGATCGAACGCGGAATTATCAAGGCCGAAACACCAACACCGGTCAGTGAAATCATCGCGAATGCCGTCGATGTCGTTGGCTCTCAGGAACATAAGCAAATTGAAACGGAAGCTGCAAACAAATCAATTACGATGATCAAAAACGAAAATGCTCTACCACTTGATGTAAATGAAGATGAAAAAGTAGTTGTAGTAGGCAACTCATTTGTTAGCAGCCTGTATAACGCGGTAAAAGAATTCCATCCGAACGCTGAAGTAATTGATGCTTCAGGTCCCCTATCGGATGAACAACTGGCTACGGTTAAAGATGCCAGTGCAGTAATCGTTGGAACGTACACATACAATGTGTGGGGACGTTCACCTGGAAACTCGCAAATGCAGATGGTGAATCAGCTAATCGATGAAGCATCCGCTCCGGTAATCGGCGTAGGAATTCGTAATCCATACGATATCATGGCTTACCCTACTGTCGATGCTTACCTTGCACAATACGGATTCAGAGATGCAAGTTTTGAAGCAACAGCAGCGTCCATTTTTGGCGAAAACAATCCGACCGGACAATTACCGGTAACCATTCCTAATCCGAATGGCGGCGTATTATTTGAATTCGGACATGGTCTCTCCTATTAAGGAGGGTGCCTTGTCCTCACCAACTTTTTTAAAATTTAACAAGGAGCGTGTTACAGTATGAAGAAATACTTGATTGGTATCATCTCACTTCTTCTCATCGTGGGGTCTTTTACTGCAGCAGCGATGGCACATGACCACAGCAACGGTAAAGCTAAAGGACTCGATAAACGGTTTAAGCTCGGGGTGGACGTCCTGCTTAGTGAGCAAAAAGAACTTATTGAAGGAAAGCGCGTAGGATTGATTACCAACCCTACCGGCGTCGACAAGGATCTGAACAGCAGCGTCGACGTATTGCATAACGATCCAGACGTTAACCTGACAGCCCTTTATGGCCCTGAGCACGGCGTACGCGGCAGTGCCCAGGCTGGTGAATATGTTGATTTTTATATCGATGAAACAACCGGACTTCCTGTTTACAGTCTTTATGGACAGACACGTAAACCTACCCCAGAAATGCTTGAAAACGTGGATGTCCTGTTGTTCGACATCCAGGATGTAGGTACACGTTTCTACACGTATATTTACACAATGGCATACGCAATGGAAGCAGCGGCTGAAAATGACATTCCTTTCGTCGTACTGGATCGTCCTAATCCGCTTGGAGGAGAAAAAGTACAAGGACCAGTACTGGACTCGGATTATTCTTCTTTCGTTGGAAAATATCCGATTCCGTTGCGTCACGGTATGACCGTTGGTGAGCTTGCGAAACTATTTAACAATGAATTTGACATCGGAGCAGACTTAACGGTTGTGGAAATGGCAGGATGGAAACGCAATATGTATTACGAAGATACACCACTTGAGTTTGTAATGCCGTCACCAAACATGCCAACACCAAAAACGGCGATGGTTTATCCAGGCGCAGCATTGATTGAAGGTACAAACGTTTCAGAAGGACGCGGAACAACCCGTCCATTCGAGTTGATCGGCGCACCATATATCAACAGCACTGAACTTGCGGCAGCATTAAATGAATTGAATCTGCCAGGTGTGGATTTCCGTGCAGCATCCTTTACACCAATATATTCTAAGCATAGTGGCGACCTTAGCAACGGTGTTCAGATACACGTCACACACAAACAGTCATTCAATCCTGTTGTGACCGGCCTGCACATTGTTAAGACAATCCATGATCTGTATCCTGAAGACTTTGCATTCCGTGCAGAAAACAGTGCAGGCGTTTCATTCTTTGATCTGCTGATCGGAAACGGCTGGGTACGGGAAGCAATTGAAGAAGGTAAATCAGTCGAATACATGCAGGAAAAATGGCAAAATGATTTAAATGAGTTTAATAATCTACGAGAAGGGTATCTATTATACTAGCAAGACATTTAAATTCCCCCTTAGAAAAAACAATTTACCGAAAGAGGGTGTTCCGTTTTAAGCGGAACACCCCTTTTTTGTGTTAGGGTTCACTACAGGAAAATGTTCTCGTACTAACTGTCGCATGGGTATTTATCATCGAATTGTGGACGTTTATCACCGGATTTTTTGCGATAATGCCCTCTTATCCTCGAATCCGGATCGCCTATCACCGAATTTCGTTTCGCTATCATCGAATCTGCAACGTTTATCACCAAATCCAATCGCAGATGACTCCTGATTGATCCGCATCGACAATAATACGTTTAATAGCGGGCTCGTTCCTATACAAAACGATGCAAGCACCGGAATCTTGCTCCCCTTCAATTCCTTCACAACAAAAAATACAGCGGGAGAATCCATCTTAGGATTCTCCCGCTGTACGATAAAATAATATTACCCTTTAATAGCTCCCTCGGTCATTCCTTTAGCAATACGCTGCTGGAAGATTGCATACAGCACGATAACCGGGATAATCGCGATTACAAGACTTGCAAATAGCGTTCCCCATGCATTCGTATACTGTGCTTCACTACTGATGTAATCAATCGCCAAAGCAAGGGTATAGTTGCCTTCTGACTGTAGGAAAATCAATGCCATAAAATATTCGTTCCAGAACTGGATCGCATTCATAATCGTTACAGTGATGATTCCGGACATCGACAGCGGGGTAATTATTTTCCAAAGAACCCCGTATGGTGACATCCCGTCCATTGCTGCTGATTCTTCCAGTGATTTAGGAATTGTACTAATAAAACTGGTCAGCACAAAAATCGAGAATGGCAGCTGGCTGATTGCGTAAACGATGGCAAGTCCATAAATATTATCCAGCAAATTGAATTCTGCTAACAGGAAGAATAATGGAATCCAGCCAAGCACCATTGGAATCATCATCGCTGATACATATAATGTAAACAGGAAGTTGCTCCCTTTAAAGCGGATCCGTTCAAGTGCGTACGCGGTTGGAATCGCCAGCACCAGGGTCAGAGCAGCACCGACAACGGTAACTATTAAACTATTAAATACACTTGTATCGATATTATATTCAGACCATGCGGTTGCAAAGTTCTGGAAGTTCCATGTTTCCGGCCACCCCCATGGGTTTGCGTAAATTTCTGCGTTTGATTTAAATGCGCCGATAAACATCCAGATAATCGGGTAAAGTACAGCTATTGTCCATAAGATTAATGGCAGCCGTATACCCATTCTAGCCACAATCTGGCCTACACTTCGTTTCACGGTGTTTTCCTCCTTTTTGGCAGATATAACTCCTTTATCTGCGTGAGTGAACTAAGCCATTCATCCAAAGGCTTGATGAACAACACGTTTTCTAAGCGGTCTAGTATTCTACTTTTTCTCTGCGTAAGAAGAACTGCAAAATAAGTACAGTTATAAGCGAAAGAACAAGAATCATTACACCAATTGTTGCTCCATATCCAAAGTTATACTGCTTAAAAGCCTGCTGGTAGAGATAGGAACCCATAACATGTGTTGAGTTATTCGGTCCTCCACCAGTCATAATCTGAACAATGATAAACGATCCGTTCAGAGTGGTAATAACGATATATAAAATGGAAATTTTTATTTGAGGCCATACCAGTGGTAAGGTTACCTTCCAAAACTGCTGCCATTCGTTTGCCCCATCAATTTCGGCTGCTTCATAATAGCTTTTCGAGATATTTGCAATCCCGCCCATAAGCAGTAGCATGAATAAGCCGATACCTGCCCAGATTGATGGTAAAACAAGACTTGGTAACGCCCAGGTTTCACTTCCAAGCCATGGTTTTGCCCACTCTTCCAGACCAAGAAACGTCAGCCCGGAATTTATCAGGCCAAGACTTGGATTGTAGATAAATGTCCATAGAATACCGATTACAACGACCGACATAATATTCGGGAAGAAAAATACTATACGGTAAAATGGCGCTTCTTTTATCTTCAATTGTGTGAGGGCAACAGCAATGAACATAGCCATAATCATTATTCCGATAACCTTTGTTACTACAAGGAAGTAATCATGCCAGATTGTCGCAGGGATAATTTCGTCGTTAAAAAGATTTATATAGTTATCAAAACCAACAAATTCTTTAACCTGCGAAGACCCTGACCATTCAAAAAATGAATAGTACAACCCACTGAATAAGGGGTACAACGTGAAAATACTGAACATGATAAAGGTGGGAACCAGGCAAAAAGCCAGGAATATGTATTTTTGTTTCTTAGACTGTACCATCCTATCACTCTTTCTGTGAAATAAAGGTATGGAATGCAGAGCCAGAAAACATCTGCCTTTACATTCCATACACTGATTTTATTAGTTGCTGCTGCGATATTTGGCTGCAGCTTCCTCAGCCTTCTGTACAAACTCCTCAGCAGTAATGTTACCCAGCATCAGGGATACCAATGCTGAAGAAATAGGAGTTTCCAGATCCGCACTCATTGGATGTGGCTTATGATAGATTTGTACCTGCTCAGGATCGTTGATCATTGCATTCGCATCAATCAGATACTGTGGTACATTTTCATTGGATGATAGATCCACACCTTTAAGGTTCATAATCGCACCAGTGTGCTCAGAGAACAACTTAGCGTATTCTTTAGTAAAAACAAACTCAACAAATGCTTTAGCTGCTTCTTTGTTTTCCGCTTGCTCAGCGATTGCCAGTGGACGAAGGTCCGGAACAATTGCCATCGGTTCGCCTGACTCGTTCATTGGAGATGGAATAAATCCATAGTCGAAGTCCTCAGGTGTATCGTTTGCCATTTCATTCGGCAACCAGAAACCAACCGGAATAAATGCATTTTTGTGAAGCAGGAAGTTCATTTGTGACTGTGTATGGTTAAGTGCTCCAAACCCAGGATCAATGTAACCTTCTGCTGCCATTTTCTCTACTTTTTTCATTACATTCAGTACTGGTTCACTAGTCCAAGCACCTTCTGCCCCAGTGATAACATCGTTCAGTAACTCGTCACCGCCGGCAGCTCCAAATGCTGGATATAGCATACCTCGCAGGAAGTAGTACGGATGCTGACCTGTTGTAACAAACGGCGCGATATCCGCATCTTCTTTGATTGTACCCATTGTGCTCATAAAGCTTTCAAAGTCAGATGGTACTTCCCATCCCTTTTCATCAAACCAGGCTTTGTCATACCATGTTCCCCAAGTATCGAAAACAAGTGGCAGACTGTATATGTCGCCATCATATTTAGCTGGATCAACAATGAAGCTTTCAGTCAATGGAGTTCCATCAACCTCGATCTCTTTTACCCAGTCAGTGAGGTTCATCAGCTGGCCGTCTTCCACCATCTGTGTTTCACTTGAGCCTGCCCCATCAATGTATACAACATCAGGTGGATCGCCGGAAACCCAACGGGATCTCATTTCTTCGTTAATATTAGGACCTGCGTGTTCGACAATCTCAACGTCTGGATATTCCTCTTTGAAATCCCCGATTACTTCTTTCCACCAGGAATCCCCATATCCGCCGACAAAGTACTGAATCTCAAGTGTTCCGTTTACTTTTCCGTCATTTTTGACTGCATCGTCAGTGCTTCCATCCTTTGTGGCCTCGCCGCCGTCATCTGAACAGCCAACTGCAATAAGCAGCATAAGTATAGCTATAAAGATTAAGGCGCCAGGACCTTTGAAAAGTCTTTTCAATTATTTCTCCCCCTTTGAAATTTTAATTTATATGAAATGTATCAATAGCTATTTAACTATCAATACAGTTTCAGACATTATGTTTCGTGACATAGTCAATCGCGTCCCGGACGTACCCGTTGCTGCGGTCTATGGCATCAATTGCTTCCTGGTATGTAACACCCCCTTCAATCATAACGATTGCAGGTTTTACCGCATTGTTCGTTAGTGACAGGGTTTTCTCCGCTTCTTCATAGGATGCGTCTGTAACTTCCATAATTGTCCGCTTTGCGCGTTCCATCAGTTTATAGTTGCTGGCATGTACATCAACCATAAGGTTTTCATGTACCTTACCAAGTTTCACCATAGTCGCTGTACTAATCATGTTCAATATCATTTTATGTGCCGTTGCAGCCTTCATTCGTGTGGAACCCGTCAGCACTTCAGGTCCTACCACCACTTCGATATTGCACGTTGCATGTTGGCTGATCAGTGAATTTTCATTACACGATAGGGAAACAGTATAAGCTCCAACTTCCTTTGCATGTTTCAACGCACCAATCGGATAAGGGGTGCGTCCGCTTGCAGTTATTCCCACTACCACATCTTTGTCTGAAAGATTCTTAGCCTTGATATCCTTGGCTCCTTGTGACTCATCATCTTCACAGCCTTCAACAGCACTTAGAAACGCGCCGTCTCCACCTGCCATCAAAGTCTGGACCATCTCAGGCGGCGTCATAAATGTGGGCGGACATTCCGAAGCATCTATCACTCCAAGTCTTCCACTTGTACCGGCCCCCGCGTAAAACAGGCGGCCACCACTTTTCAATGCTTTATAAATATGTTCCACAGCCTGCTGAACATCTGGAAGGACTTCCTCCACCGCATCGGCAACCTTTTTATCTTCATTATTAATTGTCTGTAAGATTTCTAGACTGGACATCTGATCCAGATTCATGCTGTTTTTGTTTCGCTGTTCTGTAGTCAATTTAGCTAATTCCATAAAGTTCTCTTTCTCCCCGCCATCAGAATGATAAAACGCTTTCATATGAACAAGTTGATATAATTATAGACTTGCTGAATTATTTTGTCAACATGCTCTAATGATTATTGTAATAATATTTCAGTTTGTCCATAAAAAAATTATTATTTTCGCTTAAGAAAAGCTATCGCTTCACGTGTTTCATCCAGATGACTGATGATTTTCTCATATTCCTGCGAAGCCAGACACATGAAGAGTATATCAATCATATGTAATTGAGCCATTCTTGAAGAAGTCGCGCCACTTCTGAAAGTTGCTTCCTTGGTTGCAGATGTGTGCAGAAGGATATCCGAGTTGTTGCTTACAGGTGACTTGCCATACTTGGTGATTCCAATTGTTTTAATATTTTTCTGCTTGGCAAGTTCCATCAGCCCTGTTACTTCTTTGGTCTTTCCTGAAAAAGAAATTCCAATTACAACATCTTCTGGTCCCTTGTTGGCAATATCGGTTGCCGCCATATGGATATCCGTGTACGCCCTGGCATGCTTTGCAATCCTCAAGAATTTCTGCTCAGCATCCTTAGCAGCAATATACGAACCACCTACACCGATTAGCACAATCGATCGTGCATCTGATATTGCCTTGACTGCCTCGGTGAGATTCTCGACATTCATCATATTGATTGTTTCGGTAAGCGTCTGAATAGTATTAGAGGTAACTTTGTCGATGATATTTTTAAAATCCTCGTTAGGCTCAATATCACGGTACCCTGCTTCTGACTTTTCCTGCAGGTCACCTGCGACGCGAATTTTCAGCTCCTGAAAGCCATTGAAACCCAGCGACTTGCATAATCGAATCACCGCTGCACTACTGGTATCGCTTCGTTCCCCAAGCATCAACGCCGTTAGCATGATGGACTCTTCCGGGTGTTGAAGTATATATTTTGCAATTTTTTGCTCGGAAGGTGGCAACGTTGGAATCATTTCTTTTAAAATAACTAGACCGCCCTTTAAATGCGACAACTGAATTACCCCCTATATTGTTGAAATAATAGTTTGGATTACTTCTTCTCTTGGCTTCTCTTTATTCTGATGGAGCAGCGCCCCGATTACCGACCCGCCAACGGGCGACATTTCCGGAGCCGTTAGTTGAAGATACTCCGCTTCTTTAAGCTCTGCCTTTAATAATTGCGGCAGGATATCTTTGTCCTTGAAGACTCCGCCACATAATACAACCTTCACTTTTTCCCGTTCATTGAAAAGTTTTTGATGGAGTGTATTTATGCTTACTCCCATTTCCTTCACAATATCAGCGACAATTTCACGGGCAACCTTATCCTCTTTTCGATATGCCTCAAGAACCATTCTGGAAATCGCGGAAATCTCACTTTTGGGCGAAGGTGCGGTATATATATTCTGAACAAGGTCGAATTCATTATTCACCTGAAAATATTCCAGTATATTCTCCTGCAGAATTGTTTTTTTACCTCGTCCATCAGCGGCTTTCAGTACAGCAATGACCCCTTGCCTTCCAAGGTCATATCCGCTCCCTTCATCCCCGAACAAATAACCCCAGCCGCCAACACGTCCATGCTCTGATTCGCTATTAATACCATACGTTATGGAACCCGTCCCTGAAATCTGTACGATTCCCGGCTGGCCATACGTCCCAGAATACAAAGCATTAATTGGATCAGCTTCGACTACAACTTCAACCGTCGCATCAACTAACTTGCTTATCATTTCCATTAATGCCTTCTTGGCGGTATCATTTCCAGCCCCGGAAACACCGGCAAAAACAGTTGTAATGTTCAACGCTGTCCCAGCAAACTGATTTTTAAGCTCATTGAAAAGTGTGGAAAGCGTCTCAAACACTTCGTCATGTGGAACGACATTGGGATTAGTCGGCCCTGCAATCGCTTTAATAATTATTCTTCCATCTGAGTCTGCAATCACAGCACTGGTCTTTGTTCCACCACCGTCAATGCCTATTACATGGTCCATTTCAATTCATCCTTTGAAAAGAGATATATAAACTCATTTTATAGGAGCTGAAATATAAGCACAAGCTATTTTGAAATAAAATTTCAAACGAATGAAAAAGTAAGACCAAGTTTCCACTTGATCTTACTCCTTTTAATACTATAAATTCTCTTCCATCATTCCACAAAACACTTCAGCAAATTTCTGGCATCGTTCCACATCTTTTTTATCCGGCTCCAGGTCTACGATCAACCGCTCCGGAACAAGGTTGGCGCCTCTCGCTTCAAACCGATCGCCCATCAGGTTGGCAGCCCCGCCGAATGAATCATAAAAGGAGTCACCAGAGCCGAATACACCGGCCACCATTCCTTTGATGTCCACATCATCAAGTTCCTCGTAAAAGTCCTCTGACTCATACGGAAGCTCACCATCATCCCATGAATAGGTGCCGACCAGCACGCCATCATAATCTGCAAGTTCTTCTACATCTATTGGATCCATATCAAAAGTCTTGGTAACAACGGTATGATTACGCTGCTCCACGACATCGGTTATAATTTCAGCCATCATCTCAGTATTGCCTGTCATGCTTGCATAGAGCATCAATACTTTGCCCATTGGTATCCCTCCACATCGGTCATACTACATTCATTTTATGTTGGTTGAGAATTGTTTTCAATTGACCTGAGGTAATTTGGGCTTTTTTTATCCTGAATTGTGACAGGTTTGTGAGCAAAATATGAAACGAGGCCTTATATCTGAGGCCCCGCAATCCTATTGATACAGCATCCCTATATCATTAACTATTTCTGCAACGTGTGGCAATTCATTTGGAATTTCCACATTCAGTCCTAGTTCTTTAATCAGCGGCTCCATGATTTCGAAGGTCTTTTCATCAACCAACAGCTTTTCAGGGATGCCTTCGGTAAGCTGCAGCATTTTAAGCAGCTGGTTTTGCAGCAATCCATTATCAGACCCTCCAGGCAGTACATCCTGGAAGAACACCATCCCCTGATTATAATCCACCGCAATCGCTAGGTATGGGAAAGCAGGTCTGTCGCCGATATTTTCCTGTAACGGCATGTCAATTTGGGTCACCACAAATTCAATCGTCGCTGGGATAAAGTTATCCATAAGTTTTTTTGCACGTCTTAAGTCTAGTTCGGATACTTCCAGTTGAAAAACCTTGTCTTCCCGCTGATAGTTATCAAGCGATATAACCTCATCCTCCACTCCTGGAATTCTCGCAAGAACCTTGTTTTCCGCGAAAAAATCCGGCAGTGTCTTCCCGTTCTTAAACTCTTTACATAGACCGATTGCTTCTTCCACAACTTCCAGCAGAACATCAGCCTCGTACTCATCAGGAATCCACGGGACATATCCTGGCTTATAACTCGTAAATACCGGCCATGCTTTTTTGCCCCGGAAGGTAACATCATAGGATTTAATAAACTCATAATCTTCCTTGGCCAAGTCCGTTCTATCTTCAAAACTTAAAAGGATACTGCGCTGTTTTAACAGAAAGTCAAAATCAGGGACCCTGCCGCGCTGTATTTCTTTTAATATCGCATAGCCCTCCCGGTTTGGGTAGATTGCAAGGCCAAAAACTTCTCCTGCCTTTCCAAGCACAGAACAGAAATAATACTCGTCTAGTACCGGATCAGCTATAGCAAAGATTTGATCGTCTTCCATGAATTCCCACGGCTTCAGTTTATGGAATTCTTTTGCAGCGAGAAGAACCTCTTCCCATGGGTCGTATACCACACCCGGATCGTCAACGAAATTCATTCCTTCTAAATTTTCGAGGTAACTTTCCGTATCAAGCAGCGCATCGTTAATGTCTTGGATTAGTCTTTTGGGATTGTCATTTTTCAAATTGACTTCCCCCATCATAACTTCACCCCGACTGTCTTCTTCAGGTGCATTATTTTTGGCCGCCGTACAATATGGGAGTGGTTGCCCTTTCACAGGCGCTGGCTTACCCGTCAACACTATCTCGTGTGACCAGTCATCGCCAAAGTCATAAATGTAGATGGTTGTATCGTTCACCTTTTTAAACCAATCAGACAGCTTAATATCATCCTCAATCAACATTTCAGACTCAGACTGGAAATCCATTACGCCATCCGGAATCTGCTGAGCGATTTGAACGTAATTAACATCCCGACCATCCGACTTCTCGACAAAAAACTGGTGTAAATGAGAATTGGTCCAGCCAAAAGCAGCCTGGATAACTTTATGCAGCGTACTAAAGGTTTCCTCGCTATCAATCTTAATTACCCTCCAAACAGGAACCCCAACATCACGCAGCGTTATTTTAAATTCAAGAATCACATCGTCCACCTCACTTTGACAATAGTGTAGCACAGAGACACATATATAAAAAAAAGAAGCCCCTATAAGGCTCCTTTCTCACTTATAGAATTTCTGTAAATAATTTTATGTGGCACAATAATGCGTTTAGCCGCAACTGATTTATCAACTGTTTGTTCGATCAGAACCTTTGCTGATTGTGCACCTAGCTCATGAATCTGAATATCAACCGTTGTAAGCGCGGGCCGGGTTATTTCAGACAAGTAAACATTATTAAAACTTACTAGAGAAATATCGCTTGGTACTGAGACCCCTGATTCTTCAAGCATACTCAATACGCCAAGACTTATTAAATCATCACTCACAACAAGGCCAGTCGGCATTTCTTTAAGTGAAAGCAACCTCTCGACCGCTTCACGGCCACCTGATTTTAGAAATTCGGTATGAATCCGATATTCATCATAAACATCCAATCCTGCATCGCAAAGAGCAGCTTCATAACCAGCTTCCCGGTCAAGAGTAACGAATAATTCTTTCGATCCACCGATGAAAGCAATATTCTGGTGCCCCATCTGAATCAGATGATCGGTGATTTCTTTTCCGGCAGTATAGTTATCATTATCCACGTGGGTAATTTCGGTAGCATTTTCATACGGTTTCCCCACCATTACAAATGGAAAGTTTTTTTCATGAAGAAAGTTAGTTATGCGGTCATCTAGCTTTGAATAAAGCAGGATGATCCCGTCAACATAACTGCCGTAAACCATTCGCTCCACTTCATTGAAAATTTCCTCTTCTGTGACCCCGCTTGAAAGGGTCATCGAATACTGCATACTATGTGTTACCGAGCCAATGCCTCTTAGGATTTCTGGGAAAAATGGGTTCTGTAACGCTTTATCAGCGGAAGACGGCATAATAACGCCGATAGCTTTTGTCGAACTAACTGCAAGGTTCCGCGCGTTGATGTTCGGATGATACCCCAGTTCTTTCATTGCTTTCCGGACTCTTTCCTTTGTATCGGGACTAATTCGCGGGTTGTCCGCAATTACCCTTGACACAGTAGAGGGCGCCACTCCTGTTGCCTTTGCCACGTCTTTAATTGTAACCATTTCATCACCCTCTACATTGTTCTTAGTTCACTAACGTAATAGTTCCACTATCTATATTATTTACTATAACATGCTGGTTGTCACGCAGGCCGTGAACATTAATCTTAATAGTCTCATAAGAAGGCTGGTAATTCCCTTCCTGGTTTGTAACTGAAATTATAGCTCCATCATTAGCCGACTTCACTTCGATATCCAGTCTTAGGAATCCACCACTTTCATAGTTGAATGTTTCCCCATCGTCATCGTAGAACGTAAAGTTGTAAACTTCTCCAGGTGCACCGGAATAGACTTCCATCAACACACTTTTCGGTGTCTTATCCACATTCGATTCCCAGTCCGCCTGCATAATTGCACTTCCTTTTTTAACAAAAATCGGCAGATGATCTAGCTCCGCATGAATCAAATGTGCTTTTTCTCCACTCAACGTCTCGCCGTTTTCAAGATTCACCCATTCCCCTGCTGGCAGATAAACTGACCGGTCAGTGACCGATGGCGCAAGGATCGGTGCCATAATAACATTGTCACCAATCATAAACTGATCGTTAAGATTATAAGTCTTTTTATCCTCTGGAAACTCCATCAAAAGCGGACGCATTACCGGGAGTCCTTTTACGCTTGCCTGATAAAATAACGAATATAACTGAGGCATCCAAGTATACCGCATTTTAATGTACTTTTTAATTATAGCCTCATTATCTTCACCAAACTGCCAAGGCTCCTGATAGTGGGACCCAATTACAGAGTGGTTCCTGAAAAACGGTGTAAATGCACCAACCTGCGACCAGCGGACTAGAAGCTCGCTACTGGTGTCATGTGCGAAACCACCGACATCCGGACCCGTGAATGGCACGCCGGACAGTCCAAGATTCATCACCATAGGAAGAGACATCTGCAAATGTTCCCAAAAACTTCGATTATCACCGGTCCATACAGCAGCATAACGTTGTACACCTGCATAGCCCGCTCGTGTCAAAAGGAAAGGACGCTTGCCATCCAGCTGCTCTTTCAGACCCTGATAAGTCGCCTGCCCCATCAGAAGGCCGTACACGTTATGGAGCTCACGGTGTGTTTTCATCTTGCCATCATTTCGATGCATGACACTCGTATCCATCGTTTTTGTTTCATTGAAAACAGCCGGTTCGTTCATATCATTCCAGATACCCTCAATCCCTGCTTTCGTATAGAACGTATGTTTATCTCCCCACCATTTACGGGCCTTTTCATCGGTGAAGTCAGGAAAGGCACTAGTTCCCGGCCACACTTTCCCGAAATAAACATCCCCTTCCAAGTATTTGCAGAAGAGATCATCCAGTATACCCTCCTGGTAAATCGTATATTCGGAATCCTTTTTGACACCCGGATCAACAATCGGCACAATGCGGATTCCCATTTTTCGTAAATCGGCTACCAGCTGTTCGGGATTCGGAAATTTGTCTTTATCGAATGTGAATACTCTGTAGCCATCCATATAGTGAATATCAAGGTGAATTGCGTCGAGCGGGATATCCTTATCGATGAATTTCTGGGCCAGCTCGCGAACTTCTTTTTCCGATTTGTAACTGTAACGGGACTGATGATACCCGAGTGACCATTTGGACGGCAGTGGCATTCTCCCTGTCAGGTAAGTATACTGCTCCATTACTGTTTTAGGATCTGGTCCAGCAAGAATGTAATAATCAAGCTGCCCGCCTTCCGCCTTAAACGAGTACATGTCCTCAAATGACCTCATATCAAAAGTGCTACGAAACGTGTTATCAAAAAACACACCGTGTGCCCGGCCATTCCGTAATGTCATGAAATACGGAATCGATTGGTAAAGTGGGTCTGTCTCCGGGTTATGCGGTGCAAAAACATCTGAATTCCACATTTCATATTTTTCACCGCGTTTATCAAGATGCCCAGCTTTTTCGCCAAACCCATAAAAATGGTCATCTGCATACATTTTTTTAAAGGCAACCACTTCACCATTCGCCCGGTATGCCATCCCGCGGTTTTCCTCTTCAAGAAAACTTTTTCCATTACGGTCTGCCACTTTTATACGGAAAGGTGATTTCTGGATTGTAAGAACCACCTTTTTTGTATTAAACGCTATTGCCTCCTCAGTATCATTACTCTGTATCGGAACCTCAATCGGGTTTGCTATAACGGCATATGACTGATCCAGTGCTGGTTCACTTTTCTGATTCATTACTATACGAACGATGGATTCACCAAAAAATTGGACCGACACATAGCCGTTCGTACACTGAAAGGAATAGCCATAATCTATGGTTTTATACGTTTGCATATTTCCAATATCCTGGTAAGTTATTGATTTAGATTCTTGTTCATTTTCAGGTTGTATTGCAAAACTTGTATCTTCAAGCATTTCTGTATCCCCCTGCCTGTCAAATTAACTGTTGTATTTATCCTTTTGATCCGCCTGCTGTCAATCCTGAAATCAGGTAACGCTGCAGGAAGAGGTAGATGGCTGCGATTGGTACAGCAACCAATACGGATCCGGCTGCAAATCTGGTAAAGTTGTTGGAGAATTGGTCATTAATAAAATTGAACAATCCCACCGCCAGTGTGAAGTTTTCCTCACTGTTCAATACGATTGATGGAAGCAGGAAGTCGAACATTGGCATCATAAAGTTAAATAGTGCCACAACTGCTAATATTGGCTTTGCCAACGGAAGCATAATGCTCCAAAAAACCCGTAAATGGCCAGCACCGTCAATTCGTGCTGCTTGATCCAACTCACGTGGAATCGTGTCAAAGTATCCCTTAACCAGCCATGCATTAAATGGTATCTGACCGCCCAGGTAAATCAGTATCAATCCAGCTAACGTGTCCAGAAGCCCGATCATGTTCAGGAAAATATATAGAGCAACCATCGCCATCATTACCGGAAACATTTGCAGCAAAAGAAACACGTAAAGTCCGTTCTTTTTGCCGACAAACTGATACCTTGAAAACGCGTATGCGATAAGCGAGGTCAGTACCACACTTCCGAATGCAACTACAGTCGACACGATCAGCGAGTTTTTATACCAGATAAGGTAATCGCTGTTCTCACTGAATAGCCACTTATAATGCTCAAGTGAGAAGTTTTCCGGAATAATGGATGATGAATACAGACTCGTACCCTGATTCAATGACATACCCAGTGTCCAGAGAAGCGGATAAAAAATAATGATTGTCATAATCGCTATGATTAAGTAGATAGCTGTTACTTCCAGTTTGGATTTCAGTTTCTGATCCATTATACTTCCCCCTCTTCCTTGAACGACCTGGTCTGTCTGAACTGATAAAATGCAAACCCTGACACGACAAGTCCCATAATAATGGAGATGACTGCCGCCATTGCATAGTTGTTGGTATCGAATGTCAGTTTATAAACCCATGAAATCAAAATATCGGTTCCACCTGCATTTTGCCCGCGCACGGGTGGGCCACCTTCATTAAACAGGTAGATAATATTAAAGTTATTGAAATTCTGCGCGTATTGCATAATCAGTAACGGAGCAGTTGCAAACATGATATGCGGGAACGTAATGTTCCGGAATTTCTGGAACCGGGATCCCCCATCCACATCCGCTGCTTCATACCATTCTTTTGAAATGCTCTGAAGTACGCCTGTAAACAAAGCAAAAATAAATGGAAAGCCAAGCCATGTTTGAATCATAATGATTGCTATTCGTGCATAGAACGGGTCACTCATCCATGGAATGCCGTCCCCGCCAATCAGGGGTATGATAATATCCCTGTTAATCGAACCAAACTCATCATTAAACATTGCCGCGAAAACAAGAATGGTTACAAAAGCCGGTACTGCCCACGGCAGAATCAATATCGTCCGGATCAGTTTCTTAAATCGTATTCGCGGATCGTTGACCAGTACGGCAAGAAACATTCCCAGCATAATCTGCAATGTTGTTGCGACTACCGTCCATACGATGGTCCAGGCAAATACACTGATAAAGGTGTCCTGCCAGATTGGAACGGTAACGAGTTCTTGAAAGTTTTCAAATCCTACCCAATCCACCAAATGGCGTGGAGGCGAGTTATACAGGTTATAGTTGGTGAAAGCTAATAATACTGAAAATATCAATGGGAAAATAACCACAAAAATCATCAAAAGCAGCCCTGGCAGGGTCATCAGATACGGAAATGTCTGATCATACGCTGCACGGATTGTATCCTTCAGGTTAAGCGGTTTCCACCCTTCCCTGATTTTTCTTGCCTGCTTATGGGCATCAATCACGTTAAAAATATAGAGTGTCATCAGGATGACTATTGCGATTAAAGAGAGGACCCCAAATACAAGTAATCGTATGGAATGATCAGTACCCGGTATTGTCCCAAGTGTCCTGAGTCCCCATAGCCCAAAATTGATTGACTGCAATGTGGTAATCAGGAAGGCGATTTCTATGATTAGGAAGGCAATTCCTTTTATATATCTGCGGTTATAAAGTTGTCCAAGTCCTGCAAACAGAATTGATAAAATCATAGCTGTTTTTGGACTGTGTTGTTTGTTGGCCTTTTTGTCGGGTGAAGACAATTCGGATTCCCCCTTGGTTGCAAATAGAATGATGGGAAGAGTTATCTCCCCCCATCACTTTAAGAACTTACTCTGTTGCTCCACTTGCCTCAATGTTAGTTTTGATTTGCTCTACTGCTTCATCAAGAACCGGTTTTACATCCTCACCTTCAGCAATGAACTGAAGTGCGTTATTGAATGGCCCCCATACCTGTTGCATGGCAGGCGTACTTGGCATTGGTACACCGTGTTTGATTTGCTCAGCAAATGCTGCATAGATTGGATCTTCAATTGCATTAAGGGCATCTTTACTTGGCACAAGTTCCCCGGCAACTTCGTAATAGTGCTGCGCATTCTCAGGGTTAGTTATAAACGCAGCCAGATCTGCTGCCCACTCTTTATTCTCAGAGTAGTAGGAAACCATCCATGATTTCACTCCGACAAACGTCTGCCCAGGCTCTCCGTTTATAGAAGGGAATGGCGCGAATGCGAGCTTATCTCCTATTGCTTCTTTATACCCTACAATTGCCCATGGTCCGTTGATGACCGCACCGACTTTTCCGTCATTGAATAATCCATCAATAACGTCAGTTGTAGTAGAAGGTGGAATCTTTCCTTTACCAAAGAATGACTGGAACAGCTCACCACCGGCTATCGCCCCTTCGTTGTTAAGACCAATGTCTTTTGTATCATATTCCCCTGCTTCTCCTCCGAAAATATATGCTCCGTAGTTAAAGAAGAACGGAATAGAAAAATATAGATCATTCGGTTTCATCATGAACCCATATTTGTCATTTGCAGGATCCGTTTTTGTTTCCAGAAGATTTTTCACATCTTCAATTGTCTCCGGTGCCTCTTCCACAATATCAGTATTGTAGAATAGGCCGTAAGTTTCGATGACAGCCGGGAATCCATACTGATTTGTATTTCCGTCATATTGATACGTAACAGCCTCAACCGCAGCGTCACTATAAGTATTTTTGACATCTTCAGGAATTTCAACTGGTTCAGCCAGCCCCTGTGCAACAATGTTTCCAATCCGGTCATGCGGTTGGAAGAATAGATCCGGGCCATTTCCTTCAGGTCCAGCAAGTGCAAGTTCTTCCATTTGTTCAAGCATGGATTTTACTTCCACGTTAACTTTGATGCCTGTTTCTTCCTCGTAATCTGCCACAATATCTTTGATTGCCTCGAGTTGTTTTTCTTCATCATTAGCCCAGATAGTCAATGATTCCGGCTTCTCAGCAGTTTCTTTGCTGTCACCGCTCTCACTTCCCTCATCTGAACTTTCCTGACGATCCGGCGCACATGCAGCCAATAAAAGTATTGCGAAAATAGAAAAAGCAATTAATAGAAACGAAGATTTCCTGAACATTTTATTTCCCCCTTATTTTTTTAATTTAACAGTTTGCGAAACCGTTTGCACAATTTCTTATTCTTATACTACTCCTATTTTAAATTTTGTGCAACCGTTTTCACAATTATTTTTTAAAAAATCTAGTATGTTTGACAAACGGCAGGAAATTAGTATTCTATAATTAAAACAAGCTACAAATTGAGGGCAATGCTTTGTATCTATCACAACAACCCCGTTCTCCTGTTAGAGAGCGGGGTTGTTTTATATTAACTAGTTAGGAGCGTGTTGAGAATGTTAAAAGAGGCAATTTATCACCGGCCGAAAAATAATTTCGCGTATGCATATGACACCCAAACGTTGCATATCCGGTTACGGACAAAGAAAGATGACGTTGAAAATGTTCATCTCATCCATGGGGACCCGTACGACTGGACAAAAGATGGGTGGCAGACAGCCAAGTCGGAAATGAGGCTGCAGGCAAGTGATGAACTCTTTGATTACTGGTTAGCTGAAATTCAGCCACCTTACCGACGATTGCGGTACGGATTTGAACTTATCAGTAAAGAAGAAACACTAATCTATACAGAAAAGGGATTCTACAAGGAAGCCCCGTTTGACGATGTTGCCTACTATTTTTGTTTTCCATTTTTGAATCCTGCCGATGTATTTACCCCTCCGGCATGGGTTAAGGATACAGTCTGGTACCAGATTTTCCCTGAGCGGTTTGCCAACGGAGACCCCTCAATTAATCCTGCGGGTGCCCTTCCTTGGGGAAGCACCGAGCCAAAACAGGAGAATTTTTTTGGCGGGGACTTTCAGGGCGTGATCAATCATCTGGATTACCTGGAAAATCTCGGGATAAATGGAATCTACTTCACTCCCATTTTCAAGGCGGCTTCCAATCATAAATACGATACAATCGATTATATGGAAATTGACCCTCAGTTCGGTGATAAGGCAAAATTTAAAGAACTGGTGATGAAATGTCATGAACGAGGCATACGGGTCATGCTTGATGCAGTATTCAATCATAGCGGCTATTATTTTCCACAATTTCAGGACGTCCTGGAAAATGGCGAACACTCCAGGTATAGGGACTGGTTCCATATTAGAGAGCTTCCTGTCCGGACAGACCCCAGACCAACCTTTGATTCGTTTGGTTTCACGCCACATATGCCGAAATTGAACACGGAAAATCCGGAAGTAAAAAACCACCTTCTTGAGGTTGCAAAATATTGGGTAGAAGAATTCGATATCGATGGCTGGCGTCTTGATGTCGCGAATGAAGTTGATCATCAATTCTGGCGCGAATTTAGAAGGGAAGTTAAGCTCGTAAAACCTGACGCCTATATACTAGGTGAGATCTGGCACGACTCCATGCCATGGCTGCAGGGCGATCAATTTGATGCGGTGATGAATTATCCGTTCACACTTGCGGCGCTTGATTATCTTGCAAAAAACAGGGTCAATGCCAAATCGTTTGCGAATCAGGCCGGAAGCGTGCTTGCCTCGTACCCTGAAAATGTGAATGAGGTAGCGTTTAACCTGCTCGGAAGTCATGACACCCCCCGGGTACTTACCCAGTGTAATGGGAATATTGACCGTGCTAAGCTGTTATATATCCTGCAATTCACCTTCCCTGGAACTCCTTGTATTTATTACGGAGACGAGATAGGAATGACCGGTGGAGAGGATCCGGGATGCAGAAAGTGTATGGTTTGGGATGAAAATGCCCAGAACCTTGAATTAAAAGCATTTATAAAAAAACTGATTGATCTGCGTACTAATGAACCTGCTTTTGGCAGTCAGGCGAGCTATCGAATCTTGTCGGCAGATGAGCATACAAATCACCTCGTTTTCATGAAACAATCGAACGAGGAACGAATCTATTTTGTAATCAATCCATCCGCAGACTCTATAAAGACTTCACTTGAAGGTAAGAGTGGACTTGATTTGTGGACCAAAAAAGAAATTGCAAGTGACCAGAATACACTCGAGATTGATACCGATGCATATGGTTTCTCAATGATTAAAGTGAAAGGATGATCGACATGACCACTCAATGGTGGAAAGAAAGTGTCATCTATCAGATTTATCCGCGCAGTTTTAATGACAGTAACAATGATGGAATTGGTGATATTAATGGGATTACCGAAAAACTGGATTACCTTAAGAATTTAGGAATCGATGTCATCTGGCTCTCCCCTGTTTATGAATCACCGAATGATGATAACGGGTATGATATCAGTGATTATTCGAGCATCATGAAGGATTTCGGCACAATGAAAGATTGGGAGCGGATGCTCGAGGAAGTTCACTCCCGTGGCATGAAACTGATTATGGATTTGGTGGTTAACCATACCTCTGATGAACATTCCTGGTTTATCGAATCCCGCAAATCAAAGGATAACCCTTACCGTGACTATTACATCTGGCGTGATAAGCCAAACAATTGGGAATCGGCGTTCAGCGGATCCGCATGGGAATACGACGAGAATAGCGAGCAGTATTACCTTCACTTATTTTCCCGAAAACAGCCTGATCTCAACTGGGATAACCGTGCAGTGCGGGAGGATCTTTATTCGATGATCAGATGGTGGCTTGATAAAGGTATTGACGGTTTCCGGATGGATGTTATTAATTTCATCTCCAAAGATCAGACCTTCCCTGACGGCGAGATTAAGCAGGGTAAGCAATATGCTTCCGGTCATCAGTCTTTTATGAACGGACCTCGAGTACACGAGTTTCTGCATGAAATGAAAAAACAAGCACTTGCAGACTACGATATTATGACCGTTGGTGAGATGCCTGGTGTTACGCCAAAGGAAGCCAAACTTTATACGGCTGAGGAACGTGAAGAACTGAATATGGTATTTCACTTTGATCATATGGATGTCGATTCCGGAAAAGATGGAAAATGGGATATCAAGCCCTGGTCTCTGGTTGAACTAAAAACTATTCTTTCTAAATGGCAGACTGAACTCGAGAACAAAGGATGGAACAGTCTGTACTGGAATAATCACGACCAGCCACGTGTGGTTTCCAGATTCGGAAATGACGGGAAATATAGAACTGAATCAGCCAAAATGCTTGCTACCACGTTGCATATGATGAAAGGCAATCCGTATATCTACCAGGGTGAAGAATTTGGAATGACCAATGTAGCATTCGATAGCATATCAGATTACCGGGATATCGAAACACTTAATATGTTTCATGAAAATATAACCAATGGTGCTGATGAAAAAGCACTTATGAAGTCCATTTATCAGAAGTCACGGGATAATGCGCGTACCCCGATGCAGTGGGATGCATCCCCTAATGCTGGATTTAGTAACGTGGAGCCATGGCTAAAAGTCAACCCTAACTATACTGAGATAAATGCTGCCGAGGCATTAGCGGATCCAGATTCTATTTATCACTATTACCAGAAACTGATTGGGCTTCGAAAAAAACACCCTATCATCGTTCACGGTACATTTATCCTCCTAGAGCCGAACAATGAGGAAGTATTCGCTTATACACGAAATTTTAATAGTGAAGAGTTATTAGTAGCAAGCAACTTTACAGACAAAGAAGTATCATTCAGGATGCCCCATCGCTTTTCAGGTGCAACCAAATTGATTGGAAACTACCACGATACCAATCGAGAAAAGCTGCGACCATATGAGACATATGTTTTCCACGCTGATGCAAAATAGCACCGGCGTTTTTTTTTGCAGTAAACACGAACCATTGCCTTCCTGTATTTTTTACCCATGTTAATTACTTACCAGATTAGGGTAAAAAAACTAACGGAAGGAGGATTATCATGAAAATACTCGACAATGTACGAATTTTCCGCCCCTTTGATTCTGAAGACACCAACGAAATTTACCATATTAAAATTGATAATGAGAAAATCCACTCCATTCACAAAGGACGTACGGACGACCAGGGTTCCCATGTGATTGACGGCAACCGAAATGTGGTCACTACCGCGTTCAATGACTCGCATATGCACCTGCTCCGGTACGGCTTGATGCGCAGCGAGCTTGACTTGCGTGAAGTTACTTCGTTTAAAAAAATGAAAGAGTTGGTTCATGATCGGTTCATCGAAGAAAGAATGGAAGAAAACGACTGGGTTGTCGGCCGCGGTCTTGTTGACAGCCAGCTGGAGGATATCGATAATCCGCTGACTGCCAAGGACCTTGATGAGCTTGAATTTGATAAACCAGCTTTTTTCCTGCATGATGACGGCCATGAATGTGTAGTGAATACGAAAGCGTTAAAAATAATAAAAGAAGAACCCGAACTGATCGAGGGGCATGAAGAGTTTATCGAAAAGGATGAAGAAGGTAACTGGACTGGCAGATTCAAGGATACAGCAGTACACTTCATCAAGTTCAATTTCCGCCAAAAGAGTGAGGAAGAAATCTATGAAGCTGTAAAAACAGCTGTACCCTATTTGCTGCAAAATGGAATCACATCCGCACACACGGACGACCTTAATTTTGTCGGTGATTACGGAACATTGTGGCAGACCTATCTGGACCTCGAGAAAGATGGTCTCCTGAACATTGATGTTCGTCTGCACCACTATATCTTTAACATTAACGATATTCAAAACTTCCTTGATAAGGATAATAAACGGACTGGTGATGGAACGAATCGTGTAAAAGTTGGTGCATTCAAGATTTTCCTTGATGGCACACAACGGCTCCACACCTCAGCACTGCGTCAACCGTACCACGACAAACCAGAAACCAAAGGTGCCCTGGTTTACTCGCAGGAAGAACTAAACAACATGGTGAAACTCGCGCATAACAATGGAATGCAGGTTGCGATGCATGCGATTGGCGACCGTGCTGTTGAACAGGCACTGACCGCATTGGAACAAGTTGATTGCAGTGAACTTCGCCACCGGATTATTCATGCACAGGTACTTGCGCCTGATCTTCTGGAGCGTCTCAAAAAAGTGAAGCCACATCTGGAGACACAGCCAGGATTCATCATCGACGAGCATGACCAGACAGTGAACTGGGTTGGCGAAGAACAAGAGAAATACTGCAACCCATGGAACACAGTTGATGACCTGAGCATTCCATTCACTGCAAGTTCCGATGCACCAATCGGTCCACTTTCTCCACTGACAGGAATTTTTGCAGCAGTGAACCGGACCGACCTCGACGGTAACCCTGACGGCGGCTGGATTCCAGGAGAAAAACTATCCATCGATCGGAGCTTTGAAGCATATTCACTGAGTGCGGCCAAGATGGAATTCCGTGAACACGAGAAAGGAAAATTAGATGAAGGCTACCAGGCCGATTTGGTAATGCTATCAGACCATCCAAAAGATGTAGCACCTGATAAATTGAACGATATAAAAGTGATTGAAACCTGGTCACGTGGCGAGCGGGTTTACCAGCAGCATTAAGAGCGGGAGCAGTATCCCGCTCTTTTTTTGGGGTCTATTCCTGTCACGGCTGCGGCGCTAAATAATTCGGTTGGGCGCTGATTAAAATGGACTTTCCACCTCAGCAGAAAACCAATAGCACCCTCAGCAATTGAGTTAGCACTCGTCATAAGACACCCGTAAATTACGTTCATTAAGAAATAGACGGACACTTAATCTGGGCATATGTCATACCCTGTTATGTAAAAAGTTCTAAGGGGGAATACGAGAATGCATTTTAACAATGCGAGCTACCCTGGTGCGGTTCCATTTGGCTGGGGCAATTATGGCCGAATGCCACGGCAGATTCCAGGAGGAAATAACCAAGGCCAAGGGGGAACCGGCCACACCCATGCCCATTATGGAGCGACAACCTGTAACGATGAACATACCCACTTACATCCGGGCGTCACCAGCCCACCAATCGAGACTGAGGAAGGCCATGTTCACCGTATTTATGGATATACAACATTTGATGACGGACATATTCATTACTATGAGGCTTACACGAGTGCACCGATCCCAATCGGTAATGGCTATCATACCCATTATACCGATATCCGGACAACCGAAAATGATGGCCACATACATGTAATCAGAGGTTTTACGGATGCCTCTAAAAGCTAAGCGGGAGTACTTTCCCGCTTATTTTTATTAGACTCTCCAGGTTTTTCCTAGTAAGCTTTGGATAAGATAAATTATCAGCGATAAACTGACAGTAAAGGAGCTGAGATTTTGACAACTCAACCAAACTGGCTAATTGACGAAAATTCCCCCTACCTCCAGCAGCACGCATACAATCCTGTTGACTGGTATCCTTGGGGTGAGGAAGCGTTTGATATAGCAAAAAAAGAAAATAAACCGATATTCCTGTCAGTCGGCTACTCGACTTGCCATTGGTGTCATGTTTTGGCCCATGAATCGTTTGAGGACGAGCAAGTTGCCGACTACCTGAACAAGCATTACGTCTCGATAAAAGTTGACCGGGAAGAACGCCCGGATATCGATGCCGTTTATATGAAAGTTTGTCAGATGATGACCGGACAGGGTGGCTGGCCGCTTTCGATTTTCATGACACCGGACAAGGTGCCCTTCTATGCAGGGACTTATTTTCCGCGGGAAAGTAAGTACGGCATGCCTGGAATTATGGAAGTTCTTTCCCAGTTGGCAAAAAAATTCCACGAGGAGCCTGACCATATTTCCGAGGTTACCAAAAGTGTTACCGATGCTTTGGCAAAAACCGTGTCCACCAAGAGTGAAACTCGTCTGACCAAAGACATAACCGATCAGGCATACCAGCAACTGGGACGGCGCTTTGACTTCAATCATGGTGGGTTCGGTTCAGCGCCGAAGTTCCCTGCTCCGCAAAACCTGCTTTTTTTACAGAATTATTATCATTTCACCGGGAAAAAGGCTGCTCTGAAAATGGCCGAAAGTACCTTGCAGGCAATGGCTGACGGTGGGATTTATGACCATATTGGGTTCGGCTTTGCCCGCTATTCGACCGATGAAAAGTGGCTCGTCCCGCACTTTGAAAAGATGCTTTATGATAATGCCCTGCTGCTATGTGCGTACGTGGATTGCTATCAGATTACCGGAAATCCGCTCTATAAAAAAATCAGTGAACAGATTATTGACTTTGTAATGCGTGAAATGCGTAGCAAGGATGGCGGCTTCTATTCGGCAATCGATGCAGATTCAGAAGGTGTCGAAGGAAAATATTACGTTTGGGATTATGAGGAAGTTTTCGATGTGCTTGATGAAGATCTCGCTGATTTGTATTGTGCCGTTTATGACATTACACAAGAAGCTAACTTTGAGGGTAAAAATGTTCCGAATTTGATCGATACCAACCTTGAGTCAGCCGCTGAGGAATATAACATGAGTCTTGATGAATTGGAGAGCCACCTCGAGGAAGCCCGCGTTCAGTTACTCGAGGCAAGAGAACAGCGCGTCTATCCGCATGTCGATGATAAAATTCTTACATCCTGGAATGCGATGATGATAACTGGATTCGCCAAGGCAGGACGAGCTTTCGAAAATACGGACTATCTTCGCGTTGCCAAGGATGCAGCAGCCTTCCTCGACGAAAAGCTCACAGTGGATGGCCGTCTGATGGCCCGTTATCGTTATGGTGAGGTCAAGTATTATGGTTATCTGGATGATTACGCGTTTCTTTTATGGGCACAGCTTGAACTGTATGACGCCACATTCAATACCGAATACCTGGAACGGGCCCGCGAACTGGCTGATCAAATGATTTCCCTGTTCTGGGACGAAGAAAATGGCGGTTTCTTCTTTAATGGCGAGGACAGTGAGGAACTTTTATCCCGGGAAAAAGAAATTTATGACGGCGCGCTTCCATCCGGAAACAGTGTGGCGGCAGTCATGCTTGCTCGTCTAGGCTATCTGACCGGAGTAACCGAATATCACAATAAACTTGAGGAAATGTACCATACTTTTTACAAGGATATCGACCAGGGTCCTTCCGCGAGCACGTTCTTTATCCAGAGCCTACTGATGATGGACAACCCTACGAAGGAAGTTGTGGTGTTGGGTGACAAGAATGAGTTGGTGAACAGACTGCAGCGGGAGTACCTGCCCGGTGTTAACCTACTGTACAGCAAGGACCACGGACAATTGGCAAACGCTGCGCCTTTCACTTCTGACTATAAAAAAGTTAATAACCAGACAACTGTTTATATTTGTGAAAACTTTGCGTGTAAACAGCCAACAAATGACCTGGATGAGGCGTATCGACTGATTACCGGGGAATAGAGTTGGAATTGAGGAACGTTTCCGGCGATTTAAGCTCTTTTTCCGGCGAAAATACATCAATTTCCGGCGAGTTCGGAATTCCCGCCTAAAAAGTCTCGCGATTCAATGTAATCCCTACCGCTGTCATGTATGATAAACTAAAAGTAAACAGCCAACAAAGGAGTACCACAAATGCCAAAAGTAAAAATGAACGTGCAGACTGCGTATCACGGGGAACTGCTGCGAGCGGGAAAAGAATATGAAATCGACGAGACTACAGCCAAACGCTGGATTGCCAGCAAAATAGCCACGCCTGCCGAAGATAAATCAGAAAAATAAATAATAAAAAGCAACTATCCACCCTAATGAGATAGTTGCTTTTTTACATGGCATCCATAAATTGAATGATCGCTGGACCAAGCAGAATCACAAACAACGTGGGGAAAATGAAGAAAACCAGTGGAAACATCATTTTAATTGGTGCTTTCATTGCAGCTTCCTCTGCCCGCTGACGTCTACGCTCCCGAATGTCCTCGGTCTGAACGCGCAAAACGGTCACCATACCGATACCGAGTTTCTCCGCCTGGACAATGCTGTAAATCAGCGTCTTCAAATCTTCTGACTGAATTCGCTCATTCATCGCTGTCAGCGCCTGCTTCCGGGTTTTTCCGAGCCGCATTTCCTCAAGTGTCACTTTGAATTCATTCGCCAGAACGCCCTTCTTCTTGGCAACAACCTGACTGATTGCAGCATCGAACCCAAGCCCAGCTTCAAGACTTATCGTCAGCAAGTCAAGTATGTCCGGGAGGCTTTTTTCTGCCTCTTTGCTCCTCGCCTCGATCTTTGATTTAAGATAATACTTTGGTAAAAGAACTGCCACTGCCAGTCCACCGAGGCCAAGCACCAACGTTATCAATACAGATACATCCAAGAGAAGACTGTATCCAGCACCAATAGCCGGCAAGGCGATGGTCAGCACAATCTGCAGCATTTTAAACGAAACAGGGGTCAGTCCAAATGGTTGGCCAGCCTGGAGAAGCTTAACCTCCAGCTTAGTCGCCTCTTTTTCGCTTAACCGCTTGGTGTACTTCCGTTTCATTTTTTTCCAGGCAGGCGCAATTACGCGCTCCTTAAAAGAAAGATCTTCTTCGGCAGCCACTGCGCTTTCCACTACCGGGGTATTATTCAAAAGATACGTCTGAATTCTTCGCTGCACCACGATTCTTTTGCCGGAATAAACAGCAAGGAATCCATACGCTATTAAACTGACAGTGATAAAAATCCCCGCATAAAAAGCCAGCATGGCCTACACCTCAATTGTTGTTATTTTGCGAATCAGGAAGAATCCGATAACGCCGCCGACAAGCGCTCCGCCGAGCATGATTTGGCCGAACGTTTCTGTGAATAAAGTGGAAATATAACCTGGGTTCATCAGATAGATGACAAATCCCAGTCCGATCGGAAGCAGGCTGATGATGATACCGGACAGTCTTCCCTGCGCTGTCAGGGTCTTGATCTGGTTCTCAATTTTTGTCCGTTCCCGGATAGTTTCAACGATTTTATCAAGCAGGTAGGCCAGATTTCCTCCCACCTGTCGCTGAATCAGAATGGCATCTACCAGCAGACCGAGGTCATCACTTGGCATCCGTTTCTGCCATTCAATCAGTGCATCCTCCATGGTTGTCCCGTACTGCATCGACTTTATGACGATTTCCACTTCTTCTTTAATTGGTGAGTACGATTCTTCAGCGACCATCTGCAGTGACTGAACAAAGCTGAACCCAGCCCGTAATGACCCCATCATCGACGTAATCATTCCCGGGAGTCCCTCATTGAATGCCTTAATCCGCTTATTCATTTTCCTTTTCAGCCAGACTTCTGGGATAAAATAACCCACAACAAATCCCAGGATTCCCAGCAATATGTTGCCGTTTAAGTTTAAAAGGCCACCAGTTATAAGTGCAATCAGCCAGCGGAAAGCCACAAATTCTTCAGGCTTAATCGGAAGTCCGGCAACGCTGAGCCGTTCTTGGAGCGTATTCCGCTTCTCACTTGGTTTTCCTTTTCGGACAAGCAGCATTTTCAAGCGGTCATTGGCATTCTTCAATAAATCAGAAATCGATCGTTTGGGCTTTTTTTCAGGTCGTTCTACTTCGGATTTTCTACACTGAACTATTGCGAAAAGAAATAAAAATACTGTTATAAATGTTGCAGCCAGTAAAATAAACTCCATTGCTATCACTCCATTTTTTCAGCGAAAATAGATGGTGGCAGATGAATTCCTTCATATTCCATCCGTTCATAAAACTTCGGACGAATCCCTGTTGGTACCAGTTTGCCGATTATCTTACCATTCTCATCAAGACCTGACTGGCGGAATGTGAAAATATCCTGGAGTACAATAACGTCCCCCTCCATTCCCTGCACTTCGGTGATATTAGTAATCCGGCGCGTGCCGTCCTTCAGTCTGGACTGCTGAATAATAACATCAAGCGCACCAGCGATTTGTTCCCTGATTGCTCTGATCGGCAGTTCCATCCCGGCCATCAGTACCATTGTCTCGAGTCTGGAAACCATATCCCTTGGACTGTTGGAGTGACCGGTTGCCAGTGACCCGTCATGCCCGGTATTCATCGCCTGAAGCATATCGAGGGCTTCACCACTCCGCACCTCCCCAATGACAATTCGGTCAGGACGCATACGGAGCGAGTTTCGCACCAGGTCACGGATGGAAATCATACCTTTGCCTTCAATGTTTGGTGGACGCGTTTCAAGCGAGACAACGTGATCCTGTCCAAGCTGAAGCTCAGCCGCATCCTCAATGGTGACAATACGATCAGTATTCGAAATAAACGATGACAATACGTTGAGCGTAGTTGTTTTTCCGGATCCTGTTCCACCACTTACAAAAATATTCAATTTTGCCTGTACACACGCTTGAATAAATTCAGCCATCTCTTCGGTTAACGTACCAAAACGAATCAGGTCATGAATCGTAAATGGCTCTTTGGAAAACTTACGGATGGTGATGGTCGGCCCACCAAGTGCAAGAGGCGGTATAATCGCGTTAACCCGTGATCCATCCTTAAGTCGCGCATCAACCATCGGACTGCTTTCATCGATCCGCCGGCCAAGCGGGGCAACGATTTTTTCCAGGACTGCTGACACATGATCATTATCCCGGAACGTTATATCGGTAAGTTCCAAGCGGCCGTTGCGCTCGGCATACACCTGGTTCGGTCCGTTAACCATAACCTCCGAGACACTTTCATCATTCAATAGCGGCGTGATTGGACCATACCCGGTCAAGTCATTCTCTATCTCTTCTTTTAATTTATTCCGGTCCTCGGTACGACGGAGTTTAAAATTTTGTTCTGACACAATTTCTGTAATAATTTCATCGAGGTCTTCGATAATGGCTTCGACCTCGTCGTCTTTCCGTTCCCGGATGATATGCTTGAACACCAGACTTTTCAGCTCTTGGTATTCTTTGGATACCTCAGAATTCTTTTTCGTTTGTTTGACTTTAGCAGAAGGGTCAACTGCGTTTAGCTCAGTAGAAGGTTCTCGTAAAACCGCCGAAGATTTGTCCGGTGCTGTATTACCCTTCTCTTTCACCGCAGTGTTTACTGCTGTCGGTTTGCTTTCTTTTTGGGACTGCAGCTTTTCCAGTAGACTCATCGTTGTTTCCCTCGCGTTCTTTTACTTTTTTTGATACGGAACAACCCACGCACCTGTACTTTTTTCTCGGTACTGCGCTCTACCACAAACAGTTTCTTCGCCATACGTTCAATTGCTTTCGCATACTCTAATTTCGGATTACTAATAACTATCGGCATCCCTGTATCCAATGCCTGGGCCGTATTTTTCAGGTCATACGGCAGATGAAAAATTTCTGATACCTTTGTTAGTTCAGCAATATTACCTGCTTTAACCGCTGATGGTGCGGTCGACTGATTGACAACCAGCCGGACTTTATCTTTCATACCAAGCGCATCAAGAGTTTCAATCATAAGTCTTGCGTTTTTAAGTGAGATCATGCCAGGGGTGGTCACAACCAATATCCGGTCAGCCTTCTCAACAGCCTGGAGTGTATGATCAGTGAGACCTGCCTGGGTTTCGACAAAAAGAACCTCCGAAACAGTCTGCAATTCGTCCATAACACCATTAAGCAGATCATTGTTAACCATATCAGCCTGCTCGGGCCGCTTTGGGGCAGCAATCAAATCCAAGCCGGATGGATGACGATTAAGATAGCTTATACTGTTGGTGCTGTCACTTTGCTCCGCAATATCAGCGAGCGTCACCGGCGCATCGATATCAAGTGCCATCGCGAGATCGCCGAACTGCAAATCAGCATCGAGTATCGTCACTTTTGTCTGCCGGGCTGCCAGGAAAGCGGCAAGATTTACCGTAACCGAGGTCCTGCCCTGTCCTCCAGTGGCACTGCACACTGCAACTGTTTGTTTTTTCTTATCTGGAGAAATCACCACTGCAACCTCCTCCTTACTCGTTCTCATGTTTGACTATACGGCTGCTAACCCACCCATTCTTTTTATCAGCAGTTTTAACCTTGAACCATACCCGGTCGTCCTCATCGGTCGATTGATCATCCAAAAAAAGTAAAGCGGTCCCCTGATCAACTACCGTTACAACAGGCGCCGTCAGTTGGGGTGCTTTACGAATAATGGACCGTTCAGGAGTGGTCACAAACCTCGTATCCTTGTCACCGCCAACCTTGGCTTCCTTTTTGGCTGGTTCTTCATCGTCAGGTTTCGCTTCTTTTTCAGTCTCCTGTTTAACGGTGTCGACCTTGCTATACAGGGCAAGATGTATGCTTCCCCGCTCACTTGCATGTACCAGCTTGACCGATTGTTCCGGCGTCAATTCAAGTGTGACGGTCATATATGTCTTTTCCACATCCCCTTCACGCTTTTCAATTAATCGTTCCCCTACCGCAAGCACACGGATCTTTTCAAGAATTAAATCCGTTTCAATGAGTGGAATCGCTGGGTCGAGGACGACGCTTAGCATGACATCCACATAATCTTCCGGAACCGTCAGATTGGAAACAGACTGATCATATTCCACCTGCACGGAAACACCCCGTTTACCCTCAGCAATCTTCCGGGAAACAACGTCCGTTACATCTTCACTTGTACGGATTCGGTGACTCATGACCACTTCACCTGCTTTTATATCAGCAGCAGCAAATTTACCAATCGCTTCTTCCGTCTTCCGTAGGGCTGTGTCATGGACCTGATCTTTAGGCATTTCTTTTAAAACCAGGTTTTCTTCCGTAATTTGCTGGTCTTTCTTTATATCAATTCCGGCGGCTACAACGCCGACCATTTCTGTCTGTTCAGCTGTTCCGGAACTTGCAGGTACGCTCTTATTCATGTACATATAAAAAAGTCCTGTCGTTATGACTCCGGAAATCAGTGCGAGCAGTATTATCCGTCTTGGCTTCATCTGTTCACCTACTCTATCAATTTGACTGCATATGCCCCGCGATTAACCGGCGTCCCCTCACCTGTAAAACCTGTACCGGTTCGTTTGATGAAAATCCCGTTAATTGAATCATCCGTACTACTCATCGGATCGGTGACATAAAAATATGCAAATCCTGTTATCTTTACACTTTTCATCTGATTAGTTGTAACTTCATGCGGTTGGTACACCAAAATCAGCATTACCCGGGAGCAGTCCCGGTGTTTATATTCCCCTACCGGATACGGACAGTTGGCAATCCGGTAATCAATCGCATTCCGTGTTGGTCCAGCAATATTACCAGTTTGCGTATTAACAATATCGCCCACTTCAAGCTGCTCATCAAACCCATCACGCAGGCTGTCCTCGTACAATTTCGCACCTGGGCCATCAAGCGCCAAAACCCCAAAGTTTCCAGAAGCAGAATCACCTGCGTCCACTTTTAATGAATATGTCTGTCCATAAATCAACTCGACGGTTTCATCAATCCCCAAGGGTACAGCATCCTTAGCTATGCCCATTGGATTAATGGCCGCAACCGCGTTTACTTTAATAGGTACTGTTTCTATCCCAAACAACTTTGCAAAAAAAAGCGGGACATCCTTCGATAAAATAACTTCTATTTGACTTTCCGGCTCTATCAATACCTGATCAAGGCTTCCTGTTTCTCCATGTTCCAGCAGAATCCGATCAACGACCGTATGTACTTCCACTTCAGAATACGGAACTTCCTGCGCTCCTGAAAGTGCTGCTGCGTTTGCTGTTTTTTGCAGGTGGCTTTTCGTCATAAACAAGTGACCACCGTCAATAACCAGGCCAACAGCCAGAAGTAATCCCCCGAGTGCCACGGCGAAAAGAGCGAGCACATTGCCCTGTTCATTGTTGTTCAGTTGTTCGAACATAACTGTGCACCCCTTTCGTCACTCCACCCGAATTGTCGAGCTGGTCTTAACCGTATATGGAACCGCGGCACTGCCCAATATGTCAAGAATTTCTTCCGGGAAGGTGAGGGTGACCGTAACATACTCACCCGAGACGCGGTTTGGCTCTTCAGGTGAAATACTCACCTGAAGATCTCCAGGGTTTCCCAGATCAAAATTGTTATGTGCATACGTACGAATTGCTTCGTCTCCCTGCCCAAGTCCAGCAATCCGGACCGATTCCTGGGCAATCAATTCGAGCTGGAGGTGCGTATATAACACCCTTCCGAAGTCAAAAATCCCCACAAGAAGCATTAGAAGTAGTGGAACAATAAGAGCAAATTCGACCATTGCTTGTCCGTCTTCATTTTTTACCATAAAAAACGACCGCCCTGGATGACCATACATAGTACGACCCCACCGGCAATCGCCACTCCATATGGATACGTGGCCGTCATCGATCCTCTTGAAACACCGCCAGGAAGCACTATTCCATTTCGTAAACTTGCAAGATAGTAAACTACTGACTTAAACATTCCTCGACGGGCAAAAAGAACTACGACCGCAATTCCGGCCCCAAGAATCGCAATATAGAGAAACGATTGAAAAACAAACATGCTTCCTTTTACAGCACCAATCAGAGCAAGCAGTTTTACATCCCCTGCTCCCATCCCACCCATCAGGTATGGGATTAATAGAAGACCGAGTCCTGTCAAAAAACCAATGAAAGAATGGGATAGACCCTCCAGGCCGCCTGCTGCCAAGTGGTATACTAGTGTTACCAAAAGAGCAGGATAAATGACTTTATTGTAGATTTTTCTGCTTCTCAGATCTGTAATCACACATATTAATAGAATCAGTAACAGGAAAATATCCAGCATCATGACCATCCCTTCATTCGTTGTTTGATAGTTTACTAAACCTATATAACCCGCATTCGCTTCAGACGGACGCTTTCCGCGGGCAATGCTTCAGCCTCCTCGAACTCGTCTCCTCGTTCTGTGGGGTCTTCAGCTATTGCTTTTCCAACTGGAGTCGCCGCCTTTTGCTCATGCTGATCTCATTTTTAAAAATGAATAATATCTTATAAAAGGGCCCGTGGGGGCGGGCCCTTTAATTACTTATGGGGTTGTAGTACTGTCTGTAGCTGTTCCGCCAGGCAGTTGTGCTACCAAATCGTCAAATAGAGCTTTTATATCTGTACCCATTGTGGTCAAAGCTACAATAACTACTACTGCAACAAGTCCTAGAATAAGTCCGTATTCCACCATTCCTTGTCCTTCTTCTTCTACAAACAATCCTTTTAATTTTTCTAACAACATGTAAATCTCTCCCTTTATATAAAGTTAATTAGTTCCAGTCTTGATGACTTTCTCGTGTTCGCTTGAGACAAACGCGACAGCGTGTCCAATTTTCACAGCAGAAGCTTTGATTTTACCAGCAGGTAGTTCAATGACAGATTTGACTCCCGTTAGAAGTCTGCCAACTTTGCTTGGTGCGAAATTCTCTTCCATACCGACAATCTCGTTCTTTTGGTTAAGGTATAAGATATCAATCCGGCATTTCATAAAGAACGTGTGGATCGACGAGCATGGTGCGATATGCAAGGCAAAGTTCTCAGGTATTTCTTTTACGAGCATCAGCCCTTTGAACCGTCGCCAGAATGAATATGCGGTTTGCATTTCACTGGCTATTACCTGGCCGGTACTGCAGTTGACCAATTCGATCAGGTACACCTCCACTTCCACTATTAATCTTTTACACGGCTGTTGTTGCTCAACCTGTAACCCTATTATGCCGGATTTTGTCAGGTATTGGCATCCACCAGTATTCCCTTAATAAGTTAACGCCAAAGAAGGGGAATGCCTTCCTATTAAGGGGTGAAAAACCTCGATTCCTGTTACTTTAGACATAGGAATGGCATAATTCTTGGGTAATTAGATATGCTAAATCACCCTAAAATTCACCTTATTTCGTCCACTCCTGCCAAGTACCTATACTCAAATCGGCAAAAGTCAACGTACTTTCCCATATGCTGGTCTGAAATAAAGTGAAATCTCCTGATATGCGATCATTTTCGCCTGATAATGCTTCAAAATGGCCTGATAATAATACTAAATCTCAGATCTCGCCATAAAAAAGAACACAATAAAACCTCCCAGACGTGCGGGAGGCTTAGTTTGATTTCTGATATTTTAATTGATATACCTTGGATATTGCGTGCGCCCTATCCTGGACACCCAGTTTCTGAAAGATTCTCGTGACATGGTTCTTAACTGTGTGGCTGCTGATAAATAACTTCTCGCCTATTTCTCGGTTATTAAATCCGCGGATTACGAGATCGAGGACTTCCTGCTCGCGGGGTGAGATGTTAAGTTCTTTAATCGCGAATGTAATGAACTCATCTGTCGCCTCTTCTCCCCCATCCTCAACTGTGAAAAAGTCTTCTTCAATCATTTGACTTCTGTGAATATATGATATAAATTTGCTGACCATTTCATCCTGAACCCCATTAGTAAGGGATGTTACTGCATCAAGCAGGTTATTTTTCATATAAGAAATTATAATAGCTACTACTCGGCTTTCCACCTCTAAATCTTCCCAGTCACGGATTCCGTCAAGCAGTCCTTTCGTATTTTCCACAATATCGGCAATTCTGCTGCCAGGTAATATCTCTCTGATGAACTCGACATCATAATGATATAGTTTGCAACTGTTCATTATTGCCTGGCTGCTCCATAATGAAAGCTCCAGCTTCTCAGAAAACTTTTCTGCGAGGTCCGATGCTGTCTCCGCAGTATTATAAGCCTCATTGTCAAACTGCCGTATTGCTTGATATAACGTGTTCACTTGCGTTTCTTCGGTATCTTCTTCCTCACTCATGGCAAGTTTCAGTGTGACACCACCAATACTTGATAACGTCTGCAGAAACTTTCTGTCCTCGCTTAACTGGGGGCCATCCGGTGAATTGGTACCTACACAAAGAATGCCAAGCAGTACACTTTTATAATAAAGCGGGCATTCAATCACCGGGCTTCCCCATTTCGTGGCATCATCGGCGGTTTTCAAGGATACATCTTTACTTTCCATGGAAACTCCGCTGTAATATCGATCGATGACATCCTGCGCATACTCACCCATACTTTCATTTTGTGCCCCGCGGGATACCAGCTTCATTTTGCCGGTCTTCGGGTCTTTCAGAATCATACACGAGAACGGGCCTTCCATCAGACTGAGACTGATATCGACGAGTATATAAATGATCCGCTTGTATTCCGGTCTGGAAACCATCATTTTACAGATTTCCACCAGTGATGACAGCCGCTGAAACTGCTGTGTATTTTCGTCTCTCAGCGCGTCAGTCAACAGACTCTTCTCAAGGATAGTTGCCAATGTCCGGGCAAATTCCATCCTTCCATTTTCTTTCATCGCGGTTACGTTTCCACCGAAAAACAGTGCCAGTGACCCATCATGCCGGGTTATAGGGAAACAAAAAAGTGTCGCTGGTGAAAGTCCATTCCGGGTAAAAAAATAGGTGCGCGGGTCTTTGCTGATTGAATCCCAATACTCCTGTTCGCCTGTCACCAGCACACGTCCTAGGAAGCCCTCGCCAACCGAGAAACCAGCACCTTTAAGGCCCTGGGCGGCTTTCCCGGAAACATCGGTGACAATGTATGATTCATCATCCTGCTTTGCAGCATATCCCATGAAGTCAAACTCTTTTCCCTTTGCCAAGAATTCATTCAGTACGGGAGTTAGTTCCAGCTCCTCCTTTTGAAACGCTATGGAAAGCAGCTGATTGTATTCTCCAAACGAAGAAGAACCATCATTTTTTCCGCCTGGAGTACCAGCCAGCCGGATCAGCTTCGAGATCCGTTTCAGCCAGTCAGCTTTATTTTTCGCTGTAAGCATCGGTGTTTGTGCGAGGATATCCTCCCAATTATGGATATCGGGATATTTTTCCTTAAGCTGGTCAAGTACTAGATGATTTGTTTCCTGTTCCACCATTAGACCCGCCCAAATAAAATACATCTTTCCGTCCTCTGGAACGAATGGCGCAATAATGGTATGTATTCCGGGCCAAAGTTCATAAACCAGTGGACTCTTAATGTTTTTCGCTTCTCTTAGTGTTCTGGCGATCACCGCTGACAAGCCATTTGTTTTATCACATAAAAAAATATTACTTAGTGGATTTTCCCCTTTAACTGGTAGAACAGAATCCCCTTCTTTATCTGTTGTTATAACGGTAAGTTTGTATCGCTCTGCATAAAACTCAAGAACTTCTTCCAACAGCTCGAATTGTCTCATAGACTATCTGCTGGTTTTTTGGCATCAAACTCCGTTATAGTAAGGGGCTCTTTATACCGATATAAGGGGGCCGTTTCATCTCCAAGCATTTGCAGAATTCCTTGCTTAACCAATGTTTCCAGAACAGGAAGCAACTTATCCTTTTCCTTGCCAAGCAACTGCTGCAGGCCATCAATTGACTCTACCATATGGGGGTTTGCCTGGAAAAGCAGTGCACACTCTGCCCTCAATGGCAGCAGTTCATCTCTTACCATATCATTTTCCTCCTGAATACTGAAAGTTACCTTCATGTTTACAGGTTCCCCTTCCACTATTGCTGCTTTCTCCAAAAAATATCCAGCCAGAATCCCCCCAGATTCAGATTGTCCAGATACAGTGTGTTTTTGCATAATCTCACCTATCCTTCTTTTACAGGAACATTCACAGATAACAGCATAAGTATCAGGTAAACTTATTATCTATCTTATACCATAATTCTCGTGATACATATCCCCTAGTGTTCCCATTCTCTATTTTCTCTCTTTCCTACTAATATCGGGTATTAGCAGCTGGTAGTAAATAATCAAAAAGACTCATAATTATACATTCCATCAAATTAAGAGAAAAAATCAGGGGACTATTGGTCTATCTCGGGGAGCGGGAATTGCCTGGTCCAGGCACGTTTGCCGAACTGACATCCATATAAAAAACCTCGCCTACTGGCCTAAACAGCCCGTAAACGAGGTTTTAATTTATTTGGAAATGCCGTTATTTAGCAAAGAATTCTTCTGCTTCTTCCAGGTATTTTTCCTGGTCCGGCGCTAAGTCATATTCTTCGACAATTGCATCAACCGGGCATACTGCTTTACATGCACCACAATCAATACAAATATCGGGATCTATGTAAAACTGCTCCGGCCCTTCTTCGATACAATCCACCGGGCAAACAGTTAAGCATTCTCCAGCTTTCTCCTGACGGCATGGGTCCAATATTACAAAAGCCATCTATCGCACCCTCCTTTTCTCCTGCTACTTAAATGATACATGAAATAACCGCTCCAAGTAAACAACCTGACTCACGGTTTATGAAAATATAGGTGGTAATGAAGTGCACACCCTGGGTTGAACGATGCATTACATGAAGGACACCTGGAGTTACTAGTTAGGTATTCATTTATCGTAAGTTCAATTTTGCAGCTTCCGCACAAGATCGCCTGCTCATCAAACTTTTTACATGGCCATAATTCACGGTGACCACAGCCATATTCCTCATGACAATGGATACACGGGAAATACTCCTGACAGCAATAAAACTTAATAGCAATCCGGTCATTTTCACCATGGTAATGGCTGCAGCGTGTTTCACTATCGATTGCTCCCCTGATTTTCATCTAAAAAACCCCCATATCAACCTGGTAAAAGTATATCACAAATGTTTGATTCGAATTCGGTATGGGAATCGAATCTGTAAAACAGCAGTAAAGGAGTTTTCATCTATGAAAGAATACAGTGTAGCACCAAATCGTGATGCAACAGCATGGATTGTGAAGCTGGAAGATGTTGCACCGGAAAAAGAATACGGAGCAAAAGACGATGCAATTGCCGAAGCTGAAAAACTCGCTAAAGAAAATACACCAAGTCGTCTTTCCATTCTCGATAAGGAACATAATGTGGTGGAAGAAAAACGGTTTTAGAACACAAACTCGTAGAAAAACTTGACATTCGGTTTGTCTATAACAAGTGTCGAAGTTTTTCTTATACAATTTTCAGTAGAAACTTATAAATTCTGATAGTACAAGGGCTAAACCCCGCCCCTATGAAAAAAAAGAGTGAAAGACCTCGTGGAAGGCTTTCACTCTTTACTCTTTCCTATTATTCTTTTGGTCTTTCTCTCAATTCTTCACCATTCTTACCCTCATAACGAAGTCCCCAGCCGGTTAAGGCGGCAATCAGCATGACAATTACCAGGAACCAGCCCTGGAACACAAATGGGAATACAGCAGTTGGTTCAACCACCGGAAGCCATTCGTATTGATTTGTCATCGTCTGAATTGTTGACCAGCCAAGCAGGACTGGTGCTCCCCACGGGAAAATATAGCCGAGTGCCGAAGTTACCGCATCAAGCATATTGGCTCGGCGGTAGCGGTGAATCTTATACTTTGACCCAAGCTCTCTGACAAACGGTGCTGCAGCAATTTCAGCAGCAGTATTGATGGTGATCGCACTGTTAAGAAGTGCCACGATACTCCAGATTGCAAATTCGGCTTTGCGGATTGAATTTTTAATCCATTTAATCAGACCTTTTGTTATTGCTTCCATTGTGCCACCAAGACGCATCAAGTGCGCGGCACCAACGATAAGCAGAATAAGGATTGCCATGTTGAAGTATCCTGTCAGCCCGCTAACCAGCGCACCTTCCACAATCGTGCCGGATTCAGGATCAAAACGGATAATATCACCAAATGTGCCAAGGTTAAGCAGTACAATCAGTGGAATAGCGCCAATGATTCCCCATGTTAATGAAGTTAGTAAATGTTGGCCGGATAAAGCTAATACGAGAACAAGTACAAATGGTACCAGCATAATCAGACCAGCAGGATTTGTTGACTCTATCATAGAATCCAAAGCCGCCTGGTTTTCTAGCGCCTTTCCACCACCACCAAAAATAGCAAAGAGTATTGTTGCAGGTATTGCAGCTGCAATCGCATACTTGAAACGTGACCGAACGACGCCTGGTACATCAGCATCCTGTGTGGTTGCCGAAACGATTGTCGTGTCCGAGACAGGTGCAAGGTTATCACCGAAAACCGCACCAGCAAGGATAGCTGCAAACATGAAGACCGGATCAGCCCCAACAGCCACACCAGCCGGATACATCAGTGTACAGAAAGCCACGGTAGTCCCATATCCTGTTCCAACTGCGGTTGAAAATGTAGCTGCCAGTAAAAATGTTAAGGCTACAAATAATCCACCTGTAAGCCCGGTCACTGCCCCGACCCAGACCAATCCTTCAACAAGTCCGCCGACCTGAAGAACCTGCGCAAACATTCCTGCATAAAACCATGCGACCATCGCTACTACACCAATAGGTTGTGCGAGACCATCAAACAATCCCTGGGCATAATCCTCCCATTTGCTTTTACAGAACAGGAGACCAAGCGTAAGCCCAATAACTGCCCCCATAACGAGTCCCACTTCGGATGATAGCTTCAGGACACTGATTGAAATTGCCCAGACCACGAAAAATAAAAGTGGTACAGCAGCACCGAATGCGCCCATCCGAAATGTAAGTGATTGAATCTTCTTCTCCCCAGTCGCTTCTTTCAGCTGTTCTTCTTTTGACATCTTCCTACCCCCTGTTTGTTATGTAAAAAAATTTAAAATATATTGGACAGTGTATCATAAGTTTCGCAATTTAGAAATATAGTTGGCTGTCCAAAAGTCTCTTCATATAACTTATGATGAAATTTTACAAAAAAGAAGCCCTACTGTTTTGTCAGCGGGCTTCTGGAAGTAACTATTTTTTCAATTTAGCGAGCTGTTCAGCCAATGCATTGTTTGTAAACCCGTCATCATCCTGTTTCTTCAGATACTTGTTTACATCTTTCTTGGAGACTTTATGTTTCTTTTCCTGTTCTTTTCGTTTATTGAATGTGGAAAGCTTTTCCCGGTGTCCACACTTACAAGTGAATGTCTTACCTTCTCCTTCACCACGCAACTCCATCCGTTTGTGGCAATTCGGGCAGCGTGCATTCGTCTGCTTGGCGATATTCTTTTTGTTGCCGCAGGAACGATCCTGGCAGACAAGCATACGCCCATTTTTATTATTAATTTCAAGCATCAGCTTGCCACATTCCGGACACTTGGTTCCAGTCATATTATCGTGCTTGAACGTTTCATCGCTGGCTTTAATTTGTTGGACCACTTCACGCGCATAATCCTTCATCTCTTTAATGAAGCGATCTTTGGCAAGTTTACCTTCCGCAATTTGTCCCAGCTTATTTTCCCACTCTGCAGTCAATGCCGGCGAGCGTAAATCTTCGGGAACAAGCTCAAGTAACTGTTTTCCCTTGCCTGTCAAAAAGATATGTTTTCCGCGCATTTCCATATACTGTCCGTTAAAGAGCTTCTCAATAATATCTGCACGGGTGGCAACCGTCCCGAGCCCACCGGTTTGACTGATGGTTTTCGCCAGATGTTTTTCATTTGAATCCATATAGCGGACAGGATTTTCCATCGCCTGAAGCAATGCCCCTTCGGTAAAGCGTTCTGGCGGTTTTGTTTCACCATTTGTCTGCGTTATTTTAACCTGTGTGAACGTATCACCTTGAGATACTGCAGGCAATTGCTGCTCAGAACTATTTTCTTGATAAATCTCTTTCCAGCCCTGCTTCTTGACGATATTACCTCTGGCAGTGAACCTCTCATTATCGATTTGAGCCTCAATTGTTGTCTGTTCATATTCATACGGATTAGCGAGCACCGCGAGGAACCGCTTGACAACCAGGTCATAAATTTTACGTTCCTTGTCATTCAGTTCTTCCAGAATAACCGGCTGTTCGGTTGGGATAATCGCATGGTGGTCCGATACCTTTGAATTGTCGACTACCGATTTAGGTAGCTTCCAGTCATTCCTGCGCATAACTTTATTGGCAAACTTCGCATATTCATCAACACCACAAGCCTTAACACGGTCTTTCAATGTCGGCACAATATCCGTCGAAATCACCCGGGAATCAGTCCGTGGGTATGTGAGTACTTTGTGCTGTTCATATAGTTTTTGCATCAGGGATAACGTCTGCTTTCCGGAGTAGCCGAAAATGCGGTTGGCATCCCGCTGCAGTTCGGTTAAATCATATAGTTGCGGCGCATATTTTTTTTTATACGACTTATCAACTGATGTGATTTTAGCCGGCTTGCTTTTCAACTGATTATATAATTTGTCAGCTTTTTCTTTAGCAAAAATTCGGCTGTTGTTTTTCGCGTCCTGCCATGTCAGCGTAATGCCGTTCATTGTTTTGGCCTCAAAACCATAGAATTTTTTCGGCTTAAAATTACGGATTTCTTCTTCCCTTGCAGCAATCATAGCAAGTGTCGGCGTCTGAACACGGCCACTTGAAAGCTGTGCATTGAACTTGGTAGTAAGCGCCCGGGTTGCGTTCAGTCCGACATACCAGTCTGCTTCCGAACGAGCAACCGCTGCATCATACAGATTTTCATAATTTTTGCCGGGTTTCAGATTATTGAACCCATCGCGAATTGCCTTATCAGTTACTGATGAAATCCAAAGTCGTTTCACCGGTTTTTTCACCCGTGCTTTTTCAATAATCCATCGGGCAACAAGTTCACCCTCACGTCCCGCATCGGTCGCGATTACGATATCTTTTACATCGTTACGGTTCATTTGCGTTTTTACGGTGCTGAACTGCTTGCCTGATTTTTTGATCACTACAAGTTTCAGATGTTTCGGCAACATCGGTAAATCATCCAGCCGCCACGTTTTCAGTTTTTCATCGTACACTTCTGGGTCTGCCAGGGTAACCAAATGCCCAAGCGCCCACGTCACAATATATTTGGAACCTTCCATGAAGCCGTTGCCCTTTTTGGTACAATTCAGTACCCGGGCAATGTCCCTTCCGACAGAAGGCTTTTCAGCTAATACCAGTGTTTTACTCATTAAAAAAATCCCTTCTCGATAAACATTTTCCTATAAGCTACTTTATCACAAATAACGCCAAGTTGCTGACAGTCATGATTATGGGGTGAGAAAACAGTTCAAAGAGCGGTTGAACAGAATGAAGTTATTAAGCTGAGCGGAACACAGATGCGTTATATGCTTAAAAAGCGATACTTTCGAGGTGTTTTTGGAACAGAGATACGTTATTTGCTAAAATCATTGTTAGAATAGGCTTAATCCACAAGAATAGCGGAACAGAATTCCGATACCCCCCCGAATGAAGCGTTATTTTGCTAAATAGTGGAACTCAAATCCCCTCAGATGCTCTATTTTTCACCTATATGTCTGACTATTTAACATCAACAAAAATAGCATACCAATCATTATGTGACTTGGCATGCTATTTCGCTTTTCCTTTACAACGCCTTTACCGCTCCACCCTCGACAATAAGCGATTGCCCGGTAATATATGTATTCGCACCAGATGCCAGAAAGACAATTGCCCGTGCGAATTCCACCGGTTCACCATAACGTTTCATAGGAATCTGCTTAATCGCCTCTTGCTTCACTTCATCAGCAGACTTTCCGGATTTCTCTGCGCGTTTTTCGTTAAGTTCCTGAATCCGGTCAGTCTCAATGGTACCCGGCCCAACGGTATTTACCAGAATATTATTCGGGGCTAGTTCCCTTGCAAGACTTTTGGCAAGACCGACGATTCCTGGCCGCATCGTATTGGATAAAATAAGATTATCGATGCTCTGCTTGATTGACGACGAGGCAAGATTGACGATATGCCCTCCACCCTGTTTTTTCATATGTGGAATGACCTCACGTGTTGTCCGGACGAAACTGAGCAAGTTGAGCTCAAATGCATGGTACCATTCTTCATCTGTCATGTCAGAAAAGGTTCCCGCCGGCGGACCCCCTGCATTATTGACCAGCACGTCAATCGGTCCGTTAACAGAAACTGCATACTCCACCATTGCTTTGATGTCTTCAGGCTTTTTCATATCACAAACCGTATAATGGACTTGTTCGTTTCCTGTTTCCTTAATGATTTCATCGGCAGATTTCTTAAGCGCAGACGCATCCCTGCTGCTGATCAGCACGTGTGCACCTTCTTTCGCGAACTCCAGTGCTGTCGCCTTACCTAGACCTTTACTTGCAGCTGTTACAATAACGGACTTCGCCTTCAATTTAAGATCCATCCCATCATCTCCTTTATCTCATTATAGCGTGACAGGTTGGTGAATTTGTATTAAAAGACTTGGGGAATGATTCCGGCCATGATTTATTCATACCGTGCAATAATATTATTCTCATTATAGGTTCCACCCTCATGAAACTCATATATCTCCATCGACAGAGCCAGATAGCGGTTCTCCATCAGGTGGGTGAAATGATCTTTTACCGTGTCAAACAGCGGGTCAAACAAATCTTTCTTCACCTGTGGTGGCCGGCCCGGACCTACTTTTACCGTAACATGGACAAATGAATTTTCTGCTTCGCCATTACCAATATAATAATCATTAATCGCTATGGCGCTGGACCGGATACTTCCTAATGAGAACACATCACCCTCACCGTAAAGACGTTCGTTAATTTTTTTCAATAGGGATGGAATGTCGGCACCCGCTTTCAGGTTATCGGTGTATTCTACCGTTATAAACGGCATGTATGACTACCTCCTTTTCAGAAAACAGCATTTCATATCAATACCCTTTTCCTGCAAAAGCGAAAACACGATATAAAAATGCCGGATGGACTAACCACACCGGCATTTTTGCTTATATCATAGATAGTATCCAGCCAATCACTACAATTGCTCCGATAATCATCAAAATTGTTCTTAACAATGGTCCATCCTCCTGTCTCTTACTTATCCTTTTCTAAAAACAGCCTCACCTATCATTACCCTTTTCCCGCACAAACGAAAACACGACATGAAAAATGCCGGATGGAATAACCACACCGGCATTTTTGTTTAAAACATAGATAGTATCCAGCCAATCACCACTATCGCTCCGATAATCATCAGGATTGTCCTTAACAATGGTCCACCCTCCTGCCTTTTACTTCTTTCTCCTAGGGTATGCAACAGAAAGGATTTCAAAACCTTACGAGATAATATTCAGGAGTACGGTAACGCTTATGATACTGAACAGCGTAGTTACCAGCGTAATACTTGATACAAGGTCAGGCTCCGTATCAAACTCGATAGCGTACATGGTGGTTGTTGCAGCACTCGGCATGGCAGCCACGACTAGAATGACAGCACTAATGATTGGATCCACATTCAGTATCCAGATAAATAAAAAGGCGAGTAGCGGCGAGACAATCATTCTGACCCCAAGGGCTGATGAAATTACCTGCCAGTTGAAATTCAGTGATGTAATGGAAGCCAGCTGCATTCCAAGCATAACCATCATCATTGGAATGGCTGCCCCTCCGACCATTGTCAGGGTTGAATAGATTGACTCGGGGATCTCCCAAGGGATTGCCTGAAAAACAAACGCTAACACCGCTGCATACGTTGCCGGCATTTTAAAAATGGTTACAAAAGCTTTCATAAAGCCACTAGTACTTCTAGAAGCATAATAGACACCGAAAACATTCATCACCAGCGATTGAAGAACCATAAAAAATATCGCGTACGGCATTGCTGCATTCCCGATACTATACAGCATTACGGGAACACCGTAATTGCCGCCATTCATAAACGCGGTCGTCAATATTGAGGCACTCTCGACCGACCGATTCCATTTGAATATCCTTGCCAGCGCTTTATTAATTACAATCATCATAAATAACAAAAAGAATGCAAACACAATTATGATCGTGAATCCCTGATTGAACGTGGACTCATAAAGAGTGGTAAATACTAATGCAGGCAGGAAAATATAAATTGACGCGGTTGCGATTGACTTCACATCAAGCACGCGAATACGCTGCAGAATATATCCCGCGCCAAACACTGCTATAATGGGTAAAATAACCTGAAAAAACAATACCATATCGACATCTCCAATTATAAAATCAACTAATAGTCTACCATAATCCGAAACAGCAGCTCGAATCTGATGCCTGTTATTTATCGTTTGTCGGAAGTTCAATTTGACATCTAGGCGAATGTATGAGAATATAAATAAGTTCAATAATGAAGTAGCAAATAAGTATTGAAATTTCTGGCATTCTGCTAGTTAGTTTTTGTAGAAGCTTATTTACACTGGCGCGACTAAGGGGTCGCAAGGACGTTAGAGCAGGTAGGGCTGACGTTACTTAAGTGAGAGAACACCAGTGGAACACTGACCGCGGCAATAGAGGAATCTATCTGAATGATTCCCACCCGATTGAGATTACTCTCGGGTTAATATTAAAATGGAAACTTATGTGTTACTTTATAAAACAAAGGGGTACTCTTATAGTAAGGGTGCCCCTTTTCCAATACATAAAAAAGATTATTGTAGAAAGAAGGATAGCCATGAACGCAGGAACGATTCAAAAACTGAGCGTAATACGGAAAATCGACACAGGATACGTGCTGGAAGGCGACGTCCTGCTGCACCATAATGAAACGGACACAGAACTGGAAGTTGAACAAGAAGTGGAGGTTTTTCTTTATACCGATAAAAAAGGACAGACAGTTGCTACAACCGCAATCCCTTCCGTTAAAATGGATGAATACGACTGGGCCGAAGTGGTAGAAGTTGTCCCAAGCCTCGGCGTGTTTGTTGATATAGGGATTTCAAAAGGGATTCTTGTATCGTCAGATGATCTGCCACTTTACCAGAATGTCTGGCCGGAAATTGGTGACATGCTCTTTGTGACATTGGGCAAAGACCGGAAAGGACGCCTGCTTGCCATCCCTGCTACAGAAGGAGTGGTACGCAGAGAATGGGAGCACGCCTCTGAGGATATGCTAAACAAACCAATCAGTGGCCGTGTCTACCACACCAGCAAAGAAGGAACAGCCATTATTTCCGAGGAAGGATACCGCGGCTTTATCCATCGTTCCGAGCGAATGGAAGAACCACGGCTTGGCCAATGGATTGAAAATGGTCGAATTATCGATGTGAAAGACGATGGAACAGTCAATGTGTCACTGCGTCCGCTAAAACAGCACAGTATGGGAGAAGATGCTGAATCTGTTCTTCTCCATTTGGAGCAGAATGAAGGTATGATTCCGTTCAGCGACAAAAGTGACCCCGAGGATATCCGCGGGACTTTTAACATCAGTAAAGCAGCCTTTAAACGTGCACTTGGCAAACTGATGAAAGAAGGAAAAGTTGAACAGCGGGACGGGAAAACATATCTCAAATAGGGGTTCTTCCCTTCTGATAAAGAAGCAGCCATTCGGTTGCTTTTTTTATTATTTTCTTATGAACAGAGGAATCCTTTAAGTTTTTAGAGAATAATACAAAGTAGGTAAATCTATCGAAGGAGTGCGTTTGTTAATGGGATTAGTTTATATTTTATTTATTGTTTTAATAGTTGGACTTGTATGTTTCCGTATCTTCAAGAAAAAATCCATATCTTCTAATAGTTATACACCCTATGATGACATAACAATGGGTGTTAAAGATGGTGTTAACCGGGGAACCCCCATCCACGATACAAAGCATACTATCAAATATGAAGAAAGAGTAGAAGACGATCAATCTTTCTAAATTGCTTTTATTCCTGAAAACTAACCGAAAAAAGTCGGCTATAGGAGTTATCTATCCATAGCCGACTTTATTTTTCACCTATAATAGCATTGAATTATGAATCGGTTTTTGATTCCACAATTGCCGTAGCAACTAAACTGATTGCTACAGCAAACAGGCATGCAATTCCCCACGCGCCTAGACTTAAACCAACAATAACCACTTTTCCGGCAATCGAGGACACGACAAACAAAATCAGCCCAATTCCAAAGATAATAAATCCTGGCATATAAATTGTATAACTGTTCGGAGATGATACCTTACTCAATATTATGTTCAATATCATGAGTACTACTACTATCGCAAATACAGCAATCAATGTGTTACCAAACATATTATCACCCTTCCCTTTTCCCTGTTAATTTCAGTCTATCCATGAAAAATTATAAAGTCAAATAAGTTATTATATTTTTCAGAAAAAGTCTACTTCATAATTCCAAACAAGTCGTCCAGCTTCTCTCCCATATATGTATGACTATCCTCCACTCCCAGATTGTAAAACACGGGCGCGATTGACTCCATAATAAACTCCAGCATCAGCATTGCCGCCAAGTCGCCGATTTCCTCGTTACGTTCATCCAAAAAATATGCTTTTATCTCCTTAACAAGATCATCCTTTTTTTCTTTTGGCAGGTCAAATTTTGATTTCACTGTACTAGCCCCCTTTCCTTTACGTTCTATTATGGCAAAGTATAACATATTCTGTATAATGCCTATTTTACAGTCGTTCTTTTAGGTTGTACTTCCCCAAATTCACTACGTCGCATTTTGTATCAACTAACAGGATTAAGGTGCAACAAAGCTTATGAAAGGAAAATTCTTCTAACAAAAAAGGATTTCTGAAAAAAATGTCGAATAAAGTACATATAACAAGGAGGAATCTCATGCAAACATTTGAGAACTATACATACGAGCGTCCGAATATGGACGCTGAAAAAAGCACATTCCAGTCATTACTTGGGAAATTTACGCAATCGAAGTCAGCCGCTGAGCAAAACGAGGCAATCAACAAAATCAACGAACTCAGGAATCGACTTTCAACAATGGCAAACCTGGTTTATATCCGCGCATCCATTGATACAAATGATGACTTCTACCAGAAAGAACGCGATTATTTTGACGAAATCCAGCCGGAAATCCAGGAGATGAGTACGGCATTCTATAAGGAACTTATTAAATCTCCGTTCCGAAATGAACTGGAGGAGAAATGGGGCGAACAGCTCTTCCAGATTGCCGATTATGAAATAAAGGCATTTTCACCTGAAGTTATGCCACTTCTACAAAAAGAAAATAAATTATCGTCACAGTATTCCAAACTGGTGGCCTCTGCAGAAGTTGAGTTTCAGGGAAAAACTTACACGCTTGCCCAGTTGGCACCCTTCACCCAAAATAAGGACCGCTCTATTCGCAAACAGGCAGTAGAAACGAGTGCAGGTTTTTTTGCTGAGAATGCTGATAAATTTGATGACATTTATGATCAGCTTGTTAAAACTCGGCACGAGATTGCAACCAAACTTGGATATAAAAACTTTGTGGAGCTCGGGTATGTACGGATGCTGCGGATTGATTATAACGCTGAAATGGTGGATGTTTTCCGTAAGCAGGTTCGTGAAAAGATTGTACCGCTCGTGTCCAAATTGTATGAAAAGCAGGCAGACCGTATAGGAGTGGACTCGCTTAAGATTCATGACGAAAACTTTAAGTTCCCTACCGGAAATGCTCAGCCAAAGGGCTCCCCGGAATGGATTATCGAAAACGGGAAAAAAATGTATGAAGAACTTTCTCCGGAAACAAAGGAGTTTTTCCAGTTTATGCTTGATCGTAACCTGATGGATTTGGAGGCCCAAAAAGGAAAAGAAGCAGGTGGTTACTGCACATTTATTGAGGATTATCAGTCACCGTTCATTTTTTCCAATTTCAACGGCACATCAGGTGATATAGATGTACTTACCCACGAAGCAGGACACGCGTTTCAGTTCTACAGCAGCCGTAACATCGGCATTCCGGAATATCTCATGCCGACATACGAATCGGCAGAAATTCATTCGATGAGCATGGAGTTTTTCACTTGGCCATGGATGGAGTTGTTCTTTAAGGAGGACACGGAAAAATATAAGTATTCCCACCTTGCCGACGGACTTCAGTTCTTACCATATGGTGTAGCGGTCGATGAATTCCAGCATAAGGTCTATGAAAATCCTGACTGGACACCGGATCAGCGTAAAGCGGCATGGAAGGAATTAGAGGAAATCTACCTGCCACACCGGGATTATGATGGCATCCCTTACCTGGAGTCAGGGAGCTTCTGGCAACGTCAGGGGCATATATATGAAGTGCCATTCTACTATATCGATTATACCCTTGCTCAAATTTGTGCATTCCAGTTCTGGAAGCGCTCAAGGGATAACAGAGAAGACGCCTGGAATGATTATCTGAACCTTTGTAAACTTGGCGGTTCCAAATCATTTCTAGGTCTGGTGGAAGCAGCCAACCTTCGTTCACCGTTTCAGAAAGGCAGTGTTGAATCCGTAATAGGTACAATTGAGGAATGGTTAGATTCTGTAGACGATAAACAGTTGTAAGTGAGATGGAGTAAATATAGCAGCCATCAGGTTCTTTTCGTAAACTTTGTTGTTTATTAACTCTCGCAGTTGATAGAAACTGCGACATAACAGCCGTACCTACCGCTACGTCAGAATACTTCGCTTTCCGGGGGCACGGCCTCAGCCTCCTCGCGGAAAGAACGCCGCTGCGGGGTCTTCGGACTCGTGCTGTTCCCCCAGGAGTCTACGCATTCTGCCTGCGCTAATAGGTGTTTGGCGTTGATATAAGTATAAATCAACTTCAACCCAGCGAGGGAAATACATGGAGACTCCAGCGGGAAAAGCAACAGCTGAAAATCCCGCAGGAAGTGGTTTTCTTCCGAGGAAGTTGAAGCGTTGCCCGCGGAAAGCGTAATGTATTTCCGGAGCGAAGCTACGAGTTACGTCGCAGTTTATAGTTATTTTGTCAAAAACAAACGTTATTTTGAAAAATAATGGACACGATGTTCATCAAAAAAAAACAGCTTCTGCGCCATGAACGCGGAAGCTGTTTTTACGTTATGCAGAAATAGACTCGTTCGGTATTTTTTGTCCCCATACCTTGGTTAACGCATAAACCATTATTACCAGAACAACCAATCCAACAGCAATCGACAGGACTACTGATCCGGTAAATCCTGCAATCAGGAATGAAATAATTCCACTGATTCCTGCAGTAATTGCATACGGAATCTGTGTATTAACGTGGTCAATATGGTCACTTGATGCACCTGCAGATGATAGGATAGTCGTATCCGAAATAGGTGAACAGTGGTCGCCGAAAATACCTCCACTCAATACTGCAGCAATCGCCAGATACATTGAAATATCCATTGTCTCAGCAATCGGCATTGCAATTGGAATCATAATCGCAAACGTTCCATAAGAGGTTCCTGTTGTAAAAGCAACAATCGCTCCAACAAAGAACAGCAGTACCGGTATGATAGCCGGAGACGTTGTTTGTTCAGCAAAGTTCACAATATATGCAGCAGTACCAAGTTCAGTCGTTACGCTTCCGATTGACCATGCAAGCGTAAGAATGACATAAACAATCATCATACTGCGGAACCCACTAACGTACAGTGACATGGATTCTTTGAATGTAAATATTTTTTGCTGGATTCCCATTGCCAGCGCCACAATCCCTGCCACGAATGCAGAAATTAAGATTGAGGTCGCACCATCCGCTTCCCCAACAGCTGTTATTAGGTCATTTTCCGGAAATCCGCCAGTCCACAGGAATAGCGGTGGAATAAGTCCAAGCAGTACAACAATTGGCACAATCATGTTACGCTTCTTCGGAACAAGACCTTCTGCCAGTTCGACTTCACTCATGCTGTCATCGGATGGTGGCTCTGCACCTTCGCGGATAACGTTACCGGTAGTCCGTGCCCGGTACTCGGCTTTTGCCATTGGACCGAAATCCCACTTCATGAATACAATCAGAGCTACCATAATTAGAGCAAGTATGGAGTAGAAGTTAAAAGGGATGGTGAGGATGTATGTCATGTACTCAGAACCATCCATGCCAAGCTCAGTAAATTGAGCACCAATCAGCCCCATCACGAAAACAACCCATGTGGAAACAGGTGCAAGCAGACACATCGGAGCTGACGTGGAATCCACGATGTAAGCAAGCTTTTCGCGTGATACCTTCATTTTGTCAGTTACAGACCGCATTACACTTCCAACGGTCAAGGCATTGAAATAATCTTCAAAGAAAATAATGATACCGAATAGAAAGGTTGACCCTTGAGCCCCTCTTGGCGTCTTAACCTTTTTTGAAATCGCATGCGCAATTGCATGCGCCCCTCCTGTACGCTGCAGGAATACGATTAGTACACCAAAAAGACCACAGTAGATCAGGACAGTTGCGCTCCATTCATCTCCAACGCTCGGAATGATGAACTCACTGAAACTGGCGTATAGCCCCATTAGCGGATTCCAATCGTGCTTCATAGTCGCTCCGAGCCATACACCGGCAAACAGCGCAGGAATCACGTTTCTGGTAACCAGCGCCAGTACAATTGCTATGATCGGAGGCAAGAGGGAAAGCATCCCAAATTCCATATGATAAACTCCTTTCACTTATTAAATCGTTAAATAGATATAGACAATTAATAATAACAACATATTGTATCTCATGCAATAACCTTTTCTCTTTTGTCCAGACGACATCACGAAAAAACGAATCCAATTAGACATCGGATTCGTTTCAAATCTATTAATAGTTAACCTATTTCGGGATAAAAGAGAACTTTACCAAAAGATTCGTCCCGGTTAATAATTTTTTCGAACGTCTCAGGACCCTGTCGCAGTTGAAGGCGATGGGAGATGATCGGTTTCACATTGATTTGTCCCGTGCTCATATAATGAACCGTTGTATCCCATTCCTTTCCTGGAAATGGAGCGGAGATCGCATTCCAGGAACCTAAAACAGTAAGTTCATTTCGAACGATTTTTTCAAAATAAAAACGTTCTATATTGATGTCTGCATATGGAATACCCATGAACACCACTTCGCCACCTTTTTTGGCAAGCGCGAATACTTGAGCGGAGGTTATCGGGGAACCAGCAGATTCAATAGCAACATCCACTCCACGGCCACCTGTTATCTCCATAATTTGATCATAGGCAGACTTTTCTTTTGGATTGATTAGCTCATCCGCACCAATTTCACTTGCAATTTGAAGCTTTTCGTCATCAATATCAATTGCATATACTTTTTTAGCGCCAAAGATTTTTGCCCATTGAACTGCCAAAAGTCCTATATTTCCGCAGCCCATAACAGCTACTTCAGCGCCCGGTTGCATACTAGTCCGATAAAACCCGTGAGCCACCACCGCGGATGGCTCCACCATTGCAGCGGTGTCAAAATCAACTGAATCTGGAATCGGTACAATGTTTTCAGCCGGAAGCTTAACAAACTCAGCATATGCACCCGGATGTCTTGCTCCGATTACCGTAAGCTGTTCACACTGTGAAAGTTCACCCTTACGGCAACTTTCACACTCCCCGCAGTACAATGTAGGACAACCTGCAACTCTATCTCCAGGTTTTACATTTGTCACCTCAGGGCCAACCTCAGCAATTTCTCCAGAAAACTCGTGTCCGAACGTCATACCTTCCACGTACGGACCAAGTTTGTTATATCGGGAGATGTCTGAACCACAAATCCCGACAGCTTTAACTTTTACGATAACGTCATCAGCTTTTTCGATGGAAGGTTTCTCTGTGTCTTCAAACCGTATATCCTGTTTCCCATACAGATTCAATGTTCGCATGTATTTCCCGCCTTCCCAATATTATTACAGTTCACATTGGGGTTACAGTAGTTAACTGGCAGACTCATTCTGTGCTTTTCTTTTTCTGCTGCTGAAGATTTTAATGAAAGCAGCCGCCACTACAATACTGTTCAGAATAACCTGATTTTCAAAATAAAAGTCCCCAACTGCTCCTATATATGGTCCCAGTGCAAAATCCAGAAATGCTTCTACCATTTTAACTCACCCTAACCTTTAAGATTTCACTAATATATTTCGGTAGATTTACCGCCAGCAATAATCGCTATTGCTCCGCTTGTACCAATCCGGTTGGCGCCAGCCTCAACGATATTGACCGCGTCTTCATACGTCCTGATACCACCCGCTGCTTTCACACCGAAATCCGGTCCGACAGTGCGCCGCAGAAGTTTGACATCTTCCACTGTTGCCCCGCCGCCATTAAATCCTGTGGCTGTTTTAACATAGTCAGCGCCCGCTTCCACGATCAGTTCTGCTGCTTTGACTTTCTCATCTTCCGTCAGTAGTGCTGTTTCAATAATTACTTTAGTAGTCAGTCCATTTGAAGCCTTCACTACCTCCGCAATATCGTTTTTAACGACCGCATATTCACCTGACTTTAATGCGCCAAGATTAATCAGCATATCAATTTCTTTTGCCCCATTGCGGATTGCTTCTTTCGTTTCCTCCACTTTAACGTGTGTGGTAGCCCCGCCAAGCGAGAAACCAATCGGAACGCCTACTTTCACTCCATGGTCTTCCAGCAAACTTACCGCAAGTGGAACATAGTATGGGTTAACGAAAACTGTTTTGAATCCATGTTCAATAGTTTCATTACAAAAATTTCTTATATCTTCCTTGGTTGCTGTCGTTTTCAAAAGTGTGTAATCTATCATATTAATGATGGATTGCTTTTCCATTTTTCCAGCTCCATTCAGAGAAATTCTATTACTCAACAGGGGTCAAGAGTACCTTTATTGCGTCACCGCTTTTGATGGCGTCATATGCTTTATCCCACTCGGTAATGTTAAATTCGTGAGTTACAAGTGCTTTCGCGTTCACACATCCATCCGCCATTAAAGCAAGTGAAGGTTCCCAGTCAGCAGGTTTCTGGCTTCTGCTCCCTACGACACGGATCTCTTTCTGGATAATTTTCTCAAGATCAAATTGAACTTCCGGTTGTGCAAAAAGACCAACCTGTCCGTATTGTCCCTTTTTACGAAGAAGATCAAGTCCCTGCTTGGCAGCCGGTACCGCACCAGAACATTCAAATACGACGTCGGCGCCATAGCCATCAGTCAAATCGTTTACAATCTTCTTGATATCTTCCTTTTGGGTATCAACCGCATAGTCAATTCCCAGTTCCTTCGCCTTATCCAAACGAACTTTATCATTCGTTAAACCGGTAATTAGAACGGTAGCACCACGACTTTTAGCTACCTGAGCAGTAAAGAGTCCAATTGGTCCTGGTCCAATTACAACGACAATGTCACCTTCGTTAATTTCCGTTTTGGAAACCGCATGATGGGTACATGCCAGTGGTTCCGTCATAGAAGCTGACTTATAGTCAACATTTTCAGGCAGGAAGTGGAGGCTCTCCTGACGGGCGATCAGATATTTTGTGAATCCGCCATCCTGCTGGGTACCTAATCCTTTACGGTGATTACAAAGATTATAGTCACCTGATTGACAATACTCACATTCACCGCAAATATAGAAAGTGGTTTCTGATGTTACGCGGTCACCAGGTTTAAAGTCAGTTACACCTTCCCCGACTTCTACCACTTCACCGGAAAACTCATGACCAAGTGTCACAGGCACGCCAACTTTATAATGACCTTCGTACGTATGGATATCCGAGCCGCAAATTCCGGCATATTTAACTTCTATTTTCACCTGACCCTTGCCAGGTGTTGGTTCTGTCTTATCTTGAATTTCCAAATTCCCAAAACCATGTTCTGTTTTCACTAATGCTTTCATCTGGAATCCTCCTGTCTAACGTGATGGACCAACAACTTCGATTAATTAAACAAAGCAAAGACTTTATAGATTATCCAGTTAACCAGGTTACCACCCTGGTCAATACTTGAAATCATTGCAGAGCCTTCAGGCATTTTGAAGTCAGTCTTAATTGCCATTTCAGTGAAGATTGGAGCGACATCGGTTGCCATATATAGGGAAAGTGATATCATTATTGCCCCTACAATTACGGAATGAACAATGTTACCTCTGGCAGCACCCACGATGAATGCCACGACAAATGGAATTGTTGCAAGGTCGCCGAATGGCAATAGTGAGTTACCTGGTAAAATAACCGCCAGTAAAACTGTGATTGGCACCAAAATCAGTGCTGTGGAAATTACGGAAGGATGACCAAGCAGTACTGCCGCGTCCAGTCCGATATAGATTTCCTTGTCGCCAAAACGCTTATTGAGCCACTCACGAGCTGACTCGGATACGGGCATTAATCCTTCCATCAGGATTTTTACCATACGCGGCATCAGTACCATAACAGCCGCCATGGCCATTCCGATTTCAATAATATCTCCCGCATTGTATCCTGCCAGGAAACCAATTGCTGCCCCAAGGAACAGACCAATAAAAATCGATTCCCCGAAAATACCAAAGCGTTTTTGAATCGTATCAGGATCCGCAGTAAGTTTGTTAATCCCAGGAATTTTCTGGAGTAATTTAACAAGGAAAATACCTGGTGCATATGAAATAGTACTTCCTGTTGCAACTGAAACCCCTGGCATTTCATAAAAATCACTTACCATTGGAGCGGTCCAGTCAGCAACTTTGAGACAAACAATCTGGAAAATAACTGCAGCAATAAGCCCTTGCACAATACTTCCGGAAATTGCGTATACCAGTGCAGCCATAAATGTATAGTGCCAATAATTCCAAATATCAACGTTCATGGTTTTAGTAGTTTTGGTGAAAAGCATAACCACGTTAACTATTAAGCCAAGTGGAATAATAAATGCTGCAACTACTGAAGCCCAGGCTATTGACGATGTCGCAGGCCAGCCTACATCAATAACATTTAAACTTACACCTAAACGTTCAACCATTCCCTGAGCGGCAGGGCCGAGGTTGGCGACAAGAAGGTCAATGACAAGAAAGATACCCACAAATGCGACTCCGATTGTTAAACCGGAACGGAAGGCCTTTCCTGGTTTTTGTCCGAAGAATAAACCTAATAAGAAGATTGCAACTGGCAGAATTACTGTTGCGCCTAAATCCAAGAAACTTTGGATAACATTTACAAACGCTTCCATTTTCGTACCCCCTATTTCAATATGACCCCGGTTTCCCAATTACCGGAAACCGGGATAGAATGATTACTTTTTAAGTTCGTCTAAAATTTGTTGTTTTGTATTTTCAGTTCCAATACCTGTCAGGAATGATTGAGCATTAATTACAGGAAATGGATACTCTTTTTTAGTCATTGCTGTGGTAACGAGTAAATCAGCTGTATCCACGTATGAACCTACTTCAGCAATTTTGATTTGAACCAGATTCACATCAAGTTTATGTTCTTTTGCCATTTCTTCGATTGCACCATTTACTACTGTGGAAGTTGCGATTCCTGCTCCACATGCTACTAGTACTTGTTTCTTCGCCATTCTTACTCACCTCCTTCAAGGGAAAAATCCAGCTTATCAGCCAGTAAATTTTTAATAGTTTCTTTGCTGGTTTCGGTTGCCAAAGTTTGTAGCGTCGATTCGTCCTGAAAAATCTGCATCAGTCGTTGGAGTAAAGACAATTGTGAATGTGCTTCATCCATTGCAAGCATAAATACTATTTTTACTGGTGTAGTAGATTCTGCATCACCCATAATGCAGAAGTCCACTGGATTTTTAAGTACAGCTACACTGATGTTTTTTTGTACTACGTGCTCCACATCGGTATGTGGGATAGCCACCGAAAAGCCCTTTGTTGGCAGACCTGTAGCAAATTCTTTTTCCCTGGCAATTATGGCCGGTTTAAAGCTTTCTTTCACCAGCCCCTTATCTATAAGATTGTCAGCCATTAGTGACAAGACTTCCTCGTTTGTTGTCGCCTCTTGATTCAATAGGATAATAGATTCATCAAAAAACAAATCACTCATTTCCTGTGCACCTCATTTTCAAAAAATAGTTTCATATTTATTCCTGCGAATATTTTTTAATGATGGAGAATACTTCTTCTCCATTTTCCGCATGAATAATAGCATTTCGATCGTCTTCATTACCTGCAAGCTTCAGAAGCTGCATCAATGCGCGTAAATGCTGTTGCTTATCAACTGCAGCAATCACGATTACCAGGTTAATGGAATAATCGGCGGTGAACTCCACGCCTTCTTCCAAGCGAAGCAGGCTCATCGCTACTTTATTAACGCCATCGTCAGGGGAGGCGTGCGGGATTGCTATGTTAGGACCGATTACAATATACGGGTCTTTGTCATAAGTTACAATTGCCTCGACATATTGAGGTTCGATATGTCCACTTTCGAGCAACGGCCCGGCACTTAACCGAATTGCCTCTTCCCATGACGCTGCAGATTTCGCCAGTGTTATACGGCTAGGAGTTATCAGCTCATCGAGATTTAACACCAATCGGTCATTTGCTGACGCGATTTCCGTCTCGTTATCACTCTTGAGATAGGCATGTAATTCTTTTGACAAATTATGCTCATCTTCAATCACTGCATGCTTTTTAATAATGTCCATGACCTCCGCAATGCTTATCTCAGATGGAGCATACCCATGCAACTCCAACATTACTTGTTTTCGCAACCTGAATTTTTCCTCGCGTTCCAGGAATGTACTTGTAATAAATAGCTTCTTATCTGTTTGAATAAAAACAGGTGAGAAAACGATGTCATAATCGAAATCATAGGACTGAAATTCTCTTACTGATAAAGAATCCAAAAATACAAATTCCGGGAAAAGTTCTCTTAGTTCGCTGTACATCAGCCTGGATACCGATACTCCCCGCGGACAAACAACAATTGCCTTGACCTTCTCCTGTATGCTGTCACCTTGTCTGGTCAACCATCCACCAATAAGCATTGTAATGTATGTTGTTTCTGTTTCCGGTATCTGACTACCAATTAACGTTTCCAACGGACCGGTCGATTTCCTAACGAGGTGATGCAATTCTTTGAATTCATCGCTTACTGTGTTAGGGCTTTCATTCACCTCTGTAAGTTGGTACTTGATACGGTAGTAAGCCGGCTTAATGTGAAGCAGCAATTTATTCAGTAATTGATCCCGGTCCTGAAGATAAATGCAAGCAGTCTTTTCAAACTGACGGAGCATATTGTCAATTGCCTGAATCAAATTCGGGATTGCTTCCTGTGTCAGAAATTCTGACCAGTACACATTGGTGGTCAAAAGATGTAAGGTGATGAATAGCCGTTCTTCCATCGGAACTGTTTCGAAATCATATAGCAGCTCTTCAGTTGCCAGGTATTCCTTTGTATCGGATAACTCTTCATAATGGATATAAAATGGCTTTATAGTATTACCTTGTTTAATTCTCCGCAATGTAAGCGTCAGGATGAACGGCATCGTTTCGATCTTTTCATCGGTAAACTTCAGATTAAGCTTGTTTTCCACTTTCTCAATTCGCCTAATTAATTCGTCTACATCATCTTTTTCGATTGTTGCCAGCCTGTTCAATCTTTCTTCACCATTCGGCATTTCCAGAACTCTGTAAATAACTTTGATTAGAAGCTTGCGGATCTCAAATTCTTTTCCTTCAATCAGATAACCATCACGTCGGGAGTACCGAACATTCAAACCGTACTCTTCAACACACGCCTGGACACGCTTTAGATCATGTAATACTGTATTCTTGCTGACATCCAATTCACTTGTGAAGTGGATTAGGGACAGCTCTTTATTACTTAAAATCATTAATATAATTAAATAAATCCGTTGCTCTTCTGAAAGAATACTCATTTCAAAATCTGTTTTTTCAGGAGTGCTTATCAGCTTAGTGATTACTGATTGATCGACAACGAAATGTCCCTGTTTTGTGCGTATGATTTCCGGAAGATTATTCGAGCTGAGCCAATTATTGATTTTATCGAAGCTGTATCCCAATTGTCTTCGGGACAAGCTATATTTTGTTTCTAAGTCCTTCCCCTTAATACCCGGGATGCTTATAATGTCTTCCAACAACTTATTGCTTCGATCATCAAGTTGCATAATAGCTCTCCCTTCTGATTTCATTCTAGCACCCATTTTTGCATGAATGTATACGTTTTCAGCACAGTTTGTCGAATTGGTTATGTACATCATTGTGCTTTATCTGTACAAATCCCTTCATGTTGCACATCTGAAAACGTATATTATTAAACGAGCCACTTCAACAAAAATGTTGAAGTGGCTCTTGCATGTCCAATTTATTTTTTGTTGGCCATGCTTGATTCGGCGATTTTGATCATTCGTTTGACCATTTCGCCACCCACTTTTCCGTTTTCGCGTGCTGTGGTATCCGCGCCTGGCTGAATACCAAACTCATTTGCAATTTCCGTTTTCATATTGTCGATTGCATTTTCCGCACCTGGCACCAACAAATCATTATTGTTGTTATCTGCCATCGCTAATCACTCCTCGTGGGATGTGAACAGATTTAAATATCTGCTCATAATTATTTTTTGTTGAGCAGGGTATTTTACACATGTAAAAAACAGGAAGCCCATATATTGAGCTTCCTGTTTTCAGCGAGTGAATATAAGAAATTTTTTACTTACTGGGCTGCCATTCCGCCATCGATACGATATTGGGCTCCACTGATAAAACTACTGTCATCAGAAGCGAGGAACAGTACCAGGTTTGATATATCTTCGGACTCTGCGTACCGGCCCATTGGAATTCCCTGTTCTTGTTCCTCTTTAGCCTGTGCAGAGTCTTCCGGATTAAAACCTTTCTCAAGTGAACGCATCATCCGTGTGTCAACCGGGGATGGGTGAATGGAATTAACCCGCACGTTGGAGTCTGCTACTTCCAATGCGGCTGTTTTTGTTAATCCAATTACCGCATGTTTGGAAGTTACATATGGTGCAAGCCCAGGGAATCCCATTAGCCCGGCAACCGATGAAGTGTTAATGATACTTCCGCTCTTCTGCTCGGTCATAACCGGAATCACATGCTTCAAACCAAGGAAAATACCTTTAGCATTTACTGACATCACTTTCTGGAAATCATCCAGTTCTTGTTCAGCGATTGGAGCAACTGTACCTTCAATACCAGCATTGTTAAAGAATACGTCGATACTACCGAACTCATCTTTAGTCATCTTAACATAGTTCTTTACGTCAGCCTCGTTGGTAACATCGGCTTCTACTGTTAATACGTTTCCATGCTGCTCAAGTTCGGATTTAACCTCATCAAGAGCATCCTGCTTCATGTCAACCAGGGATACGTTGGCACCTTCTTTCAGAAAAATTTCAGCTGTTTTTTTACCGATACCACCTGCGCCACCAGTAATAATAGCTGTCTTTCCTTCTAATCGTGCCACTATGGATCCGCTCCTTTTAAAAGAATTTGACTAGGACATTTTTCCTGTCCCACAATCACTCTTTCCCTTCACATCGATAATAAAACCTATTTTTTCAGAAAATAACGACCGAGTGAAAGACTATTTCCTCATAATGTCCAAAATGTGCAAAAAACCTCCTAGCTATGCTAAAATGCTATTTATATCAGACAGACAAGGAGATACACATGGATTACAAAATTTTATTTCTCGACATTGATGGGACCATCTTAAAACCTGATCATACGTATACAGAATCAACTAAACACGCAATAACTGCCGCTAAAGAGCAAGGCCTTGAGGTGTTTCTCGCGACTGGCCGCCCGCTCCATGAGATTGATTATCTGGCAGATGAACTGGATATTCATTCATTTATCGGCTACAACGGCGCATTTGCGATTCATCAGGATGAAACAATCGTAAACGAGCCAATGAAACAGGAAACTGTGGCTCAATTCCTTGAGATAGCGAAGCAACATGATCATGAGATTGTTATCTATTCAAGAGATACAAATTATTACACATCCCTGAACAGACCGCTTGTTCAGAACTTCATCAATACGTTTAAACTGCAAAAAAATGAACAATTTCAGGGAGCTCTCGAACACGATTACCTAGGTGCCACAGTGATGAATCTCTCTCCACAGCAAACAGCATTATACGAAATTGAAGCAAACATCCATCTTTCCCAGGTAAATGTCAATGGAGTCGAGCACTGCTATGACATTATTCGAAAAAATGTTAACAAAGGCTTTGCTGTTGAAAAAATACTTAAGCTCCTTAACATCAAACCTTCTGAGGCAATTGCATTTGGGGACGGTATGAATGATAAGGAAATGCTGCAGACTGTTGGAGAAGGTATTGCAATGGGAAATTCAAACCCTGATTTATTTGATTATGCTAAAAATAAGACAACCACTGTTTCCGAAGACGGTATTTATAATGGTCTTAAAAAGTTAGGGTTAGACATTTAAAAAACAGGCAGAATGGGCTGTACGCCTATATTCTGCCTGTTACTGTGTCTTTAATATACCACTCGGCCAACCTGACCATCTTCCAGTCGCACTTTAATGCCGTGCGGATGATAATCCGACTTAGTCAGTATATCTTTCACCACGCCCGGGGTACGGGCTCCACTCCGCTGGTCTTTTTTCAAAATAACTTCGACCTCAAGTCCCGGCTGAATATTTTTGCGATATCTGCCATCAACTTCCATTCAAACCCTCCTTACGAACCGCAGACAATTATTCTTGGACGTATACTTTTACATCCTTCAATTTCTTCCTGGCTTGCCTGCCCCAGCTTTTCACGGCACTTTCCGAAACACCTTCAAGTTCAGCTATTTCTTTCACCGATTTATCTTCAAGTATATAGTAATTTACCCATTTTTGCTGATTCGTTGTCAACCCCTCGCGCACCAATTCAAAAAGGGGCGAATGAATCAGCATCATATCTGTTCTGCCAACAACCGGCAAACCAATACCATTACGGCGGTTCCGATTGCCGGCACCGCACTGGGTCTCAAATTCAGATTGGAATGCTTTGGTGTATTTTTGGTCAACCGTTTTTCTCCGCAGTAAATCAATCAAACGATTTCGTATCGAATAATTAAAATAAGTCGTCATGCTCCCTTTGTCCGGAAGGTATGATAAATAAGCGTTCCACAACGCTTCAAGCCCCTCCTGATAAAACTCCTGATGTGGATCATTTATATGTAATTTGTGAATCTGAAAATATATACGGTTTTCATTCTCCTCCAGAATTGTTTCAAACGATTTTCCGATTGCTGTATTCATCAACAGCCTCTTTCCAAAAAGCCGGCATTTTATATTAGTACTATAGTCTATAACTATTATCGTTTGTGGAGGTCAGTTTGGTGGCATCAGAACTCAAAAAATTATTTATTCGAGTCAATTTCATAATCCAAAAACTAAAGTGGTAAATCCACACATTTTAAATCTGCTAGGCCTGTTGATTTCCACTGCAGGCGGACGCTTTCCGTCTCAATCAACAATGGCAACGCACAGAATTCACAAACATTATTACAATAGACCACTAGATCGTTCGGATAAACTATGAATATAAGCATTTATGAAATTAACTCATTCTTGAAAGCATTAACTAGCCCTACAACCTGTTTGGTCTGCTCAAAAAGCAGTTCGCCGGCTTGCTCCATACTTTCCTCTAAAGCGATCGGTTTATTTACAATGGAAAAATATCCAGTAAACCGCTTGGCCAACGTGTCTCTTCCCTCGCCGAGGCTACCGGAAATCAATAAAGCGGGTACTCCATGTTTCTGTGCCAAGGATCCAACATATCCAGGTGCTTTACCATAGAGCGTCTGCTCATCACTTTGTCCCTCACCGGTCAACACTAGATCCGCATCCCGAATCGTCCCCTCCAGACCCATTTTTTCAGCAATGAGCTTAGCGCCTGAAGTAAGTTTAGCCCCGATCACGAGTAATGCAAAACCGAGTCCTCCTGCAGCACCTGCTCCCGGTACATCCTTTAGCTCACAGCCTGTTGCTGATTGAATTAGTTCTGCATACCTGTTCATTGCCAGGTCATACACCAATAACTGATCATTTGTCGCACCTTTTTGTGGACCATATACATAGGTTGCTCCTTTTTTGCCGCATAACGGGTTATCAACATCGCAGGCAACCATAATTTTTGCGTTTTTCAACCGGGAATCCAATCCATTCAGACTGATTCGACTGACATGAAGTAAGTCTTTTCCGAACATGCCAACTTCCTGACCGTTTTTATCCCAAGCCTTCATCCCGAGTGCCTGCAGCATCCCAAGACCTCCATCATTAACTGCACTTCCCCCGAGTCCGATTACAAAAGAAGTACATCCCCTCTCCAGCCCATTTCGGATGGCTTCACCAATTCCGTATGAAGTTGTTATGTCCGGGTTTCGTCTGTTCATTGGGACCTGTGGGAGACCAGCGATGCTAGCACATTCCACAACAGCGGTCGTAGAATCGAGTAATCCGTATGCCGTGTTCATTTCATCGCCCAATGGTCCGATGCAGCGGAGAGAAACCCTCTTGCCAGTAGTGGCTGTCAGTAATGAGTCAAGGGTTCCTTCCCCGCCATCAGCCATTGGTTTCACTTCAACTTTAAAATTTTCGTCTACAAGTTTCACAGCCTGCAGCATTTTTCCTGCCGCCTCAGTTGCGGTAAGACTTCCCTTAAAAGAATCCGGTGCGATTACGATTTTCATAATGGTCCCTTCTTTTCTAGAAATTAGAACAGGTACCGGACAGCCAATACGATCCAGTACCTGTTTCTTAATCCAATAACAACTTGTTTGAATCCCATAGGCTGCTCATATATTCCTCTGACTCCCCAGTGTTAGCGTTAATTGTAAATTCTTTTGTCAGCAAATCGCTTTCAACTTTTACTCTCCACAACGGCAGATACACGAGTGACAAATCACGCAAATCATACTCCGGCTTTTTCAGTACATAGGAACGATTAATCTGATTGATCTGTACGTCTTCCACATAACGCTTAACTGCATCCTGCTCATTTATCTTAGGTGAAATAAGTGGTTGTGGATCCACTTCCTGGATTACTGTTCCGGGGATGCTGGAGATTAACCCCCTGTACCCTGATACTGCATCAACAAAAATCATGTTTGGTATCTTTTTAGGCGGAAATGGTGGTCGCCTGGCAATCAAAAGGATTTTAGCGAGCCATATGGGATGGTAAAATAACGCTTTGCTGACAGTATGCTCATTCAGGTATTCTTCCGTGATTGACTTATTTATCCGGGTTCGCCATTTTAAAGCTTTATACATGTGCGGATAAATATCCCGCTCGGTTATCTTTTCTTTTTTTCCGATTACCCCAATCTTCTCCAAAGCCGCTTTCAGCACATTAATCCATCCTTCAACTTTTACTGTTTCTCCAAGTGTGTGTGATACTTCTCCACTTGTGCCTGTACTTCTGCAGATGGTGGCTGTGTCATAAGGCTGACAACTATCATCAGAATCAGCGATACAGGCGCTGCGATGATAGGCTCTGCAACCAACGCAAATGGCTTGGTAATGACCAATGCGAGAAATACAATCGATCCGCCGATCATACCCGCGAGAGCACCAGCTTTATTTGCACGACTCCACCAAATCCCAAGCACCACCGGGAAGCCAAACGCTGACAGCAGGCCGCCACCAACCCAGCCTACCATTATCGCGATAAGTTGTGGCGGGTCGAGCGCTATTACTATACCTACAAGACTCGCGACGACCATGACAATAAAGCCAAGGCGTGTAACCGTCTTTTCGGAAGCATCCTTATTGATGAATCCTTTATAAATGTCACGCGCCACACCTGCCGAGATTGCAAGGAGCATCGCATCTGCAGAAGACATAATTGCCGCCAGAAGACCAGCAAGCATAATCCCTGCAAGAATTGATGGCATATAATGCTGGATCGCTGACACAAAAATCATATCCTGGTTCTCCAGTGTATCGGCAATTCCCAGGCTTGCCCCACCTGAAGCCACCACAAAGCCGAATACAAAGATGGACAAATATAAAAGACACGCCCACATCGCAGATCGGCGAGCGGTGCGAGCATCGCGGGCAGCGAAATTACGCATAACTGCTGACGGGGATACAATTCCGAACCATAGAAATGCCAGGAACAGACCAAAATAGGATAATAGAGGTTGTGTGACATCCCCGAATGTCGGGCTGGCAGCAAGCGCATCCTGAATCAGTGAGCCAAGACCATTATGCTCTACTAAAATAAGAATAGATAAGACCAGCATCCCAACAAGCATAACCGCTCCCTGAATAAGGTCGGTGTATGTTATCGCCCACATACCGCCCAGTGCCGCATAAAGGGTGAACCCTATTCCAAGAATTATTACCGCACTTTCATAGGAAATCCCAAGCACATAGGAACCAATCAGACCAGATGCTGTCAGCTGTGGTACCATGTAAAACGTCATCCCAACAACCACGATTCCAGCAGCCAGAACCTGTACCGATTTACCGAATCGCTGCTTGAAAAACTCCGGCATCGTACTTACTCCAGAACGGCGGATTTGACCGGCAATCAGGAAAAGGGTAAACGGCATAATTGCCACTGCACCAAATCCATACGCAAATAAAAACGGGATCCCCAGTGCAACTCCCGAACCAACCGCACCCATCAGGGAACTCGAACTGGCAACTGCGGCGAATAACGCAAATGCACCAACGAATGAATTGATACTTCTCCCTGCAGTCCAGTAGTCCTCTTCAGAGGATAAGGCACGTTTTGAAAAATAAATACCAATAAATGTCATGCCAATTAGATAAATTCCAAGTATAACTGCTTCCATTATCTGCATATCGTCAACCCCACTCCCTCACAACTGATAATTATTTGCCTTTTTCTTTTCTCTCCATCCACACTACATAAATGACAGCCAAAGCAAACCAGATAAAATAAGAGAAAAACATAAGCCAGCCTACCAGTGAGATGCCGTAAATATGCACATCAGCAGGCCACCAGATAAACACAATGGCCGAAATAATGATAAGAATGGCAGCAATAATCAGACCGGGATCTTTAAGTCTCGAATTTGTTTTCAATCGTTAATCTCCTTTCTGTTGCTTTATTTTTTCGTAGATAGCTTTGGTAGCTACCAAGTCAAAAATAGACATACCTACCGATTTGAATACAAGTGTCTTCTCGGCAATATTTTCAGGAGTATGCTGCTTGCTGATGATTTCTTCCAGCGACATGGCGTCATTTTCATTTGCCCCAAACTTGCCTGCCCGTATCATGTCACCGGATTCATTGAAGGCACTGTAGCCATCAACATAAAACGCATCAACTTGTTTAAATAAGGAATCAGGCAATTCCTGCATGTTGGGTTTAAACGATCCTACTGCAATAACCTGCTTCCCTTTCCAGACGGATGGATCCACATCAGGCAAAACCGGACGAGGTGATGTGGTAGTCGTGATAATGATATCGGAGTATTGAACCAGATCCTCTACCTTACTTTCCTTAACTGTCAGCTCAGGGAATTCCTTTTCGGCTCTGGCAATAAAATCAGCCATCTTTTTCTGACTGCGGTTATACACATATACAGTTTTAATCGGTCGAACTGCACATGCAGACTGGAGGTGACTCCATCCCTGTGTACCGGTACCGATTATTCCAATAGATGATGCGTCAGGACTTGAAATATACTTCATTCCAAGTCCACCCAGCGCACCGGTTCGGAGTGCAGTTATCGGCATAGCATCACAAACCATAATCGGCTCCATCGTTTTCCGGTCGTGCAGCAGCATGGTGCCATGGATGGTTGGTTTGCCGGCTTCCGTATTGTGTGGTGCAACCCCTACCAGTTTGACGGAATAATAATCGCCGTAAAACGCTGGCATTAACAGGGCAGTGTTATCGTCATCGTCCACATGCATTCGATCAGGGCTTGTTTCGTCGTTAGCTTCCTCGTTAAGGTAGTAATTTTCTATTGCCCTAATCACCTCCTCCATCGTTATTAATTTGTTGATGTCCTGTGCTGATAAAATATCCATATAAGTTTTCCCCTCCCTTTATTAACCACTCAAATTTGTTATAAATTTTAACATAAGATTCTAATTTGACAAAAAATTTGCTCTTCCATGAACGAAAAGTAACCGAGCAAATGAATGCCCGGTTACTTTTTTACTATGGCTCGCATGGATTTTACTGAATAATCGCTCCAACAGTAGTGAGTAGGATAGCTAAGCGATGCATAGGCTAAAAAACGTTCTACACCCGGTCTCCTTCACTCACGCATTTGCTGACCCTTCACTGCCTGGTTCAATCATCGTCTGATAAATATCATCCATTGACCAAGTCTTTCCTTTTTCATCTTTATATACCACATGTTCCTGTTTGAACTGGGTAGGGGAATCGAGACCAGCAGCTGCAGCAATCCTGAACAACCCTTTCCGCATCGTGATGACATAGTTTGCTGTCCGGTGTTTTTTCTCACTGATAACAAGTGCCTTCTGCAGTTTCGGATCAGTTGTCGCCACACCAACAGGGCAGATATTGGATGCACACTGCAATGTCTGGATGCATCCGACGGTAATCATAAAACCACGTGCGATATTAACGAGGTCCGCTCCCATTGCAAGTGCGATTGCCACTCGGTCAGGCGAACTGAGTTTACCCGATGCAAAGATTTTAACGGTGTTCCGTAGGCCGTATTTTTTTAATGCATTATCTACCAGAGGAAGCGCCGATCGTATCGGCAGACCGACACTGTCAGTCAGTTCCTGATATGATGCCCCGGTACCTCCTTCGCCACCATCTACGGTAATAAAGTCAGGACCTTTTCCGGTATCTCGGATGCTTTTTGCCAGTTCGTCCGCTTCAGTATGACTGCCTATAACCACTTTCATTCCCACAGGTTTTCCAGAATGTTCACGGACGCGTTCAATAAAACCAAACAATGATGGATAGTCGCTGAATTCCGGAAACCTGTTCGGGCTGTCAATTGATTTAAACGGCTCCACCATCCTGATCCTGGCGATTTCTTCCGTAACTTTTTCAGCATCCACGTGTCCCCCACGCGTTTTTGCACCCTGGGCCAATTTCACTTCAAATGCTTTCACCTGGGGAATCTCACTTTTTTCCTTAAGTGCACCCCAATTAAATTTCCCTTCTTTGTCCCTGACTCCGAACATACCAGGGCCAATCTGCATGATGATATCTCCGCCACCTTTGAGATGATATTCTGACAGACCACCCTCTCCAGTGTTCATCCATGTTCCCTTGGCAATTGCGAGGCCTTCCGACAGTGCAGTAATCGCTCGTTCGCCAAGAGAACCATAACTCATCGCCGACATGCCAATTTGTCCACGGACTTTGAATGGTTCCCTGCAGTTTTCCCCAATCACAATCGTATCCTTTTCATCGAGCAGATACGCAGACGACTCTTCATCCTCCAGCTTCTCAACCCGCTGTGTAAACATTGGTTCCTTGATCAGGAGATATCGCTTTGTCTTTACCATCGTTTCCCGGTCCATTTTCATCTCTTCAGCAAGTTTCGGAAACATGGAATTCCTTACATAATAGCCCTCTTCCTCAAAATCACGCTGCGAACCAAATCCTATTACATCACGCTTATATTTTGATTTCCGGACAATATGCTGAAACTCGTTCCGTGAGAAAGGCTTCCCCTCGTTATCATTGTTGAAAAAATACTGCCGAAGTTCTGGACCGATATTTTCAAAGAAATACCTTGCCCTGCCAATAACCGGGTAATTACGCAGAACCGGATGCTGCTTTTGTGTACGATCGACAAAATAAAAATAAATTAAGCCTACAATCAGGCAAAGTATTATTAGAATGACAGTGATAAACCCGATTACTATCATTATATCCGCTATGTTCATGCTGCATTTCCACCTTTGGCAAAATGTTTATATCGTTAGCATGGATTGTGTAGTAAAAAATATCCATCACAAGCAAAAAACACGCCGAAACAGTATGCTTCAGGCGTGCAGATATTCTAACCGTCTATTACCACATTATACTCGCGCAACCAGTAGTCGATCTGGCATAAATGCGCAATAAGTTGCGGGCCTTTCATAAGCTGACCATACCAGGGTTCGTTAAATTCTTTTCCCTTACTTTGTACGATCGCCCGGACTTTCTCTCGGTCCATAAACTTAAACAGCGGTGAATCGGGGTCAGCAAGAACTTCATTCATCCAATTGACCACCTGTCTTGTATATTCCGGCTGAAATGTTTTTGGATACGGACTTTTTTTCCGATATAAGATTTCATCAGGTAATATTCCTTCTAGCGCCGCTCGCAAAATTCCCTTTTCCCTGCCATTAAGTACTTTCATATCCCAAGGAATATTCCATACATATTCGACCAGCTTATGGTCGGCGAACGGGACACGCACCTCCAGGCTTGCTCCCATACTCATCCGGTCTTTCCGGTCAAGCAATTGCGCCATAAACCAGTGCATGTTCAAATAAAACAACTCCCTACGACGTGCATCCTGCTCATTTTCCCCCTCGAGCCTAGGTGTTTCGGCAATTGTCTCGTTGTAACGTTGTTGCACATAGTCATGCAGCATGAGTTTCTTTTGCCACTCTGGCGTGAGCAAATTGACCCTGGCGTCTAGTGACCGCATCCACGGAAAGCCATTTGATGAAGCATCCGGATCGTGAAACCATGGATATCCTCCAAATATTTCATCAGCACATTCACCGGATAGGCTCACTGTCGTATGCTGTTTGATTTTTCCCGAAAACCATAGAAGGGACGAATCAATATCTGCCATTCCAGGCTGGTCGCGAAGTCTTACTGATTCCTTCAGCAGATCAGCAAGCTCGAAACCACTTATAATCGCATCGTGGTGGTCCGTGGAAAATTCTTTAACCATCTTTTTAATCCATGGGCGATCACTTGAAGGTAGAAATTTAGAGGCTTCAAAATATTTATCATTTCCCTCGTAATCAACCGAAAAAGTGGCAAGTTGACCACTTCTATTCTCTTTAAAATAATTTGCGGCAATTGCCGTAATTGCACTGGAATCGAGTCCACCTGAAAGGAATGTGGAAACCGGGACATCCGCTACAAGCTGGCGTTCCACCGCATCAATAAAGAGTTCACGTACCCTCTTGGCTGTTTCCTCTACCGTTCCGGAATGCTGCTCACTTTTCACATTCCAATAGCGCCATACTTTAAGACCGTTTCTCGTAAAAGTAAGTGAATGACCAGCCCGAAGTTCCTTTATTCCCTTGAATATCCCGTGTCCGGGTGTTCTCGACGGACCGAGTCCGAATATTTCCGCCAACCCATCGCGTTCGACGGCTGCAGGAATATCCGGATGAGCCAGGATTGCTTTCAACTCGGAACCAAAAATAAACCGGCCGTCATTCGCATGGAAAAATAACGGCTTAACCCCCAGCCTGTCACGACTCATAAACAGCTGTTCATTCGCTTCATCCCATATTCCAAACGCATAAATACCGTTCAAATACTCAACGCAATTCTCCTGCCATTCCATGTAGGAAGTCAACAAAACCTCGGTGTCGGACGTGGTCTGAAATTCGTACCCGCGCCGATATAATTCTTTTCGTAAATCATCGGTGTTATAAAGTTCACCATTATATACAATGGTATACATATTACCGTCCTTTTCCCGCTGCATCGGCTGTACTCCACCCTCAAGGTCAACAACAGCCAATCGCTTATGACCAAATCCGACTTGTCTCTCAATCCATAACTGTGTATCGTCAGGCCCTCTATGTTCAAGTGTTTCCGTCATACTGGCTAATATCGGGCGTTCTTCCCAGACTTTTTTATGCCAGTTAACCATTCCAGTAATCCCGCACACATGTGTTCATCCTCTCTCCAAACTATATGCCATCTTATGCAAAATCTGCTGTACAATGTACAAATATATGAAGGCGTATAGTTAAAAAGAACAGGAAACGACTTCGGACTCCATATTCTATTGATAGCAACTAACTATGGGAGGAGTCAGTTAATCGTTATTAATTGTTTTCCATGTTCTGCACAATCCGTTCACAATCGAGCTGATTACCTCTTTATCCGTATCATATTTTATGTGTGAAATCGGGTTCCAGCTTGTCAACATTCCACCGGCATTAACACTTACATCTCTGGTCACCGCCCGATTATACGCCTCATTAATATTTTTCAAAGGATAGGAAAGTACATCATCTTTATCATAGAAATTAAGCCATTCCCCTTTTAGATCAGGATAATGCACAGGTAACTCCGGTGAGGGAACCATAATTGGTGAACCAAAATCTATATACCGCATCGACCAAAGCGCCATCGGACTTCCCATCGTATAGAATAATGTTAGTGTCTCGCACTGCTCGATTGGCGTCTTACTCGTTGCCAGACGCGTTTCTACACCTATTTTTTCCCGCCTATACTGCAGATCGAAAAAATAATTGCTCGCTACAATCGAACCAAGACTATGGCTGATCACGCAAAGTGGTGCACGCTCACCGGCCCGCTCCTTCAACTTTCGTATGGATTTCGCAAGCAAAGTATGAACCTGGTCATAATTCTGTCCGTCTTTATCGGTAGGCTGATATGCTACTGCATCAGCCAGAAATTCCACTGCGAATTTCCGGAGACGCTGAAAATGCAAATTATCACTCTGGAAATTCTCCCAAAGCTCCTCCTGTCCTCCGGCGAATATGGACGACCAAAAAACAGGTTCAAACACCAGCTCCGTCGGACTTGCTCCCGTTTTTTTCACAAAACTTTTTGTAATACGCTCCATCATTTCTTCAGCAAACTGACGCTCTGGTGTTCCTGCCCCGTGCAAAATCATCACCGCAATTTTTTGGGTCATCCTAACCCTCCTGCCTTATATCCTATAATATATTAATCTACTAAAATTCCTGTCAAAAAGACACTATTATTTATTATAATCCCAGAGCACTTTCCACTCCCCGTCCACTAGGGTTGTATAAACATCCTGCACAAGAGTGAAACGACCGTATTTCCCCTTGAAGACCTGGGAAACGGTAACTTTATAGACAAGATCAATAGGTTTCGCATCCTTCTCAAGTTTCCAGTTTTTAAGTTCCACTGCCTCGCTGAGTGAATAGCTGAAGGTAGTGATTCCGAAATGGTTCATAAAAACATGTGCACGGTCCTGAAGATAATGGCCCTTGCTAAATTTTTCCTTCATAAGCGGATGAAACATTTCCCATGAATCCGAGAAATCACCATCCTGTTCGAATCTATAAAATTGATTCACTGTTTCAACAGCATACTCTTCAGGCGTTTTATTTATCAGAAAATATACGGTCAGACCCCCAGCAATAATAGCTACACACACAAGTATGATTCTCAACATACCGCCCCCTGCCTATTTCAATTTTATTCGTGAAAAACGGAAATATTATAAGGGAAAGCGCGGTAATCGCACAGTCGGAAATCTTGAACTTTCATATTTTAAATGGAATAATACTTATAGAAAATCCGAGTGTTTTAATCGGAAATGCAGGAGGATTAAAATGAAGTTACCAGATTTAAAAACGATGGATGAACGGATAAACCTGATGAAAGAAACAGTTAAACCTTTTAAAGAGCGAGCACAGAACCACGACGAGAGCGGAACCTTCCCTTTCGAAAATTTTGAAGACCTGAAAGCGATTGGTTACCCCTCCCTTACGCTACCAAAAAAATATGGAGGACTTGGGATATCTCTGACAGAATTGCTTCACCACCAGGAGACCATTGCCCGGGCAGACGGTTCAACAGCACTTTCAATAGGCTGGCATATGGGTATAACGATGCAACTGGGAGAAAATCAACCTTGGGAAGAAAGTAAATTCAACGACTACGCAAAAGATGTGGTTGAAAATGGCGCACTGCTGAACAATGCAGCAACCGAACCCGCAACAGGAAGTCCAACTCGTGGCGGTAAACCGGAAACTGTCGCCAAAAAGACAGATGATGGCTGGGTCATTAACGGCCGTAAGACATTCACAACAATGGCACCGATACTTTCTTATTTTGTGGTAAGCGCCTCGATAGATGGGACAGATCAGGTCGGGAACTTCCTGGTTAAACGAGAGACAAACGGCCTCCGTGTCGAGGAAACATGGGATTCTATTGCAATGCGGGCAACCGGCAGCCATGACCTTGTTTTGGAAGATGCACATGTTGCCGATGATGATCTTGTTACCTATGTCACTCCAGGGAAAAAGAAACCGGCAGGATGGCTGCTTCATATTCCGGCATGCTATCACGGCATAGCCTGTGCAGCGCAAGAATATGCGGTCGAGTTTGCAACCAGCTATTCCCCGAACAGTATTAAAGGAACTATTTCCGAGTTACCGAACGTTAAACAAAAACTTGGTGAGATGGAACTTCTCCGTTTGCAGGGTTCTAGCTTTCTTTTCAGTATATCCGAGAAGTGGGATAACAGCAGTGAAGATGAGCGGCAGACGATGGGGGATGAACTTGGAGCTGTGAAGATGGCCGTCGTGAATCAGGCAAATGAAATAGTGGACCTGGCCATGCGGGTAACCGGTGCACGAAGTTTATCAGCCAAGAATCCGCTGCAGCGATACTACCGTGATGTTCGAGCTGGCATCCATAACCCGCCAATGGACGATATGACGATTATGAAGCTTGGCGACCGGGCAATCAGCCGTGGGCCGTTAAAGTAGCGGGTTAAATGGTTCAAAACTAAAAAGTTAAAGAATGCTTATTTTTATAGCAAAAAAACCAGGATTACTGCCATTACAGACAGTCTTCCTGGTTTTTTCAATCCCTCTTAATAATAAATCAACCTTACTGCCAACGTCATATAAAGGGCTATAGTTTAAACTTACGTACTAGACCATTTAGTTCTTCTGCTAATTTGGCAAGCTGTTCCGAACTTGCCGCCACTTCTTCCATTGAGCTGGTTGTCTGCTGAGATGAAGCTGATGTCTGTTCGATTCCTGCTGCCGATTCTTCCGAAATAGCAGCTATCTCCTGAATCGATCCATTCATTTGCTGACTTCCTGCAGCAATTTCGGACAGATTCTCGGATACTGTATTGATACTGCTAACCATATCTTTTAATGAAGAGCTGATTCCTGTAAAAGTTTCGCTCGTTTTCCTGATTTGGCCTGTACCCTGCTCAACCTCGTGGTATCCTTCTTGTAAAGACTCGGTGACAGCACCGGACTCATTCTGAATACTCGCCACAATCTCGGTAATATCCGCTACCGAATTGGCCACCTGCTCAGCAAGTTTTCTCACTTCATTCGCTACGACCGCAAATCCTTTGCCATGTTCGCCAGCATGCGCCGCTTCAATTGCCGCATTAAGTGCTAGCAGGTTGGTCTGACTCGCAATATCCTTAATCACGGAAACCAACTGGGAGATTTCCTGTGACTTGGAATCTAGTCCTTCAACTTTTTTCACGGCCTCTTTTACAATCCGGTCAATTTTCGTCATTTGTTCGGTTGAAGATTCCATGAGACGGCTGCCTTCTTCAGTCATGGACATTACTTCACCGGAACGCTGCTGTATCTTCTCCCCATTTTCATTTGCATGCATCACTTTAGCCGAAAATGCACCCATAGTCGAAGAAAGTTCACCGGCATGATTTGCCTGGGTCTCGGACCCGGAAGCAAGCTCCTGCATAGTAGTAGCAATCTGTTCGGAACCAGATCTGACTTCATTCGCTGATTGTGTCAGCTCCTCGCTCTGACCGGTTACTGTGTCAGAAACGTCAGCCACCTGCCGAATCACATTCCGCAGGTTATCCCGCATGATATTAACGGCTCCAGCCAGTTTAGCTATTTCATCGTTACCATTATAATCAATCGTTTCACCGGAAAGATTACCATCTGCTATTTCATTACTGACCTCCACAACCCGGTTCAGGTTTTGGGAAATACGACGACTCACAAAATAAACTAACAGACTGCCTATAATAATAGCAGCTATCATTGAAGCCAACTGAACAATGATAGTAAGTTGCTGACTTTGACCGGTCTCAGCAATCGCCTGCTCCCTGTCCTCGTTTACAATCGTGCGCAGGCTCTCCAATAACTCAACCGTCTCGGCCCTTAGAACGTTTGCCTGGTCCACAAAGTCTGCAGCCGAACGCTCGTCACCGTTTTCAATGGTATGAACAATCCGCTGTTCGAACAATTTGTCCATCTGTTGGTTGTTTTCGGTAATCTGAGTATATAACTCCTGCTGTTTACCACTTTCCACATTACCGGAAAGTTCCGCCTTCAATGTCTCAAAACGCTTACTCCGCGCTTGATATACCTCCACGAGCTTCGGATCCTGTGTCTGCAAGTATTCCACAATTCGAATACCTTTTGACCGTGTCAATGATCCCATTTCCGTGATATTTATCGCCCGGTTACCTTTTCGTGCAAGCTCGTCGACATTGCTGCCAATATTGGAAATTAAAAAAGCGGTTACACCTGTTGAGACAACAAAAAGTACTATTACCAATGCCAAAATAAGTCCGTACTTTTTGCCAATCGATGCGTCTCTATAATTGATTTTCTTTAATGGGCTGCCATTCCGCAACTTCCTTAACTTCTCTTTCATCTCGTATTCCCCTCTGCAAGTATCTCTGTTATGTATTACGGTTCTCTTTCCTATATCGGCATAATTTGTCACTTTTTGTAGCCTGAAACCGCAAATAAATGCAAAGGTAATTAGACGCAAAAATGACCACCCGTGAGGGGCAGCCACTTAAATTACATATCATCTGGATTCGAACCGCTCCGGTCATTAATATTCAGTCCGTTAATTCGCTCCATATCTTCTTCCGTTAACTTAAAATCAAAAATATCGGCGTTCTCCTTAATCCTCGCTTCCTTCGTCGACTTAGGAATAGTAATAACCTCGGTTTGAACGTCCCATCGTAAAATAATCTGGGCAGGTGATTTATCATGTTTAGCGGCAATCTCCACAATCACAGGTTCGTCAAGCAACCGCCCCCGCTTCAATGGTGACCATGCCTCAAGTTGAATACCTTCTTTTTCACAGAATGATTTCAATTCAGGTTGTGCTAAATGCGGATGATATTCCACCTGGTTGATTGCAGGTTTCACCTTACAATCCGGAAGAAGGTTTTTGAGATGCTGCGTATGAAAATTACTTACACCGATTGCCCGGACTCTACCATCCCCGTATAACTTTTCCATCGCCCGCCATGTATCTTTATACTTATCACGAACCGGCCAGTGAATCAGATACAGGTCAAGATAATCAAGTCCAAGCTTTTCCAGACTCCTGTCAAACGCCGCAAGTGTCTCCTCATATCCCTGTTCATCATTCCAAACTTTGGACGTAACAAAAATTTCCTCCCTTGGTACACCTGACTCGCTAATTCCCTGACCGACACCCCGCTCATTATCATAAAAAGATGCTGTATCTATACTGCGGTAACCATAGTTAAGGGCTGCTTTTACTGATGAAACCACGGTCTCTCCATCCTCGACCTTGTATACACCCAGTCCGAAACCAGGCATTTTTATGCCATTATTTAATTGAACCGTATCCTGCAAGTTTTTAATCACAATAATTACCTTCCTTTCTTAATCTTGATTGTCTCCTCAGATAACCAGCTATGTATTTTGATTAGCATTCAATCTGGCCCGGTAGAATACCCAGAAGGACACGAACAAGCTGATCGATACAGTGAAAAATGGAATCAATATTGGGAACACCGTCACACTGAAATACCAGGAAAATACGTTTATGGCCAATACAGCTATAAAAAGAAACGGGCTGCTGATTGTGATGGAAAATGTCCTTTTCAAAAGCGGCCTGTTTGGAATGTCATAATGTGCGTACATTGAGATGGAATTTAGTGTATAAACGAATAGTACCAGTCCAATGAAGACCAGAACTGTTCCCAATACAGGAAGGAGCATGTTTAGGAAGAAAAATGCTGCAATCCAGATAAACCAGTATAAAGTAAGCCAGAGACTAAAAAATATTTTCCGACTGTAATTCTCTTTTAAATATGACCAGTATGTTTGCTGGCCGCCGATATGCTCTTTCATCACTATCCATTCCCGTATTTTTATCACAACGGCAATCGTACTAGGCAGACACACCAACGGCATCCAAATCAGCATAAGGACAAAATGAATTGGCAGGATAGTCTCCATCGGAGTAAATAAAATATAAAAACCGATTATTAAAACCGGGAGATTCAGACTAACCCATTGTAAATTGAGCATTGCTAGGCGGCTAATCCACCCGGCAAGTCCTGATAAATTCCCAAAAAACCCTGAACGCTGCATTCTTTTACCTCCACAAGAAATCCAAAAATCCAATAATCTTATTTACATTACTTATGTGGTCGTTACATATTTGAAATCTAATTCAAATTGATTATACCAGTCTTCAAGGTCTTTTTCATTCAAGTAAGTCTTCCAGGTCTTTTTTAAACCCTACAGTAAATATTAAAAGCTAGTAGGGAAAATTTAATTGACTAGGAAACGCTATTTTGGCGCTGCGGAAATGGACATCACTTTTTTCGAGGTGGCTCAACGCGATCCCGAGGAAAACGGAATATGCTTCCGGAGCAAGCTACGGTGCAATGTCGCAGTTAACACGTTTGAGTCAAAAATAAAACAACAATCTTTTAGAAAGAAAAAGCAGTGCTATTTAACAAAGCACTACTTTTCATCTCCTATAACTCTAACACGTTTATTGTTCACTCGAATAGATAATACCATTTCGCTTTCTGGCTTCTTCCATGATAGATAAAACATCATGGCTTAGTTCTCGAAGGGCACTATACTTTTTATGATTCTTAGTATTTATTATTTCTGCTATTTGCTGAACTTCGTATACCATTTCATTCTCATTCTGGTATATTCCGAAATCCTCTCTGTGAGCCGAGTGTATATCTATAAAACTCAGCCTTGAAAGAGTCCCAGTGTCATCAATAGAAATAGTTCCTTTCTCACCATGGATTTCAGATGCCATATATGACGTAGTAATCTTGGAGCATATAATCGTACAGGTGAAATCTTTATAAGTCAAAACAAGCGTTCCACCACCATCAACCCCAGAGGATAATATCACGGGAAAATATGTGAAATACTCAGGCATTCCGAACAACGCCACCGCTGCAGACAGGGGATAGATCCCTAAATCCACAAGTGCTCCACCAGAATAATCCGGTGAAAATATATTAGGAATCTTCCCATCTAAATACTCATTATACCGGGAGGAATACCGAATACGGTGTAATACCGCACTCCGAACATTACCCACTTTCTCTAAATTTTTCTTTAAGCAATCGAAATTAGGCAAATGGATGTTTTTTATAGCTTCGAACAAATATACACCATTTTCCTCCGCCACCTTATAGGCATTTTCAAGCTCAGCTATATTTGAAAAGATAGGTTTTTCGCAAATTACGTTCTTTTGTTTTTTTAAAAACATTAATGCATGATCGTAATGTAACGAATTTGGTGATGCTATATAGACAGTATCAATTAAAGTACTATTCGCCATTTCCTCTAAATCAGTATAGAAATTCTCAGCACCCTGGCGGTTAGCGAACTGATTTGCTTTTTGCTCAGTGCGAGAGTATACAGCAAGGACCTTAAAAACGCCTGTTTCTTTAACTGCTTCAATAAACTGACTGGTAATCCAGCCAGTCCCAATTGTCCCTAATTTCATTCCGTATTTTCCTCTCTATGCACGTACTAATCTATTAACCTTTTCATTTCAGATGCTATTTGTTGAGGATTGCTAGCTTTTGTTATCGCACTACCTACTATAACCGTATCCGGCTTTTTCTGAATGATATCTGGTAAAGTGTCCAAATTAATTCCACCTGCGACGGTGACCTCGAATTCAAAACCCTTTACCAATGAAAATAACTCTGTATCAAAGTTCCCTTCCTGCTGCTTGTCTTTTCCAACATGAAGGCTAACTAAGTTAACACCGATGTTTTCCAGTTGTTGCATCCGATCCCTTGAAGAGACTTCCAGTAAATCAACCATTGCTTGCTTTCTATATTCTTCTGCTACCTTCATTGTGTCTTTAATTGTTAAGTCAGAAGAAAACGCCATTACTGTCACGATATCAGCGCCTGCTTCAAACGCCTGCTTTGCTTCATGGCCACCAGCATCACAGGTTTTCATGTCTGCAACAATAGTTTTGTTAGGGTAAATCTTTTTTATTTCTCTAACTATCGCCATTCCATATTCCTTTATTACGCCTGTTCCTACTTCTATTAAATCAATTTCCTGTTCCGTTTCTTTAACAATTCGTAAACATTCTTCTCTTGTTAACCGATCTAAAGCAAGCTGTAATTTCATGGGGCTCCCCTCCTTATCGTTCGATACGTTCTACTTCACCTAATCGTTGTTGTACATCCTCATAATATGGCAAACCTTCGTTATCCCCTTTGACACCTACCACCATGGACCCTATTGTATTGGCGAATTCGAGCGTTCTTTTCAGTGACCAATTATACAAGAATCCAAAAAGCACACCAGCGTTAAACCCATCTCCTGCGCCAACAGTATCTACAACTTTTGCAGGTTTAATTGGCGCTGCTTCAAACGTTTCCCCCTTATAGTAACCCACCGACCCTTTATCACCCTGTTTTACCGCAATGAAAGAAATCCCAAGGTCTTTTCCTCTTTCAATTATTTTTTCTGGATCTTTTTCACCGATAATGATATCCATTTCTTCATCCCCAGCCAGTAATATATCCACATGCGGGAGGATTTTTGAAAGTACTTCTTTTGCTTCTTCCTTACTCCACATACGTAACCGGATATTGGGATCAAAAGAGATTTTTAGACCATACTTTTTCGCCAGGGATATTGCACGTTCAAAGATTTCCATGTTTTTGGGATCGATCGCTGGAAAGATTCCTGTTAAATGCAATATTTTAGCATTTTGAAAATAAGATTCGTCTAAATCCTCGGGCGTCATCGTTAAGGTAGGAGATTTATCGCGATAATAAAACGTTCTTACACTGCCATCTTCCATAATCTCTTTGAAATTCAAGGAAGTAGGGAATCCATCCACGAGGTCAACATGAGATATATCGATTCCTTCTCCACGAGTAAAAGTTTGAATATACTTGCCAAATTCATCGTTACCCAGCTTACTAATCCAACCCGCGTTAAGTCCGAGCCTGGAACAGCCAATAGCCAGGTTTAACTCTGCCCCACCAACCTTTTTCTCAAATTGATTAACGAATTTCATAGGTCCCGTGGCGCCAGGGCTAAAGGCTATCATTGCTTCACCAATTGTAATTACATCATTCACTGTAGTTCCTCCTGTGCAAAAGACTTGTTGATTCAAGGTCAGCTTCCATATCCGAATGTGACCTATGAAGAACGTCAACCCTGCTATTTCGGCCGATGATAACTTTATCAGTTATGCTGACAAATAATCCTGTTTCCACTACCCCTGTAAGCAGTTTTAATTTATAGTGTAACTGTTGTGGATCTGTTATTTGCCCGAAGTCACAATCCAGAATAAAGTTCCCATTGTCGGATACAAATATCTCATCATTCTTTTTCCGTAAAGTCGGAATTCCACCCAACTTTTTAATCTGGATTTCAGTTAGTTTCCAGCCAAAAGGCACAATTTCTATAGGAAGTGAGAATGCCCCTAAATGAGATACTTTTTTTAATCCATCAATTATAATAATTAGCTTATCGGAGGCTTCATCAACAATTTTCTCTCTAACCAAAGAACCTCCCCCGCCTTTCAGGAGATGCAGGTCATTGTCAACTTCATCTGCTCCATCAATCGCTAAATCAATTCTCTCTATATTTACTGATTCTATTAAGGGTATACCTAACTCCCTGGCTAACCGTTCAGTTTTTATAGAAGTAGGTATCCCTTTTACTTTCAAACCTTCTTTAACACGCTCTCCAAGTTTTTTTAACATAAAATTCACGGTTGAACCTGAACCCAGGCCAACAATCATACCGTCTTCAATATAATTGACTGCCTCTTCACCGGCCATTTTTTTGTTAGTATCAGAACCGCTTAACATAAGTTCGCCTCCAGTTTAAAACCCTATAACGTTAAAACAATGATGGGTTAATCATTTTAGGAACATAAAATGCAATATCCGGGAAGAAGGCAATAAATAGTAAAACTACTATGATAATCGCAATATACGGTACTACCGCTTTAAATGACCTTTCAATAGATAAGTCTCCTATTTTCGCTGCGAGCAGTAAACACAATCCATACGGCGGAGTTACCAGTCCTACAGCTAACGTTAAAACAACAATTAACCCAAGATGAACTGGATCAATTCCAAATTGCAATGCTGTTGGCAAGATAACCGGCACGAATAGAATCATAGCTGGTATTGCGTCCATGAAGGTTCCAATAAATAAGAAGAAACCAACAATAATAATAATAAACAACCATTCTGTTCCAACGTTATTTGTAAAGAATTGCTGAGCTAACGTTCCAAGTTGGTAATAACTCATTAATTCACCCAATGCACTCGCAGTAGCTAATGCGAACAGCGACAGGGAACTTAATGATAACGTATCAATTAAAATTTTAGGTAGATCTTTCAGTTTTAACGTTTTGTAGAAAAACATACTGATCAACAGGGTATATAGTGATGCGATTGCTGCGGCCTCCGTAGCAGTGAAAAAGCCACTGACAATACCGCCAATAATAATTACGATTGTAAATAAAGCTGGAATAGTTTCCATCAGCAGCTTAAGAAACTTCGAAAATTCGACCCTCGCTTGCTTGGGATAATTCCGCTTAACCGCCAGTATATACACAAATATCATCATAGCTAGTCCTATTAATACACCTGGTACTATTCCTCCAAGAAAAAGTGCACCAACTGAAGCATTCGTCAATCCTGCGAAAATTATCATTGGGATACTAGGCGGGATAACCACACCGACAGTTGAGGATGCAGCTGTAACACCCACTGCTGTTTCCTTGTCATATCCTTTTCTAATCATACTCGGAATAAGAATTTTCCCTACGCCAGCTGTGTCTGCCTGGGATGCTCCAGATACACCCGCAAACATCATAGACACCAGTATATTAGCGTGTGCCAGTCCTCCTCGGATTGGACCTACTATTGCCAACGCAAGGTCGATGAGTTTAACCGAAATCTTACCGGAATTCATTAAGTTGGCAGCTAAAATAAATAACGGGACTGCCAAAAGAACAAACGAATCCAGTCCATTCAACATTTTCATCGGAACGGTCATTTCAGGGATATACGGTATATTCATAATCCCAAGTAACGCTACGATCCCTATTACAAACGCTATAGGAATTCCAATGAACATTAAAACAATAAATAACCCTACTAATAGGAATCCCATTATTCACTTACCTCCCCGACCTTTAGTGACTTTACATGTTTCATCAAGTGGGAGATCGAGTAAAGAATCATAGTACCAGCCATAATAGGGATTGAAATCCAAACATACCCCATTTTCAATTGAGGTAATGCTACCCAATTATATGACCAGAAACCTTCTACGACCTCTAATCCATAGATAAATAGAGCAATATTAAATACAATCAATACCAGATCATTAAAAATATTTAATATCAGTAGTGTTTTCCCTTTTAATTTTCGCTGTAAATAATCAAAAGTAAAGTGTTCTCGACGGTTAACCATAACAGCTGCCCCCATAAACACTGCCCATATAAATGAATAGGTAGCTAGTTCTGTTGTCCAAATAACCGAAATCCCAAGATGCCTAGTAGTGATTTGAATTACGATAACTATGAAAAATAATGAGAGGAAGAGTATACCCAATGTTAGTTGTATTTTTTCAAGCATTTTTATAAAGCGATTCATGTCTATCCTCCTATAGAAGGCCAAAGGAAAGGACACATAAAGTGTCCATTCCTCCAGTCATTATCTTTATTTCATTTCTCTTATTTTCTCAAGCAGGTCTGTAACACCCATCTCTTTTGCAGCTTTATCCTGAAGAGGCTTAGCCAGTTCAATGAAAGGCTGTCTATCAATTTCGTTTACTTTCGCACCGTCGTCTATAGCTTTTTGCTTGTATTCTTCTTCTTGCTTATACAAAGATTCTCTTTCAGCTTTAACGGATGCTTCTGCAGCTTTCAAAATGATTTCCTGCTGTTCTTTCGTATAAGAATCAAATTTGTTTCCATTTACCAGTAGGAACCTGGTTGTATAGTCATGACCTGTTTCTGTAATATACTTACCATTGTCAGTAGTGTGATGATTTTGTTGTACAAAATATGGGTAAGCGTTTTCTGCTGAGTCAACAACGTCTTGCTGTAATGCCTGATATAATTCTCCCCATGCTACCGATGTAGGGATTGCACCTGTTTGTTTCCAATAGTTAGCAACGACACCGGAAGTTTGAGTTCTCATTGTTAGACCTTCCAGATCTTCCATTGACTGAAGTGGCTTCTTACCATAGTAGTGTCTAACACCAGCTGTCCAATACCCAAGCAGCTTAAAGTCATTATTGGATTTTTCGTTAATAATATTTGCCATTTTATCACCGACTTCACCGTCAACTACTTTCTCCCAATGCTCATAGCTATCAAATAAATATGGAAGAGCTAAAAGATTTACTTCTTTTATACCTGTTTGTGTCATGAAACCAGGTGAGACAAGTACTACATCAGCGCCACCGGTTTTAAGTTTTTCCACAAGTTCTGATTCTTCTGTTCCAATTGTTCCTGCATGAACCTCTACCTTAATATTGCCATCTGATTCTGCCTCTGCTACCTCTTTAAACTTTAGTAATCCGTCCTGATATGGATTCTCAGGTGAGGTTTGGTTATGTGCAGCAACAATTTTAATGGATCCGTCGCCAGAGCTTCCTTCACTTTTATCTCCACACCCTGCAATAATTGTAATTACAGCTAAGAACAATATAAATGCGAACTTTTTCATTGTTAAATCTCCCTCTCTTATTTGAACTAATTCATTATTTAACTTCTTTTATCTTGTCTACAAACCGGCTTGCCTCACTTGATAATCGCTTATAATCATCCTCCGTTTGCAAACGTGAAACATTAACTAAACTTCCCCCAATACCTACTGCATTACTGCCTTTTGACACATACTCATTCATGTTATCCAGTGTAATTCCACCCGTCACCATAATCGGGATATGCGGAAGGGGGCCATGGATATTTTTGATATAATCGGGACCAAACGCGTCCGCTGGAAATACTTTAACCATATCAGCACCATGTTCATATGCGGTTAAAATCTCTGTAGGTGTTAGAGCTCCTGATATATTGGTAATCCCATATCTGTTTGTTATTTTGATCGTATCTGGATTCAACGTTGGAGAAACTATAAATTCAGCACCTGCCATAATAACTGCTCTAGCAGTCTCAGCATCTAAGACAGTTCCGGCTCCAATTGCTACTTTTCCATTGAACTCCTTAACTGCCATTTCAATTAATTTAGTTACATGCCGTGTCTCTGCAGTTATCTCGACAGCTTTAACACCCCCTTTATATAACGCATCAATAATAGAAATAATATTAGTCTCATCGGCCTTTCGTATTACAGCTACAATCATATGTTTCTTAATAGATTGAACAATATCCATCAAATCACCTCTATTCTAAGTTGGCATGTACTTCATTTAATTTTGAAGCGCTTTCTTCATTAGTATGCTTTTGCAGCAGATAAACTGCTACAGCATCTAACAGCAGATGCGCGGATTGGTCAAATTGGCTTCCTAATGGTTGAATCGTGTCAGGTTCGCTTGATAGTCTCTTTTTCGTCGCTGCCGGAATTTCTACTATACATTCGCTTAGCTCGCCTATCGGAGAATTTCTATTGGTAGTCACCAATGCTACTTTAAAACCAACTTTTTTGGATTTTGCGGCATAGTGTTTTAAAGAATCAGTAGTCCCAGAACCTGAAATCACTAGTAAGAGATCATCTTCTTTTATGCTGGGTGTAATCGTTTCACCAACCACATAAATGTGATAGCCACTATGCATTAGTCGCATTGCAAAAACTCTACCAATTAACCCGGAACGTCCGGTACCTGCTACAAAAATTCGATTGGCACTCTGGAGCTCGTCCGCTAGATTTGTAGATTCTTCCGGGTCGACCCGCTCCAGTACGCCCGATACTTCGTTTGCAATAGTGTGTGTGATTTTTTTCATTAAACTGTACACCTCTCGTCTAATTAATGCTTATTTTGTAAAATAACTGCCTTTAGCATGAGGAACGTTTTTTTAATTGAGGGTCAAACCGGAAAGTATTAACCTCAACCTCAGAACCTTTGCTTGCTATTCTATTAAGCAGCAACTCTGCAGCTTTCTTTCCCATATCGAAAGCAGGCTGAGCTATCGTCGTAAGCTCCGGGCTGTAAAATCCGGCAAATGAAACATCATCAATTCCTATTACTGCTATGTCCTCGGGTATTTTTAAACTATGCTCTTTTGCATATTTGAGAATTTCAAATAAAACCCGGTCATTCAGTGCCAGAATTGCCTTTGGGGGCTCTGGTAAATTAAGCATTTTCTCGAGTTCCCGCTGAATATCCGCAATTTTAGCGCTTACAATATATTCAGGTTTTACTGGCAAACCATGTTCTTCGAGGGCTTTTTTAAAACCGCTGACCCTTTCAACCCTTGGCGTGATACCTTTCTCTAATGAGGGGGTAATAATACCAATCTTGTCATATCCCGTCTTCACAAACTCATCGACAGCTATTTTTGCAGCCTTTTCGTTGTCCAGTAAAACAGTGTTAACTGATATTTCCTGTACTTTTCTATCGAGAAAGACAAGAGGATAGCTCTCACTTATCAGTTTTTTATAAAGATCGACATTACCTCCAGTTGGAAAAGCAATAATCCCATCCACCTGCTTAGCACGAAGCATCTCTATGTACCGCTTTTCTTTGGCAGGATCGTCGTCTGCATTACAAACAATTACATGATAATTTGAGTCATTGCAAAAATCTTCGATAGCACGGATCACTTGTGTAGAAAAGACGTGTAAAATATTTGCAACGATTACCCCAATTGTCTTGGTGGATTTTTGTTTTAAACTTCTAGCAACTATGTTGGGGCTATAACCCAATTCCTCAATTGCCGCTTCAATTCGTTTCTTTGTGTCATCCCTCATGTAATCGTATCGCTTATTCAGAAACTGAGATACAGTACTTTTGGAGGTCTGTGCATGCCGTGCGACATCTGAAATAGTAACAGTTTTCATTTCCTTTTCTCCTAAATAAAAAATAACTTGAAGTTACTAAACCGATTTACTAAACCGATTTAGTAAGAGTGTATAATAAATGAAAGCGGTTTACAAGAGGTAGATTAATATTTTTTTAGAATTTTTTTTCATAGAGAAGATTTGAATAACTTTAAATCCTAGAGATAATACGCAAAAACGCCATCCCCAAACAGGAATGGCGTTACTTTCTATGCTGCATTTTTTTCGGGCTTTTTCGCTGTTTTTACCAGCAAATAAGCAACCGGTGTATCAATTAATGCGACACACAATTTAAATACGTACTGAGTCAGAATCATACCGAGCAATACATTCGTTGGAACAATTCCCCAGAAAGCAATCGTGATAAATAGCGTGGTATCAACCAGTTGGCTTGTCATCGTAGATACATTATTCCGAAGCCAGAGTTTTTTGTCTCCATGTTTTGCTTTTAAACGATGGAATATCGACACATCTAGATTCTGGCTGGCAATATAAGAGATTAGACTGGCAAGAATTACCCGGAAACTTCCCCCAAGAATCTGTTCAAATTCCTCTTGGGCGCCGAAGACCGGTGCAGCAGGCAACTGGATTGCAATAAAGATAAATATCAAGGCAATAATTTGGGTAACGAATCCTGCCTGGACCGTTTTTCTGGCTGCTTCTTTCCCGTAAATTTCTCCAATCACATCAGTGATCAAGTATGTGACGACATACACCACAACAGCCGCTGGTAAAACAAACTCTCCGATACTGAACAGCTTAACACCCAATATATTGGCGATAAGCAAGAGCCCCACAAACAGAGCATTTAAATAAACAAACATTTTATCCTCTTCCTTTACCTGGAAAAGGGGCAAAGCTAACCCTCGATACAAACTCTAGCGATTATCTATTTTTTCCGGATACATATCGTGGTTCATCATGCGATGATCGGCCATCTGTTCATATTTAGTCCCAGGCTTCCCATAATTACAGTACGGATCGATTGATATGCCGCCTCTTGGAGTGAATTTCCCCCATACTTCGATATAGCGCGGGTCCATTAATTCAATCAGATCATTCATGATGATGTTCATACTGTCCTCATGGAAATCGCCATGATTCCTGAAACTGAACAAATAGAGTTTAAGAGACTTACTCTCCACCATCTTCTCATCAGGAATATAGCTGATATAAACTGTTCCAAAATCTGGCTGTCCGGTCTTTGGACATAGAGTAGTAAACTCTGGGCAATTGAATTTCACAAAATAATCTCTGTTGACGTGTTTATTATCAAACGTCTCAAGAATCTCTGGTGTGTAATCGAAACTATATGTTGTCCCCTGGCTTCCTAGAAGGGTCACATCAGTAAGTTCTTCATCCCGTCTCCCAGCCATACAGCATCCTCCTCTCTTTTTTCATTAGACTCTTTTCTTAAGAATTGTCGCTCTTTAACCTTCGAAGTTGATAATAAACTGCAACGTAATGATAATTTAAAATGTGCTCTAATCGACGCTGCGGAAAAATACTCCCTTTCACCACTCCGGGTACCAAGGCGACATCTACTCAAGCTAGCGCTTTCCTAGTGTCTTCTTAGCCGGGGGCAGCACCTCAGCCTCCTCACTCGTTCCCTCGTTGCGGGGTCTTCGGAAGTTGCTCTTCCCCCAGGAGAGTCGTATTTTTCCGCAGCTTAGAATAGTTTTCAAAATTAAGGGCATACACCTAAATTCGTGTTAATAACGTTATCAAGCGTAGGCAATACACGAAGACTCCTGTGGAACAACGAGCCTAAGAGACCCCACAGTGAGCGGTTTTGGTGAACGAGGAGGCTCGTGGTGAGTCCACGGAAAGCGAAGTGTATTGCCGGAGCGCTTTCTTCCACATCTCAATTTTTATTTACGTCACAATTTACTGCTTTTGTGGCAATAACAACAATCTTTTAGAAAACAGCCTTTCATAAAAAAAGACCACGGCCCTAAGGCACATGGTCTATAATCGCATCATCTGTCCTTAGTTTTTTATAGAGGGTGAAGCTAAGAACCTCTTCCGTTAATTTACGGATATGTTTTTATCCATTTTACCCGGTTAATTATATAGAGGTGACCGTACAATGTCAATGGTTTCATCAACCTTGTTAGACTACCTTCCTTTGTATCCTTTTTTGAAAATTTCCTGGACTCCGTGGACCGTCACATAAGCATCGGGATCGATATCCGTAATAATTTTTCGAAACGGGACAATCTCATATTTGTTTATAACAAGGTAGAGTACTTCCTGCTGTGAATTTGAATAACCGCCGCGTCCTTCAAGTACCGTAATGCCACGTTCCATCTTGCTGGTAACCGCATCAAGTACTTCTTTCGGGTATTTGGAGATAATCATTACCGCTGTCCGTTCATTCGCCCCTTCCACAACCACATCGATAACTTTGGCGCCCACATAAACCGAAATCAGTGTATACATCGCTTTTTCCTGCCCGATGATAAATGACGATACAACGATAACGGCAATGTCGATGACGAGCATTCCTTTTCCAATAGTCCAGCCGAGATATTGATTTCCAAGACGTGCTAGAATTGCCGATCCGCCGGACGTTCCACCAGAGCGAAAAATAAGTCCTAGCCCTAGCCCAACCGCCAGTCCGGCAAACAGAGCTGCCAGCAATGTGTCCCCGTTAATTTCATCTCCCCAGCCAACTGTCACATGCAGGAAAATGGATGTGAAGATTATGGCAATCACTGTATAGATGGTAACCCTTTTATCAAAGAACTTGTACCCAGCTGCGACCAGGGACGTATTGAGTATGAAGTTTACGATTCCAGGCGACCAGTCGAACAAATAATAGGTAACAATGGTTATCCCGATAACCCCGCCCTCAGACAGACGGTTTGGAATAGCAAAGTAATTAACCCCGATCGCGAAAATAAATGAACCAATAATAATCATAAGCATATCTTTTACCGTCTTGTTCATCCGGGCACCCCTTTCACTGCCATATCACTTATTTCTTTAATGATAGCTGATTATACTGGAGATGAACACCAAAATTCCATCTAAAAAAAGAAAAATCCTGCAGTTTTTATAATCTGCAGGCTTCCTACTATATTCACTTATTACTTTTTCTTCAACAGTTCTACAAACCAATCACCGACTTCAGCGGTTGATGCTTTGCCTTTCAAGTCCGGTGTCAGCCTTTCTGTGTCACCAATAATCGATTTTATCGTTTCCAGTACGACTGCACCCCATTTTTCTTCACCAAAAAAGTCAAGCAGCTGGCTGACCGACCAGATAGCGGCCAGTGGATTCGCTACGCCTTTTCCAGCAATATCAGGAGCTGAACCGTGAACTGGCTCAAACATGGATGGGAATTCTTTTTCCGGATTAACGTTAGCACCTGTGGCAAGGCCAAGACCACCGGTAATTCCCGCACCCAGGTCCGTTATGATATCACCGAAAAGATTCGATGTTACCACGACTTCAAACCTCCCCGGGTCGCTCACCATATATAGGCTCGCCGCATCAACCAAATAGGAATACGTCTCGACATCAGGATATTCTTTTCCGACTTCCTCAAATACTTCATCCCAGAAAACCATCGAGTAATTCAACGCATTGCCTTTGCTTATACTTGTCAGTGTTCGTTTTGACCGGCGTGCTTCCTCATATGCATAGCGGATGATGCGCTCCGTTCCTTTCCGGGAAAAAACGCCTGTCTGAAGGACCACTTCCTCAGGCTTTCCTTTGAACAGCCAGTCACCGGCACCTGCATATTCGCCCTCACTGTTCTCACGGATAACAAGAAAATCAATATCTTCCTCCGTCTTTGACTTCAGCGGTGTCAATGATTGATTAAGCAGCTTTACAGGTCGAAGATTGACGTACTGATCAAACTCTTTTCGTATCCGAAGCAATAAATCCCATAGTGAAATGTGATCCGGAACCCCAGGATAGCCGACCGCCCCAAGATAAATCGCATCAAAGGATTTCAACTTTTCAATTCCGTCATCGGCCATCATTTTTCCGTGCTCGAGATAATACTCACATCCCCACGGGAACTCAGTGAAAGAAAAGGAAAGTGAGTCATCCATTGCTTCGATTGCTTGTAAAACCTTTACTCCCTCGGCGACAACTTCCGATCCGATTCCATCGCCTGGGATGAGTGCTATATTAATAGTTTTCATGGTTTCCTCCTTTGTTTATGCTCTCAGTTTACTCTCTTCAACCGTTTCCTTGGCGGCTTCCCTGTTCCCTAAATATCGTATCAGGATGAATTGAGTGATAATCCCTATGATCAAAAGTACAATGCTGCTACCAATCAGTGAATATGTTAAGTAAAGAACACCTGCAATTCCAGCAGGGACAAGCGCATAGGGAATTTGAGTATTAACATGGGCTATATGATCAGATTCAGCGAATATGGATGCCATTACAGTTGTATCAGAAATAGGCGAAACATGATCGCCAAAAATTGCGCCGGCAAAGATAGCTCCAATGATAATTGGAATCAGCTCTTCCCCTCCGAATGAATAAGCCATCGGAATGGCAATCGGAGTCAAAATTGACATAGTGCCCCACGAGGTTCCGGTTGCAAAAGAAATAAACATTCCAATTGCGAATATAAGGAATGGCAATAGGGCTGCGGTCATCCACCCTTCAGTCATACTAACTACAAATTCTGCAGTTCCCAACTCCGATGTGACTGTACCGATGGACCAGGCCAGGATTATGATAACTAAAGCAGGAAGCATTGTCCGAATCCCACCCAGTATTGTTTCCTCGCATTGTTTAAATCCCATCCCTAGTGTAAGAGCTATTATTAAACCAATTAAAGTCATGGCAAAAGCTCCCCAAGTAAGGGCTACCGACACATCCGTATCAGCCAGTGCATCCATAATAGGTTTCCCGGTTGCACCGCCACCCGAATACCATAGCCCCCAAATGCTAACAGAAATCAGGGCAGCAAGCGGGAGAATAAAACTCCAAATACTCCCTTCACGCTTATGTGGTTCGCCTAAATCCTGATCAACCGAGGATAAGGGAGTTGATCCATCAGGAATTAATTTTCCCGTTTCATGCGCTCGTTTTTCCGCTTTCGCCATGGGACCGAAGTCTTTTCCTGCAATTATCATTGGAACAGCAAACAAACAAAGAATAGCATAAAAATTCCAAGGAATAGACTGCAAGAATGCAAAATAAGGTTCTATTCCAATAATGCCAACACTAGCAAATGCTGCTGCTACTAATGACACCTGAAATCCTATCCAATCAGAGACAGGTCCAATAGTTGCTATTGGAGCCGCGGTTGAATCAAGGATATAGGATAGCTTTTCTCTCGAAACTTTATGTTTAGCAGTAATATCCTTTGTTGCGTTACCTACTATTACAGAGTTCACATAGTCATTGAAGAAGATGATAAGTCCTAAGAAGTAGGATAAGAACTGAACTCTTTTTTTAGAGGTAAGCTTTTTCTCCAGGGCTCTGATAAGACCGGCAGAACCCCCTGTTTTAAACATAAAGGCGGCGCCTACCCCTAACAAAGCTGTCATAACGAGAAATCGGGCATTCCAGGGATCTATCATTACATCTTTAACCCATGTGAAGGTAGTCCCTACGGCTGCAAACGGGTTACCTCCAATAGCAATTAACCCACCTACCCAGACACTAATAAACAGAGACAATAAAACACGTTTTGTTATGATTGCCAGCACTACAGCTACAATTGGTGGAATGATTGATAAGAAATCCATCTAGGTTCCTCCCCATTTGTTCTTTTTAATGGTATATCCTTCGTACCCTACCCATCAGGCTGGCAAGGACTTCATCAACAATGCTGTCCATCCATCCGGCTACTTCACGGGCGGTAATTGCATCATCACCCTGCCTGCCGATTATTACTACCTCGTCTCCTTCTCTGACATCCGGAATATCTGTTACATCTATAATCGTCTGATCAAGGGAAATGGTTCCAGCTATCTTGGCTCGCTTCCCGTTGACGAGCATTTCTCCTTTATTTGATAAAGAACGCTGGTAACCGTCCCCATGCCCGATTGGTACAACAGCTAATCTCTGATTACGGTCGGTGACATAATTACCTCCGTAACCAACCGGTGTGTTTGGCGGAAATTCCCGGACACTCAGCAGTCTGGATTTCAGGCGAAGGACTGGTTTCAGGGTGACTAATTCTTTTTGCCGGGCTTCTGGCTGATAGCCAAACAATGCCGCACCGGGACGAATCATATCAAGATGCATATCGTTCCGTTCGATAGCGATTGTCGATGCCCCGGCATGTCTGATTGGAAATTCGAATCCATCACGCTTCAGGTCCATGACGGTTTTTAAAAATAGATCGAATTGCCTTTCCGTGGTTTCCCAGTTCCCTTCATCAGCACTTGAAAAATGCGTATAGATACCTTCCCATTCCAGCCCAGACAACCCATATGTGTCCCGGCAGAATGAAATGGATTCTGCCGGCGTGATTCCAAAACGGTGAAGTCCCGTATCAATTTTCAGGTGTACCGGTATTTTTTTACCAAGTGTTAAAGCTTCTTTGCTAAGCGATTCAGCAAGCTTGCTAGTGGAGACAGAGGCTGTTAAGTCATGTTTCACCACGTCTGCCGCCTGCTCCGAAAATACGGCACTGAGAAGATGAATCGGGACCTCAACCCCGTTTTCACGCAGACTGATGCCCTCTTCGACCGAGGTAACACCGAGGCGGTCTGCACCAGCCTTAATCGCTTCCTTGCCGATTGGAACGGCGCCGTGTCCATAAGCATCCGTCTTAATCACCGCCATCAGGAGTGAGTTTGAAGCAAGCTGGCTGAAATTCTCTACATTATATCTGAAGGCTTCCAAATCAATCTCCGCAACCGTCGGGCTGAATGAAGAAGTCATTACACCGCACCTCCCATTTAAGATTTTTTAACTGTTTCATCCATGTAGAGGGCGCGGAATTCCCGGATAAGCTGCTTAACTACCGGACCAGGCTTACCTGTTCCAATTTTTTTACCATCAACTTCAAGGATCGGTACAATATCCAGTTTGGTCGCTGTAATAAAAACTTCATCTGCCTTTAGCAAATCATCCACCGTATACGTTTCTTCATTAACTTTAAGATTTAATGAGTCACATAACTGGAGAACCTTCCTGCGAGTGATTCCGTTTAAAATAAAATTGTCGGCAGGATGGGTGTATAGCTCACCATCTTTTACAATGAAGACATTAGAAGCACTTGCTTCAGTAACTGTTTCACCACGATGAAGAATAGCTTCAATCGCATTATTTTCGACTGCTTTCTGCTTGGCCATAACATTCGGCAACAGGTTCAGTGTTTTAATATCACAGCGCAGCCAGCGGATATCCTCAGCAAGAACAGCCGTAGCACCTTCATCCTCGACAGCAGTTTCCCGCTCCTCAGCCCGTGTATAGGCAATCGTGACCGGCAGAACGTCTTTTGCCGGATATTCATGCCATCTTGGTGCCGCTCCCCTGGATATCTGCATATATATAATTCCTTCATTCAACCCATTCTCAGCAACCAGTTCTTCCAGCTTGGTTTTTAGCTCATTGGCCGGGCTTGGTAAGTTTAGCTGTACCTCCCGCGCACTTCGCTCAAGCCGCACCAAATGCTCATCAAGCATTAGCGGTTTCCCGTCATACACCCCGATAACCTCATAGATTCCATCACCGAACTGGTAGCCCCGGTCCTCGATGTTAATCAGATTTTCCCGCTCGACAATCTGGTCATTGTATAACATTTTATTCATTCAAAAAACCTCCCTATCTATTCACTTGAGCGTTACAGATTAATAGTTACCAGCTATTTCAAGAATAGTGGCTAAATCAACGCTGCATCCGCTGACTACGACTGCAACGTGCTCGCCTAAGTCTGCTTTTCTATTTAAAATAGCGCCAATACCCGACGCTGCAGCCCCTTCGATGACCATACGGTGGTTTTCTAGCATGAACGCCATCCCCTTGGCGAATTCATCCTCATTCAGCAAAATAATTTCATCAACAAATTGCTGGACCATATTAAATGTATAGCGGTTGTCCAGACCAATCCCGCCTAGCAGGCTGTCTGCGAGTGTATCCTGCTCTTGAACGATGACCGGTTTCCCTGCCCGGATGCTTTCATACATAGTCGGCCCCTGTGCTGTTGATACGCCAAGTACTTTGATAGAAGGATCGGTTAACTTTAATGCGGACCCGATTCCGGAATGTAACCCGCCCCCGGAAAGCCCTCCAATTACGGTATCTATTTCAGGAATGTCTTCCAGCAGCTCAAGACCAATCGTGCCTTGGCCGGCTATGATATGCTGATCATCAAAAGGGTGTACCACCGTTAATCCATGTTCCTGTTGAAGCTGGTAACTTCTCCGTTCCGCATCATCCTGTGATCCCCCGTAAATATCAATCTCAGCGCCGGACTCTTTCAGCGCATTCACTTTCACTTCGGGTACCCGGTTAGAAATACATATGACTGCCCTGATTCCGAGCGTTTTTGCAATATGCGCTACCGCCATCCCAAAGTTACCGGTCGAAAAGGTCGTAACCCCAATTTTTTGTTCCTCTGGCGTCAGACTCAGTATTTTATTCGCAGCCCCTCTTATTTTAAAAGAACCGCTCACATTCAGATTTTCAAGTTTAAGGTGGACAGACGTCTCAGCGAACTCCGATAATTTTGGAGAGTATATCAACGGGGTCTTCTCAACAATCGGTGAAATTCGCTTCCGTGCCATCCAAATATCCCGAAGAGTAATAGGTTTCGGTTCCAATCACATCCCTCCTCCCGGTCAAATCACCCAAACTACTTAACTTCCGAACCCAAAAAGCGCCGGACTGTCTCGGCAATAATACTTACACCAACTGGCAGGATCCGCTCATCAATATCAAAATTCGGTGTGTGGAGATCCCTGCTCACACCATCCCCGACCGCACATCCCAAAAAGAACATAGCACCCGGTACAGCACTCGTCATATGAGCGAAGTCTTCCCCACCAAGGCCAAAAGGGGTATCAAGTAATTCATATTCGGGATAGAGATTATTGATGACCGTCCTGATTACCTGGTTCACTCCCGGGTCATTGTACAAAGCAGGGTCCTCCGTCTTTATCTCAAGGCCATACTTCCCATCAAAAACTTCTACAAGTGAGAAAGCCCGGTCAAGCTCTCTATGCACAAGTTTGCGGACATCCGGTGTATAACTGCGGATAGTTCCCTTGACGACTGCCTCGGATGGGATAACATTGCCGGCCGACCCGCTCACAATACTTCCGACACTCACAACTGCTGCATCCAGCGGTGAAACACGCCGGGCAACGATCCCGTGCAATGCCTGGAGTACTGGTCCGAGCATCCAGACTGGATCAGTACCCAAATGCGGGTATGCGCCATGCCCGCCGGTCCCTAAAATTTTCGCCTCGAACACATCAACGTTAGCCATACTGTAACCGTCATGGACCTGAACTTCACCAAGCGTATTTTCCGGGCTCATATGAAGCGCTATTATACAGTCCACGTCATCAAGCACACCGCCCTTCACCATATACGGAGCACCTGTCGACCCATGCTCATCCGCTCGTTCTTCCGCTGGCTGGAATAGAAACTTAACGGTACCTGACACTTCACCAAGCGAAAAAAATTCTCCAAGCAGGATCGCCACGCCAAGGCCAATTGCTGTATGGGCATCATGACCACATGCGTGCATGATCCCTTCGTGACGAGAACGGTATTCCACATTATTTTCCTCTCGGATCGGTAATGCATCCATGTCAGCCCGGACCGCGACTACAGGTCCTTCCCCAGCGGAAAGTGTGCCAACCACCGCAGTTGGGTAGCCAGCCCCCTCTTCCACCTTCATACCTGGGATTTCACGGAGTACCCCAGCAACAAAACGGGCAGTCTTGACCTCTTGAAAACTAAGTTCCGGATTCATGTGAAGGTGTCGGCGCCATCGTATTAGCCGTTCATGCAATTTCATTGATTTCTTTTTAATTTTCTCCCCAACATCCACTCGGCAACACCTCACCCTCTATGGGAAATAGTTAGAAGACTTGGCAGAGCAATAGCCTTGGTTGCCCTTATGCAATTAGAAAACTTGGCTTATCGCCAAGCTTTAATGGCGAAAGCCTTAGTTGCACTTATGCAGTAAGAAAGTATTTATACTTTCTTACTTGCCAAAGAAAAGAGGGAGTTCTCAAATTCACTCCCCCGTTAGTCCACACACGCAATTGCTGTAATCTCCACATCGGTCTCCATCAGCTGACTGCCCACTGTAATCCGCGCGGGCTTTACTTCCACATCGGCAAAATAGCCGGCATAAACCTCATTGAACGCTTTCACATTCGCTTCGGTTAAATCATTCAAATGACACGTTACATAGACGAGATCTGATAATCCTGCTCCTTTTTCGGCAAGGATGTTTTTTATGTTATCAAGACTTGCTGCCGCCTGCGCACCAATCGATTCACCCGCTGTACTGCCATCGGGATGAACACCATCCTGCCCGGATACGAAAATAAACCCACCTGCTTTTACCCCCTGTGAATAAGGTCCGGTTGGCTTCGGAGCATTAAGCGTCTCAATCAACTGCTTCATACCTGATCCCTCCTAATCCATTCCAATGGCAACATATTGGGATTCAACGAACGCATCGATACCTTCATGACCGCCTTCCCGGCCAACTCCGCTCTCCTTCATACCACCGAATGGTACTTGTGCCGCGGATGGTGCACCATCATTCCAGCCGACAATCCCAAAGTTAAGTTGTTCAATCAGCTTGGTACCGCGCGCCACATTCTCAGTGAATACGTATGCGGCCAAGCCGTAAGTGGTATCGTTGGCCAGCTTAACAGCTTCTTCATCAGATGCGATTTTTTGTACGGGTGCCACCGGACCGAACGTTTCCTCCTGCATAATAACCATTGACCGATCAACATCTTTGATGACAGTAGGCTGGAAAAAGACCCCTCCACTATCCGTTAGCTCCTTACCACCGGTCACTACAGATGCACCTTTATTAACCGCATCCTCGACATGGCGGTTCACTTTATCAAGGCCTGCCTGATTGATGAGCGGTCCAATATCACATGACTCATCAGTGCCATTTCCAACCTTCAACTGCTCTGCTGCCTCCGCAAATTTTTCAACGAATTCATCATACACGCCAGCCTGCACATAAATCCGGTTCGCACAGATGCACGTTTGACCAGAATTTCGGAATTTCGATGCCATAACACCTTTCACCGCAAGATCGACATTTGCGTCATCCAGTACAATCAATGGTGCATGGCCGCCAAGCTCGAGGGATAACCGTTTTACTTGGTCAGCGCTTTGGCGGATTAGGATTTTCCCAACTTCCGTAGAACCAGTAAAGGTGATTTTGCGTACCCGATCATCCACCATGATGGCTTTAGCAATTTTGGAAGAGGATCCGGTTACCAGGTTAACAACACCCTTTGGAAATCCTGCTTCCTCACACAATTCCATTAACTTAACTGCTGTCAGCGGACTCTCACCTGATGGCTTCATCAACACGGAGCATCCTGCTGCAAGCGCCGGTCCTATTTTACGGGTCAACATCGCTGCAGGGAAGTTCCACGGAGTGATTGCCGCCACAACACCGACTGGTTTTTTCCAGACCTGAAGCCGTTTACCCGACACGTGCGTTGGGATGGTCTCCCCATAAATACGCTTGCCCTCTTCCGCGAACCACTCGATAAAGGATGCCGCATATTTCACCTCACCACGTGATTCTTTTATTGGCTTCCCCATCTCCAGAGTCATAATCTGCGCGAGTTCTTCTTCGTGATCAAGCATTAGCTGATGGAGCTTTTTCAGATAACCTGCACGCTCATACGCAGTCAACCTGGACCACGGACCAAACGCTTCATGGGCCGCATCGATCGCGCGGTTGGCCTCTTCTTCGCCTCCGTTAGGTACCGTTCCAACCGTTTCTCCATTTGCCGGATTAACTACATTAAGTGAATCCAGTTCATCGCCAACCCACTCACCGTTTATACTCATTAAATATTGTTGTGTTTTTACTTCACTCATAACTGTGCTTCTCCTCCCTTTAGAAAAATTGCCATTTGCCAACCCTTGGTTACAAATGCCATAGCTGGCCATATGCAGGTAGGAGAATTTTAATCTTTCCTACCTGCCAATGAAAAATCCCTTCTACCCCTTTGCACCTACAAGCACTGATTCGATTGCCTCCTCTAGTATTTCGAGGCCTTCATCCAACTGTTCATCCGTGATCACCAGCGGCATCAGGAGACGGACCACATTGTCATGAACACCAGCTTTTAGTACAATCAGCCCCCGTTCATGTGCTTCTTTTAATACCTGTGAAGTCAGTTCTTTGGCAGGCTCTTTTGTATCCCGGTCTTTTACAAGTTCAAGTGCGCACATCGCGCCAAGTCCCCGGTAATCACCAATTACATCGTAACGGTCATAAAGTTCTTCAAATTTTTCCATAACCCGTTTGCCAAGGGCTTCCGCGCGTGCATTCAGATTTTCTTTTTCCATTACGTCAAGCACTGCAATTCCTGCTCGGCATCCAAGCGGGCTTCCGCAATACGTTCCGCCAAGCTCCCCGGGGCTAGCGCTATCCATGATTTCCTCCCGGCCGATCACACCGCTGATTGGCATTCCAGCGGCCATTGATTTGGAAATAACCGTAAGATCCGGCTCGACTCCATAGTGTTCCATCGCGAAATACTTACCGGTACGGCCGAATCCGGTTTGGATTTCATCCGCAATAAACAGGATTCCATGCTGATGGCAAATTTCTCGAATTCCCTGGACGAATTTTTTATCAGGTATAATAAAGCCGCTTTCCCCTTGAACCGGTTCCATGATGAACGCCGAAACAAGACTCGGATCCACTTCGCTGATAAAGAAGTTCTCAACCTGGCTCAGCAGGTAGTCACTGTATTCCTCTTCGGTCATACTTTCCGGCCTACGATAATGATACGGGAACGGCGCGTGATATACCTCAGGAGCAAACGGTCCATACTCATATTTGAATGGACGAACTTTTCCGGTCAGCGACATGGTCATCAATGTCCTGCCATGGAAACCACCCGAGAATGAGACAACCGCCTGGCGCTTCGTATATTTACGGGCGATTTTCACCGCGTTTTCCACTGCTTCCGCCCCACTGTTCAGGAACATAACTTTCTTGTTGGATGGACCTGGTGCGAGCGAAGCAATCTTTTCCGCGAGTTCAATATACGGGTCATACATCATCACGTTGAACCCAGTATGAATATATTTGTCCACCTGATCATGTAAAGCGCTTACAACTTGGTCATGACTATGGCCCACGTTAATACATCCGATTGCCCCGGCAAAATCAATAAACTGGTTCCCGTCAACATCCGTTAACAGCGCTCCCTTTGCTTTTTCAACAAAGGTCGGTGCCCCGTACCCTATACCATTTGGCACCACATTATGCCTGCGTTCAAGCAATTCCTTGGCTTTTGGTCCAGGCAGCGCGGTCTGAACATGAGCAAATTTTTTTCCCATTATTATGCCTCCTCAACTTTAGTATTCTGACTAACACCCAGAAGTTTCTCCTCCACGTATTCGATGTGATCTTTCACCTGCCTGTTAACATGCATAACATTTCGTGACTTTAGCGCCTCAAGCAGGTCCGCGTGTTCCTGATAGAACGACTCAACGCTTGAATAATATTTATCAAGATGCATCAGAAAAGTTCTGATTTGCACCTGGAGGGAATCATAAATTTTAATAATTCGCGAATTTCCGCATAGGCCAACAACATAACTGTGAAACTTCATATCGAGATCAAACAACCCGTTCCAATCCTTATCGGCTACCCGCTTTTTCATTTCAGCAAGTATGGAGTCGAGTTTTTCAATATGTTCTTTTTCTAGACGGGAGACCGCCTTAGTAAATGCCTGTGCCTCAATAAGTGTCCGCAGCTCAATAATTTCATTTACATCCTGCTCGGTAAAATTCGCCACGTATGTTCCTTTTCTGGCCTTGCTGACAACCAGCTCTTCTATTTCAAGGATTTTCAGTGCTTCACGAATTGTACTGCGGCTGACATCGTACGTCTCCGCCAATTCTGTCTCAAGTAATCGCTCGCCGAACTGCATTTCCTCATTCCAAATTCTTTTCTTCAACTGGTCTGCAATCAGTTCACTCAGTGGTTTCTGCAGGATTGTATCATCCTCTTCCATTGCAGCCACACTCCCTTACTTATTGTTTAATGTCGATTGTCGACAATTAGTACTTAGCTAAAGCATAGGGGATAATTTTACGATTGTCAACCACTTTTTAGATAATTTAAAATAATTTAGCGACCTTTCAAATACCGTACACCTATTCCCCTTTAATCAATTAACTGATAAACTGAAATACAAGAGCTAAGATGAGCGTTAAGAACGGCACGTCCTGTACCAACAAGGAACTAACCCTTCCCGTGTGTGGTAGGATATCCTACTAGTTAAAGGTGATTAAATGAGCAATCTGATAAGAATATCCGTGCGTAACCTGGTGGAATACGTTTTTCGAAGTGGCAGTATCGAGTCTGGTTTCCGGACGGCAACATCGATGACCGATGGTACTAAAGCCCACCAGAAGATCCAGAAAACATATAACGAAGATGACCAGAAAGAAGTCTATGTGAAGACGGAAATCCCGGTGGAAGGAATAACGATTCAGGTTGACGGGCGGGCTGATGGGGTTCTTTTTCCTGACGATTCCAATGTGATTATTGATGAAATAAAATCGACCGTCCATTCACTTAACGATATTCTGGAGGACACCCACCCGGTACACTGGGCCCAGGCAATTTTTTATGCATACATTTATGCGAAAGATCATGAACTGGATAAAATGACTGTCCAGCTTACATATGTACAGATTAAAACCGAACAACAGAAAAAGTTCCAGCGCACGATGAGTTTCGATGAGCTTGGAAAGTTCGTTAACGATGTGGCCAAACAGTATGCAGAATATGCGACGGCATTAATAAATCATCAGGAAAACCGGGATAAAAGCTGTAAAGAGCTTGCATTTCCGTTTAAGACATACCGGGACGGTCAGCGCAAACTTGCTGGATCGGTGTACAAAACCATCCTGGATAAAAAAGTACTGTTTGCCAAGGCATCAACTGGTATCGGGAAAACGATGTCGACCATTTTCCCTTCGATTAAGGCGATTGGTGAAGGTCACCTGAAACGTATATTTTACTTAACTGCCAAAACGATAACACGGACAGCTGCGGAGGAGGCATTCCGCCAGCTGATTTACGATGGTCTTGACATGAAAGTTGTTACCCTAACCGCTAAGGATAAAATCTGCTTTAAGGATGAGCAGCTTTGCACGGAGGAACACTGCCCATTTAAAGAGGGATATTACGACCGGATTAATGGTGCGATTCTGGATATTTATAAGAATGAATCGATGATTAGCCGGCCGGTGGTCGAGGAATATGCCCTAAAGCATTATGTTTGTCCGTTTGAATTCTCGCTGGACATTGCCTATGCGTCTGACGCGGTAATCTGTGACTACAATTATGTGTTTGACCCCCGGGTTTCGCTGAAGCGGTTACTCGACGAACACAAGAAACAGTCGGTTCTTCTGATTGACGAGTCACATAACCTGGTTGACCGCGCGCGGGAAATGTATTCTGCAACACTGAACAAATCAGATTTTCTTGAGGTTCAGAAGAAATATAAAGATAAAAACAGAGCGATTTATGAATCGGCCAAAAAAATCAATGTTCGTCTTGCGGAAAAACGGAAACAAGACCTGATTGAACAAGAGCTTGACGAAGACCTCGCCGTAATGGTCGAAAAGTTTGCTGAAGAAGCAGAAGTCGAGCTCACCCAAAACGTTGATTCCGATGAACTGCTGTTAGAGGCCTATTTTGCGGCCACTGCCTACGCCAAAATAAGCCGCCTTTATGATGAACGATTTGTTTCCTATGTGGAATTAGAAGAACGGGAAGTCCGAATCAAACTGTTTTGCTTGGACCCGTCATACCTCCTGCAGCAGGCAGGTAAAGGATTCCGGTCGAAGGTATTCTTTTCCGCTACACTGACTCCAGCAAATTATTACAAGAACCTGCTCGGTGGGACCAAAGAGGATTATGTGCTGAACATCCCTTCCCCGTTCGCCAGAGAAAATGCGGAAATACTGATTCAGCCATTATCGACCAGATACCGAGACCGTGAACAGACACTTGAGCCAATGGTTCGATTTATGATTAACACGCTTGAAAAAAATCAAGGTAATTTCCTGATTTTTTTTCCGTCGTACAGCTACATGAATACCGTCTACGAGAAATTCAAACAGGAAGCACCTGAGGTTAAAACGATCGTGCAGGATACTGGAATGACGGAAGGCCTTCGTGAGGAATTTCTTGGCGCTTTTAAGCCTGACAACACGGAGCGACTTGTGGGTTTCGCTGTTCTCGGCGGAATTTTTTCCGAGGGAGTTGATTTGAAAGGTGACCGACTGCGCGGTGTGATGATTGTCGGTGTTGGTCTGCCGCAAATCGGCTTTGAACGTGACATTATCAAAGATTACTTTACCCGAATAGGCCAGAATGGTTTCGACTATGCCTATGTCTATCCTGGAATGAATAAAGTTCTCCAAGCTGGCGGAAGGCTTATTCGCTCCGAAACCGATCAGGGAACAATCGTACTGATTGATGACCGTTTTCTACAGCCAAAATATCAGGCATTGCTGCCGGAAGAATGGCAGGAATTCAGGATAGAAAAATAGAACACACAAAAAGCTGCATCCAAATTGAATGAATGCAGCTTTTTGTGTGTAGTTTTATTATGCGGATTATTTAACCTTAACAATCACCGCTGTTAATGGATCAATGGTGATTCCGCTGTCGGTCAGCGTATAGCCAGATGGTTCGGTAACTTCAGAAACCCCTGCTTCATCATTGTCCACAATAACTTTTCCATGCGTTAGATTGTCCTCAAGTGTCAGTGTCCGCTTGTTATCATCAGCATTAATAAACACATAGTAGGCTTCTTCTTCCTCAGGTGCCTCAGCCCGGTAACCAATGATCAGGTCCTGCTCGCCGATTTCCGGTGCATTAACCTTTGATACGTAGGTATTTACTTTTCCCCGTGTGCCGAGCGTAAATGCGTCGGTTGAGCGGCGTAGTTCAATGAGTCCCTGTGTATATTTACGTGTCTGTGTTTGAATTGGATACTTCTTTTCATTCGTTATTTTTTCCCATTCAATCATATTGACTGCATCCGATGAATCATACGAGTCATGGGTGAAATAAGGGTATGCGAACGGGGTTCCATCAGCTGTAGTCATATATGTCGATTTCTCAGGCGGATTATTAACAGGTCCCTTATAATCCTCATGTTTGAACTGCTTGGTCCGGCCATATTCCTGCCCGGCGTGAAGGAAAGCAGTGCCTTGTGAAGTCAGTACCATCGTATTTCCTATCCTAATTCGTTTATGAATTTCTTTTTCATGGTATTTCGGATCTTTTTTAATCGACTGGGCGATGACATCGTGCAATGTCAGGTTATCATGTGCTGCGATATAAGTCACAACGTCTCCAGGGTCATCCGCTTTAAAATTATGCGGGTTCGCGGTGACGTTGTCGAAGATCTGTTGGATATTTCGTGCACCGCCGGTTAAAAACCTCGGCTGTCCTTCAGAACCAAACCCAGATTTCAGTTCATTTCTGAATTCGTCCGAGAATACTGCGACACCATTCGTATGCTGCATCCAATCCTGGTCTGCAGGCATGACATCGCCACCATTCTCATCTCCTGCATACGTACGCCAGCCTTCTCCAATCATCAAGATGTTCGGATTCAATTCTTTTGCCTTGTCATACGCCATTTGAATACTAGCAGCGTCATGGTCACCCATCATGTCAAAACGGAAACCATCCACCTTGAATTCATCCACCCAATAGGTTATGGAATCTACAAGCAATTTCTTCGTCATGGCGTGCGTTGTGCCTAGACGACCACCGCCAAAGCTGACACGTGGAGTCAGATCCGCGTCCATAAAATGATAGTAATTCGGTTCCAGATTTTCAAAGATTTCCACTCGTGCTGTATGGTTATAAACCACGTCAAGAATGACACCCATCCCGCGTTTATGAATCTCCTTAATCAGAAACTTGAACTCTTTAATCCGTTGGGCAGCGTCATCAGGATTTTCCGAATACATCCCGGTTAAAGAAAAATAACTTTGCGGATCATAGCCCCAGTTGTAGTTGTTGTCACTTGATGAATAGTCAAGCAGTCGCTCATGGTCGGATTCATTTACATTAAAGTAGTTCATCACCGGAAGCAGTTGGATGTGCGTGACCCCAAGCTCCTCTAGATAATCAAGTTTCTCAATGAATGCTGAAAAAGTTCCAAACTCGGAATGCAGCTCGTCATCTATGCTTGGATCAGATGTAAAATCACGGACATGCGCTTCATAGATAATAGCATCCTCCCGCTCTTTAAAGCCCTTAATGTCAGCATGCCGAAGTGTGGGACCGATTTTTCCGGGATTGACTATTGCAGCCTTTCCGACTGGAATGTCGTCGGTATCTTCCACATTCCACGTCGCCATCGATTTGGCATATGGATCAAGCGCCAGAACGGTCTCTCCATCCCGTTCAATTTTGTAATGATAGTAATAGCCGGTCAGATTAGGAATCCCGGTATTTTTCTGGTCGAGTGTGACCTGCCATACACCCCGATCACCTTTTACCATCGTAATGTCATCAGAGACGACTTCATACTGGACTTTTTTATCATAAAGAACAACAGAAACCTGATCTGCACTTGGCGACCATACTTTCAGGGTTGCCGATTTATTTTTGTTCAGGGTAGCACCTAGGTCATCCCCTTCATAGCTGTATAATTCGTCAGTCAGCTTCCAGCTTTTATTAACTTCCTCAGACTGATTCATAAATGTTACTAAATATGGTGCTTTTTCGATGTCAAAAGTCCCTTCAACAATGACTGTTTTTCCATCACCGTCTTTCGTAACGTTTTCTGCCTTAACGGCATTACCACTATTGTCTTTTATAACCATTCCTTCAGCAAGTTGCTGTTCGGTAAAGTCCGCGGTAGATGAAAAAGTCAATTCCATTCGGTCAAGGGCAACCAGCTCGCCATATTCGAGCCCCTCCTTGTGAACATAATAAGGGTTTGTATAGACTGTTTCATCACCTTCAAGAAGGAATAGTTGTTTATGCTCACCAAGCTCCGAAAATGACATGTCCCCTGTCTGGCTTCCACCGTTTTTACGTTCCACCAGCAGAAACCCAATCTTCTCGGCATTCTCGGTTAGATTGATGTCAACATAGGCCCCATATTCTCCGACCTGCCCATCTGAAAAGGCATGAGCTCCCCATGGCCAGTTCTGGCTTGGTGCGACAACATCGCCCCACGTCCAAAGGCCCCACGGTTCATAGGTATTATCTGTACGCTTGTAATGAATTCGTATTTCATTAGGGCCAAGGCCAGCAGGTTCATACAAGGAAACTTCACCATTCTCCGTCAACCAGATTTCATTCATATCTGGTGACAGAATATCAACCGAAATATCGGATGTCAGGTTGTCTCCGTTTGCATTATTTACGAGCATTCCAACAGTCTCGGCATCGTCAGCCAGCTCTATATCTACATATGCGCCGTAATCGGTCATCTGGCTTTCGGTAAAGTCTGTAGCTCCGTCTGGCCAACCTCCTGTCTGCTCAGAAGGCGTTTCGACATCGCCCCATACCCATAATCCGAGTCCAGAAAAATTATTGTCCGACTGCTCATAATGAACCCGCAACGTATTCTCAGGAATCGCTGGAGGCTGTTCAGACACCTCTCCCTCACCAGTAATCGTTCCATTTGTGGTGGTAAGCAGTACACTTCCACCTTCACCCATTGCAGGTATTGTAATAGTCACTGTTTGATTATTATCAGCTGAATATGTTTTCCCACTATAATGATCAACAACAGTGGTTTCAGTAGAGTCTACGGCAAGTGTCACTTCCTTTTTCTCACTGGAAACATTGAGACCGACATATACAGAGTCACCATTATGCGAGCGTTCAAATAAAAGGTACCCTTCAGCATTTGATCCGGCAAGCTCATTCCTTGTCCCCTGAGCCAAGATTTCTGAAAATTGTTCTCTGAAATCAAGGGTTTTCTGGTAATGTTCAAGCACTGGATTGTTTTCAGTCAGGCTCCAGTCCATGTCATAACGGTTATCATAAAACGGATAATTATTTTTCCCGGTTAACCCCAACTCCTCTCCGTAATAGATGACTGGCTGTCCTTTTGCGGTCATTTGCAACGATGCCGCTACCATTAGCTTCCCTTCATCGCCACCAGCCGAGTAAAGAAACCCATCCTCATCATGGCTGCTTAAAAATTGGCCCATTGTTGCAGTGTTTGATAAACTTCCATTTCTGTTTTCAAGACGACTATTTGCACTTTCCAGATCACCACTCACAAAATCCCTGGCAATTTGTTTAAATTCGAAATCAAGCAGGGAATCCATCTCGCCCGATTCCAGCATCCCATAACCCTCATGTTGTGTAGCTCCCCAAGCTTCCCCAATCATCTTAAATTCAGGATCCACGGCTGTAACTGAATTTTTAAACGCTTTTAATGTGGTATCTTCCACATGCTTTACCGTATCCACTCGGAAATACGAAATGGCATTTCCTTTATCAGTCCGTGACTTTTCAATCCAACTTGATTGCCAGTCAATGATTTGCTGACGGACAGCAGGGTCTTCCGTTATAAAGTCCGGCAAGCCTGCCAGTTCACCTGTAACCTCATCAGTGCCGACATCAGTTCCCTGACGAACAAGATTACTGTAAAAAGCCCTTTCCTCATCAGTTGGATATCCGGCCGGTTGTTCCGTCTCAGGTAAGTCGTCAACTTCCTTCAATCCATATCCGGCATGGTTTAGCACGACATCGACCATGATTTTGATGCCTCTGGCAGCTGCTTCATCAATCAATCGGTGCAGGTCTTCAATACTGCCAAAATGCGGGTTTAGTTTTTCAAAGTTGCTGCCCCAGTAACCATGGTAACCATAATATGGCTCTTCCGGATTAGCTTCAGACGCATTATAGCGCACATCGTATTTGATGTTTTCAACAATTGGACTAATCCAGATGGTATTGATACCCAGTTCATCCAGATAATCAAGCTTTTTCGTTATTCCTTGTAAATCGCCACCCTGATAAGTTCCCCGGTGACTTGTATCGTAATTTAACCCGTACGGATCATTATTTGATGAATTCCCGTCAAAAAAACGGTCAGTCAACAGAAAATAAATAACTGCCTCATCCCAGTTAAAATCACCTTCACCAACTACCTGACGGGTTTTCACTTCAACGGTTGCAGTTCCTTTATGTTCAGTCCCGAATTCATCCACGACCGTAATCGGAATTTCTTTAATTCCCGCTGGTACATCGTGCTTGACTGAAAGGGTAACCTTTTTCAGCTTCGGGTCAACCTCTAATTGTTCAGGTCCACCAAGTGCTGAGGTATCTGCATAAATTTTACGTATCTCAGCATCGGTCGCATTACCGATATCGAGTGAAAGCACGGCATTCTGGTTATAGTCTATTGCTGATGGGGTCACGTTCCCTGATACATTTATGTCAACCTTCAGATTTTCAATGACGGATGGCGAATGGTAAGGATCATCTACCTGTTCAGTTGTTCCATCTTTTGTGACATTAAACGAATACTCGTACGTTCCATACGGAAAATTCTGATACGTATACTCAAACCGCTCATTTAAACTGTCATATGTCATTTCATAGCTGTTACCGGCTACTGACAGTTCGACCTTGTCGAGTGTCCCCATCCGATTGTTTTGATACAAAAGGGAGTCCCGATAATAAAAGGTAGCATCCCCATCTTTAATCTGTGGCGCAGGAATTTCAGGTACCGTATGGAAGTCGACTTCCCCCTGACGCACATGCACCTTGGTAATTGGTTCCTGGTGATTCACCTGGATAAATCGGTCGATCTTCTGTCCGGCAGGCTCCCGGTCCTCCCAGTTGTTTTTCCTAATAATAAAACCTATCTCCTCGGTTGTCGGAGAAACTTCGATATACGCGGTGGCCAGGCCATTCTCAAATTCTGTGAATGCAATACTTCCATCTGTGACCCCCGTATTCCATACCCAAACATCCCATCCCGTATAATTGCCATCATCCCGTTCATATGTAAGCCGGATAGTTCGGTTGTCAGTGGTTTCTTCCGCATTCACTGGCTTAACAGGAATAAATGGCAGGGTAATACTTAACATCAAAATGAAAACTAATAACAGAGATGTCCCCTTGCGTAATGCCATGTTTTTCCCTCTCCTTTCCAATGTGTTTATTTTGTGAAACCGTTTGCACAAAAAGATAAAAAAATAGTTTTAAAGATTAGTAGTGATATGTGCAAACGCTTTCCTATTATACTACACGAAATTCCAGTTTCTTCAACACAATTTTTCCATTTATAGGTTGGGAAAGTTACTGAACAAAATTTTAAAAGGAATGTGCACTTTTTTGTAGAATATAATGAAGTAAGGAGTAGGTGGCCAGGCTATTAACTATTAAACTTATCCCTATTAATATTAATGATCTCAAATCATATGCAAGGAGGATTCAACAAAATGAAAAAGAAAATCATTGCCTATAATCGGGTTGAAAAACCTGTTCTGGAAAAACTCGAGCAACAGTATGATGTGCATTTTTTCAAGGATGTTGATACCAAAAAAGACCCTGAATTCCTCAAGCAATTACATGATACAGAAGGAATTATCGGCCTTGAGCTGCCGGTTGACGGCCAACTGCTTGAGCATGCTCCCAACCTGAAGATAGTCAGTAACGTTTCAGTCGGCTATAACAACCTAGATGTCGATGGACTTACAGAGCGCAATATCATGGCAACTAACACGCCAGGCGTGCTTACCGATACTGTGGCTGATACCGTGTTCGGCCTGCTTATTTCGGCAGCACGACGAATCCCCGAGCTGGACCGGTATGTAAAGAACGGCAAGTGGAAGGTGGAGGCAATCGAACCGGAATACTTTGGCACCGATGTTCACCACAAAAAACTTGGAATTATCGGAATGGGCAGGATTGGCCAGGCAATCGCCAAACGAGCACATTTCGGATTTGACATGGAAATTTTATATCATAGCAGGAGTCGAAAGCCTGTCGTCGAAGAAACGTTCAATGCGGAATATCTAGGTCTCGATGAATTACTGAAAGTTTCCGATTATATTTGTTTGATTACACCGTTAACACCTGAGACAACCGGATTGATTGGCAAACAGGAATTTCAGCTGATGAAAAACAGTGCGATTTTCATAAATGGATCACGTGGTAAAACCGTTGTTGAGCACGAATTGATTGCTGCACTTCAAAACGGTGAAATTGCAGCTGCTGGATTGGACGTTTATGAGCAGGAGCCTGTGCAGGCGGATAACCCGCTCCTGAAACTGGATAACGTGGTAACTACTCCACACATCGGCTCTTCCACGCATGAAACGGAATTGAAAATGTCTGAGCTGGCAGCAACCAACCTGGAGGCAGGGCTCTCCGGCAAAAAGCCGCCGAACCTGATTAATCCCGCAGTGTGGGAGAAAAAATGAAGAGAGGCTGTCATGGTGGCAGCTTCTCTTTTTGTGTGAAAGATTTTAGCGCGGGGATAGTTTATGAGCGCTAATCGCCCATTTTTAAGCGGGTTTTATAGCTTTATAAGCGCAAATTCCAGATGATTGAGCGGATTTTTCACAACTTTATGAGCGATATTACAAATATAGCTGCCTTCAAGATTGTACAAGCGCTAATCCGCCCAACGCCCTTATCAAATGCAGACACAAATAAGAGCAGCCTCCACATGAAAGCTACTCTTCAATCACACTCACATTATGCCAACCGAATATTCGGTTTTACCATCAGTTCACGCGGGAAGTCTGCTAATACCTCACATCCGTTCTCCGTTACACGGAAGGACTCGCTAATTTCTACTCCCATGTTATCCGTCCAGATACCTGGGATCAGATGAAATGTCATATTCGGTTCCAATACAGTCCGGTCACCTGGTCTGAGGCTTGCCGTATGCTCCCCCCAGTCAGGTGGATAGTTGAGTCCCATCGAATAACCCATTCGTGATTCTTTTTTAATACCGCTTCTCTCAATAACCTTACGCCAGACCATCTCCAGTTCTTCGCAAGTGATTCCTGGCTTCACAGCATCAAGGGCGGTATTGATTCCCTCGATAACAACATCTGATACAGTCTGCATTTTTTCACTTGGCATGCCTATGACCACTGTCCGGGCAAGCGGTGAATGATATCTCCGGTAACATCCCGCTAGTTCAATTATTACCGGATCCCCATGTTTAAAACGGTCATCGGTCCATGTCAGGTGACAGGCGGACGTTTTTTCTCCTGTTGGAAGCAACGGTACAATCGCAGGATAGTCTCCCCCGAAATCCTCTGTTCCGGTAATCTGTGCGTACGATATCGCTGCAACTACATCACATTCACGCACGCCCTGATTAATTGTATCATACGCTACTTGCATAGCCTTTTCGGAAATTTGTGCCGCCTGTTTGATATATTTTATTTCCTGCTGTGACTTTATAATTCGCACCCAGTTGACCAGATTCGTTCCATCTTTAAACGTTGCGTTCGGAAGCCCCTGGGTCAACCGCATATATGACTTTGCAGTAAAATAATAAGCGTCCAGTTCCACGGCGATTGCTTGCTTATCGCGTTTTTTCTCCCTAAGCAAATCACATACAAAGTCCATTGGATGGCGCTCCGTTGACTGAACATAATGATCTGCGTAAGGAATGATGTTATCTATATCCAGCCATGTAGTATGGTAGGCTGCACTTGCATCCTGTCCACGGCCAACCCATATCGGCTGGTCCTCATCAATCATTACAATTAACATTTGGTGGACATAAAATGACCATGCATCATATCCGGTCAGATAATTCATATTGGCCGGATCCGTCACCAAAAGAATATCCACTCCAGCATCCGTCATACGCTCCTTCGTTCTGGTCAGCCTAGCTTTAAATTCCTCGACAGAAAAAGTTAACACAAACCATCCCTTCCCTTCTTGCATAAAATTGAAAAAGTAATTTTGATAGCGCTTACATAAAACCGAAAAAACTTTACAGCATTCAACTAAGAATGATGGAAGGAAGTATTTCTAGAATTCTGGTGTGATCAGCTGCTTTCCAACTACATCTTGTTTTGCCGATTGTCGACAATGTATTACTAATAGTATAGTTTAATGGTTTTTAAAATGTCAATCATTATTAAAATAATTTGAATGTTTTATGAAATAATTATTAAAACCACAATAATTCAAGAATTTTATAATTTATATGATAAAATATCCAAAGGCTATTAATTGATGACCAGTACACCAATCTGAGAAAAAAAGTGCGAAAAGGGAGAATGATTTGTATGGAATTTAGAGGAGCAAGCGCTTATGACCAAAAGGACTTTTTTTCAAATTATATTAAGAGACGGGATAGAAAGGACAGTCCCAACAATGCTATCGAGAGGCCTATTATTTATGAACTCATTGGTGACTTTCTAAATAAAAGTATCTTAGACTTAGGATGCGGTGATGCCTCATTTGGAAGAGAATTACTAAATCAAGGTGCTGTGTTTTACACTGGAGTAGAAGGTTCCAAACAAATGGTAGCAGCTGCAAATATTAACTTGGCTAATGAAAACGGGATAATTCATCACAAGACTATGGAATCATACATTTATCCAACGAACAAATTTGAAATCGTGACTTCTCGTTTTGCAATACACTATGTCTCAGATATTCATTCACTGTTTCAAAATGTGCATAAAGCCTTAAAAGATAATGGTAAGTTTGTGTTTAGTGTCCAACATCCCCTCACTACTTCATCTTTTATAAGCAAACAAACAGGAGATAAGCGTGGAAACTGGGTAGTTGATGATTATTTTAATGAAGGGGAAAGAAAAGAACCTTGGATTGAACAAATAGTAGTAAAATACCATCGCACAATAGAACACTACTTTAAAACACTCACTAAATCTGGTTTCTCAGTAGTTGATCTACGCGAAGGAATGCCAAAGCGCGAACATTTTACAAATGATGAGGAATTCTCAAGAAGACTAAGAATTCCACTCGTACTAGTTTTTTCCTGTACCAAGTGAGCAATTGAAGATAAAAAACTGCACATCTAATTGTTAGATAGTCTCCAACAATTGAAGTGCAGTGCAAATCCATGCGATTTCTTGCAATCTGCGATACCCGTTACTCGTAGAATGCTGTTTTTTTCTATAATTAGTAGAAATCAGGCAATACGGTCGATTTCTTTTTTCATATGATCATCCGAATATTTTGTACCATACTTGGCTACCGACACTTTATAAAGAATTACTCCAAGCAAGACCCATAGCCCGACTATTACCCATTCATACGGCCAAATCAACGCCGATGGCATTCCAGGCATATAAAGTGTCGTAATACCTCCAGACATAACGACTGCAGCCCAGCCAATTGCGGTTCCACCACGGAGTTTAAACGGACGCTTCATCTCCGGCGATTTTTTTCGTAAAATAATAAAGGAAACTGCAACCATAAACCAGGCTACTACCAGACCAAGTCCTCCCGCATCCACGAGCCAGACAAGAGCCGGACGACCGAGTAAAGGAGCTACGGTTGAGAATGCTCCAATCAGCAAAATCGCTTTATGTGGGGTATTGTATTTTGGATGCAGATCCCCCAATGACTTAGGAAGCATACCAGCCCGTGCAAGTGCATAGATTGCCCGACTTCCACCCACATAAAAGCCAATCCAGCTTGTTAAAATACCGCCAATCCCGCCAAGAACAAGAATATTGCCCATCAGCTGGCTTCCGCCAAATGCTTTAGCCATTGCGTCCGCAGTAACAAGATTAGATGCTCCTACCTCCTCTGGACTTAGTACTCTGGAGACTCCAAAAATCACGGCGATATACCATACTACCGCAAGCACTACAGATATAATCAGAAGCTGTCCGATTTTTTTCTGTGGAAGGTTGATTTCTTCAGCTGCCTGCGGAATAACGTCGAAACCAACAAACATGAATGGTGTCATAATTATAACAGTCAGAATGCCGGCAATTCCTTTTTCAAACAGTGGCTGCATATTGGCAGTATTTCCTCCGACAGTACTTCCAGTAATCAACATAATCCCTGCTATAATAATCAGTAAGGTAAAGATAAAGGTTACCGCTGTAGTCAACTTGATTCCACGGTAGTTAATCCAGGTAATCAAAAGCGACCCGGCAATTCCAATCCCCGCCCATGTGGCTGTTACATCCCAGCCGGCGATTGTATACAAATAACCTGTACTATAACCGGGTATCAGGTATTCAAATACTGTGGGAAGTGCAACAGCTTCGAACGCAACAACCGAAACATAACCTAAAATAATTGCCCATGTTGCAATAAATGATGCGGTTCGTCCCATAGCCTTGTACGTATAAACATGCTCACCCCCAGCAAGCGGCAGAGCAGATGCAAGCTCAGCATACGTCAAACCTACAAGTACCACCAGCAGCCCGCCGATTGCGAATGCTAGAATCGCGCCCATCGAGCCAGCCTCGGTAATCCATAATCCGGTTGTTACCACCCAGCCCCAGCCAATCATGGCGCCAAACGCAAGTGCAAGTACATCTTTGTTACCCAGGATCTTCAACAATTTTCTTTCATTCATTGCGTTCCCTCCTAGTAAGTTGATTGGTCTATTTCTAATATTCTGATATTAGAAAACTTGGCTTATCGCCAAGCTTTAATGGCGAAAGCCTTAGTTGCACTTATGCAGTAAGAAAGTATTTATACTTTCTTACCTGCTAAAAAAATATGCTACCCCCTTTGCTATATAAAATTAGAATTATATTTATGCAAATCTCTGATGTTTTATTTATGAGGTATCCGGGAGAGCGCAAATACTCTCCACAGTTGAATAGCAATTGGACAGCGGGTTCCCTTAAATCTTTCTATCTAGTTCCTTCTTTTTATTCACGCTAATTAAATCGCTTTCAAAATTAACGTTAAGTAATTTTGCCGATTGTCGACATTGTATATTATTAGTATAGGTTAATTCATTTTTTAATGTCAAATACTTTTTTAATTATTTAAAATATTCTACAGAAAAATGATTCATGAATTTTATAAAAATATGAACAAAAGCACTAGCGCGTCTGTCGAACCAACATCTTATACAATATGGCAAAAAGACAACGCTTCAAAAGAAACGTTGTCCAATTAAGCAGTAGATTCATCTGATTGCAAAGTGAAAATAGTCAGTTCCGGAGCACAATTTATCCGTACAGGAAAATAACTGAAACCGATTCCTTTATTTACGTAAAGCTTTTTGTCGTCAAAACCATGCCCGGTAATCCACCCGGCAGCATGGACTAAATCCCGTGGTGTATACGTTAGCCATGTCCAGTCTGGAGTTAGAGGAATTTGGATTTGTCCACCATGGGTATGTCCGGCCACTGCAAAAGAAAAAGCATTGTTTGGAATCTTTTCAATTGTATCCGGATGATGCATTAGAACCATACGAGGGGCCTGCTCCTCAACCGTGGCAAACGCCTTTTCAGGGTTCGCATTGTTTGGAAATTTCGCTCCCATTCCGACAAGATAGAATGGATTCTCTTCAGTAGCAAGCTGCACAGATTCATTTTTAAGGACTTCTATGCCCAACCCCTCCAGCATCCCGGTTAATTTACGGGCAGCTTCTTCATTGGGATCTGCCTTCAGCTTCTCCATTCCGTAATCATGATTTCCTAAAACAGCATAAACAGGGATATCTGTTTTGGTCAACGGCTTCAGATAATCGGCCACTGTCTTCAGATTTTCGTTCAAATCATCCTTAGGTTTATAAATGAAGTCACCCAATAAAAGGACCGCTTTCGGTTTTCGGTCCACGATTTTATCGATCACGCGGCGTGCGGCTGCCGTATTATTTGCCCACATTCCGGTCTGAAAATCACCAACAACCGCGATCTCTTCACCTTCCCACGACTCCGGCAGATTGCGTACAGTAACAGTTTCTTCCTCAGTATCAATCAGATAAGGTTCCACTGCTATTCCATAAATAAGAACAAGTAGAATAAGAGCACTAATTATATAGAATAACTTTTTTATCTTAGAACGTTTCTTCTTTCTCCCTGCCACTAATCCACAACCTCCTTGAAAAACCACAAAAAAACCCCGATTAAGGGTTGATCAATTATTGATATTACTTATTTACCACCAACCCACCAATCGCAAACATGCCTGGTTCTGCAAAAAATAGAGGCCGGGACATAACTAATACTTGTTTTTCGATAGACGAACATACTAGGGTGGGAATCTTGGAATGTTATCCTTCTACAGTTTGATTAATGTCGGAATAGATAGAAACTGCGACATAACAGCCGTACCTACCGCTACGTCAGAATACTTCGCTTTCCGGGGGCACGGCCTCAGCCTCCTCGCGGAAAGAACGCCGCTGCGGGGTCTTCGGACTCGTGCTGTTCCCCCAGGAGTCTACGCATTCTGCCTGTGCTAATAGGCGTTTGGCGTTGATATAAGTATAAATCAACTTCAATCCAGCGACGGAAATACATGGAGACTCCAGCGGGAAAAGCAACAGCTGAAAATCCCGCAGGAAGTGGTCTTCTTCCGAGGAAGTTGAAGCGTTGCCCGCGGAAAGCGGAATGTATTTCCGGAGCGAAGCTACGAGTTACGTCGCAGTTTATAGATTATACGAAGTTTTACTAACATAAAATCTAAACTACCTTATGGATAGTTCGGATTTTATATGACCTATAAATTTTTGTCCCGGCCTCCTTATTCTGATTCCTTCTGATGCTCTTTTATAAATTCAATACATTTATCGGCAATCAGTTCCTTGTCATTGTCCAGTGTTGCAACATGGTAACTGTTCTCCAATCTGACAATGTCTTTATCATCAGAATTAATAGAATCATAGATGACCTGCGAGTTTTCTGGCGGGACCACATGGTCCACATTCGAGGATACAACCAAAGCAGGAGTTTTTATCTGAATCAAATCGTCGGCTACCTGTTCTGACAAATCAATAATTTCCTTCATGGAGCGCACCGGAGTCTTTTTGTATGCAAGCTCCTCTACACCCTCCTGCTTAATATCCGAGCCGATTCCGTCAACAAATCGTGTGTCCGTGTCCTTCAGTTCATTGTAGGTTTGGATTAAATCCGGCATATGTGTGGCGGCATTAATTGGAACAATACCCTTGATGCCCTCCTGTTTTTCTGCCAGGTACAAAGTAAGGGTGCCACCCATCGATAGTCCGGTCACAAACACATCATCACATTGTTCCTTAAGTTTCTCCAGCCCGCGTTCGACATCCCTGGTCCAGTCTTTGTACGATGCTTTTTCCATATCTTCGGGGTCTGTCCCATGACCGGTCAGCCGTGGCCCGAATACTGTATATCCTTCTTCAGCAAGCCGTTCTCCAAGATAGCGCATACTCTGTGTTGTGCCGGTAAATCCATGGATAACCAACACTCCTGTTTTATTACCCGAAAAAAATAATTCCTCTGCATCTTGCATGACATTCAGCGAATCACTCATTGATATCCCTCCATCCTTTTTACCTTGAAATTATCTAAATATTAATGTAACTTTATTTTAACAGAAAGTGGTGCTTTTCCAAATTCATAAGGAGGCTAATAATGAGCAAGAAAGGTTTTTTTGAAAAACTTAAAAATATCGGCCCAGGTGCAATAGTGGCCGCAGCAATTGTTGGACCAGGAACCGTTACAACCGCTTCTCAAGTCGGAGCACAGTTTGGATATGTGCTGATTTGGGCACTGGTATTTTCAATAATAGCGACTATGTTTCTTCAGGAAATGACAACACGGCTAGGCGTCGTAACACGGATGGACCTTGGGACAGCTTTCCGCCGTCAGTTCGATAACCCGGTCTTGAAAACACTCACTATAATTTTGATCATCTCTGCGATTGCAATTGGTAATGCTGCCTATGAAGCCGGGAATATTACCGGTGGTGCGATCGGCCTTGCAACTGTAACAGGTATTCCGGTTAATGGTTGGGCAATCGTAATCGGTATATCTGCCGGTTTACTTTTATGGTTCGGAAACTACAAATTAATCGAACGCGTCTTTGTTGGGTTAATATTGCTGATGAGCTTCAGTTTTGTCATCACTGCAATTGTCGTACAGCCTGACATTGGCGATATCTTTGCTGGCTTTGCACCAAGAATCCCTGACGGTACGACTTTACTTGTTATCTCACTGATAGGCACTACAATTGTGCCATATACATTATTCCTGCAATCTTCCACAGTTCAGGAGCGGTGGAGTAGTAAAGAGGGGTTGAAAGAAAGCCGTTTCGACATCATCTTTTCTTTATTTATTGTAATGATTATTTCTGTTTCAATTATCGTCTCAGCAGCAGTCGCTTTCCCGCTCGGGACCAGTATCAGTAATCCTGCCGACATGGCTATCCAGCTGGAACCGTTGCTTGGTTCCTGGGCGAAATATGTATTTGCGATTGGAATCTTCGCCGCTGGTATCACTTCATCGATGACAGCCCCGCTTGCCGCTGCATATGCAACTGCCGGAGTGCTTGGTTGGAGCAGCGACTTAAAATCTACCCGCTTTCGGATTGTATGGGTCATTATTATCCTAGTGGGGATTATTTTCTCCAGTATGGGATACAGCCCAATTCAGCTGATTCTCTTTTCCCAATACGCTAACGGACTTATTTTACCGATAATCGTATTGTTCCTCATGTTTGTAATGAACAACAAGCGTTTGCTTGATGAAAACGTAAATAAGACATGGCTTAATATTGTGGGTTGGACAATTTTTGCAATAACTGTATTGCTATCGCTTAATTCCTTTGGGATAATAGGATAAAAGAAAAGGTGGTCGTTTCATGAGTAATAATCCAGTTGATATCCTATTTAACGCATACCAGCAAAATAAGCCAGTTTCCAAGGAAAGTGTTGACCCGGAAATTAGTAAGTCAGATGCGTACGCTATTCAGCACCAATTGACTGAAAAAAAGGCCGCCGAACTGGACGACAGAATTACCGGCTATAAAATCAGCCTGACCAGCGAGGAAACGCAGGAGTTATTTAACTCCACAACACCATTATACGGAGCGCTTACTGCAAAAAGTATTTCCAATGGCATGATTAATCTTGATGAAATGCTCTCTCCCCTCCTTGAAATCGAATTGATGTTTACTGCGAAAGAGGAATTGACAACAGCTGATGACGAACAGTCAATTCTTAAAAAAATGAGTATCGCACCAGGCTTGGAAGTTCCGGATTCACGTTTTACCGACTGGTTTCCTAAGGTAAGTCTTGGACAGGTAATCGCCGATAGTGCAGTTGCCGGTAAAATTGTAGTGGGGAATCCGCTCGACGATTTAACGTACGAGCAGCTTGAAAATATAAATGCTGTCCTGTTCCATAACGGAGAGAGAATTGCAGAAGGTCCTTCTACCGAGGTGCTGGGCAACCCGGTAAATGCAATCAAGTGGCTGATTGAGGAACTCGATAAAACTGGACGGAAGATTGAAAAGGGCATGACTATATCGTCAGGTACTTTTATTTTGCCGAAAGTGCTTGAACGCGGGGAATATGTCGTAGATTTTGAGAATGTAGGCAAAGTAAGTTTAAAAGTCTCCTGAACTACTAAGAAGTAAAAACCCCCGGGACGCTGAATTACCAACGTTCCGGGGGTTGCCTACCGTCAAGCAGTGACATTTAATGCACCTGCCAGTTGTTGAATTTTTGGAAGTGCTCCGATATCCATGTTACCACCACTGACAATGACAGCGCAGTGCCTGGATGAAATTTGATTACTGTATTTCATAAGAGCTGCCAATGAAGCAGCACCTGCTCCCTCCACCAGCATCTTATTCCGCTCAAGCATATAGATTATTGCCGAAGCAATCTCTTCATCACTTACTTTCAAAATATCATCAACATATCGCTGAATCAGTGGCAGGGTTCGTTCACCCGGCTGCTTAACCGCAATCCCCTCTGCAATCGTAGAGACTGAATCAACAACGGTCCTTTTATTCTGATGAAAGCTATTATACATTGCAGACGCACCTGACGCCTGGACACCGATCACCCGGATGTTACGGTTTACTTGTTTGGCGGCGGCAGCAATTCCGCTGATTAAACCTCCACCTCCGACCGGCACAATAATGGTATCAATCCGATCTTCCTGCCGCAGCATCTCCAAGGCGATTGTTCCCTGGCCAGCCATGACATCATAGTCATCAAAGGGGTGGATATATACTGCCCCGCACCGTTCCTGCTGAATTTTGGATGCCTCATATGCCTCCTGGAAGGTTTCTCCAGTCAGCACCACCTTAGCCCCATAGGATTTAGTTGCATTCACTTTTGCCACTGGAGTGGAATCAGCCATATAAATGGTTGCCTTGACTCCCAACTTTGCAGCTGCATGGGCAACTCCTTGCGCATGGTTCCCGGCTGAGGCTGTTATCACTCCATTTTTTAATTCATCCTGTGAGAGCTGCATCAGTTTGAAGCTTGCACCCCTGAACTTGAATGCCCCTGTTTTTTGCTGGTTCTCCATTTTAAAGTAAACATGTTTTCCGGCTAACCGGTCTGTAGTTGTTGAGGTAACCAGCGGCGTCCGATGTACAATTGGCGCCAGTCGTCTCAATGCCTCGTGGACCGTCTCACCTGTTAAGCAATTCCCAATTAACTCACGCTCCCTGTATTATTGTTTTAACTGTCTTGTATTGCAGTGGAGGCGCAAATCCTCTCTCCTGGTGTCATTATACTTCACTGCAGCACTCTCTATGCTAATACTCTATCTTTGCTCATATGCTAGAATTTTATCTTCCAACTGTAATGTCAATGCTATCTCATCCCAGCCATTAAGTAATTTTTCCCGATGATGGGCAGGGATTTCAAACGGTATATCTTTCTGATCGTCACTAGAAATAGTTAGTTTTTCCAAATCTACCGTTAAAACAAGACTAGAAGATTTTGCCGCTTCCATCCACCGTTCCACCTGCTCCTCTTCCACTTGCACGGGCAGAAGCCCATTTTTCAATGCATTATTATAGAAGATATCCGCAAAACTTGGGGCAATTACCACTTTAAATCCATAGTCTAGTAGTGCCCATGGTGCATGTTCCCGGGATGAGCCGCACCCAAAATTTTCTCCAGCAAGCAGGATTGATGCATCCTGATAAGCATCCAGGTTTAGTGTGAAATCCTTTCGCTTATTTCCCTCATCATCAAATCGCCAATGGTAAAAAAGAAATTGTCCGAATCCGTTTCGTTCAATCCGTTTGAGAAATTGCTTGGGGATGATTTGATCGGTATCGACATTGGTCCGATTCATTGGACATACAATGCCGGCATGTGTTTGTACAGCTTCCATGATTCCACCTCCTAGTTAAGTACTCCGGCATATTGCCTTGCATCTACAAACCTACCTTCAATTGCAGCAGCTGCCGCCATTTCCGGGCTCACCAAATGGGTACGGGACCCGTTTCCTTGTCGACCCTCAAAATTCCGATTTGAGGTGGAAGCACATCTGCCATCAGGAGGTACCACATCATCATTCATTGCAAGGCACATACTACAACCGGCCTCACGCCACTCAAAACCTGCTTCTTTAAAAACAGTATCAAGCCCTTCTTTTTCCGCCTGTAGTTTAACACCGAATGAACCTGGGACGACAATCGCCCTAACGCCCGGCTTTACATTCTTTCCCTTTACAATACCTGCAGCTTTCCTGAGGTCACTAATTCTTGAATTGGTGCACGACCCAATAAACACATGATCGATTTCAATTGAGGAAATCGGCTGATTTTCTTTTAGACCCATGTATTCCAATGCGCGCTGGACATCTTCTTTATGATCGACCTCATTTAAATCAGGGGTCTTCCCACTTACCGGAACACACATCCCTGGGTTCGTTCCCCACGATACCTGTGGTTCAATTTCTCTTGCCTCGATTGTTACAGTCTTATCAAATGCAGCGCCTTCATCAGTTGCCAAATCAAGCCATTCCTCAGCTGCTTTGTCAAAGTCTTCTCCTTGCGGTACATGAGCCCTTCCCCGGAGGAATTCAACTGTTTTTGCATCCGGGCTGATCAGGCCCGCCCTGGCACCGGCCTCGATGGACATGTTACAGACGGTCATCCGCTCTTCCATCGATAGATTTCGGATAGCATCGCCGGTATATTCGATTACATATCCAGTGCCAAACCGCACTCCGAACTTAGCAATAATGGCAAGAATGAGGTCCTTCGCAGTAACCCCCGGTCCTAACTCACCTTCCACTTGGACATTCAATGTTTTGGGCCGGTCCTGCCATAACGTCTGCGTTGCCAGTACATGTTCCACTTCACTCGTCCCGATGCCAAACGCAAGTGCACCGAATGCACCATGGGTTGATGTGTGACTATCACCGCATACAATTGTCTTTCCCGGTTGGGTGAGCCCAAGCTCTGGTCCGATAACATGGACAATTCCCTGATCCGGATGATTCATATCAGCTAATGCAATCCCGTTCTCCATACAGTTTTCCCGCAGTGTTTTCATCTGCTTCTCCGCTGTCTTATCCTGAATAACTTCCCGGTTCCGCGTTGGAACATTATGGTCCATCGTTGCATACGTTAGATCCGGTCTGCGTACTTTTCGGTTGTTCAGGCGCAAACCTTCAAACGCCTGCGGAGAGGTCACTTCATGAACCAGATGCAAATCAATATAAAGCAAATCCGGCTTTTCCTCTTCTGCATGCACAACATGTTTTTTCCATATTTTCGACACAATCGTTTCGGGTTTTCCCAATTCATTCCACCTCCATTAATTAGACATACATGTTACAGATGCTATTTGACACATTTATCGTTGTTAAGTTTTCGACAACCACTTCGGTCATTTCCTTGGTAGTTACCACTTTCCCGCCTTTTATCTGTAAGTCAGGTGTATGGTATCCTTGTTCAAGACTGTCGTGGACCGCTTCTTCGATTTCAGCTGCTTCTTCTTCCATACCGAATGAATGCCTGAGCATCATTGCAGCAGAAAGAATCATGCCAAGCGGATTAGCGATTCCCTGTCCTGCAATATCTGGTGCTGAACCATGTACCGGTTCGTACAACCCAACTCCATCAGACCGTACACTAGCAGATGGCAGCATCCCAAGTGATCCAGTCAGAACCGATGCCTCATCACTCAAAATATCACCGAATAGATTTTCCGTAACAATAACGTCAAAGCGATTGGGCTGGGTAATCAGTTTCATAGCAGCAGCATCAACCAATAAATGCTCTACCGTAACATCAGGGTATTCCCGGCTTTTTTCGTCGACAATTTCGCGCCACATCCGGCTCGATTCCAGCACATTGGCTTTATCGACAGATGTCAAATGCTTCTTCCGCAGCCGTGCGCTTTCAAATGCCTTATCGATAATCCGCTCCATTTCATTCCGTTGGTAATAAAGTGTATCAACCACCGCGTCGCCATTTTCACGCCGCTCACTTGGTTTCCCAAAATATAGGCCACCGGTTAGTTCGCGGATAAGCAAGATATCACTGCCTTTAATCACTTCTTCTTTAAGTGGTGAAGCATGAAGGAGCGAACGGTATCCTTTAACAGGCCGAAGATTCGCAAACAACCCCAATGTCTTACGGATACCGAGCAATCCTTTTTCCGGACGCTGATCTCCTGGAAGAGAGTCCCATTTCTTTCCGCCTACCGCGCCAAGCAAGATGGCATCCGCACCCTGGCAGGCTTTCACGGTGTCTTCCGGTAATGGCGTACCATAAAGGTCAATTGCCTCACCACCAATGGCATGCTGATGAAATGTGAAACTGTGGCCGAATTCGCTTGCAACCGTGTTTAATACAATCTTTGCTGAATCGATAATTTCTTTTCCAACCCCGTCCCCCGGAAGCATGATAATTTGCTTGTTCATGAAACTCTCCTCCCCTTTTCGGTTATGTGTACATATACTTCATTGCGATTTGGGACCGCTGTATTATTTCACGGCTTCTTTACGTCTGCTTTTTGCTTGAACCAGATAGCGGTTAACTGCATTTAAAAATGCATTTGCCGATGCCTCGATAACATCCTGTGCAGACCCTCTGCCATTCATTGGTTCTCCATTTACAATCAACTGTACATGTGATTCTGCAAGTGCGTCTTTCCCGCCACCCACAGAATTAAGCTGATAATCCACCAGTTTCAGTTCTTCTTCAACCAGCATATCCAGCGTTTTGTACAGCGCCTCTACACTTCCCTGTCCGGTACACGCTGTCTGTACAATGCCGCCTTCGGGAGTCTTCAAGCGTACTGTGGCAGTTGGAATGTTCGCTGTTCCGTATTGAACTTGGAACATTTCCATTTTGTATTTCTCCACGGTCGATGTATCCGTTTGTATTTCAGTTAGTATTGTAAATATATCATCATCCGTGACTTCCTTTTTCCGATCGGTCAATAGTTTGAACTGGTTGAACGCTTCTTTTAGTTTCTCATCAGATAAATTGTATCCGAGTTCCTCCACTTTTCCCTTGAACGCATGCCGGCCGGAGTGTTTTCCAAGAAATAACGTATTTGAGTTTACGCCGACTAACTCCGGCGTTATTATTTCATATGTCGATGCATGTTTGAGTACCCCGTCCTGATGGATCCCTGCTTCATGAGCGAATGCATTGCGTCCGATAACCGCTTTATTTGCCTGCACATACATGCCAGTCAATTTTGCGACCAAATCACTCGTGCGTTTGATTTCATTCAGCTTCAGCCCTGTTTCATATGGATAATGGTCAGCGCGGATTTTCAGTGCCACCGCTACTTCCTCAAGTGAGGCATTTCCGGCCCGTTCACCAATGCCATTGATTGTTCCCTCAACTTGTGTGGCCCCATTTTCCACTGCAGCAATCGAATTGGCAACGGCCATCCCCAGGTCATTATGGCAATGACAGGAAAGGTTTACCCGGTCAATGTTCGGCACTGTCTCTTTAATATAGCGGAACAATTGTCCATATTCAGCTGGAGTCGTATACCCTACCGTATCTGGCAGGTTAATAACAGTTGCGCCTGCATCAATAACCCGCTCAATAATTTGCGCCAGGAAGTTCCAGTCCGATCGCGATGCATCTTCGGCCGACCATTCCACCTGTGGGAATCTTTCCCGGGCGTAACCGACCATTCTTTCCGCAGTATCGATAACCTGCTCAGGCGTCTGCTTCAATTTGTATGTCATGTGAATCGGTGATGTTGCCAAGAAAAGATGCAAACATGGCTCGGCAGCACCCTTCAGTGCTTCCCATGCGGTATCGATATCCGATTTAACCGTCCGGGCAAGCCCTGTTACCGATGTATCTTTTATCGTATCGGCAATCATTTTCACAGCGTTGAAATCCCCTTTGGAGGAAGCAGGGAACCCTGCCTCCATCCGGTCAACTCCAAAGCGTTCAAGCTGCTTGGCAATCTCCAATTTTTCCAGCTGATTCAGATTAACACCAGGGGATTGCTCGCCATCTCTTAACGTGGTATCAAATATCTTAATTTGGGACATTGACTTTCACATCCTTTTGTTTAGTTTGGATCGGTTGTTCAACAAAAGGCATTAACTCACGTAACTCCCTTCCAACCTGTTCAATGAGATGCTGATTTTCCCTTTTGTTTGTTGCATTGAATTTTGGACGGTTCGCCTGATTTTCAAGAATCCATCCTTTAGCAAATTCACCTGACTGGATATCTGCAAGAACTTCCTTCATCCGCTCTTTTGTCTCTTCGTTGATCACACGCGGTCCGGAAACAAAATCACCCCATTGTGCTGTATCAGATACGGAGTACCGCATGTTCTCAAGACCACCTTCATACAGCAAGTCAACAATCAGTTTCACTTCATGGAGACATTCAAAATATGCAACCTCAGGCTGATACCCTGCTTCGGTTAGTGTTTCAAACCCTGCTTTGATTAAATTGGTGATACCTCCGCACAGGACTGCCTGCTCCCCGAACAAATCAGTTTCGGTTTCCTCCTGGAAGGTTGTTTCCAAAACTCCTGCCCGTGCTGCACCGATTCCCTGTGAATAGGCAAGCGCAAGATCTTTCGCGTTTCCGGTAACATCCTGTTGTACACCGTAAAGTGCTGGAACCCCTGCGCCTTCCACAAATGTGCGACGAACTAAATGTCCGGGTCCTTTAGGCGCGACAAGAAAAACGTCTACATCTAGCGGGGGTACAACCTGGCTAAAATGAATATTAAAACCATGGGCAAATGCGATTGCACTTCCGGACTTCAAGTTAGCCTGAATGCTCTGGTAGTACACGGTAGGCTGCTGTTCATCCGGCAAAAGAACCATGACAACATCTGCTGTCCGAACTGCATCCGCAACCGGCAGCACTTCAAAACCATCCTGTTCCGCTTTTTGCTGCGATTTACCTGGTCTTAGCCCAACCACCACATCATATCCGCTGTCACGCAGGTTCAACGCATGTGCATGCCCCTGGGATCCGTAACCGATTACTGCGATTTTCCTCTGCTTCAATACCTCTTGCTGGATATCTTTTTCATAAAGAACTTTTGCCATTTAAATCTCCCTCTCCATTTAATATTTATCAACCATGCTTACTTACAGCGTAAGTGTGTTAATCTCAGTAACGTGCTTTGGCTGATGGCCCCGCAGAAAAGCGGTAACCCCAGTCTTCGTCATTTCTTTAATTCCATAGGGCCGAAGCAATGAAATTAATGCCTCAACTTTATCTGGCTTTCCAGTTACCTGGATTGTAAGGCTATCTTTACTGACATCGATAACCGACGCCCTAAATGGGGCAATTATCCCCTGTATTTCCGTCCGTTGCTGTCCACTCCCACCAACTTTTATAAGCGCCAGCTCTCTGGCCACGATTGCTTTATCCGTAATATCCGATACTTTTAAAACATCAATTTGCTTATTTAGCTGTTTGGTAAGTTGCTCTAGTTTTTGGTTGTCACCGACCTCCACGACAAATGTCATTTTTGAGATTCCCTCTGTCTCCGAACTGCCGACTGAGATACTTTCTATATTGAATTGCCGCTTATGGAGCATTCCGGTTATCCGGTTTAAAACCCCTCCCCGGTTTTGCACCGTTGCTGTTATTATCCGTCTCATCTAGACACTCCGATCATTTCGTGAATTCCCTTGCCTGGTGCAATCATCGGGTATACCGCTGTTTTTTGAAGTACCCGGCAGTCGACAACGACCGGCCCCTCATAGGCAAATACATCCTTTAGGACATCCGGAACCTGTTCCTCCGTTTCAACTTTGACTCCTCGTACGCCGTAGCTTTCAGCGAGTTTTACAAAGTCAGGGTTTTCCGTGAATATCGATTCCGAGTATCGTTCTTCATAAAAGCTCTCCTGCCATTGCCTTACCATTCCAAGTGCCTGATTATTAACGATTATCACTTTAACTGGAAGATTTCGTTCCTTGATAATCGACAGTTCTTGAAGTGTCATTTGAAATCCGCCGTCCCCGACGATTGCTACAACCAGGTCTTCCGGTTTTCCGAGCTGTGCCCCGATGGCTGCTGGGAAGCCGAATCCCATTGTTCCAAGTCCGCCTGACGTAACCCAGCGATTTGGCTTATCGAACTTATAATACTGTGCCGCCCACATCTGATGCTGCCCAACGTCGGTAGTTACAATTGCTTCGCCTGACGATATCTGGTATACCTGCTCAAGCAACCATTGCGGCGAGATTGCTTCCTCTGTTCGTTCATACCAGAGCGGATAGTCAGTTTTGTTCCGATGCAGTTGAGTATGCCAACCAATACACTCAGTACCTTCAATCGGTGCTTTCAAGAGTGCCAGCAGCGCCTCTTTTGCATCGGCGACTACAGGGATATCAGTTGGAACATTCTTGCCGATTTCCGCAGGGTCAATATCAATGTGTGCAACTTTGGCGTTTGGCGCAAAGTGTTTCAGATTACCGGTCAGACGATCATCAAACCTTGCGCCTATGTTAATCAGCAGGTCGCATTCGGCGATTGCCATGTTTGCTGTATAGGTTCCATGCATCCCGGCCATCCCTAGAGAAAGGGCGTTGTTCCCCGGAAAACTTCCTAACCCGAGTAATGTATTTGCGACTGGCAGTTGGTACTCCTCGGCAAACTCCTTAAGTTCCTCGGAGGCCTTAGCAAACAATACACCTGCCCCAGCCAACAGCAGTGGTTTTTGAGCACGGCTTAGTGCCTCGGCAAGCTTGACAATCTGTAATGGATTTGGATGTTTGGTCGGCTGATATCCCGGCAGATAAAATTCACTGTCATAACTCCCGGAAGACACTGCAGCAGAAATATTTTTTGGAATATCCACCACAACTGGCCCTGGTCTTCCAGTGGAAGCGATATGAAAGGCTTCTTTAACAACTCTCGGCAAATCTGACAAGTCATTCACCTGGTAGTTGTTTTTGGTAATCGGAGTCGTCAGTCCCATCACATCTGCCTCCTGAAACGCATCGGTTCCAATTACACTATTTGCCACCTGACCCGTAAAAACAACAAGCGGTAAAGAGTCCATCATCGCGTCAGTAATCCCGGTAATTAAATTTGTCGCCCCCGGACCCGACGTTGCGAGTACTACTCCAGGCTTGCCGGTGACACGGGCATACCCTTCAGCAGCATGGACTGATCCTTGTTCATGGCGGGAAAGCACATGCTGGAATGGAGCCTTTTTCCGGTACAGTGCGTCGTAAATCGGTAAAACAGCACCACCTGGATATCCGAATAATGTGTCTACACCAGCATCAGCCAATGCATCAATAAGTAAATCAGCACCTGTCACCTGCTCTTTTACAGCTTTCACTTCCTGCTTTGCCTCCACTTTCACTGCAGCATACCTCCTTTAAAAAATTTATAAAAAAAGACCCTTTTCTCCCACAAATCTGCATGAATACAGAATTATTGGGGAGAAAAGAGTCATCTTTTCACGGTACCACCCAGTTTTCACAGCATCCTCGCGAACACTGCCTTGCAAGGCTGAACATTCAGCCTCTGTGATAACAGGTACAACCAGATGCACCTGGCCTGATCTAGTTGGAGATAACCTCCGTTCAACCCGGCACTCCGAGATGATGTCGGAACAAAATGGACTTCCGGGCTTCCAGCAACCCCGGCTCTCTGTAAATCCATTTGCCTTGTTCCTTTTTTCTCTTCATCGCGTTAATTTTATACTTTTTTTTCGAATTGCCTTCTAAGTTTCAGTTTTTCGAATTCTTGATATTGCCGACAATCATATACCGTTTTTGAAGAAGGGTCAAGGGGTTTTCAAGAAGTTTTTTGACACTTTTGATAAATGCAAAAAGTTGTATGCGTTTACATATGTGACAGACCAACATTTTAGCATTCTAAAATTTTTTTGTTAATTTTTTATTACACCTCGCATCTACACAAATGCAGTTCACATCTACCATGGCGCAGGTCGGAGGACATTATTCCTATAAACTTTTCTTTGACTTTTTTCGAGATTTTGTTGCTCTATAATAATCTCCAAATATAGAATGCAAAGCAGAATTAATATGGCTTTCTGACCACGAAACTGGAATATACTCGCTTTCACCACTCCGGGTGCAAGTCCAACATCTGTTCAAGCTAAAGCTTTCACAGTGTTTCCTTTGCCGTTGGGCTCACCACGAGGCCTCCTCGCTCACCAAGAACGCTCGCTGTGGGGTCTCTTAGGATCCGTTGCCCCACAGGAGTCTCGCATGTTCCATCTGCTGGTGTTACACAAAACGTTGCTTTTATCCGTCGTGTCGCCGCAATATGCGTTAATTCACAGTATATAGTGAACAAATTTAGCGTAGGAAATACACGGAGACTCCTGCGGGAACAGCGACAGTGTGAAGACCCCACAGTGAGGTACGAACGAGGAGGCTGAACCGTCGCCCGCGGCAAGCGAAGTGTATTTCCGGAGCGGAGCTACGCTGTTATCACAGTTTATAGATTTTCTGCTAAAAGCAACAATGTTACAGAATACAGCCAAATAAAAAGATAGCCGCGTTTTATTCCGCGACTATCGTATTCTGCAGGTTGACCCGCTCGACCTGCAACCCCTTGGAATCTATTTTTATTGGCATAACTTTATATTCAGGCAGCAAGGTTGTCATATGCTTTGCAATCCGGGGGCCATATCCTTTTGGAGCAAATGAGACCATTGTCGGTCCCGCTCCACTAATAGCAGACCCATAAGCTCCAAGTTGGCTGGCTTCCCGCCTGATGATCTGGTAGTTTGGAATATATGGAGCTCTATATGGTTCATGAAAACTATCAAGCTCTATCATTCTTCCGGCAAGTTGATAGTCCCCTTGCAATAGGGATGCAATCATTAAATTACCGACAGAACTTGCCCTGGCAGCCTGACCCCTCGAATAGTTTTCCGGCAGAATTCGACGGGCCTCCTCAGTCTTCAGTTCGGTCTCTGGAATATAAGCTATTAAATCCAGCTCAGGGCCAGGTACGGAGATATATTCCACCTGATCATCGTGTGAAACAGCGGTAACCATCAGCCCACCAAATAACGCCGGAGCAATATTATCCGGGTGTCCCTCAATTTCAGTCCCATATTTGAGTTTCTGCGAGTCTGACAGATTCAGATCACAAAGCTGGTTTGCCAGCTCAATTCCCGCAAGAGCAGCCGAGGCACTGCTGCCGAATCCTCGGGCTAAGGGAATTTCGCTTGTTACGAGCACTTTACACGCCGGCAATTCTTTGTTGTGATATTCGGCTGTACGGCGTGCGATCTGATAGATAAAATGATCCGTATATTCCGCAAACGTAGGGAGGTGACTTGATTTGTGCCGGATTTCCCACCTATCCTGTTCGCTCACGTCCAATATCAAAAAACAGCTTACCGCAACGCCAACTGAGTCAAAGCCTGGTCCGATATTCGCCGAACTGGCTGGCACAGTAATTCTGAGAGGACTCATTTTCTCACCCATTCTGTTATATATGCTGCCACCTGCTCCTCATCATTTGGGAGGGAAACGGGTTCTACACTGACCTGATCAAACGCAGTCTGTGGGTCCTTCAGTCCATTCCCGGTCAAAACAGCAACAACTTTACTGCCAGGGGCAATTTCCCCTTGCTTGCACTGCTGGATAACACCTGCAATCGAGGCACATGAACCAGGTTCTGCAAATATTCCTTCTTTCCGAGCGAGCAGCTGGAATGCCTCTTTGATTGCATCATCGGTCACCGAATCGATTTTTCCTTGTGATTCATCCCTTGCAGAAACAGCAAGATCCCAGCTTGCCGGATTCCCGATGCGAATTGCTGTAGCAACAGTCTCCGGATTGGGAATCACTTTATTTTTTACAATGGCGGCCGCTCCCTCAGCTTCAAATCCGAACATGCGGGGGAGACCGGTCTGCTTCGCTTCATGATATTCTTTAAACCCACGCCAATAAGCACTGATATTCCCTGCATTTCCAACCGGTATAGCAAGGAAATCAGGAGCCGTTCCAAGTTGGTCGCAGACTTCAAAAGCAGCCGTTTTCTGGCCCTCAATCCGATACGGATTCACTGAATTAACAAGTGTGACTGGTGATGTTTCACTTACCTTACGGACCATTTTCAGTGCATTATCAAAGTTCCCGTCAATTTCAACGACTTCCGCTCCATACATCTTCGCCTGGGCAAGTTTTCCGAGTGCGACTTTCCCTTTTGGAATGACAATGATGGTACGCATTCCTGCCCTTGCTGCATATGCGGCAGCTGAGGCTGATGTGTTACCGGTTGATGCACAAATAACAGATTTACTTCCTTCCTCGATCGCTTTTGCAACCGCCAGCACCATCCCCCTGTCTTTAAACGAGCCGGTTGGATTAGCACCCTCCACTTTACCGTACAATTCGATACCCAGTTCTTCTGATAATCTTGGGAAATGAATTAGCGGTGTGTTCCCTTCTCCAAGTGACAGTTTTGGTGTCGCTTGATTAACGGGCAAGAATTGTTTGTATTGTTCCATTATCCCTTGCCATATCATGAGTTCAGCCCTCCTTCAATCCGAAAGCAGCTCTTAACACCAGTCACCACTTCAGTTTTTTCAAGTTCCTCACGGGCGGCATCTATTCTATCGAGTGTCGTTTGATGGGTTACCACAATTATTTCTGCGAGACCACTGTTATCACTCTCGTTTACCGGATTCTGCAGGATTCGCTCAAAGCTTATATCCAATTTGTTAAATAATGACGCGATTACGGTAAATGTGCCGCTCCTGTCCTGGACCTGGAGCCTGAAGTAATACTGGCCGTTACGCTGTTCGGGCTCTTTTAATACCTTTTCAAACCGAGGTGCAATCACCTGTTTACCATTCACCCCGAGGATCATATTTCGGATTACTGCCACTGTATCCGAAAGCACCGCGGTGGCAGTCGGCAGGCTGCCAGCACCGGGTCCATAAAACATCGTTTCTCCCATTGCCTTACCGTAAACATAGACAGCATTATTCTCATTTTTCACTGCAGCCAGCGGATGTGTGTTAGGGAGGAAAGCAGGTTCGACACTCAGTTCCACTCGGTTATCCTGAAAGTGCGCCCGACCAATCAGTTTCATTGTCAATCCCAGCTGTTTACCGAACTGTAAATCGTCAAGTGCCAATTGCTCAATTCCTTGCACTTCAACATCCGCTAAATCTACCGGGATTGAAAAAGCAAGCCGTGCCATAATCGCCATTTTTCTGGCAGCATCCATTCCACCAACATCGCCTGCCGGATCTGCTTCCGCAAAACCAAGCTCCTGGGCCTCCTTGAGTGCAGCCTCATAAGATACACCCTCATCATCCATCTTGGTCAGAATATAGTTTGTAGTCCCATTGACAATGCCCATTATGCTTTCAATCCTATCAGGCACCAAACCATCCTCGATTCCCCGTATAATCGGAATCCCACCTGCCACGCTGGCCTCGTAGTAGAGGTCACATCCATTTTCCAGAGCCGCTGATTGAAGTTCCGGTCCATGTAAAGCCATCAAATCTTTATTTGCTGTAACGACATGTTTACCTTTTTCAAATGCACGAAGAATGTAGTTACGCGCCTGCTCAATTCCCCCCATCACTTCAATCACGATACCAATTTCCGGGTCATTCAGTATCTCACTGGCATCGTTTGTAAGCAGCTCAGGGTTAACCTGGACCTCCCGTGCCTTCTGCAGATCATAAACCAGTACACGCTTCACTTTTACACCACGGCCAAGCTTATGAACAAGCTCATCTTGATGAGCCTCGATCAGCTGATGAACACCTGATCCTACTGTTCCAAATCCTAATAATCCTACAACCATTTCTTTTTCCATACACTCACCTCATTTAGTTTTTTGCCCCTAGAGAGCAATTATCTGACTTCCGTCCTTGCAAATCCGCTTACGCAAAATCTATCATGCAATACAGTAACAGCACGCTTTAACTCATCGGCGACAACAACCATTCGGATAGATGTTTCACTCGTTTTGGCCTGCAGTACTTTAATCCCCTGTTCACTCACTTCAGTCGTCATTCGAGACAGAAGTAAGTGGTCATCCAACCCGTTCCCTATGACGGCAATTCTGGCACAATGGTCCACGATTTCAGGCTGTAGATTCCGTTCTCTCAACCTTTGCAATATATTACCGATATGTTGTGATGAAACCGTGAGCAGGAGATTTCCATCCTTGACCGTTGCCACTTCAACAGGGATCCCTGCTCCGTTAATCTCCTCCTGCATGACTGTTCTCACCTTTTGTATAGCACCTCTGCCTCTGACGCTAATTTGACTCATACCCGATGCATGGGTTATCCCAATGATCGGTTGGTCGGGGAGTCCTTTATTTTCAGGTGCTGTTATCAAAGTTCCGCCCGCTAAATCGTACGTGGACCGCACGTAAAGTGGTATAGTAGCCTTCATTGCGATTTCAACAGCCCGCGGATGAATTACTTTTGCTCCCTGATTAGCAAGGTTGCACACATCCGAGTATGTTAACTTGGTTAATAATTTCGCAGTGGAAACCATTTGCGGGTCTGCTGTCATTATCCCGTTGACATCCGTGAAAATCTCCACCTTTTCAGCTTGAAGCGCAACACCCAGTGCTGCAGCAGTTGTATCACTACCACCCCTGCCAATCGTTGTGACCTCTCCTTCGGTCGTTTGTCCCTGAAATCCGGCAACCACCACTGCATCATGGCTTCCAAGTTCTTTTCGTATCCGGGTGGTGTCTACATGCTCGATTTCGGCCTGTAAATGGTCACCAGTAGTTCTGATCCCTGCCTGTGCACCTGTCAGCGTTGTTGCGTTAATTCCATTCGTTCTCAGCACATCGGTCAGTACTACCCCTGCAATTGTTTCACCGCAAGACATCAGCAGGTCTTTTTCCCGGCCCAGGGTGGCACTGCCAATCAGACTTAGCAGTGTATCAGTTGCATATGGATCGGGATTTCGCCCGATTGCGGAGACAACAACAACCAACTTGGCGTTTCGCTCAACTGCAGCCTTAACATGTTCCACTGCCTTTGCTCTGCCATCCGGCGTTTGTAACGACGTACCTCCAAATTTCTGTACAGCAATTGCCATCTTCCCACCCCTTTTTTTAAAAATAAAAAAGACTCTTCTCTTCCCATAATTCTGCTTAAGTCCAGAATTAATGGGGAGAAAAGAGTCTACTTTTCACGGTTCCACCCAGGTTTATAGCAATCTCGCGACTACTACCTTGTGAGGCTGCGAACAGCCCGCTTTGATAACAGGTGCATGTGAATGAACCTGGCCCAGCCTACTAGGAAATCCGTTCGACCCGGCACTCCGGGATGGTGTCAGAACAAACTGTAATTTCGGGTTCTCAGCACCCCCGAATCTCTGTGATTACACTTTTGCTCCTCGTTCCCGTCATTGCGATAACGGTATTTATTTTTGATATTGCGGAATATCATATAACGATTTCCTCCGAAGGTCAACAGTTTCTGTAAATTTTTTTCGATACTTTTGATTTATTAAATATTGTGTATACGTTTCCATTGCTTTATCTTCAAGCAGGAAATTGATAAATTACAATTTGGTTACATTTAATAACTGCCTCATCGGTTCAGTCCAAAAAATCAGTAACAGCCCCTTTTGATGAACAGGAAACATTATGGGCATATTTCCCCAAAATCCCTTTCTTGTACAATGGAGGTGCAGACCAATTCTGGCGGCGATTTTTCAGTTCCTCATCGGTTACCTCGAAGGAAATCTCTTTTCTATCCGAGTCAATCGTCACAATATCGCCCTCTTTTAACAGGGCTACAGGTCCGCCTGATTGCGCTTCCGGGGCAATATGCCCGACTACAAGCCCATGTGTTCCTCCGGAGAACCTGCCATCGGTCAGCAATGCAACCTTCTCACCAAGCCCTTTTCCGACCAAAATTGCGGAAATAGATAGCATTTCAGGCATACCCGGCCCGCCTTTAGGACCAACATAGCGGATTACCAGGACGTCACCTTCATTGATTTTGTTATCCATCACCGCAGCTGTCGCTTCCCGCTCCGTGTCAAAGACCCTCGCAGGGCCGGTATGCCGTTTCACTTTTACCCCGGAGACTTTTGCTACAGCGCCACTTGGTGCTAAGTTCCCCTTTAGAACAATCAGCGGTCCATTTGTGCGTTTTGGCGAATCAAATGGCATGATTACGTCCTGTCCCTCTGAAAGAGAAGGTGCCTCCGCCAGATTCTCTGCGACTGTTTTTCCGGTTACTGTCAAACAATCCCCGTGAAGATAGCCGGCATCATGGAGAAGTTTCATTACTGCCTGGACCCCGCCAACACGGTGAAGATCCTGCATGACATACTTCCCGCTTGGTTTTAAATCAGCTAGATGCGGGGTTTTTTCCTGAATCCTATTAAAGTCATCAATTGTTACATCAACCTCAAGTGCATGCGCGATTGCCAGAAGGTGAAGAATAGCATTCGTGGACCCGCCAAGTGCCATTACAACCGTAATTGCATTTTCAAATGCTTCTTTTGTCATGATATCTTTTGGATAAATTCCTTTCTCCAACAAATGATAAACCGCTTCTCCAGCCGCAGCACAATCGGCTGCCTTTGCTTCTGATTCCGCGGGATTGGAAGAACTTCCCGGCAGACTCATCCCCATCGCTTCGACTGCAGAAGCCATCGTATTCGCTGTATACATGCCACCGCAAGCTCCGGCACCAGGACAGGCACTACACTCAATTCCCCGCAACTCATTGTCATCAATGTCACCGTTGTTGTGGCGTCCTACTCCTTCAAATACCGATACGATATCGATGTCCTTGCCATTATGTCTGCCGGGCGCAATCGTACCACCATAAACAAACACAGCAGGCACGTCACTGTTCGCAATTGCGATCATACATCCTGGAATATTTTTATCACACGCGCCAATCGCTACGAGCCCGTCCAGATTTTCTGCCCCAACCACCGTTTCAATTGAGTCCGCAATTACGTCACGGCTAGGCAAAGAATAGCGCATGCCCTGTGTACCCATGGAAATACCATCAGAAACAGTTATCGTGTTGAAAATCAGCGGTACACCGCCTGCTGCCCTGGAGCCGTTTTTGGCACTCACAGCCAGATCATCAATGTGTATGTTACAAGGAGTAACCTCACTCCATGTGCTGGCTATCCCAATCATCGGCTTCGTGAAATCCTCATCCGAAACGCCCACCGCTCTAAGCATGGCCCGGTTTGGCGCCTTCATTGATCCCTCACTGAACACCTTACTATTAATCCGTAAATCTTTTGTCATTCTCAATCCCGCCCTTCATCAAAGTTTATAGATTTTATTTTGTTGACTCTATTCGTAAATCGCAGTTTCTATAAACTGCGACATGACAGCGAAGCTTCGCTCCGAAAATACACTACGCTTTCACCACTCCGGGTGCAAGTACGACATCTACTCAAGCTCACGTTGTTTGCTTTCGTAATCTTCTGTGTTAATCCAACAATCTTTCAGAAAACAGTTATTTTAAAAATTCCGTATAACCTTGTAGTAAAAATTCCCGCCCTAAACCTGGGCAGGAACCTCGATGTGCTTTCCTTCTCTATGTCGAATAACCTGCCAGACAAACCACACTGCAACAACGGCCCAGATAATCGAGCCAAGAATCATTGAAGTGGAATATTCAAGTCCAAAACCTTCCGGCGCATAAAAAATGTACATACTTGTCACGCCAGTCATAAACAAAGCCGGTCCACTGCCAATCCAGTGGAATTTTCCCTGTTTCAGCAAATACATTGCAGCCGTCCAAAGCATGACTGTCGCGACAACTTGATTTGTCCAGCCAACATACCGCCAAAGAAAGCTATAGTCCATTTGTGTCAGCAGAAACGTCGGTAATGCTACTGGAATAATAAGCAGCCCTAAAGCTCCTTTTCCACTGAAATCCTTTTTCGTGACTTGCTTCAGTAAATCAGCCAACATCATCCTAGAAGAACGCAATGCTGTGTCTCCGGTCGTAATCGGCAGGATAATAACACCCAGTATCGCTAAAATTCCACCAAATGTACCAAGCGTGGAAATACTGATTTCATTGACAACTCCCGCTGGTCCCCCTGCATTAATTGCTGCCTGCAGACTTGCAGTACTTCCAAAGAAAGTCATTCCCGCTGCAGCCCAGATCAGTGTAATTACTCCTTCACCAATCATAGCCCCGTAAAATACCTTTCTGCCTTCGCTCTCTTTTTTCAGCGTCCGGGCTAGAATCGGGCTCTGTGTGCTATGAAATCCAGAAATTGCTCCGCATGAAATTGTTACCATCAAAAGCGGCCACATTGGCAGCCCGCCAGGATGCAAACTGCTTAACGTCAGATTTGGAATTGGGTTATCAAAAAAGAACATCCCTACTCCAATTGATACAGCCATAAAAATGAGGATTGCACCAAAAATCGGATAAATCTTTCCGATCACCTTATTGATTGGTAATACTGCCGCAAGTAGAAGATAAACAAAAACGATAAGTATACATGCTGTGAAGCCAAGTGGTGTGATTTCGGACATCAGTTGGGCAGGTCCTGCTGTAAATGCTGCGGCCACAAGAATCATAAGAGCAATGGAAACAACGTTGATTACGTTCTGGGCATTTTTCCCAAGATACTTTCCAACCAATGCAGGGTACTGTGCCCCGTTATGCCGAAGTGATAGCATACCGGAAAAATAATCGTGTACTGCTCCTGCAAATACTGATCCAATGACAATCCAGATAAATGCGACCGGGCCATACAATGCCCCCAATAATGCGCCAAAAATCGGTCCAAGCCCAGCGATATTCAACAGCTGAATCAGGCTTGCCTTCCACCAGCTTATCGGCATGTAGTCAAAACCATCCTGCTGTGTATATGCCGGCGTCTTCCGGGAATCGTCGGCGCCGAAAATTCGTTCAACCACCTTCCCGTAGACAAAATAACCTGCAATTAAAAATACAATAGATGCAATAAATGTTAGCATCGCTGAGCCTCCCCTCATGAAGTTTTGCTTCTCGTCAGTTTAGGACGGGAGCTTTTAGTCATTTGTTCCTCTGTCTATCAATTGCTAGCAATCAAAAAAGAATTTAGAGAACATTCTATACCTGAAAATTTTAAAAATCAAGGGTTTTACGGGCAAGTTATCAAAATATTTTTATAAAACGCTTACATTAGAATTTTGTAATTTTTATCTTAAATTTCTTTTGTTAAACTGTTGCAATTCATAAAAATCTGGCTTATCATTAATAACAATTTTATATCTCAAAGGGGGATGGCTTTATGGAAGACCATTCAATAAAAGTAAATTTCTGTTCATCTGAGAAGGAAAAACCCAAGTCAGACCAGCTGCAGTTCGGCAGAGTGTTCACCGACCATATGTTTATCATGGACTATTCAGCTCCACTGGGGTGGCATGATGCGCGAATTGTACCATATCAGCCACTGTCTATTGACCCCTCTGCCATGGTATTTCATTACGGTCAATCCGTATTTGAAGGATTGAAAGCGTATTTGAATCCAGACGGAGAAGCGCAATTATTCAGGCCGGAAAAAAATCTGCAGCGGATCAATCGTTCAAACGACCGCCTCTGCATTCCGCCAATTGATGAGGAATATGCGCTGAAGGCCATCAAACAGTTGGTTGCAATTGATAAAGATTGGATTCCTGAAGCGGAGGGAACCTCTTTATATATTCGCCCATTCATCATATCGACCGAAGCATTTCTGGGTGTTGCACCATCACATAACTATAAATTCATCGTTATCCTGTCACCGGTAGGCGCCTACTACAAAGAGGGAATCAATCCTGTTAAAATAGCGGTGGAAAACAAGTATGTACGTGCAGTAGCAGGAGGCACCGGCGAGGCCAAGACCGGCGGCAATTATGCTTCAAGTCTGAAGGCACAGGAACTCGTAGCCAACAGTGGATACGCTCAAGTGCTATGGCTGGATGGTGTGGAGAAAAAATATATTGAAGAAGTAGGCAGCATGAATGTGTTCTTCAAAATTGACGGTGAAGTTGTCACCCCTAAATTGAACGGCAGCATTCTTGAAGGCGTAACAAGGAACTCTGTCATCGAATTACTGAAATACTGGGATATCCCTGTCAGCGAGCGGAGAATTTCGATGGAAGACCTGCGCCAGGCACACCAGGAAGGAAGACTGGAAGAAGCATTTGGTTCAGGTACAGCAGCCGTTATCTCACCAATCGGACAGCTGACCTGGAATGATACAGATTTGATTATCAATAACCATGAGACCGGACCAGTTGCCAAAAGACTATATGATACACTGACCGGAATTCAGTACGGTAAAGTGGAGGATCCGTTCGGTTGGATTGAGAAAGTTCGTGAACCGAGTAAGGTGAAATCATAGATAATATATTAAACCTTGGCTATCGCATATGAACCACCGCGGAAGCCAGGGTTTGTTTCTACAGAATAATTTAAGCGAAGGCTAATCCCATTGGGGTTAGCCTTTTTATTGTGGGAGACATTCTCATTTATTAATAGATTAGAATACCGAGGATTCAGCTACTATGAAACTTGCATGTATATTTCTCTCTATCTCTGGTAATCCTTGTATACTACTAAACTATTAGGAAATGAGAGGATAGTATGATAGGTAAACAGTCTATTTTATTTGGTGCCGTTTTAGTAATCATGATGTTCATTTTTGTTACCCCTGTAAGTGCAGAGAGTGAAGGCAAAGGAATGTATATCGTTGAGACCGATCAGGTGGATATGAAAACTGCTCCGGCAACTGATGCAGAAACAGTTGGTATTCTAGTACGCGGAGACAAGCTGACCATTTTCGACCAGAAAAATGGATATGTTAAAACATTCTATAGTGGTAAAAGAGTTTGGGTTGCATCTCAGCATATCGCACCTGTGAAAAAAGAAACACCAAAGAATACAAAGACACCTGAGACAAACGAAACTGAATCACCAAAACCTGATAAGGAATCCAAATCTGCGGATACTAGTAATAAGGAATTAAAAGTAGCCGAGGCCCCTGAGTTAAAATCAGCTACAATTGAGGTCTCCAGTGTCGGTCCATTGTCCGGCCATCATATCGTAATAGATGCCGGACATGGAGGAAATGACTCGGGGGCTGTCGCAGAAGGAGTAAATGAGAAGAGTCTCACCCTTTCCACAGCCCTGCTGGCAGCTGAAGAGCTACAACGCCAGGGTGCGACTGTTACACTCACCAGGACTAATGACAGGTTCCTATCATTAGAGGAACGCGTTACTATAAGTCATTCGAAATCCGCAGATATTTTTATCAGTTTTCATTACAATGCATATCGCGACCCATCTGTAGGCGGAATCAACACGTTTTATTATGGGAATGAGGAACTTCAGCTGGCAACAATCGTTCAGGACTCACTAATAAGTCACGTAAAACTTGATAACCGTGGAGCAAAAACAGGAAACTTCCACGTAATTCGGGAAAATAATGATTTGGCTCTGTTGGTTGAGCTAGGTTTTATGACCAATCCGGAAGAACTAGACACGATTAAAACAGACAAGTATCAAGAGGAAGTTGCCGCAGCTATTGCCGATGGGTTAATAGACTATTATAAGCAATAAATGAGCAATTAACAGGGATGACATCGGTTCATCCCTGTTTTTTCAGAGAAACAAAGTCTAATAATAGAATGAGGTACCTCGCGTTCACCGAAGTGGAACCTCTTTCCGTTCAAAGACAAAAAAGGGCCCTTAACGCTACTATTAGGATTCTGGTTCCGCTACAAGGCAAATTTTTATCGATTTTGACGTAAGAAAGGGCACATCCTAAAGCGATGCGGTCCTTTCTTATTTATTCAGGTTCATTCCATTTTCTATTTGTTTTTCCATTTAGTGATTAAAATCCACTCAAATGCAACCAACCTTCTACCCGCCGGTACTATCAATGATTATAACTATGAACGGTCCCATCCAATTCCGTGGAAGTTCGCGTATGGTTATGTAGATCACAATAATACACGGTTGTCTTTATTTTCAACGACACTTCACATGTTCGGGTATGCCGAATAAAATTTTTCCAGTATGTAAATTCATGAGAATCGGTCGGAATAATCTCAAAGTCCGTGCTCATTTGCTCCCAGTTATGCCTATTAGCCGTGGTTGCTTCTGTTTCCATAGCCTTAGCGTATATACTCCCGTTCCATCCAGCTACCAGTACCAATCCAGCAAAAATCAGTGCTTTTTTCAATCTATCTCACCGCTTCGTATATTTTTTACTCGCTAGCGGTAATGTTTCCCAAAACACAAATTTTATTCAGCGAATTTGATTTGTATCAATTGCTGATATCCTTTCATGGGTGACAATATATTAGAGAAGAATCAACTTCCCAGGGAGGTCAGGTTATGAAAAAAATCGGACTGGTTAGTGGAATACTGCTCATTCTCCTGATTACTTTTGTCATCCAAATTGAAAACAGAGCTTATCCTCTCGCTGAAACATTGCCAATAATACCAGAAAATGTAACCCGTTTAACCTTGTCCGAACCTGTATCCAATAACTATTCCACCACAACCGATGAAACTGAAATTCAATCCTTCCTGAATCATTTAGATCAGGCAGTTTACCGGAAGATAAGAGGAAACAATCCCTCCTACTTGCCGAAGCAGGCAACCACCGTTTACCTGGAGGGGAATGGAAAAACAGATTTCATTGTAATTTTTGATAAAAGTAATGATCAATCATACTGTTTTTGAGATATCGGGCGGATTGATTGACCCACTTTTCATTCAAACATTCTATGAAAATGTTGCTGACTAAGATTTTCAGTTTCTTCCCTGAGAGAAAAATACAACAATGTGCAATGATCAAATCGCGAAGTATCAAGTCCCGTCAGTTCGTTAACTTTTTTCAGACGATAGATGAGTGTATTCCGGTGAATATACAATGCCTTGGCAGCCCGGCTAATATTCATGCTATGCTCACAATAGACCAAAAAATCATGCTTTAACTCCATATAAGAACTGTCTTTTCGAAAAGCCTCCAATCTGGTTATCAGCGTTTTTCTCATATGTGGATCAATCCTTGACGGCAGCATACCCAAGAGAATATCCCAGTCATAATAACTAAATACTTTTCGGCCACCATTCCACTGTTGTCCGTATTTCATAACCGAATCTGCATCAAGATAGGAACGGCTTAGCATATCTATCGAGGAATAGGGGTTACCCGCTCCTATGGTTGTCAATTCCACCGAATACATTTTCAGCGTCTCAATCAGTCCCAAACATTTTCCTTTAAACTCCCGCATATACTCGAGATATCTGGTCTCATCCCTTACCGCCTTCAATACGACAATTCGCTCAGTATTTAAAAAAGCACAAATGTCATCATTACCATGGTCAAATGCCCGCTTAACACAATCAAGCAATGTCCCTTTGAACCGATTAGGCTTCAGACTGTTACTGGTATGCCGGATATTTTCGAGCAGCGCGTTACCGATATCCACTATAATGCAGAATCGTGTACAGTCAGCTCTGATTTTCAACATATCACAGTAATGATTTACCTGTTCACGGTTAACCGATTTATTCAGAAGGATATACTGGAAAAATGACTCCAGTGTCATGGACTCCAGGTTCTCAGCCTGGACATGCAGTGTTTCCTGCCACATCATTTCCACGTATTTTTTTACCAGATGCGCATAAGGTTCCACTAATTCAGGTTCTCCGATTATTCCAAGGACGCCAACAGGTCTTCCGCCAAAGTTCAATGGAGCTGCAACGCCCGGAAGAACATTCTCCATCCCGGCAACCTTTTCACGGGTAAAAAGAGTCACATCATTCTTCCTGATTACTTCAATGGATGGTTTATGCCGAGTCCCAATTCTTTCCGGGTTAGTATCACCGATAATATAGCCTTTTTCATTACTAACACTGATGGGAAAAGAAATAATTCCTGAAACCGCTTTCACTGTGCTTTGTGCAAACTGAACAAACCCTCCATACCACATTCCTCCAGCATCTACGGCTTTTAACTATAGTACCATAATTTAAATAATTGTGAAAACTACTAAACACCTCAGCAGATTTTTATGCAATGTGTCCATAGCAATCAGATTTTGTATGCGTTATAAATAAATAAAATGTTAGGAATAATTAATTATTTTTTACGGGGTGATTTTTTGCAAAAGAAAGCAGATATTATCGTTGTTGGCGGGAGCGTAATCGGTTCCAGTGTCGCTTATAATCTGTTAAACGATGGCTATACCGGAAATATTGCCGTATTTGAGAAAGACCCTATATATGAGTATTCGTCCACCCCAAGGAGCGCTGGTGGAATCAGGCAGCTCTTCACTACAGCTATTAATATTCAAATCAGCCGATATAGCCTTAAGAAGTATCAAACTTTCCCGGAGGATATGGCTATCGACGGGGAGAAAGCCGAAATCGACTTTAAACAACGCGGATATCTTTTCCTGGCCAAAAATGAGAATATGGTCCAGCTAGAAAGACAAATGCAGAACCGGAACTCCTTACCGATAAACTGATTGTAGGTGTCGGGTCTTTTCAGCCGACAACGCAGGAGTTTCCTCGCTCTCTCTATCAATTGACTGATCATATTTTTATCGATACCGAAGATGCCGTTAAAGAATCTGGTGATCTCACTGTTCCTCTCGAAAAAGGATGGATTACCAGTGAATCGATTCAATCAATGGCAGGATTTATAGCTGACAAGGATAAATTCCACTTTAAAAACGGCGCATCGATTGTTTTCAAGTCAACCGGCATGGCCTTGTTTGATGTTGTCGTTGCAAATAAAATCTATAAACGTGCAATCGAAAAGGGGGTTGGAACCATTCTGGAATAAATTGCATCACTCAGGCAGCACTATTTTGAAAGCGATTACAAAAATTAGGAGGGTTTAGATGTCTATTATTTTAGTTGAGTTCTTATTATACTGTGTAGCTATTTTAGCAATCGGTTATTTTTTCAGTAAGAAAAGCAAAACGCACTCTGATTTCCTGCTGGGTGGAAAAAAAATCCCCGGTTGGGCGCTGGCATTTTCCGAGCGGGCCACCGGTGAATCGGCATGGCTCCTGCTTGGTTATACCGGATTTGTATTTGCTACCGGATTGTCCGGCATCTGGGTTGCCGCAGGGATAGCAGTCGGTATTATTTTTGCATGGTTATTCCTTGCTAAGAAATTCATGCGTGAGACGAACAAATACAATGTCCTTACCCTTCCCGATTATCTTGCCGCACGTTTCGGTGAAAAGGCAAATATCATTCGCTGGCTGGTAAGTTTACTGATTGCCGGTTTCCTGATGTTCTATGTAGGAGCACAAATGGCTGGGGCAGGGAAAATGCTTCTCATCACATTTGATATGCCACCTGTGGTTGGTATCATCCTTGCGACGATTGTTGTAATCATCATTGCATTTGCCGGTGGATTTATTTCTGTCGTTTGGACCGATATGATCCAAAGTGTCATGATGCTTATAACATTGGTTGCACTACCAATCGTTGCCCTGGTTTATATCTCCACCAATGATCTCTCAATCAGTCAGTCACTAGTCGATGCCGGTGGTTCCATTAATAACTGGTTTGGTGGTTTGACGGGTTTTGCAATCGGTGTCCTGTTCTTTAACAATTTCTCCTGGTTCTTCGGGTTTCTTGGCGGTCAGCCACAGCTAAGCGCCCGGTTTATGGCGCTCAAAAATGATAAGGAAGCCAACCAGGGAAGCATTGTCGCTATTATCTGGACGTTCCTCGCCTATGGTGGTGCCTTCCTGATTGGTATTTGTGCGATCGCAATGTACAGCCAAGGCTCTTTTGCGGATGTGGAAACCATTCTGCCAACCATGATTCTCGACCTGATGCCACCATGGATTGCTGGTATTCTGCTGGCTGGTGTATTGGCTGCAATTATTACTACTGCAGATTCGCAGCTTATGGTAATTACCAGTTCTGTCAGTGAGGATATTATCCACAAGGCAATGGGCATCGAGCTGACTGAGAAACAACTGATTTGGGTCTCTCGGATATCTGTGGTAGTCTTCGGTCTTATTGGTATGACGATAGCACTTGTTTCCGAATCATTGCTCTACCTTGTCGTTAGCTGGGCATGGGCAGGGGTCGGATGTACTCTTTCACCGGCGATTCTGCTGACATTCTTCTGGAAAAAATATTCCGGAGCGGGAGTTATTGCTACAGTTCTTGCCGGTTTGTTTTCAACCATTCTTTGGATTAGCACTCCTCTGGAGACAATCATTACATCCAAGTTTACAACTTTCTTCATTGCAGCCTTCTTCGGAATTGTGTTTAGTCTGCTGATGCCAGACAAACAACAAGAAGAAGCAAGGCCTGCAGAAGAAGCATTATAATAAAAAAGTCTTTTTGAAAGATTCTTGTGGACATAAAAAGTATAAATTGCGAAGTAACAGCGTAGATTCGCTCCGGAAATACACTACGCTTTCCTCGGGCTCGCGCTGAGCTTCCTCGCTCGCAAAGAACGCTCGCTCTGGGGTCTCAACGTCTTCGCTTTCCCGTAGGAGGTCTGCGTGTATTTCCTCCTCTGATATAGCCTATGAATTGGAGCGTAGGGCAGTCAACTCCTGCGGGAAAAGCAACCGCTAAAAATCGCGCAGGAAGTGGCCTTCTTCCGAGGAAGCTGAAGCGTTGCCCGGCAGCGAAGGAAACACTGTGAAAGCTTTAGCTGGAACAGATGTTGCACTTGCACCCGGAGTGGTGAAAGCGACTGCCTGAAGCGGAAATCTACATTGCTGTTACGTCGCAATATATATCAACTGCGAGATTAAAATAGAAATAGAATTTATAAAATGAATCTAGTAAAAAAACAGGAAAGCGTGCCAAGCACCCTTTCCTGTTTTTTATTAATTAGCAAGCAGGTATATATATACCCGCTTTGCCAGGGTGGAGAACCCAGTCTTTTTAACACCCGTACCATATTCTACTCTCTTTCTCATAAGGAATCCCCTGACATATACGTTATAATAGGATTATTACTAATTTGGGGGACGGATAATATGACAAATTTTCCAGTATTCGATGGACATAATGACACATTACTCAGCTTACACCTCGGAAAGAAGGGACAGGAGCGTACCTTTTTCCAAGAAAGCAAATTTGGCCACATTGATCTGCCAAGAGCCCGAAATGGTAACTTTGGCGGGGGTTTTTTTGCCGTATATACACCAAACGAGGGTTATGCAATTGAACCAGATAATTATTTAACAGATGATGGCTATGACATGCCCTTGCCTCCCAAACTTGAACAAAAAGATGCTCTCCGGTTTAGCATGGCGCTCGCTGGGAAAATGTTTCGGATTGAAGGCGAATCCGGTGGGGATTTTAAAGTAGTTCGGACAGCCGGCGAACTCAAACACTGTCTGGAAAATGGTATTATCGCAGCAGTTTTCCATATTGAAGGTGCCGAGGCAATCGACACAGACTTCGATGCACTGCATGTTCTTCATCAGGCTGGCCTACGTTCACTTGGACCTGTTTGGAGTCGCCCAAATGTATATGGAGAGGGCGTCCCATTCCGTTATCCATCTTCACCCGATATTGGAGATGGTCTGTCCGATGCCGGGAAATCCTTGGTCCGCGAGTGTAATAAGCTTGATATCATGGTGGACACTACCCATTTGAATGAAAAGGGATTTTGGGATGTTGCTAAAATAACGGATGCACCTCTTGTTGCTACCCACTCGAATGTACATTCCATCTGCCCGATTTCCCTTAACCTGACTGATAAACAGCTTGCTGCCATCGCTGAATCAGGCGGAGTTATCGGTATTAACTATGCGGTTAACATGCTTCGTGAAGACGGCATGTTCGGCACTGATATATCACTTGATATAATTGTAAAGCACGTTAGCTATATCGCGGAAAAGTTTGGCATAGCTCATGTCGCGTTGGGTTCTGACTTTGATGGCACAACAATCCCGGATGAAATGCATGATGTCACCGGATTGACCAAGCTCGTTGAACGACTGCGTGCTCATGGATTCAACAATCATGAATTGCGGAAAATAACCCATGGCAACTGGGTTCGGGTATTAAAAGATACTTGGAATTAATTTTGTGGCGAGCTTACTTCACAAATGAAATCACATCTGAGTTAGCTACATGTTTTCGGTTATGTACAATTCGTACCCATTGATGTAAAATAATATGTAACTATTCATATAATTACAAACCACTTTTGTAACCGCATTCACTTGTAAGGAGTGTACAGCAATGGAACTTGGACTGTTTCAAAAACAAACAACAAACCTTGTTATGACCAATGAACTTAAACAGGCTATTGCGTTACTTCAGCACTCCACAATTGAATTAGCTCGATTTATCAGAGAACAGGCTACCGAAAACCCTTTAATAGAATTGGAGGAAAGTTCAACTGAGGTTTGTTTTGAAGATAACTATGAACCTGTCTCAGCAAACAAAACCACTTCAACTTTCAACCGTGAAAATACATTTAATCCAATTGACTTTACTGCCGCTGATAAGTGTGGGCTTTATGATGAATTGCTGGAGCAAACAGCCTATCTTGATGTCAGTACAGATGAACAAAACCTCTTGCGATACATAATCCTTAACCTCAATGAAAAGGGTTATTTAACCATGCAGGCGTCTGAAATTGCTAAAGAGCTAGATATAGATGAGCAGACTATTAATCACGCCATTGGTCTTCTGCAAGAAATGGAACCTGTTGGTGTTGGCAGCAGAAATATCAAAGAGTGTCTTTTGATACAGGCAAAAGTATATTATCCGGATAACCGCTTTGTTAATCAGGTAATCGAAAACCACCTTGATCTTGTAGCAGAAAAGAAATGGACACAGGTTGCAAGCATTCTTGGTATCAGTCTGAAGGAAGTTCAGAATATTGCTGATTGTATTGCATCCCTTAATCCACGGCCGTGTGCAAACACTGTCGAATCAAGACCTGATTATTTGTATCCTGATGTGATCATTAATGAACGCAATGGTTCGTATTTTATTTCATTAAATGAGCAGCCCCTGCCAACTATTCGATTGAACAAGCAATATATGAATCTGGGAGATAAAGGTGATTCAGCGACTACACAATATATTAAGGAAAACTATCAGAAATTCACATGGCTTCTTAGAAGTATCGAACAGCGCAATTCAACCATTATCAAAATCACGGAAGCAATTATCCGAAAGCAGTATGATTTTATGAAAAATGGCTTTTCACATCTCCATCCTATGACGTTAAAAGATATCGCGGAGGAAATAGATATGCATGAATCCACGGTCAGCAGGGCAACGAGAAACAAAGTCATTCAAACACCAAACGGTTCTTATTATATACGACGGTTATTTACATCTAAGCTAGGGAAAGATAATGTTAATAATGCTTCATCTGCACAGATTAAATTACTATTAAAACAAATCATCAATGAAGAAAATCCAAAGAAACCTCTGTCAGACCAGAAATTGGCCGATTACTTCAGCAAGCACAACGGTATAAAGATTTCACGGCGAACGATAGCAAAATATAGAGAAGAACTAAATATATTATCCTCATCAAAACGGAAATCTATCTGTTAATCACATTAATTAGAAAAGCCGCCCAATAAGGACGGCTCTTTCTTATGTCAAGTTTACCCATACACTTTTTACTTCGGTATAGTTATCCAATGCATAGTTTCCCATTTCTCGACCAATACCAGATTGCTTATATCCCCCGAAGGCTGCTGCTGGGTTCTCCTGATTCGTATCGTTTATCCATACTGTTCCTGACTTCAGACGACGGGCAACCTGGTGTCCAGTCCGGATATTTTCTGTCCAGACAGCTGCCGCCAATCCATAATCACTATCATTAGCCCGACGTACTGCCTCTTCCGTGGTATCAAACGGAAAGACTGCAACCACTGGTCCAAATATTTCTTCCCTTGCAATTCGCATGTCGTCTTCCACATCCGCAAAAACAGTTGGCTTCACAAAGTAACCTTTTTTAAAGGCCTTTTCTCCACCAGCTACCAACTTGGCACCTTCTTCTTTTCCAATGTTAATGTAGTGTAGCACACGTTCAAATTGTTCTTTAGATACGAGTGGTCCCATCTCTGTATCCATGTCCATTCCATTTCCAAGCTTTGTCGCTTTGGCCCGTTCAGCCAGCTCCTCTACTACCCGGTCGTAATGTTTTCGATGAACATAAACACGTGAGGTTGCACTGCAATTTTGCCCGTGATTATACATAATACCTTCAAATGCTCCGTCAATTGCCTTTTCAATATCCGCGTCTTCTAGAATCAAATTGGGTGATTTTCCACCGAGTTCCAACGTTACATGTTTTATATTATCTGCAGCTTTACGCATGATTGATTTACCTACGTTTGTGGAACCAGTAAATGCGAGTTTATCAATATCTTTATGATTGACAATAGCCTCCCCAGCGGTTTCCCCAAAACCCGGAACTACGTTGACCACTCCATCAGGGAAGCCAGCATCCTCAAGCAGTTTCGCCGCATAAATCAAGGATAAAGGCGTCTGTTCTGCAGGCTTTATGACAGAAGTGCATCCTGTTGCCAATGCTGCCCCCAGTTTCCATGAGGCCATTGACAGCGGAAAATTCCAAGGGATAATCTGACCCACAACACCTACTGGTTCATGTTCCGTGTAGTTTAAATAATCAGGTGAAATAGGTGTTGTCTGGCCAAGCACTTTTGTTGCCCAGCCAGCATAGTAGCGAAAATGCTCGACTGTACCGTCGATATCATCTTCAAGCGCCACCTTATACGGTTTGCCATTATCAAGTGACTCCAGTTGTGCAAGCTCTTCCCGGTTTTGCTCGAGTAAATCAGCAAACTTATAGATAAGGTGTGACCGTTCGGCAGTTGTCATAGTTGACCATTCGCCGTGTTCAAAAGCCTGTCTCGCAGCCATTACAGCCTTATCAATATCTTCTTCCTGTGATTCACTTACCTCAGCAAGTACCTCTTCAGTTGCAGGATTGAACACCTTGAATTTTTTTCCGTTTGAAGCGGGAGTATACGCTCCATTGATATAAAGCTCAATCTCTCCTTCCAAAAATTCTTTTACTTTAGGTTTTAATTCAATTTGTGAAGTAATCATCGTAATCCTCCTCTATATTGATTGAGTTACTTTGGAGATTTTATCCAGTATTTCCTTCAATGTAGCATCCTCTTCCTTTGTTAATGGTAGCCTTGGCCTTCTTGACGGCCCACCCGCAAGTCCCTGAAGGTCCATTGCACGTTTGACGATTTGCACGTACTTGCCTGTTCCTTCAATAAAATTACAAAGCGGAAGTACTTTATCATACAGTTCCCATGCCTCTTCAAGCTTGTTCTCCTGGACACGATCAAACAAGTCCGTTACCAATCGTGGTGCAATATTACCAGCAACCGATATCCAGCCGGTAGCCCCTACCAGTAGTGATTCCAGAGCTAAATCATCAGATCCGCAAAACGTATTGATGAACCCTTTTCCTTGTCGTGAAATATCGCGTACTTTAGCGATATCACCGCTTGATTCCTTAATATGGGTAATATTGTCAACATCCTTGGCAACCTTTAAGATTGTCTCTGTCCCAATATCCACGCCTGATGTAAATGGATTATTATAAATCATGATTGGAAAGTTCACAGATTCAGCTACTGCTTTGAAATGCTCATAATTCTCGTCATCTTTCGGATGTGCGTAGTACGAATTAATCAGCAATGCCGCATCTGCCCCTGCATTTTCAGCATGCTTTGTATACATAATCGCGTCTTTTGTTGTCTCCGCAGCGGTTCCGACAATCAGCGGAATACGCCCATTGACCTGTTCAACCGCCAATTCAGTAATTTTATATTTTTCTTCTTTTGTTAAGCTGACAAATTCACCAGTACTGCCGTTAACCACAATTCCGGCTACATCCTGCTTAACAAAATACTCGATATTTTCTTTTAATCCGTCATAATTGACCTCACCATCTTTGTGCATTGGTGTGATCAATACGGGATATGTTCCTTGTAATTGTTTCATGTTAAATTCCTCCTCAAAATTTTAAGAATTAATTGCTTCCTTTTGGTTTGCCGTAGAATCGTTCTCAGCTTTTGTATACCAGATGAACTTATTGGTGAATCCATAGATAATTGAAATGGCTACTACTAAAAAGTTGAACCATAGGAACGGTAAATAAGTAAGTGTAGAAACACCAAGCGTCGCAGCCATGAACACACCACCATCAGACCATGGAACCATTGGTGTTGTGACGGTACCTCCAGCTTCGGTATTTCTTGAAAGAACACGCCTGTCAATATTCAGTCGATCATAGTTTTCCTCAGTGATTTTGCTTGCCGTAATGATAGACACATATGCGGCTCCACCAAAGAAATTACCGAAGAAACCGGACATTAGCGTGGACAGTGTGATTTTACCGGCATTATTTGCCCATGAAAGCATTGTCTCGCATATCACTCTCAAAATTCCGATTTTTTCCATCAGACCCCCTACCCCAAGGGCGAACAGAATTAAGACAATTACGCTCAGCATGAACTCTATCCCACCACGATTTAACAGGTTATCGATGAATGGTACGCCTGACTCGATATTGTTACCTGAATATAAACTATTGACAGCGTCAAGTAAGGCAACATCCTGAAATAAATAAGCCCAGACTGTTCCCAGTAATGCGCCAAACAAAATGACCGGTATGGATGGCTTTTTTAGTGCCAATAAAAGAATGACCAACGCAGCAGGAATAAGCATATGCCATCCGATGTTAAAATACTCACTGAGGGATGTCATGGTCGCTTCAGCACGACTTAAATCCCCATCACCCTGATGAAAAACAAACCCTGCCGCCAGGAAAAGCAATCCTGAAATAACAAATGCTGGTGTACTAACAAACAGCATAGATTTAATATGTTCAATCAGATTCACCTTAGATAAAGATGCAGTCATAACCGTGGTGTCTGAAAGAGGAGATAGTTTATCCCCAACATAACAACCGGAAATAACAGCACCAGCAACCAGAGCAACCGGGAATCCAAAACTTGCACCAATCCCCATCATCGCAATACCGGCTGTACCAGCAGAACCAAACGATGTTCCAGTTGCTAATGAAGTTACTGCGCAGATTATAAATGCTGCTAACAGGAAGATTGTCGGATCAATAATCGATAATCCATAATAAATGATACTCGGTACAATTCCACCTGCAATCCAAGTACCAATCAAGGCACCCACTGAAATCAGGATAAGAACCGCTTCCAATCCATCATAAATACCTTTCAGAATACCATCCTGCATCTCAGAATAAGAGTATCCAATCCGTAGACCAACAAGCATTATCATGAACCAGCTCGTCAACAATGCCAGTTGAATAGAAATACCGAATTGAACCACAAATAAAAACATGATCACGATAAATGATACTAAAACAAACAAAACCTCAAGTAACGTCGGCAATCTCTTTTTTGCGTCCATATTCACTCTCCTTGTTAAATAGTTTTTGGCAAACGCTTTCAATAAAACCTGTATTAATAATTTAAATCCTTGCTACCTCAACAAAAACCCCCTTTCCAAAGGATCTGATTTGTCATAAATAAACTGGTGCTCACCAGTGATAATTGCTCGTGTGTTCAGTGTAAATTTTGATTCCCCCTGGTGGGACGCAATCAATTGACTATTAAATATACTTCTATTTACAAATTCATGAATTTCTCCATATCTGTCCAACCATGCTGTATAAATCGCAAACGTACTGTCTATTCCAGGGGACCGGAGTATCGCCCCATCTTTTTCAAAGGTTACAGAACGTGTTTCATTATCGGATATTGTCTCGACTAAAATAATCCCTTCCACTTCAGACTCTTCCTGTAAATCATTAAGAGTTTCTTTTCCCCAATTAACAATGGCGGATAAGTGTCTCATTTGTAATGTTGGGATTGTATCCGGAAGTGTAGAAATAATATACTTTCTGGAATTATCTACTTCTACTGTATAGCTGGTCTTCTTTGAACTGATCAGCTTGCATTTTCCGCTTTCAATCCTGACGTTTTCTACCACATGATTATGGAAATCAGCATAAACTGTGTAAATTCCATTAACGGTTTCCACTTGGTATGACCCATTTACGTTGGGCGCTAGGTTACCGGTTTCCAGCAAGGTTGTTAATGTCGCGATTATTCCACTGTAGCTGAATCTGTACTCCTCTCCATGATTCACGAACAATAAGCCATAGTCAGATGTGCTTGAAGGAGTGATAATACATCCATTCACGCCACGGTGGCCACGTGGCTCGTTTAACAGCAGCAATTTTTCATGTTCGTACTGATCATGTAAAGCGGATTGTTTCACCTGGAAATCTCTGAAATCATATTGCAGCGGAGAATGGATAATCATCCTGAATGCTTCACCAGCCACATGTGAATCTATTGTTGTAAACATCTTTTCAATATTCATCAAGTTACACCTCCTTCTTTAATGACTTTCCATCGGGGGTATCAACAAAAAACCCTCTTTTAACGGATCACTTTCATTGTAAAAAAAGCGGTGCATGCCCATTATCCAGGCCGATCCGGTCACTTCCGGGATAACCGCCTGATAATCTTTTATCCTGGTTAATTCAAGTATTCGGGCTTTGAACAAGGTGCCGACAATACTTTCATAGACAAATAGTTCATCCACACCAATTTCCGACCTGCTGTACAGTGTTGCAAGTTTGGCCGACGTTCCAGTGCCACATGGGGAACGGTCAATTCCACCTGGTGGGACGACTACAGTGTTTTTCAGGTCGGCCTCAGGGTGTACAGGATCCGTAAAAAACTCAATATGGGTAAGTCCCTTTATGAAAGGGAACTCAGGATGGATAATTTCTTCTCTATCATTAATTGCATTACGGATGGTAATAGCCTGATCGATAATGGTTGATGCATTGTTGGTTATTAAATCCAACCCCAACTTACGCGCATCGATTATCCCGTAGAAGTTTCCTCCGTAGGCAATATCACACTCGATATGTCCAATCCCTTCTACCTCCATCTCAATCGATTTCAATAAAAATGAAGGTACATTCGCAAAAGTAACTTCAACCGCTTTCCCGTTTTCTACCTTTACTTTGGTTTTCACTAATCCTGCAGGTGTGTCTATATTTATGGTGGTGTACGGTTCAATCACTTCGACCATGCCTGCCTCAATCAATGCTGTGCAATAGCCGATGGTGTCATGGCCGCACATCGGCAAATAGCCACCTGTTTCCACATAAATAACCCCTACATCCGCATCTGGATGACATGGTTCGACCTTGATTGCACCAGACATAACATCATGGCCACGTGGTTCGTTCATCAGGAAATTTCGTATCCAATCATAATGCTCCTTCATGTAAAGCATTTTTTCCGACATGGTGTTCCCCATTAATTCAGGCATTCCACTCAGCACAGTTCTTGTCGGATTACCACCTGTATGTGTATCAATTGTGGTAAATAACCGCTGAAAGTTCATCTAGTTTGTCACCCTCTCTTTAAATCGATCATATCGGAGCGGTTCTACCGGAATGGATGTATCTGATCCAGATATCATCTCTTCGATTACCTTACCTGTTATAGCTGCCAAACTTATTCCATCCCCTTCATGACCTGCAGCGATATAAAACCCTGGAACTTCGTCTACATGGGAAATGACAGGCAAGTGGTCCTCCGTCCACGGCCTTAACCCCGCATACGTCCGAATCACCGTCATATCAGCCATTCCTGGGTAAAACCTGATGGCTCGCTTTGCGATGTATTTTGAAACTTCATGGTTTACCTTCGTATCAAACCCATTGAACTCCCGGCTGCTGCCTATTAAAAAGTTCTGACTCTCAGTTGGTTCAAATACTAAAGCAACTCCATATTTCTCCGTTATCGGATCAACTACCCTCTCGCCGCCAAACTTGGAGATGAGATAACCAAATTCCATTACCTTTCGGAGTCCCACTGGCTGTTGTCTTGATGCCACAATCAACTGACCTTTTCTTGGGTGTATTGGAATATCCACACCAAGCATCTCTCCAATGGCCCGAGACCACACGCCACAGGCATTGACAACTTTATTTGCCGTAAATGTTTCCCTATTTGTTTCAATAACGAATTGACCTGATGACTCTCTTTTTAGATTTTTCACTTCTGTATGGGTATGTATTTTTGCTCCCAGCTTTTCAGCACTGTGAAACATCGAATACGTTAGCATATACGGGTTGACTGTCGAATCTGTTGCGCATTCCAGTCCGCCATAAAGGTCATCCGCGAAGTACCTTGACTCATTTCGCAAATCTTCCCGATCGAGCATCTTAAAATCAAGTCCTGCTTCCTGTTGCTGATTCACCCATTTCTGTGCTGCATCAAGCTCCTGGTCATTTTCACAAACAAGAATACTGCCAGGATTCCGGTATTCAAATGAGACTTCAAGTTCTTTATCCAACTCATGAACCAATTGCTGGCTTTTTAATGACATCTGACTATCAAAACCAGGATCCTTATCAATCGCCAGGATATTTCCATCGCATCTTGAAGAGGTGCCACTCGCCAACTCCTTTTTTTCAAGAACCGTTATATCCAATCCTGCCTTGGAGCAATAATAAGAAATCGCTGCACCAATTATGCCACCACCAATTACGACGACGTCCCGATGAATTCTATAGGTCAATTAAAATCCTCCCTTCCAGAAAGTATTTGTATTTATTAATGCAACTTCCATGCCAACATTGTAGGACGGATATTAGTCTGAAAAATATTGATTTTATGAATTAACTGTGTAAAAATATTTTTAATATGTAAAATCATTTAAACACAGGAGGTGCACATTAAATGGTTACAGTCTTTCAGGGAATCGAACATTTTATAAATCCCAACTGTCTTGTACTGGAAGAAGAGAAATTAGACGAAAGTAAAATAGCTTCAATCATTAAATCTGAATACCCGAAAAAAGTTTTTCTTGCAAATAACGGAGAAATATACTTCATTAAGCATGAAAAGCAAATGGAATCTTTCATATACCTGAATTGTGGCGTTATTAACCCAAATGAAGAAATTACGGAAGTTGTTTCTAAACTTGAGGACCATGAATACTTGATTGCCAAAGATCGAAACGAAAAGGTTATGGGATATGTGCATTCCGGAGAACTAAGCAAACAGATGTTTACGGCATATCAGCGAGTAAGAGCCTATGTTTCAACTATTCTCGAAACGATAGATGCCTCCTGCACCGTAATTGACAGGGATAAACGGGTACTGGCATGGACAAAAGGGGCGGAACAAATTTTTTCTTTCAAGCAGGATGATATCATTGGAAAGCCCATCACAGATTTTTTCAGCCCAGAGCACCTGGAAATTCTGGATACACTTGAAAGTGGATCATCTGTCTATCACAGGCAACATAGAGCAAGGGAAAACCAGGTAGTTCTGATTAATTCGAATCCTGTCCATTTTAATGATGAAATTGTCGGTGCTGTTGTCTCAGAAACCGATATTACCAGTCAAATCAGGCTGAACAACGAACTGTACAATGCTACTGAAAAATTGTTCAACCTGGAAAAAGAAGTGACCAAGTTGACCGCAACTGCTGACCCGTTCCAATATATTCGTGGCAGCAGTCCAGCTCTGAATAGAACAATCAATAAAATTAAAAAAGCTTCTTCCACCAATACAGGGATATTAATTCACGGTGAAAGTGGTGTTGGTAAAGAACTATTCGCCAAGGCCGTACACAACCTGCGTGAGGATAAAGATGCTCCCTTTGTTCCAATTAATTGCGGTGCCATCCCTTCTGCTTTGTTTGAAAGCGAAATATTCGGCTATGAAAAAGGCGCTTTTTCGGGGGCCGATCAAAAGGGCAAAAAAGGAAAGGTACAGCTCGCAAAAGGTGGAACCCTGTTTTTGGATGAAATCGGCGAGATGCCATTGGAGATGCAGGTTAAAATATTACGGTTACTGCAGGAAAAGAAGTTTTTCACTATCGGAGGAACAAAAGAAATTGAAGTAGATTTCCGTGTAATCGCAGCAACAAACCGTAATCTGGAAGAACTGGTAAAAGAAAATAAATTTCGTGAAGATTTGTATTACCGTTTAAACGTCGTGAGTATCGAAATCCCTCCATTGCGGGAGAGACCAGAAGATATTATTGAGTTAACCCATTACTTTCTTCATGAAATATCCATTAAATACAACCGGCCGATTCATGGTATATCGCAGACTGTTATGCAAGCGCTTCTACAGCACGAATGGCCGGGAAATATCAGGGAACTGAAAAATGTTGTGGAGCGACTCGTTGTTTTTTCGGAAAATGGGGAAATCAAGCTTGAGGACCTGCCATTTGATTTTGACACGTCCAAACCTAACGCAACAAACACACACCTGCCAATCGACAATAAAGAAAACAGTTCATTAAGTGATATGCTTAACGAGGTGGAGAGAAACATTATTATAAAAGAACTAAAAAAGACAGACGGCAACAAAATGTTATGTGCCCAAAATCTGCAAATCACCCGAGCCACTCTATACAACCGAATTAAAAAACTTGGTATCAAATAATAATTTGGCATTATTCTTGCATTAAAATCGGTAGTATAGAACTTATTATTTTCAGAGGTGATCCAATTGACCGAACATGAATTAATGATATGCCGTTGTGAAGAGGTTACCTATAAGGAACTGATTGAAACCGCTTCCGAATATGGCTGTTCAGCAAGAGAACTAAAACTGCGTACACGCGCCGGTATGGGATACTGTGGTGGCAGAACATGCCGGGCACTTGTTGATAAAGTGACACGTGACCTGGAGAAAGACAATCGCAGCCAAATAACATTGAAATACCAGCCTCCTATCCGTCCAATCAGCTTTGGAAACTTGGGAGGCGAGTCAAATGAATAAACGAATTACCAACCATCCTGTGCTTGGATCTTTGGAGGATAAAACGGAAGTATCTTTCACATTCAACGGCCGGACCCTGAAAGGCAAAGAGAATGAGTCCATCGCAGCAGCATTGTTAGCTAATGATATCCGCACATTGCGTTATCACGAAGAGAGTGGTTTACCAAGAGGTATCTATTGCAACATTGGCCACTGCTTTGAGTGTAGAGTCACCGTTAACGATAAGCAAGGTGTCCGTTCCTGCCTTACTCCTTTACAGGAAGGGATGACCATTCAAAGTGGCGGACCACTTCCAACTCCGGTCAGAGATTGGAGGGCTGCACATGAATGATGTCATTATTATCGGGGCAGGCCCTGCCGGATTATCAGCAGCAGCAACCTGTGCAATGGAAGGACTGCAAGTACTGGTAATTGATGAGTACATGAAGCCAGGTGGACGCTTACTCGGACAACTCTATGAGGACCCGGACGGAAATTGGTGGAACGGAATAAAAGAATCTGAAAATCTATATAAAGAAGCCCAGCAATACGGGGTGGACGTAATGCTGCAGACGCCCGTCAACAATATAGAGCAAACAGGACACATATGGACCGTTTACACGGAGTCAGCTACTTTTGAATCTAATCATTTGCTTCTGGCAACAGGGGCTGCAGAATCGCCTGTCCCTGTTCCAGGATGGACATTGCCAGGTGTCATGTCAGTCGGAGCTGCCCAGGTAATGACTAATGTTCATCGAGTAAAGCCGGGCAATAAAGGTGTAATTATAGGAGTTAATGCTCTTTCAGCAGTTATTGCCTCTGAATTACAGTTGGCAGGAGTCGAAGTAGCAACACTTGCTCTACCAAAATTAAACAAGCTTACGGAAGAAGCTGCATTGCCAAAAAATGTGATGGAAAACTTACTTCACGTTGCCCATATGGCTCCATCCGCCCTGCTTCGTAATGGAAGTAAATGGATAAAAAGTGACATGATGAAACAACTCGCCATCACTTTCTACCCGAAGAGTGGATTTAAAATGTGGGGAATTCCGGTACAGCTTAGAAAAGCAGTCGTGGAGATATACGGGGAGAAAGAAGTAGAAGGTGTAAAACTGGCATCCATTCGATCAGACGGAGAAATTATTCCCGGTACAGAAGAAAACCTTGCCTGTGATTTTGTTTGTATTGCAGGTGGATTATACCCCTTAACAGAGCTTGCTGCAGTTGCGGGTTGTCCTTTTTACCTGATTGAAGAGCTCGGTGGCTATGTACCGCTGCACAACGACAGAATGGAAACAACCTTGGATGGTCTGTACGTCGCCGGCAATATTACCGGCATTGAAGGAGCCAAAATCGCTATTGCCCAGGGCACTGCTGCCGGTTTAACTATCGCCAGTAGTCACGGTGTAAGTGACCTAGAGTCAAAACTTGAGCAGGCAATTCAAGCCATCGAACAAACAAGGGACAAAGCGCCCTTCCAGTTTGACCCTGACATAAAGAAAGGAAAACAGATTATGCGGGAAAAATGGAAGGAATACGAAGCAAAAAATAGCAAGTCACCAGCTATTTAAATTCAACATTGGATTCAGGATAAACAAGACTATTTTATATGGTGGGTGTAAACTTGGGAACGAGTAAAACAATTACTAAGATCAGAAGCTGATATAGAAGAATGAGTGGACTCGGTTGTTTTGATCATTGATAACAGATTATCCTAGTGACCTTGGAATTGTTTAATAGCCCATTAAGATTAGTTATGTCTTAATGGGCTTATTTTCTTTTAGGTGGCTTTTTTTCACACTAGTAAAAACCCTTCCGGCATATCTTCCCTGGAATCCACAACAAACTGATGAAACCCTGTAATCCGCGCTGTCCCGGCAATTTTCGGAACTACAGCATTATATTTGTCAACTTTTACTGTTGTGAGCACCTCGCTTGCGAAGACTCCATTCGTTATACTTTCATGATAGAAAGTCTCTCCTTTATTTAATTTTCCCCGCTCAAATAAAGTCGCTATCCTTGCGCTTGTCCCGGTTCCACATGGCGAACGATCTATTTGTCTGTCAGCAAATATCGTTACATTTTTCAAATCCGCATTCTCATTCGATGGTTCATCCGAAAAAATAGTCCCATATATATCTTTCAAATCATTTTGTATTGGATGTTTCACTTCCAAATTTTCTTCAATATAATACTTAACTTTCATTCCCCAATCCTGCAACTCTGGTAAATGTTTTTTCTTCACCTGTAAATTTAATTTGACACTGTCAAGAATTGCATAAAATGCTCCTCCATAAGCAATGTCAACTGTAAATACTTTACCATCGATTTCTACTGGGAAGTCTTTTTTATACACAAACGACGGCACATTTTCAAACCAAACTTCTTGAACCTTTTGACCTTCACATTTGGCATAAGCAATCACTTCCCCGGCAGAGCTATCAATAACAAATCTCCGCTGAGCTTCAACTTCATATTTGCCGGTTTCAACAACCATAGTGATAACGGCGATAATGCCATGGCCGCACATCGTACTCCATCCTTCATTGTGCATAAAAAGCACGCCAAAGTCGGCATTTTCAGATACTGGTGGTGTTATAATACATCCATACATCCCATGGTGTCCTCTCGGTTCGTACATTAAGATTTGACGAATATGATCCAAGTGTTTGATACAATAAGCTCTTCTCTCGGGCTGTGTATCTCCCTTAATTTCCGGCAGACCTCCTATTATAATTCTAAGTGGCTCCCCTGCCACGTGCAAATCAACTGTTGATATTAAGCGGTTAAAATTCATTGATACTCCCTCCTATACTTTTATATACGATTCTATTGCAATTCTCATGCCGAGTTGAATCTATTAACACTCCTTGGTACAAAACTTGCATTATAAATGTAAGATAAAAATTCTTACCAATTCGGATTAATTATTATTTAGATTGGAGCGTGTAAACATGGAAACAAATAAGCGAATTTTTAAACTCAGAAAATGGATGAAAGAAAATGATGTGGATTCGATTGTTGTAACTGACCCTGCAAACCAATTCTATTTAAGCGGTTTTAAGGCATTAATCTATTCCAGGCCAATTTTATTAATTATTGATTGTAATGAAACATCATTTATCATTCCAAAGTTGGAAGAAAGACATGCTCGTACAAATGCTGAGGTTGATAACCTTTATGTCTACTATGAACACCCAGATGCAGATAATGAAAATAAAACACCAACTGAACTACTAAACCATCACTTAGCAAAAAGACACAACCAGGGTGCAAAAATTGCGTTAGAATTGGCATATGCACCCTCAAGGTTGGTAGAAGCTGTAAAGGATATCGGCTATAGTTTAGCAGATGTCAGCGAATCAATTATGGAAATGCGCTATATTAAAGATGCTCAGGAAATTCACATAATGAAGGAAGCAGGAAATCTGGTTGGGGTAGCTGTTAGCGAGTCAATGGCTAGTGCAGCACCAGGAGTTACCGAACTTGAGATTGACGCAAAAGGAAATACAGCTTTATTTACAACAGCGGCCAACCAATTCCCTGACGCTACAATAGATTTGACCGTTATGACGCCTTCCGGGCCGACACGAAGCGTAATGCCCCATGTTTTTTCAAATACAAGAAGGTTGCAAGAGGGTGATGTCGTTATTCATACCCGGCAAGTTGGACTTAATGGGTACCGTGCAGAACTGGAGAGAACATTTATCGTCGGAAAGTGCAGTGAGATACAAAAGAAAGCCTTTGAGGCGGTAGTTAAGGCACAAGAAACGGCCTTAAATATGGTAAAGCCTGGTATTACTGCCAAAGAAATTGATTTAGCAGCAAGAAAAGTACTTAAGGAATACGGCTTTGAAAAATATGCTATACACCGGGTAGGACATGCTATTGGTATATCCCCACACGAACATCCTTATCTCCGTTTTGATAATTCATTAAGATTGGAGGAAGGAATGGCTTTTTGCATTGAACCAGGCATTTATATTCCTTATGTAGGAGGTTTCCGGCATTCTGATACAGTGATTGTAACCGCTGACGGCTTCCAATTGATAACGGACTACCCGCGTGATCTAGTAAATTTAACAATTTAGTCAACATGCATAGGTATAAAACAAGAACCCATGGGACGTAAGAGTCTCCATGGGTTTTTTGCAGTTTAGGGCATTGAATTAATTCCCTTTTTATGCAATTTTAGATGATTTCGATTGGCCGTTTGATGTTGCTAGTGTAACAACAATCAAAACTATTATTGATATTGGAACCGCTATAACCGAACTGTTTATATCATATGGCTTACTTAGAACCACTTCCCAAATCATGGTAGCTGCTACACCGGTAATCATGGAGGATAACCCACCAGCCTTGTTCACCCTTTTCCAAAGCAGAACTCCTAACACTGCTGGTGTAAGACCAGCACCGTACACGGTATACGCATACATTTGTACTGACAATATAGTAGGGAAGAATTGAATTATTAAATATGATAGAATACCGAGTAAAACGACAAATACTTTGGTTGTACCCAATAATTGTTTGTCCGTTGCATCCTTTTTAATATATTTATTTACAATGTCATAAGTAACATTGGTTGCCCCGGATAAAAGGAACGAGTTTCCTGTCGTAATAATAAATGCGGTTGCAGCAGCTAATAAAAGACCACCGACTATATTTGGCAAGACTAATGTGGATGCCATCAAGGCCATCCCCGGATCAATATCCTTAAACATCGAACTTGCAGCAAAGGCGATCAAGCCTATTACCGGCGAAATGATTAGCAGACCGATAATCCACCCAATATTAGCTCTCTTGGTATTTTTATCCCCTTTAGAAGCTGCTAAACGCTGATACATATTTTGGTCACTTAAAATTAAGAAAAGTGGCGGCAATAAAAAGCCAAGTAACTGAACGGTTGACAGTGTGCCGGTCACTGTAAGATGACTTTGAGGCACATTAGCCGTTATCTCATCCCAGCCGCCAGCGATTACAAACATAAAAGGGAGTGCAATCAGAAGCCCGATAACCATAATTCCAGAACTAATTGCATCAGTTGGTGCAACCGACCTCAATCCACCAATAGTCGCCAAAAAGATAATTAATACGGCCCCAACTATGGTTCCCCATGTTATGGATATTCCCGTTGTAAGGTTTAAAATGTATCCTACACCCTTAATTTGATAGGAAACAATCCCTATATATGCGAGAACTATTATAATACTGGCCATTAGTCTGGCGGATGTACCGTATTTTTCCTCCAATATCGAAGAAACCGTATACTTTCCAAGGTTACGTATTCTGGAGGAAAGGAAATACAGTGCAATTATCCCAATAACTGAAGGAATGGTTAACAGAAAAGCTGGTATTAAACCGAAGCTATACGCCATAGAAGTTTGTCCTCCTGTCACACTTCCGCTACCTACCCACGTAGCAATTAATGTTCCAGTTAGTACAAGCGTACCCAAACTTTTACCAGCCAAAATATAGTCTTCACTTTTAGAAACCTTTTTAGAGTAATACACCCCTAAAATAACCATGATTATTCCATATGCTATTACATACCACAACAACGATAAATCGGACTCAATACTCAATTCGAATTCCTCCTTCTGAGTTTTATAGAATATCCCAACTTAGAGGAAGAATCTTGTCAACCGTTTCATTTAAAAGAAGCCTTTCTAATACCACTTTCAGACAAAATTTACAATTCAACCTGAATAAAATCATTTATATTAATATAAGGAAACTTCTTTAATACACGCAGTATACTCTAAGTTGGGAAACTATTTAATAGATATGCAAGTTATATGCCAAATGTTTATACTTTTTAATTCAAAGGTAATAAAACTCTCCACTCTCACTTTGTGTCAAAAATTTGTTATTCATCTGTAAATTCTATTTTACACAGTCAAAAAATGTATCAAATTGCAACCAAAAAAGGCTTCAATTTTAACTTTTTAATATAGAATATATTCAAGGGGATTCACCATTTACTATTCTTGCACCATTCTTTCTGCTGGATCGTTCTGGTACAATTATTGCATGATATAATAATGCAAAAATAAAAAGGAGGCGTTTACCATGAAAATAGACTACCAAAAAAGATTAAACACACTATGGGACCGAATTAGTGAACAAAATATTGATGTAGTCATGATTACATCTCCCGCAAATGTGTTCTACTATACCGGTTTTAATTCAGATCCACATGAACGATTTATGGCATTCGTTATGGACCTGCGAAACGATAGATTAATGTTATACGTTCCGGCACTGGATAAAGAAATTGCTGCAAGTGAATCATTTGTGGAAAACATTATCCCGATTTCGGATGAAGAGGATCCATTTACCAAACTTAAAAATGAGCTGGGTCTAAATGTTCGACAGATTGGGCTGGAAATGAAAGAAGTAAGCATGTTCCGTCAGCAGAAGTTAGAAGCTGTTTTCCCGGATGTCTCATACAGTGATATTCAGCCAGCTATCAACCATCAGCGGTTACGAAAGTCCCGAAATGAAATTGAGTATTTACAGGAAGCTGTTGATATTATAGAGAAAGTTCTTGCAGAAGGGATTAAAAAGGTAATAGTCGGCATGACAGAAGCGGAGCTGACTGCGGAGCTTGAATTTTTAATGAAAAAGTTTGGTGCAGCGGGGCCTTCCTTTTCAACCATTGTACTTTCCGGAGAAAAAGCAGCATTACCACATGGTGTACCCGGAGACCGCATTTTCCAAAACGGGGATTTTTTACTGATAGATTTTGGCGTAATCACGAAAAACGGCTATTGTTCGGATATTACCCGAACCTTTATCATCGGAGATGCAACAGCTAGACAAAAAGAAATTTATAATATCGTGCTTGATTCAAATCTTGCGGGAATAAACGCTGTCAAGGCTGGAGAGCCACTGAAGTCATTTGATATTGCCGCTAGAAAAGTGATTGATGAAAGTGGTTATGGCGAATACTTTAACAATCGTGTCGGACATGGTTTGGGAATTGAGGTACATGAGGAGCCTTCCATCCATAAAAATAATGACCAGGTCGCCGAAAGTGGACTATTTTTCACAATAGAACCCGGAATTTACATACCTGATTTTGGCGGCGTTCGTATTGAGGATGAAGTATATATTAACGAAAATGGTGAAGTAGAAGTATTGACTTCTTTCCCCAAGAAACTGCAACTTTTATAAAGATACACGCCCTGAAGGAGCATGAAGCTTTCAGGGCGTTTCAATTTTTATGAACAATGCAGATATTTTATTAAAATAACTCCAACTTCCCAATCCGGCGGGCGGCTTCCTCAAGTTCTTCTTCAGATGCATTTATCCCGGCCCTGACATAGCCTTCACCATGGGTACCGAAGCCATTACCTGGTGCTACAACTACCTGTGCCTCTTTTAGCAGAAGTTCGGTAAAGCCTTCCGAAGTATACCCATCAGGCACTTTTAACCATGAGAAGAATGTTCCTTTTGGGGAATCCACTTTCCAGCCGTTTTCATGCAGTGCCTTTACAAATGTATTCCTGCGTCGTTCATACATCTCAAGTAGCTCCTGAACAACAGTCTGATCACCCGTTAATGCTTTTGCCGCTGCCTGCTGAATTGCCCCGAACAGGCTTACATGAATATGGTCCTGAATTAAATTCAGGCTGCGTATAACGGACTTGTTTCCGACCGCAAACGCGATTCGCCATCCCGCCATATTGTATGTCTTTGACATGGTGTATATTTCCACACCAATGTCCTTTGCTCCTTCAGACTGCAGAAAGCTTATCGGTTTTTGACCATCAAAACCAAGCGAGCCATAAGCGAAGTCGTGGGCCACACAGAAATTATGATCCTTAGCAAGCTTTACTGTCTCGTCAAAAAATGCTTTCGTTGCTGTGCCGGCGGTAGGATTATTGGGATAGTTAAGAACCATTAACCTGGCTTTCTCCAACTTGTCCTTTGGAATTTCGGAATAATCCGGCAAGAAATCATTCTCTTTTACCAGTGGCATATAAACAGACTCTGCACCGGCCATAGCCGTTCCCGACAAATAATCCGGATATCCAGGATCGGGCAATAGAGCGATATCCCCTGGATTGAGCAGGCCCTGTGCCAAATCCACAAGCCCTTGCTTCGCACCAAAGAACATAGATACCTCTTCCTCAGGGTCAATTTCTACGTCATATTCTCGCTTATAAAACTCAGCCACTGCTTCCTTAACTATGCTGAAGCCCTCAAAAGGTGAATATCTATGGTATTTAGGGTCCTCAGCAGCTATCTGAAGTTCCTTTACAATGTGTTCAGGTGTCGGCTGGTCAGGATTCCCCTGTCCTAAGTTTATTATGTCATACCCCTGTTCCTTAAGCAGTTGAACTTTCTTGCTTAACTTGGCAAAAAACTGCTCCGGCAGGCGTTTTAGCATATCGGATTGCTCAAACTCGCGCATCCTGTCCCTCCTCTGGTGGTGTATCTTCTTATTATAATTATTGTATCTACTATAAGAAAAGCGCAAGCGCCTTGTTCACCCCCGACTAGATTAAGCAGAGGCTCGAAGTGGCGGTTTTTGCCACATAGAGACTATGCTTAAGACCTCGAGGGGATAGGCGCTGGAGCTGGACATCGAAATATCAAAAAAGTGGCACCGAAAAAATATCTGCTCCAGTATGCCACCTTTTCTGTTTTAGAAACGAATATAAATAAACATACTCGTTTTATTACTGTGAAATCCGTTCGGTAAAGTCGGCAAGAAGGCGTGCGCCATAACCGGTACCAGCCTTCGAATAATATCCATTTTCCTCACTGCTCATGACACCAGCCATATCAACATGCAGCCATTTACCCGGATCAGTTACAAATTTGCGTAAGAATAGCGCAGCGACAATCGAGCCTGCCTCAGGTTTTCCACTAGTGTTGTTAAAATCGGCATAGTCACTCTTGATATAGCTTTCATAGGCATCAATCAGTGGCATCGGCCAGTTAAAATCACCGTTTTCCTGACCAACTTCCCGCATAACAGTAGAAAGTTCTTCATCACCGAAAACACCTGCCAGCTTAGACCCAAGTGCACCAATAATCGCACCGGTCAGTGTGGCTATATCTACTATATAATCGGCCTTCAGTTCCTGTGCCCGAATTAGTCCATCAGCAAGAATCAGCCGTCCTTCAGCATCAGTGTTGCCGACTTGCACATTAAGACCATTTTTATAGTTAATTACTTCACCTGGGATAACAGCATTACTGTCAGGAACATTCTCGACAATTGGAATCAGCGCGGTTATATTTACTTTTGCTTCTGAATCAGCAAGTAGCTTCATTGCACCTGCTACTGCTGCAGAACCACCCATATCAAATCGCATATTGCTTAAATCCTTGCCGCGTTTCAGAGTAATACCGCCTGTATCGAAGGTCACTCCTTTTCCAACGAGCGCAACAAGAGGTTTTGACTGATCACCTCGGTAAGTCAATTCAACAAACGCTGGGTCATGTTTACTGCCTCGGCAAACAGTTAAAACGCCGTTCATCTGTCTTTTCTCTATTTCGTCCTTATCAAAAACGGTTACCTCTACTGTAGAATCCTGAAATTCTTTTTGAAGAATAACCGGGTATGTAGCCGGGTTTAGACCATTAGGAGGTTCATTCATTAAATCTCTTGAAAAAGCTACTGCGTCTGCACGAACTTTACCAGCCTCAAAGGCCGAATTGAAATCGTCTCCTTCAATTTCAAGCGCTGTTTTGAAGGATTTCTTTTCAGATTTATAGGTTTCAAATTGATATGAACCAAGCTGCCATCCTTCACTGAACGCAGTGATAACTGTATCTGCTTCCAGCTTGCTGAACGCTTCCGTTAGTCTGGCACCATCAACCAATGCTTTCTCAACTTTGCAATTACCAAGCTCCCGGGAGACTGATCCAGCAATCATGCGAACTTTATCATATGACTGCTTATTTTCTTTTACAGATTTAACAGCAACAGTCAGCTCCCCATCTACCACCAGGGTTGTAAAAGAACCGGAGCTTTGCTCGACAAACTGACTCACTGTCTCATTGGATTTTATTTTTGCATCATTTTCAAATACAACTTGTACATAACTTGCCATTATGGAATCTCCTTTCTGTCTATCCTTATTAAGTTTCGATAAACGAAAGAAAATTCCTGCAAAAAGAGACAAAAAACCCCGAATTATGTCAGGTATTTTTTTGCCTCAGCTATCCGTTCAGGATGGGTGTAGACATTCATTTTCCTTTTCCTCGCAAAGCCAATCGCTGTTATACCAAGGTCGTCAGCAAGCTTTAGTGCAAGATCTGTCGGTGCTGATTTTGACAGCAGAATGCCAACACCAATCTTTGATATTTTCAAAAGAACCTCCGAAGAAATCCGACCACTAAACACAATTAGCTTATCGGCAAGCCGCACTCTATTCTGCAAAGCATACCCATAAATTTTATCAAGCGCATTATGCCTGCCGATATCCGTTCTGATTGCCTCGATTCCGTCCGAAGTACATAAAGCAGCGTTATGAACACCACCGGTCCGCTGGAAGTGATTTGACTGCTCTTCAAGCAATTTCATCAGAGAGATCCCTTGTTCAATCGAAAGGCTCATTTTACTCATCACCGTTTTCGCGGTCTGCACATCGCTTTTAAAATAAAACTGCCGGCTTTTCCCGCAACAGGAACCAATGAATCGCTTGGAATGATCGTATCGATCCTCATCCAGTTCCCTATATAGCATGACATGGGCAAATCCAAGACTGTCGTCTATATGAACCGATTTGATTTCACTGTAACTGCGAATCAACCCTTCAGACGCGAGAAAGCCTACCACCAATTCATGCAGATTTTCCGGGGTACAGACCATCGTGGCAAACTCCTCCCCGTTCACCATTACAGTGAGCGGGAATTCAGCAGCCACTTCCTCCTCTATTTCGTTTAAGGAATCCTCATCAAACTTGATGACCTTCCACTTATTTGTTGGTGTCTGGGACATAATAGCTCACCCTTATCTCATATTCCCTTTAACTACACGTTTTCCTGCTAAGCATCGACTTCCAACTCAACGATACGCTTCTCAACATATTTAGTGTCTTTATGCGCATAGTACGTTTCCGCTTTTTCAACAATTACTGCTGTATTATATTCCGGTATCCCGGCATATTGTTCATAGACCCCCTTTGGAATCAGAGCATTGCCCTCCGGCCAGTGAACCTCTATATTTCCTGATTTTAACGATACAAACTTGGCGCGTCCATTAAAAACACCGTGCTGATTATAGACAACAATCGAGTCACCTTCAGAAATATCATGCTTTTTGCCGTCCTCTTCATTCATCAGCACATCAAAACGGTCCGCATCATTAAATGGGTCCGATTCGCTGTACACCATCGAATTAAACTGTTTACCGCGCCGGGTGGTTACATAAAAATGACCCTCAGGCTTGCGCAGCTCAGGCAGTTCGACACTGATCAGGTTACCTTTCCCGTCAGGTGTCGGACATACTCCATCTTCACATAACCAGGCACCACCCCACTGGAAGACGGAATTCTCTTCATTTAGATGCTGAATCCCATCATAGTTCGGCGCCGTAACGGAAATTTCGTCACGTATTTCTTGGGCATTCTTAAAGTCTATCAAATATTTCTGATCTGGCTTAACCCGCTTGGCGAGATCAACATAGATTTCCCACTCAGAACGAGCCTCTTCTATTCTAGGTCCTTTAATTTCCGGTGAAAAATAAACCATCCGCTCAGTTGATGTGGAAGTCCCACCGCCAGGCTGCTCGTATCTCGTCATTGCTGGGAGCACAATCACAGCTTCTTTTGCATCCACCAAAGTAGAAGTGTTAAAGATAATGTCCTGGTGAACCCGGATATCCACGTTCTCCAAACAATCCTTCACATAATCAGGGTTCGGCATCGTTTCAAGGAAATTACCGCCTGACATGTAATAGAGTTTAAGTTTTCGTTCATGGTCTTCCGGAAGAAGGGCATTTTCAAGGGAAACGCCAACAATGTCACCCTGCCAGCGTGGAATGTCAAAACCCCATTGCTCCTCAACACGACGTATATTTTCTTCAGTCATACCACCACCAGGCAATACAAACGGATCAGCTCCCATTTCGCCTGAGCCCTGCACCCCAGAATGACCTCGAATCGGCATTACTCCGCAGTTTTCCCTGCCGATAAATCCTCTTAATAAGGCAAGGTTGGCAACCTGTGACACATTATCTGTGCCAAAGCGGTGCTGGGTGAGACCCATGGACCAGACAAATACGGCAGAGTCTGAATTCGCAAGCAGTTCCGCAAGTTCAATCATACGTTCTTTTGTAATGCCCGATGACTGTTCAAGCTGCTCCCACTCATAGGAAGTCACTTTTTCTTTCAGTTCCTCAATTCCATTCGCATGCTCCTGAACAAATTCATGATTGATAGCGGATCCTGGCTGCCTTTCTTCCATATCAAACCAGTGCTTCATAATACCATGCATGAATGCGATGTCCCCGCCAATATTTACCTGATAGACATCATCAGCTATTTTAGTACCGAATAACGCTGAGTCAGGGATTGACGGAATCCAATATTCATCCATTGATGGTTCATAGTACGGGTTAATGATTATTATTTTCGTGCCTTTGCGTTTGGCCGCATACATGTACTTCGTAGAGACTGGCTGGTTGTTAGCGGCAACTGAACCCCAGAATACCAGTACATCGGTACCGATCCAATCTTTATAATTACAGCTGGATGCACCAATTCCAAGCGACCGTGTCATCGCTGTTTTAGACGGAGAATGACAAATCCGTGAGGCGTTATCCACGTTATTTGTCCCAAGAAACCTTGCAGTTTTCCCTGCAGTATAATACGCCTCATTCGTAATTCCGCGTGAAGTCAGATAAAATGCATACTGTTTAGGGTCAAGCGCTTTCATTTTTTCAGCAATTGTATCAAGCGCCTCATCCCATGATACCCTGCTGAATTTCCTTTCACCTGGTCTCCGAATTAACGGATATGGTATTCTGCCGAGTTTTCTTAGTTCGGTACTGCTCATTTTCCGCAGTTCGTCGATGTCTGCATGGAGAATATCCTCATCAATAGCAGACATGGTATTAAGCCGTAATACATTCAGCCTGGTTGTACAAACATGCGGTCCGGTTAGTGTCTGATCCTGCAGCCCTTTAACACCAAGGGCGCAACCGTCACAGACCCCCTTCGTCAGAATCCGTGTCGCATATGGCAAGTTATCTTTATTTTCCCAGACCACTTTCATCGTGTCCCGGATATGGTGTGGTTTAATTTTCCCTAACCCGAATGGCACTTTACTAACCCAGTGCTGCGGATCCGGTTTTTTAGACAATTTAACCGGACCAGTATGCTTCGTATTCCCCAATTTAACCCCTCCAGTTTCATTATTCACGTGTTGTTAACTACAGATAAAAACGACAACAAACCAAGATGCCGATATGGCAGTTAATCTCCAGCAGATAATGCAGTTGTTTTTTTTAAAACATTAGCCGGACTAACACTTCTTACTGCAGAACTTTTCCTCTATATCTTCATCAAATACGTATACTGACATTCCTAAGTCTTGTTCAATGTCAATGTCGACGAACAAATTTAAATATCTGGCATCGAGCAATTCTTCCATCTCAAGTGGTGGATATTCCTGATAGGTTTTTTTGAACATTTTTGTTCTCGCCGAGCGGATCATTTCTTTTCCGTCATAATCCGTGACGATGAACTTTTCGACGGGCGAGAGGTTTCCCTCCATTTCGCAAATCGCCCAGTTCTTGCAAAAAGTGATTTCTACCATGGCGGGACCTTTCCCCATATGTTTTTTCCGGTATGCTCTTACCAAATTACTAAATTCTGCTTCATATTTTCCCATCCGCAAGTCAGTCCTCTTTTTTTATTGGCAGGATTAAAAAACCAGCAACCGGGAGACACAGAGCCCCCGACTGCAGTATTTTTTACATGTAAGACCCTGCACCTGGAGTAGACAAAGCGTATATTAACTCCGGACTAAGAAAAAACTCTTAATTTGTTACTCCAGCAAACTTAGAATTTGGTGCTGCCTGTTCGTTTCGTATACGCTTAATATCTGCTCTAATCCAGAGAGACAGACCAAATGCGATGATAAACAGGACACCGAAAATAATCATCGTCAAATTGTAGTTTTGCGTTGTATCATAAATAAGTGATAGCAATAGTGGTCCAACAACTCCAGCTACTGCCCAAGCGGTGAGAATATACCCGTGAATCGCTCCAAGCTGCTTTGTACCAAACAGATCTCCAATGTAGGCCGGCACAGTCGCGAACCCTCCACCATAGCAGGTCAGAATTGCAAACACGAGAATTTGGAATAAGAAAGCGCTTACGGCAATAGGTAAGGTAAAGAATGCCACAATCTGAATCACAAAGAAAGTCGTATAAACATTCGGCCTTCCAATATAGTCAGACAGTGTTGCCCATCCAATTCTTCCGCAACCATTGAACAGTCCCATCAGACCTACCATGGTTGCAGCTGCGATAGGTGTCATACCAGCAATCTCCTGCGCCATAGGGGATGCCACTGAAATAACTGCAATTCCGCAAGTAACATTCAAAAAGAGCATCGTCCACAGCATCCAGAAGCGACGTGTTTTTACTGCCTCATTTGCTGTAAGCTGCGAAAGATCCGGTCTGATTTTAATTTTGCCTTTACTTTTTTCTGCGTCAGGTTCGAATCCCTTTGGCGCCCATCCCTCGGGAGGTGGTGACAGATACTGCGCTGCAAGGGTCATTACAATGAAGTAAGCAGCTCCAAGTATATAAAACGTCGTTGAAATACCCACAGAATCAATCAATGCGGCCGCTGCAGGTCCGCTGATTAATGCAGCAAAACCAAACCCCATAATTGCCAAACCTGTTGCCAGCCCGCGGCGGTCCGGGAACCACTTAACAAGCGTAGATACAGGCGCAATATATCCTATTCCCAGTCCTATACCTCCAATAATACCATAAAACAGATATAACAATGTCAGCGATTCGAGCGCAGTCGCAAGCCCAGAACCTGCTACCCCTACCCCAAAAAAGGTTGCTGCCAGCATTGCTGATTTCCTCGGACCCTGTTTCTCCACAAACCTACCCATGAAGGCAGCGGCCATTCCAAGCATGAAAATCGCAATACTGAAAGCCATTGAGATCTCTGTCGTCTCCCAGCCGTACGTCTGATTCATCGGCTTGGTGAAAACACTCCACGCATAGGCAGAACCTATGGAAATGTGGACCCCAACTGCAGATGCGGCTATCAGCCAGCGGTTCTTTACTTTTTCCATCTTATTCCTCCTCTAAAGCTAATTTTTATAGATAACCACCACTGCCTTTATGTATTAATGGACACACAATAAGGACTCGGCGGTTAGTCTCCGACAGGAACAACTGCACGCTTAATAGGAAACTTGCCCTACTTTTAGGGATTGCCATATGCTTTGGAGTACGAGGCTCATCATCAATGGCTTAAGCTGTATATGCTTTCTTATTACACAAAGGAGAAAACTGCATGTGCTTGGTGGCAATCAATATTACCCCATGCCAAATATCTAGGTTTTATTCAAATTGTTGGAATTTTGTTGGAATTTGTATGTTAGAGAATATACTAGCATGTAACATTCTTTAGTACAATAAAAATGCACTGTTCTAAACTACTATGTAATAAAGAAAAAGAAGCCTGGATATTTTTTCTCCAGACTTCTCTATATCAATCTATTTTTATAACGTTTCAGAAACCATTTTAGGTTCAAGGAAGTTTAGCAAATAATCCGGCCCACCTGCTTTAGCGTCAGTACCGGACATTTTGAATCCACCGAACGGATGGTATCCGACAATAGCACCTGTACAGTCACGGTTGAAATACAGATTTCCGACATGGAACTCATATTTTGCACGGTTTAAGTGCTCGCGTTTGTTGGTGATCACCGCTCCGGTCAAGCCGTAATCCGTATTATTGGCGATGTCCAGCATCTCGTCAAAGTCTTTTGCCTTGGCAAATCCTACAACTGGGCCAAAAATCTCTTCCTGCATGATGGTAGCCTCAGGATCTACTTCAGAAAAGATTGTTGGATGGATGAAATAACCTTTGGAATCATCCGTCTCGCCGCCTTGTACCAGCTTACCTTCATTTTTTCCAGTTTCAATATAACCTTTAATCCGATTAAATTGTTTCTGGTTTATCACCGCACCCATGTAGACATCTTCTTCTGCAGGGTTGCCAACGTTAATTTCCTTTGTAAGCTTAATCGCTTTTTCAAGGACTTCATCATACATATCTTCATGGATTACTGCTCTGGATCCCGCAGAACATTTCTGTCCCTGGAAACCGAACGCTGACTTCACGATTGCGGCTGCAGCCATATCAGTATCCGCATCATCATCTACTACTACGGTATCTTTTCCGCCCATTTCAGCTACTACACGTTTGATGTGCTTCTGGCCTTCATGAACCTCAGCTGCACGTTTATTAATCCGTGTACCTGTATTCACGGAACCTGTGAAGTTAACAAAGTGTGTCTGCGGATGATCTACCAGATAATCCCCAATTTCAGCAGGATCTCCAGGAATAAAATTGAGAACACCTTTAGGCAACCCTGCCTCTTCTAAAATCTCTACCAGTTTATATGCAATAACCGGTGTATTTTCCGATGGTTTTAACAGCACTGGGTTCCCTGCGACAAGTGGTGCCACTGTTGTACCAGCAACAATTGCAAACGCAAAGTTCCAAGGTGGAATAGTTACGCCAGGTCCCATTGGCTGATAGAAATATATATTTTTCTCAAATGGACGCTCCTCAATTTTTTTACCCTTTCCGAGCTCAATCATCTGACGTCCATAATATTCCATAAAGTCGATTCCTTCAGCTGTATCAGCATCAGACTGTCCCCATGGCTTGCCGGCCTCATAGGACATCAGCGCTGAAAGTTCATGCTTTCTGCGGCGCGTTATAGCCGCTGCCTTGAACATTACTTCTGCACGCTCTTCAGCGGTGAATTTTCTCCATTCCTTGTAAGCCTTCAGGGCTGCATCCATCGCTTTGTCTACATGTTCCTTTGTCGCACTGGAGACATGCCCAATAACCTGCTCATGCTTGGACGGGTTCACCGATGTCAGTTTTTCATCTGTATAGACACGCTCCCCGCCAATTACCAGTGGATATTCTTTACCAAGTTCATTGCCAACTTTTTTCAGCGCATCTTTATACGCCTTACGGTTCTCTTCCTTGGTAAAGTCTGTAAATGGTTCATGTTTATAAGGTACTACCAATGCAAAAACCTCCTCATATCTATTACTTTAAAAAATTCCCTCTAAATCACATTCCACATATTAAACAACGGTAAACATAAAATTTTAATAGATAAAAAAAGGGTTGAAAAAATAGTAAAGAAATCATATAATAAATATCGGACTTACTTAGGGGGCATTAGCTCAGCTGGGAGAGCGCTTCGCTGGCAGCGAAGAGGTCAGCGGTTCGAGCCCGCTATGCTCCATATTTAAAAGGCAATCCATTTCTGGCGAGATCAGAAATGGATTGCTTTTTTAATACGCAATTAGCGAAATGAGGATCCCCAAAGACCGTTGTAGTGTTCTAATCGGATCCTCATTCCACTAAACGGAAGAAATGCGGTCTAAAAGGAAAGTATGTGGAACCTGGTTCCGTTAATTGCCCATAATTAGGGTAAAAAGATAGTAAAAAGGGCGAATAACGGAACCAGAATCCGAAATGGAGCTTAAAACCGTGATTTGAGGCGAATAGCGGAATGAGGTTCCTCCACAACATCACCAAAGCAGCACCAAGCCACTGAGACCTCTTCTACCTAGATAATCATCTAATTCTATAGGTTCGCGCACGCTCTTTGCCACTAGCGACAACCAGCATTTGCTTTTCTACTAGTCTGTGTAAGATTTCACGTGCATAGCGATCGCTGATGTGAAGATGGTGAGCAAGTTCAATTGGGGTAATCGGCCTAACATCCGACGAGAATAACGAATAACTTCTGCTTCGAGCCAAGATAATTCAGAGGATACTTCTGTTGAGGTGAACTTGCCGATAAAAGCAAGAATAAGTTGCTGACAAAGTTTTGGTTCATCTTTTATAGATAGATATGCAATTGGTAATTTCCATCCGTCGAGGGCTAATAATGAATGCCGCCAACATAAATCCTTAAAACGCCTAAAATCAAGGTCTCTCGCATGTGCGCCATATCCTTGAATTTCAATGCAGCCTTTTGCACCATGTCCAGGTCTGTAAGCTAAATCAAGATAACGGTAACCATTGTTAAAATCCCGAACCTCCCATTCAGGATATAAGTGTTCAAAGTTTCCTACAGTAGGGAACCAAATTGAACGAAGAAATTGAACCGTACCATGACCTAGACCTTTTTCCAGAAGCTCACGCCTTCTATGATTCTTCTCTTTGCTGATTTGTTCATGAATCCATTCTTCATACTTTTGATCAAATCTTAACATTACTCACTTTCCTTTCATGTTTTTTGGGTAATTAGTTTAACACCATTTAAAGACTGTGAATTTACTAAAGAGTAGAGGTGAAATTTTTCCAGCGGACAAGAGATTCGCAGACTAGAAGGATAGGGATATGAGTACTTTCATGAGGTCTTTTTAAGTATACTCTATTATAATGGTATAGAAAACTTTTATAATTGCAGGAAAGTACTTAAGACAGATAAATAAAGTAAACTGAATTGAAAGGTGAAAACAAAACTCATGGACCGGACAAAACTATATATGGAAAGAAATCTTAACGAGATTGTCAGTGATATAAAATTCCTCGTTAAACAGGACTCCCCAACAAACGATAAGAATCTTACCGATCTGTGTGGGAAAAGAATTCAGAAACTGCTCAAGCTATATTTTGGTCGCTTTGCTGAAGAATTCAAGGAGAAAGAATACGGCAATCATTTAAGATTCCAAGTTGGTGAAGGAGAAAAACAAATTCTTATCCTGTCCCATTTCGATACGGTTTGGGACGAAGGTGAACTGCCATATAAAGAGGACGGCAATAAGCTTTACGGTCCGGGGATTCTCGATATGAAAGGTGGTCTTGTCCAGGCGATTTGGGCGGTTAAAGCCTGTTTGGAGCTTGATTCGTCATTCAGCAAAAAAATAGTTTTCTTGTTTACCAGTGACGAAGAGATAGGCAGTCCTACGGGTCGGAAACTTATTGAAAAAGAAGCAGCCAACAGTTCGTATGTCTTCGTTACCGAACCTCCCGTTGCAAAGACCGGTGCTTTAAAAACCGAGCGAAAGGGCTCATCGCGCTACTATATTGATATAAAAGGAAAGGCTGCCCACTCAGGCAATCATCATAAGGATGGTATAAGCGCCATCAAAGAAGCGGCTGAACAGATTATTTACCTCGAATCTCTCACAGACTACGAGAAAGGGACCACGATAAATGTCGGCGCGATTGAAGGCGGTGGGCCAGTTAACGTGGTATCCGATCATGCCACCATTGGAGTGGATGTCCGAACAGAATCCGAGGAAGAACAGGAACGGATCGATCATATAATCGAAGAGCTTCAACCGTACACAGAAGGAGCCGAACTTGAGGTCCATGGCGGAATCTCCCGTCCTCCTATGCATAAAAATGAAGATACAGAAGCATTGTTCAAACAAGCAAAGCGGGCTGCAGCTGAACTGGGGCTTGAACTAAAGGAAGCTTCAGCTGGGGGTGGCAGCGACGGAAACTTCACTGCCAGCATGGGAATTCCCACACTCGACGGCCTGGGTGCAGAAGGATTTGGTATTCACGCCCGAAACGAACATATTTTAAAAGATCGAATTCCATACCGGGCAGCACTGCTTTCCAAGTTAATTCAATCGCTATGAGAAAAGCGCAAGCGCCTTGTTCACCCCCGACTAGCTTAAGCAAAGGCTCAATGTGGTGGTTTTTGCCACATAGAGCCTTTGGCTTAAGACCTCGAGGGGGTAGGCGCTGGAGCTGGACATGACTTCTGCTGACAGTAAATTTCTTAGAGCCTAAATTTTATACATTCTTATCTCTTGAAAAAATCCAACTGACCTCACATCAGTTGGATTTTTCGTTTCACTTATATTTCTACTCCCTCAGGCCAATGCAGGTCGTGTTCTTCCACACTGGTTATCTCGTTATTTTCATCAACGAATACAACTCTTGGCTTCAGGTCTTCAATTTCCTCATCGGTCATTAGCCCTTGACTTAAAATAATCACCAGGTCACCAGGTGAAAAAATATTAGCAGGCGGTCCATTCAAACAAATCCGCTTCGATCCTTCCGGTGCCGGAATAGCATATGTTTTCCACCGTGCTGCATTCCGCAGGTTAGCAATCTGTACCATTTCATACGGCTTGATGTTCGCTTCTTTCATTAATTTATAGTCAATAGTAATACTGCCTACATAATCCAGTTCTGCTTCCGTCACTTTTGCCCGGTGTATCTTCCCCTTGCACATCATGCGCTGCATGTATAAATGCCTCCCCAAAATTTTAATCTACATACAGTATGATAGAAATCAGCAAAATATTCAATAAAGTAGACTTCACAGTTAATCCTATTCGAAAGTCCCCTTTACTATTATTTCTTTATCTTTTACCATATGCTGGCCTTTGGCAAATACATGTTCAAGTGCAAGCGTCTCTTTATCCAGGATAAGGACATCAGCATCCATGCCTTCTATGATTTTGCCTTTGGAATCAAAGTGTAGCGCATCAGCCGTGTTCCGGGTCACCAGCGAAAGCACGTCGCTAAGTGGCAGTTTATATTCTTTTACCGCCGTTGTAATCTGGTCGAACAACGTCTGCTGGCTGGCTACTCCCATTCCGATGAATTTCCCGTGCTCATCAAACTTCGGCAGGCTTCCATTTCCATCCGACGAAACGGTCAGACGTACCATGTCCCCACCATTCTCCTTGAAGTATTTGATCATTTCACAAGTATCGTCCCCTGCAGTCAGATCAACATACGCACCTTTTTCGGCAAGCGTAATTGCGTCATCTATCAAATCTTTACTTCTATTAATATGAGTAGCGTAAATCTTGGACGGGGGAATCTCGTAATCTTCGAGAATCTGATGCAGAATTGCCAGCCTTTCTTTTCCGGGGCCAACATGGAAATGGGTAACTCCTGCTTTGTTGCTAAGAAGTCCACCAACCCTAGCCTCTGCAACCAGCTTCGCAATCTCGTGAACTGACGGCTGCGCTGATCTCGAATCGGAAATAGCAATCTCCCCCGCACCAATCACCTTATCTATTAAAATTACATCATCTTTTACATTCCCAGTAATTGTCGGAGTAGGTACCTGATAGTTTCCTGTATAAATAAAAGTTGTAACTCCTTCTTCCTCAAGCCCCCTAGCTTTTGCGAGCAATGACGTCATATGCCGGGTTGTCCCATCGGTTCCCAGGCAACCGACAACCGTGGTAATACCTGCTTTAATTATATCGCTGAGGTGAAGTTCCGGCGTTCTAGTGGCAAATCCGCCTTCCCCTCCCCCACCAGTCAGATGTACATGCGGGTCAATAAACCCAGGGGTAACTACCTTCCCTTCCGCATTCACAACATTCACTTCAAGGCCAAGCCCTAGCAGACTGGACTCGTCCACCTCACCAATCTTCATGATTTCCTGATTAATCAGCAAGATATCCTTCTTTCCTTCGTACTCCGGACTGTATACTTCGCCGTTTTTTAATAGAGTGATCATAAGAATTACCTCCCTTTTTTATAGGCGCCAATCTATTGGAGATAGATTATGTTTTTCAAGAATCGTGTTAACTTTTGAAAAAGGTAAGCTCCCAAAGAAGCCACGCCTGGCGGAAAAAGGACTTGGATGCGGTGATTTGATAATATAATGTTTCTCCTCAATTAAATCCTTCTTAGCCTGAGCCTTTTTACCCCACAAAATAAACACGACTGGATCCCGTTTCTCATTCAGCGTTCGAATAACTGTATTGGTAAACTCCTCCCATCCTATGTTTTGATGGCTTCCCGCTCTTCCTTCTTCCACCGTTAAGACTGTATTAAGGAGAAGCACCCCTTGTTCAGCCCAGCCTTCCAGACACCCATGTTCAGGCTCTTCTATACCAAGGTCGCTTTCCAGCTCTTTGAATATATTTTTCAGGGAAGGCGGCTTTTTCATTCCTTTTTTAACTGAGAAGCTTAATCCATGCGCCTGGTCTTCCCCATGATATGGATCCTGACCGAGAATAACAACCTTTGTCCGATAAAATGGTGTCAGTTCCAATGCCCGGAAAAGGTTCTTCCTCTCTGGGTATACATTCTTGTTTTTATAAGCATCATCCAGGAAGGACTGCAGCTTCTGAAAATAGGGTCTATCAAACTCATCTGTAAGTATGTCATTCCAATCAGTTGTACGATCCATCTTAATCCTCCTCAATATAATCCCACACATCTCTTTGATATTAATTTAAGCAAAAAAGCCGCATGAAAGAAAATATATAAATCCATGTATTTAACATTTGCACCATAAAAAAACACACTAAACGTGTGTTGTAATCATGCCTATTTAATTAGTGACCCGCCGGCCTTCTGTCATTTTTTCAGCAACTGCTTTCGTAAATTCCTTTGTTGTTTTGGGAACATACGACTTTAATACCGAATTCACCATTGGTCCAGCCAGCCCTTTTGCGGTTATCTGCAGGCAACCTGTCATGCTGGTGCTGTGTTTCTTTTTCTCCGCCTGAAAATAACCGCTCCCCACAAAATTTTCGGTTAGGCCAGTCAGATTAAATGCGACAGTCGTGGGTTCCTTCCACTCTGTTATGTCGATTCGCAGACTTACCGTTTTCCGGATAATACCCGTATCACCCTTAAACTTCCATTTCGATTGGCGGCCATTCATTTTCTCATGGTCAATATAACCCGGAACTAATGGTGCCCAATTATCCATATCACTGACAAAGTCCCACATTCGTTCAATCGGAATATCAATGTCCAGCTGATGCTTCCCGGATGGCAATTGACAACCCCCTTTAAATTTCCAGCGAATCCTTTAAACGTTTATCACTATATGCGGAATTCCCTTCAACTATGATAAAAAAATTTCAAACAGTTGCTTTAGAGGAAAGCTTATGAATAGCAGTTTAATCATGGAAAATAAAAATTATACGACTGAACTCTCTGAAAGCAGAAAGCGTCAAGAGCGTATTCTAGAGATTTTATCACTTCGATCAATCGAACATGAGAGCAAATAACAAATAATCCTTCTTTAATTTCCCTAATAAAAAAACGCCTGCATTATGCAGACGTTTCTCTCGTTATTCGTGGCGCAAAACCATGTGTTCACATTCACATGTACTGCCTTGTTTTGCGACTTACACGAATCAGCTCATCGCCCTATTAGTATATCATGCAATTTGTCTGTATGCCACAAGAATAATTTACTAAACTTTACTTATACAACTTTGTCTGTTGTAAGTTACAGTGGAAAGAATATTTTCCTTCCAGAATTTGAAACATAATCGTATTTTCAAAAACATGGATATACTGTCATATTTCCCGGGAAATATGTCGGCATACTACCTTTATTGACTCTCTAAGTAGAATACCCCTTGTCGACCCTTGTTATGAGCTAGAATCACCATCCCAGAGGGAAGCCATATTACTCTGTATCTATAGTTATAAAACCTTTGCCTTTTTTCACTACATCAACTGCTTCCTGAAAATCCTCCTGTTTCACTTCCGCATGCAGCAAATATGGATGATGCGGGTCTTCATCAGGCGTTGTAAACATATCCCTTAGAATCTCAATCAATTTATTACGAAGTTCCTCAGTAACAGGTTCCACCGATGAATTCTCAACCTTTAGCGTCTCCAAGCTCGCCTTCGCACTCTCAGCATCATTCTCGGTGCGGAAATACGCATCAATTATTGGCATGGTTACGGTCATCCTCTCTTATAAGGGTTTGTTTTTACTATTACCTAAAGCAACCATTTAAAAACCGTATCCATTAAAAAAAGAGGACCCCTGTGATAGAGATCCCCTTAATGGATATTAAGTTTATCTTAAAGATATGGATCGATTCCTGGTCCAAAAGGAATTCCCAGGAAGAAGAAGATCAATATCAAAACAATCCATGTCAGTAAGAAACAAACCGAATAAGGAAGCATAAGTGATATGAATGTTCCAATACCCGCTTTCTTATCATACTTCTGCATAAACGACAGCGCAATAACCATATATGGCATGAGCGGTGTCACGATATTTGTTGATGAATCGGCAACCCGGTATGCCACCTGTGTGAATGCCGGATGGTAACCAAGCTGCATGAACATAGGAACGAAGACAGGTGCTTCAAGTGCCCATTTAGCGGATCCTGAAGTAATCAGGAAGTTCATTAAGGCTGTAAATATAATATATCCAATAATCAATCCGATACCAGTAAATTCGATGTCTTTCAGGAATTCGGCGCCATTAACAGCGATCCATGTTGCGATGTTGGACCAGCTAAAGTATGCAATAAATTGGGCAATCGCAAAAATAAGTACGATATAGCTGGACATATCTTTCATGGATTCTCCCATATATTTACCGATGTCCCGACTGTTTTTGATGTTTCCAACAGTAATACCATAAGTAGTACCGATAGTGATAAAGAAGAAAAGAATAATTGGAACAATACCATCAAGGAATGGTGACGGAACAATACCACCCTCTTCATTCCGTAAAGGACTGTCCGGCCAGAAAATAATAAGCAGAATGACTCCCCAGTATAACGCACCGGCAATCACAGCGTTGCGTAGTGCCTTGCCTGCTTTTGGTGGGTCTTCAGCAACTGCCTCTTCCACTTCCTCACCTTTATATTTACCAAGCCGGGGTTCGACAAATTTATTAGTGACAAGACCGCCGACCAAAGTCAGAACAAATACGGACGCAATGTTGAAATACCAGTTATCAACCGGTGTTACAACAATATTTTCGTTTATAATCTGTGCTGCTTCCGTTGTGATACCTGCAAGGAGTGCATCCGTTCCAGCGATTAGAAGGTTGGCTGTAAAACCGGCACCTGCTGCTGCATAACCGGCGGCTATACCAACAATCGGGTTACGGCCAACTTTGTAGAATACCATCGCAGCTAACGGTGGAACAAGTACCATTGCCGCATCGGATGCAATATTACCCATGATACCAACAAAAATAACAGTATACGTTATTAACGCTGGTGGTGATTTAAGAATTGTTTTCTTAATTGCGTAATCCAGCATACCTACCTTTTCGGCAAGTCCAATACCAAGCATCATTGCCAGTACAAGACCGAGTGGTGCAAATCCGGTAAAGTTATCAAGCATGGATGTTAAGATATATTGTAGACCTTCGCCGGACGCGAGACTCTTAACCGCCAATTCTTCCCCGGTACCCGGGTGTATAACCGTTGCACCCGCCATATTGAAAATAGCCGATAATATAATAACTAGAACAGCCAATATGGCAAACAGGATAAACGGATCCGGCAGTTTATTTCCGAATACTTCAATCCCGTTTAGAAATCGCTGTGCAATACTTTTTTTCTTTCCCGTATTTTCCATAGTTTCCCCTCACTTTTTAAACTTTTTATTTTTTTATATTTACTTATCTAACTTGGAAGGCTTAACATTGTCAGGAATCGGACATTTGTATGGATTTTTACTCCTGAACTCATTAAATTCCTCTTGGACCAACTCCAAATCTTCTTTATTTGTCAGTAGTGTGATCCCGGTAAGCGCCATAGCTTCTGCGGCACGCAGCATCCCTTTGTGCGCATAGCTGCTGATGCCTTGTGTAGTCATTTGCCAAGTATGGAGTGGTGTACCCAGCGCTGAGGTGGATGTTGTCACTTGCGCAGTCGGAACAACCCAACTTACATCGGCAACATCTGTTGATCCTGGAAGAATATCATTTGTTGGTTCATATGGTGAGATGGTTTCGGCAAGATATTTTCCTTCAAATTCACTGCCGTCCCCTCTGTAGCCAAACCCTTTAAGAATGTCTAGATAGCCTTCTTTTTCTCCTTCTGAAAGAGTCGACCATAATTGTTTTGCAAAGGTAACCTCTTCATCAACAGGTTTATCAATGCCAGCTTTTTGAAGGTTCTCATGAAGAATGTTCTCTAAGGTGCGGTTAGGAATATAATTGGAGCATGCCTTATCAAATTCGATTGTCAGCTCTGTCTCCGTCATAAGAGCAGCTCCTTCAGCAATCTTACAGACACGCTTATAAATATCATCTACCTGTTTAACTTTTGGCGAACGAATCAGATAAAGAACTTCTGCATCTGCCTGGACAACATTTGGTGATATGCCCCCAGTATTTGTCACAGCATAATGCATCCTTGCATCTGACGGGACGTGTTCCCGAAGATAATTAACCCCAACGTTCATCAGCTCAACCGCGTCCAAAGCACTTCGGCCAAGGTGCGGGGAATTTGCGGCATGCGATGATACTCCTTTAAAACGGAAATAGACCTGGTAATTTGCTAGAGATGATAGACTAATAATGCTGTTTGCTGGTGATGGATGCCAGGTTAGTGCTGCATCTACTCCTTCGAAAACGCCTTCTCGCACCATAAAAGTTTTACCAGATCCGCCTTCTTCCCCTGGGCATCCGAAAAACTTCACTGTTCCTGGAAGATTGTTCTCTTCCAGATGCTTTTTAGCAGCACATGCAGCTGCAAATGCGCCGGTTCCCAATAAGTTATGCCCGCAACCATGCCCAACATTATTTTCAGTAGGCTCATAAGATGTCATGTTAGGCTTCTGTCCCAGACCGGACAGGGCGTCAAATTCTCCAAGGAATCCGATTACCGGAGACCCGCTGCCATATGTGGCTACAAATGCTGTCTCGATGTCACCGACATTCCGTTCAACCTTAAATCCTGCTTTCTCACATTCTAAAGCGAGAAATTCAGCGGAGGAATATTCTTCAAATCTGGTTTCTGGATGATTATAGATATATTCGCTAACACGCTCAAATTGTTCTTTGTTTGCTGCTAGATACTCTTTTGCAAAGTTAGTTGTCATGGAATCCCTCCTTTTGAATATTTTTGCCGAAAAAAAGAATGCAAATCAAGTTACAGACTATTCGACAAATTATAACGCTTATTTTACCCAGTTAATGCGTTAAAGTCAATTACAGTTCCGTTTCTATTTCAAAAAATCTTTGGATAACCTGGATACCTTTGGAAATGTCACGCATGGAGGCAAATTCCTTAGGATGGTGGCTTATGCCTTCTTTGCAAGGGATAAATAGTAATCCTGATGGCCACCTTGCTGCCATATTCATTACATCATGCCCCGCTCCACTATCCATATGAAACGTATCATAACCAAGCTCATCACAGACTGAGGAAAGTTTTTGTTGTATTACGGAGTCAAGCAGTACCGAATCGTTATCGACCAGCGTCGTAATATCAATCATTACCTGGATTTCCTGTTCAATGCGATCACAGTAAACCTTTATTTTGGAGGCGAAATCTCGTTTAAGCTGATCATCAACACTACGGATATCTATTCCCAATTCAATTTCACCGGGAATAACATTCATCACATTCGGCTTAAGCTCAATCGTGCTGACTGTGGCTACTAGAGGACTCTTGTGTATCCTGTTCAAACGAGCTGCTTCATCACTCACAAAGTTCACTAATGGGGCTATCGCAACGAATGCATCTTTTCGGTTATGCATTGGCGTAGATCCTGTGTGATTTGCCATTCCCTTAGCCCTTACTTTAAGGCGAACGGGACAGGCGACACCATTTACAATACCTATTTCCGCACGATTTTCCACTATCTGTGTTCCCTGTTCAATATGAAGTTCCATGAAACTTTCCAGCTTTTCGGCCGAAAGCTCTGCTTCTTCAATTTTACTCCAGTTAAGACCATATTCGCTTACTGCCTCTCTGACAGTTATTCCATCACTATCGGTAACTTCACCAATTTCATCCTTTTCAAGCTGCCCGGTAAGTGCTTTACTACCAATCGTGGAAACTCCGAACCTGGCTGACTCTTCAGAGATAAAACAAATAATGGCGATATTTTTTGCAGGCTGATAACCCTTATCTTTCAACGCTTTGACCGCAGCCAGAGCGCTCAGAACTCCGGCCACTCCATCATAACCTCCACCGTTCACAACGGTATCAACATGTGAACCGAGAGCTATAGTTGGGGCTTCCTTATCAACTTCCCAAACTGCCCATTGGTTTCCTGCCTCATCCTCGGAAACGGCAAGGCCCAACTCCTCGGCTATTTTACGGAATTGCGCATGGGAAGCTTTCTCTTCCGGGGAGAAACTAAGGCGAGTAAAACCCTCTGGTCTATCCATTGTGTCGGTCAGATTAAGGGCCTTAAGTTTCTCTTCAAGCCAGTCAAACATCTCAGACATCTGATGATCCGCCTCTTAAAATACTGACGAAGGTATCAACGGCGACTCCCAGCACATCCTCCTCGTAGTCAAACTGCGGATGATGGTGCGGATAATCAAGTTTAGTACCAAACAGCATATACGTTGCCTTTCCACCATGTTCCTGCACCTTATTAATCATGAAGCTGGCATCCTCTGAACCGGAAACCTGGATTTCAGGCAGTACTTCTGTAATAAGTTCACTGTTTTTGCACCACTCCTGAATCTGTGGAATCAGCGTTTCGTCACAAACAACGACCTCCGTAATACCCACCGGATCAATGATACATTCCACATCATGCATATCAGCCGCAGCCCGAATAATGCGGGTAGCTTTTTCGGCCATATAGTCCGCCACTTCCTGTGTTTCCCCACGAACCTCGATTTCCATATAACTGTCTTCGGGAATAATGTTGCGTCCACTTCCAGCAGTAAGTTTTCCGACATTCACTCGGGTCACCCCGTCATTATGGCGCGGGATACCGTACAGATTGTTAGCCGCGGTTGTTGCTGCAAGCAATGCATTCTTTCCAAGTTCAGGATGCATGCCTGCATGTGAGGAAACTCCTTTAAAGGATATATTAAACTTGGTGGAAGCAAGGAACCCTTTTGTTGTTGCTGCAATTGTTCCTACCGGCATGGATTTCACGCCAATATGTCCGCTGTAAAAACGGTGAGCATCGTCAAGCCAACCCTTGGCAGTCATTGCCCTGGCTCCACGCCCACCTTCTTCAGCCGGCTGAAAAAGTAGTGTGAAACGACCTTTAAGGCTATCGGTATTTTCCGAAATGAACTTTGCCACGCCAAGCCCGATTGTTGCATGGCCATCATGGCCGCACGCATGCATAACGTTCTTTTCATCGGAAATGAAGTTATTTTTAGTTGGAAGGTGTGACTCATCCGTTGATTCATTAATCGGTAACGCATCAATATCAAAACGAAAACCTACATGGTCGCCCTGCTTCCCGGTATCCCATATAGCAACAAGCCCAGTATTCCCGCCGCGCATTTTTTCAAGCCACTCAGCATCAACTCCCCACTTGGCTGCCTTCTCTTCATGAGCATTAATGTCTTCGGTGGCAGGCAGCCCCATACGTGCATCCGAATCCAGGGCATCCTTACCAACATGAAGGGTAAAGCCCATCGATATGAGTTCTTTTCCCAATCGATACGTAGTTATATATTCCAGAAAACCAAGCTCTGGTAGTTTGTGAAGCGTACGCCGCCATTCGACGAGCTGTGGTGCTAATTCTTTTACAAAATTACTGCTCATCATAATCGCTCCTTAATTTGTTCAGTGTATCGATTGCCACCTGGGCAAGAAAGGCGCTTCCATGTGGCAAGGCTTTTTCATTCAGTTTGAAATTCGGGTCATGGAGAGGAGCCTGGTTCTCTTTATCCTCAATCTGTGTACCGAGCCAGATAAACGCTCCGGGATATTTATGCAGGAATCTGCTGAAATCCTCCCCGGCAAGTGATGGATTGACTTGTGGCACGGCATCATCACCAAGCATTTTCGTTGCCGATTCACGGGCTACTTCCGCCCATTCAGGTGTGTTAATGGTTGCTGGATAACCTTCCAGATATTCAATTTCGACTTCTCCATCAAACGCTTGAACAACCTGATTTGTAATGGTATGGAACCGTTCTTTCAACCGCTCCCTGATCTCAGGATTATAGGTGCGGATTGTTCCTTCAAGCTCCACCTTATCCGCAATTACGTTATGCCCATATCCTCCGTTTATTTTACCAATCGTTACCACGGACGCTTCAAGCGGATCAAGGTTTCGGCTGACTATTGACTGCAAACTGGTAATCAGATGGCCAGTCATTACGACTGCATCATTTGTTAGATGGGGCATGCTTGCATGGCCGCCTTTACCTTTTACGATAATCTTGAATCGGTCGCTCGCACCCATCATTTCTTTATCTCGTATGCCCATTTGGCCAGCAGGCAAATTTGGCCACACATGCTGTCCATATATTACATCCGGCGGATAGGTATCAAAGACTCCATCATCCAGCATCCGCTGAGAGCCGCCAACCGGGGAGTTCTCCTCTGCCGGCTGAAACACCAGCAAAACTGTCCCGTGGATGTGTTCGCGCATTTTGTTCAAGATATATCCTGTTGAAAGAAGCATTGATGTATGGGCATCATGTCCACACGCATGCATTACGTTTTCATTTTTTGAAACAAAATCATGGCTGTTAAGCTCCTGAATCGGCAATGCATCCATGTCGGCACGGAGCGCAACCGTCTTACCCTGATGTCCACCTTTTATAATTCCAAGGGCCCCAGTCTTAGCGAATCCGTTTTCAAATGGGATGCCAAATTCCTCTAACTTCGACTGAACGAATTTTGACGTCTCCCATTCCTGGGTACTTAATTCCGGGTTCTGATGAAGATGTCGCCGCATTTTAATAAGATCGTCTTTTATCTCATTCATATAGGTTTGAATTACTTCCTGCATTCTACTCCCCCTCTATATAAATTTAAAATAGATTTTATTGTCGAAAAAAAGAATTGATAAATATTATATAACATGCATATTTATAAATCAATTTATTTCGGAAATCGAAGCGTGTTGGGAAATAATGGCTTGTGAATATGATGGCTGACAATCTAATTATATAGAAGGAATCCGATTTAGAGAAGTATACCTGTACAAAAATAAAAAGCACCCTATCGGTGCTTTTTATTTTTCTGTTATGTAGCTCAGTGATGCTTTCTCATGATAACTTATTTTCTTTTTTAACTTATGCTTGAATCTCTCGTCAACACATCCGGAGGCTATCGCTGATAACTCCTTCAGTCTGACCTGGTGCCAAAAATATTTACCACGATTAGAAAACTTGGCTATCGCCAATACGGCAAAAGCCTTAGTTTTACGTATGCAGGAAAGAAAGTTTATGCTCTCTATCCGCTCCAAAAACTTCTTCAAACATATCCCTCCATAAATCCCATAAATCGTAGGAGGACGTATTCGACATCTGGCTGGCATTGTCGTGAGACTTTAGCCCCTGTAGTTTTGCGTCATCACTTTTCAGTGATTTTGCCATTTCGTACGATTTATGTTGATAGTTGTATTATCGTTCAAATGGCACCAGCTTTATATAGGGATATATGCCTATTTACAATTTATCAATTCCTATAACTATAATCCACTATGGTATGATGAATACTGTACGACAAAGCAAACAATCGGAGGACTTATGAATAAATGGTTCTTTTTCAATATAGCATTGCTCGCCCTTGGTACCTGGAACGTCATTAATAAGGCGGGTGAAGGGATTCCCACACACATATTTTTCGGCTTTATGGGACTTATTTTCATTCTTTTCAACTGGACTCGCCATGCAGTATTTTCCACAATCCGAGATTCATCCGATCGGGCCAAAAAAATTAAATATGCGAATCTGTCGAAAAGAATTCTGCCTTTTCACCGCTGGATTGGCACAACCGCGTTAATCCTCATACTAACCCATGCCACTTTGGTGATTGACCTATTTGGTTTCCAGTGGCAAAATCCTAAAATTGTGAGCGGTTTGCTGACAGCTACCGTGTTGACAGCCGTTGTAACAACTGGTTGGATGCGGAGATACCGCCCTTCAATAAAGAAACGGATGACCCATTTATGGTTGGGAATATCGATGTTCTTTCTACTATTATTGCATTTGTTATTTTAATTTGAAAAAGTATATAAATAAGCAGAGCCATAGATACTGCTCTGCTTATTATTGGAGTCGCTTAATTACTCTTATTTCTCATTGATTGCTCGTTCTTCTGCTTAACTTCTTGTGCGTTCGTATCACTATAAATATTTGTACCGCGACCAACGGACGTTCTTGCAATAAATTCTTTTGCTTCATTATAAGTCAGACCTGACCGCCTGCTTTGTTCGAGAATTTCCTCGTCAGTTAATTTTCCGTTATTATTTTTGTTCACATAAAGCACCTCCATTTTATGAGATATTTAAACAATAAACATAATTTAATTACGCAGGCTCAACCTCATACAAAAAAAACCTGCTATCTGTTAAGATAGCAGGATTACTTTAGATTATGCAGCATTGGATTTTTTATTTGCTGCTGAGCTTGGTTTCCATCCAAAAAAGAATGCTACCGCTAAAAGTATAAACGTTATAACTGTGAAGACCATATTTGATTCAAATAAGCGGATAAGATTTCCTAGTACAATTCCAACTGCCCCGAAGTCCGCGTCACCGAATGTAGTACCTTCAAATCCTAATGAACCGAGTACCGGTAATAACAGTGCCGGCAAAAAGCTAATTAATACACCATTTGCCATCGAACCAAATATTGCACCTTTGCGTCCGCCAGTAGCATTTCCAAATACCCCTGCTGCTGCACCAGTAAAGAAGTGTGGCACTAAGCCCGGCACAATAACCTTAAGTCCAAGCAGTGGCAGGAAAAACATACTGATTAGCCCAGCAATAAAGCTAAATAGAAAACCAATAATTACCGCGTTGCCTGCGAATGGGAATATGGCAGGACAATCCAACGCAGGTTTTGCATTCGGAACAATTTTGTCAGCTATACCTTTAAATGCAGGGACAATTTCGCCCAGCAACATCCGGACACCGGCAAGAATAATATAAACCCCTGCTGCGAAAGTCAACCCTTGCATAAAGGCGAAGACCAAGAAGTTTTGCCCGCCACTTAATTCAGACTCGATAAAGGAAGGTCCGGCAAATCCGGCTACAACAAAGAAAAGTATTACCATTGTAAGGGAAACAGCTACTGAAGTATCCCGTAAGAATCCTAACGACTTAGGTACTTTAAGTTCTTCAGTTGACTTGGAGTTTTTGCCAACAACTTTTCCAACCGCCGCGGATACCAAATACCCCAAGGAGCCAAAGTGACCTACTGCGAAATCGTCAGAACCAGTAACTTTTCTGGTGAATGGTTGTATCATTGCTGGTGATAGTACCATAAGAGCGCCAAGTATAATAGATCCTATAATTACCAATGATACGCCTGAAATACCGCCTGTATTTAAAATCACCGCAATCATGCATGCCATAAACATCGTGTGATGTCCGGTTAAAAAGATATATTTAAACGGTGTCATTCTTGCCAAAACGATATTTACAGCCATACCAAACAACATAATCATTGCTGTTTCTGTACCAAATGATTGCTGTGCCAGTGCAACGATTGCCTCATTGTTTGGAATAACGCCATCTACTTCGAAGGCCTCATTAAACATACTGCTGAATTGACCAAGTGCCAATACAATTACATTCGCTCCAGCATTTAAAATAACAAAGCCCATTATTGTTTTCAGGGTTCCCGATACAACGTCAGCTGCATTTTTACGTTGGACAAGCAAACCGACCAGCGCAAATAATCCAACCAAAATTGCAGGGGTGCCCAGAATATCTTTCATGATTAAGTCTACCATTGCACTTTTCCTCCATTCGTTATGCTAAATTAGATATTTTTTTCAAGTGCTTCACGTAATTCTTGCTTGTCCATTAGGTTTTTTAGTTTAACAACATTTTTGCTGCCGTCATCAATATTCCCTACAATATCTTCTGAACCCAGGTACAGATCTGCCGGTTCAGATTTAGCAGAAGAAAGGTCTGTGTGTGATACATCTGCTTCCTTACCCATATCCTTAAGAATCGATTTTACGTTCATTTCAACGATCATACTGCTTCCTAGTCCATTCCCGCATACCACTAATACTTTTTTCATTTAGTAAACCTCCTGTTTTTTTTATTTTCGATAATTATTGATTAATTAACTGAAGCACATCTTCCGAACTTGCGGAATTGATGAGTTTCTCTACCTTTTCATCATCAGACAGCATTTCTGTCAGCTCTGACAAAGCTTTCAGATGTGTCTGATTATCGATTGCTGCTAAAACCACGATTAACTGTGCACGGTGTTTTTCCTGCTCGGAAAAATATACCGGCTCTCTTAACCTCAATAAGCTCATGCCTACTCGCTCGACACCCGCTTCCGGGCGAGCATGGGGCAAAGCAATGTTCGGTGCTATCACAATGTAAGGACCAAGTTCCTTCACATTGTCGATCATCGCATCAATATATTCTTCTTTAATCGCCTTTCCATTCAACAATGGGGTTGCGGCTGTTCGTATAGCCTCTTCCCAGTTTGTGACACGATCCTCCAGTATGACTGTATCTTCGGTTAGTAATTCGTTGAGCATTGGTTCTCTAAACTCCTTTTTCTGATGTCTTTGCTCGGTACTGATTCCTGATATAGCAGCTTTTAAGCCTGCACGGTTATGAATGGTCGCGAATCTCTCGATAACTTGCAGCAGTTGCTCCGTGTTATAGGCTTCATTGTAATCCTGGTCGAATAATTTATTAACCTTATTAAGAATTTCCACCTTATCCGAATTGGACAATATTGCTGGCACATGGATGGTTGGTATCCCTTTATCCTTCAGAAGGTTGGTAGAAAAAATCACATCAGCCTCAATATGCTGGGAATTGTACTCCCTGACAGATTGAATGGCAACTACCTGTAGCCCGGCAATAAGACTCTCCAACTGAGTTTTAAGCATATTGGAAGTGCCGACTCCATTTTCACAAACAATGACTGCGTTTAAACTGGAGTCAACTTTTTTATTCTCTCGTTTCAGCCATCCACCAAAATGAAGGGTGATATAGGCTGCCTCTTCATCAGGAACTTTTTTTCTTACATACTGCTCCAGATGGACCATTACACGTTTGGTGAAATGAAATAACTCCGGATAATTTTCTTTTATATTCGCTGCCAGATGATTGGAAGTCTGGACACCATATTTCAGCCTGTAGTACGTTGGTTTAATATGAGTAAGCAGATTATTTTCCAAACCATCCCTATCATCAAAAATAACGCAAGCATACGTTTGGAAATCTGCTATCATTTGCCGAACCACTATTCGCAATCCGGCTATTTCACTGCTGGAAAAACTATTGAATTTTTCCCGGTGAATCTTTAAGCCAAGAAGGTTCATGGTTAAAAAACTAATCTCATCATCTGGAAATTCGATGGCAAATAGATCCATCAACCCAGCCGTCAATTTCATGCTGGCTTTATAATGTTCTGTATTCTGAAGAACTCTTGCTTCTTCGGAATCAACCTCCACAAATTGTCCCAGTTTCGCGCGATGAACCGTTATCAGCAAGTTGATAGATAACATTTCGAACATCTCATCAGTTAAACGAAGGGATAGTTCTTCTTCCGCCTTATAAATCAGTGCATTGATTTTTTCATGGGAATCGGCATCCTTTTTGTTGTTCGTCTCCATTGCCAGCATATTGTAAATTTGGGACCTAATATTCCGCCATTCTCGATTAAGCATGATGTTTGAGAATTCACTAAGAAGTAATTTTCTCTTATTTTCTTCCGAACCGCATAGTTTGTAACCGTTTGCTCTGGAATATTGGAGTTCCAGTTCATAATCGGCAAGCTGATTTTTTATATTTCCTAAATCTTTATTGATAGTGCCCCGGCTCATGAAGGTTAGGTCAATAAAGGTTCGCATCGTGGTCTTTTCATTACCTGTTAACAGTGTTAAAAGAATGATAAGTTTACGCTCATTCTCAGAATACTGGTAAACATATTCTTCGGTTAAGTCATATTCCCGCAAATCTACTTTTTCCACCATGGATCTATTAAACCAGAAACCTTCTCCATGAATATTTCTTATGGATTCAAGACGCTGAGATTCCAGCCAATCATTTATTTGACCCACATCGTAATAAATCGTGCGTTGCGAGACGCCTAGCTTTTCAGCCAGATTACTCGAATGAACAGGCTCTGAAGAATGTAAAATAACGGATAACAGGTGTGCACGCCTTTTATCCATAATCACTGGAGGTCCTCCTTTACACAAATATATTGCAAAAATATATTTGCAAAAATAAACACTATGGTTGTTGCTATCTAACTACAATTCTATTATAAACCTTCCGGAAACGAAATGTAAGGGGTTGCAAAGACTATAAATTGTAATAAATGGTTTTTGCAAAAATAAACATAAGCAACTTAGTAATAGGCTATAAACTGCCAGTCAGAGGTGACAGATATTCTATAATTCGCACACACTGCAACCACGGAAAATGCCCGAAAAAAAGAACCTCTCGATAAAAAGAGGTTCCTCATCCATTAGTCAAACAGCTTAATCAGCGCCTGCGTCCCGCTATCTTCCTCACCTTTTTCCGCCAGCTCCTGATACAACTCTAGCGAAAGCGACAGACCAGGTGTGGAGAGTCCCATTTCCTCTGCAGACTCTAGTGCAATCGTCATATCCTTAATAAAATGCTTTACATAAAACCCGGGCGCAAAGTCGCCTTCAAGCATCCTTGGTGCCAGCTTGGAAAGCGAGAAGCTTCCAGCCGCTCCGGTGGTGATACTGTCCAGTACGCGTGACGGGTTTAACCCCGTTTTTCTTGCGTAGGCAATCGCTTCACAAACGCCAATCATATTAGTCGCAATGGTAATCTGGTTGGCAAGCTTAGTATGCTGTCCAGCTCCCGCATCACCCTGCAAAATGATATTTTCACCGAGAACGTTAAAAATAGGTTTAACTTCATGGAACGCCTGTTGCTCGCCACCAACCATAATTGCAAGTTTGCCACTTTTCGCTCCGATATCTCCACCTGAAACCGGCGCATCTAACGCACTGATTCCACGAGCTTTTGCTTTTTCAAAAATCTCAACGGCAAGTTTTGGCTTCGATGTTGTCATATCAATTACGTATGTACCCTGACGAGCGTTCTCAATAATCCCGCCTTCGTTAAAATAAACACTTTCCACGTCAGTTGGATAACCAACTATCGTAATGATGATGTCGGCTGAATTTGCCAGTTCCGCAACAGACTCCTTCCATACCGCGCCCTTGTCCAGCAATTCCTGTGCCTTATCCTTTGTACGTGTGAAAACGGCAATGGAATATCCGGAGTCCATTAAGTTCTGCGCCATACTCTTCCCCATAACACCCGTGCCGATAAAGCCTATAAGTGGTTTATCTGTCCCCATTTAACTGCCTCCCCAACTATTTTCTCCCATTATACAGCAAACGGGACAGAGGGTCTGACCCCCTGTCCCATTATTTTTTTTCAGGTGCCAATTCAATTGCCTGACGGAGTGCCTCCAGCATACTCCGTTCATCAACGATACCTTTTCCTGCAATATCGAATGCAGTTCCGTGATCCACGCTAGTTCTAATAATTGGCAAGCCAACTGTAATATTCACACCAGCTTCCAGTCCAAGTACTTTAATTGGTCCATGTCCCTGATCGTGATACATAGCCACTACAATATCAAAGTCACCACGCTGAGCCCGGAAGAACAATGTGTCAGCCGGAAGTGGACCTTCCACATGGATCCCTTCCTCAGTCGCACGTTCAACAGCTGGGATGATTTTTTCCTCTTCTTCACCGTAACCGAACAAGCCATTTTCGCCAGCATGTGGATTAATTCCACACACACCAATTTTTGGCTGTTTAATGCCTGAATTACTCAACGTTTCGTGTGCAAGTTGAATAACTTTGTGAACGCGGTCAGGACTAATCATATTGATTGCATCAATAATTCCTACATGTGTTGTAACATGAATTACTTTTAGTTTTGGAGAAGACAGCATCATAGAAAAATCTTTTGTGCCAGTTAATTCAGCAAGGATTTCGGTATGGCCAGGATAAACATGGCCACCTTTATGCAACGCTTCTTTGTTTAAAGGAGCTGTACAAATAGCATCAATCCGCTTATCATTTGCCAGTTCGATTGCAGTTTTTAAATACTCAAACGCAGCATGTCCAGCCTGCGAGGATACTTCCCCGAAAGGTAGGTCCTCAGGCAACAGGTTCAGATCATAACAGGCTATTTCTCCAAATGTTGCGTTAAAGTCTGCATCAGCATCTATGGTCTTTATCGATATATCAGTATTCAGCAGTTCCGCCGCTCGCTGAAGCATTTTCGCATCTCCAATTACGATCGGATTTGATTGATTATAAACATGCTTGCTCTGAAGACTTTTAATAATTATTTCCGGACCTACTCCTGATGCATCACCCATTGTGATCCCAATAATTGGTTTTTTGCTCATTATTCCTGAACTCCTTTCAATTCCTGCATTCCTTTATATATAGAATTCTCTTTTCCAAATGCACCGGCTTTGGTTACTACTGTGAATTCCCTATCAGAACCGATTAATGTACCTAATGGAATTCCTGCTTCTACTTGCTTCATCAAGCGGAAACCAATTCCACCAAGATGTCGTGAAGTGTCTTTTGCAGTGTCTCCACCTGTTAGCACTAGTCCTGTAAGCTCTTTATTCTGCGCAGCTACCTCGGCAACAATCTCTCCAATCCCATTGGATATCCTTTCGCCAATCTGGTAACCTGACAGGTTCAGTTGTTCCCCAATTCGTTTAACACTGTCACGTATTTCCTGGTTTGAAGGAACGTAGAGAACAACATCGTCTACTTTTCTGAATCCATCAAGTACTTGGAAAACAATATCCTTCCGGGTTTTATCCCAATTGTCATCAAAAATTTCCTTGGTATCCAATTCTATCGCCGTAACACCAGACTGCTTTACAGCGAATGACACCTGTTTTTGAGTAATTGCCGATAAACTTCCACAAACAGTCATTACCTTATTCGATACGGGCAATTGCAATTCTTCATTCTTTTTCACAATACCGAGAACTTCTGGAATTTCCTGTGCAAGCCCGGCAGACCCCGCCCAAATTACCTTGCTTGAAATTGAGGCCATTTTCATTGCTGCTTGCTGTAAATCCTCCTGGATCTCAGCATCACACACAATATAATTAATATTATTTCCCTTAAATTCATTGATTTTACTCCAGAATACAGAGATATCCGATTCAATATCGTCTTTTGTAAGCAAGCCAACCGGCTGACCAATCTCTTTTTCCAGAATAGAAGGTATAAATGATTCTTTAACCGGATGTTTAGGGTCTCTGGAAATTTCAGTTTCGGCAATTTCCACTCCATTAACGTAATGGATACCATCTCGTGTCGTCCGGCCCATAGAAGGGAAGGCCGGAGCTATAAAAACAAACTCCGGTTGAAATACATCATAAAGGGAGTGTAATTCAGTCCCAATATGCCCTCTTAAAGTTGAATCCATTTTTTTATAGATGTGCTGAAATCCTGCTTCCTTTAAAAAGCGGCCTGCCTTCTCCGTTATTAAAGCCGCCTTTTCTCTGGAAAGCGCACGGGAATTCGTATCAATCACGATACCACTGTCAAGGTTCTCATGATTTTCTGGAATATCGAATAACACAGACGTATTTATCCCTTTCTCTGTAAGCTGTACGCCACTGTCGTTGGCTCCTGTTAGATCATCTGCAATAATTCCTATACGTTGTTTCATATATATTCCCCATTTATAATCCGAATTTATTTATTCTGTTACATAATCATCCGGTATGGAAACGCCTTTTTTCTCCAAACGTTTAACCAGGAATCCTATATAAAGCGGAAGCAAAATAGCTGTGGTTACGGTAGACGCTGCAACCTGTACTGTTGCCAAGTCAACGTGAGCAGCGAAACTTGCACTCGCAGCTGCAATCGCTGCAGGTGTAGCCACCGCATTACCCGCTGTAGAACCTTCTGCTGCACCAGCAATTGGGTTCCATTTGAATGCTCTAAATACAAAGTATCCGGCAGTACCTGTCAGGAATACTGTTGCAAGTCCAAGAATAATCCCTGAAAGCCCACCATTAATGATTGCTCCGAAATCAATTCCCATACCTAGTGCAAATGCGAAGAACGGAATCAGCATAGAACTTCCCTGATCGAAAAACTTTCTCATTTCGTCGTCCAAGTTACCAAGTACCATACCAACGACAATTGGCAACAACACGGCTACGAAAGATACGAATGAGAAGAGACCATCAACGAATCCCATCGCCCCAAAAATAGACAATGCTACCATTGTAAAGAAAGGTCCGTCATTCAGCGCCAGCAAAGAGTATGCTGCACGGTCTGTTTTATCTCCGTACTGACCTACAAGGGCTACGTAAAGTCCGCCGTTACTGTTGGTCATCGCTGCAATGATTGCAATCGGCGCCAAACCTAACCAAAGACCATTGTCACCAGCCATCATATATGCGATTAAACCGAATCCGGCACCTACTAGCCATTTTGTTGCAAGTAATGTGGCACCTTTACCAAGGCTGACACCAACATTACGGAAGTTAATTTGTGCTCCGGTACATAATAGAAATAGTGCAATAAGCGTACTTGCTCCATCGACAAATAATGCCTGTGTAAAGTTACCAATTCTTAATAGTTCAGGTGCAAAGGTATTCAATGTTGCAGCAAGCAACAGCGGTACAACCATCATGCCTCCTGGAATTCTTTCTAGAGTTGCTTTAATCCTCATTTTTATCCCCCTCGATTATAGTAGTTGTTTTAAAATAAAACAATAAAATTAATATAAAGCGTTTTCATGTATTTATAGTATAACATCGTGATATAAAATGCAACATAATAATTGATTTTATTTTAATAAGAATGCATGACATGGATTTGTGTTGCAAAATAAAACAAAAAAGGAGACCCACTTAACAAGTCTCCTCCTCATCTATCTCTTATTCTTTTAGTTTTCGCCATAACGTTGACCGGTTTATCCCAAGCCGCTTAGCTGCTCTGGACTGATTATGGTTTTCGTCTTCCAAGACCTGCTTAATGACCCGCTGCTCTATATCATTTAAAGTTCCTTCTAGCGATAGAGCATTTCCAGGGCGCGTGCTTTCTTCCACCCGGTACGTTTCCATCAGTTCCTTTACATGGGAAAGTTCAATATAATGAGCCGAAGTAGTCATGCTTAATTCCCTGACTATCTTTTTCAGTTCAGTTATATTCCCAGGCCAATCATAGTCCTTCAGATACTCCATGGCTTCTGTTTTCATTCCGATTGTTTCATTGCCATCTTCTGCATGAAATTCAGCCAAAAAATATTCAACAAAACTGCTGATATCTTCTTTGCGTTCGCGTAAAGGTATTAAATGCAGCGAGTCCGCGGAAATTTTTTTATAAAAATCATTTTCAATCCTTTCAGCTTCCGGCCGTGCGAGGACGATTACCTTTATACTTTCCGGAAATGCGTTTATAACCACTTGCAGTTTTTTGTACAACTGAGAGTTAATAGACTCCATGCCCTTCAGAATTACCGTACCCTCTTTTATGCTCATCATTTTGTTTGCAAGCTGATCCAGTTCCCCATTCTGCTCCTTCAACCGGAACCCTTCCACCATTACTATGGGTGATTGCTGACCAAACCTCTCAAAGTGAACCCTCTGGGCAATCGTATATTTTCCCGTACCGGTCTCACCAACAATACATAATGGGGCGCTACTCTGGGCATACCTGCCGATATTTTCTCTGATGTTTCCTGCCTGGTCACTCTCCCCTATAATAGGCAGATGGCCAGGACTGCCTATTACATGTACGCTTTTAGCTTCTGTTCTGGGCCGCTTACCTTGTACCATAATCCCTACTCTTGTCTCACTTACCGGGAAGCCGAGAATCTCATAGAAGTAATTTTCATCTTCTATTTCTTCCCACTGATTTGTTTGATTCTGAAGGACCTTTCTGACAAGGCGAGGAATATAGGGAGAATCAATTATATGAAGATTCCCTGATTCCTGCTCAAAAGTAAGATTTTTTTCAATTAATTCTCCGTCCTTATTCAGCAAAATCACAGGGACCGGAATGGAATTAAAGGTTTCCTGATAATAGTAGAGTTGGTTGTTAACTCGTTTAAAGAAGTTATAGACTCGTCTCCCTTCTTCGAGCGCCTCCATAACAGCCTCTCTTCCCGAGGTAATCAAAACCCCACGCAAACCAACTTGTTCTGCCACCTGAACAGTGATTACATCCCCTATAACAACCGAGTAGCCCTGTTCTTTTAAATTGATGAGATGTCCACGAACTTCTCTCCTTGAATTAATCGTAACCATTTTCACGTCATATTCCAGGATGTTGCAAATAGTAGCTGCTCCCCGGGAAATATTGGCATACCCTACGAGTGCAACCCCATTTTTTATGCCGCGCAGAAGAGTAAATACCCGGAGCATATCGTATCCGGTGATATCTATATGAACCACAGGGATGGATACATTGTCCTGGATCATGGTTGCCGTACCACCACGGCTGATAATTAATTCATATCCTTGTTTTTCAGCAGATTTTGCTGCCTTCACCCCTTCTTCCAGGTTTGCTACAGTAACATCCAACTGGAAGTCTTCCGGAATACCAATCTTTTTTACTGTCTCTGCAAGTCCCTGATAAGGGGCAATCAGAAGTGTTTTTACCATTTCCATCCCTCGCTTGTTGCATTTTTCAACACTTTTTTTTTATTATTACATATACTCGGAAGGATGTCTAATCACACTGTCTAATCACACCTCTCTTCAGTTTATCAGGGTCAGAAACAACTATCGTTCAAAAGAGTCCAACTTATCTTTCCATTTAGCTGTAAATTAGCTGATTATTGCTACTCTGAAGCGGTGGAGTAGATATAACTTCAAATGTAAGCGCCTCCCATAACTATCTCGCCAAAATGCACCCAACTTATCTAAAAGCCCTTGAAGTATATTGGCAAAATGTTATTATAAGTCAAGTAAAAATTGAAATTATATTTTTCATACAAAAACCAACTTAACCAATCAGACTAGTTGAACATGCATATTTCGACCTATTTAGTGACAACCAGGAATTCAATTTAAAAGGAGTGTTGACTTGACACCTGATATTGACCAAAAACGCATCGTAATTAAAATTGGGAGCAGTTCACTAACCAGCATGAATGGAGAAGTGAGCCGCAGAAAACTTGAAAAGATTGTTGAAGAAGTTGTTCGTTTAAAAGATAACGGACATGAAGTATTACTCGTTTCCTCTGGAGCTGTGGCGGCGGGATACCGCAGACTCGGTTTTCTCACTCGTCCGGACTCATTACCTGAAAAACAGGCATCCGCGTCTGTTGGCCAGGGACTACTTATCGAAACCTACTCAGATATCTTCATGTCACATGGATATGTGGCTTCTCAAATACTAATCACGCGTAGTGACTTTTCTGATGAACTCCGCTACAACAACGCACGGAATACCATCAATGTTTTACTCGAGCGAGGTATCGTGCCAATCGTAAATGAAAATGACACCATCTCTATGGATTTCCTGAAATTCGGGGATAACGATACATTGTCTGCAAAAGTTGCTGGCCTTGTGCAGGCCGATCAATTAATCATTCTCTCTGATATTGAGGGACTCTATGATGCGGATCCCCGAAAAGACGAAAATGCTACACTGATCCGAGAAGTAAATGAAATCACTCCTGCTATTGAGGCTGCAGCAGGTGATCCCGGCAGTGCTAACGGTACCGGTGGGATGAAATCAAAAATCGATGCGATTAAAATTTCGATGGCGTCTGGGATACCCTCCTTTCTCGGAAACGCGACCACCCCTAACATCATTTTTGATGCAGCCCACAAAGAGGCTAAAGGATCCTATTTTGAACCGAAAAGTGATATACAAAATTTAAATCAGAAGAAACAATGGATTGCGTTCAACTCAGGGCCTGAAGGAAAGGTAACCGTAAACCATACCATCAGAGAAGCAATCATATCCGATAAAATCAACCTGGCGCCAACCGATCTTCAACATATTGAAGGACGCTTTGAAAAAGATGCAGTAGTAACCATTATCGATGTAGATGGAGAAGTAATCGGTCTGGGTGTCGTGAATTATTCGTCTGAGGCACTTTCAAAAATAATCAACAAGCCTGAATGGGCATTAGAAGATAATCAACTGCCAGCGATTGAAAATAAACACCTCGTTTGTCATTTGGACACTGAAGTACCCGTGAATCAATTAATTACCACATAAATAGGAGGAATTGGATGACTGTATTAACAGAAAATGTGAACGTGGAAGAACAGGCAAAACTCGCAAAGAAAGCAGCCAAAACTTTGGCGGTATTGACAACAGAGGAAAAGAATGAAGCTCTTTTGAAACTTGCTGATGTACTGGACGAAGAATACGAATCTATTTTGGCCGCTAATGAAGAGGATTTAAAAAATGGCCGCCAGCAGGGATTTGACGCAGCATTTATTGATCGCCTGACATTGACCAAGGAAAGAGTTGAGGAATTTGCCCAGGGTCTTCGTGACGTTGCAAAACTGGATGACCCAACAGGAATCGTTAACTCTGACTGGACACTCGAAAATGGACTTAACGTGCAGCAGGTGACTGTTCCACTCGGAGTAATTGGAATGATTTATGAAGCACGGCCGAATGTGACAGTAGACGCAACCGGCCTGGCACTAAAGTCCGGAAATGCTATTGTCCTAAAAGGCGGTTCTTCAGCAATAACATCCAACCAGGCTATAGTTGAGGTGATTCATCGTGGATTGGAGCAGACGAAGATTCCAAAAGACGCTGTTCAATTTATTGCAAGTACCCACCGTGAAGCGACCCAGCAATTATTTACCATGAAAGAACACATCGATGTCCTAATCCCACGCGGAGGCGGCTCACTTATTAAAGCCGTAGTAAATAATGCAACAGTTCCGGTACTTGAAACAGGCGTCGGAAACTGCCACCTTTATGTTGATGCAGAAGCAGATGTACAAAAAGCACTGGCTATACTGGTTAATGCCAAGACCGACCGTCCGGCTGTATGTAATGCAATCGAAACCGTAATAATCCATCAAGACTGGCTCGCGGAAAATAAAGCTGAATTAACAGAGACTCTGAAAGAAAATGACATCAGCGTTCACGGGGACAGTACGGTTGTTGAGCTTATTCCTAACTCCGTACCAGCTGAAGAAACGGACTGGGCAGATGAATATCTAAGTAAAGATATCGCCATTAAAACGGTCGCTGATGTCGCGGAAGCCATTCAGCACATTGAAGATTATGGTACGAAGCATTCTGAATCAATCGTCACAGAGAATGAGAAAACTGCTGAAACATTCATGAAACTGGTTGACGCGGCAGCACTCTATCATAATGCCTCCACGCGTTTCACAGATGGAAGCGCCCTTGGATTCGGCTCAGAAATTGGAATCTCAACCCAAAAATTGCATGCACGGGGACCAATGGGGCTACCCGCATTAACTACTGTAAAATATCTTATGCAAGGAAACGGGCAAGTCAGATAAAATAACATTAATAGTAGCGAGGGCATGAAAGGTCGAACGAGGTGGATAATCTTTCGTAACGCCTCTCATCGGCTTGAAACGGTTATAATCTATAAACTTGGAGGATTAATTTCCTTCAAGTTTTTTCTTTATCGAATTCGCTGAATGCACACCCGCCCCGTAATTGATATAATCTATCATAAACCGAACCGAAAAGGAGACCGCATAATGATTGAAATATATACAGACGGCGCGTCCAGTGGCAATCCTGGCCCAAGCGGTGCTGGAATCTATATAAAATCTGCTAGCGAAAAATATGAGTATTCTTTTCCATTGGGGGAAATGTCCAACCACGAAGCGGAGTTCCATGCTATTTTAAAAGCATTAGAAGTGTGCAAAAAACAGTTTCCGGGAGAAATTCTTTCTTTCCGCTCTGACTCCAAGGTTGCTGTGGATGTAATTGAAAAAGAATCCACCAAAAACCAGACCTTCCAGCCCCTACTTGAAAAAATTCTAACAGAGGCCAGTAATTTCCCATATTTCTTCATTAAATGGATTCCAGAAAAAAATAACGGCCACGCGGACCGGCTTGCCAGAGAGGGAATTAGAAAGAATTAGTGAGAGAGGGCTATTCACTTTATGATGAAAAGTAGGGCGGAGATAACTGATTCCCGAGCATGTAAGCATTAAACTCGAGCGAAATTAACTCATTCTCGAGCCAGAAACCCTTAAACTCGAGCGAGGTTAACTCATTCTCGAGCCAGAAGCCCTCAACCCCGAGCGAGGTTAACTCATTCTCGAGCCAAAAGCCCTCAACCCCGAGCGAGGCTAACTAATTCTCGAGCGTAAAGTCCCCCTCTCCTTGTTCAACGTCTTCTCTACTCACTTCAATGCTTCCTCTCCTCAATGTTTACCACTTTCTCTCCCAACACAAAAGCGGACACCCAACCGGGCATCCGCTCCACACGTTATCCAAGAACCAATCCGCCATATATCAATGCCGCTCCAATAACAAAAGCAGGATGGACTTTCATCCGTTCAATCAACAAATAACTGCTAACAGTGATTAGCAATGTTTGCCAAAGGCCGATCCCCACATACGACTCCGAAAAAAACTGCCACGCCATAACACCAAGCAGAATAGCTATGACCGGTCGAACATACTGGGTTAACCGCTGAACCTTGGCTGAATCTTTATATCGATACAAAACCCCCACTAGTAATATCATTATAATCAAGGAAGGCGCTACAGTGGCAAAGACCCCAATCACCGAGCCCAAAATACCACCTTCTGCATAACCGATATACCCGGCCATTTTAGTGGCAATCGGGCCAGGCAGTGAGTTAGCAAGCGCAAGCATTTCACTGAACTCTTGGACACTCATCCACTCATACCGATTGACTACTTCATTCTGAACAAGCGGTATCGATGCCGGTCCGCCGCCATAGCCGAGGATTCCAGGAATGAAGAACGCCATAAATATATGCCAGTATTTAGTGATCATGATGTTCCCCTCCTACTTTCCTTACTTTGCTGGTCAGCCGGTTCTGTCTTCTTGTTATCACGCTGAACAAGTGCAGCCACAAGTAACAAACCAATGACGATCCCAGGGTGAAGACCGGCCGCATATAGCAAAAGAAACACTCCTATAGACATCAGCACTGTCTGAAGCCAACCCATCCCTTTCACTGCCTTATGAAAGAACTGCCATGTCAGTACTGCCAGCATGACGCCGACAACAGGTACGACTGCAGCGGTCATCCCTTGCACCCACGGCAGGTCGGCGACTGACGATAAGGAAGACAATAAGACAACCATTAAAATAATAGTCGGGAGAATGGTAGCGAATACCGCATTGATCATTCCTACAATACCGGAGACATTATGACCAATATATCCTGCAAGTTTTGTTGCGATCGGACCCGGAAGTGTGTTTCCGAGCGCCAGAATATCACCAAAATCCTCGTCACTCATCCATTTGTATTTTTCCACTACTTCTTTATGAATCAGCGGAATGGAGCCCGGGCCTCCCCCATAACCGAGCATCCCTACCCTAAAAAACGCGATAAATAAATTCCATTGTGTTCTCATAAGATGAATTCCTTCTTATTAAAGTGTGACATTACCACGCAGAGACTGCCCCGTCTGTTCGTGATTCGGTACCTCCTGCAAGCACGCCTGTTTCAGGATCGCGCCAAATGATTTGTCCACGCCCGAATGAATTCGGTTCAAGCGCAATTTTGATATCATGTCCGCGAGCAGCCAGTAACTGTGCAAGATGATGCGGGAACCTGTTTTCCACTTCAACTGTCTTATCCTTCATCCACTGCCAGCGCGGTGCATCAAGTGCTGCCTGCGGACTTAGACCGAAGTCGATAGTATTCATCATGACCTGTACATGCCCCTGTGGTTGCATGAATCCTCCCATAACACCGAACGGTCCTACCGGCTGGTTATCTTTTGTCAAAAATCCAGGAATGATAGTGTGATAAGTTTTTTTGCCACCCTCAAGCGCGTTTACATGACTTGACTCCATCGAGAAGTTGTGGCCACGGTTCTGCAACGCAATTCCAGTACCCGGTACAACCACTCCTGAACCGAATCCCATATAGTTACTCTGGATAAAAGAAACCATGTTCCCTTCACTGTCAGCGGTTGCCAGATAAACGGTGCCGCTTGATGACGGATCGCCGGCTTCCGGCTGGATGGCTTCTTCACCAATCAGATGTCTGCGCTGTTTGGCATATGCATCGCTAAGCATCTCTTCCGATGTTACTTTCATACGGTCTTCCTCGGTTACATGGGTTTGCCCGTCAGCGAATGCCAGTTTAATAGCTTCAATCTGCTTATGATATGTATCAGCAGAATCTTTTTCAGCGAAATTGAATCCTTTTAATATATTTAAGGCCTGCAGTGCAACTATCCCCTGTCCGTTTGGAGGGATTTCCCACACATCATAGCCCCGGTAGTTTACATTGATTGGCTTAACCCATTCGGCCTTGTGTTCTGCAAGGTCTTCAGCTGTCAAAAATCCACCGTTTTCCTTAGAAAATGCTGCGATTTTTTCAGCAATATGTCCCCGGTAAAAAGATTCTGCACCTGTTTCAGCGATTGACCGCAATGTTTCCGCATGCCCTTTTGATGACCAAATTTCTCCGGTTTCAGGCGCACGCCCGTCAGGTGCAAACGTCTCAAACCAATGCTTGAAAACATCGTCTGTCAGGTTAGCTTTGAAATTTTTATATGCATTATTCCAGAACTTGCTTAGTGTCGGTGATAATGGGTACCCTTCAGCGGCATAATTGATTGCCGGTTCAAGTACTTCCCTAAGCGGAAGTTTCCCGAAACGCTCAGAAAGTTCTGCCCAAGCTGCTGGTACTCCCGGAACGGTTACAGGAATAAAGCCATGCTTCGGAATCTCCTCATGCCCAGCTTCTTTTACCGCATCAATAGAGATATTTTTAGGCGAACGTCCGCTTGAGTTAAGACCGTGAAGTTCCCCTTTCGTCCAAACTAGTGCGAATGCATCCCCGCCAATCCCGTTGGATGTCGGTTCCACCACAGTTAGACATGCCGCTGTAGCAATCGCTGCGTCAATAGCATTTCCGCCCATCTTAAGAATATCCAGTCCAGCTTGTGAAGCAAGTGGCTGTGATGTTGCAACCATGCCATTGCGGGCATATGCTGTGTTTCGTGTTGTTGGATATGGATGGGAATGATTATTAAAAAATGACATATTAATCCCCCTGTTATGATTGATAGATTATTACATGATATAGACCAGAAAGTATAATCCTCTCTGGCCTGTTTGGAAAAACGAACTTCCATTACTAGTATAAAAGAATTATATCAAACCTCGTGACAAGCAACAAAATGCCCTGTTTCAACTTCACGCCACTCCGGAACCGTTGTTTTGCAGTGTTCCTGCGCTATCGGACAACGGGTGTGGAACGGGCAGCCTGTCGGATAATTGGATGCACTTGGCAGATCGCCCTCAAGTCGGATACGTTCTTTTTTCCGTCCCGGCACCGGGCGTGGTATCGCTGACAGCAGTGCTTTTGTATATGGATGCTGCGGATTTTTATAAATTTGATCGGATGTCCCAAGTTCAACCATGGTGCCCAGGTACATAACCAGCACACGGTCACACATGTGTCGTACGACTCCAAGGTCGTGGGAAATAAACATGTATGTAAGCTGGTATTTTTTCTGAAGATTCATCAGCAGGCGGATAATCTGCGCCTGGACAGACACATCAAGCGCCGAGACGGCTTCATCACAAACTATTAATGAAGGGTTCAGCGCAATTGCCCGGGCAATCCCGATTCGCTGACGCTGGCCACCACTGAATTCATGCGGATACCGGTCATAATGTTCTTCTTCAAGTCCCACTTCAACCAAAAGTTCACGCACACGCTGCTCACGTTCCTTTTTGGACATCTTACTGTGAATCACAAAAACCTCTTCCAGCGCATTACCGATTCGCTGGCGCGGGTTGAGGGATGCGAATGGATCCTGAAAAATCATCTGCATATCCTTTTTGTACGGTTTTAACTTCCGTTTGGAGAGACCTGCAATATTTTCACCGCGGAATTTGATTGTCCCGTCGGTCAAATCCTCGAGCCCAAGAATGGTACGGCCGAAAGTGGACTTACCACATCCTGACTCCCCAACAATTCCGAGAGTTTCTCCTTCTTTGACCTCAACACTTACATTCTGTACAGCTTTAACGTGTGAAGTCGTCCGCTGCAGAATCCCCGTCTTAACAGGGAAGTATTTTTTAAGGTCCTTCACTTCAAGAAGTGGTTGCTGTACTGTCATAGGAAATCCCCTCCTGAAGCCATTTTTTACTGTCATCATCCACATTCGGTACAGCCGCAAGTAATGATCGGGTATAATCGTGCTGTGGATTATTAAAAATCTTGTACACGTCGCCTGTTTCAACCACTTCACCATGGTACATAACCATAACTTTATCAGCGATTTCTGCAACTACACCCATGTCGTGGGTTACAAAAACAACCCCCATATCCATTTGGGCCTTCAGATCATCTATCAGGTCAAGAATTTGTGCCTGAATTGTTACGTCCAGTGCAGTGGTCGGTTCATCGGCCATAAGTAATAGAGGCTCACAGGCAAGCGCCATGGCAATCATAACCCGCTGCCGCATTCCACCACTAAGTTCATGCGGATAGTTTCTCATTTTCTCTGATGGATTTGGTATACCGACTTTACCCAGAAGTTCAATAGCTTTCTTTGTAGCTTCTTTTTTGGACAGTTTACGGTGAATCATTAAGGGTTCACGAAGCTGAAAGCCTATAGTAAACACTGGATTCAGTGCTGTCATTGGTTCCTGGAAAATCATTGAAATGTCGTTGCCTCTGATTTTCTGCAGCTGTTCTTCCGATTTACCTACAATTTCCTTGCCGTTCAGCAGGATTGACCCGGAAACTTCCCCATTGGAAGGTAAAAGCCCCATTATCGAAAGCGAGGTAGCACTTTTACCACTTCCGGATTCTCCTACTATACAAAGTGTTTCACCCTTATCCACGGTAAAAGAAATATCCCGGACAGCGGGCACTTTACCGCCTGCTGTCCGATATTGGGTAACCAGATTTTTCACTTCCAATAAATGTTCCATCGTTATACCCTACTTTCTGCTTACATTATATAGTGACCATTGACCAGTTGGATCGACAACCAGATTTTCTACCGATTCGTCATAGGCAGCTGTAACTGTTCCGTGCTCCATGATAACCCAAACAGCATCTTTAATTGCCATTACATTTGCTTCGTGAAGCTTCTCTTTACGTACTTCCTGATCTACTGTCTGACGGGACTCTTCAACCAGTTTGTCAAATTCAGGATTGCTGTAGCGGCTGAAGTTGGAAGAACCAATATTGTCAGAGTGCAGGTTCGGATAAAGCAGTTCACTTCCATCAGCAGTACTGTTGGACCAGCCAAGGAATGTCATTTCATAATCACCTTTACGTCCTGTCTCAAGGAAAGTAGCCCATTCCATTGTTTCGATTTGGACATTTAACCCGATTTCAGTAAGTTGTGCCTGAACGATTTCAGCCATTTTCATATAACTTGCCCGGTTTGCCACTAGAAGGTTGATTTCCTCGTCACCATAACCGTTTTCCTCGACAATTTGTTTCGCTTTTTCTTTATCAAACGCATACCCTGCTTCTTCAGCTTTTTCATTATAGCCAAATACTTTTGGACCGATTATGCTTTCACTGAAAGTACCCAGGCCATTCAGCTGATTAACATATGCTTCCTGGTCAACACCGTAAGCAACAGCTTTTCTGAATTCGAGTTCATTAAATGGAGCTTTTTCCATATTGAATCCAAGATAAGAAACGCGAGTACCCGGTGACTTTTGTACCTTCACGCCATTGATATTTTCAATACGCGGCAATTGGTCTGATGGCAATGCATCGATAAACTGAACTTCACCAGTTTCCAGCATAGAAATCGCTGTTGAAACTTCAGGAACTACCTTAAACGTTACTTTCTCAAGTGCAGCTGGGTCTTTCCAGTAATCTTCATTACGCTCGAGTGTGATATGGTCACCTTCCACCCATTCCACAAACTTGAATGGTCCTGTTCCAACTGGGTTTTTGTTAATGTCGCCTTCTTTATCAGCTTTCGGACTGACAATTGCTGCATTCGTATGACTCAGTGCTGCAAGCATTGGGCCGTATGGTTCTTTTGTTTTAATAACAACAGTATATTCATCTTTCACTTCGACAGATTCAATTGGAGCAAGCAATGAAGCACGTGGTGCAGCACGCTCCGGATCTCTGATTTGGTCAAACGTGTACTTTACTGCTTCAGCATTAAAAGGAGTACCATCATGAAACTTAATTCCTTCTCTTAACTTAATTACCCAAGTATTCTCATCTGGCGTTTCATAAGACTTAGCCAGCAATGGTTTGGATTCAAGCGTTTGCGGATCTTGTGTGAAAAGAGTCTCGTAAATTTGATAAGTCACATTCGACGATACGGAATCATTGGTATCAATCGGTGAAAGTCCGGCAGCATCAGAAGTAGACGCGTATGTAATCTCTGCCGGCGCATCTCCACCACTATTTCCACCATTACTGCTGCTTTCCCCGCCACAACCTGCAAGTACAAATATTGCTATCAAAAGAACTGCTATAAACTGAAACGCTTTTTTACTCAATATGTTTCCTCCTCTTTTTTTATGTGTCTAATTCCATGTTTGGATCAAGTGCGTCACGCAGTCCGTCCCCAACCACGTTAAAAGCAAAAATAGTAAGCATAATTGCTACTCCGGGGATAATTGCCATGTGCGGGGCACTCCACATGAAATCCTGCCCGGCGGAAATCATTGCGCCCCATTCAGGTGTTGGCGGCTGTGCACCAAGCCCCAGAAAGCTAAGCGCTGATGTTGATAAAATCGCTGTACCCATCCGCATCGTTGCAAAAACGATAATCGGAGCGGTACAGTTTGGCAGCACATGCAATAAAATAATCCGTGCATCGCTTGCCCCGAGGGACTTCATCGCCATGATATATTCCTGTTTTTTTACCGATAATACGCTCCCCCGTACAATTCTTGCACAACCCGGAATCGACCAGATACTTATGGCGATTACCACATTAACAAGACTTGTACCAAGCATTGCGATAATCAGCATTGCCAGCAGGATTCCCGGGAAAGCAAACAGCAGATCGACGAAACGCATAATCACACCATCAAGTTTCCGGTAATATCCTGATAAAAGCCCTAGCGTAACTCCGCCTGTAAGACCAAGAACGACCGAGGTCAGACCAACTACCAGGGAAATACGTGCCCCGTAGGCAAGTCTGGACCACATGTCTCTGCCATAATTATCAGTTCCAAGAATATGTCCCTCTTCGCCTATTCCAAGTTCAGTCTGTGAGAGATTCTGTTCATAAGGACCGTAACTCACAAGATAAGGAGCGAACGCTGCTGTGATAATTAATAGTCCAATAATGAAAAGACCGAACACGGCGAGTTTATTTTTCAGTAAACGCTTTGTTGTTTTAACAAATTGACGTTCTTTCTTTTTAGGAATTACTTCGTCCTCTTTCAAAACCGCATTAGCCGGCACTGTACTGCCTCCTTTCTATCAGTTGTATGTAATTCGTGGGTCGATGAAGGCGTAGACCAGATCGACAATCAAATTGACAACTACGAAAATTCCAGCTACTAGTAAAACTGTTCCCTGTACAACCGGAAAGTCTCTAGCTGCGATAGCATCAATCATTAGACGCCCGACTCCATTAATTGCAAATACCTGCTCGGTAATAATAGTGCCTCCGAGTAAACCACCAAAGTTAATTCCGATTACGGTAATTACCGGAATCATTGCGTTTCGAAGGGCGTGTACCCAGATCAGTGAACGCTGTCTAACACCTTTGGCTTTGGCAGTCCGGATATAATCCGACCTCACAACTTCCAGCATGGAAGAACGACTCATCCTGGCAATCAATGCTGCGGAAGCTGTCCCTAAGGTCACTGCCGGCAATATCAGTTCTTTTATCCCCTGAATGGTGAATATAGAAGAATTTAACCCACCGACAGGCAGCCACTGAAGGTTTACTGAAAAAATAAGAATCAGCATCGCTCCCAGCCAGAAGTTTGGAATCGATACCCCTGCCAACGAAAATGTAGTACTTGTAATATCAATCCATGAATTCTGTTTAATAGCAGCGATCATCCCTGCAACAATGCCAATAATCACGGCAACCACCATACTTGCAACCGCAAGCTTGATAGAGTTCGGAAATCTAGTCAGGATTGCATCTGTAACTGCTTGTCCTGTTTGATACGAGTAACCAAAGTCACCCTGCAGAATTCCGCCTAAATAATCAAAATACTGAACAAGGACCGGTCTATCCAAACCCATGTCTGCTCTTATTGCTTCAAGATCTGAAGCACTCGCTGTCGGTCCCCCTATAATAGTCGCGGGATCACCTGGAGCGATATGCATGCTCATGAACACAAGGAATGAAATCCCCAGGAGCAGTAACACAAGCTGGGCTAACCTTCGAACAATCAGACCAACCATATTATTATCCCTCCATTCTTTAAATTTAAAGTTTTCAAATACTTAATAAATTATTAACAATAATACATATATATACAGAGCAAGTCAACATGTTTTTTGACAAAAATGCGAAAATTATTAAAAACCACTTACACTTATGTGGTTAAATCAGTAAATTAGTTTCATTTTGTTTGATTTAAATTGAATGATTATACCGTAACGGTTTTGTAACATTTTGAGATTTCTGATATGATGGTCTAAAGGATTAAAATAATAGCAATCTCTAGGAGAAATGGACAATGAAATACGATGAGGTCGATAAAAAAATCATTGAGGAGCTAATCAGGGATGGGCGTTTGTCCTATGTGGAACTTGCCGAAAAAGTTGGCCTTTCCCGTGTAGCAGTGAAAGACCGTATCCAGCAACTGCGTGACGATGAGGTAATCGAAAATTTTACAGTCGTAGTGAACTCAGAGAAATTCGGGAAAAAAGTCTCAGCTTTTTTTGAGGTGGATGTGGAACCAAAACAATTGCAGGAAGTTGCACAGAATCTCGCAGATAACCCCAGCGTTGCCAGCGTTTATCAGATGACTGGACCTAGTACACTGCATATGCACGTACTTGTTGAGGACTTTCAAATGCTGGAAGTTTTCATCAATAACGAGCTTTATGCCGTGGAAGGTATTACACGGGTCGAAAGCTCTATCTTACTGAAACGATTTAAGAGCAGGACAGGATATAAGCTGTAAGCGGGGAATGATCCTCTTTTATTTCAATTATTAATACGCACGCAAAAAAAGAGGCTCAACTTACGCCTCTTAATCCAGTTTATAATCAATTTCGATTAAGTCCCATGGGGTAACAATCCCCAGGGGTTTTTCGTCTTGGCGTCCATTCTCCGTTATAATGACACCTTCCAGGTCCTGCTTCGCCAGATGGGCCTCTTCAAATATTTCTTCAAGTTCGAAGATATTTTTCGACTTCGAAACAAATGCAATCGGATGACTGTCGTCCGCGTTAAAAACATCCCCGACGGTGAATTTCGACAGGTCCACCTTACTATTGACCAGGTTTGCCGCCATCCATTTTACAACCAATTTGGCGGTAATAACACCAACACAGCTATCCTCCCGATAAACTGGATACTGCGAATAGGAATGATTATTTATTCCCGTGACCAGTTTTTCAAGACTGTCGGCATAATCAAAGATAATCACTTCTTTTGTAGCGATGGTTAACGCATGATTAGGTTGTGACAATACTTTAGCTATCTTTTCAATCCGACTAACCGTTTTTTCATTTGGTTCAGCGATATACTCACCGAGTTCATACCGCTCGTGCACAATCGCATTTCTGAGTCTGCTGAACTGTTGTAATTCAGACTGGTACTGCCTGACGATTGTATAACTTTTAGAACCCTTGTAGACCAGATTGCTGAAGCTTTGATTTTCATCTTTGACCAGTTTCCTCAATTCCTGGTGAATTCGGTTAAATGCAACTTCAAACCGTTCAGCCCTGCTGTTATCAGCTACTTTATCCATCTACCTCTCTCCTATTGACCACCGTGCAGTGCGTCGAAAGTTTTATTAATAGTATACACCAACTTGTAATCTATATAGAGAAAGGATGAGGACAGGACGAAAGTGTATAAGTTACTATTTTCAATATTTTAACGTATGGTAGTTCGGATTTTTCTGTAGGGATACCTTCGTATATATAAACTACGAAGTACAGCGTGGTTGATTTCCGCTTCAGGCAGTCGCTTTCCGCGGGCAACGCTTCAACTTCCTCGGAAGAAAACCACTTCCTGCGGGATTTTCAGCTGTTGCTTTTCCCGCAGGAGTCGACTACCCTACGCTTCAATCAACGCCAAGTTAGCGAAAGAGGGTCTTATAAAATCCAGTGTAAAACCGTTAGAAACATACTCAAATCCTAATAATTTATGGACATCAAGCGTAAGCAATACACGAAGACTCCTGTGGAACAACGAGCCTAAGAGACCCCACAGTGAGCGGGTCTATGCGAACGAGGAGGCTCGTGGTGAGTCCACGGAAAGCGAAGTGTATTGCTGAAGCAGCTGCCTATCATTTCCTAAATTCACTCTTCGCGTTTTTTATCAACTGTGAAATGAGATCCAACTATAAGAGTACACATTATAAAATCCGGTGCATTCGTTCGTATTTAGAATGTAACTTATAGTTGTGTCCCAGCCTCGCTTATGCACTGTCAGCTTTCTTGTTTGATATTTCTTTGAATACTTCGCTGGATTCTTGTTTGGTGATGAGCGAGATTCCAATGAAGGCTACCGTTGAGATCATAAATGCGATTGCACCCGTATCTAGTGCCGGAACATAAATTCCCTTTACCTTCAAAATATAAAGCCCAATACTAAACACAAGTCCGAGAGAAGACGACCAGATTGCAGCCGCTTTGGTTGCCCGCTTCCAGTAAAGACCTATACTTAATACTGGTACAAGTGAGGCAACAAAAATTCCCCATGATGCATTACCAAGCCAGCCGACTAAATCTGGCGGATTTAGCGACAACAAGAATGTTAGTACGATAACTGATAATGTGATCCACCTGGAAAGCGCAAGCTCTTTCTTCTGTGGAAGTTTTTCCCCTTTTTTATAAATCTGCTGATAAATATCCCGTACAATCGATGAACTTGCAATCAACAAGAATGCCTCACTTGTTGACATGATTGCCGCCATTACCGCTGCAAAGATAATCCCCGCGATTGCCGGGTGGAAAAAGTTTTCGATAAACAATGGTGCTACTAAGTCGGGTGATGGCGGTGCAGCCATTTCCCCACGATTGACCATCACTTTCGTGTAAAGACCGACAAACCATAACAGCGCAGTAATTGCGTACGTTGATGCGGCAATTACACATGCCCATTTCAGCATCGAAACTTTTCGGATCATATAAAATTTTGAAACCACGTGTGGCTGCCCCTGATGACCAATCACGTAAATGAAAAAATAAGAGATAAACGCGAATATTCCTATAGGTCCAGCGGTATGATAGGCATTAACCATATCCGGATTGATGGAGGAAATCTCACTATTCAACTGTGACATTCCACCAACAAGATTCATACCACCGATGAAAACAATTAACGCCCCGACTACCATCACAATCATTTGGATGAAGTCTGTCCAGAGCGCACTGATCATTCCACCAGCTACCACGTAGATTGTTAGAATGGTCACTCCAATAAACAGTGCTATCTGATAATCCACCCCAAGAACTGTCTGCAGCATATTCCCGAGTGCCTTATACTGGGCCATCTGGTAACCGATAGCTCCTCCAAGAATGGCAAGCGCCGTTATGGCCCGGACAGCCTTACTGTTATATCTGGCCTCCAAAATATCCGGAATAGTCATCGCCCCGAATTTCTCGGCGATTTTCCGCATTGGTTTTGCCAATATCAAAAAGCTGACAAATATCCCAGCGGTCGCAAAAATTCCAATCATAAACACAGGATAACCATTCTGATAAACGAGACCGGTCAGCCCGATAAAGCCGTAACCTGACATCGTTGTTGAAGAAACAGCTAACGCGACAAGCCATGGACCAAACCGTCTGCCCCCGGTATAGTACGTATCCATGTCCTTCTGGTGTTTCATTGAGTATAGTCCGATGACCATTATCCCCAGAAGGTACGCGACACCAATCAGCAATATAATCGTATTCCCATCCATTAGCTATCCTCCTCCTCATTCCTGAATGCTAGCATCCCCCATAATCCTGCTGCTATAATCGACGCTGGCCAAAATATAAACAGCATAAACGTCATTAATGGCGATAACCCAAACATAAATCTACCTCCCCTTTGATTGAGTAATTCCTCGCAAAAAATTTTATTGCTAATCATTAACCCCCTATTTCTGCCTCGCCCTTTTCTCCATACTGTTTTCGTAAAATAAACTTCTGCACCTTTCCGGAGGGTGTACGCGGCAGTTCATCGACAAAGATAACCCTTCGCGGCTTCTTGTAACTCGCCAGTAGTTCTTTACAGTGATCAACCACTTCCTGCTCCGTAAGCTCCGTATTATCTTTTTTTACAATGATGGCACAAACGGTCTCGAGGAACTTTGGATCAGGTATCCCGATAATTGATGCATCTTTGATTTTGTCATGTCGCATCAGGACATCCTCGATTTCAGCAGCGTAAATATTCTCTCCGCCACTACGGATCATATCTTTTTTTCGCCCGGAAATGGACAGATAACCTTCCTTATCAACGCTTCCTAGATCACCTGTGTAGCACCAACCGTCAACAAATGTCTCAGCTGTTGCTTCAGGCTTCTGCCAGTAAACATTTGATACAACAGGGCTTTTGACAGCAATTTCACCAATCTCCCCTGTGCCAAGTATGTTTTTGTCATGGTCGACGATTTTAATATCCGTTAACGGCAGCGGCTTACCGACCGTGTGACCTTTTGTAAAAATATCCTCGGCATCGAGCGAAGCAGCTATCGGTGTCCCCTCTGTCAGCCCGTATACCTGACTGATTCCGATGTGCGGAAACCGCTTGTTCATCTGTTCAACCGCCCACGGCATAAGTGAGTCGCCTCCGGTATAAATGTGTTTCAGATCAGGCAGTCTTATTTCGTCACTCGCTTCGTGCAGCATTTCATAAATCATGAACGGATACATGAAGCAATCAGTGACTTTTTCCTTCTCCATCACCTTCATCACACGATTAATATCAAACCCCCGACTCTTCGTAATGACAACCGTTCCACCCGCCAGCATTACTGGCAGGGCGATGTCCTCCATTGCGCCGACATGGTACAGTGGTCCTGTGGTCATACCGATTTCTTCACCAGTAAAATTCCATTTCATCACCTGTATCGCCGAAAACCAATATGTATTGGCATGGGTCCAGACAGCTCCCTTTGGCCTGCCTGTTGTTCCAGACGTGTACATCAGCATGACAGGGTCATCCATATTAACCGGATCTGTATTAACCTCTGCAGTCGCACCATTGCTAAACGTTTCCCAGCCCAGCGCCCAGCTAGGAACACGCTGATTTTTGTTTGGAAGACAGATATATTCTTCGACCCCTACTGTGTCTCGAATATCCTCCAGCTGACCGGACAGTTCAGAATGAAAACAGAGAACCTTTACCCCCGAATCATTAAGCGCATATTCAAACTCATGACTTGTAAGCCGGAAATTCAGCCGGACAGCAATCGCGCCCAATTTGGCTGCGGCAAAATAAAGTCCAAAATACTCTAGACAGTTATATAGCAGAATTCCTACACGGTCACCTTTTTCTATCCCCATATCCCTCAGACGATTTGCATACTGGTTGGATATCTGATCGAGTTCTTCATACGTCCATGACTGTCCACTTTCCATTTGAACGGCAACTTTTTCCCGTGCAGAAGAATTTCCATGTTTCAGCACCCCTCTGGTCATATAGCCAACATCCACCAGAAATACCTCCTTTTAAAAGTAAGCGCATACATTTATTCAAACTCAATATGAAACCATTTGAGCCCTCCACTCTTCTTATAGCAAAAATCATGCCAACTTTATAAAAGGGGTCCTATCAATATTCTGGTAGCTATTAAGTTCCTGACTTTTCCGATATTTCGGAATGGGGGCCACGGAAGTTTTAAAAATACACACACGACCCGCTCCATAATCAAAATTCCAGAATCCCGGAACGCATTCCAGGAATCCGGAATTATATACAAACTAATACATAATATTATGGCGTTTAAGTTTATCGTAAAGACTCGATTTTCCCATCCCAAGTGATTCAGCGACCTTCAACTTGTCATATTGGTATTTCTTCAAAGCCTGCTCGATAATCTGTTTTTCTGTATCTTCCAGCTGCTGTTTCAGTGTTCTTTTTTCGGTATAGTCTTTCCTGCCACGATTCAGATATGATGGCAGTGAATGAACATCAATTGTTCCTTCTTCACTTAGGTGAACAGCCACTTCTATTGCATTCTCAAGTTCCCGGATGTTGCCTGGCCAGTGATAGTCCTTAATTAATGCCAGCGCATCTTCATCTATCCTGTTGACTCGCTTGTTCATCCGGGCAGTGACCTTTTGCAGGAAATGCCGGGCGAGGATTTTAAGGTCTTCCCGCCGTTCCCGTAAAGGTGGTAAAAATAACTGGGCCGCATTAATCCGGTAAAACAAATCCTCTCGGAATTTATTGCGCTCAATCATTTTTTCGATTGGTCGATTAGTGGCAGTTATCACCCGCACATCAACCTTTTCAGACTGCAGGGATCCCACAGGTTCGATTTCTTTTTCCTGGAGAACACGAAGCAGTTTCACCTGCATATATTCCGGCATATCACCGATCTCATCAAGAAAGATCGTGCCACCGTCCGCAAACTTGAACTTACCCATTTTCCCGCCTTTTTTGGCTCCGGTGAACGCTCCTTCCACATATCCAAAGAGCTCAGATTCAAGCAGATGTTCAGGGATGGAACCACAATTCACCTTCACAAATTGCTTCCGGCTTCGTTCACTCAGCTGATGAATACTGTGAGCAATCAGTTCCTTGCCTGTTCCGCTTTCGCCTCGAATCAAAACGGCAATATCGCCGCCAGCCAGTTTTACAACCTGCTCTTTTAGGTGCCCTATTTCATCTGATGTACCAACAAGGTCCTGGAGTGAATAATTGGCACCATTGGTTTCATTCCATTCTTTCCGGTAGAAATCCAGCTCATTGAGGAGCTTCTTTATATGGACATTCATCTCCTGCCATTTTCCCAGGTCATTAAAAATAATCGTACCGATGGCACCAATTAATTTGCCCTTACGGCGGATTGGAATCCGGTTTGCTATCACATAATTTCCCTGCAGCAACTGCAAATCATTTATTTCCTCTTTTCCTGTTTTGGCGACGATATGCATTCTAGTATTCTCGATAACCATTTCCACATGCGTACCAACAACATGTTCCGGCTTTACATCCAGAAACCTGCAGTATGTACTGCTCATGTATTGAATGATGCCATCGCAGTCAACAACCACAACGCCATCGTAAACGCTTTCAAAGAAACTTTTCACAACCTCTTCCCGAAAAAAATTAACCTTCGTCTCCACAGCACACTCCCCTTAACCCTAAAATCAGACATTTTATACTATTCTATCATAAAAAGGGACAGGGGGGACAGGCACCGTGTCCCACATAGTGGGGACATGGTGCCTGTCCCCCCTGTCCCGCCGCCTTTATTGCAGGCTTTTGATGTCATAGTTGGGGAGAATTAATACTTCTACGCGTCTATTTTTAGCGCGGTTTTCCTTACTGGTGTTTGGTACAAGCGGATTATGTTCGCCAAATCCCTTTGCACTGAACCGCTTGGGTTCCAGCTTATCATTTTGCAGCACGATACGCATAAAGTTCACCGCCCGCATAACGCTTAACTCCCAATTTGATTTATAGACACTATCATGAATTGGAATATCGTCAGTGTGTCCACTGATCACAATTTCATGCGGGGGATCTGTATACAAGAAGTTGGAGACATCCTTAGCAATATCTTTACCCTTCCCTTTGACTTCCGCACTACCAGATTCGAAAGAAATATCATTGGTAATCGTTATATACAGGCCTTCCCCTGACAAACTTGTTTCAATGCTTTTGGTCAAATTATTATTACTGATATATTTATTGATTCGTTCCTGTAGCGCTGTCAGCTGCATAAGTTCCTGTACGTTTTTATCAGCCTCTTCTTTATGTTCTTCTGGTTCTTCCTTAGGCACTGGCATATCTACCGAACTATCATTATGTTCCAGTATTCCTTTCCCACCCGAAAATTCCTCATTAAAGACTCTTGCAAGTTCTTTATATGTTTTGGTGTCAATTTCACTCATAGCAAAAAGCACGATGAACAGAGCCAGAAGAAGTGTCAGCAAATCTGCATAAGGAAGTAGCCAGGACTCACTCATATGTTCTTCGCTATTCTTTTTCTTCCTGCGCATAGGAGTCCTCCTGATCCATTTTCTTCAACTCTGCAGGTGACAAGTACGAACCTAACTTATCCTTAATCAGCTGCGGAGACTCGCCATTGGTTATGGACAAAATCCCTTCTATCATAATCTCTTTCACCAACACTTCTTTTTTCGACTTTTCCTTTAACTTGTTTGCAAAAGGATGCCACAGGACGTATCCCGAAAAAATCCCGAACAGCGTTGCAATAAAGGCAGATGAAATAGCATGTCCTAAAGCCTCAATGTCCCCCATATTTCCCAGTGCAGCAATCAAACCAACAACTGCTCCAAGAACTCCCAAGGTTGGCGCGTACGTACCTGCTTGCGTGAATACAGAAATACCCTGCTGGTGTCGGTTTTCCATTGCATCCACTTTTTCCATCATAATATCTCGAATAAACTCAGGGGACTGTCCATCAACAGCCAGCTGGATCCCTGACGTTAAAAAGGAATCATCGAGCTCGTCTATCCTGTTTTCAAGTGATAAAATTCCCTCTTTCCGGGCTGCTTCTGCCCATTCAACAAACATATGGATGATTTTCTTAACATCATAATGCTTATCTTCTTTAAAAATAATCGAAAACAGCTTTGGTATATTTTTAATTACTTCTGTAGGAAATCCAATAATAACCGTCGCCGCAGTACCGACAAAAATTATAATAAATGCAGCCGGATTAATAAGAGCCTCAGGACTTACTCCCTTAAGCAAAATCCCAATCCCCAAGGCCGCGATACCTACCAAAATACCAATTACTGATGTTTTGTCCATAATTGAGTCCCTCCTTCTGTAATCCGGTAAAAGAAAAATTTATTCCTTCTTGCGTTAGACAAAAACATCTTTACCTATTATTTCCGGTATTTGGAGCAACTCAAATACTTCGTATACATCCTCTCTAACCTCGGAAACAGTTACCGTAATATCATGCTCTTTCAAAGTATTCACTAGTTTCATAAGCAGTCCCATACCTGAAGAATCGACAAATGGAACATTCTCAAAATTAATCTTCGCACTGCGGAGACCCAGTAGTAATGGCATTAATTCTTCCTCGATTACTTCCGTTCCATCTATGTCCAGGTCACCTTTTAACAATACTTCCAAACTATCACTGCCGCGTTCTTTCGTAGTATACTGAATCATTCTATTCCCCCCTCGTTATCCAAATACTAGTTTGCCTGTTTCATCTAATATTGCTTTAATATTTTTCTTAGATTCCTCAAAGGTGTATTTCTGATTACCGATTAAGAGTACGGTACCTTCATGTGCCTTAGCAATTTTTATAGCTTGGCCGGCAGGGACCTCGACAACTGTTTTTGTCCCGCTGGCCGAACCGATCTCATTAAGTTCAGCCCCGGTCTTTCCGAATACTTCCCCTCCCCGGACGACTCCGGTGACCTTTAATTGCCCTCCGGAGTATATTTTGGTGTTTACACTTCCGTGTCCAATTATCAGGATATTGCCGCTGCAGTACAATCTACTGTTTAAAGCATTGGAGATTGTCATATAAGACCCTGGTTCTTCAGGTGTTTTACTTACTTCATGCAGCTCATGCATACTCAGAGAAAGTTCCTTAATTTGCTCGATTGAAATATCATGGCGTGATAACCTCAGGAAATATTCACTTATTTGATTGGAGATGTCTACCCATTCACTATCCAGAAACTCCTTACCACTTGTAACCATCTCCACATATTCTTTAGCTAAATGCTTATAGTTACTGAACTTCTTTTCCATTAATATTCGTATCAGTGGTTGTATTCCTTTTCGGGAAAAATCACTGGACTTAAAAGCAGTTGCTTGTGTAAGTTGCTTAATTACACTGATAATCTTCTCCGTTTGGTAGTGCATGGTTTCCAGTAGTTGTCCCAGTTCCGCAATCAGCATGCTGCTTTTCCCAGCTGTTATAACTGAACTGGCGACATTGCCATAGGTTACAACTGAGTTGGATGCAGTAACCACAGCGTCATTCACTGTTTGATGAACGATAATATCACTACCGGATTCCACCACCATATTTTCTTCCACTTCCCCAGTGATTTCCACATCCCCGTCAAACCGGATATTCCCGGAAGAAATATTTACATTACCCTCATGAATCAGTTTAGGCATGATCGATGCCTTAACAAGATGTCCTCTTTGTTGTATTGAAGGACGGCCGCTTTCAGTCGCTATTAACTTGTCCTCTACTACAATTACACCTTTTCCGGCTTTTATATTTACCGGGTGAACCGGCTTGGGAGGAAGGTGTTTTCCTAGAACAGAAATACCAGGGCGTCCGGGCATCGGCGGGTAAATAATTCCAAGCGTTTCGCCCATATCCACAGTGGGAAGTATGCGAGTTTCACGAAAATTAATGTTTCCGGATTCATCTTCCTGTAAAACCGTTTTGGAATCTGTATTTACTTTTATCTCCAAAGATCCGTTTTTACCCGACTTAGTCTTTCTTCCTGTTGCGATTTCAAACTCAGAAGCCTCCGTGGCATTAATAGCTTTCATGATTGCTGGCTCATTAATCCCATACGTTATTTGCTTCTCTTCCAGTATTTTTTGGATGCTGGTATATTCAAGTGTGTTCTCAATTTCTTGAGTTTCCTCTACCACTAACTCAATATGTTCGCCTGGAGGTACATCCCCAAGTTTTCGGATTACAGAATAACCTGGTATTATCTCGAGCAATGCTTTCATCCCTTGGTCCTTGATGGAGACTTTCCACTTTGTTTCCTGTATTTCCTCCACAAAGTCCACGTCCAAAATATCTGATTCAGTAACCATTAGCGTCTTCTCTTTAACTAGCTGATTATTTTTTAACATCCTAATATCTTTATCAAGGGTGATGGTGGTGTACTTGGACGGAGCATCCTTTACATGGATTTTCCCGCGCTCCACCCATACTTTACCGCTACGCCCTTCGTTATTTGTTGTTACGCCAGATGGAAGGTTATCCTCGGGTGACTCAACGTTAACGGAATAAGAATCTATCAATCGTTCCACATCATCTATCGAATCTATCGGTAGTGCGTCCGCACCGCCATCCGCTTTTCTATCTTTGAAAGCATCTTTTGATAGTTTTACAATTGCCTTTTTGCTCCCGATTCCCATGATGCCTCTTGACTCGTTTTGTATGATCTCAATGTTCACGTCACTCTTGCTGACTTCCAGTATATCCAGCCCTATCTGAATAGCTTGCTGGACATTTTTCCCCTTTGAGACAATACTTTTCATGATTGCACCTCCTATGCATTTATTATTGGGGAGTTATAACTTGTAATATCGGTTTTATCCTGACTGATTTTAAGCAGCACCATCGTTATATCATCTTTTTGCGGTACATCCCCCACAAAGTCTTCAACTGACTTAATTACTTCGTTCTCAATTGCCTCCACATCATACGTGGACTTTTCCAAAATCACATCTTTCAACCGATCAATCTTATACATGTTCCCTTGACAGTCCTGCGCTTCCACAATTCCATCCGTGTAAAAAAACACAACATCCTCTTCATCAAGTTTAATCGATCTTTCAGAGTAATTTTGGTCCGGCAAACCACCCAGCATTACACCCTTTACTTTTGGTAAATCAGATATCGCTTTATTCGCTCGTACAACAAGCGGCGTATTGTGTCCTGCATTGGCATACGACAAAACTCGGTTTTCCGGGTCCCAGTCGGCACAAAACAGGGTGACAAAAGACCCCAAAGTACGAAGATCAGTGTACATCGCATTATTCATGGCGGTTATAGTATCCCCCGGTCCCTGTTTACTTTCAGCTGCACTCCGGAATGCCCCCCGGGTCAGAATCATCAGCATCGCTGCCGGTATGCCCTTCCCCATTACGTCACCAATTACGATTCGCAGTTTCCCGTTTGGAAGCACATAGAAATCATAATAGTCTCCTCCAATCAACCGGGCTGGAATAGAGGTGCCGGACACTTCTCCACTGTTAATCTGCGGTTGTACCCCATTAAGCAGTTTCATCTGTATCTTGCGGGCAAGCTTGATTTCCCGTTCCAATGATTTGATTCCCTTATCCTCTGCCGTTAAATGGGACAACTCCCTGCGGTACATAACTATTCCCCTTCCTCTTCCAATGCGCTGAGAATCTGATAAACACCAATTGTTTCAAACAGCTCATGGGTCTCTTCATCCACACCCTCAAGCTCAACGCTAAAATGTCTGGTATTCGCTTCGTGGGCCAGGTTGATTATTGCCCCGATACCTGTAGAATCTATAAACTCAAGTTCCTTGAAATTTATCGTTACTTTCGTTGTTCCATCCTCAACTGCACGGATATGTTCGACAAAAGGATCCATTGTAGCGTAATCCAATACACCATTCACAAAAAGAACACACTCGGATCCATTTCTAACCTTTTCCACCTTAATCATTTCTTCCATGTCACAGCACCTTCTTAGATTCCTGTTTTTCATCCAACTCGAATTGTTCCAAATTCTTCAACAGCTTCTTTGAAATATCAGACAGGGAAGTCGACTGTCCCTGTAAGGATTTCAGTACATCTGATAACGTAATTGTCATTTCGGTTGTTGTATTGGAGTTTTTCTGAATTAGCGCATGGATGTCAGCTATTTTTGCCCTGATATCCTGGTCCTTTGCATTATCGTTCTGCAAAAGCTCCTCAATCTGATTGATAATATGATTAATCTCATCCATCGAATCTCTAGAATCTGCGGTCGCCTCCATGGACATGGAATAAACCTTTTCCACCGAATTATTTGCTTCTGACTCTAGCAAGTAGGCATGGCGTTCCGTTTTTACAGCCTGTTCACGCGTCTCGCTTAATACATGGTTTAATGTATCGGCCATTTTATTTGCAGTGGTCGACAACTGACCAAGTTCTCCTTTGTCATGCACATCACTGCGCACTGTAAAGTCACCTTTTTCATGCGAAATAATTTGTGCGATAATTTGTGCGATATTATTATATATCTTGTTAAAGAATCGTGCCGCCGCAATAAACAAAACAACCAATGAAGCTATCCCGAATGCAATAAGGATGAGCGAGTATTTTTTAAATGGAGCGATCATTTTTTCATAATCCATCGCTACATAGATTACTCGTCCATCTTCCAGTGGCATGAACATCTTATAGATTTTCTCGCCATCATGACTATCTATTCTGGTTACTTTTTCGGGGTTCTCAACCATTCCTATCAGTATTTCCTCATCGGTCTTCAAACTGTATTGACCGTAAATCACCTTCTGTAAAGGCGGGTACATTTTTTCCGCAAGACTTGGATCAGCGAACACCTTTGGATCCAGTACAGCAATTTCTTTCGCGTACTCATGTTCACTGGATACTTTATCAATCCAGGATTCTGGACCAACTTCCTGGGTGAATTGATTTACTTCATTTGCTTCGATAAAAGTACTGATAAAATAATCTGTTCCAGGTTCTTTCTGGTAACCATATTTAAAGAACTTCGGCTCTTCTCGCGAACCCGACTGCGCGGTATAGAACACCAGTGTATTGCCGTTCTGATAGCTCACCTGATCCTGTAAATCGGGTATATTTCCCTCCAGAATCTCGACAAACGTGGCATAATAGGCATCATTAACACCTTTTAGCGTGAAACCAATTTCATCGGGTTCCGTTGACTTTGTAACAGATACGATATTCTCCTCATCATATGAAAAAATATCAATTCCAGCTATATTCGTCTGGTCTCTTAATTGAATTAACTGCTCTGTCGTAATAGCATCCACGCTATCCGGCAACTGTTCACTGATCTGATTGGTTATAACTTCAAGTTTGTAATCAATCTGACGCTCGATCGCTCGTGCAGCCATATCTGTTTCCACAATCCCCTGCTCGATGCTATTTCCAATCATTGAAGCTTCCCGTTCAACATTCTCAGAAACTTGCTTATTAAGATAATAAACCTGAATGATTCCGGTAATCACGGTAATGCTCAATAAAATAATAAACATTCTTAAAATAAATTGACGCCGTAACGATTGTTTTTTACCCACTTACAGGTTCCTCCGTTCTGTTTTCCATGAACATCTTGCGGAGGGTGACTTTATCAACCTTTCCCTGTGAGACCGGAATTTCAGAAAGAACCTTGAGGTGATCAGGAACTTTATAACCGGCAATTCTTTGTGCGCAAAAGTAGGAAAGGTCTTTCAGATCCAATTCACCGCTGGGTACTATAAATCCAACGATCTGTTCACCAAATACATCATGCGGGGCGCCTAATACTACTGCCTGCTTCACCTTAGAGTATTGAACAAGAATTTTTTCCACTTCGGCAGGAACGACCTGCTGGCCACCTTTTTTAATAATATCTCTTTTACGACCGATCATTTCGAATTTACCTGGCTCAGTCTCGCGGACCATATCCCCTGTGAAAATCCAACCATTCTCATCAAATAATTCCTTTGTCAGTTCAGGGTTCTTATAATAACCGCCAAACGAGGTTGGAGATTTAATCAGCAATTCACCATCTTTAATTTTATGACGAGTTTCTTTTAGAAGCGTAAATTCAACTTTATCTTCTAGAACACTCTGTCCAATAACACCCGCTTCGGTATTTCCATACATGCTGGTAAATGTACAATCATCCATAAATTCAAATTGATCCTTATAGTCTGTAGTTATCTTCTCTCCAGCAAGACCAACAAGCTTCATGTTTTTCAATATTTCGGGATCAAGTTCCTTGGCAATCTGAAAAATCGCCTTAAAAATGGAAGGTGTGCCGATTATCTTATTACACTTATTGTCCCTGACCAGATTCGTCATTTTTTTGAAGTCAAAGCTTTCCGCAAAAGCAACTGTTGCCCCACTGTAGATCCCGTACAGGAAAAACGCCAGACCTGCTGAACTTGTTGGAGGCGCAATTAAAAGCACGCTGTCTTCCGGCTGAAAATCGGTAAGTTCCGGTAATACCCGGTAAAGAGCATCCACAAAGTCAGGCTGGCAGATTAGCCCTTTAGGCGTCCCTGTACTTCCGGAAGAACAGACGATGATTGGAATATCGTTCTGTTCCAATGGCTTGGTCTCACCTTTATACGTCTGCCGAGCCCATTCATTACTGGAAGCAGCAGTATATACCACCGTTTCTCTATTAGTGGATTCTGCCCATGTCTGAACTGCATCACCAAATGCAAATCCATTATGTACCTCCACCGTGAATACAATATGGGGATCCAGATAATCCAGAACGTTTGTTAAATCTTCTTGTCTGAATTGCCAGCTTAACGGAATTACTGTTCCACCAAGCTTATTTACTGCCAAAAACAGCGCCAGATAGGAATCTATCATTGGAACAAGCAAGCCTACTTTCTTCTGACTGAGTTCCTGATCCTTAAGTATTTCCTCATAATAATGCACCTTCTCTTTCATAGCTTCAGCCGTATAATTTCCGTTGAAGGTTGCAAGAACTGCCTTGCCACTGTCACGATCAAAAAGTGTATCTATTACTGTTTTCATTTAATCATCTCTTCTCCAAAATTTTATAAACGCTTCCTACTGTTTCCACGTCATCTGCACGTACCAATTGTTCAAAACCGATCCCTGTCTCTTCCGACAACTGAATAAATAAATTGACCAGATTTAGCGAATCAATCCCCAGGTCATTCCGAAAACTGGATTCGGCTGTTATATTTTCTGCTGGCAGGTGTGTAATGTCCGAAATCACATCAACGAATTGTTCAAATTGCATCCCGCTTTCTCTCCCCTTTAGAACTAAACCACTCAACAGCCAACCGACGTACTTCTTCGAGCTTGAAGTTGCAGCAGTGTCCCTCATCACTGTACTCCACCAATTGCTTTGGCTCAGGAAGACGTTGATAGAAATCATGAATATCAGCGGTGTTCACCATTACATCCTTCGCTCCGTGAAATAAAAGGACGGAAGGATAATCTGATCGTTTGGTAATTGGCGATACTATTGCTCCTTCGCTCGAAATGAAATTGATTCGCTCGCCAAAATAATGTGGCATAGGACCGTTACTTGCGAGCGGCGGACTTACTGCCACCGAACTATACACTTTTGGATTAAGACTTCCATGGATAGCCCACGAAGCCCCTGAGCTCGTGCCGAATAAGTGGATTGGCAAATCAGGGAACATATCGTGCGTTAGATCAATGACCTTACCAAGGAACTGCTCCCACCTTTTTGTTGTGGCCGTTAACCCATTGAGCGTAAAAGCTTCCCCCTGGCCAGGCCCATCAAAACTGACTGTGATGTAATCTGCTTCAACAAACTGTATTTCATAGGTATACAGTTCTTCTTTTGTGGAATCAATTGGGTTAATAATGAAAATACAACCTTTAGGGCTTGCCGGGACTCTGATTCTCCCCGGACATTTGAATCCATCCACAGTGACAGATTCTCTAACCCTTGGAATCGCTGAAAGGAGGTCAGCTCGTTCGGTAGCTTCGGTTGCCTTCTTCAACCAATCTATTTTTTCTATTGTGCGATCGGGGTAAATCCAATGAATGAGGTTATAATAAAGACTCGATAATCTATATAACTCTTCAGCAGTCCGGACAGCCCCTGTTCGCTGGTATAGCGTCGCCTGTTCGTAGTGCTGATCGGCTGTATTCCGGAAAGAATCCTCCCATTTCGTTACGTTTTTTAAACAATTTCGAACTCCTGCTGTTTCAGAAAATAATATTCCGTGTGCAATCCACCGATCCCAGAACCCATCAAATAGTCGTGCAGCCAATAGTGATTTCTGGATTGTCAGCAAGGCATTTGTCTGCTCAATCATCTTATATTCCCTCCTCACCTGCGTTAAGTACCAATATTAAAGTGGAACCGGACGAGGACGTTTCCAATACTACCTGATTAGCCATTTTCATCATGAGGGTAAACCCCTGACCAAGGGATTCCTTGGTAGAAAATCCGGCCATCAACGTTGTCTTAGGCAAAATCTTCAGCGGAAACCCCGGCCCTTTATCCTCAACCAGGACGCATACCAGGTTGTCCTCTTTGTAAACAGTCATTTTGCCGCCGGTAGCATGTTTCAACAAATTCGTTACCGCTTCAGAAATGATCAAATTATAACTTGTTATTTTAGTAGATTTAAGCCCATGTGCTGTCAGGCATTCCTTTGCCATATTCCTAGCTTTTGCTATATCATTACGTTCAGCAATATCTGCTTCACATAACACTTTACCTTTCGTATAGCGGGCTATCTCGCATTTTTTAATCAGCAGGAATTGTCCATGGGTGGCAGCATAAATAACATCACGGTAAACTTCCCATTTCTTATCTGTTTCGTTCGATGAGACATTTAAATGATTGACATCTGACTGAATATCGTTCAGTACTCTGGATAAAATTTCTTTCGAAGTAACTGTGGAAGATACCTGATTCAACTCTTCTTCTATTACTGAATTTGTCCGTATCCACTTTACCGCCGACTGTGCTATTATCATCAGTTCTTTTATCGATTCATTTTCCATGTCATCAAGCGACCTGGCTGTGAACGCCAGAAAGAACAGTGCTTCTCTATCTTTCTCGTCGAACCCCATTGCATGAGCCAGACGGGAAGCAACCCAGCCAGTCAGCGCCCTATCCTCCACCATTTGATAAGAGGAAATATGAGTAAGTTTCGGATGGTATTCTACTACCTTTTCTTCAACCTTCTCAGACGAACCGGGGAGAATTTTTGAAAGAAAAGTCTTCATCCGTTCACCCTCCCCTCTTACAAAATACCACCAGGAGGCATGATGGTTATTTCATCCACCACCGAGTTCTCCGGTTGACTCATTAGAAATGCTAAATGTTCTGTGATGGACTGCAATGGAATCATTTGCGAAACAGGCGGCTTCGAATCAATTCCATCCCAAAACGAGCTGGCTATAGCTCCGGGGATAACCGAAGTTACTCTGATTCCTTCCCTGCGGAGCTCTGCCTGCAGTACTTTGGTAAAACCATAAACACCAAATTTCGAGGAGGAATATCCGGCATTACCAGGCAAAGCAGTGGTCCCTGCGATTGAAACCAGATTCAGGATTTGACCGCCCCTGTGTTCCTTCATGACTCTTCCAAAGTACTTGCACGTTAAATAGGTGCCCCGAAGATTAACTGCCACCATATCGTCGAAGTCTTCGGTAGCCGAATCGAGAATACTGGAAAACTTCCCGACTCCTGCTGCATTGATCAATACGTCGACACTGCCAAATTGCGTAATCGCCCCGGTAACAAACTGTTTTACGGAGGTTTCGTCTCGAACATCCAACTGGATGGATAGAACATTATCCTGCCCGCTAAAATCTTTTGCCAATTGCTCGGTATCTCTTGCCCCAAGTACAAGCTTTACTTCCCAGTTTGCAAGAAGTTCTGCCATTGCTCTTCCGATCCCACGGCTTGCTCCGGTAATGACAATAACCTTATTTTTCAAATGTGATAAATCCATAAAATCGACCCCTTAACCTGCGTACTCGAAGTAATTTTTCTCAGTCTCCCATAAACCGATTTTGTGAAGATTCGGCAACAGCGGTTTCAACATGTTATAGATCACTTTTGCCACCACTTCAGACGTTGGGTTTAGACCAGCGAACCACTTGGTGTCCAGATTCAAGTGCTTGTGGTCGAATTCACTTAGAACAACCGACTCCACCGTGTTATCCAGGTCATCCAGATCGGTGATCATTCCAGTAACCGGATCGGGCTCCCCCTGTACGGACACTTCCAGATAATAGTTGTGACCATGGCCAAACGGATTATTGCACTTACCGAACAACCTTGTGTTCTCTTCCTCTGTCAATTGTTCACTGTGAAGTCTGTGCGCCGCGCTGAAGTGATACTTTCTCGTTAACGTAACCAAGTCTTCTTCCCCTTTCTCTGCATACAAGTGAGAATTCTCATGTAATTTCAATCGATGTAACGTACAATTTTCCAGTTTAGGTCCCAGCATATCCCATAAGTACGTAACTATGTTTTCTGTTGTCGGAATGTTCTTTTTGAAATAATCATGTTCCATATTTAAGTACTTACCATCAAGCTCCTCTTCAACGAAGCCGCCTACAATCCGTTTGATGTCTACCGTGTTTACAACTATTCCTGCCTTTTCCACAAGATCTCCCTTAACCATCACTTCCAGCTGATAATCATGACCGTGTCCATGCTGGTTGCTGAATGGACCGAAAACTTTAAAGTTCTGGTCCTCACTCCAATCATCAATACGGTAACTATGCATAGCAGAGAAATCGACTCTGCGCGATAAATAAAGCATTCCTGTTTCCTCCCTTATCAGCTGTTAGCTATATTACTTTCGAATTCACGCACCAAAGACTCGCTTTCCAAAAAAGCTCCCTTTTTAACGGAAGTCACCGTTGATGAACCAGGCTTTTTCACACCCCGCGCACACATGCATAAGTGCTGACCCGCAAGTTTCACCATGACTCCTTTAGGCTGAAGGACATTTGAAATTGCTTTTGCAATCTGATCAGTCATACGTTCCTGCACCTGTGGTCGTTGTGCGGTCAATTCAACAAGTCTGGCAAATTTACTAAGTCCTACGATTTGTTTATCCGGAATGTATCCGATATGGACTTTGCCAAAGAACGGAATTAAGTGATGTTCACAGAAAGTGTAATAATCGATATCCTTCACCACGATCATCCCTTCATAACCCTCCGCGTCAAAAGTTGTTGTCAATGCTGTTTCAGGAGCAACCCCTATCCCGGCAAATACTTCCCTGTACATTTTGGCAACACGCTTAGGTGTCTCAAGCAATCCCTCTCGACACGGGTCTTCTCCTATGACTTCCAGTATCCCGCGAACATACTCCTCTAAAATTCCCTTTTCCAGCGTCTTTCCAACCATTTTCTCATCCTCCAAAATTCTTTAGGCTATTAGAAAAACTCGACATTAGGTTCGTCGAATTTTTCTAATAGTATCTTCCACAAACGTATCTATTCTGATAGTAAAAAAAGCCCACCAAAGAATGGTGGGCTTAAATCGGCAGAATATTTTCTGTTCTGCATTTTTAAGTTGTTACCAACCTTTTCGGAAACCCGGCTGTCATAGTCATAGACCTTAGACCCGTGGCTTTGCGTCCTCATTTTTCAATGAGTTTGCTATTATCGTAGGTTATAATACCTAGTAGTTTTAACGTTTTACCTTTTCTATGTAAATTAATAGATAAATATAACTATTACCTGATTAAAAAAACACTATAGTAAGTAGCACACACACTGTTGTAAACCCTTGTCATAATGCTCACACTTATAAAAACTGAAATAAATCCAGGAAAAAATTAACCTTTCCTTATTTATCGACAAAATTCACCATAATTCAATACCAAACCAAATATTTTTTATAAAAAGGGACAACGGGGACAGGCACCGTGTCCCACTTGGTGCCTGTCCCCGCTGTCCCGCTCTTTACTGGTCATCGACGACTATATATGTGGTTTTTATCGGACCGTGCACGCCGACCACCAGATTCATCTCGATGTCGGCACTGTTGCTGGGTCCGCTGATGAAATTAATACACGTTGGAACTCCTTCTCCCGCTTCAACTCGCTGATGGATTCGCCTAGTGGCTTGTGTAAGCCTTGGCACAATGGTGCTTTTTGGGATAACCGCAATGTAAGTTGACGGAAGCAGACTTACCGAACGTCCCTTTCCTTCATCACTGAATAAAATTACTGTTCCTGACTCAGCTAGTGTAATATCGCTGAAAGTTATTCCAACATCAGCTCTTTCCGCAAGACGGATACTCGCTTCCGGCCTCGTAGAATCCCATTGTTCAATTGCAATCCCATCCCACGATGTAAATTCCTCTGTCAGCTGATATTCATCGAAACGGGTATCCATGCTAGTCACGACAGTTTTCCCGCCATACGCCTCCACTACTTTAGCCAATACGCTTCCAAGCTCTGCCTGAGTGGTCCGGTATAAGTCAGTGTGTATGGATTTACACTGTTTTTCAAGGACATCCACCAACTCATCTACTGTATGATCCGATAGAACTTTCCATTGCATCTGGTTATTCCAATCTGGGCGAACCACCTCATTTGTCCTTCGTGCTCGGCCCAGGTTTGAAGCTATATTATCCAAAAACGTTTCCCTGTTCACGATCTCTCCTTTAGGCATGATTGCTCCCACCTTTTTCTCGTTTCTTGAACCAATCCCTGAATCGTTCATTGGCAGGGGCAGGAAAATCGCGAATTTCCGTCCACGCCTTTAACGGTCCAGGCCCATTCGTAACTTTTCCATTTCTGACAAAAGGGGTTGCCAAAAGTGGTGCCATTTTCGTTGCAATCCGGAATAACCCGGCTGAACTGGTTATTTTTTCAAACGCCTGCATTGCAAGCCGTTCTGCCAATTCGCCCTTCTTTTTCTCTTCCACAATTTTTTGCCGGTGGGTAATCAGCTGTTCATGTAATGGAATTTTGACCGGGCAGACTTCCGTGCATGCTCCGCAGAGTGATGAAGCATAGGGCAGTTCCTTGTAATCATCATAGCCTCCCAGCAGTGGAGTCAATACAGCTCCAATTGGGCCGGGGTAAATTGATCCGTACGCATGCCCGCCAATATGCCGGTATACAGGACATACATTTATGCAGGCCGCACAGCGAATACAGTGAAGTGCTTCCTGAAATTCTGTTCCCAAAATTTTCGACCTGCCATTATCAACAATCACCAGGTGGAATTCGTCCGGTCCATCTGCCTCCCCTGGAGCACGCGGGCCGGTCAATCCGGTCACATAGGTTGAAAGCTTTTGTCCAACAGCCGCTCTTGTGAGAAGACTAACCAGGACGTCAAGCTCTTCCCAGGTGGGAACAATCCGCTCCATGCCCATCACAGTAATTTGAGTTTTGGGTAATGTGGTTACCATCCTGGCGTTCCCTTCATTGGTAACAAGCGCAAACGACCCTGACTCTGCGACAGCAAAGTTACATCCCGTGATTCCAACATCGGCAGAAAGGAATTCCTTTCGGAGCTGTTCCCTCGCAAATAGAGTAAGTTCTTCCGGTTTCTCGGTTCTCGCGTAGCCCAGTTTCTCTTGAAAAACATCGCGTATCTGTTCCTTGTTTTTGTGGAGAGCCGGCGCCACTATGTGGGATGGCGGGTCATGGTCATCAATCTGTAAAATATACTCGCCAAGGTCAGTTTCCACCACCTCACAGCCGTTCTCCTCCAGAATGTCGTTTAAGGCAATTTCCTCGGTCACCATTGATTTGGACTTTGCTACTTTCTTGGCATCCTTTTTCGCAATTACCTGACTCACATAACAATTCGCATCTTCAGCTGTTTCGGCAAAATAAACATGACCACCTAGCTCGGCTACTTTTTCACTGAGCTGTTCAAGATAATAATCAAGGTTTTCAATGGTATGCTGACGGATTTCCTGGCCCAGGTTTCGCCATTCTTCCCAATCTCCCAGTTCCTCAGCTGCACGCTCCTTGTTCTGCTGAAGCCGCCCCTGGGCCGACCGGACCGCGCCCCGCATAAAGCCGTCTTCAAGACCTTTGCTGACCCTATTAGAAAATTCCTTCTCGCCAACATGCATCGGCATTTAATCATCACCTCTGCTATTCAGTATTTCGGCGATATGCATCACCTTTATAGGCTTATCTTTTCGGCTTAACCGGCCACCGATCTGCATCAGGCAACCAGCATCCGCCCCGATCAGGACTTCTGCTTCAGTTTCATTGACATGTTCTATTTTTTCATCGACCATCTGCTCGGATATTGCAGGCATTTTAACTGAAAATGTCCCGCCAAATCCGCAGCAATCCTGCCGGTTGGGCAAATCTATCAATTCCAACCCTTGAACATTTTTTAATAGTTTAAACGGCGCATCTTTCACCCCGAGCAAACGTGTCATATGGCAGGATGTATGGTATGTAGCTTTTCCGTTATATTTCGACCCGGTATCCTCGATTTCAAGGACTTCGGTTAAAAATTGAGTCAGCTCGTAGGCTTTTTCAGCCAGACTCTTTGCCTTCTCTCTCCACTCCGGTTCATCCTTAAACAACGATTCATATTCATGAAGCATATAGACACACGAACCGGATGGGCTCACCACATAATCCGAATCCGCAAAAGTCCGGATCATATTCTTGGCTGCATCCTTAGTGTTTTTCTGATAACCACTGTTATAGGCAGGCTGTCCGCAGCATGTCTGAGTTTCCGGAAAGTCCACCTCACACCCGAACCGCTCAAGTAGTCCCACCGTGGCTTTCCCAGCATTCACATAAAACAAATCCCCAAGACACGTAATAAATAAAGATACTCTCAAATATAGATCCCTCCTTTGGGACAGGGGGACAGGCACGCCGTCCCGCAAAGCGGGACGCGGTGCCCGTCCCCTTGTCCCTAGTAAACGCGGAAAGTGGACAGTCGTCAGGACCTGTCCACCTTTATTTTTTATATAATTCCCTGTATGCGTAACACGATTTCTGCCACAATGGCTGAGCCCATGTACGTCCCAATCATTACACACATTCCGATTACGATAGTTTTCCAGCCAAGTTTGGCAAAATCTGCCCATGAGCGTCCAATCGATATACCCGCATACGCCAGGATTGGGGTGGCGATCGCCAGCAAATTAACCTCAGATGTCCAGGCGACTATCTGCTCGGACCCGGGTACTCCCGGGATGGTCAGTACAAACGCAAGGATACCAATATAGGCAATGCTGGGGATTTTCTGATAGTTTACCAGTTTATGAATAATTAACCCGACCAGGCTGATCAGGGAAAGAACAATAATTCCTGGTAGTGCAGCAAGCGGCATTACCTCATAACCAATCCAGTTTCCGATAAGTACAATAAATCCAATAATAATAAATAGCATTACCCATTCCTGTACATTTTTCAACGCCTTACACCACCTTTGAATTTTTATTCAGTTTACGGTCTCTTCTTCCGGTAAAAATCTTATAGAGTTTCTCCGTCAGCGGCAATCCAATGAAGATACTGGCGTATAGACCTGTAACCGAAGTAAGGAGATTACTTGCCCCTGAAAATGCGGTGATCGTATCAGACATATCCGGGAATGCAGCAACAAGTGGTCCAAGTGAAGCAGCTGCCATACTACCACTGCCAATTCCAGTTGCCATGGCAAAAGAATATGGGTGGAGCGGTGTAACGGTTGCAAGTAACCCTGATGCTAGTCCCATAAAAATGGAGCCAAATACAGTTCCGAAAATATAAATCGCCATAACACCGCGGCCCTCTGGTGACGATAGACCATACTTGTCGGTGATTAGCGCCAGGTTTGGCTCTCTTCCTACTGAGTGAGTCATCCCGATGCTTTCACGTTTTAGTCCTAATAAAATAGCAAGCGGCAATGCCAGAAAGATGGTCCCCAAGTTTCCCAATTCCTGTAGAATAAGCGCTGGACCTGCTTCAATCAGTTGCGGCAAGGCAGGACCAGCCTGTACCCCAAATTTGGCAATCAGAATGGATACCGATATAAATACCAGCGGCTCGGCATTAATTGACTGCTTTTCTTTTACCAATGGTGTAAAAAATAGACCAATCCCAATTACCACCGCGTACAGCATCGGCAGTAAAAGAATCACCCCTGCGCCTACCGGGATCTCGTGGATACCAATAAATTCTGTCAGTATCACAATTGCAAAAACCAGAACGTGTAAGCGCCAGTCTTTCCACATGTTAATTGTCTGTTCAGTCATTTTTTCTGCCCCCTTTTTATAGTGAAAATATGGATACTCTTTATCTAACCTCGTTCAATGAATGTTTGGCATGTTCTTTCATATATTCCAGCGCAGATTTACCAAGGACCTTGGCGGCAATCAGCAACGCCTCCTCATCAATATCAAATTTCGGATGGTGATGCGGATATGCTTTATCCCAGTCCGGACTCTTTGCCCCCGTAAAGAAAAACGTTCCTTTTACATGCTGGAGGTAGTACGCATAGTCCTCCCCGCCCATTATTGGCGGTGTTTCATCCACGCTAGCCACACCTGGCACTTCCGTGGCAACTTTTGCGACAAATTCTGTTTCTTCTTTGTGATTTATCAGGGTTGGATAACCTCGAGTGTACGTATATTCATAGCTTGCTCCTGATACCTCGCATGTCCCATTCACCACATTTTCAATTTCCTGCTCGATGAAACTACGCGTTTCTTCTTTAAATGTGCGTACGGTTCCAGTCAGTTCAGCTGTATCGGCAATCACATTGTACGGTCCCTCAGCCACAAAGTTACAAACCGAAACAACTGCGGAATCGAGCGGATCGACTCTTCGGCTGACGATCTGCTGCAGGTTATTGATCAGCTGCCCGCCAATTACGATACTATCCTTGGTGTCATGCGGCATCGCCCCATGTCCTCCTTGCCCCTGAATCTTAATATCAAATCGGTCGGGAGCAGCCTGAAGGGCACCAGTACGATAACCGATTTCTCCGAGTGGCATCTGAGCCTGCAAATGCGTACCGAATATGGCATCAACACCATCCAGACAGCCGTCCTCAATCATCGAAACCGCGCCACCCGGTGGCAGCTCCTCAGCATGCTGGTGAAGAAAAACAATCGTTCCTTCAATCTCAGACTTCAAGGAGTTTAGTACCTTTGCAAGGCCAAGTAATGTTGCTGTATGTCCATCATGACCACATGCATGCATTACCCCGTCATTAACGGATTTGAAAGGAACATCTGTCTGCTCCTGAATCGGGAGTGCGTCGAAATCCGCCCGTAATGCAATCGTTGGACCAGGCTTATCACCCTTCAGGTAAGCAAGCACACCATTTCCGCCTACATTGGTACGCACTTTATGACCAAGCTTCATATGAAAGTCTGCGATGTACGCTGCAGTTTCTTTTTCCTCAAAAGATAATTCCGGATGCTGATGCAGATATCGTCTGATTTTAATGATTTCTTCATAAACCCCGTCCAATTCCTTATATAACTTATCCATAATAGCCCACCTCTTCTAAGTAATTATCCCTTTATATTAATATAAAGATTCAGATAAAGCCATGGAAAATTTTACTTTGTCGAATTTTTTACTCCCTTGCTGGGACAGGGGGTCTGACCCTCTGTCCCGGCGAAGAGCTCGTATACGGCTGCGGCATCGTGGTTTCCTTTGCCTTGGTAATTGGCCATTTGGAATAGCTGAATCGCTGATTGGCTGGCCAATGCTGGTACTTTGCTGGTTTCTGACAGGTTGCGATATAAAAGAATATCCTTCGTCATATTCGCAAGGGAAAATTTCAACTCGGAAAAGTTCTCCTTCAGAATGTTGACGCCAAAAATATCCATCGCCCTGGTTTGGGCTGATCCCTTTTGTAAAATGGATGCCAACGTCTCTTTTGATACGCCTGCTTTTTCCCCAGTCACAAAGGCTTCACTCAGCAGCGTGATCACCCCGCCGACAACCATGTTATGACAAAGCTTGGCTGTCTGCCCGGCACCACTTTCTCCAACATATTCTATATGCTCGCCGATAGCCTGGAGAATTGGAAGGATGGCAGGAAATGCCTCTTCCTTTCCCCCGATCATTACAGTCAATGTTCCATTTGCTGCACCAGTTGGGCCCCCACTGAGCGGGCAGTCGAAGAATTCGATTTCTTTTTCCTCACCAAGCTGATATAAATTTCTTGTTACCTCCACATCGTTGGTACTCATATCCAGTATGGTGGTGCCTTGCCGCATAAAGTGGATGATCCCCGCATCATCATCCGCTACTGTTTTTTTCACAAGCTCCGGTGTTGGCAGGGAAAGAATGACTGCGTCTACCTCACCGGCCATATACTTAGGCTGTTCAACAGCGATCGCACCCTCTTTTGCCAGCTTTTCCACTGCTTCCTTGTTTATGTCAAACACATATACGGTAAAGTCATTCTTTAAGAGATTCGCCGCAATGCCGCTTCCCATTAGCCCACACCCAATTACGCCTATCTTTTCCATTGTCATGCCTTCTTTCTATGCTTTCATATATACAGTTTTGTAGTCGGTCCAGAAATCCAGCGCCGTTGAACCTTGTTCACGCGGGCCAAGACTAGAAGCCTTTTTACCGCCAAACGGGTACTGGTTTTCAAAATAATTGGACGGGATGTTTACATGGGTTACGCCGGATTGAATGTTACGAACGAAATGCATTGCTTTTTTCAAATCCTTTGTGTAGATGGTGGATGACAGTCCGAAATCACTGTCATTTGCTACTTCCATCGCTTCCTCATATGTGTCTACAACGGTTATCGCGATCACCGGTGCAAAAATTTCTTCGTGGAAAATGGTGTTTTTGCTGGTTACGTTACTGATTACAGTTGGTGCCACATAATATCCCTTGTCCCTGCCCTGGTCGGTCAGCCGCTTGCCGCCACACTCAATGGTGGCTCCCTCTTCGGCTGAGAGACCAACATAGTGAAGATAGCGGTTCATTTGTGCTTCATCAATTACAGGTCCGTTATCTACTCCGTCATCAAATCCGTTTCCGATTACAAGGGATTCAGCTCGCTTAACAAGCTTTTCAATGACCTCGTCGGCAATCGGCTTCGTAACAATCAGACGACTGGTTCCAGTACAACGCTGCCCATTGTCCAAGAAACCGCTTATAACAAGATTCTCAATAGTTTCATCGATATCCGCATCTTCCAGAATAATTGATGGGTTTTTCCCACCCATTTCCGCCTGCATTCGGCCTCCGCGATTGGTAACCGACTTTCCAAGCGCCATGCCAACCTCTGTCGACCCGGTAAAGGACACCGCCTTAATTTTCGGATGTTTGCCGATTGCCTTACCAATAACGCTCCCAGACCCGGTAACCATGTTAATTACTCCTGCCGGGACACCAGCCTGTTCAAACAGCTCGATTATCTTCACGCTGATCAGCGATGTATTGCTTGCCGGTTTAAAAACAACCGTATTTCCTGCCACAATTGCCGGAGCTATTTTCCAAATCCCAATTCCCAGCGGAAAATTATACGGCGCAATTACACCAACTACTCCGAGCGGCTCACGAACGGTATAGGCGAATATATCACTGTCGTACGATGGAACCGTTTCACCAGTTAACCGTGTCGCCTCCCCGCTGAACTGTTTCATCGCCTCAATTGTTTTCCGGACTTCACCCTGTGCGTCATGGTGTGTCTTGCCAACCTCCCTGGTAATAAGCTCAGCAATTTCCTCCCTGTCGTCTTCGAGAAGTCGAATCAGATTAAATAATACATCCCCTCGTTTAGGCACAGGTACTAAAGACCAATCAGAGAATGCGTTCTCACCTGCTGTGATTGCCGACTCAACATCTTCCTTATCTGATGATTGAAAATAACCCAACACTTCTTCGGTATCAGCTGGGTTGATGCTTTTGTACGTGTTGCCAGTTGATGACTCAACCCAACTCCCATTTATGTAATTTCCAAAGGTGTTAACCATTGTTTTCCCTCCTTGTAGGTGCTTTGAATTATTATAAAACTTAGAACAGTGGAAATAAATATGGCAGGCAACAAAGTTTTTCACTAACTTTTGTTGCCTGCCACATATAAGTGAAGTGCGATTACTAAATCGAGCCATTCTTTTTCATTATTCAGGTCAATGTTAAGTAATTTTTCAACCCGCTTCAGCCGGTAATAAAGGGTATTAGGATGGATATGCAGAGCTGAAGCCGTATCTTTATGATTTTTGTTTAGCTCCACAAAAGTCTGGAGTGTTTCCAAATAAACCTTTTCAGACCCGAGCAACCCGCCAAGTTTATCTTCCACATACATATCAGCTGTCGAACCATCAATTTCATAGAGAAGACGCTCCATCCCAAGTTTCGCATACTCCACAACCTGCTTACCCGGCCGTGCTTTTGCATAATTAAGCGAACGGACTGCCTCTTTATACGAAGTACCTATTTGATAAACAGATGCTTCACGGCCGACACCAAAAAGTATTTCTCCAGTTCCAAAACTTGCGTCAACCCGGTTGATCACCCGTTCCGTTGTCTTCTTATCACTTACAGGAAAAATCATTATCAATTGGAAAGCTCGGCTTAACACAAGACTTTTACCACAAATAGATGTCAATATTTCCTCAATCGACCGGATAAACCATTCCTTATCCTTTAGTTTGTCCTGCTTCCATAATTGCCGTTCCCTGCCCTCGATAACCATACACTGTATCGCCGCTTCTTTTTTCCAGTCAAAATAACGAAGAATACGGTCGAGATCATACTCCGGGATCCCTTCCATTAGCTGATTAAAAACTTCTTCACGAAACTGAAGTTCTTTTGCCAGCAGGGCGTGATCCTTCATCAGTTCAATAGCTATCGCCAAGCTTGCCTGTTCAATTGCCGCCTGTTCAATTTGTGTGAAGGTATGAAAAGGCCTTTCCAGTTTTAAGGTTCCAAGAACTTCTTTTCCACGAACAATAGGAAAAAGCGTATGATCTTCGGCGTAAGGCTCCGTGGCATGATACGTTACATGAGTTTCAGTAAATGCCTCCAGCAAAGAGACGATCTGGTCAACGCCCCCACCTTCAATTATCATCCGATAGTACATATTATGCATATCGGCGGCTTGAGCGAGAAGATCGTTCTTTTCCTTAAGACTGCGATAAACATACGAATTATCAATAGCAATTGCGCTTTGTTCGGCGAGAATCTGGATTACCTGCAGATCTGCACCGGTAAATACTCCGTCCTGCTTAAAATTATCGACCACCAGCACCCCAAGACAGCGATCTTTATTAAGGATTGGGACACAAAAAGCGCTTTTAATTTTCCGTTCATGGATGCCAGTGAAGTAAAATTGATAATTCTTCTCTGACATATCACACATAAACGAGTCTATCTCCTGCTCAGAACTAAATAACTTCGGCGCCTTTTCACAATAAACCTTGCCGGCAATTGACTCTCCAGGGGAAAAAGCAACCTGCTTAAGTGCATCATTATTAATCCCCTTTCCCTCAGCAAGCCGGAGCTTCCCATCTGACTGATCCAAAAGATAAATTATAATGGTATCCGCAACTGCGACGAGTTCACCTGCCGCATTGACCACATTCTGCAAAACTTCTTCAAGTTTCAGTGACTTAGTAAGCAATTTATTTAATTCCAGCAATTTCGCAGCTGTTTCAGAATTTAAATACTGCGTCATCTCCTACCCCTCCATCCATCATCAATCCCCATTACCTAAACATTCGACAAAAACACCCATAAAGGAGGAATCCTGAATGGCAAAACACAAGGGCATCAAACGGCATGAATCATTAAAGCCCCTCTCGCGGCACCATATGGTCGGCTTGCACCTGGCGTTGAAACTGAAGCGCGCTGGTACGGAAGAAAGTCGTTTAACAGTAGAAGAGATATTAAAGGATGCGGAAGAATTCTGGAACCCTGATGGACAGCAACACTTCCGGGAAGAAGAGGAAATTCTTTTACCTGCGTATGCTCAATATGCCGAAGTGGACCGGCCCGAAATTACGGAGATGCTACTCGAGCATGTAAGAATACGTTCGAAAATGAAGGAATTGCTAAGTCCGGAACATATTAACGAAGACGAAATGCATCAGCTGGGCGAATTGCTGGAGACTCACATTCGGAAAGAAGAACGAGTTATTTTCCCAATGATAGAACAGGCCCTGCCCGAGGAAAAACTCCAGGAACTCGCTCCGTACCTGCACTAAAATGGGACACGGGGTCAGACCCCTATGTCCCTTCGCCTTCTCTTATTGATTATATTTTCCACGGCCCCTGTCCCCAGGAATACACCACATAAAATTAGAACAAAGCCTACAACGTGATTCATAGTGATCTGCTCGTTAAGAAAAATGGCCGCTCCAGTAATCGCAAAGAGTGTATTCATATTGATGAAAATAGCCGCCTCTGCAGGTCCGACTTTTTTGATCGCGTAATTGTACGTCATATGTCCAAATGCTGACGCCAACACAGCACTGAACAGAAATATCAATCCAAGTTTCCAGTCGAATAAATAACCGATTTCTTTTACCGGTGAACCAGAAATTAAACTGGCTATTAAAATAAAAATTGAACCCATAAGCAGCATATATCCAGTTGCCAATCTAGGATCAAATGTAGGTTTCAACTTACTGATTAGAACAAAGCTAAATCCCTGTACGACCACCCCAATAAATACTATCAGGTCCCCGATTGAAATTGCCGCAAGTCCGCCCTTACCAGCAAGCGTAGTTACGGCTACACCGGTGAAACCAAACAGGAAGCCGAGAATTCGCAGCCAAACCACTCGCTCACGCAGGAACACTACCGTCATCATTACCGTAACAAGCGGCATCATGCCCAGAATTAAAGCGGCATTTATCCCGGTAGTCATGTCGATACCGATCGCCACCGTTGTATGGTGAAGAATTACGTTAAAAACAGATATGTAGAAAATGATAAGCCATTCGTGTTTGTGCGGCAGCCTGAATATCCCCATAACCGAGCAGATTATTAGAACAGCAATCCCTGCCACCATAATCCGGAACGAGGTTAACAGCATCGGGTCCACCGCTTCAACCAACACCTTCAAAGCAGAAACATTCAGTCCCCACATTAACATGACAAGAGTCAACAGAATATAGATTTTAACCATCCGAGTTTTCACCTGATTTCTATCACTGATTCTACTACTCTACAACATTAATGATGGTGGGACAAGGGGACAGGCTCCTTGTCCCGGTTCTCCTAGTCCCAACCAGCACCCCGACTCCATTCCGTCCTATCTCAGTCGAGATAGCACACTTTTGGATATCCCCGTTACACGGGCCAACTGCCGGAGAGACACCCCGTCTATCTGTTTCATCTTCCGAATCACAACATTTCTCTCAACCTTATCCATCTGCTGAAGGACATTCCCACTAGGAATACCCAGTTCCAGCATATATGTGGCTAAATCAGCATCAGCCACCCTGACTAATGAATGGTTATCCAGAAACTCATCATCGTTTGTTTCACTCATATACTCGGAGAACAAGCGAACTGCGGCTTTTCGTTCAGAGGAAAATAATTGGAGGCCAAAATCCACATCAACCAGATGACCACGACCCATGTATTCATTAAGGCTGGTCCAATTACAGTTGAAAACATCCCTTGCTAGCCCAGCTTTCAAAGGGTTTTGATGGATATAGCGCAGAACTCTGAGGAAGGAGGAAGCCGTTTCAACGGTTTCACTTTTAAACCGGTCCTGATAAAGATGGCCACTTCGTTCATATTTTTTATTATACCAGTAAACGTAACTTGCGCTTAGCCATTGTATTACTCTCGATATACTTTCTTCCCTCTCGCGAATCAGCAGATGAACATGATTATCCATCAAACAGTATCCATACAAATTAAACCCGTACCGATCTTTGCACTCTTGAATTGTATCCAACAGTCTAAATCGGTCCTGATTATCCTCAAAAATGATTTGTTTGTTAATCCCGCGCAGCATGACATGATACACACCACTGTGCGCCCTTTTTCTTGGGTTTCTTGGCAATGACGCACCCCCTATTCTATTAATATTTAAATTGGAAAACGGTGAGAAATGACTTTCAAAGGAAGGAGATAAATCTTTAGGAAGAAGTGTAAAAGGATAAAGTCGTTCAGAATATATTATTCTACTTTTTTAGCTGTTTTCCTGCTTTTTATTCAAAAAAAATGGGACAAAGGGGTCTGACCCCTCGTCCCACCACAGCCTCTAGGACAGAGAGCCTGTTCCCCCGTCCCAATCAAACTAATTTCGTAACGGTGTCGTCTTCGATATCTTCTGTTTCGCTTGCTTGTGTGGCAAATGATACGCCCAGCAGGGTTACGATGGATACTGGTAATCCGATGAACACCGGGTGAAGTCCGAATGGATGTCCAGCAAACTGCCATCCAACAGCTATCACAAGACCCACCCACATGGATGTTATTCCACCGGTCCGGGTGGCACCCTTCCAATAGAGTCCGAATAATACCGGCGCAAGCAACCCGGATACCAGCATCGCTGTCCCTGTCACCCACAACTGGACAAGCTGCGGAATATACAATGCGAGCCCCAGCGCTAACACCGATACCAGCACCACCGACATCCGGCTGTACCTCAGCAATACTTTATTTCCTTCATTGCCTTTCATCCGTGGCCTGATCAAATCGTTAATAATCGACGATGAACTAGCCATAAAGAATGAATCGGCACAGGAAATTACTGTTGCCAGAAGCGCAATAATCATTACAACAACCATTGGGAACGTGAAGACATGTGCAACTGTTTCATAAAATATCAGCGCCGAGTCGATATTCTGAATACCCAGCCCGTATTTCGCCATCACACCTATCGCCATTACAACCGCACCGACCAGAAAACCTACGAAGATGGATGTCCAATACCCGGTCATTGCTGTCTTCATACTGTTGGCTGCCCAATACCGCTGCCAGAGGTCCTGCCTGACAAACTGGTAACCCCCGATTGTAAGCACATAAATCAGCACCTCAGAAGGGGCAATTCCAAAAAGACTCAAATTACCGGATTCACCGAGGGACCGCGCATTTTCCGCCATGGCAGACCAGTCACCAGCCATCATCAGTACAACAACAAACAGTACAAAAACGCCGACTGTCTGGATTGTCCCATGTACCGCATCCTGCCATATCACCGACATCATGCCGCCAAAGTATGTTTTTACAGTCAGCATCAGCCAGCTAAGCACGATGCCCGTTGTCAAACTCAGTCCAATCGTCAGATTTAGAATCGTAGCAATGGCCACAAATTGCATCCCGGTAATCGCACAATAGGCAACCAGAATACTTATCACCGTTGGAATCCGCGCCTTTTCTCCATAACGAAGTGCGGTAAAATCACCAATCGTCACCATATCATGCTTTTCACCAAGCTGTCTGATTTTCTTGGCTACAAAGGACGCCATCAGAACTCCGGTGAATAACAACCCGATATTGAGCCATTGCTGTCCCATACCGAACAAGAATCCATTTTCCATGAATCCAAGCAGTGTAGCCCCACCAATCGCAGTACCTACAAACGTTAAAATAATCGGGAAAATCGAAACGGTTCTTCCAGCAACATTATAATCATCATACGTTTTGATTCTTCTACTGATAAACACTGAAAAACCAAACAGGAAAAAGAAGTATGCGATAATGATTACACCAAGTAATAATTTTTCCTGACCACTGAACATCCTATCAACCTTTCGTCATTTCTGGGATTTTGGATTTGCTAAAGACCTGTTTTCCATTTATAAACGTTTGTTCAACTTTAATATCTTTTAACTCTTCAACATCCACTTCAAATGGATCCCCGGAAACCACGATAATATCTGCCTTGGCATCCGGCTTCAAAACACCAATCGAATCTTCCTCAAACGAACTGTACGCTGCATCATTCGTATAAGCCTTTAAAGCATCCTCGACAGAAATGTTCTGCACTTCATCTAGCACCTGTCCACTAATTGTTTTGCGAGTTACCGCAGTATAGATGCCTGTCCATGGATTGCCGTTGGTAACCGGCAGATCCGAATTGCCTGGTGCCTTAATTCCATATTCCTTGAAAGACTTATGCGGATAAGCACGTTTAATCCGCTCCGGTCCGAGGTTTTTCAAATAACTGTCCCCAATATGATAAAGAAATCCTATTGACGAAGCCGCAATCAGCTCGAGTTTTTTCATACGTTCCAGATGATCGTCTGTCGGAAGACCAACATGCTCAATCCGGTTACGCATCTTCGTAATATCCAGCGTCTCATTCGCTAGCTCAAATGATTTCACCGCAACCTCAATTGCTCGCTCACCAATCCCGTGAATCGCCACTCGTAGTCCGTCCTCAAGTGATTTTTTCATCAATGGGGCAATTTCCTCCACCGTGTTATATAAAATACCTGTACTGTCTTTGTCACCTCCTTCATAAGGTTCAGCCACAGCAGCTGTCCTGCCGCCGACACTCCCATCAAGCATAAACTTAGTCCCCTGAATCCGGATCATGTCATTGCCGAAACCGCTACGCAGACCAACCTTCAGCACCTCATCCAATGACCCCGTCCAGCCATTCTGATCAATCGCCCACATCCACGGTCGCACACGAACGTTCAATTCATTATTTTCAAGCATATATTGATACACCTGAAGATCATGCTTCTGATTGGACATGTCATGTACCGTAGTGATACCCCACTTGGCAAAATCCTTCTGGGCAAGCTTCATCCCCTCGACCATATCGTCAAAACCGTACTCCGGAACAGCTGCCATCCCCTGTGCCTTTTCCTGTAATAGACCCGTCAACTTGCCGGTTTCTTTATCCCGTTCAAGATGCCCACCTTTTGGTGATTCTGTGGACTCGGTTATCCCGCTAACTTCCAAAGCTTTTGAATTGACGACCGCCATATGCCCGCAGGTTCGTTTCAAAATTACCGGATGGTCCGGAGCTGCCTTGTCCAAGTCCCACCGTGTCAGATTTCGCCTTTCGAGCAACTTACTATCATCCCAGCCCCAGCCTTGAATCCATTCGCCCTCTTCCGCCTTCTCAGAGGCTTCACTGACAGCCTCCAGGATATCGGTAATGGATTCCATATTGGCAGGACGGCAATCAAGCTCCAACAGATTCAACCCGTATAAAGTAGGATGAATATGACTTTCGATAAACCCGGGCATCGTTGTTTTCCCCTCTAAATCAACTACCTCAGTCGCATCACCCTTTAGGGCAAGCGCCCCTTCTGAGTCCCCTGTGAAAATAACCCTGCCATCGCGCACGGCAATTGCCTCGGCTCTCGGTACCGTCTCATCCATCGTAATTACATTTCCATTAATAAATATTAAATCGGCCACTTCCACCATCCACATCTCCCTTACTATATTCTTTTAACTCCTGACTATCCCCAGTTCGTTTTGCACGGATAATATCGCGTCATGCAGCTTGTCGGTCATGTCAGCTACTTCCTTGTTATTAATGACAAGCGGCGGGGAAAAACAGATGATATCAGTGCTTTCATACGTCACCGCCCGGCAAATTACACCACGCTCGTGTAACGCCTCAATCACTTTCGGTGCGACCTTCATATCAGCTGCGAACCGTTTATTGGTATCCGGGTCCTCCACAAGCTCGACTGCACCAAGCAAGCCGATTGTCCGGACGTCCCCGACAATATTTAATTCTTTTTTAATCTTCCGGAAGCCGTTCAACAGCTCTTCGCCCATACGCCGGGAATTTTCCACCAGACCTTCCCGCTCGATGATCTCAATATTTTTCAACCCAACTGCCGCTGCGGTTGGATGGCCGCTGTATGTAAATCCATGAAACAGCGTTCCCATTGATTTCTCCTTCAGAACGTCATGAACCTGATCAGAGACAATCACCCCGCCAAGCGGTATATAACCACTGGTAACTCCTTTAGCAAACGTCATCAAATCTGGGGTTACACCATAGTGTTCCATGCCGAACATCTTACCGGTCCGACCGAAACCCGTGATAACTTCATCGGCAATAAACAGAATGCCGTATTCATCACATAACTCGCGAACTTTTTTCAGATAACCTTCAGGTGGGAAAAGAACCCCGCCAGCGCCCTGGATTGGTTCAGCCAGAAAAGCAGCAATCGTTTCAGGCCCTTCCCTTTCAATGGTCTCCTGCAGCGACGCAATTGCCTTGTCTGTCCCATTCTCATAGTGAGTGTCCGCGTGGGTGAAGTCGGTCAGCATATGTCCGGCCATTCCCCAGAATTCCGGAATGCCTGTCACACTGGTCGACGCCGCAGCTACGCCATGATAACCACGTTTTAGAGCAATTATTTTTCTGCGTTCCTGCTTGCCTTGAATTTTCCAGTAATGGCGAACCAGTTTAATCGCCGAGTCATTTGACTCCGACCCTCCTGATGTGAAAAAAACAGCATTCAACCCAGCAGGTGCAAGACTGGCAATTTTTTCAGCCAGACGTATTGCTGGTTCATTACTGAATGTAGAAAAGGAAGAACTGAATGCTAGTTTTTTGAGTTGTTCTGCCGCTGCCTCAGCCAGTTCTTCCCTTCCATGCCCCACATTCACATTCCAAAGAGACGACATGGCATCAATGAAAACGTTGCCATTTTTGTCGGTCAAGTAAATGCCATCCCCGCTTTCCATAACAACTTTCGCCCCATCTGATTGCTGTTGCTGAATAGACGATGTAGGATGGATAAAATGCTTTTTATCCAGTTCTATTAAATGCTCCAAATGCTCCACACTGACTCCTCCTCCGATTTATTTCCTCGCCACAGTAAGACAAAAAGCCAGAAATATGGACAGGAGCAAATAAAGGTTATTGCCCCCATCTATATAACTGGCTTTAATCTAGGCGATTGCTCTACTTCTCCAGCAGAGTCAATTAGATTTCACAGTTACTTTTTTTATTGTTAACAATTTACCAAAAACTTTATTAACTGTCAAATGATATTCAGAAAATACAAAACAGGTTGAAGAATGACATTTTTCGTTAATGATGCTAGTATGATAGCAAAAATAAAGCTAGAAAGGATGAGTCGATGCAACAAATCACGGGGTTCGGAATGGGACATGGGGACAGGCTCCTTGTCCCAGAAGGAAATGGGACATGGGGGTCTGTCCCCTTGTCCCCCACTCCTCGCCTAAAAGGGTACTCGCTCCATTCTATTCACTATTTCTTTTCCAATCTCGATTGACGCGGTAGCTGCTGGAGACGGTGCGTTACAGACATGTACTGCCCGCCTGTCTTGAATGATCGCAAAGTCATCTAGCAGATTGCCGTCACTATCAAGCGCTTGAGCACGTACTCCGGCTTTGGCCGGCATAATATCCTCCTCGGTAATCTCTGGAATGAAACGCTGCACATCCTTTATGAAAGCTTTCATGCTGTACGACCGAACCATCTCTTTCAGCCCTTCTGTCATATTCCGCCGGGCAAGCTTCAGAAACCCCGGGTATGTTGTACCTTCTAAAAAATCCTTCCAATGAAAATCCGATTTCCGGTACCCTTCACGCTTAAAACTATAGACAGCATTGGGGCCAATCAGAATTCTACTATCAGTCATCCTGGTAAAATGGACGCCGAGAAATGGGAAGTCAGGATTAGGTACCGGGTAAATAAGATGTTTAACCAAATGGCGCTTCTCCGGTTTTAGTTCAAAATACTCCCCGCGGAACGGAATAATTTTTAGGTCAGTCTTAATGTTGGCCATCTTGGCGACCCGGTCGGAGAATAATCCCGCACAGTTAACGAGGTAGCGGCTTTCGATGATACCTTTGTTGGTTTCAATCTCTACATAATCCCCTGAAACATGGATATCTTTCACCTCAGTACTGAGTGAAATCTCACCACCATTCTGCATGATCTGCGCCCCAAATGCTGCTGAAACCGCACTGTAATCAACAATCCCAGTACTGGGTACTCGTATTGCTGCAATCCCATTCACATGGGGTTCGATTTCATGAAGTTCCCCCACTGATATCTTTTCAACATCAAGCTGATTTTCCAGCCCCCGCTGATAAAGGTTTTCCAGCAGCGGTATTTCCTCTTCTTTAGTTGCAACAATCACTTTCCCGCATTGTTCATAATTAATCCCATGCTAATTACAGAACTCGACCATCTGCTGGTTACCTTTGCGGGCCAATTCTGCCTTCAGACTTCCTGGTTTATAATAAATTCCTGAATGAATCACACCACTATTTCTACCAGTTTGATGCTGTGAAAGCCCATCCTCTTTCTCTAGAATTATAATCGAGGCATTAGGGTGCTTTTTACTGAGTTCCATCCCAACAGAAAGCCCAATAATTCCCCCACCAATAATCGCATAATCAAACATCCAATCCACTCTCCTTGATGATTTGGGACAGGGGGACAGGCACCTTGTCCCAGCCTTCATACCTAAAAAGAGGGACAGAGTGCCTGTCCCCTGTCCCGTTCTGCTTATCCAAACATATCGATTAGTTCGATGATTCCTAGGTATCCGAATAAGAGTACACAGCAGGTTAGCACGGTGTTTGCAATCCAGCCGTTCTTAAACCCAGCGTCTACACGGTTTGAGTTTAATAACCACATTAGTGTAAGCGCCAAGAATGGCATGAATAGTGCTCCGAGTGCACCATACAGAATAACAAGGAATACTGGTTTACCGAAGAATAACAGCAGCATCGGCGGGAATGTCAGCCACAGAAGGTATGCACGGTATGCTGGATCTTTTTCAGATACCGGTTTATCAGACCGCTTACCTTTATTGCGTACAATCCGCACAAAGTCTGCGAACAGGTATGGTACACCATTCCATACACCAAGCAAGGATGAGAACGCCGCACACCATGCCCCAATCAGGAACATCCAGCGTGCAAGTTCACCGAATTCCTCGCTGAACAGGTTGGAAAGGGTTACGAGCCCTTCTTCCCCATTAATTTCAATCCCAGTTCCAAACAAGAATTCCGCACCAACAACGAGTAAGGAAACAGTAAAAATTGCTGTAATAACATAACCGACAGCGGAGTCCAATTTCATCATAGGAACCCACTTTTTACCTTCCCATTTGTTTTCACGAATCCAGTAACCATAGGATGCCATGGTGATCGTACCACCGACACCACCAAGAAGACCCATAACAAGCAATAGCGATCCATCGCCAGTCCGAGGTACCAGCCCGCTTATGATATTCCCGATATCTGGTACAAGAATAACGGCTGAACCGACAACCGTAATAAACATGACACCAATCATTACGGTCATAACGCGCTCAAATAATTTATACTTACCAGTCAAAACAAGCGCCATGCCGGCGAGCCCGTGAAGAATAGCCCATGCCCATAACGGCATTATCGGGAACATCGTTACCATCATAATCGCACTGGTCGACATCGCCGCCGCGCCATAACTTAATCCCCACAATACGGAATATATACCGAAGTATCCTGTTGCCCATTTTCCGAGCGAATGAAATCCTTCAAGAATTGTGTTACCTGTTGCCAATTGCCAGCGACCCATTCCCTCAGTGAAAAAGAATTTAAAAATGGAACCTACAATTATAGCCCATATTAAAGTCGTCCCAAATCCTGCACCAGCAACTAAAGCTGCAATCAGGTCACCAGTACCAACACCGGTTGCCGCAGTTACAAACCCCGGACCAACCATTTTAAGTTTCCCCTTGAAAGTCGATGGGGGGTTAGGTGAACCAGTAGTGTTCGGTTCTACGTTTTGATCAATAGTCTCTGCATTCATTTCACTTACCTCCCATTTGGGACATAAGGGTCTGACCCCTCGTCCCTGTTCTTTTATAGATATCTTTGTTTAACTGCCTCTAAGTGTCTGTCCATTGCGCGTCGTGCTTCGATAGCGTTTCCATTTTTGATTGCCTCGTAAATTGCACGGTGCTCTTCTAATACAATACGGCTTTGATCCGGTATTTTCAGGGTTCTTGCCCTACTTTCAATCAGCCCTTCCCTGATTTGGTCTGACAGCATTAACATAACACGCTCTGTAACCGAATTACCGGCTGCTCGGGCAATTGTCATGTGGAATGCCAAGTCTTCTTCCGCCGCTATATTGTTTTTCTCCACGGCACTCTCCAAATTTCGGAATGCTGCATATATGCTCTCCATTTCTTCTGCAGACCCACGTTCTGCTGCATAATAGGCAGCATCGCGTTCCAGTGCCAGCCTGAATTCCATCAGTTCAACTATGTCGACTGCCACCCCATGAATGATTGCATTGATCCTTGAAATCATATCCTCATGGCTGTTCTTCCGTAGATATACACCGCTGCCCTGTCTGATCTCAACCACGCCTGCTGACTCCAGTACACTAAAAGCCTCTTTCACAGAAGTACGCGATACGGAAAGTTTGTCCGCTAACATGCGCTCCGAGGGTAATTTCTCACCGTAGCAAATCTCCCCCTCTTCAATCTTTTGTTTTAACTGCTCAATTATTTCCTGATATATCCGTTTCTTTTTAACAGGCAAAAAATCCATTTTAATGCCATCCCCCCTTCACTCCACTAAGTGGCAAAGTGGGTGGTCCAGTTCAGTTTATTATAGAATAACAGCGTTTTCAATTCAAGGATTTTTCGGAAATTTAAGAGATTAACAAATCGTAACTAGTTGGCGAAGCATTAAAAAAACCAAGCATGATTACATGCCTGGTATTTATCTAACTAAAAAAATCACCAATATCTCTTAACTCCCTCACCACCCGGGATACAGGTAATCCGACCACATTGTAATAATCACCTGATATACCTTTCACCAAAACAGCGCCTTCACTCTGAATGCCATATGCGCCTGCTTTATCGAAAGGGTCCCGGGTTGCTATATATTGGTTGATTTCTTGGTCTGTGAGCGGCCAGAATTCCACGGATGTTTTCTCTACAAACACCCGCTCTTTATTCTGCGTCCGAAGCATAACACCCGTATAAACTTCGTGCACCCGCCCGCTCATGGAAGAGAGCATCTCAAACGCCTCTTCATCACTCGCTGGCTTTTCAAATATCCTATTCTGAAAAGAAACAACTGTATCAGCTGACAAGATAATTTCATTCTCACTTAAAATATCTACATGACGACCTTTCAGCAGAGCAAGTTGTTCCACTTTTTCCCGCGGGTCAGATGTCTTGATCAGCGATTCATCTGCGTCTTGCTTTCGAACCGTAAAAGGTATATTAATTTGATTCAGCAATTCCTGTCGTCTTGGAGACGATGAAGCTAAAATAAGTTTATACACTACAAAAACCTCCTTAACTGGGACAGCGGGGTCTGACCCCATGTCCCTATAACAACGGCTCAGTCACGCCTTCTACTCCAACTAATCCTAAGAGTGTGAGCAGGTTCTTTTGTACGCCAACATAAGCGTCGTTCGGGTTATACCATTCGTTCAGGGTATGCCACTCCCCGGCTTCACCGCCTATTCCAATGGCAAGCGATGGTATTCCCTGACTCATCGGAATGTTAGCATCCGTACTTACAGGACCTGACAAACGCGGTTCTCTCCCTACCGCCTCGATAGCTGCCCACGCAGCCTGTACAATAACATCATCATCACCCTGCAATGCCGGCGGACGATTTCCAAATCGATCAATCACCACTTCTATCTTGTCGCTCCCCCACCTATCATTCTCATCTTTCGCAGCCTTCTCAACAATCGCCAAAACCTGTTGCTCCAACTTATCCAGTTCTTCCTGATCATTCGACCTCAAATCAACAGACATACTCGCTTCCGCTGCTATTGCGTTTACGGAAGTACCGCCGCTTATCTCGCCAACAGTAAAGGTTGTCTTCGGGTCATCTATCGTTTCCAAATCCGAGATACCGGCAACTGCTCGTCCAAGAGCATGCGTGGCACTTGGCAATCCAAACGCTGCAAAGCTATGTCCGCCTGGTCCTTTATACGTCACTTTATACCGGTAGCTTCCAGTTCCCAGATAAACAACTCCCGCATCAGATGGCCCATCAATAGACAAAAACCCGTCTATATCATCATGCTCGTTAAAAAATGCTTTTACACCTCGTAAGTCGCCGGCGCCTTCTTCGCCAACTGTTCCGCCAAAAATAATATCGCCTGTATTCGGCAGATCCAATTCCTGAAAAGTTCGCACAATCGAAAGCAACTCTGCCAGCCCTCGTGTGTCATCACTGATTCCGGGTGCATACAGGATGCCATCCTTCTCCTTAACAGTCGTATCAGTACCTTCTGGAAATACTGTATCCAGATGCGCGGAAACAAATACTTTAGGCCCCTTCCCGCTACCACGTCGTAAGCCAAAAACATTTCCCTCATTATCCATTCGGACATCTTCAAGCCCTAACTCCTGAAGTCTCTGTAGGTAACTTTTTGCTCGTGTCTCCTCTTTAAAAGGAGGCGCCGGAATTTCCGTAATTTCAATCTGCTCCTTAACCGTCCTGTCGTGATCCGCCTCAATAAAATCCAGCGCCCTTTTTACTGTTGGATTCCCCTGTAATTTTTCATATGTATCTTTAACGTGCGATGAAATCATGTAATCCTCCCCTTCGTTACTGTGCCAATTTTAAAACCATTCTACCAGAAAAGAACCCTAAATCCCCCTCTTACGCCTTTCTTCTTCTAAAAGATAGACTCATTAACTATAATAAAAAGAACAGTAATAATATGGGAGGAGCCATGCCTTTGGTAACAGTAAATGATGTCAATCAGGCAAGAGAACAGATAGCTGATATTATCCATGAAACACCCATCCTGACCTCTAAAGAACTTTCTTCTCTATGTGGAAACCAACTATTTTTAAAAAGTGAACACCTCCAGAAAACAGGATCGTTCAAAATCAGGGGCGCGACGAATAAGGTTAAGCATGCGGTGAAGGACGGCGCAACGTTTATTACAGCAGCTTCATCCGGGAACCATGGCCAGGCGGTTGCCTATATCGCCAATAAACTTAACGTTCCCGCAACTATCGTAGTACCTGAAGATGCCACCATCAGTAAGTTGAACGCGATACGGGGATATAATGGTGAAATTGAGGAGTGTGGGACAACTTCTGCAGAGAGAATACCGCGCGCGAAGGAATTGGCCGAGGAAAAGAATGGTGTGTTCATCCCGCCATATGACGATCCCTATATCATTGCCGGCCAAGGTACCGTCGGCTTGGAAATAATGGAGCAACTTGAAGAGGTTGATGTAGTCGTTGCACCCGTTGGCGGTGGTGGACTTATTTCCGGAATTCTGACAGCCATCAAAGAAACGAAGCCATCGATAAAAATAATTGGAGCAGAACCGGAAACAGCGCAGGATACTTATCTTTCGCTTAAAAAAGGAAAAATCACTTCTATACCGGCAACACAAACAATTGCCGATGGATTACGATCGAGCCAGCCTGGTGATATGACATTTCCTATTGTGCAAAAATACTTGGATGACCTTGTACTTGTGAGTGAAGCCGAAATCCAGCAGGCACTCTTTTTTGTACTCGAACGCATGAAACAGTTAATAGAGCCCTCTAGCGCTGTAGGAATCGCCGCAGCTATGTTTGATAAACTTGGAGTGCGCGAGAAACGAGTAGCGTGCGTTATCTCAGGCGGTAATGTAGATGTACGGAAATTGGAGCAGTTGCTGCCATAAGTTGGACTACGACTGCAAAAAAAAGCGTTAGTTCGGATTCATTCCTGAACTAACGCTTTCCTCATAGTTATTTTGCCAATTCATCTTTAGCCTGTTTAGCCTTGCTTCCAGCAGACTTTAAATCCTGCTTGGTCTCATTAACCGTATTCAACGCGTCTTTGGAGTCCTGTTTGATTTCCTTCACTGATTGGACTGCCATTTCAGAGTCCTTCTTGACCTCTTTTACATCGTCCACAATTTCATCATTTGCCTTATCATAAATCTTTTGCACGCTGTCTACAGCTTCTTTTAAAACGCCAGCTGCATTCTTAGCTTTTGTCATTAAGTCATCCTTGGTCTCCCGTGGATTTTCTTTTACATTGCTTGTAGTTTTTGACACGGTTCCTTTTACACTACTGAGATTTTGCTTCACTTTTTGGCGTGTATCCTTATTCAGTAATGTGGCAGTTCCGCCCACGACAGCACCTATTGTTACACCTTTAAGAAATAGACTCTTTTCTTGTTTCTCCTGAGTTGCTTGCATCAAGGATCATCTCCTTCTTTTTCTTTATGAAAAGATATTTGCTAGTGTTTTCTATACTATTCTTGTACCACCATCACTTCATTGTTAAACAATTGGAGACTATAATCCCCTCTATAGCCTCTCTCTATAGAGGGGTGAGTTTATTTTGCGAAAAGAATTAGTGGACCTCGAGTCCGCCATCAATGTTGATAGCCTGTCCTGTCATATAATCTGAATCGGATGACGCTAGGTAAGAGACAAGGTTTGCAACATCTTCCGGAGTTTGGGACCGTTCAAGCGGAATCTGTTTAACCTGTTCCTCCCATGCTTGTCCCGGTTCCATGTTTTTGTATTCAACCATTTTAGCGTCAATACGGTCCCACATACTAGTTCCGACAATTCCCGGGCAATAAGCATTGACTTTAATTTTATGCTGCGCTAATTCTTTTGCCGCGGCCTGTGTGAGTCCGTTCACAGCAAATTTAGTGGAAGAATACGCACCTAACAATTCAAACGCAGTTTTTCCGGCAATACTGCAGGCGTTAATGATTTTTCCGCCATCTTCCTGTTCTTTCATTTGCTTCGCCGCCGCTTGAATACCGTATAATGTACCAAACACGTTGACATTAAAAATCTTTTCCAAATTCTCCGGTGTCACTTCTTCAAGTGGTTCAACTTGGTCTATTCCTGCGTTATTAACAAAAACATCCACCGAACCAAACTTTTCTACCGCGTCAGACACTGTCTTGAATTGATCATCCTGTTTGGAGACATCCCCCTTAACAGCAATTGCATCAATATCCTTTTTCTTAAATTCATCAACTGTCTCATTTGCCAAATCTAAATTCATATCATTTATTACTATCTTAAAACCATCCGTTCCCAATCGTTCCGCAATACCTTTTCCTATTCCCTGGGCTCCTCCAGTAATTACTGCAACTTTACTCATTCCGTTCACTCCTTTAAAAGAATTGCCTATATTACGGCTCTTCCCGGTAAGGTTGCCCGACAAACGTTAGAGACAGAATGCTCATCAAGCCCTACACCTGTAATAAGACAATCCCACTCCAACGTAAAGTTAAGAAAACAAACATAAGGGGGAAAGTCTAATTAACACTTTTATTACAATTGGAACCGCGGTGGCGACAGGAGCTGCCGTATCCTCGGTTTACTATTACTTTAAAAATAATGATGTGAGTCGTCCAAGTAAGTTACGGTATTATTTTTCCAAATCCGATGCCTCCCCACGGGAAGAACTCACCAACCTAATTGATAATGCCCAAAACACCATTGATGCGGCAGTTTTTTATATTACCGAAAAAAAGATTATCGCCCATCTTTGCAATGCAACTAAACGAGGAGTCGAAGTGCGGATTATCACCGACAAAGATAATGACAGGGCTCTTGATACCCTGGTAGACTGCGGAATTCCCATCAAAGTTAATACATACAAGGGAAATATGCACTTAAAAAATATGATTGTCGATAAAAAAATAGCCACTACCGGCTCCTATAATTTCACTTATAACGCGGAGTTTAATAACGAGGAAGTTGTAATTATCCTGGATAATAAAGAAATCGCCGGGGAATGGTCGGCGAAGTTTGAGAAAATGTGGAACGACAAGATCAATTACAAAAACTATGAATCCAAGAATCTAAAGAAATACGCCTAGTTACAGCTGATAAAGGTCAAAGAAAAACGCCTGGATGAAAAAGCCCAGGCGTTTAACCGTTGCGATCACTGGGGAATTGGCAAAAACCGATACTCCCAATGTGTTCTGCATTCATTTAACTTGTAAAATCCCTCCACCGTGTCTTTCGTTATGTATCCACACTGTTGACCGGCATTATTAAAAACGTCCTGAACTTCATTGTCGGATGGTTTGTAGTAGCTCAAATCCGGCTCTACACTGATCCAACCTTCGTTGGCATTTTCATCATACCTTGATTGCAGCTCATAAATAATTACACCTTGAAACCTAACATACTTTACTACTCTAATTTTACTTTCATTATTTTTTCCGGCAACTTCCATAAAATTTTCAAGTAGATCCACATTCTTTAATTCGTTATTTTTTAACACGACGTCGTTTTCATTAGGTAAATATTCTTCCGTGGCTTCTGGTTTAGGCTCATCAGGCGGAATAACTGTTGACTCACCAGATGACTCCATTTGTTCCTCTTGTTTGGTAGACATATCATCAGTAGAGTCATCTTCAGCAGTATTGCATCCAGAAAGGAATAAGGTGAACATAATTAAACTTAAAGAAAAAAGTATACTCTTCTCTAAAAAAGAATTCTTCATTTTTCCCTCCCCATCCTTCCTGTTATAAATAATTTACTTAACAACTACTTTAACATAAATTTACAAATAAACGCAGAGTCTATTTTCCATTCAACCTTTTAATTACTAATTACACCATGGTCCATTAGAGCAAGCAAAAACACTCTCCCTATTGTTTCCATGGCCCTCTCATCTACATCAAACATTGGATGATGGTGCGGGTATACTGCATTAATCTTCTCGTTTCGCCCACCTACAAAGAAAAATGTTCCTGGCACTTCCTTGAGATAATACGCAAAATCCTCAGCCCCCATGAATGGTTCCATTCGGAGAATTTCCAAATCAGTCAAATATTGCTGTGAGATTTCTTTCAATCTTCTTGTTTCCTCAGGATGGTTATATAAAGAGGTATGACCGTATTGATAGGTAATATCCACATTTGCACCTGTTTGCTTTTCTATCGCTTCAACACTATCCCGCAATTTTTGTTCGACGAGTTTCCGAACATTCTCATTGTATGTCCGTACTGTGCCTTTTACTGAGGCTGTATCAGGAATCACGTTCAGCGCCTCACCACTATGGAATGAACCGACCGTTACCACGGCCGAATCAAGCGGGGGAACATTCCGGCTTGTGATTTGCTGGATATTCACTACAAGCTGACTGGCCGCCACAACAGGATCAATGGTTAGATGCGGGAGGGCACCATGGCCACCTTTCCCTCTGATTTCAATTTCGAACGTATCGGCCGCAGCCATTGTATACCCTTCATTAAAAAGAATTTCGCCTACCTGATTCTCTGCCCAGACATGGGCCCCATAAACAGCATCCACTCCATCCAGACACCCGTCCTTAATCATACGTTCGGCACCACCCGGGGCAACCTCTTCAGCAAACTGATGAATAAACACAACGGTGCCATGCAGGTCCTCTCTCACTTGACTCAGGGTCTTGGCAAGTGCCAAAAGTGCTGCAGTATGGACATCATGACCACAAGCATGAGAAACTCCATCAATTTTTGATTTGTACGGAACGTCTTTCTCGTCCTGAATCGGCAACGCATCGAAATCGGCCCGCAATGCGATGGTTTTCCCCGGCTTCCCGCCTCTCAAATAACCAACAACGCCATTTCCACCAACATTTGTTTTCACTTCCAGCCCCAATTCCCTTAAATAACTCTCCACTATCTTGGGAGTTCTTTTTTCCTCATTAGATAACTCAGGGTTCATATGTAAATCTCTTCGTAATTCAACTGCTTCAGGCTGTATATTTTCAAGCTCTTTAAATAGTTTTTTAATCATTCAAGCTCTCCCCCATAAATCTAAATTATTTGATAACTGAAACGATAGCTATTATACTATACAACATATTTTTTAATTTCAACTAATTACGGAGGGATGCGACGTTTCATGAGTTCAGCAAAAGACGTAGAACCTGTTCAAAGTAAAAAATTAAAGAAAAAGTTCGAGATGCCTGACACATATGTGATTTTGTTCCTGGTCCTGCTGTTGGCAGTCGCTGCTACATATATTGTTCCATCAGGCTCGTTTGACCGGGAGACAATTGATGAGGTAGAACGTGTGGTTCCTGGAACGTACAGCCAGGTCGAAGGCGATACAATTGGATTTATGGATATCTTTCTGGCACTTCAGGAAGGAATGGTCCAATCCGGCAGCCTGATCTTTCTTGTCTTGTTCGCAGGTGGGGCCTTCGAAGTTGTTGAACGCTCCGGGGCAATCAGAGGTGGAATCATTCGAGCTGTCAATGTAACACAGGGAAAAGAATTCTGGCTGATTGCCATTGTTTCCACACTATTCGCGCTTGGTGGCGCCATCGGGGCAGTGGCCAATTCTGTTATTCCGTTTGTGGCGATCGGAATCATCATCGCGCGCGCCCTGAAGCTTGATGCGATAGTAGCTGTATCAATCACTTTCGGAGCCACTTTTGCCGGGTTTAACGTTGGTTTTCTGAACCCATATACCGTGGGGATCGCGCAAACTATTGCCGATATACCGCTCTTCTCGGGAATGTTGTACCGGATAATTGCATTTACGGTGATTGTGGGAGTAACCATCCTGTACACATGGAATTATGCAAAAAAAATAATGAAAGATCCTTCCAAGAGCCTTGTAGGCGTGTTGGAAGAACCTGAATCCAAAGAGGATCAGTTGAAGGCGCCATTCACTACAAGGCATAAAGTAATTCTCGGTTTTGTTGGATTATCGCTGGCATTTTTCGTCTTTGCCACCATCCAGTTCAAATGGTCCATTAACCATATGGCTGCATTTTTTATCATAATCGGTCTTGCCTCCGGAATCATAGCCGGGATGAATTATAATAAAACAGCCGTCACTTTTCTGGAGGGATGCCAGAAACTTGTCTACGGCGCCCTGATTATTGGTGTAGCACGGGCTATCCTTATTGTTATGGAAGATGCACAGATTTTGGATACCGTTGTACACGCCCTGTCCATACCGCTTACCGAATTAACACCGGTTTTTGCCGCACTGGGAATGTTTGTCGCAAATGGCTTGTTGAATTTTCTGGTACCTTCCGGAAGTGGACAGGCTATGATTGCAATGCCTATTCTCTCACCACTGGCGGACATGATTGGAATCACCCGACAGGTAGCCGTTCAGGCCTATCAGTTTGGTGATGGCTTTACAAACAGTATCTTCCCAACATCCGGACCATTAATGGCCAGCCTCGCCGTAGCCGGAGTAGCATGGATCAAATGGGCACGATGGATGCTCCCACTACTACTCATATGGGCACTCATCGCAGTAATCATGCTAAGCGTCGGCGTCATGATCGGCTGGGGACCAGTATAAGAGGGACAAGGGGTCAGACCCCTCTGTCCCTTATTTTTCATTTGGGACACGGGGTCAGACCCTCATGTCCCATTTTTTAGAAAAATCTATCAAGTATTTGTAGAATCGTGTTATAATATAGTCATTCTAAATGAAACGGATGGTGGTGTATTTTGGCGAATAAGAAGATTTTTATGTCCGTGACTGCAACAGCGGCAATTGCGGCAACATTGGTCGGTGCAGACGATGCGGAGGCAGCTTCGTATAAGGTACAAAGCGGAGATTCATTATGGGAGATTTCCCAGAAATATAATGTAAATGTCAGTCAACTTAAAACATGGAACAATCTGTCGAGTAACATTATTTTCCCGAATCAGGTACTTGAAATCTCGAAAACCACTAACCAATCAGAGTCTAAATCTAATTCAAATTCTACAAAAAACACATCAAATAATACGTCAAAAAGTAACTCTGCTGCTACATACATAGTCAAATCAGGTGATACACTTAGCGGAATTGCTTCTAAACATAATATTGCACTATCTGATTTAATGAAATGGAACAACTTGGACTCAACTTTAATTTTTCCTGGGAATAAATTTGTAGTCTCTAAAGCTGCTTCAACAGGAAACTCTGGAAATACAGATTCAAGCAATAAATCTGATGAATCGGTAACTGTGGATACTAACAATCAGCAGGTGGCTTCATCCAAGGTGTACACCGTGAAATCCGGAGACACGCTATCTGGAATTGCGGCGAATTATGGAGTCTCTGTTACGGATCTGAAGAGATGGAACGGGTTAAACTCTGATTTGATTCTGATTGGTCAAAAACTGGCAATTAACTCAGAAGCTGGCGGGAAATCCAATGAAGCGGATAAAACTAACTCAAACGACAAAAATACCGCTCCGCCGTCCGATATCGATTACAATGTAGATGAGCTGCTAAGTGCAGCGAAAAGCATGCAGAATGTCGGCTATGCATGGGGCGGCTCCACACCTGCCGGATTTGATTGCAGCGGATTTATCTATTACACCTATCAGCAAGCAGACAAAGACGTAAAACGACATTCCAGCAATGGCTATTATAATCGTTCTTATTATGTAAACAAACCGAAGCCAGGCGACCTTGTATTCTTTGAAAATACATACAAGAAGGGAATCTCCCACCTCGGAATCTATCTTGGTGGCGACCGCTTCATTCATGCAAGTTCAAATGGGGTAACCATTTCTAACCTGAACAGCTCATACTGGAGTAAACACTTCGACGGATACAAACGTTTTTATTAAGTAGGACAGGTTCCATGCAGCCTGCTCACACTAATAGAAAGAGTATTATAAAGGATGACTGGGCTCAACCAGTCCTCCTTCCTTTTATTGTGCAAATGTACCCTTAGAAACAGTCAAATACTGTCCTTCTGCTACATTTACATTATACTTACCGTTAAATATGTTATTATCGACGATTTCATTATTTCCTACAGGTCCGGATAAAATGGCAACATAACCTTCTCCCATACTCTCAATAGTGTAAGTGTTTGGTTTAATATCATAGCCGACCTTATACATCCCGGATCCTTGATAATTTTCGCTGCTATTCACTACTTCATATAATTCTTTTGCTCCGCTAACTCCTAACTGCTCAAAGGCTGTGGTATTTACTAGTACGCCTTGCGTTTCCAGATTAGCTGTCCCGTGTACATACACATAACCAAAACTATCAAAGATTTCATTATCGACTATGTTCCCTGCACCGTCCGTTTCACTGTAATATTTCCCGCTTCCATCAAAGGGAATAAAAGCATATTCCCCTTTTGGAATATCCCCTTTGACATAGGACCCCGTGTCAAATGCCAATCCTTCATCCATTAACGTGACAATTTGCCCAACCATCCTCTGCTGAGGTGTCTCCTCAACAACTTCTTCTGCTTCCGGCTCAGTTTTCTCTTCTTTTTCTTCTATATCTTCAGTTGGTTCGGATTCTACTGTGTCATCAGGGTTATTCGAGCTATCACTAGTAGAGGTTTCACTAGCCTTAGCTTCCCCATTTGCTATATCCTTCTCAACCTCAGTCGATTCAGGTGAATTAATCGCAATCACAATAATTATAGCAATCACCCAAAACCAAACCCTCTTGTAAAACGGCTTCTTCATAATATTGCCTCCTCAGATTAAATACTTAACATACTTATATACTAACTGGAAGGCTATACAAGAATATGTATAAGTCTTACAAAAACATAAGAAATTGTTGCGAGTCCAAAAATAGCGTTAGCCCCACCCAAGGAGCTAACGCTTTTATTTTTCTAATTAAAATGCTTTATCTTCTCTGGTTGTCGGATCGCTGATTCTGTTTGCAGACTTCGGAATATCATCATAAATTTGTGGGTCCACGTTGTGAATCGAACCATCAGCCAAACCTTCAAACACTTCAAAGAGCGGCTGGGTTACGGTTTGTGTCAGCATTCCATTCTGCTTTTGGCCCAATGTCTGGCTCTGCCCCTTGATTTCAATCAACATAATCGCAGCATCATTCAGAGCAAAAGCTCCAAGCGCAGTTCCCGGCAGGTTAACATCAGGATATTTCTGAATTGCACCGTAGTGCGAGTTCCCTTTTTGTAACGCAAGATATGACAGGGCGTTCACCTGTTTACCCAGCTTTAGAACATCATCGTCAACATCGTAAGTTTTGCCTGTAAATGGATCCTCGTATTCCTGAGTTGCTACTACCGCTGCAAGTTGAACAGGGACCGAGCGATTATCTTCATCGGACAGTTTATTAAAGCCGCGGTGATGAACATCAACATAAACATCCGGCTGGAACTCTTCAAACACAGATGTCACGGTCCTTGATTCTGCCGTCACATATAGACCACCGTAGTCACTATCGTTCAACGTATCACTATTGAGGAAATCTGCCACCTCAGATTTTTGAAGGTCCTCAATAGCTAAGTCAAAATTCGGGTTATAGTCCCGGTTTTGGTCATACCCAGGGATACCGTAAACAATCCGACCGTTATTGTTCTGAGCTCGTTCACTGCCATCTTCATTATAGTACCAAGGTGACGGAGTATCAGCAGGCAGCCCTAGTTCTTCTGGATTCCAGGTTTGATGCGTATATCTCGTAGGGTACCAGCTATCCTCGTACTGGTTATCAGCGCCCTCAGGATTAATCCGCGGCATAATCCAGATAGAGACATTTTCCAAAATCTCATTTACTTCTTTACCATTGGAGGACAGCTTTTGAATAATATCAACCGCGGCCTCGGTACCAATTTGTTCATTACCGTGAATCTGTGTGGTTATCATGATTTTTTTCTTATCAGGGTCGTTATCGCCAAACTTCACGACATATAACGGTTCACCCTTCTCATCATCAGTAGAATACCCATCGGGCGCCAAATTAGAATAGCCAGCAATCTCCAGCTTCATCTTCCCGTTTGATTTTTCCTCAAAATGTTTGAGCTTCTCATACAACTCCTCGTTGCTCATGTAGTTGGAAAGTGAGATATTCTGCTCATTCTCGATGTATGGACCATTAGGAGTGGTCTGCGGATCTGCAGCAATACTGGACGAAAACAGCATCGCGGATGCAAGTGTTACGGGAACAGCTAATTTGACTAATTTCTTCATAAACATGCCTCCTAATAATATTTTCCCCAAAATTCACCGGGAATCTATTAATATTGTACAGGCCAATAATTGATAAGTTTGTCAAAATAACGGTGCCGTTCATAAAAACTTCTCAACAGTTTCCTTCAAAACAGCACCATATTCTACCGCCTGGCTGTCTTTAGTAGGAAGTCAATAGATTCACAAAAAGAGTGGGCCTCCGACAAAAGAAGGGATATTTTATGAAATTATTGTCGATGCGAGACGATATTTGATGAAGGCGTTCGACACAGTTTTACATTTTAAATCAAACTTTTTTATCCATTACTTACTGTATGGACATACGTTCCTTTATTTATGAAAAGAAGGAAATCTAAGCGAGTTTGCGGACATAGGAAACCTTATTCAGCCCAAATCTCGAAAGAATATAGGCTCCATTGTCGAATAAGGAACCTGATGTCCGCATCCACCTTAAATCTCTTGGTTTTTTTAAAATAAAGCCTTTTCCATAGATAAGAGCCGTAATTATTTCTACAAAAAAGGAGTACCAACCGATTTTCGATTTGCACCCCTTATTTGTACACGATTTTCATTTTCTGTTTTAACCTATATCATTTGTTGCGAATTGTATTTCAACATCCGTTACTACCGCTTTCTCCCTCTCCGGTTCTTATTACGATTATTCACCTTAATGGCAATTCCCTGAACAACGCGAGTGTCTTCGTCAACCATACCTTCTCTCTCATCTTCCTGAATACCCCAGTTTCTGAACAGATAATAAAGGGCAAATGAGAAGCTGGTAAGCTGGACGGCCTTTATAATTCCACCCGCAAGTTGTTGATCACTTACCGCACCAAGCGCTGGGAAATGTTCTCCTGCTACCGTTGCATATGCCGGGTATTCCGCCCCTGTCAAAACAAGCAGATAAATACCTATTGGCATCAAAAATAATGCCGTGAAAAAAACATAGCCGATCCGCATCAAATAACTGTGACCCGGCGTATCCGAAGAGGGCTGAATAATAATCCACCATATAAAGAAGGCGAAAGTGTAAATAAGCATCTCGGCCAGGAACTGCAGGAATAGATTTCCATGAATGTTGTTAAAAACCGATGGGACAAAAAACAGCGTAACAAGCCCATTGAACACCACAGCCAATGGCCAAGGATGGGAAAATAATAACTTTGCTATTTGTGATCTTTTGTGGTTCCAGAACAAGGCCTTGATATATTGCTTCGGTAAACTGAGAATAATCAACGGGACGACCACAAACGCTATCACGGACAGCTGAAGCGTCAGGATACTAAGCAGATAGTGGTCCGCAATCAGGCCAATTGGACCACCCTCTACCAGATAAAAGAGCAGCACTGCCGTGAGGAAATAACCTTTTTCCACTCTGGCAGCTTTATAATGCGGAGATTTAATGAAAGTTTTTATATACCAATAACTTGCAAGTAATGCAGCCACCAGACTGAAGGGGCCGACAATTTCATACCATGCATAACCGGACAACAACGAGATCATATAAACTCCCCCATTCCGCCCTGACAACAGGCATATTCGCCTTAAGTGTACCAATTGGGAAAAAACAGGACAAGAAATGGGTCTGGGACAAGGGGACAGGTCCACTGTCCCAGTCACTGACATTGAATTACTTTTTCCGCTTCATAAATATACTTATATCACACATTACAGTGCCATCCATACAAACGGTGTTCCGGCGCTCCAATAATAAAGCAGCCATCCTCCTCATACGGAGAATGGCTGCCTGGGACATAGGGGTCTGATCCCTCGTCCCAATTCCATAAGCAAGCCCCCGGGCCTTAGCCTGGGGACCTCTCTTTGTTTATTGCGCTGTATATCCGCCATCCACATGGATTGTGGTACCTGTAACAAAATCGTTTTCACAGAGGAATACCACTGCATGTGCGATTTCCTCAGGTTTTCCAAGACGACCAATTGGATGCTTATCTACCAGTTGGTCATAGAATTCGCCCAGACTCTCTTTATTAACCATTCCGGATTCAATATAGCCTGGTGCAACAGCATTCACGCGAATATTCTTATCAGCATATTGCAGACCGAGTGATTTCGTCATCAGATTGACAGCACCTTTTGAGGCGTTATATGCAAAAGCACTTGGTTCACCTACCGTACCCAAAATGGAAGATGTGTTAACGATGACACCACCATCGTGTTTCAACATGTTCTGTACCGCATATTTGGAACCGTAGAATACACCGTCCTGGTTAATAGAAATCACTTTTTTATAATCTTCATCTGTAAGTTCATGTGTTTCGCCCTGCACACCAATACCGGCATTATTGAACATAATATCTACTTTCCCGAACTGATCCACTGTTTTCTCTACAAGGTTCTTTACCTGTTCCTCGCTGGAAACATCCGTCTTAATAAACAACACATCTGAGCTATTACCTGCCAATTCCTTTTCGGCTGACTTGCCGCCCTCTTCGTCAAAATCTGCGATAACCACTTTTGCACCTTTTTCAGAAAACGCCTTAACGGTTGCAAGCCCAATACCTGATGCACCACCGGTTACGATTGCTACTTTATCTTTAAGTTCCAATTCTGATTCCTCCTTTGGAAAGTATTCCTATACAGGTGTACTCTTCCCATTACTGACTTTTTTATATCATTTGTTTTTGTGACGAATTAACAACACTTTGTATTTCTCAATGCTTCTTGGAAAACCAACCATATATAGAACCATATCTAACTGTCTCCACATTTTGGACAGAAATGGATAAGGGAAGAGGCTTAGTGTCCCCGTCAAAAAACAACCACCCTCCTCAAATGGAGAATGGCCTGGGACATAGGGGTCTGACCCCTTGTCCCTCACCCCCTTGTCCCTCTTTGGTTTACCGTATAAGTGAAGGGCGTTTATTATCAAATTTCCAGTCAGGAATAAGATACCTCATCGCGATTGAATCGTCCCTTGCTCCAAGGTTCATGTTTTTATAGACATTATTGGCTGCTTCAATTTGTTCCATATCAATTTCTATTCCCAGTCCTGGTTTTTCCGGAACTTTAATTTTACCGTCTTTTATCTCAAAAGGCTCTCTCGTTAACCGCTGACCGTCCTGCCAAATCCAATGGGTGTCAATGGCAGCAATTTTACCAGGAGCAGCCGCTGCCACATGGGTAAACATTGCCAACGAAATATCAAAGTGGTTATTTGAATGTGAACCCCATGTCAATCCAAAATCATTACACATCTGTGCTACCCTTACCGAACCCTCCATTGTCCAGAAGTGCGGATCGGCAAGAGGTATATCTACGGCCTGTAATTGGATCGTATGCGCCATCTGTCTCCAATCGGTTGCAATCATGTTGGTAGCTGTAGGAAGTCCGGTTGCCTTTTTGAATTCACTCATAACCTCACGAGCTGAAAATCCATTCTCTGCTCCACAAGGATCTTCTGCATATGTCAATACATTATGCTGGTCTTTACATAGTCTGATTGCCTCATCCAATGACCATGCACCGTTCGGATCTAAAGTTATTCGCGCTTCAGGAAATCGTTCGGACAGTGCAGTAACTGCTTCCATTTCTTGTTCCCCGGACAAAACTCCCCCTTTTAGCTTAAAATCACGAAAACCATATCGCTCATGTGCGGCTTCAGCTAAACGTACAACTGCTTCCGGCGTTAAAGCCTCTTCATGTCGGAGACGCAACCAGTCGTCGGTCGCATCAGGATTACTCTTATATGGCAAATCTGTTTTATTTCGATCTCCAATATAAAATAAATACCCTAATGCCTCTACCTCGGACCTTTGTTGTCCATCACCCAACAGGGCTGCCACAGGAACATTTAAGTGCTTCCCAAGTAAATCCAACAAGGCTGCTTCTAGTGCTGTCACCGCATGGATTGTGGTCCGCAAATCAAACGTTTGCAGACCACGACCGGATGCATCACGATCCGCAAAGGTTTCTCTGACTTTTCTCAAGATATTCTTATATTCACCGATTGATGCATCCATCAGGAGGGGTTTAGAATCTATTATCGTTTGATAGATTTTTTCTCCTCCGGGTACTTCCCCTACACCTATGTTCCCACTGTTATCTTTAAGAATGACTATATTACGGGTAAAAAAAGGACCATGGGCACCGCTTAAATTAAGAAGCATACTATCACTTCCAGCCACGGTATATACTAAAAGGTCAACTAACTTTGGTGTCTTATTTTCTATTTCTACTTGCATTATTATCTCTCCTAATCTCTCCTGCTGGTATTTTAATAAATACAATACTTAAGCTGCCTTTTGTTCACTTTTATTTTTGGACTTCTGGTTATCAAAAATGGCATAACCTACCGAACCAAAAATCAAGACCCATATGACGATTGCTGCAGGTCCATTTGTGAAAAAGACGGTTAAGTCACCCCCACTACCTTTTAGACTGTCGATAAAGTATTTTTCAGCCTGCATCCCCAGAATAAATCCAATCAAAAATGATGGAATCTGGATGCCGATTTTCGGGAAAATATACCCTAATAGCCCGAATAACAGAAGCGTCCATACATCAAACATAATCCCATTGTTGATAGCGTAAGAACCAACAACACATGCCACCACTATGATTGGGAAAATAATATACTTTGGTATCAGAACAATCTTTGCGAAATATTTAATTGCGAAAAACATCATTAAAAACATGACTATATTTGCTATGACTAATGCAAATATAATTCCACTCCACAGGTCCGGGTTCGAGGTTATGAATAATGGCCCAACTTCAATACCTTGTAAAATAAACGCCCCGATCAGAATGGCTGTTGTACTGTCCCCGGGAATCCCTAAGGAAAGTAAGGGAATCAATGCACCACCAATCAAACCATTATTAGCTGCTTCACTAGCAACTAATCCTTCTGGCTCTCCATCACCAAACCTTTCAGGGTGCTTAGAGAAGTTTTTAGCTTGTGAATATGCTGTAATTGAGGCGGCGCTACCACCTACACCTGGTAGTATCCCTATAAATGTACCGAGAATAGCAGACCGAACCACATTGATTTTTTGCTTTAAAAAGAAGGAAAACTTGAACCTGTTCTGTCCTCTTCCTTTTTGAAAATCAACCTTCTGATGGGAGGCAGCTTTCATCCCTTCTTCTGCTTCTTGCAACAATTGCCCTATCGCGAACAATCCAATCAATACGGGTAACAAGGAAAAGCCGTATACGAGTTCATCCTCAAAACCAGGAGGCACAAGCCTCATTGTATTATTATCCATAAAAGTACCAATCAAGCTTACGAAGATTCCCAGGAGACCACTGAAGATTCCTGCAAGCATACTCCCTTTTGAAATTGCTGCAATAACTGTCAAAGCAAAAACAATTATCAAAAACTTCTCAACCGAGGAAAAATCAATTGCGACAGAGGAAAGAATAGGTGCAAAAAAGTATAAAATGGTTAAACTGAAGAATCCTCCAATGATGGACGCTGTGATACCTACTTTTAAGGCTTTCTCCCCTTCTCCTTTTTTAGTCATCGGATAGCCATCAAACGTTGTACAAAGTGAGGAAGGAGTGCCCGGGATATTTAATAGAACTGCAGGCACTAACCCGCCGCTTATCCCTCCAACATACAGGCCTATTAAAAGACCAATAGAATCGATCATATCCATTGCATATGTAATGGGTAAAAATATCGCTATCGCCATCGTAGCAGTCATTCCAGGAATAGCACCCATGATTATTCCGATAAACACTCCGAAAAAACAAAGCCCTATAGACAAGGGTGTTAATACTTCAAATAATGGCATGGTCTCCCTCCTTTAAGGTAAAGTGATGTCAAATAATCGCCCAAATATATACCAGACAACAATAGTGGTTGTAAGTGAATTTGTAATGGAAACAATTATTGATTTTTTCTTTACGTTGCCTATATATAAAAGTGTTATTAGAATCATGAATACAATACTTGCCAATATGAAACCAATCCATTGAAGTGCCAATGTATACACAATCAGTAAAGCGATAGATCCATAGAATTTCAATTTATCGTAGTTCTTGCTGAAGAACTTAAACTGCCAATCACTTAGCTTTCCAGCTTTCAAGCGTTTATAAAGGTTTGTTATCAATAGAATTATCCCTAATGTAATGAGAATGCTTATAATGATTCTTGGAAAAATGAGATGATAAGTGCTATAGGTCATCTCAAGTGTGAAAAAATCTTTCATTATTCTCACCTTCCTTTTTGAATGAGGAAGCTGTCAATCGACAGCTTCCTGTTTTTATTACTTTGTGATCTCATCAAGGCTTGGTGCGTTTTTAATGATATACCGGAACTTTTCTCGCTTATTAATCAAATATTCTTTAGCCTCATCAGCCGGTTTGTAATTGACAACATAAGTATTCTTCTTTAGATCCTCTGCATAATCAGAGTTTTTCGCCACGTCCGCAACCGCTTTATTCAATGCCTCTGCAAAGTTTTTGTCCACGTCTTTCGGAAGTAGGAAGAAGAATTCTTTATCAAATACGAACTCCTCGCCATTAACTGTTATTCCCTGCTCAGCAAATGTAGGTATGTCGTAGCCTTCTACTCGCTTACCAGCTGTAATGCCGAGGAACTTCATCTTAATTTTGTCTTCAACGCCATCTTGAGTGTACTGTTTATTTGAACCAATTGAACCGTGGATAATATCGGCATTACCATCCCATAATGCCTGGTTCTTATCCTCTTGCGAACCGGTAACATAAGCATGAATACGATCTGAAACTTCTTCTCCATATTCCTCTTTCACCCACAGGTAGTAACCATCAAAGACAATTTCAGATACGCCACCAGATTCAATCGCTACGGTAACCGTTTCATTCGGGTTTTCTTTCAGCCATTCAGCCGATTCTGCCATCGTGTCATAAGGAGCATCTGCCTTAGTTAAAAATGCATTACCCGGATTCGTTGCTATAACAGGACCAATAGTCCAATTTTCCAACTCATGTTTACTCTCAAACGAACCATACTCTACTCCCAGATACGCCATATCATGGAAAAACATGATGGTGCTTCCGTCATTCTTTGCTTTACTTAATTCGTCAAATGCCCGTAAGGCTCCTACAGCGTCTACCTTCATATTAGTATCTAGCTCTTTTTCAACATACCTGCTGACTGCCTCTGCATTCTGATAGGTATCCCCACCTGTTGAGGAAGAACCGATTACTACCCGTATTCTGTCCACATCCACACCTTCGTCGGCTTTGGCATTATCAGCCTCTGATCCACATGCAGCTAAAGTTACAGTTACAAGAGCCAACAATAAAAACATCAACAACTTTTTCACAAAATCGCCCCTTTATTTTAATATAAAAAATATTGAAAATTCTAACTGCGCAGCAATTCCTCAAAAATTGAGGGAAACCGCTTTCAAACAAGCTTAAAAATTTTTAGGAAAACTTGTCTTATTGCCAATCTTTATGGCGAAAATCTTAGCTGCGCTTATGCAGTAAGAAGTATTTATACTTTTTAAAACTTGGAAGTAAAAGAGGGGCCTCCCCCTTCTACTTCACAAATACAGTTTTAATAGAAGTGAAAAATTCTTTAGCTGCTTCACCTTGTTCCCTTGAATGAGAACTGGATTGTTTCATTCCGCCAAACGGAGCCTGTAGTTCCACACCGGCACTTTCAGCGTTTATCCTAACAAGGCCGGCATCCATATCACCGATAAAGGAAAGCATCTTTTGTATGTTGGTTGTAAAGATAGATGCACTCAATCCATACTCCACATCATTTGCAAGTTCAATCGCTTCCTCCAGGCTATTCACTTTCATGAGAGCAAGCACCGGACCAAAAATTTCTTCCTGGGCAATGGTTGCCTCAGTTGTAATATTTTCAAATACAGTAGGTGCAACAAAATAACCTTTATCATAAGCTTCTCCTGACAATTTTTCACCACCACAGAGTAGCTTGCCTTCCTCTTTCCCTTTTTCGATATACGAAAGTACTGTATCTAACTGGGACTTACTGACACTAGGACCCATCCAAACGCCATCTTGCAACCCATCCCCTACAGCTATTTCCTTTACTTTAGCTACAAGCTTCTCTTTGAACGTTTCATATACATCACTTTCAACTATCACCCGACTGGTAGCAGTGCATTTTTGACCAGTCGATCGAAGTCCACCACTGATAGTTGCTTCTACAGCAAGATCCAGATCGGCGTCTGATGCTACAATCACAGGATTCTTTCCGCCCATCTCTAACTGATATTTAGCACCTCGTGCAAGCGCTATTTGTCCGATATTTTTACCAACAGTGTTTGAACCGGTAAAAGTGATACCATTCACATCAGGGTGTTCAGCAATACCCTGACCAATTACCGACCCTTGTCCAGTAATCATATTGATAACACCTGCAGGAAACCCTGCTTCTTGGAAACATTCAACAACCTTCCCACACGTTACAGCAGCCTCTGAAGCTGGCTTAAGAACAACCGTATTCCCGTAAATCAGCGCTGGTGCTGTTTTCCATATCGGAATCGCAACAGGGAAATTCCAAGGCGTGATTACACCCACTACCCCCAAGGGAGTTCTCGTTGTATACATCAGCGCGCTGCTGTCTGTAGAAGGTATAACATCTCCTACCTTTCTCATGCCTTCCCCTGCATAATAGCGGAGAATCGCTACACCACGCGAAGTCTCTCCTTTTGCCTCAGGAAAAGTCTTACCCATTTCTCTGGTCATGCATTCAGCGACTTCTTCAACGCGACTTTCAAGTATATCGGCTGCTTTATATAGATATTGCCCTCTTTCAGCCCCTGATAGATTTTTCCAATCCTTTTTAGCTGCCTTTGCAGACACTACTGCCTGATTCAGATCCTCCTTTGATGATTTTTGTACCTGTCCTACCACATCATCGGTATTTGCCGGGTTTCTATTCGTGATCACTTCATTTGAATGTGATGCTACCCATTCACCGTTTATGTAGTTCAGGAAGCTGTTGGTTTTTTCAGTTTGAACTGCCATGCTGAAATCCCTCCGAAATTAAGATTTGAATATTATTAGGTGATTAGTTTTTTATTTGGCTGATACTTCTCAAGTGCATTCTCCAGGATCTCTTTCAGTTCTTCATAATGCTCTTTTTCAACGGGGACTACTGGTGGCCTTACTGTCGTTTTTACCGGAAGGCCAACGATTTCCATTCCTGCCTTTATAAGAGCAACAGCGTATCCTTTCCTCTTTTTCCTGATACGGTTGATTGGTAGAATGACATCCTCATAGATTTCATTAACTGTCTGTTTATCATCTGCTAATAGTGCGTCATAAAACTTCCTAGATATATGCGGGATATAATTGGATATGGCGGATGAATAGCAATTAAACCCTAACGGAAGATACGCTGGCATTGTTACCTCCGCCATCGGCATTCCATTGAGCCAACCGAGACGATCACCAAATGTCTGAGTGAATTCGATATTTAATTCCATATTTCCATAGCCATCCTTCAACGCTACCACTTGTGGAAATTCCACTAGTTTCTCCAATGTTTCCTTAGATACAACTGCGTTACCTCGTTGATACAAGATTGCATTTAAATCGGTACTTTTAATAATTGCTTTGTAATACTCATAGATTCCTTCTTGCTCTCCATCAATTAAATATGGAGGTAAAATAAGGTACCCATCAGCACCGTGTTTTTCAGAAACCTTTGCCTTTTCAATTGCTTCCGATAAATTTCCTCCAACACCGGTATAAAATGGAACTCTTCCATTTACCACAGAAGCACCTATTTCGACTACTGACTCAAATTCATCTTTACTTAGGTTATGAAACTCGCCTGCCCCACAAGCTACAAAGATTGACTCTAAGCCTTCCTCAAGCAAAAATTCAATATTTCTAGCCAATGCATTTTCGTCTATGGTACCGTTTTCATTTAATGGCGTAACAGGAAACCCTGAGATTCCTGAAGGTGCCTTTCTATTTGGCACTTGACCCGCTCCTTTCACTTTTTGGTTATTTATCATTAGAAGGACGAATAATCCGGTTTCTTGCATGGTTAAGGTGTTCATACATTTTTATATATGCTTGCACTGCATCCCTTTTTTCGAGCGCATTGTAGATTTCCTTATGTTGCTGAACAGTTATGGCCTTATTCCGATCTTGCAGAGGGATGTTCTCCATCGTTTTATCGTACATGTTGAGAATTGCATCGATCATTCCTTCAGTAATAGAATTACTAGCACTGAATGCTATAATCCGATGAAACTCACGGTCCACTTCCAGATAATCTCCCTCGGTATTAATCATCAGTTCAATGTTCTCTCGTAACTTCTTCAATTCCAATTCAGAGATTTTTTCAGCAGCAATACCTATTAATCCTAGTTCCTGAGTCAGCCGTGTTTCGATAATCTTATCAATATCTCCGACTGAGAGTGCCAGCATGATTCTGAATGGGTCACTTCCGACCTTATCTGAAAAAAAGGTTCCCTCCCTTGTCTTTCGGTTAATCACACCTAGAGCCTCAAGAGAACTTAGCGCTTCTCTTAGTACCGGCCTGCTTACGCTAAGCATATTCATAAGTTCCATTTCGGAAGGAAGTTTATCACCAGCTTTTAATTGCCCACTCATCAGCAGTTCAATAAGCTGCTCGATAACCTGATTCGCAAGTGTATTCCTTTTTACCGTTTTCATTTTTAAAGAGTCCATTCCACCACTCAATATATTCGCCTCCCTTCTGCTTGAATAATATTATTTGTCTGACAATTTGAATTATAATACAAATCTGAAACTAGGTCAATATCTTTTTGTAAAATATTTTGATTGTCAGACAAATAAATTGTCTATGGTTTGGTAAAATAGTTGTGTATTCATTCGAAGCGTTGTGTTTTTACGGTTCACTAATAAATGTTGCAATTTTACAATGAAACCGTCACAAAAGCAGTTCCAATAAAAAAGCCGAATGCCTCCCATGGCTAGTGGGAGGCATTCGGTTGATAATATAGTTTGTTTATTTTCGATGCATATATAATAATACCTTAACTCAGGGACAAGTAAAACCTTTAAAAAAATGCTGGCATCGCCCTACTCTCTAAGGTTACCCTTCTACCATCGACGCTGAGGAGCTTAACTACTGTACGGTATGGAAAGAGGCGGGACCTCTTCGCTATATAACCACCAGTATTCTCTTTCCCCCCTATGAGGGACAACGGGGTCTGACCCCCTTGTCCCATCATAAAACCGTCTTCGCTATCTTACTATCTAACGCTTCATAATCATAATACCCAATTGTCTCATAGAGTTCCTTCCGTGTTTGCATGTCATCCAGCATGCCTTCCTGGGTGCCTTTCTCCATAATCTCCTGAAACACCCGCTCATACGCCTTTGCAGCCACCCGCAATGATGTCACCGGGTAAATTACCATGCTGTATCCATATCCGGAAAACTGCTCGGCTGTATAGTATGGTGTCTTTCCGAATTCCGTCATGTTGGCGAGCAACGGTGCGTCTACTTCTTGCTTGAATTGCTCAAACTCCTCGTTATCGGTCAAAGCTTCAGGAAAAATAACATCCGCTCCCGCTTCCACGTAAGCATTCGCGCGTTGAATCGCTGCCTCCAACCCCTCAACAGCATTTGCATCCGTCCGTGCTACAACCACTAAAGAAGGCGCCACTTCTTTTAGGGTCTTGATTTTCTGCACCATTTCCTCGGTCTTAACTAGCTTCTTCCCATTTAAATGCCCACATTTCTTGGGTAGATCCTGATCCTCAATTTGGACAGCGGCTACCCGGGATTCGTACATCTCCCTTGCAGTCCGCGCCACATTTAATACCCCACCATAACCAGTATCAATATCGACCAATACAGGTAAATCGGTAGCCCGTATCAATTCCCTCGCCCGGTCAGCTATCTCCTCGGATGTTACCATTCCAAGGTCGGGGAGTCCCTTACTGGCGGTATACGCAGCACCAGATAGATATAACCCTTTGAACCCTGCCTGCTTTGCGACTAGTCCGGCCATTCCATCATGAGCGCCCGGCAATTTGAGTATTTCCTCGTTCAAGACAAGTTGCTTAAATTTGTTCGCAAGCTCTTTTTGTGTTGATTGTTCTTTTATAATCCAGGTCATTTTTTCACCCCTCAAGTTTTATATTGTAAATTCATCCATAAATTCATTTACTGCAATCTTCTTAAGTATTTCTAGATTATCAAAGACACCATATATCTTTTCTGCATGTCGTTTGGGAAAACGTGTTTCTACATTATTTCTAAACTTCTCTAACAGTTTAGGAATCCCTTCCTCTCGACGGAATTTATGTCCCAATGGAAATTCTTGAGCTATTTTTTCAGTGGCAGTTCCATTCTCAAAATGAATCTGTATTGCGTTTGCAATCGAACGCTTGCTAGGGTCTAAATAATCAGTACTATACTGCTCATCCTCTACTACTTCCATCTTATCACGAAGGTTATCTATTCTAGGATCGGCAGCAATTTCGTCTTCGTAATGCTCCGCCGTAATAGTGCCAAATATTAATCCTATTGCTGTGATATATTGCAGGCAGTGATCTCGGTCTGCAGGGTTATGGAGCGGCCCCTTTTTGTCGATGATTCGAACCGCAGATTCGTGTGTGTATATCGTTACCTTACTAATTTCATCTAATAGATCCAGTATCTGTGGATGAAGCTTGATGGCACATTCTGCTGCTGTTTGTGCATGAAACTCGGCTGGAAATGAGATTTTGAAAAGAATATTCTCCATAACATATGAACCTAATGGACGAGCCAATCTCAGTTCCTTACCGCCAAATTGAACATCTTGAAAGCCCCAATCAGGTGCAGAAAGTGCTGTCGGATATCCCATCTCACCATTTACTGCCATCATTGCAAGCCGTACGCCCCGGCTAGTCGCATCACCTGCTGCCCAGGATTTACGTGAACCTGCATTTGGGAAATGCCGATAAGTTCGGAGACTTCCGTTATCTACCCATGCATTTGATACAGCATTCATAACTTCCTCTTTTGTCCCACCGAGCATGGCAGTTACTACCGCGGTTGTGGCAATCTTCACAAATAATACATGATCTAGACCCTGCCTGTTCAGACTATTTTCCAGCGCCAATACTCCCTGAATTTCATGCGCTTTAACTGATGCTATTAGAACATCCTCCATTAAAAGGGGAGGCTTACCTTCAGAGATGTTTTTTCTACTTAGATAATCAGCTGTTGCTAGTATTCCACCAAGATTATCAGAAGGATGTCCCCATTCAGCTGCTAGCCATGTGTCACTGTAATCCAACCAGCGAATGGTCGTTCCAATATTAAAAGCACCTTGAACAGGATCTAATACTAAAGATGTTCCAGGCACACGGGTGCCATGAGGTACAACTGTCCCAGGAACGATAGAGCCTAGCAGCTTTGTACATTCTGGAAACCTAAGTGCTAAGAGACCACAGCCTAATGAATCAAGTAAAACATATTTTGCTGTATCCATTGCCTCCTTTGTTACTACATCTTCCTTTAACACATAATTCGCGATTTCTTCCAAAATTGGGTCAACCTTCGCCATTTTATTCTCTAATACCATCTGAACTCATCACCTTTATTTAGAATAATTACTTAATTCCTCTCATACTCCGCATTAGGTCCCTTCTCGCAAAGTACCATCCACTCATCTATTTCTACAGATTGAATAGAACCATTAGTCTCTATAACATTAAAATATTCGTGTAGTTTTTTGTTACCATTTAAAATATAGTCAGTTACTGCTTGAATCTGTTCCTTGTCCCTAGCCATCCGTTCCACCCAGGTCTCATATTCATGTTTCTTTTTTCTATTAACCGCTTTTACTTCAATGAGTCCTGATTGTTTAAACAATTCTTTCCATTCAAGAATGGATAGGCAGCGAACATGACTTTCGTCTCTTAACTTTTCAAAAGTATTCACGTATTCTGCAAGTTCATTATCTTCTGGAGCAACGTTATCGATTAAAATAAATTTCCCTTGTTCCTTAAGCACCCTAGCAACTTCTTGAACAAATTTGTCCGGGTTTGGGAAATGATGTGGAGCAATCCTACAGAGAACAAGGTCAAATTGCTCTTTTAAGAATGGAAGAGATTCCGCATCCGCGATAATAAAATCCATATTACCAAATTGTGGTGCTAAATCCATTGCTGTGTTTTCCAGCATTATTTCTGTTATGTCGGTTGCGTAAATTCTATTTACATACGGGGCAACTGTTTTAGCTACGTGTCCTCCTCCTGTAGCAATATCTAAAACAATCCAATCTTTATGTGGCTTTAACCAATCTAATAACAGTTGTAAATCCGTTCCTTTAGCATGGGACACGCTCGTTAAGTACTCTCGGGCATTCTCAGAAAATTGCTGACGAACAGTTTCTTTTACTCTATCGCCATTAGGCATAATTCTTCGGCTCCTTTATTATTCAGTTTTCTATAATCACTTAGATAACTAACTGCCAATAAAAGACACTTAAAAACACGACGACTAACCATGCTATAGCAGATGGGAAGCCTATCCGTAGTAGTTCTCGATCTGTGAAATGGTTAAACGAATAGCTAATTAGATGAACTGGTGATTGCGTAACTAGGAAAAATCCAGGAACACCGGCCAAAAAGACTGCCATTACAACAACTAAAGTATTAATCTCGGGTATATTTTCTCCAATAGCGATTGCCACTGGTATAATAATCGTTAAAAATCCTAGAACGTTTACAAACACTACACGTATAAGCGCGATGCTGATTACTAAAAGTAATAGAACAAGATAGGATGATAAATTCTCCATTCTAGTTGATAAGCCATCTACCAACCAACCGACTGTTCCTGTCTTAATTAATAAGTCAGAAATCATCAAAGTAGCCGCAAAGAAAATCATGATATTCCAATTAACTTTTTCACTTGCTTCTTTCCAGTCCCACACTCCTATTAAAGGCGAGATAGTCAACGCCGCACCAAGCATCCCGACAAGAGGGATGGAGAAGCCATGCCAGCTTTGGGTAATCCAAAGTAATAATGTCAAGCTAATGATAGCAATCATCTTTTTTTCGCCAACCTGAACCTTTCCCAATTCAACTAATCTTTCGTCAATTAATTGAATAATACTACTTCTATCAATTTTACCCGGTGGGAAATAAACCGTTAAAATCAGCCATAAAAGAATAATATAGATGAAAATAGGAGGCCCAAATAAAAACATCCAAGAAAGATAAGTTACTTCTGTCGATATACTTTGGAGCATTCCGTAGACATAAATAGTTGAGCTGGCCCCTGTGGCAACAAACGCACAGGAGATAGCTCCAACGTAAGAAATACCAATAAATAAAGCTTTTGATAAATTAGAAACATCGCTCACTTTTTGGAGGCTATTTGATATACCATCCAAAACAGAAGCAACTAGACTACTTTTTCCGATATTTGAAGGAATAAAGATAGTTAATACAAACATCAAAATAAAGGAGATGAAAATCAGTAAACTTCCTGACCCCTTTGATAACCTCAAAATTTTTAACGATATTCTACTAGCCAACCCGGTTTTAATAAAAGCATTTGCGATAATAAATGTAGAAAACAATAGCCACACTATACCCGTTCCAACATAACTCATTACCTCATCATAAGAAAAAAAGTTAAAGGAAAGAATTAGAATCAGTAGAATTGAACTATAAGCTAGTGGAAAGACCCGACCGACCCATAGAATTTGAATAATCAAGAGCGTCGCAATAGCCATTATTTTAATATCCCATTGAAAAAGGGGTGTAAGAAAGAACATATACAATACGATGGTGATGGTAAATATTATCGTCTTTTTTTTGTCCATTGTTACACCTCGTGATAAAAAGAAATTCTATTATTTTGCAGGGTTCTCTTTTCTCTTCTTAAAAAAGCTTACTATTAATGGATAAAATAAGGAGAGTACTGTTAAGACTATTAGTACTATCGTTATATTAGATGATAAAAATAATGATCCTATTGAATCGTTAGCTACAACACTCATTCTGAAATTCTGTTCCATGTCAGACCCAACAATAACCGCTAAGATTAATGGAGCAATTGGAAACTTTAATACTTTCATTAATAGACCCAGCAGACCAAAGATCACCAATATATAGAAGTCTATAATGCTATAGCTTAGTGTATAGGTTCCAATAAAGGCCAATACTAAAATTATCGGGTACAATACTTTTGGCGGTGTGTCCAAGATTTTCACGAGTAAACCAACTAGTAAAATATTTATTATTACCAGGAAAATATTCCCGATAAACATACTGTTTACTAACGTCCATACCATGTCAGGACTGTTTTGAAATAGAAGCGGGCCAGGCTGCATTCCTAACATAATTACCGCCCCTAGGATAACTGCTGTTGTCCCAGAACCAGGTATTCCCATTGTAAGTAGTGGGATAAAAGCACCGACAGATGCAGCGTTATTCGCTGATTCTGGTGCTGCGAGCCCTTCGGCTGCTCCTTTTCCAAATTCATCTGGGTTCTTGGATAATTGCTTTTCTGTGGAATACGTTAACATGGATGCAATTGACCCGCCTGCCCCTGGAAGAACACCGATCAGGAAACCTAGTGGTCCACTGCGGAGAATAGGCCATTTGGATTTTTTCCATTGCTCCTTTGTAAACCAAATTCTGCCTACTTTCTTCTTATCCTTGCCAAAAGGCTCATCGATCGTTAGATAGTTATACAGCACCTCTGCTACTGCATATACACCAATAATTATAACCAGAAAGTCAATTCCCTCGGTTAACTGCGGAATGCCAAAAGTGAATCTATGTACACCTGTCTGTAAATCAACCCCAACCGTACTTAATAGTAAACCAACGCACATTGAAATGAACCCTTTTACCATTGCGCCTTTTGATAGGGATACAATTGCAGATAAGGTAAACACCATTAACCAAAAGTATTCAGTTGGACCAAATTGCACAGCAAAGCTTGCTAGCGGCTTTGCAAGTAAAACAAATCCAACGATAGCAATCAGTCCACCAATTAGAGATGCTACGGCAGAAATTGCCAGAGCTTCACCAGCCTGCCCTTTTTTAGCCATTGGATAACCATCAAAAGTTGCGGCAATCGCAGAACCATCACCAGGCGTATTTAGCAAAATGGAACTTCTAGAACCACCATACATCGCCCCATAATAAATGGCAGCCATCAGTACTAAAGCACTAGTTGGATCCATACCAAATGTTATTGGTATTAGTATAGCAACCGCTGTTGCAGGTCCTAATCCAGGTAACATTCCAACGATTGTTCCTAAAAAACCTCCGAGTATCACAAATAAAATATTTTCAGGTTGTAATGCAACCATTAATCCCTCGATTACATTCGTCATATCAACACCCATTGTTTTGTCCCCTCCTCCTTAAGGTAAGCTCACTTGTAGTAATTCGGCAAAGGAATACCATGAGACGAAGGAAAATACAATAGCAACAATAATATTTGTTTTCCACCGTTCTTTACCATTCACTAAAAACAACAGTGCCCCTAAAAAGACAATTGTTGAGAATAAAAAACCTATTCGTTCAAATAAAAATGTATATATGAAAATCAGCACTAAGGAACCACCAATTAATCGTGGTGCTCTTCCTGAAAAAATAAGCTTTACTTCAGCAATTTCTTTATTCCGTACTTTCCATTCTTGAAAAAAGTACACGACACTTAAAATGACTAATAATGAACATATGATGACCGGAAAATATAAGGGCCCGTTTGGATCTCCTAATCTTGCTTTTGGTAGATTGAAAGCAGCAATTAGAAATGAAACACCAAGTGCAAAGAAGACAACAGGCATCGTCATTCGAACATTCATCATACTTCCCCTCCTAACTTGCTGTTGGAATAATCAAGATGGACCCCATGAAAGGATCCATCCCTTATTTTCTATTACTTTAAACCAGAGTCAGATAATAGTTCATCATACATTTTTGTTTGTTCTTCTAAGAATTCAGCAGACTCTGCGCTGTCCTTGTAGAAGGATTCCCATTGGTTATTTTTGAGTATTTCTTTCCAAGCATCTGTTTCGATCATAGCTTGGATTTTCTTATTCCAATACGCAATTTCTTCTTCTGTCATGTCAGGTGGTCCCATAATTCCCCTCCAGTGAGGAAACACCATGTCCACGCCAACTTCTTTCCAAGTTGGGACGTCTAAACCTTCTATTCTCTTATCAGATGTAACAGCAAGAATTTCAGCTTTACCTGCCTCATGCTGCTCTCTTGCTTCTGATACAGACATAGTTGCAACGTCAACGTGCCCGCCTAGCAGTGCAGAAATAACATCTCCACCACTTTCATATACTAAGAAGTCTAGTTTTGTGACATCTACTCCATATGTTTTAGCTGCTTGAACCAATGAAAGATGATCATCGTTTCCAAGCCCCGGTGCTACACCAATTTTAAGAGATTTAGGATCTTCTTTAAGTTGCTTCATTACTTGTTCTGCAGACGTTAACTTTGAGTCTGGTGGAACTGCGATTGCACTCCACTCTGTAGTTAAAATAGCAAGTGGTGTAAAGTCCTTATACGTTAACTGACTTCTGCCTAGCAAATTATTAGTAATTACTAAGCTGGAATTGATTGCAATAGTGTGAGCGTCCTTTTCTTTTAGATACTGCCAACCAACTTCTCCACTCCCACCAGGCTTATTTACTACTTGAATGTCACTATCTACAATACCTTCATCCTGTAAAATTTTTTGCATGGCTCTAGCAGTAGCATCCCATCCTCCACCTGGGGAAGCAGGTGCTACAAATTCAAAATCGTCTGTTGGAAAGGAGTCTCCATTTGAGCTTTCAGAACCCCCTGTTGAATCCGAACAAGCAACCATAAATAATAAAGCTACAATTGCTATAAAGCTAAGTATTTTTTTCAATTCCCCCACCCTTTCAAATTAAGTTAATATAATGATAAATGTAAAAATAAAATTTGTAACCGTTTACAAATTTAATAGTATTAAGAGTATTAGATTATTTTTGTTCATTTTGTTCACAGGTAAACAAAAAAAGTCATCAACAGCTAATAAAGCTTGATGACTAATTCTCCCTACGATAATACTTCCTTTCTGGACGACCAACTACACCATATTCCAACTCTGCATTAATTTCCCCTGTAGATACGAGATACTCCAAATATCTTCTAGCCGTGGTCCTAGAGGCGCCCATTTTCATTCTTATCTCTTCCGCAGTTATACCATCTTTTAGGTGGTCCATTATTTCGGTTACCTTTTTTAATGTTAAAGGATCTATACCTTTAGGGTGTTGCTGTTCATTTATTTGGGGTTCGTTGGAATTGGTAATTAATAGGCTGTCGACAAATTCCTGATCCACATAATCCTGGGAATTAAGGAGCTTTTTATATTCTTTGTATCTTTCAATCTCTTCTACAAATTTATCTAATAAAACTGGTTTAATTAAGTAGCTAAAAACACCACTTCGCAGGCTTTCCTCAAGAAAGTTTCTTTCATTTGCAGCTGTTATGACAATTATATCAATATCTTTCAGCCCTTTTGTTCGGAGTTCAGTAATTACTTCCACCCCTAATTTGTCAGGCATATATATATCCAACAACAACAGATCGACTGGTTGTTCTGTTAAAGCATTAATCGTATCTTCCCCATTTAAAGCCTTCCCTACTACTCTTACACCATTAATCTTAGATATAAATTGTTCATGAATATCTGCTATTCGAAAATCATCCTCCGCAATAAAAACGTTGAGCATGTTCTAGCCCCCTAATGTATTTTCTTAGGTAAATAAACTGTAAATAGTGTCTCTTCCTCCGTACGGCTGACCTGTATATCACCATTCAGTTCATTTACATTTTTCTTTACGTTTGCTAGTCCATATCCTCGGTTACTACTTCCTTTTGTCGAGAAACCTTTCTCAAAAATAGATGAAACCCTTTCCTCATTTATCCCCTCACCATTATCGGTTATTTCAAAGATGATATCGTCGCCTAAATCCAATGTAAAAAAGCTCACATGTTTCTCTGCCTTCTTGAATACCTCTTCAAAAGCATTATCTATCAAATTACCTATAATCGTTGTTAGTTGATCGGTCTTTATATGTGTTGGTAATATCTCAAGTGAACTGTTTTGATCGATTCTAAAATTCACCTTTTTCTCAGAGGCCTTCCCAATTTTACCAAGAAGAATAGCTTGTACTTTTGGATCCTTAATCTGTTCAAAAACTGTTCGGTTATTCATGTCATTCGTTTCAATCTCACTTTGGATTAACTTAGTTGCATCCTCGTAGTAACCTAATTGCATTAGCCCTGATAGAAGATATAGCTTATTTGTGAACTCATGTGTTTGGGCTCTTAGATCTTCAGAATATCTTCTAACTTCAGAAAGCGTGTTTACCGTTTCCTGTATTTCCGTCTTATCTCTAAGCGCAATGACACCTCCGAATACTCTACCATTATCTAGTACTGGCATAACATTTATAATCACAGTCTTATCTACTAAAGTCGTTTCTATATTTACTACTTTTTCTCTTTTGGCTAAAATAGATCTACATTCTATATTGGGTAACAGGGTTTCAATAGGTTTTCCGTTACAAGCCTCTTCATGATTTAGATTAAAAATACTTGCTGCGGCATCGTTAAGTAATGTTATTCTACAGTCCGGATCAATGGCGATTATTCCCTCATCAATCGAAGATAAAATTGTACTTCTATCTCTATATAGGGATGAAATTTCTTTTGGCTCCAAGCCTAGTGTATCTTTCCTAATATTCCTTGCTAAAGAAACACTCGCAAAAACTCCTATTACTATAATAATTGCTGCGAAGAGAAGTATATTCCTTACTCTGGATAATATGTTTTGTTTAATATCCTCAATTAAATATCCAACTGTTACTACGCCTAAAATGTGACCTCTTTCATTAAAGATGGGCGCCTTTCCAGTTAATGATGGACCAATTATTTCATTTGACTTTAAAATATAGTAGCCTCCGAACACCACCGCTTTATAGTTGCTTCCTTGCATTGGAATTTTCTTGCCTATTCGCCCACGATTGGGATGAGTAAGCACTTTTCCCTCTCTGTCTGTAATCACTATGAATTTAGCCTCTACTTGGTCTCTTATGCGCTCGACAATATGCTGCAGTTCTTGGGACGGAAGAGGTTTTTCCATATCCTCTCTCACTTTAGGCATAAACGAAATCATTTTTGCTGTTTGCAAGCTAACATTACCCGCATTTTTATACTCATGCTTAACATCGAAATAAACAAAAATACCGAGTAAGCTGATAATAATAAATAATATCAACGCTATCACAAGACCCATGATTTTTGTTTGTATTGAAACGTCTGTCTTTTTTTTAGTCATGTCATCACCTAAAAGAAGAACTTCCATAAATATTTAGAGGCTTTATTATCCAATACCCACATACTAATTATTCTTTGTTAATAAGTTTATCACTTTCTAATTCAGCTATCTAGCAACCTTTAATAACTTTCTAAAAAAGGGGGCAACTAATGAAGAATAAGCATTGTAAATACCCCCGCACAGTTCACAACCGTCGCGAGTAGCAGGCATGTATAAGTTTTTATATCTGGAACAATGTGTGAGTCAACTACTCGGCTATCGTCACATTTCCTGAAGTAGTATCAGCCTTAATTCTACTTCCTCCTGCTTTTCCTCTTAACCCGGCAAACCTATTTTTACTATTCTCCTTAATAGTCAGCCCCTCGACGTTAACACTGCAACGGCCGGACGTCTTATGACAGTCAACTTGTAAATCATCAGCAAACTTTTTGCTAAAAATATCAACATTGCCGCTCGTTGCCCTGATATCGAGGTTACCCTCGAAAGATTCACTCTGAACCCGTATATTCCCGCTTGATACTTTACATTCCGTGTTTCCTTCCAAAACTTCATTATACAAATGGATTTCTCCAGAAGTGGCATCCAAATTATTATTCATGCAAGAAAGCTCTTTACTATTGATGCTTCCACTGCTAACCCAGGCCATCAACAATCCAGCATTATTATTATTCAATATAATATCTCCACTGGAGCCTTTGACAATCAACTGGTCGGAAACAGTCAGTCCAGTTAAAATTTGCCTTCCCGACGAGGAAATGCCGGTAAAAGTTTTAGATGCGATGTTATTAATAATGCTGTCGCCTGATGATGATTTAATAGTCACGTCATTATAAACTTTCTCCGGCAAGCTAATATGGAGCTTCAAATCAGTAATCGTAACACTTATAAAAAAAATCTTTTTCAGTTCAACATTTATTTCCAGAAAGCTTCCTTTTTGTTCTACTGTAAATTCCATATCATCAGCAATTCGCTCACTAATTTCTCCTTCCAGCAGAACCTCCACTTCATCGGCACCGCTGCAGGCTAGCTGTACATCCGCTACCGTACTCACCCTTACGGAATCAACGTCAGTTCCATTAATCACTTCCCTTTGGTAAACAGATTTCATTTTAGAACTTAGACTAAATAAACTCATCACATCACAGCTCCTAAATTGTTGATTTTCTAATATGTTATCACTTATTACAGAACTTGTACTCTGTCTCTGGACGGAGATGTTACCAATCAATAGGAGGATTTGGGACAAAGGGGTCTGACCCCTCTGTCCCACTTCCCGCTCTGGGACACGGTGCCTGTCCCCTCGTCCCACAAAAAAACGATTCACCGTTGATTAGTTAGTGAATCGCTTTTTGTCTAGTTTATTTCTTCTAGTTTGTCTGTGATTAGCATATGGCCTGGTGCGTGGGAAATCATAAGTTCAGGTTTGGCGTTCAGACACACATTTTGCGGTGTTACCCCGCATGCCCAAAAAACCGGTATCCGTTCTTTTATATCAAAGTTGATACTCTCTCCATAATCTGGCTTAAAAATATCCGCAATTCCAATTTCCGCAGGATCGCCAATATGAATTGGGGCGCCATGTGATGTCTCAAACCTTGAAGTAATCTTGATCGCTTTGTCAATCTCACTTTCTGTCAGCGCACGCATACTCACAACCATATTCCCATCAAATATGCCAACCTTTTTACACGGAATAGTTGTTTTAAACATCGGTACAACCCTGTTTTGCTCTTGATGAAGTAACCGTATACCCGCATGAACCAACGCTTTTTCAAAAGTAAAGCTACATCCGATCAGAAAAGTAACTAAATCGTCGCTCCACTCTTTGACAATATCAAGGACCTCTCCATCGAGCTTCCCTTTCTTGTATATCCGGTATTTGGGCAAATCAGTTCTTACATCCGCATCGGCCACCTGAGGGCGTACATGTCCATTTTCAATGACATCAATCAATGGGCAGGACCTCGGGTTTCTTATACAAAATAGTAGAAAGTCAAAAGCATATTCTTTGGGAAGGGTAATCATATTAGCCTGCAGGTAATTGTCACACAGGCCCGAAGTTGTCCCGCTTTCTTCTTTACGTCTAAACCGAAAACGCTGCTCTTTAGGTTCCATTTATTAAACCCCTTTATTGCTGAAATAATTCTACCGGAAACATTACAACACTTGGGAAATAAGTTATCACCGCAAGCACTAGTAGCAATATTGCGATTTGCGGGAACAGATACTTAAACATTTTTGGAACTTTTATTTTCGCGATGGATGAAGTTACAAATAAGCACACACCAAGTGGTGGCGTTACCATTCCGACCGTCAGGTTAACTGCCATTACGATTCCAAAATGGACCGGGTCAATTCCTGCTGCCAGGACTAGTGGCAAAAATAAAGGTGTAAATATTGATACAGCACTTATGGTATCAATGAACGTTCCAGCAATCAGTAACACAATATTAATGATTAGTAACAATAGTATCGGATTTTCTGAAACGCCACCCATCATGTCGATTAGCTGGTTAGGTATCTGATTATATGATAGGAACCATATAAACAGAGACGCAGTACCAATTAGGAAAACAATCCCAGCAGTTGTTCTGGCCGTGTTCAGCATAATCGGCCACAAATCCTTCAACGATATCTCCCTATAAACAAACAGACCAATTAGTAATGCATAGACAACTGCAATAACACCTGACTCTGTTGCAGTGAAAATCCCTGAGACAATTCCGCCAATAATAATGACAGGCATGAACAAGGCAAGAATTGCATCTTTCAGCCCAACTACTATTTCTTTGAATGTCGCTCTGCGGTCACTTGAGCGATAACCTTCCTTCTTTCCAACGTAATAACTGTAACCCATTAATCCAATCCCCATTAATAACCCGGGAATTACACCAGCAATAAACAAGTCACCAATTGATACACTGGCGATTACTCCGAATAAAATTAACACAATACTAGGAGGAATAATCGGACCGATTGTAGCAGCAGTCGCAACAAGACTGGAAGAGAATCTGACATCATAACCTTCCCTTGTCATCGCTGGTATCATCATTCCGCCAATAGCCGCCGCAGCCGCAATCGCAGTTCCAGTTAAAGCGGCAAAAAATACACTTGCTAGTACTACAACCATAGCAAGACCGCCGGGGAGGGGGCCGACAATTGTTTTAGAAAAATCAATTAGACGTTTAGATATCCCGCCTTTTGACATAATTTCACCCGCTAAAATAAACAGTGGAACAGCCACTAAGGTGAAGTTATCAATCCCTCCAAATACATTTCTCGGTACATTGGGAAGCAACCCCGGGTCGGAAAGGATAATCCCTATGATTGACACAAATCCCAGAGCAAACGCAATTGGCACCCGCAGGATAATTAATAGAAACAAAAATACTACCAACCAGATCATGAGAACACCTTCTTTATGTGGAAATAGAGCATGAATAGCGCACTTACTGGTACAGCCAGATAAACATAGGCTTTCTTAATCGGCAGTATTCCGATAATCTGACCTGATTGGAAGTTATCAATAACCAGAATCGAACCGTAATAGAGTAATACTCCAATCACGACTCCAACCACGATAAATTCGAGGGTTTTTAATATAGAAGAAAATACTTTAGAAACATTGTCATATAAATCCACAGTTAAATGCTCTCTATTCTTTATGGCTAGCGCCGCACCGAATAAAATACTGTATACAAAACTTATCATTAATACTTCTTGCGACCAGCTGAGCGGTTGCTGAAGTACATACCGAAAGATAACCTGTAAAAAAGTTACAACCACTGTCACGCTTAAGCAAATAGTAGTTATAATCTCTAATAGTTTTCCAAGAAATGAATCTATCTTATTTAATGCCATTCTGGTTCACCCCTTTTGAATAAAATTGTCCCACAGGGCTTGCCACCCTAGTGGGACAACCACTACTTACTGTGCTTCGTTAATTCGGTTGATAAGCTCAGCAGGTACCTGCTCACTTACAGCGTCCTTAACATCTTTTGTGGCTTCACGGAAAGCTTCGCGGTCAGGCTCGGTGATGGTTACTCCTTCTTCTTTAAGCATATCGATAATTTCCTGTTCTTTATCTGCAAGATACTGACGCTGGTATTCAGCTGTTTCAGCTACAGCTTCCTGGATTAATTTCTGGTCCTCTTCACTCAAATCTTTCCAAATACCATCGTTCATAAGTGCCACTGCTGGAGTATAAGTGTGTGCTGTAAGAGCAACATACTTCTGCACTTCATAAAATTTCATGGAACTGATAGTAGGAAGCGGATTCTCCTGTCCATCAACCACACCTTGATCAAGTGCTGAGTACAATTCATTAAATGCTACCGGCGTAGGGCTTGCACCAAGTGCTTTCATATGTGCTTTCCAAACTGGTGCTGGCTGTACACGAACTCTCAATCCTTTTACATCTTCGGGAGTATGAATCTCTCTTTTATTATTGGTCAGGTGACGGAAACCAACTTCCCAGTACCCAAGCCCCTTCATATTTTTGTCAGCAGCAAGTTCTAGTAGGTCGCTTCCGATTTCACCATCAAGAACACCGTAAACATGCTCTCTATCCTTGAACAGGTACGGAATACCGAATACATTCATTTCAGGAATTGTGTTTGCAAGCGCACTGTCAGCGGCTACCATGGTCATATCAACGGAACCACCCATAACTTGCTCAATTACTTCACCTTCACTTCCAAGGGTTGCGTTTGGGTGAATTTCAATCGCGACTTTACCATCTGTCTTTTCTTCAACAAGTTCCTTAAACTTCTTGGCAGCAATGTGGTACTGGTGCGTTTCAGAACCTGAGTGGGCAAGCTTCAACGTTGTAGATCCGTCTTCTCCATTAGCATTTCCCCCACAGGCAGCTAAAACCAAAATCAATGCAGTCATTAATCCATATAGAAATGTCTTTTTAATTTTCATATAAATTATCCCCTCTCTATAGTCCTTGTTTATATAAATGTGGAACCCTACTTGTAAAAATAGGAACATCATTTCTTACCTGATTTACTTTCTCCAAGTCCAACTCAATGGACAGCGACTCTTCCAGATCCTCTGACCCATTTTTCAGAACCTCTCCCCATGGGTTAATTACCATTGAATTGCCGCAGAATCGCACTCCATCATAAGCCCCAACTCTATTAGAAGAAACAACATACATTTGGTTTTCTATTGCCCTCGCTATCTGGAGGTTTGTCCAATGGCCTGTTCGTGCGTCGGGCCACTCCGCAACTATATGCAATACTTGTGCTCCTTCAAGCGCTAAGGTACGGATAATCTCTGGAAAACGTAGGTCATAACAGATGATTAATCCCATCTTCACCCCCTCGAGTTCAAATACCTCAGGCACATGCTGTCCACCGGCTAAGAAATTGTGCTCACCCAGCATCGGCACCAAATGCACTTTGTCATATTCATATACCAGGTTTCCGGATCGGTCATATACAAATGACGAATTATAAAATTCACCGTCAACCTTGTTTGCTACTGAACCTCCAATAATGTTCACATTCAGTTCCGTTGATAACTCGCTCAAAAAACTCTTAGTTGGCTCACCGTTTTTATCCGCAAATTGATCAAGTGAATCCAACGTATATGCGGTTGTCCACATTTCCGGCAAAACAAGTATGTCCGGATGATTTTCCTCTGTTTCTCTTAAAGCCCATTCTCGTACTTTCGCACGGTTCTTTTCAGGGTTCCCCGCGATAATATCCATCTGATAGATAGAGTACTTCATTTGATTGTCCTCCTATCCTGCTATTCTGGTAATGTTATAAGTGGACGTAATAGAATTGCCCTTAACTGGGTCGGTCAGGGTCATTCTGAATTCCTCCCCGTATTTAAACCCATCAAGCAGTGGAACGGTCCCGGAAAATACAATGCTGTTTTTCAATGGAATATCTTTTTTCTCGAGATACCCCTTTATCTCATCTAGCGTAATAATCGAGGATATCGGGTTTTTCTGGTAGTCAATCCATATTCCATCAATTTTTATTTCCGAGGCCAATTCGAGTTCATCCCAGTGCTCAATTACATTTTTGATATCCCATGCCTTCCCTGCAAATGGTTTGTCACAGACCTGCTTTGATTTATTGATATCAACAGTTTCAAGTCCTCGATCAGTGTGATCGCTTCCGACACTTAGAAAGACTTCCTCCGTTGTATCACCGAAAATAAGTACAATTTCTGCTTCACCGCTAGTTTTGTCGCCAATCACTTCTATTTCGCCAGCCTGGTTAAGGGTACTCACGCTTACCGGATACAAAGCCGGCACCTCAGCAGGCTCTGGAACTCCAATCTCAGCAAGCTCTTTTATGTGTTCGAATGTCTTTTCCTTGTTTCTCCCTGTATAGCCGATACAATACGCCTTGTTAATTGTAAGTTCGCGTTTACCGCCCTCAAGTTCAATTTCAAACGTGTTATGTTTCTGTGCTGATTTTTCCATGGTTAACCCCTCTCTGATAGCGCTTTCTATTAAAATTAATTTAGTCCTTTTATTCTGGCAACCGTGACATCCAGATGATGCCTCACCAGTTTGGCCGCCTCTTCTCCATTCTTCCTGGATAAGGCAATAATGATATCCTTATGCTCCTGTATAACTTCTTTCATCCTTCCTTCCTTTGCGAGCGCATTGTGACCAATCAGACGGGCTAGATTGTACATATCTTGCAGAATGTTTCCAAGGATATTCTGATTAGCGAACTCAAGTATTTTACGGTGGAAAATCTGATCAAGCTCTATATATCGTACCCGATCTTCCTTAAGCATTGCCTTTTCCTGTTCAGACACAATTTCATTCAATCTATTAATCTGTTCTTCTGTAATGATTCTCGCAAGCTTCTTAAGCCCCTCTGATTCGATGGTCCGCCGTAAAAACATAATCTGCTCCTGCTCACCCTCGGATACTACCCGCACATGAAAACCTTTTCGCGGAATCTGCACCAGTAGTCCTTCTCGGACAAGTTCAGCCACCGCTTCCCGTATCGGAGTACGTGAAGTGTTAAGGCTTTCGGCAAGCAATGTTTCCGTAAGAATTTCCTGATTATCAATAGAACGATCAAGAATAGCCTTTTTCAGCTCATCATAAACAATTTCCTTAGTTGTCCGTTTCTTTGCAATCGGTTTCATTATAGCTTTTTTCATAAAATTCTCACCACCATGTGTTATGTATACATCATACATAATACATTATCGAATTGTCAATATGTTTTTAAAAATGGGACAGATGGCTCTGACCCCCCTTTCCCACAAAAAAGTGGGACATCGGGGTCTGACCCCGTGTCCCACTTCATATTACTTTATAAAACTAGTGTCAACTAAGCCTTCTAAATCTGGCTTTTCCTTCAAGAACTTCAAATCATGTGATGAATTTGCGAAGTCCTGCAATACATCTCCGTTTACTTCATAAGTGAAGTTAATTCGCTCCCACGCGTTATCAATGACGTCTGCAGAAAGTTTCTGATCAGTGATTTCTTTAATTTTCTTAATGGCAATTTTCTTTGCTTCATCCGGGTTGTTTTGAATGAACTCGGTTGCTTTCTTATGTCCATCAACGATACTTTGAACCAGCTCCGGGTCGTTTTTAACAAGGTCCTGCGATGTAACAAAAACGGCTGCCGGCAATGTTTCGCCATATGCCACGTCTGGGGTATCTACAAGCACTTCCCCGCTTCCCTCCGCTTCAATCACAGATGCCCATGGCTCAGGAACCGTTGCTACATCAACATTCCCTGTAACAAACATACTATGATAGGTTGCTGGTTTGCCGGTAACATGCTTCATTTCTCCACCGATGCGGCTTGAAGTAATTCCATATTCTTCTTTCATCATGGTTTCAAATTGAACGTCATGTGTGCAACCTACCCGTGGTGAAATAAACGTCTTTCCTTTTAAATCTTCAGGAGTTTCAATGCCTGCTCCCTTTCTAGCCATAATGACCGTTCCACCGGTTGAACCCGCCGCAACAACATGAATCTCCGCACCACTTGTAAAGTGGTTCATCGCTGGTCCGGGTCCAACTAGTCCTCCCTGAATATCGCCGGTCTCAAGCGCGGTCATAAACGCCGAACCATCCGGGAAATATTGATAATTAACTGTCGTTCCATCTGGCAATGTCTCGGAATGTAATTTTTTCTCTTCAGCTACCATCCCGGCTACATGGTTAATATTCGGGAAATACCCGATTGTAATTTCTTTCCCTTTATCTCCACTACCGGATGCTTCATTACCGCCTCCACACGCTGCAAGCACCAGACCTAACACCGCAATGGCGATTATAGATAAAAACTTCTTCATTATATTTCCACCTTTCTATTATTTAACTAAGCCCCAACGCCTCATTACATTCTTTTCTAACTTGGAAAATACAAGCTGATCAACGATTGCTCCGATTAGTCCAATCATAATAATGATTGCGATTACCTGATCCATCCGGGCATAATCCTGTGCATACCTCAAGGAATAGCCAAGACCTGGTCCATTACTGAGTAATTCACCAGCCATTAACGCACGCCAGCTAAACGCCCAGGCAAGCCTGACTCCCGACATGAAATAGGGAATACTTGCAGGGACCTCAACCCGGTAAAATAATCCCAAGCCTCTTGCGCCCATGGTTCTTGCTGCTCTTACAAAATGTGGTGGGACGTTTTGAATTGCCGACCGTACATTCAACGCCATAACAAAGGTACCACCAAGTACAACAACGAATACAATAGCGAATTCAGTGAATCCAAACAGCATTAGGGAAAGAGGTACCCATACAATACTCGGGATACTTTGGAGGGCTATCAAATACATGCCCGCCGTTTCATCCGCCTGCCTCGATTTACCAAGAATCACACCTAAAGCCGTTCCAAACAGTATGGCCATTGATAATCCAAACAGTAAATGTTTAAAACTTGCTACTAATGCATTAACGAAGTCACCATCTGCAAATCCCCCGGACAATGCTGCCCAAACCTTGCCTGGTGACGGAAAGATAATATCCGGGAAAACATTCAGGGAAAATATAAGCTGCCATAAGCCAATTACTGCAACTAAAAACAATATCCGTTTAACGACTATATTGAATTTCATTTGATAACTCTTCCTCTAAGACTTTTTTTATTTCATCTTCAAGCAAATTCATCACTTTAGTTTCAATGTCAATGACCGCCTGATCGTCACGCCTTCTCGGTCTAGGAATATCGATAGGAAAATCGGCGATTACCCGACCAGGACGTGTCCCCATTACAACCACCCGGTCTGATAGTTTAATAGCTTCTTGAATGCTGTGCGTCACAAAAAGAATCGTTTTCTGTGTCTCTTGCCAGATTTTCATTAACTCATCCTGTAAAATATGGCGAGTCTGTTCATCCAGCGCTCCGAACGGCTCATCCATCAATAGTACTTTGGGGTTCATCGCAAGCGCCCTTGCAATTGCGACACGCTGCTGCATTCCCCCTGATAATTCATAAATATAGCTGTTTTTGAACCGGCTAAGATGAACCATTTTCAGAAAGTGTTCCGCCCGTTCGTTTGCTTCATTTTTATTCGCAACGCCTTTTAATGGAAATGTAACGTTATCCTGCACATTGAGCCATGGAAATAATGAAGGTTGCTGAAAAACCATTCCACGCTCCCGGCCAGCCTGGGTAATTTCCTTTCCCTCAAGCAAAATACTTCCGTTTGTCGCACGTTCAAGACCAGCTACCATGGAAAGCAAAGTGGATTTCCCACAACCCGATGGCCCTAAAATCGAAACAAATTCATTTTCAGATACTTCTATGTCAATATCAGAAAAGACTTCAAAGGATGATTGCTTTTCCTGATCTGTAAAGGTTTTTCCAACATGATTCACTTCAAGAAACAATGAACTTCCCCCCTTACATAATAATTCCTATCAACAAACTTGGTTATTACAGTATACTCATTCAGTTATATATGTGTCAATTTCTTTTATCCTCGAAAATGCTCAAAAGTCAGGACAAAACATGATAATTTATTTCTATTTAAAAAAGCGCCTATTATGTATCTCAAAATAGACGCTTTTTTTAAAATATATTCTCCCCAACTACCTCGGTGTCATAAACAACTGTGTCCAGTAGGTTCCATACGGCGGACCGGCACCTTCTACATAGCCAACACCTATATGGGTGAAGCCATCCTTCATAATATTTTTTCGGTGACCCTCACTGTTCATCCAGCCTTCTACTACCTGTTCAGGGCTGCGTTGCCCCGCTGCGATATTCTCACCGGCCATGCGATAGCTGAAGTCAAATTGATTCATCATCTCAAATGGTGAACCGTATGTTGGCGATGTATGACTGAAGTAGTTATTAGTCGCCATATCCTGAGACTTCTTTCGGGCAAGACTGCTTAAACGGTCATCTATTTTTAGTGGAGGTAAGTTCTCTTTTGCCCGTTCTTCATTGACAAGCTCAACTACCTCTTTCTCATATTTTGAAGGTTCTGTTACCACTAATTCCGATGTAGAACCTTGTTCTGACCCATTCGAATCGGGTTTTATCGGATCAGTTTCCTTCCCTTTAGGAACTTCCATCTCCGTGAACAGCTGGACAAAGTTCTTTTTAATTCCCTCTATATTTATACCCTTATCAGCGATCCATTTCTTTATATCTAACGTCCATCTTTCAACAGTCGCTGTTTCTGGTTGCTCTGCGTTCCACGTTTTTTGTACTGTCTCCGGTGTTTGAATGGACACCATAAATAAAATAGCGACAAGCACAAATAATCGTTTAAAAGACATTTATGCTCACTCCTTCGCTTTCGGTTCTTTCACCTAAACATATCATTCTTGTAATACCGTGTCTATTTCCCATTTCTGGGACAAAGGGGTCTGACCCCCATGTCCCACCTCTTTTTCTTCAAAAAAATGAGCAGTTCAATTCACATTAAAATCCAGCCGCTCTTTAAATAAACGGCTGGATGTCTTTAATGATATTGATTTAACTGAGGGTATAATTATATCCTTTAAAAAGTTACGGGAATACGCCGGAGACTATGTTTAGACTTTTTCACGCTTCTCTTTAGAACCTTCTTTGTGATCTATGTCACCTGGTTGTTCCATTTCTAATTGAAAAGTCACTAAGTCTGTCACGATAAAATTATCCTAACTTACCACTCTATCGCTTTTCTTCTCCTCTAACATCCACTCCATTAACTGTTTACGATCAATTAATCTAACTTGATTTGACCTTGCTAAACTTTTCGCTTGTTCAGTAAAATAGCTATTAGTAACCACCCAGCACTCGTCTGCTTTATAGTGGCTTCTTGCTGATGCTATTTCCTGAACAGCTTTCACACCAACATTTTTCTTATATCTTTTGGCTTGAACAATAATCTTATTTTCTTTTGTTGATAAAATAAGGTCTGCCCCATAATCTCCGCTTGCTGGGGTCAATTTCACAACATAACCTTTAGCCTTGAACAAGGTCTGAAGATACTCTTCGAATTTTCTTCCTCTCATTTTATCAACTTCTGAAATACCTGACTTCCTAAGTTTTTGCTCTCTTATACTATTTATTGTTAATAAAAATAAAAAATAACAACCAATCATCACGCAGATGCCTATCGCAAGTGATGGCTCGGCAGTTAACAGAGACCAAAATATATCTATACTCATTTTAAATCCTTCTAAAAGGCCTAATTCCATACTAATCTTCTCCTATTGAGGTGTCAGACAAGGTAGCATCCACCTCTAACTATTTATCTTTAATACTAAAATACCACATTATGTAAATTAAATCCGCAATAGAAGGAAAATTTTTCAAGCAGGTATCCATTAAAAAAGGCGCAGCTTCCTAAAAAGTGCGTCTCTTATCAATTACTTTCCAGTAGAAATACATATACCTGCACCACAATCCTGCATGACTGAGTTAGATATTATACTAGATTGGCCTAATACTGTTCTATCGGGCAGTAGTGATATTCCGTAACCGTGATAATACATTTCTGCCCTTAAGTCGATATTTCCATCGCTTAGTTTGAACTCCATTAAAATATCTCCTTTACTCCGATTAATCTTTAAATGACCTGGAGAATAACTTATATCCCATAGTTTAGGAGTTTGATAGGCAAACCACTCGTTATCCTTTATTTCTGCCACTAACATATCCTTTGAATCATAAAACTTTGCATTTAATAAGGCGTTATCATCATTATCAGGAGTTATTGTTATAAGCGATTGATTGTCCACAATTAAAATCTTTGGAGTTCTAATATAAACATTAGAACCTACCCTTGTTCTAAGGGCAGAATAATTGGACAGGAAAAAGTCTTTTGATATATGGTTTTTATCCCTGTTAAATGGATTTTCTCTGAATTTATTAATACTACCTAATGGGATTTCACCACAATCCGCTCGATGATGATGTTCAGGACATAACGCAACTAGGTTGTCTGAGGAATGCTCTTTAACACGGTGAAAGGGAACTATATGATGATACTCTATAATGGGATTCCCGCAAATAATACATCTAAAATAAGCTGCTTTCCTAACCTTTCGTTTTAAAGGCAGTGGGATATATCTTTCATTACTCACAATATCAACTTCCTTTTTAAAGTGAATTAAATTTAAAGCAATAATTCTGTGTTAGGACAAAACTCCCGTTTCATATATTGAGACAGGGAGGAATTGTGAATGACAAACATCAAGATTACAGCAAACCAGATTAAAAGCTGTTTAATGAAGACAGAACTGGCTGAAGGGAAAAATAGACTGAATCCCTTTTGCGAGTCTATTGGCTATCTTGATGAAAAACCTGTAAGAAGAGATCATCGAAGTTATTATCCATTGCGCAGGATATGTTGGGTATCCGAAGGCTGTTCAGGCCATGGGCATGGCTGGGGAAGTTTTTAGGGAGAATAATAAAGAGACGGGGAAGTAGGCTACCTGACTTCTCCGTCTCTTTTTTTATTAGTTATCAAATTTATATCACCTGCCACTTATAGACATTCATAAATCCGCCTTAATAAATTTTACTAACTACCGCCGAAGCTGTCTTACTTTGCATCTCTACAGCTTCATCTTTTTCCAATAGCGCAATTCCTGTACATAATAAATCCACGACAAACAACTGGGATATCTTTGCTATTAAGGATCCGCCTTCTAGAGGGGATTCTTTAGCGCCTCCAACTAGTACAATGTCAGCAAATTGGGTGATTGGTGAGCGGGAGTAATATGTGATAGCAATTACCTTGGCGCCATTGTCTCTTGCTAGTTTAACGGATTCAATCGTATCCCTAGTAGAACCTGAGATACTGAGTGCAATGACCACATCATCCTCGGTTAAAGTGGCTGCAGACATGGCTTGTAAATGAGAATCGGTTATGGCATCTGTATGAATACCGATGCGAAGGAACCTGCTTTTGGCATCTACTGCTGTGATTCCTGAACTTCCAACTCCAAAAATATGTATCGATTTGGCCTGCCTAAGTATTTCAAGTGTTGCACTTAAATCCTCCTCGCTAATCATAGAAGCAGTGTTATTAATCGCAAAAACCGTGTTTTGAGCGATGGACTGTATTAAATTCTCAGAGTCAGATTCGTTTTTTTCCTTTTTGTCCTCAGAAATATTTTGTGCAATAGTTAACTTGAATTCCTGGTATCCTTTTAGGCCTATTTTGCGGCAAAATCGTAACACAGTGGTTTCACCGACGCCGGCTTCATCCGCAAGATCTGTTACTGAATAAAATATCACTTTTTCTAAATTCTCTAACACAAAAATAGCTACTTTTTGTTCGGAATTAGTTAAAGATGGATAATAACTATTAATAATTTCTGTAATTGGCTTTTTCATATGGGGTAACACCTTCATTCTTGTTCCTCCCTTCATTTTTTAATCTGAGATAACTAATACGAAATCGCTTGGCTATTTCAGAAAGAAAGGGGCTGGCCCAAAAGGTCACAAGAAGGCGAATAGCTCGCCTTCTTTTCACCTTTTTTAAATTAATTTGACCTAATCTGTTTTAATAATCCTGGGTTTTGGTGAGGTGATTTCGTTTTGTTGTCAAACACCTCTTCTAGTAGTGGCCACCAATCATACATTTCAATGTAAACCAGGTCGAACAACATAATCCCATGCATCTTTTCCTCTGTCATTCTAATCGCCCGCTTAAAGGCTTCTGGTCTATCTTGATATTGAAGTAAAAACAGACTTCCATAGACAAATGTATCATATTGTGTCGCTTCCATGCTAAGATCAGCAGCACCCTCAACACTATACCAGGATGGTAACTTGCCTTCTAATTCTTCAACCGTGACATCCCCATAATAGAGACCGGTCATCAAGAAGTCTAGGTGATTAGCATAGCCAGTTTCATTATAGTTGTCTGCAGTCCAATCATACTCTGGGAAATAGTCCTTACTTCCCCAGTTCACACCCTCACTATAATACAATGGATACCAGGATCCGACATAGGTATTGAACAATACATCTGAATCCAAGTCACGGATGAATTCTTTGGTAGCCCCAAAATAGTCATGAATATTCTGGGCCCGCCACTTGATCCATTGTTTATAGAACGGCCCTGGATTGATTACTTTTTCATTACCCTTAAAGGTTACAGTATAAATATCCTCTGGCCAATTTGTAACTTCCTGACCGATAGCTTCTTCAAATTTCTCACGGCTTAAGTCACTGAAGTCAGTGTATATATTATTGTATCTTGCCCGGTCCAAGGTTAAACCATCAATATCGTAATTGGTAACTAATTCCTCAATTACATTCCATGTATACTGTTGAACTTCCGGATTGATCGGATTCATAAAAGCTGCGGGTCCAGCTGTTTCGGACACTGGTTTTAAATCCGTCTCGACACTCGAAATGTCAATTTGTTCGCCAACCTCTACATTTTCAAGAAGCCATTGTCTTGCTTCGCCATGTCCAGACAAAACATATCCATTTTCCGGAACGGGAGGACCCTCCCCACCAATAACAACCCGGTCAACAATGTCTGTAACGACACCATTTTCCACAACAACCTCTATTCCCCACCGATTTGTTGGCGTTAAATCATTATTTTCCGGTGTATAAACAATTAGTGTACCTGAACGCCTCGTTTGGTCAAATCCGTCAATTGCGTGTGTATTACCTTCCGCTTCCGTAACCACTCGGTTGACATCATACACAATCGTCTGCCAATCCGGGTTGTCGATTGCAGGCCCTTCATTATAAATGGTATCCCCCGCTGAGAATGTATTGATATTTAGATGAACCTCAATGTCATATTTTTTAGCTTCGTTCAGAACTGTTTCAATCAAGTCATAATCTTCTGGATACCAGTTATATTTAGGATTTTTTGATTCACTCAAATGCGGCGCATATTCACTTTGATACGGCACAAAACCACTACGATTTTTAACATCCAGAACAATACCATTAATGTTAGCATCTGCCGTTTTTGCAACGATATCTGCTACCTCTTCAGGAGTGTCCAAGTTTTCCAGGTTAGCACTTAGGTCATACCATAGTATTCTTGATTTCATATTCTTGTTTTGTACTAAGTCTTTAACCGTGTCTTCAGTTGATCCATTATCTGCATACGTTGGTATTGAGGTGAAAAGGACTACCATGGTGACAATCATTGCTGAAAAAAATTTAATCATCGACTTTTTTCTCATTCATTCACCACTCCCTTAATCTAATAAGATAATTTATATTTACTCCACCCAAATTTTGATTGTTGAAGCCCCCCTCTCGTAGGCAGATTCGAGTAATTCATAAGTTAATCTAGAAGCCCATCCACAAATATTTTGGTGATATATTGCGGTCTGGTTATAGCTGAACCAACAATAACTGTATGTGCGCCTTTTTGGATCATTTCTTTCGCTTCCTTTGGATTCCCAATTCGCCCTTCGGCAAAGATAGGGGCATTTGTCACATTTACTAGCCTTTCTACTAGCTCCATGTCGGGACCGGGTTCTTCCCGTTTGGTATATTCGGTGTATCCCGATAAAGTCGTTGAGACAAAATCAACTCCAAGCTTCAAGGCGTATAAGCCCTCATCCACCGTTGAAATGTCTGCAAGAATGAATTTATTATGTTCTTTTATATAAGAAATTAATTCTTCAATTGATTCCCCATTTGGTCGTTCGCGTTTTGTTGCATCAATGGCGATAACATCTACTCCGACCTTCAAAAGTTCATCTACTTCTCTTTTAGTTGGAGTAATGTAAACGTTGCTATTCTCATAATCCCGCTTTACCAGTCCAATGATTGGAAGGTTGGTAGCTTGTTTAATGGCTGAAATATCTTCCATACCATTCGCCCTAATGGCCACTGCCCCGCCTTCATCAGCTGCCAAAGCCATCCTAGCCATGATATGAGAGCCGTAGAGAGGCTCTCCCTCAAGCGCTTGGCAGGAAACAATCAATTTCCCTTTTATTCGGTTTAACAGTTGAGTTTTTTCCATTCGCTTCACCACAGTCTGTTGTTTTTCTAACATTGAAACTTTTCTACTCCGCAACACTTTTTAATTTTTCATACCTTCGATTGATTTTGTTTCTGACGATTTGATTCATACAGGCAATCCAAAGAATAATACAACTTCCAGTCAGGAAGAATAAGGTACCTGGAAACCTGTATGACACATACAATAATCCGGCGATGCCCGTTAAGTTAATCACGGTCCAGTGAATATAAGATAAGCTGGTAAAGAAAGCTGTTATGAACAATTCTTTTACTTTAACCTCAGATTTTAATAGAATCGGAAAGATATATAGGCCGGTAATCGTAATAACTATTAGCAGTAAACCCAGCAGTATCATAACTGGCACTTTCATCAGTAGTACGTCTATCTGACTAAAAAAGTTTAAATCTACAACAATAATTAGTATCGCAATCCCCATTAGGAATCCTACAACCTGGGATCGGATATAGCTTTCTTTGAAATTTTTCCAGAATTCCTTCCAAACAGATAAATCCGTATTTCCTTTTATCCATTTATCCGCCACTGCAAAGGAAGCTGTGATAGCCGGGAAAAAGCTAAAGAGGACTAGTCCACTGACACATGCTAATAAAAATACCAGGTTAAGCCTTACTAATCGCATGAACCATTCAAAGGCTTCAAATATAGTAGTTATTGCTGAATTCATTCGTTTCACAACCTTTTTGTTTATCCTTTTACCGAGCTTGAGTATGCGGCTTCAATAAAGTAACGCTGGAACGCTACAAATACTACAATGACTGGAGTCAGCGCGATTAGCGCACCAGCAGCAATTAATCTAGTATTTGCAGAGAATGCTCCTTGTAATTTATAAAGCCCTAACGTAATCGGATACATATTTTGGTCATCCAAAATAAGCAATGGCCATAGGAAGTTATTCCATGAGGATATAAAACATAATATCGCTAGCACACCTAGCATTGGTTTTACCATTGGAAACATTAAACTCCAAAAGATTTGCCATACATTTGCTCCATCAATGACAGCCGATTCCTCAATTTCTCTTGGTATTTCTTGAAATCCTTGCCGCATTAGGAAAATACCTAGAGGTGTAATGGCACCAGTAATGATAATACCAGTGTAGGTTCCCATTAAACCTAGCATGTCAATGACTAGATATACTGGGATCATTGTTACTTCATTTGGAATCATCATAGTGGCAATAATCAAAATGAAGATGACATTCATTCCCCTGAATTTCATCCTTGCCAATGGATAAGCTGCAAATGAGCAAAATATTAACGGTAAAATAACCCCAAAGAAGGTTAGGATTACTGTGTTAAGTAAATATCTTGGAATAGGCAAGGTTTTCCATACAGTAATAAAGTTCTCGAGGGTCAGGGTCTCAGGTAAAAACTGGGGTGGTATCGAAAATATAACCTCGTTTTGCCCCTTAAGTGAAACAGACAATGTCCAAAGGAATGGAATAATGGTAATACAGGTTAATAGGATTAAAATGGAATAGGATATCACTTTGTTAATTATTTTTCTACGATTAAATCCTTCCTTTGAAGAATCCGACGCAATAGATTGAGACATATTATTCCCCTCCTCTATTTATTGGGGTTATCAAGCAATTTCTGGTTAATCAACGTGATAATTAGAATGATGACGAACAATATAAAGGAAATTGCACTCGCATAACCCATATCTAAGTTCGTAAATGCTTCCTCAAACACAAGCAATACGACCGTGGTGGATGCATCTAATGGGCCACCAGAGGTCATCGTCAGCATTAAGGTGAATTCTTTGAATGCCCCCATTGTGGAAATAACGGCGACAAAGAAAATCATTGGTTTAATCATCGGCACTGTGACGTACAGATGTTTTTGCCAAAAGCTTGCACCATCGAGTTCACTGGCTTCATACAGATCTTTCGGGACACCCTGTAATGCCGCTAAGTAAAATAGCATATAGTAACCGAATCCTTGCCAGACTGTTACAAATGCAAGTGCAGGCATGACGGTAGAAGTTTCGAGTAGCCAGCTAATTGGATCAACACCAAACAAACTTAGAAAATAATTTATAATTCCATCTGTAGCGAACATCCACTTCCACAATATCGCTGTTATTACAACGGATACCAGGACTGGGAAATAATAAATCAAACGAAAGATTTTAATCCCTTTTAACTTTTGATTTACTAAAATAGCTACCAAGATAGGAAGAACAACCAGTGCAGGCGTAACTAATACCCAATAATAGATTGTTGTGAACATAGCCTTACGAAAATCTTCATCCTGAAAAGCTCTTATGTAATTCTCTAATCCAAGAAATTCAATAGGCTGGAATACATTATAATTTGTAAAACTCAATACCAATGCTGCAATACTAGGTATGAATGTAAATACGGTTAGTAATATAAGTGGGATGGCAAGAAACCCCCATGCATGCCTAGCCTTATACATACTCTTACCTCCTTGAGAAACCGCTTTATATTAAAGAAATAGGGTCATCCCCCTCTAACTTCCATGATCTGGAGATGATGCATACCACCTAAAGGGGGATTGACCCTGGAACCTACTCTAATACACTGTTTACTTTTTGTTCGGCTTTTGCTAGCGCATCTGCTGGATCAACATCATTTAAGATGACTTGCTGGAATGCCTCCTGAATTGCTTCTATTACCTGCGAAACATTTTCAACTTGAGGACTCATATTTTCAGCATCAGCTAATGATTGAGCTGCAAAGTAACGTCCGCGAGTTGTTGCATCTTCAGAATCTTTACCTTGATCAAAGAACTCATTATTTACTGCCTCTTTAACTGGTGGAAGTACCGAAGCTAATTTACCAAACTCTAATTGATTTTCTGCATTTGTAACGAATTTAGCAAATGCGACAGCTGCATCTTTAGACTCACTGTTAGCAGCTACTGCGATATTCATTGGGTTAGCATGCTGTTTTCCAGCTGTTCCTTGAAGCGCTGCAGCACCCATTGATTTTTCATATACCTCAGGAGATAAGTCTTTTACTTGGCGGAATAGCTGGGGACCTGTAGCCCACCATGCAACTTTTTCAGAGGCATATAACTCAGCCATAGAAACTTGGTCTAACATGACATCTAATTCAAATAATCCTTGTTCATGATACTCTTTGAGTTTCGTCCATAATTCTACTGCTTCCGGTGTATTAAACGCTGCCGCCGTGTTATCTTCATTCAAGATTGGAATGCCATTTTTCGGGAATAATAGATGCATTTCACCTTGAACGTATTCTCCACGGGCACCTGTTTTCTCATAGATTTCTTTTGACATTTCCCACGCCTCATCAAATGTAGTAGGAGGCGAATCAAATCCCGCTTCTTTTAAAATTTCAGGGTTATAGATTAAACCACTTGTTGTCGTGTACCAAGGTAGTGCATAAACAGTACCGTTTACCCCACCTGTTTTCCAAAGTCCTTCAAAGAAGGTGTCCTTTACATCGGCTGCTGCTTCATCCATATTAACTAGCCCACCCATGGCACCAATCTTTTTGACAAACTCTGTGTTTAAGTTCATAACATCTGGCAGATCACCGCTAGATGCTGCAGTAAGTACATACTGTTCAACCTGATCGTATGGGACGTCGTTAATGGTAACGGTTACATCTGGATGCAACTTTTCAAAGTCTTCTTTCAGACCATTCAAGTACTCTTCAAATGTTGGAAACAATGAAATCGTCATAAATTCGACTTCACCAGATAATTCTCCATCTTTACCTTCTGTATCCCCAGCATTCGCGTCATTATTCGAGTTGCCAGAGGTCTCATCGCCAGAGCACGCTGCAAAAAGTATTAACATAATTCCTAAGAGGCCTAATAACAAGAAACTTTTTTTGAACTTTTCCAACCTAATTCCCCTCCATATTTAAACTTATTTGGAGCAATACTTCTTTTTTATTAAATAAACAGAAGAATATCTCCACCATAATTATAGGCTTAGTCCATATTGATTGTCAATTGCATTTTCAAAAATAAAATAATATTTTTAAAACTCCAAACAATCGACAAAACTCGAGTAATGTTCATGAGGACCACGCTCCACGCGGCCCCGTTCTCCTAAAATGCATGTACTTCTGGCCAATGGATTTCTACCCCTAAATCAATCAAGATATCTTGAAGCTCTTTGGTCATTTCTTTGCTCTTATGTACATCTTGTGGCTTAACATGGTGTTTCAGAGAAAAGGCAGCAAGCGCCCCAGCCGCTTCCCCGATATTCCATTCCACCGGATGCACCCTAAAACAACCGTTAGTCAGTTGGGTTGTACCAATATTCTTGCATGCTGGAATCAGGTTTTTCACCCTTACAGGCACCAAACTTCCTAGTGGGATTTCAAACGGATAACTTTTCGCATAAAATAATCTATTTTTCTCGGTAGTCGGGTGCAAGTCTATTCGGTATGCTCCCACCCCAACCGAATCTTCTAACTTTCTTACTCCTTCTTGGCCTCTAAGATCGGCGTTAATATCCTTTTCCGTAACAGTGTGCGCTGCTTTTATCCTTCTAGATTCTCTGATATACGGATGCATCGCTAGTCCATCCTTTGTTCCAACTACATCCGGACGCAATTTAAATCCTGGATATCCTTTTACACCATATGGCCGTGGTGCTTCTGTTTGCAGCCAATACAAGGTTGATAGGCTCAATTGACGCGCTTCTTCCAAATGCTTCTGTTTATTCGCATCACTTACATCAATAATGGAACCAAGCCAGTAATCATTCTGAGGCCAGTTGATCAACGATAAATCTCCGTCAAAAAAGCCATCTTCAAATTGGGTTTTATCGATAATTCTTCTATACTCCCACATGCCAAGCGAATCGCGCTCTGTGAAGAAGGGCATTTTTTTTGATTCTCCATTATGGGCCTGTGGAATAAATTCACTCAGCTGCATATGACTTAAGAATGGTGCTTGATAATCCCTCCAGAAGTCATACATGTCTGGCTTTGCAATCGTAAAGTCGCCACCCTCAACATATTCGAGTGCAAACACATGCGTAATAGATTGAATATCCTGTGGAATTGTCTCAGGTAAAGCATTCGGTTCCCCGGTATCCTCTCTTGATTCCGCGCCAACGACATACTCTATCCCAGCAAGCGGTAAAACATCTCCAAGCTCGGTGGCGTCCAGAAAATAAGCTGTTTCAATTACCTTTTCCTGTTTTGTATAGAAATCCTGAACCACGACCTTCTTGACCTCGTCCCCATCTACTTCTACCCGTACAGGCTTATGATTCAGTAACAGTTCAATTCGGCCATTGGATAGATAAGGCTGCAGCATTTCATATAAAATAGTTAACGCGATCTTTGGCTCATGGGCAAGCCGACTGACCCATGCATTTCCAGGATTCAACCGCTCATTCCGTAATCCTGCTTCCTTTAACGGATAATTCTTTTTATAATAATCGCGAACACGATTCCGGTACTGCCTATATGTTTTAGAACAGCCAAAATGTTCAATCCAAGGATGTTCATCCGGTGGGACGGCCTGGCTCGTTAACTGTCCGCCAATCCAATCCGTTTCCTCTGTAAGCACAACCTTATTGCCCAACTTAGCTGCGGTCAATGCCGCCAGACAACCACCAATCCCTCCGCCGATAATCGCTATATCTCTTTGCAAACAAACACCCCATTTCATTCTGATAAGTTACTGGATGTTAACTGTATTCCGATTTCAAACGTTCTGTTCCATGGTAGATAGATATCCTCAATGGTGTAGTTTTCCGTCAAACTGTTGACTTGCTCCATTTCCTGCTTATAAACTGTTTTTACCTTTTCTGTTAGTTCATCAACAGGAAGAGATTCCTCATCTTCCAGTTCGGCTCTGACTTTTTGTCTAGTAATAGATTGGTAGAGGTAGTCATCCAAATACCTAAGTAACAGCTGTCGTCCTTTTTCCACCTTGACATCTATTTGGTTTTGATTAGCCAAAAAAACCAAAGCTGATTGTGCAATCGTTGTTCCAAGTGTATTTCCCGCCGTATTCCATGCAGCAAAGCCTGATAGCTTATTCAAATTTATAGTATGTAGCAGTTGATCTATCAAGACAGTATCCGCACCATTCGCATAGGCAACATCCGCCACTGCGACTGGCTTACTTCTTTCTAAGTAATACCTTAGTTTTCTGCCCCATTCGCCAATATTGCGGTCATTCGTATCTACTTCTCCAAGGTTCATCTGCAATGCTAGGTCACCCTGTCTCCCACCAGGGACATTTACACCAATAATGATATCCGCTTCACCGGGAGATTCCACCGTATGACTACCAAAAGCATACACCTGACCTTTTACTGATTCCTGAATTGCTCGGTCCTCATACATGGCAGTTGATAAAGACCCTTTTGTTCCACTGTAGATTGGATAAAAGGTTGGATATCTTTCCCCTTCCAGTTCATAAATCATTCGGGCTGTTAGGACACTGGCCACTTCATCCGCACCGGGATAAATATAAATTTGATTGAATAACTTCCTTTTCCTGCTCTCCTGAGACAGCCTTTCCTGTTCCTGAATATTGAAGCCAAATTCGCTAGTATCATCCTGCGGGAAAATGAGAAGATCCATCATACCTTTTTCAATATAGTCAATCAGGGATAAGTTAATTTGGAAATTCCGCTCACGAGTTGTTTCATAGTCTTCCAAGACCCACCTTGGAATTTTCTCCTTTATTTCTTGTACAATCTGCTCGTCTTCCTCGACTCTTAACTTTTGAGAACGATGGGAGTGAAAGGAATATTTCCAGATTTCCTTTCCATAGATATCCCAGTAGTCCTTTTCCTCCTGGTTAACATAGCTATTGGACAAACGCATCGTGGAACTAAATGCCATTAATTTTAACTTGGGGTACTTTCGCTTCAGGTTTAGAAAGCCTTCAAGCCGTTTTAACAGAAAATCCCGTTCCTCCGTATTGACCCTGGAAGGTACCAGGCCACCATATAAAACCATGTCCATGGAAACAATCATTCCATCCACACTTGGGGCAACCTTATCAATCCACTGATCTAATTTATCCAGTTCCGCTGGTTCTTTTAAAAATCCCAGTATATCTTTAGGCGGCAAAACCGCTTCCCAGCCTCCAAGCTTCGCCAAGTCCCTCGGTAAATCATACGTGACCGGTCTTGCATCAACAGGAATTATTGCAATTTGTTTGTTCATGTTTTCCCCCACTTGCTCTTGGATTATTTCCCGGAATTAGATTTGACCAATTCATCCCTTAGGACATCCCACCAGTTGTACTCTTCCAAATAAACGGTATCAAAAAGCATCACACCAGCAGATTTTTCTTTACACATCTTAATTGCGCGTCTAAACTGCTCAGGGTCACCTTTGTAGTTTTTCAAAAACAAACTAGCAACAAAAGGAATGCTGTCATTCACTGCATCCAAGCTTATGTCCGCTGCGCCTTCTACACTATACCAATAATCAGGAAGTGCCTTCTCCTCCGCCTCTTGTCGTGTCACATCATAGTAGTAGCAACCAGTCATAAGAAAATCAAGTTGTTCAGCAAGACCGGACACATGATATGTATCAGAGGTCCATTCCAGATTCGGGTGGTAGGTCTCACTTCCCCAGTTCACACCTTCACTATAATAAAGTGGGTACCAGGATCCTACGTAGTCCGCAAACAATGGTAATTTTTCTTTAACAACAGTTCGTGCTTTTTGGAAAAATGCCTTAATATTACCCGCACGCCACTCGGCCCATTTCGGAAAATATTCTCCAAATACGACAGACTTATCCTCTGCGATGGTGAAAATATCTTCTGGCCAGTTCTTGAGGGGTTCACCAATATAAGCCTCAAATCCCTTACGACTCAGTTCACTAAAATCACCATACACATTGGGATAACGGCAACGATCTAGTACCACCCCGTCTAAATCATACGTGCAAACCTCTTTGATAATATTGATCTCATGCTCCACCACTTCCGGATGAATCGGATTTACGAAAATAGTATCCGCATCTTTATATTCCGCAGCATTCGATTCCGAGGCAACCGCATCATTGTAGAACGTAACCTTCCACTCATCTTTATCATAAGCAATCCCGTCCCTGGAAGCAGTTGTTCCTTCTGAAAATACATCGACATTTGCCAAGACCTTTACATCATAATCCTTAGCTGTACTTAAAAATTCTTTTAGGAAATCACGTTCCTTCCACATATCAAACCTTCCATCTGACCACGTGCTTACATGATAGCCGTATTTACTCGGATAGGTTGTCTGACCAAATGGAACTTTTGCATCAATAATGAGATGCGTAATTCCCGATTTAATTGCATTGTCCAGTAACTTTACTTGCTCTGCCTCATCCGAAAGTCGCTTTCCATTTGCTAAAAAATCCACCCACAATATGTTAGCGTTTTCATTGAATGTAAAACTCACCTGAAAAACCCTCCTTTTATTCTATTAATCTACCTTTTTATGAAACCACGCTTGATAAGCAGCACCGATAAGTCCAGCATCATATCCCAAGTTTGAAATAACAATATCAACGGATCGAATCAAGGATGTCATGCCCTTGTCTTGAATCGAATTCTTGATCGCTTTTGCAATCCAGTCCCGCTCTTTGACCAATCCTCCACCCAAAACAACTACCGATGGATTGAACGTATGTATCAAGCTAACAATTCCATAGCTAAGTGCCTGAATTGCCTGATCTATCGTTTCTTTTGCGAGTGGTAAGCCTTGGTCGTACAACTGGAAAACTTCCTTGCTGGTGAGTAGATTCGGGTTCTCCGTGTACGAGCTTACGTCTGTTCGAGATAGTTTTTCTCGCATGCGATTAGCAATCCCAGTTCCAGATGCATAAACTTCCAGACACCCGTTGGAGCCACAATTACAAGCTGGTCCATTCATATCTACTGTGATATGACCTAATTCAGCTGCTCCGCCCCACTTCCCTCGGACCATTCTACCGTTCGAAATGACTCCGCCGCCGACCCCAGTACCAAGTGTAAGGCAAATTAAATCCTCTGTACCTTTGGCATTACCTAAGGCGTACTCCGCAATGGCGAATGTGTTGGCATCGTTATCCAGCCATATTGGCAAATCGGTATATCGCTTTAGAAAATTATAAATATGTATATCATTCCAGTCCTTAATATTATCCGTACCAGAAAGAATTTTCCCCGCCTTGTAATCTACTTGACCAGCTGAGCCAATGCCGACACCTACAAGTTTTATACCTTCCTTTTCAGCATACAGGGTGCTTCGGGTCACAATTTCTTTGATGCACTCTAATACCATCTGACTGGATTCCTTAGGTGTTGGATAAATCTTTTTACAAACCACTTCTCCGTCTTGGTTAACCAAACCTGCAGCTATTTTAGTTCCCCCAATATCAATCCCGATACTCCGTTCCTCCATACGTTCCCCCCTATCTTATCTGAAAATGTTTTCCTTTATTATACATTTTTAAGGAGATATTCTCCACTTTTGAGTATAGTATATTCTAAATTTACAGCCAATTCAACACTGAATCTAATTACGCAAGAAAAACTCCAATGCCTCGGGTAAATTTCGTTTCCAGAACTCCCATAAATGGCTTTCCTCTTTTTCTTTAAATAGAATAATTGGAACTTTATTTTTTAAGCGTTCATAAAGCACCTTATTCCTCGAATAGATATACAGTCTTTCGTCGGTAATCGTAGAAATAAATTCATCCTCATAAACTCCAACGGTTTGATACACTTTCAAATCAAGCTTTTCTCTCTTTACAACAGCATCTATATCCCCTTCTGTTATGGCAGCAGATTGAAGTAAAAGGTGGGTCCACAATTCGGGATTAAGAGCAGCGATGTTTAGACTAATATTCCCTGCAAGCGAATCCCCGATTAGGCCCCTTTTCACTATCGTAAGATTTTTAAATCGTTGCTTGAGGTCAGATTCAACTTCTGGGATAAATTCTTGATACATAAAATCCATATACTGTTGAAAATACTTTCCTTTCCTATGATAGGAATGCCATCTTTCTTCCGAAGTTCCAGGATGAATCAATACGAGTAGCAATTTATTCATAAGTTCAGGAAAATGTTTTTTTAATAGCTTATAAGTATCTTCTACTCCACCCAGTTCCAGATAGTCATTTCCATCTTGAACATATAGGAGATAGGCTTCATCTATTACTGAATCAGGCAAGACATACTGGTATTCAATTGTTTTATCTAAGAGGTTACTATAAAAATAATGGGTCGTCCTGTTCATATGACTCCTCCTCGTATCATGTTTACCGGATATTTCACATTGGATAGCAGACACTTTTAGCGGGCAATAAGACATGACAGAATATCAGCGAGAGATTGCTTCCCTTAGTATGACCGCCCGTTCAGGAAAATCCGTTATAATAGCCGAACAACCCAATCGGATAAATTTCTCTATCTGCTGCTCTTCATTAATAGTAAACGGTCGCACTGGGCAACCGATTTGCTCTGCATACTGGATCATTTCATCATTCATTCCATACAGGTGTGGATGCAGGCTAGTTGATCCCAAGGTTTTAGCATAATTCCATGGCTGATAGAGCTTTTCCGAGTATAAAATTGCACAATCAATCTCGGAATCTAGTCGGCGGACCGTATTCAACCCAATATGATTAAAAGAAGAAATAACCGTTTGCTCTTTTAATCCGTACCGATTCACCTCTTGTAGCACGTTCTCCTCTATCCCTGGATAGTCTAAGTAAAAAACGTTTTTCAGTTCAATATTAACTAAGAGCTTCTCCTGTTTGACCCAAGCCAGTACCTCGCCTAATTCTGGAATGGTTTCCCCCGAAAATTCGCTGGTAAACCAGGAGCCTGCGTCCAGCTCTTTTAACTCCGCCAACGTAAAGTCTTTAATATGCCCTGTTCCATTCGTCGTTCGGTCCACTGTCTCATCGTGAATCACGGCAAGCTTCCCATCGCTTGTTAAATGGACATCCAACTCAATCCCATCTGCACCAACACGTTTAGCCTCCCGATAAGATGCCATCGTATTTTCTGGATGTGTACCAGCACTACCCCTGTGTGCGAAAATCTTGGTCATGTTCTCCTCCTCCTAAGGGATACCAGTCCCACTTGTCTCTATTTGATGCGTCAACTTAAATCATAGTTTTATCTTTGTTTTTCTATTACTTGATTCATAGGCTGCAAGTGCAACTTCCATCGCTTTTAAACCATCATATCCACTAATGGAGGGTTCTCTTCCTTGTTTAACACAATCTATAAAGTCTTTAATCAATCCAAGATCCATATCATTGCCAAAGAAGACATTCGATAAAGCTTTGTCCTCACCACTTGTATATAATCTAAAGTGTTCTTTTAAAGCATCCACCTTAACAGTTTGCTTTGTTCCAATCACTTCAATTGTTACGTCTCCCCAAGTCGGATACTCTGCAAATCTCGACCAGCTTGCATCATGGGAAGCTATTATTCCATTCTCAAACTCAAGAGTAAGAATACCAGCATCGTCGATTGGGATATTGTGAAAATAAGAATCGACTAATGAATATACTTCGGTAACCTCCATGCCTGAATACCAACGCATGATGTCAACCATATGTACAGTATGATCCAGAACTGCTCCGCCTCCAGACATTTTTTCATCAATAAACCATCCACCGGGATTCTGACCACGATTGGTCGTACGAAATGCTAAAATATCTCCTATTTCACCCTCATCAATTAACTGCTTTAATCGTTGAATAGGAGTGCTAAACCGAACCGGGAAGGCAATTTGCAGAATCACATTATTTTCATTACATGCTCTTATCATTTCCTCTGCATCTTCCACGGTAGTAGCAATTGGCTTCTCACATAAAATATGCTTCTTCGCTCGTGCAGCCTGCAGGACCATTTCCTTGTGATGGACATTTTCACTACAAATAATAACTGCATCCATTTCCAGTTCCAGAAATTGATCTTGCTCGGAAAAGTATAACGTATTATATTTTGTGGCGGCTTCCTTTCCCCGTAAACCGTCATCATCAAATACTCCAACTAATTCCACATTTGTTAGTCGCTTTAAGCAATCGGCATAGCTATGGGCATGCATATGTGCAAAACTCATTATACCTACCTTCATTGCTGGTCACCTCCCTGAACCAGGTCCGTTAAATATTTATGACGCTTCATTATTTCGCCATCAACTTTATGCGATAGCGCCAAAATGGAGTCCACATTATACGACAATGGAAGCGAACTGTTACCCGCTGGTTCCACAGGGTGCATTTCAGTACTACTAAACTCGATTATTTTTTTATTTCCGCTCCACTCCAACTCAATCAAATCTTCATTAGAAAAGGTGTAATCCAAATGTGCCATCGTACCACCACCAAAATTCACTGTAACTATGACATGATGCGGTGACACATTTCGATTAGTTTGTTTAACATAAATGCATTCAGGCTTTCCAAATACTGTATCCAACACGTATAAATCATCTGCTATAATTAATTCGTTTTTATTTTTCATAATCCTTCTTAATCGAAAAACACCTTTAGGACTTGGGTCGCTCGTTATTACATCCCTCACTTTTTGAAAAAAAGGATATAACTCTAGCTCAAAATATACATGCAACCCATTAGGACTGTCATTTGGACGAAACATAGAAGATGGAATGAAAGCATTTTTTAAATCCAGTACATTTCCATAATTGTTTCGATCTATCAATAAAGTTCCGTCACTATCTCTTTCAGACTCCGAATCTACCAGATGAACATCCTCAAGTGAGTTTTGAAAATCAATTCGATCTACATCTGCGACGATAACTTTTCTCATTATAGCTCCTCCTACTTAAGTAGCTCTCTTAACCGGTTTACCGCTTCCTTATTGGCGATTTTTGGATCCTCTAATCCTTCATACTCAATGGATAACCAGCCATCATACTTTATTTCTTTTAGACCATTGACAATATAGTCTAGGTCTACTTGTCCATCCCCGGGAACAGCACCTATAAGTTCGACACCTTGTGTGGAACGAAATCCGTTTACGTCCTCATTTGGATCTTTTTTACGAAAGTCCTTAAAATGAACATGCACAATTTCTTTCTTCAGCCGATCAAATGCTTCTTTTGGATCCTGATGAACTAACAGGAAGTTTCCTGTATCAAATGTTGACTTTACATATGGGCTATTTACTTTTTCAATTATCTCTGCAACTTGTTCACTCTTCCCTGCCAGAAGCCCGTGATTTTCTATTGCAAGATAAACCTGTTCGCTCTCTGCAACTTCGGCCGACTTTTTAAGCCCTTCAACAATCCAGTCCTGTCCATCCTGGTAGGTTAATTCTCCATGTATGTCACCGCAAAATACCCGTACAATATTAGTGCCCAACTGTTTGGCTACTTTGATACCATCAATTACTTTTTCCACTTCATCTGCCCGTTCCTCAGCGGAGCCCTTTACAAAATTATTGGTTACATCGTAAGCAGAGACAACTAAATTATATTTTTGTAATACATTTTGCACTTCTTCGATTTCCTTCTCTTTGTCCTGCCAATAAATATCCAGTAATTCTACCCCATCCAGATTAATAGTATTCGCTAATTCAATGAAATCCACCGCCGACCAATTTTCCTGTCTCACTGTTCGATTAACACTATACATACTTACACTTATTTTCATATGTCCTCCATCCCATCTTTAAAATTCCTTTATACCTGTAATTGTGTTGCCACAAACTCAATCTTTTTCTCCTCATGGAAAGGATTTCCCTCATGGGTAAACTGTGGGTATACTTCAATATGCTTATCACTTGATGAAATATGATTATAAGCGGCAAATACTGTTGAGGGTGGAGTTGTTGAATCTTCCAGGCCCACCGCCATCAAAACCGAACATGTAATGGCTGAACAAAAGTGTACACTGTCTATGTATCCGAGTGTTCTCATTACTTCATTTTCTTTCTTGTATAAGGGATCATTCCATTTGAAATAATTGATGATTTCCATATATGGACCAGTCAGAGCTACCTCCAACGCACGTTCAAAGTGGGCGATAAATGGCCAGTCTGAGACTACGAAGTCCATATGTCCATCTAACCCTGCAGCAACAAGTGCAAGCGCACCACCCTGCGATGCCCCCATAGCACCAACTTTTGTAGCTTTTACAGGAAAATTCTTTGAACGAATCCAGTTTAATTGCAGCATTATGTCACGGTAGACATTCGTATAGTAATAGTCAGAATGTGCATCTATTCCTTTCAGCATCCATCCCGGAATCCTGCTTCCATTCGCATAACGGGCATAATCCGGCGAGGAACCTTGACCACGAACATCAAAAGAAATAACAGCAACCCCTAAATTCAACCATTTTAAGTAGTCAGCCGCTAACCCTCGACTGCCAGTGTATCCATGAAAGGAAACTATAACCGGGCATTCTGTTAGTTCCTTTGGTTTAATGAATAGGCCCTTTAATGGTGTGGTATCAAAGCTTTCCAGCACAATATCAGCTACTTCAGCAGTAGGAACAGGATAATCCCGCCAGTCCACGCTAAAATGAGGCATCACATTTTCTAATCTGGTTTTTTCCCTATACCAAAACTGATCAAAATTATCCGGCTTATTTATTAGCTCCGGGTTATAATCTCGTAGTTCATTCATTGGAAAGTCAGCAACCTTCCTGCCCATTCATCCCTCACCTCCATATCATCTACAAATAAATCTCCTTTCCGGTTTCAGCAGATTCATAGATTGCATTCAGCATACGCATTACCTGAACACCATCTGACACCGGTGCAATATTTTCTTTACCCTCCAAACAGCAGTCCACAAAATGATTAATTTCATTTGAAAATGCTTGGTTAAAATCAAAACTTATCGAATCAATTTGCGGCATTACATTTAAAATGGTATTGTGTTTCTCCGTGACAATGGCTAACTCCGGCTCAATTTCTGCCCCACCTTTATCACCAAAGAGCTTTACATATATTTCATCTTTTTTGGCATGCAAGGTGAAACTGACATCAACTAAGATGGAAGCCCCATTATCAAATCGGATCATTGCGTTGGTTAAATCCTCCACATCATTTTGCGTTGGATCATAATCTGCAGCTTTATAAAAGGATAAATTTTGAATATGGCTCCGGTTACCCAGCCGCTTATACGTATTCCCACTGACGGAGACGGGGGTTGGTTTCCCCATGAAGTACCAACAAATATCAATCATATGCACACCCAGGTCTATCAGTGGGCCACCTCCAGACTTAGTACGATCGCTAAACCATCCACCCGGGTTACCTAATCTACGGATACAAGATGCTTTGGCGTAATAAATTTCTCCAAACTCGTCGTGGTCAAGGAATGTTTTTAACAGCTTTGCATTGTTACCATGCCTACGAACAAAGCCAACCTGTAAAACCTTTCCCGACTTTTCAACGGCCGCTTCAACAGCCCTAGCCTCCTCAATCGTCATACTCAGTGGTTTTTCAACTAAAACATGTTTTCCAGCTTCCAGTGCAGCAATCGCAATTTCCGCATGTGAATTATTCCAGGTACAAATACTTACCGCATCAACAGTGTCAGCGTTTAATAGTTCGTTATAATCGGCAAATAAATGTTTAACACCATACAGAGCGCCTTTTTCTTTTAGCCTTTGTTCATTTACATCACAAAAGGCAACTAAGTTCACTTTGTCATTGTTTAGATATGGATTGATATGTAACTCTGAGATAGTACCTACACCAATTATTCCAACCTTCAACATAAAAACTCTCCTCTCACGTCTGCAATATTAACCTTAAAATTGAATCTCCCTTTTCTTATCCGATGATTCATATATTCCCTGTAGCATTTTCACTACTTCTCTCCCATCCTCCCCAGAAATAAGAGGCGTCGTACGTGTTTGAATACATTCAATAAAGTGTTCAATTTCATCTTTAAATGGGTCATTTTCTACAAAATGCGGGCTAGATGTTACAAAGTTACCGTCAATTTCTTCTTTGTAAACTGTAAGGGGTACCAGACTTGCTCCTCCTTTGTCACCTAAAAGTTCAATCTGAATACCTTCGTCCTGCTTGCCATTCATAGCCCAGGCTATTTCCAGCGATAGCACAGAACCATTCGAAAATCGTATCCATGCCGCTCCAAAATCCTCCACATCAAACACCTTATTTGCGTTGATATACTTATTCCTCGATTCCCAGGTGGATACATGTTTTGTTTGATAAGTACCTAAAGCAGCTAATGTTTTTCCGGTGATCGTTTCAACATCAGGAGTCCCCATTAACCACCAGGCGAGATCAAGTGCATGAACCCCGATATCCATCATTGCACCCCCGCCAGCCAATTCCTTATTAGTAAACCACCCCTGTGGTGTTCCACGCCGCCTGAATAATTTAGCTTTGGCATAATAAATTTCTCCAAAAGTTTCTTGCTCAACGTACTTCTTTAAGATAGTAGCATCTGTACGAAAACGATGTGTCATCCCAACCATAGTAAGAACCTTTTTTTCTTCTGCAAGGTTTAGATAATCATTTATCTCATCCTCGGCAGTCCCAATCGGCTTTTCAATGAAAACATGTATCCCTTTTGCTGCAGCCTTTTTTGCCAAAGAAATATGCGTCAGATTTGGAGTGCAAATCAGGACAGCATCCACCTTTATAGAATCCAACAATTCATCCATCGTGGTAAAAAAGTAAGAGATTTGATGAGTACGAGCGATATTCTCAGCATGATTAATAGAAATATCTACTACTGCCTCTATAGTTACCTCCGGGTGTTGTTTTAAATACTTTAGATGGGTTGCTTCAGCAATCGCGCCCACCCCAATAATTGCTACTTTTACATCCTTCAAATTATCATCACCCTTGTTGGAATAGTCTACTAGTTTAAAAGGAGTTATTATTCATAAAAAAATAAATTTGTGGAGATTTTCTTTATTGTAATCGATTTCATTATAACATTATCGTTTCATTTTTCCTTAATTTTAAAATATTTTTTAAAAAAAGATTTATCACCTAAACAGAGCAGCGTTTCATTGCCGGTCCTGTAGTTTCAGATTTTATTAATTATTAATTGGAGTTGGCTTCGACTTCCGCTTAAAAAAGCCACCTCGCGCCCCTGATTCGACAAAAGCTACAGTTTTAGTAATCATTTTCTCTGACTTCAGGCATGTTGTTCTTTTTTTCCGTTGGAATTCCCACTTTCAACAGTTTTAGAATGAGAATTTCTCATGAATTTCAGTGTTCTTTTTTATAGAATCCCAAAAAATAAAGACGCATGCTTCCTAAGAAGTGCGCCTTTCCCATAAACTCTATCTATATTATCCTTTATTGCTAGTCCTCACCATCAGGGTAATTAGTCAAAGGTGGTGCGTTACTTTATCCCTGCAAAGGTATTACATTCTCAGTTTCCCACGCCAAAGTAATTACATCGCCTACACTAACAGTATTTACTTTATATTTTTCAGAAGGAAGTTCTACAATGACTTGTTCGCCAGTTTCTAATGTGGTTACTAGTTCAATAATGGTTCCTCTGTATAGCAACGTTTCAACAGTTGCTTTAAATCTGTTATCATATTCCTTTTCTTCTGGAGGATTAACAACAATCATATTAGGTCTGATTCCAATCTTATGGACTTGATGATTCGATTCCCCAATATAAAATTGCCCACCAAAATTCGTGTTAAAATTTGCATCGTTTTGTTCACCTGAAAAAATATTACGCACACCGACAAAATCTGCAGTGAAATGTGAATTTGGTGAATCGAAAATTTCTCTAGGTGTACCGATTTGTCGTATGTGGCCACTGTCCATTACGACAACTTTATCGGACAAGACAAGTGCTTCTTCCTGATCATGGGTAACAAATATACACGTTAAATTGAATTTTAGTTGAAGATTTAAAATCTCTGAACGCATTTCATCGCGCAATTTTGCGTCTAAATTACTGAGTGGTTCATCTAATAACAATACACTTGGATTTACAACTAAGGCTCTTGCTAACGCAACTCTCTGTTGCTGACCACCTGATAATTGACCGGGAAATCGATCTTTCAAATGATCTAAGCGGACCATTTTCAGCATATCATTAACACGTTGTTCAATTTCCTGCTTATTGACTTTGCGCATTTTCAACCCATAACCTACATTATCTGCAATTGTCATATGCGGGAATAAGGCGTAGTTTTGAAATACTAACGATGTATCACGCTTATTCGGCGGTAATTTAGTTATGTTTTGCCCATCAATACTAATCTCACCTTGATTAGGTTGAATAAACCCAGATATCATTCTTAAAGTAGTACTTTTACCACAGCCGCTCGGTCCAAGCAAGGAAACAAATTCACCTTCTTCTATTGATAGGTTAAGGTTGTCAACAACTACATTGTCGTCAAATTTCTTGGTTAAACCGTCTAGTGTTAACTTACTCATAGAAAATACTCCTCATCAAAGTAGTTTAAACCATGTTCGTAACTTTAATAAATCGAGTGGCAATCCACATTAAGATAGCGATTAATATAATTTGTGCAGTTGATACAGCTGCAATTAATGGATCGACTTTCCAAAACACATAGTTCAATATCTCAATCGGTAAAGTCGTTTCACCAGGACTCACCAACATTAAACTTATCTCAAGATTATTAAATGAATAAATAAAGGATAAGATTGCCGCGGCTATAATGGAAGGCCTTAAGTTAGGTAAAACAATCCGCAAGAAAGCCTGAAATCTAGAAGACCCTAAATCAATAGAAGCTTCTTCCAAAGAAGGACTAATATTTTGCAACCCTGCTGAAATTAATCTTACCGTCCATGGTAAAGCAATAATAATATGTGCTACCACGAGTGACCAATAACTTGGTACCAGATCCATTCTTAGGATCCGCTCAACATTAAATAAGTAAATATATACAGCAATCCCTGTAATAATAGATGGAACCACTAAAGGTGATAAGAAAAGCAGTTCAAATACTTTTTTTCCTTTGAAATTATATCTTACTAGGACAATCGAGCCTAATAATCCCAAAATCAATGAAAAAATCATCGCTGTTACTGAAACTTTTAAACTTAACATAAATGAACTTAGAAATTGCCGATGATTCAGTAATTCTTTATACCACTCCAATGAATAACTCTCAGGTGGAAAAATAATTATTTCCTGAGAAAAGAAAGAAATCCATACAACCATAAATAATGGTAGAGTGATAAAACCAAAAATGAGTATGATCGGAATTTTTTTCACAAAACCTATGAAACTACTATTCATCCCTTCACCTCCGTACTTGAATTAAGATTACCGGAAGTTGTTTTCTCTAGAATGCTTAAGTAAAATACCGAAGCGATTAATGTCAAGACGATTAATATAACAGCCATTGCTGCACCCATTGGCCAGTTTGAGACTTCCGTTATCTCAGAGTATAGAGCTGGGGCCATCATTTGTACCTTTGTACCTCCAATAATTAATGGAGTTGTATAAGCATTCATCGATAAAATAAATACAAATAACGTACCAGCCATGATTCCTGGCATCGCTAATGGAAAAATGACAGTCCGCATCATCATCCATCTGGATGCTCCCAAATCAATTGCCCCTTCTTCAAGGGAGGGGTTTATTCTTTCAATAACAGACTGAATTGAAATTATCATGTAAGGTAACACCACGTTTGAAATAGCAATAATAACGGCTCCGGGAGTTCCTAAAAATGTCGCCGGCTCATTAATGAAGCCTATCGCCAGTAGAAAGTTATTAACTAAACCCTGTTCACTGAACAGAGCAATCCAACCGACATCACGTACAATATTTCCAACTAATAAAGGAAACACTACAAGACCTACTAAAATCCCTTTATATTTAACATTCGCTCGTGCTAATAAATAAGCAATTGGAAAGGCTAATATTAAAGTTAAAAATGTAGCAATGATTGAAATATAGATGGTGTTCCACAAAATACCTAAAAAGTACGGATCACTGAAAAATTCAACGAAATTTTCAAAAGTCCAAGCGGGATCATATGACCCGCTCGGTATATTGCGACTAAAGCTTGTCCGCAAGAAGTTTATTAATGGGAAGATAAATAAAAGTGTTACTAAAATAGTTGCTGGGCCGATAAGTGAAGAAATCTCCAATTTATGTTTTAAACTGTTTTTCACTATTATCCTCCTAGCCTTTTATTGAGCAGCAAAGTCTCGGTCAAATTTCTTTTTCCATTCCGCATAATTTTCAGTAATATATTCCAAGCTGATTGGCATGATTCTTTCAAGCTCCTCATCCGAAAATGCAATACTATTTTTAACCTCTTTTTCTAATTCCGCATCGGTTACAGTTGGAACATAACCCATATTCTCAGCAAATTTTGCTTGTGCTTCAGGGTCCAGCATTGCATTTAAGAAATCATAAGCCCCTTCCACATTTTGCGCATTTTTAGGAATTCCCGTTCCGAATACAGTTGGGAACGTACCTTCTTTAGGAATCACACTTCCAATCGGGTCTCCACCGGCATCATTCCATTGTACTGCCCGAGCCCGCCAAGTAACTGTCATTGCGATTTCACCTGTTTGCAATGCTGTTGCTAATTGTTCTTGAGACGTATAGAACTTCGGATTGTTGTCAGACATTGACAATAACTTATCCCATGCTTTATCCCATTCTTCCGACTCTGCAACCCCTTCTACCGCAGCCGCGGCGAATAAATAACGTGGGAAAATAGCCGTGTGCACACCCACTTTACCCTTATATTTTGGATCCCATAAAGCCTCCCAAGAATCTGGTGCTTCTTCAACTAGTTTTTTATTGTAAACAATTGTCGCTGCGCTATAAATATGTGGTATGAAATATGGATTCTTCAATTCTTCACGAATATTTTCTGCGTTTGGAATTTTACTGTAATCAAGCTTCATTAATAAATCTCCATTAACCAATTGTTGCATGGTGGTATCTTGCAAGTTTATAACATCATACGTTCCTTCACCCTCTGCTTCAATACGTACCTTCGTCATACGAGCCGAGGTGCTTTCAGGAACATAAACTAAATCATAATCATTTTTTAATTCAGGCTCAACTAGATCTTTTAAATACTGTTCATAGTCGCCTCCCCAAGTACCAATTGTCAATTTTCCGCCTGCACCTTCGGAAGATCCACCTTCTGCCCCTCCTGAACTACATGCGCTCAATAGCAAAAAAGCTGTGACTACTAAAAAAGTAATTTTCTTCATAAGAGTAAGCACCCTTTCCTATAAATTTAATTAATTACCAATTTATCTAAATCTAGCGGATAATAGGTTAATCTTTCAGCGCCGTTATCAGTAATTAAAATCGTATCTGAATGTCTAAAACCTCCCAATTCTTTCACATATAGTGCCGGTTCGATGGTAGCAACCATTCCTGGCTGCATAATCGTTTCTTCACCTAAATCGAAAAATGGCATCTCATGGTTGATTAATCCAATATTATGTCCTGTGTGATGTCTGATTAAATCTTCTACATTGTTCTCTCTATAAAACGCTCTGACTTTCTCTTCTACAAATGAAAATGGCTTGCCAGGTATGATAGACTCAAAAGCAATCTCTTGCGCCTTCTTGACCAATCTCATATATTTTTCCTGTTCTTTACTGATATCTTTAATAAACATTGTCCTTTCGAGTTCACTTCGATACCCCCCTACGCTGGCTTCAGATTGTGAAACAACTTGGTCCCCCTCCTTTAATCTAAAATTTTGTGATTGCGAATGCGGGAAATATGAATGCTTCCCAATCTGCCCTCTATAAAATACACTTATCGGCGGACCATGAAATGAAGCAATCTCTCCAATAGTATCAATCATTATTTTAGAAGCTTCTGAAGTTGCCCTACTGGAAATTTCATTTTCATTAGCGCCGGGTTCACTATATTTAACCAATAGTTGGTGCGCCAAGTTTCCCCACTTACAAGATTCCTTGATCAATTCTATTTCTTTTTCGGACTTGATCATCCTCATTTCTTCCACTACGCCCTGGATAGAAACGAATGAACTGGCTTCGATTAGTTGATCCAACGCTTTCCCTCGATAACCTTTTGGTGAACTATAACTCAATGAATCTACACCAATTACTCTATGTTCATAGCCTGATTTAATTAATACCTCTTTAAAATACGTCATCGGGTGATTAGCACCTGGATATTCGGGATATTCATGGACATATTCCACAATTGCATACTCTTCAGCATGTTCCTTCTCAAGTTTCGGGACAAATAAGTGGGTTTTACCATCTGGGTCCAGCAGAAATGCTACCGGTCTCTCAGAAGGACGAAAATTAAAGTTTGTAAGGTAGATAATGTCCGTTACATTAAAAATAACCATGCCATTAACATCTTTTTCTCGAAGCTTTGCTTTCAATTTCTCTTGTCTTTTTATAAACTCACTATCAGGAATGAATAATTGCATAAGTGCCTCCTTAAAAAATCTTTTGAAAATTCTAATTCTATGTTATCATTTTATCTAAGATGTTTCTAATACATTATTGTCCATGATTAATATAAAAAAAGTATTAGTGGAGGAGTTAAACTGTGAAAATTCATCAATTAAAATACTTTATAGCTGTCGCAGAAGAACTTCATTTTGGGCGTGCGGCACGAAAACTGAATGTATCCCAACCCCCGCTTAGTCAGCAAATTAAGCTTTTAGAGCATGACTTACAGGCCACGCTTTTCAATAGGAATAAGCGTAATGTTGAACTGACACCAGCGGGAGAGTCACTATATGAAAATGCAAGGTTGATTCTACATTTCATCGAGCATTCTAAAAAAGAAGTGCTAGGGATTCATAAAGGCGAAATCGGAAATCTTACTGTTGGTTTTGGGGGATCTATTGCATTTGATATTTTGCCTGAGATTATTAAGACCTGTAGCCAATCCCTACCAGGAATAAGAATCGACCTCAAACAATTAACAACTAACGAACAAATCAGAGCATTAGAAGAGAAAAAAATAGATGTAGGCATCCTGGTTACTCCAATAGAAAACCAAACGATTAATACTAAAATGTTAAGAAAGGAATCTTTGAGACTTTGCTTGCCTATTGACCATAAACTTGCAATTAAGGAATACATCGACCCGAGGGAATTAAAAGAGGAAAAGTTTATTCTTCCACCAAGAGGTGAGGGAGAGGGTTATTTTAGAGCTATCAGTCAAGTATTTAATGATGGAGACTTTACACCAAATGTGGTTCAAACGGCAAAAGAACAACACACCATGGTTTCACTAGTTTCAGCCAATATTGGGATTGTTATCGTTCCTCAATCAACAACCTATATAAGGTTAAACAATATTACATACAAGGAGTTCACAAAGCCATTTTACAAAATGAGTTCCCTTGCCTGGAACAAAAATGATAGAAACCCAGTCATAAAATCGTTTTTAAATCTGATGGAGAGTAAGATATTACCTAAGTTTAGTTAGAGTCTTGTATATTAATAGCCTTTCGTATATCAATTAAAATTGTTACATGATCGATTCCCTCTTTTTCAATAACTTCTGTTGCCGCGTCCAGAAAGTATCCCCACATCCGTGTTCGCTGAATTTCTTTCCTACTTAATTTCATTAGTTCACTTCCTTGCCTCAGTACCCTTGGGAAAAGCAATGAAGCTATGGCAGCAGATAGATTCTTTCCATGTCTCTTCTAGGGAGAAAATTTACATTTGTCCTATAGAAAAAAGCCGAAATCCCAATCAAAAGGGACTTCAGCCTTTACCTTCCGATTATGAAATTCATGTATACCTGGGACACTAACACTGACCCCCTGTCCCTTTCCCTGTCCCTTAAGACGGGTTCAATATCCTTTTCAGGAATTGTTTTGTCCGTTCTTCTTTGGGGGCTTTCAGTACTTGACTTGGGGGGCCTTGTTCGACGATGTAACCTCCGTCCATAAAAATAACCTCATCAGATACTTGTTCGGCGAATTGTAATTCGTGTGTCACAACAACCATCGTCCAGTTTTCTTTTACCAGGTCTTTGATAACCGATAAAACTTCTCCAATTAATTCAGGATCCAGTGCAGAAGTCGGTTCATCAAACAGCATCAGTTCAGGCCTAATTGCGAGTGCCCGTGCTATGCCAACCCGTTGCTGCTGACCGCCGGATAACTGGTTTGGGTAAAGATCTGCCTTATCCTTCAACCCGACTTTTGTCAACAACTCCATAGCCCTGTCCTGCTCCTCTTTCTTTTTGCCCTTTTGTACAACAATCGGACCTTCTGTCACATTCTCTATTGCAGTTTTATGTGGAAAAAGATTGTAGGATTGGAATACCATCCCGGACTTTCTTCGTAACTTCAGGATTTCACGTTTACTTATTTTATTTGAAAAGTCGAGATTAAAAGAATCCTGAAACGAAAAAGTTCCCTTGTTCGGCTCTTCCAACGCATTCAAGCAGCGGAGGAGGGTTGTTTTCCCTGAACCTGAAGGACCGATAATGGATACAACTTTTCCCTTTTCGATCGTTAAATTAATGTCTTTCAAAACTTCATTATCGCCAAAGGACTTCGATAACCCATTTACAGTTAAATACACAGATAATTCACCATCCTAGGAAGAAATATGACGCTCCAACCGGGTTTCGAGAGCCTGCTGAACAATTGACAGCAGAAAACAAACAACCCAATATAACATTGCCGCTTCAATATATATCAGCATGAAATCATATGTTACAGCCGCAATCTCCTGTGCCTTTCGAAACAATTCCGTGACAAGGATTAAGGAAGCAAGCGACGTATCCTTCACTAGACTGATAAATGTATTGGATAATGGTGGTACGGACACCCTGGCAGCTTGAGGAAGAATGATTCGCCTAAGCGCCGAATTTTGTGTCATCCCAATGGTATACGCAGCCTCCCATTGGCCTTTCGGAATCGACAAAATAGAAGCACGGATAATTTCTGATGCATAAGCCGCTACATTAATGGAAAATGCAATAATTGCACTTGGAAACGGATCAATTGTCAGACCAAGACTAGGCAGTCCATAAAATACAATAAATAATTGAACGAGTAATGGCGTCCCTCTCACCGCCGATACAACGGCAATGGACGGCGCACGTAAAAGAGCTGACTTGGAAAGACGCATGACAGCAAGCAATAATGCTAAAACCAATCCTATTGTAAACGCAATTAAAGTAAGCGGGATTGTATATTGAATCCCGCCTAAAATCATCGGAAGCAGAGAGTTTTTGAATAACTCCCAGCCCCCCATTGTTGCATCTATGGTTAGTAACATATTATTTGGAAGAAACATCTTCACCAAACCATTCTTTTCCAATTTTTGCTAGTGTGCCATCTTCTTTCATGGCTTTCAGTTGCTCATTGACGGCCTGAACTAATTCTTCATTCCCCTTATTAAACGCAAATGCCGTTTTCGATGCATCATCTTGCTTGGCAGCAATTTTAATTTCCTCTTCACCTTGTTTCTGGATGTAATCAAGAACCGCCAATCTGTCATTCACCGTTACATCTACTCTGCCCTGTTTCAGCAATTCAATGGATTGAGCTAAACCTTCCACATTAACGATTTCAGCCCCATTTTCTGTTGCGATTTTTTCAAAGTTACTTGTCAGGGACTGAGCGGACTTTTTCCCTTTAATATCATCAAATGAGTCGATATCCTCATTCCCTTTTGGAGCTACGACCACTGCAGACGTATAGGTATAAGGAATGGAAAAGTCATAGTTCGCCTTACGTTCCTCATTAATCCCTACCTGGTTAGCAATCAGATCAAATCGCTTCGAATTCAAGCCTGCAAACATCGAGTCCCATTTTGTTTCCATAAATTCAACTTCAACACCCATCCGATCAGCAACTTCCCGGATGACTTCCACATCATAGCCTGTAAGTTTATCATTTGAATTGTGGAATGTGAATGGAGCATAGGTACCTTCCGTTCCTACAGTAAGCACGCCTTCCTCCATAACTTGATCATATAGACTTGTAGCTTCACCAGACTTGGCACCCTCACTGTTGTTATCTTGCTCCTCGCCAGATCCACAAGCAGCTAGAACAACCATTAAGCTTGCTAGTACCAACAAATAGAATAATTTTTTCATGTATATTTACCCCCAGTAATCTTATCGGATTAGTTCCGTACTGATTATAAGGCATTGCACGCGATATGTAAACGAATTGATTTATTTTATAAAAAGTTACTTTCCCCTTTATACCCCTTCTTCATTAAAAAAAGTTTCATATACAAAAAGACTATTTCCAAAGGTATATTTAACCTTCAGAAATAGCCTCTTTAATTGCTGACCTTATTAAGCAGATGCTCTATATTCTTCTGGTATCGGTTTCCCCCATACCTTGTTTAAGAAGTATGCAGAAACAACCAGTACGACAGCACCAACGAGAAGGGCTATTATTCCCGACCCTGTGAAGCCGGCAACAAGAAATGAGATTAAACCACTGGTCCCAGCCAATACCGCATAAGGAATCTGCGTATTCACATGGTCGATATGGTCACTTGATGAACCTGCAGATGAAAGAATTGTCGTATCTGAAATTGGTGAACAATGATCGCCAAATATTCCACCACTAAACACTGCAGCTATCGCTAATCCCATCGATATATCCATCGAAGCAGCTACTGGAATCGCAATTGGGATCATTATTGCGAACGTTCCATAGGAAGTACCAGTCGTAAAAGCTATGATTGCACCAATGATAAACAACAGCACTGGAATGAGCGCTGGAGTTGCATTTGCTTCTGCCGCCTCCACAACAAATGCTGCTGTTCCAAGCTCTGACGTTACACTGCCGATAGACCATGCCAGCGCCAAAATAATATAGACAATCGTCATACTTTTAATACCCTTTACAACCATTTCCATGGATTCTTTAAACGAAAACAGTTTTTGGTGCATTCCCATCGCAATCCCAACAACAGCGGCAGAAAATGCAGCAATTAAAATGGACATTCCACCATCGGACTCTCCAATAGCTGTAAGTAAATCATTCTTAGGGAATCCACCTGTCCACAAAAAGAGTGGTGGAATTAAACCAACCAGTACGACCAACGGAACAATCATATTGCGCATTTTTGGTTTATAACCTTCATCAAACTTAACATCGGTCATTGAATCCTCTGACGGTGGCTGCGCACCATCACGAAGGACTTTTCCACTTGTTCTCGCGCGATATTCCGCTTGCGCCATCGGACCGAAATCCCAACCTCTAAATGCCATAATCCCAACAAGTAGTATCGCTAAAATGGCGTAAAAATTAAAAGGAATGGATGATAAATACGTAACATACTCCGATTTATCGATACCCAACTTGGCAAATTCCACTCCAATCAATCCCATTACAAATACAACCCAGGTGGAAACAGGTCCTAACAAACACATTGGAGCAGAAGTAGAATCAACAACATACGCCAGTTTCTCCCGTGATACACGCATTTTGTCCGTAACAGAACGCATCACACTTCCAACAGTTAATGCGTTAAAATAGTCCTCAAAGAAAATTATGATTCCGAATAGCATCGTTGAACCTTGAGCACCTCTGTCTGTTTTTACCTTTTTGGAAATCGCGTACGCAATAGCATGCGCACCACCAGTACTTTGTAAAACGGTAATTAGCACACCAAAAATACCACAGTAAACTAACACCGTAGCACTCCAAGGATCCCCAACGTTAGGCAAAATAAATTCACTAAAGCTGGCATAAAGACCCATCAACGGATTCCAATCATGTACCATTGTCGCCCCAAGCCATACACCGGCAAATAAAGCAGGAATAACATTACGGGTTACAATAGCCAAAACAATCGCTAGAACCGGGGGCAATAAAGAAAGTATTCCAAAATCCATAACGGTTAACTCCTCTCTTTTTTATTATTATGACACCCAGCATTTCACTTGTTTTCAAGGTGTTTTTTTATGATGAAAAAGAAAAATGTCCAAAAGTTGAAGTGAAAAATAGATGTCACAAGATAAATAATTTTCTTTAAATTATATTTCTACATTGATGATTGTATGTCCTGCTTAATAGGAAAAATAATTCAATTGGTATTGAAAACTTGCTGCGGTTTTATTGTAATGTGTTATTAGAGGTGCCAAGCTTTATTAGATAGGGGGTATAGAACAAAGCTTCATCAGCTAATGCTTTATAAGATATTCTAGCTATGTGGGGACAAATTTAGACGAGAACAATGAGCTTAATACACACTAACTGCAGTATGCTGCTAACATTCTTCGGCTGATTGATGATACAAAACCTTATAAATCTTGATATAAAAAAGGAAATATACTGTTCAAACAGCATATTTCCTCACAATTTTTAAATTAAAGTATTCTTCTCTACTTTACCATCTTTCACTACCACTTGAATCGTATCATTATCTGCCAAAGCATAAATATCATCTAACGGGTTACCCTGAACCACGATAACATCGGCAAGTTTTCCTTCCTCCAGTGTTCCAACTTTGTCTTCCCAGCCCAGGCATTCTGCAGCAGTCTTCGTGGAAGCAACAATCGTTTCCATCGGTGACATGCCGATATCTGCCATTAACCCAAGTTCACGTAAATTCGTACCATGTTTCATTACACCGGCATCGGTGCCCATTGCAATTTTGACACCAGCTTTATGGGCCTTCGCGATACTTGCTTTATGATGTTCAATGACTTCTTTCGATTTTTCCACCGCTGTATCTGGCATTCCTGTGTCTTTCGCTGTTTCCAATACTGCAACCGGTGCAAGCAAGGTTGGCACCAAAAATGTTCCTTTTTCCAGCATCATTTCAATCGCTTCGTCATCAATAAAGATGCCATGTTCGATTGAATGAATTCCTGCCTTCACTGCATTTTTAATCCCTTCAGCACCTTGTGCATGAGCCATAACCTTAACGCCCTTACGGAATGCACCCTCCTGCACGATTGTTTGCAGCTCTTCCAAAGAGAACTGAGTAAACTCTGGATGGTCGGTTGCACTCAGTACACCACCTGTTGCATGGACTTTAATAACTTCTGCCCCTGCACGCAACATTTCACGGGTCTTCTTACGCACTTCCTCTACCCCGTCACATTTTCCATGCGGCATACCGGGATAGTTGGAAGGCAAAAGATCCTGCACACTGCCTGAAACAGTATAACCGTCTCCATGCCCGCCAGTAATAGTAAGCGCATTAATACTCAACTGTAACCTCGGACCTGAAATCAATCCATCTTCCACAGCTTTTTTCACTCCAAGATCAGTCCCTAATGCATCACGTACGGAGGTAACACCAGCATGCAAGGTATTTTTCAGATACTCTGCTGCTTGATAATACATAAATGAAAATGGTGTTTCCAACCGCTTGGCAATTGGTGAAAATTCCATCATCATGTGTACATGCGAATCAATAAAGCCGGGTAGGATTGTGCCACCTTTCGCATCCACGACGTTTTCATCACCGGAAAGAGTGTAACCTTCTTCGGAACCTGCATATACAATTTTTTTGTCTTCTATTGCTACTAATGCATGTTCCTGTGGCTCTCCTCCGTTACCATCAATTAATAATCCATTTTTAATAACTGTTTTAGCCATCATTTACACTCCCATTTATAAAGTTTGAACGATAATCCCCGCGATAATTACAGATACAATGGTGACTGTGGTAAAGCCGCCAATCAACATTGGGGATAACAACTCATTAAATATTTGCTTTTCCTCTTCTTCATTGTCTGCGATACTTCGGCTTACTTCCTCACACAATATATAATCACCCGGAAAACCAAACAGGGCAGTCAATGCTACAGGCATACCTTTATATGGGTGCCATTTAACTAACTTGGATACAAAATATCCACCTATACAAAGTCCAAGTGTTCCAAGAAAGAGGATTAACAGTATACTTGGCAGATTTTCCAATACCTCTTGTGGACTTACATCTGCCATCGTACCGATAACAACGAAAATAATTCCGAGCATTGTAATCGTAAATGAATTTGCCTTTTCCAAAGACCTTTCTTCAAATAATCCTAGCCTTAAACCTATAACACCAATAGCCAAACACCATAAACTGTAATGAATCCCGGTTATTTCACCGATTAAAATACCAACCGCTGCACCGACAAAGATAAGGAATAACTTTAGCGTCGCACTCGATTTAAACGGACTAGCTTTTTTACCGCTTGTGTCTGCCGTTGATTCGTTCAGATTACCTGCGGCAACAAACGTACCATCATTTATGTCTTTCTTCATTTTAGCTGCGTATCTCCGCATAAAATTCATGGCCAATGGCATTCCCACAATACCTTGAAATGCAATAATTAAAGCAGGGATAATCACAAGACTTGAAAGCCCTATCTCAGTCAGTTTTTCCGATGTAACAATTAAAGCAATAACCCCTCCACTAACAGGGCCAACTCCAGCAACCGCAGTTGGATAATCATAAATCAGCGGGACAATAGTTAAAATTAAGACACCAGAAACTAAAACGCCTCCTAATGCAACGAGCACGGCCTTATATTGCCGCTTTAACGTTGAGAAAGATATGAGCGTTCCCATATGCAGAATCGCCGGGCCAATTAATATCGCTCCCAAAGCTGCAAATGTCGACTTTTCCATTATGTCTTCCGGAAAAATCCCCATCCAATTACAAACTAGAAATCCGACCATTGCGGTCAAAAGCATTGGAATCCTTGCCCTGGATACTATGGATAACCATTCCCCCAGTGCAATTAACGAAAAGATGATAACTGTTGCTATAAGTGGATTGCTAAGCATAATATTCCCCCTCATTCTTGTTGTATATTTCTTCTATTATTCTTGAATCCACTAGTGGCGTGAATATGTGAAATACTATAAAAAATATATAAATAGTATTTTCCTAATATTCAATTGGTAGTGAAAATAATGTTATTAATGTAACACATATTTTGTCGAATAGAAAGGAATTTTCTTATAAATATGCATTTAATTTGATTTTTATTCACTAAATATATTAATTGAAACTATTGCACAGGATTTCGTGTCCCAGGTATAGGGAATTGTGACTTTGGTTGTGCAAGCATGACATCAAGTTCCCTGAACATCATTTCGTTATAACAATCGCCACATAGTTTCATTGGTTCATTCTTGACAAGCTGTTTTACAGAATTCCAGTTTGGCAAGAAAACAAAGCTACCATTCCCCATGACCCTACACAATATATTGCATATTTCAATCCGGGATAATTTACTGTATACTAAAGTTCATAGGAAGTGAATATATAGAAAGGCGGATTTCCCATGCCAATACCTTCAAACCATTCAAAACCTGTTCGATTATCTGCAAAGGAAAATGCGTTCAACCATCTTCAGCAGTGGATTATTGATGGTACGTTACTTCCTGGCGAAAAATTAAATGATACCGAGCTGGCTAATGCGTTGGGGACCAGCAGAACGCCGATCCGTGAGTCGTTGCAGCTTCTGGAAGCACGGGGATTTGTGAAGATGTACCCCGGTAAAGCGACTCAAGTAACTGAAATTGAACGGGATGCCATTAAAGATCTTCTCCCACCATTGGCAGCATTACAATCTCTTTCCGCCGAACTGGCAATTGACCATTTGACCGAGGATCAGCTCACGGAACTCGAAAACATCAACGATCGCTTTGCAGACGCAATCCATTCCAATAACGGCTATGCCGCATTAAAAGTCGATGAGGAATTTCATCAGGTTATTGTTGACATTACGAGAAACCCTTACATCAAGGGCGTCGTAGAGCCATTACAGGCACATGTTCGCAGGCATTATTTCCATAACTCCATAATCTTAACCAAAGAATCAATTGATGATCACAAGGCTATAATCACTGCCATGAAGCACGGAAACAAAGAAAAAGTTGTAGCCGTTATGAAAGAAAACTGGCTACGTACACTACAGAAATTTGGATAATAAGCTAGAATGCATTTATACTTTTTAACATTTTTTAAAAAAGCCGGTCCCTCTCAAAGAGGATACCGGCTTTTTATGTGATTATGATGCATGGGCTGCAGCTGTCTTTTGAAAACGGCTGATAATGCCAGTAACTGCAATAACCACAATAGCCGGAAATAGCCATCCAAGCCCCTGACTGTATAGAGGTAACGATTGTTCATAGAAAGCTATAATAGGCTGCATCCAGTTGAAATAAGCGATTCCCAGTGAATCACAGAGCGCCTTAAGACCATCAAAAATACTGATCAAAAATGTTACTGCGATAGTTGAACCGTAAACCAATCGTGCATGATTAAACAATGGAGACAAGAACGTTAAGAGCATCAGCACAATCGCCAATGGATAGATGAACATTAAGACCGGCACAGAATAAGTGATAATATTCGCCAATCCGAAGTTCGCGATCACAAAGGTCAACGTTGCAAAGAATATAACCAGTGTTTTATAACTAATCTTCGGAAAAAGTGTATGAAAATATTCCGCATTAGCTATTGTCAGTCCGATCGCGGTAGTCAAACATGCCAATATAATGGTAATCGCAAGCAGCACAGAACCAAATGTTCCGTAATAATAGGAAGCAGCACTACTTAAAACCGGTCCGCCAGTTTCAAAGATTCCGAATACTTGAGTGCTCGTTGCCCCCATATATGCAATCCCAACATAAATTAATCCAAGAAACAATATCGCAATACTGCCTGCTTTTACGGTTGTTTTGAGAATTTCGGTGTTGGATGTTACGCCCAATGCCCGTATTGTATTAATAATAATAATTCCAAATACCAACGATGCAAGTGCATCCATTGTATTATAACCATTCAGGAAACCTGTTATAAAGGCTCCACTTTCATACGCTCCCTGGGGTGCTTCCATTGCTCCCATCGGATTAACAATTGCCGTAATAAGAAGAACCGCAAGTAGGATAACCAACCCAGGTGCTAAAAACTTCCCGACATTATCGACAAGCTTAGTAGGTTTCAATGAAAACCACAATACCACAGCGAAAAATAGTAATGTAAAAATAAATAATCCTAATTGTTGCGAAGAATCACTTACAAAAGGCGATATACCAATTTCATACGCAACCGTTCCTGTACGGGGGGATGCGAAAAATGGTCCGATCGTCAAATAAAGTAACGATGTAAAAAACACGGCATAAACAGGGTGGACACGGCTTGCAAGTTCCTGTAAATTACTGCTGCCTGAAAAACTCATAGCGATAATTCCTAGCAGCGGCAGTCCCACTCCTGTAATTAAAAATCCTATAATTGCCGGCCATAAATTTGTACCGGCAGTCTGACCAAGCTGCGCCGGAAATATCAGGTTTCCAGCTCCAAAGAATAGTGCAAATAACATAAGACCAATTGCTGCGTAAGACGAAAAAGACAGTTTTCCTTTCATGATAGGTTCCTCCTATGATGTATATTCAATTATTGATATGCAATATATCGATGGAATCTATCATACTATCTTCTTAGGTAAAATGCAATATACTACATGCAATTTTTCGATAATTTTCAGTAAGAGGACAACACTGAATATTTTGTTGGAATTGAGGGGGGGAGCATGAGGACGGTTCCCTTGCTTCCACGGGAGCATCTTTTCCACGTTTCACCCCATAATAAGAGTGGAATCGTATAACCAAAGAATAAATGAAAGGGTGGATCTTATGTTGGAGATTAATGGGGAGAAACAAGGCGAGATTCTGGAAGTAACTACAACTGGTACGGCTACACAAGAGGATCTAAAAATGTTCAAGGAAGCTCTGAACGAAAAGAAGCTTCAGGAGGAACCAATCAACATTTTGTTTATTTTCAAGAACATTAATGGCAACACTACAAAGGCGACGGTGGAAGCTTGGAAAATCGTTACCAAACTGAAAAGCATCAAGAAAAGCGCAATCGTAGCAGATGAATCATTCATAGGCCTTAATGAAAAAGTGGAAAAATTCATACCGGGTGTGGAGATAAACCAGTATTCGCTGGAAGAACTGGAAGCAGCCAGAAAATGGCTCCGTGAAGACTAAAAAGCATGGGGACGGTTCCTGTTCTGCCTCCTAAATTGGATAGATCTAAATCCCTTTTTAATCAGTGGATTCTTCATGAAAAAGTCAAATGAAGCAAAAGAACCGTCCCCGCGCTTTAAAATGCAAGGGAAACATATTTTGTTTCTAAAAATTCATCAATTCCTTGGTGCCCGCCTTCTCTGCCCAAGCCACTTTCTTTAAAGCCTCCAAAAGGTGCCTGAGGGGTTGAAGGGGCTCCATCGTTTAGCCCTACAATCCCGTATTCTAAGGCTTCACTGATCCTGATTGCGTTTCCTATATTTTCTGTAAATACATATGCTGCTAAACCAAACGGAGTATTGTTCGCTCTTCGAATCACTTCATTCTCCGTTTCAAAAGAAGTGATTGGGAGCAGGGGACCAAACGTTTCTTCATTCATGCAAAGCATTTCATCGTTAGCGTTCGTGATAACTGTTGGCTCGAAATAATTTCCATTATCGGATTCATAAACACTACCGCCCTGTTCTAACTGTGCACCTTTATCAATTGCATCACTTACATGTGCCGCTACTTTATCAAGTGCAGGTTTATTAATTAACGGCCCAATGTCAATACCTTCCTCCAATCCATTCCCGATTTTAAGTTTGGCAACGCCGGCAGATAATTTTTCCACAAATTCCTTTTCAACAGACTTGTGCACATAAACACGGTTTGTGCAGATACACGTTTGCCCTGCGTTCCGAAACTTAGAAGCGATTACACCGTCCACGGCTTTGTCCAAGTCTGCATCTTCCATAACAATAAATGGTGCATGTCCACCAAGCTCAAGTGAGATTTTCTTAACTGTTTCTGCTGCGTCACGCATTAGCAATTTCCCAACTTCAGTTGAGCCAGTAAAGGTCAGTTTTCTTACACGGTCATCATCTGACCATGCTTTCCCGATTTGACTGGAACTGCCGGTTACAATATTGATAACCCCTTTTGGAAAACCAGCTTTCTCAGCTAACTCAACCATTTTGAATGCCGTTAATGGAGTCTGGGTTGCAGGTTTTATGACAACCGTACAACCAGCTGCAAGGGCTGGACCGACCTTACGTGTAATCATTGCTGCAGGGAAATTCCATGGTGTAATTGCGGCGATAACACCAACTGGTTCCTTTTTTACAAAGATTCTTTTGTTGGGATGGGAGGCAGGTATCGTTTCACCATAAACTCTTTTTCCTTCTTCGGCATACCATGAAATGAACCCGTTTGCGTAAGCTACCTCACCAATAGATTCTTTAAGCGGTTTACCTTGTTCCTCTGTCATTATTTTGCCGATTAATTCTTTTTCTTCATTTATAAGATGATGCCATTTCATTAAAAGACCGGAACGCTCTTCTGCTGTTTTATGTGACCATTCTAGAAGCACTCCATGGGCTGCATCAACTGCTTGCTTTGCTTCTTTTTCCCCACCTTTTGGTACTTTTGCAATCACTTTATCCGTAGCAGGGTTTACAACATCAATTTGTTCCAGTTCATTTCCAACCCATTCACCATCTATATACATATTATGGTTTGTTGGCATGTACACACCCCTCATCTATGAATTTGATAAAACATCATTATTTAAAACGCTGATGGATATTATTTTTCTTATAAGTAGGGTTACTAAATTCATATAACTCCATGGACAATGCTAAATAACTATTATTAAATAATTCGCTGAAATGACCTTCTATCTCGTTGAATAGATCATCACAAAGAACTTTCTTATCTTCTTCTGAACGACCTTTCCCTAGCTTAAGCGTAGCATGGACAAACGCATCATCCTCTGATCCATCTGCAATAATATAATCTTTCAATTCTATCGCCCTGATTCGTAAGCCACCAACAGGAATAATATGATCATGGGAAAGAAACACATCGTTTACTCTTTGGAGCAAGGTTCTAATATCCGCTTGAGTTTTAATATTGTCCGTATATTCTATATAAAAATGTGGCATTAAAAACACCTCCATAACACTGATTTGGCGAGTTTAGCTACGACCCTCATTTTGACTGTTCGACATTAGTACATCTATTTGGCAGAGACCTCTTCACCGACAATCGTATTAACGAGTCTGCCGATACCCTCGATTTCAGTCACAACTTCATCGCCAACTTTTGTATCGACAGATCCCCTTGGAGTACCGGTCAGAATAACATCCCCTTTATTCAACGTCATAAATCCACTTAAATATTCTATTAGTTCAGGAACACCTAATAACATATCGGCGGTAGTACCCTCTTGTGTTACCTCACCATTCACATAAGTGCGTAAGGTTAAGTTCATCGGATCTTCTATATCTTTAGCTTCGACAAACCACGGACCAAGCGGTGTACATGCATCACGGTTCTTTGCCCGGAGATTAGGACGGTAATAATTTTCTATATAATCACGTATTACATAATCATTTGCTACCGTGTAACCTGCTACATAATTATAAGCTTCTTCCTTCTTTACATTCTTGGCAGCATCTCCAATGATCACTGCCAATTCACACTCATAATGCATAAAAGTGACATCACTCGGACGATAAGTTTGGCTGCGATGGCCTGTAAATGTATTTGGTCCTTTCAAGAACACTAATGGTTCCTTTGGAGCACTAAAAGATAACTCCTTGGCATGGTCTTCGTAATTAAGCCCTAAAGTAAATACAGTTCCAGGCTCTATCGGCGGTAACCACTGAACTTCTTTTTCATTTACAACTCTTCCATCATTCAGTTTCAACGTACCATTTTCTTCGATAGCATGATGAACTGATCCATTATAAACGATTCGAGCATATTTCATTCGTAAACCCCTTTCCGTTACTAATCATCTTTCACAATCGTATTTCTTAACGTCCCAATACCGTCAATCTGTATATCAATACTATCATTCACGTTTGCTAACGGAGCGTTTTCAGGTACACCAACTAATAAGGTATCACCAGGAAAAAGCGTCATGAATGAAGTCACATCGGCTATTAACTTGCCAGCTGACCGTATTAAATTTCTGGTATTGTTTTCTTGTTTTAATTCGCCATTTATAAATACCCGGATCCCTAACTCATCAGGATTATTAATAAAATCACGAGTGACAATCCATGGACCAGCAGGGCAGAACCCATCACGTGCTTTTTCTTTCACAGCGGGACGATATACACTCGTGTGAGGGATGCTAACGTCATTAACGATTGTGTACCCGGAAACATAATCCAAAGCTTCCTCTTCCTTCACGTTGGTTGCTTTTTCGCCTATTACAACCCCTAAAGCCGCTCCCATTTCCAATTCGGAAACATTAGGTGGCATTGGAATCTTGGCTTCAGTCCCAATCAATGTATTTCTTGGTTTAATATATAAAACTGGTGCCTTGGGGGGTTGCTTGTAAGGTTCCTGGTGCATGGACGGTTCCAGAGCGTCATAAGCTCCTTGGTAGTTTAATAGCGTTCCGTAAACCGTACCAGTTAAAGGAGAATCTAAAGAAAGGCTTTCAACACTGTATTGCTTACCTTCTACTTCCAGTTTTTCATCCTTGAAATCAACTGTTCCCTCTTTGAATTGCTCCCTTTCCCGGAACTTTATTTTCGCTTTACTCATAAACTCACTCCTTATATTTCTACATTTACCCGTATCAGAAAAACAGACCAGTAGATATTACTGGCCCATTTGTAGAAGCTATTAAACAAAGATGCTTAATTAGCATATTCCACTTCTTGATAACATCCATACTTACCACAGTAAAAAGTTAATGGGTTGCCATCTTGCAAATAAAGATCCATCACTTTTCCGATAAATAAAGTGTGATCACCCACTTCATAATAGCGATCAACATCACAAACAACGGAAGCCAGTGAGTCTTCGATGATTGGTACGTCGTCAATGAAGTCAAAATCAATTCCATTTTTTTCTTCTTTTTGCCCTGCAAAATGCATTGAAATGTTTTGTTGCTTATCAGAAAGAATATTAACAGCGAACTTACCAGATGTCTTAATTTTTTTTAACATGTGCGCATTGTTATCAATAGAAATGGTGATCAATTTTGGATCCATGGAGACCGACATGAAAGCATTAGCTGTCATCCCACGAGTTTCATTGCCAGCTTTCGTCGTAATGATAGTAACACCCGTTGCAAACTTACCCATTGCATTTCTGAACACTCTACTATCCATAATAATTCTCCTTTCTATTAATGATTTTATGATGAGACGGTTCTGGCGGAAGCTACCATACTTAAAAATGCTATAGAGACTTCTTTCACAATACAATCGTTTAATCCAGTTATAATTAATTCATCAGTATAGGAATCACGGTCAAATTGTCCAATGATTATTCTGTTTCCATTAACAATTTCCACGTGATAACTCCCCTTTTTGGGCAATAAAAAGTTATCTGCCACTTGCACTTTTACTATTCCAGGCCATATTTGCTGTACCACTCTGACTTTTACACTATAGGGCTCGCCTAAATGATAGGGTATTGCGTCAACATCACCATCTTGTAGCAATTCCCTTAGCAAGCTTGAACTTATCTTTTTCCCCATAAATGTCTTTTTTGGAACAACACTTAAGCCAAATCCATGTTTGTTCGACTCCGTGTATAAGAATTCAGTATTTCCTTTGGCTTTAAAACCAAATGTGAAATCATACCCTACGACAACATGCTTGGTATTGGTTCCAATAATATATTCATTGATAAAATCTGTTGGAGAAAGGGATGCAAACGTTTTATTAAATGTAACAACAAATAATTTATCGACACCGAACTCAGCCATTTTTTCAACCTTCTGTTCTAAAGGGGTCAGGTATTTCCGCTCCTTATCTCCCTTTATAACCTCATCCGGATGTGGACTGAAGGTCATCGCTGTAAATAATACATCATTATTCCTAGCGAGCTGCCTAGCGCGGTTTAACAGTTCCTGATGCCCCAAATGAATACCATCGAAGAATCCAATTGCCATCACATGTTCGTCAGTATTTATTCTTTTCATTGGGTGTGTTACATAAATTACTTCCATCCCACTTCTCCTTCCACCTTACTATTAAATATCTTCACGCTACACGATAAAATTCGGCTTCCTTTGATCCAACTTTGCATCTTCAACAGTTATACGTTCACCTGTGTTTGAATCAACAAACTCCATCGCCTCATTGAACCAGCTGTCTGGCGCTTTATGTCCCCAGAATGTCGCACGTTGCGGGTCATCCAAATCCCAGCGGATCGGTTCAAAATCTGAATCTCCTGTAAAATAATCGCCGGTATACAATTCAACACGATTCCCATCTGGATCACGTAAATAAAGGAAGAAAGCATTTGACAATCCGTGACGGCCAGGACCTCTTTCAATATTGTCCCCGTAGCCTAATGATGCAAGTACATCACATGTATCAATAATACTCATCGGATCATTTAACCAAAACCCTACATGGTGTAGACGTGGCCCTTTTCCATTCATGAACGCAACATCATGAACAGTCGGCTTTCTGTGAAGCCATGCCGCCCAAATATCCTCATCTTTTGTGGCAGTATATTCAGAGCAGGCATAACCAAGTTCTTTTATATAAAAGTCATATGCTTTTTCTACATCTGGAACCATGCAGTTAAAATGATCAATACGTTGCATTTTAGAACCTTTATATTGATCGTAGCGCTGAAGCATTCGCTCTACCGTATCCATAGTGCAGAAGAATTCTACTGGAATACCCGAAACATCCTGTACCCGGAATGATCGATCAAGCGCCCGCTGGCTCCCTTTCTCAAACCACTTCGGCTGCATTCCCTTTTCCATAAGTTTGTCAGCTAGATTATCCAGGTCTTCTTCTGTTGTCACCTTGTAACTTATCACTTCTACTCCTGGCTGGTCTGCTTTTTTTAAAACATAACTGTGATGCCCACGTTCTTCCAAACCCCTTAAGTAGATAAACGTATCGTCAGATTCCGTTTCAATGAACCCTAAGCCATTAACATAAAAGTCTCTTGCGGCATTTAAATCAGTTACCCTGACAATCGCCCGGGCCGCACGCGTTATATTAAAATTTCCGCTCAATGGTATACCCTCCTCATGATTTGGCAAATTCCGGTTTAGGAACATCTAAGTTATTAAGAAAACTGCGTACATGTTCCTTATATGGCTCTTTGTCATATTTATCAAAGTATGCCATCCCCATTTTTATTGGATCACCAAAGAAGTAGTATTCATAGTGTGTTTGGCGATTTCCGAATGAACTCATTGTCAAATCCCAAGCCAGCCGGAAAATCTGAACGCGATCATACCCCTCCACATTTTTGCCTTGCATGGCCCTATGGAGAATTGGCCCGATTTCATCGTTATTAAAGTCGTCATACGTTGGAATACCCATTAGTCCTGATGCCCCAAGAATACGTACGATTTCCGCCATGCGTGGATATACCCGAGGATACCAGTTTCGTGCGGCATCCAATGCTTCAAAGTCTGGCGTCATCATTCCCCATTTATCAATACTTGCATTATGTTCCGCTCTATACAGGTGTGATTTCATTGTTTCCAGAGTTAACATGATTTCGGTGCCCTTATCCTTGACATGCTGGAAACTATCGATCCCGATAGAGTCCATTAATGTCAACACGACACCCAGCAGAAATTCCGTTTTAGCGACACCTTTTGAAATAACCTGGTGCGACATATGTGCCACAGCATTTGTTTCACCAAATGCACGATTGCAAATAGAAGAATTTTCACAAACGAATACTCTATCCCAAGGTACAAGTACATTGTCAAAAGCTACAATTGTATCTCCTTCTTCAAAATTGGAACTTAGTGGATGATCATATGTGTTTTTACCTTGGTCAAATGATTCACGGGACAAGAATTTTAATCCTGGTGTATTGTTTGGAAGCGCAAATGCCAGTGAATATGGGTCGTCTAGCTCACCGGACTTTTTAACCGTGGATGGAAATACAAGAATCTCGTCTGTAATACCACCCTGTGTTGCCAGGAGCCTTATCCCGTCAACAATTATCCCCTCATCCGTTTTCTTCACGAGATGAAGTGCAACATTTGCGTCTTTTTGTTCAGCTTGAATTTTAGCCCGGTTAACCTGCGGGTGAATCAGCGTATGCGTTAAACTTATATCATTTTCACGTGCAAATTCTGCATATCTTCTGGCGTTTTCTGCAAACATCGGATCTCCTTCTGCAAAAAACTCACTCGCTTCTCCCATCGCCATGACATCAGCATTCAGATAATCAGGTGAACGTCCCATCAAACCATTTGTAAAATGCTGCCATTCCATGATGGCCTCGCGCCGCTGAATCAAGTCATCTATCGTTTTGGGAACCATAAATGTCTTGCCGACTTTCTCGCCGGAAGTCGGACTTGTATAAAGCATTTTTTCCGGTTGTTCATGCTGAATATCGTATAATCTTGCCATCGAATTAACTACATTTTTAAAGGCTGGATGTTCGGTGACATCATCCACCCTCTCCCCGTGGATATACACGTTATTGTTTGCTGCCTTTAATCTTTCAATATACTCTTTACCTGTTTTAGCTGGCATCGTGTTTCCTCCTTCTATTAATCTTTTTTCTTTCCGAACTGGGGAATATGATGGTCTGTTAGTGCCACATGGATTACTTGTTTTTCTGTGTAGAAGTCAAATGCATAATGGCCTCCTTCTCTGCCTATGCCACTAGACTTGGAACCACCAAATGGAACTCGTAAGTCGCGGACATTTTGCGAATTGATCCACAACATTCCAGAGTCCACTGCTTGCGCAACCCTATGCCCACGCTGAATATCTTTTGTCCATACATATCCGGCAAGACCGTATTCAATATCATTTGCCAGGTCGATAACTTCTTCTTCATCTTTAAATTTCATAACTGTAAGTACAGGACCAAATACTTCTTCCTGTGCAACAGATTTGTCATTGGTGGCATTTAAAACTAAGGTCGGGGCCACGAAATTGCCTTGCTTGAACTCTTCTGGGATTTTTCCGCTAACAAGCTGCCCGCCTTCCTCTTCCGCAATCTTCAAATAGCGTGTTACATTATTAAAATGAGTTGAATGGATTAGTGGACCAACTTGTGTTTTATCATCCATCGGGTCACCGACAACAATGTTGCCCACTCTTTCTTTTAACTCCTCAACAAATTCATCGTAAATATTTTCATGTAAAAAAAGTCGTGAATTTGCGGTACAACGTTCTCCATTGAATGAGAAAATACCCCATGTACAAGCATCAAGTGCTCGATCGAAATCGGCATCATCAAAAACTATAATTGGAGACTTCCCACCTAGTTCCATGGAGACTTCCTTCAATGAATCCGCACCGTTTTTGGTGATTTCCGATCCAGTCTTGGTCTCTCCTGTAAATGAAATCAGTTTAACGTCCGGGTTTGAAACAAGTGAAGCCCCTGCCGTTTCACCAAATCCATGCACGACATTGAAAACACCATCCGGAAGTCCTACTTCATCAATAATCTCTGCAAGTTTATTTGCTGTTAAGGGAGACCATTCCGCTGGCTTTAAAACAACCGTATTCCCTGTTGCAAGTGCAGGTGCGATTTTCCACGTTTCAAGCATAAATGGCGCATTCCATGGAGTAATTAATCCTGCTACACCGCGTGGTTTGTGGATTGTGTAATTGATAAATTCATCATCCACCTGATATGCCTCGCCGACCATTCTGCTTGAAACCATTTCAGCATAGAATCGAAAGTTTTTTGCTGCCCTGGCGACCATCTTTCTTGTTTGACTTATAGGAAGCCCCGTATCATATGATTCAAGCAGCGCAACTTCCTCAACGTGTTCATCAATGACTTCCGCAATTTTGTTTACATATTCTAATCGTTCAGCAACTTTCAACTTGCCCCATGTACCTTTAAAGGCAGCTTTGGCAGATTCAACCGCTTTATCGATATCGGCTTTATCGCCTTCAGCTACATGGTTAATAACTTCATTTGTAAAAGGATTTAAATTATCGAATGTTTTGGTTGATTCCGCATCGATAAACTCTCCATTTACATATAACTGAATATCTTTTACCTCTAAATCCTTCAAAAATTGCTGCTTATCAAATTGCGTTTGTGTCATATGAAATCTCACTCCTTTATTAATGAATCTCTCTTATCGAGTTATGGAAGCGCCTTCATTTAATTCAACATAATTTTCTAAAACACTTTTAATTTCCTCTTGAAGTTCTTTTGAAGGTAGATCCATTGGCAGGCGCAATGCAGGATGGATTTTCCCCATAAGTCCCAAAGCTACTTTTGCCGGCGCGGGATTTGTATCTTTAAATAACACATCGTTAAGAGGCATTAATTCGTAATGCAGTTCCTGTGCACGTTTCAGGTCCCCATTATTCCATGCATCATGCATTTCAGCCACTTTTTCCGGTACTACGTTAGCTGTTGCACTGACAGAACCGGCCCCACCGATTGCGAGCATTGGGAAACACAGTAACTCAATCCCGGAGAATAAAAGAAAATCTCTTCCGCATTTAAGCAATACACGATTTACATGCTCAAAATCTTTGTTTGATTCCTTAACCCCAATAACATTCGGGCACTCTTTACTGATTTTAGCTAATGTATCTACCTCAAGGTTTACTGCTGTACGCCCAGGAATGTTATAAACAATAATTGGGAGATCCACAGATGTAGCAATTGTTTTGTAATGTTTGTAAAGTGCATCCTGATTCGGCTTATTGTAATATGGAACAATTACAAGAGCAGCGTCAGCTCCTATTTCGGCAGCTTTCTTCGTTAGATACTTTGTCTCTTCATGATTTGTCGAACCCGTTCCTGGGAGAAATGGAACCCTTCCATCAACAGCTTTCATTGCAGTTTCCATTACCTTCACGCGTTCTTCTGGTGTCAAAGAACTAGGCTCTCCACTCGTACCGGTAACAGAAATGGCATGACTCCCACTTTTGATTTGCCAGTCAATTAAGCTTTCAAGCGTGTTGTAATCAACAGATCCATCTTCTTTAAATGGTGTAATGACCGGCGCTATTGATACGCCACGTAATCGTTGCTTAATCTCATCAACATTTGACATATAAGCATCTCTCCTTTGAACATTTAGAATTGTTATACATTAACACTATCACGGTAGTGAATATATTAAAAATATCTATTTCATTACGATTGTATATAAAATAAATATACTTTTCAGAATTGCCTTATTAAAAAATTATTTGGAAGCAATATCGTGATCCAACCCCACATCATCATGTTGTTCAACTTGCTTGTCCCTCCCGGTGACCAAACTAACTACGATAAAAACGATAGCTGAAAGTGGCAGTGCATAGAATAACGGATCAACATGTGTCATTGGATAACCAAGTAAAGTCGATTTCCCGAACAGTACTTTAGATATTCCAAAAGCAGCAGCTTCTTTTTCATGGAGAAATATAAAGCCGACAATACTGACAGTGAAGCCTACGACAACACTTGCATTAGCAGCTTTTGCTGTTCCTTTATCCCAAAATAGTGCACCTATTAAAACCGGTAAGAATCCAGCCGCACAAATACCAAACCAAAAAGCTGTTGCTCTTGCAATAACTCCCCCAGGTAAAACGTACGCAAGCACAATAGCTGCAATAATTCCGATGATTACACCAATTCTTGTCAATTCTGTTTTATTACCAAAAAATGATGTGACACCCATTTTTTTGAGAATGTCTTCACTGAATGAGGATGCTTGTACGTGTATCAGAGAACTGACAGTGGAGAGAACTGCAGATAGTGCTGTCAGTGTAAATAAGTAAACGAACCAGTCTGGCATCATGTTGGCAATTAATATTGGTACTACAGTATCTGGGTTCCCACCTGCGACTGCCAATGCTAATTCGCCCTGTGTATTGTAAAAGTAAACATTACTCAAAGGGCCGATCATATAAATGGCACCTGTCATAAAAAAGATGAATATTCCACCTACAAGCACAGAACGGTACAATGACCGATCATCTTTAACAGTCATAGCACGCATGGCCAATTGTGGTTGTGCCAACACACCAATACCAACACCCATAATTAACGTGCTGACGAGGGTCCACCATAATGGTGATCCAAAATCAGGCATTGCTGTCCAACCATTATGACCCTGCTCGAGCAGTGCTTCCGGAACAAGATCTTGCATCGCTGTCAATGCACTGTGACCAACAGAGACCCCGCCAACTGACTGATAAATCATAAATAAAAACATTGCCATCATAAAAAGCATCATCAAAGCTGCAAAGGCATCCGTATACATGACAGCTTTTATTCCACCACTTACAACGTAGATGCCTACAATTAAGGCAATAACCAGTAGACCAACATTAAAATTTATACCTAACGTTTTCTCTATAAACCGGCCACCACCAATGAGAACGATACTCGTATAAGCCGGCATGAATACAAAGATCATGAGGCCAGAGAAAACCGTAATGAATCTCGAATTGTACTTTTCACCCAGTAACGATGGAAAGGTAAAAACATTCAATTCCTTTGAAAGCCTTCTGATTCTGGTACCAAAAACCGCAAAGGCCACAAAAACTCCTAAAACGATATTCAGAAATGCCAACCACAATAACCCGAAACCAAATGTTGCTGAAACTCCGCCAAAACCTATTAATGAAGAGGTACTGATAAAGGTTGCACCGTATGAAAGAGCCATAACAACCGGATTAATATTCCCTCCTGCAATCAAATAGTCCGCTTCTGTATTCGTTTTTCGGTATCCATAATAAGCCAGACCCGACATAATTATTAAATAAACAACGAGTAAAGGAATAAATATCACTAAATTCATTCAGACTCATCCCCTTGACGATTCCAGAAAATCAGACCAAATAGAGCACAACCAACTCCCGATAGAACAGTCAAAATCCAGGCTAAAGCGATAATGTCATCTTCCATTCCTAACATAAACAAACTCCTCCTTAGCTAATTTTTTGTTGATTATACAGATTGATCATCATAACAACGTTCTAAAAAACCGCTTTCATTTTACCTGGTTACACCTCCAAAATTGAAGTTAATTAGCTTGTAGTTATCTGAAAAGTAGCGACAGTTAGAGTTTTCACTATTTTCATTGTTAGAAAGTTTAGCATAGTGTTATACTATATGTGAAATATCCATTTGTTCGCTTAAGTATATAAAATAAATATATGGAGGAAAAAAGTATGGATATGAGGCAGCTACGTTATTTTCATACAATCGCCAAGGTCGGACAGATAACCCGCGCAGCGAAACAACTTCATATGGCACAACCCCCATTAAGTCAGTCTTTAAAGGCCCTGGAAGATGAATTGGGAGTCATGTTATTCGAAAGAAATGGCAGAAAAATGGAGCTTACCGAAGCAGGTACGGTACTATACAAGAAAGCGGAAAGACTTTTCAACTATTTAGATGAAGCTAAAATGGAAGTGATCGAGACAGGAAAGGGTATGAAAGGAAAACTTTCCATCGGTTGTGTAAAGTCTTGTTTTTCCAACGTCCCCAACCGTCTACGTAAGTTCCGGGAACAATACCCTAACGTTAAGATCGAGTTAAGAGAAGGCGATACTTACCGACTGAAAGAGCAGCTACATAATCGTGATATCGACCTGGCAATCGTCCGATTGCCGCTTGAAATGAAACCGTTTTCAAGTTATTCCTTGCCAACGGAGGAATACGTAGTAATTATTCCAGAACAATGGGTAGGTAATGATGACCATGTAATTTCACTGAAGGAGTTAGCAAAAATACCGTTATTGCTTTTACATCGAATTAATGGTGTTGGACAGTTCGAGGTTATTATGAATACTTTTAGAGAAAAGAAACTGAAACCGAATATTATTTGCGAATGTCCTGATGTTGATATGATTTTAGATCTTGTTAACGAAGAAATAGGCGCAACAATTGTACCTGTCTCAGCTGTAACAAAACTGGATCACCGAAACACAAAAATATTAGCCATAAAAGATGCAAATGTCGTTTCTGAATCATCAATTATCTGGCTAAAGGACCGCTACCTATCTAAAAGTGCAAGTCGTTTCATTGAATTATTCAAGGAGGCAAAAAATGCAGAAATATCACCAACTCCTAGTTAAATGTCAGCTAATCAGGAGGAACTTTTCCTGATTAGCTAACCTTTACTTTCAAAGATAAATAACAATAAATCGTTAAGTTCCAAAATCTCTTAAAGTACAAATGCTGTACTTGCTTGGATTCAACTTAATCACTTCCATAAGTTCTTTTCCGGTCTGCTGCCTAGTCCAGTTAACTCCCTTTGTAGTCTCCGTGCATTTTTCGCGGGAATTTAAAGACAGATTAAAGTGATGTCCCAACCTCTCCTCCTTCAGCACATGTGGAAGTTAATAATTCAAATTCATTCCGTTCCTGTCGTTTGTACTTCTGTATGCTGTGATTTATTTGTTACAGTCTGATCTGATGGTACATGAGTTAAAGTCCACCCGGTATATCCGAAGAAAACCGTCAGAAGTGGCGATAATAAACAGAAAAACGCAAACGGCAGGTATTCTAAAGTAGGGACTCCCAGTACAGAAGCAATAAATACCCCACATACACTCCATGGGACCAGTGGGTTAATAACTGTACCTGCATCCTCTGCAACTCTTGATAAGTTTTTGTTCGCCAAACCTACTTTAGAGTACTGGGATCGATATGTTTCCCCTGTTAAAAGAATGGATAAATATTGTTCACCAATCAACACATTAATGCCGATTGCTGTTAGTGCTGAGGCTGTGATAACGGAAGATATTTTTTTCAGTAAATGCTCAATTGACGCAAGCAACCTAGGGATAATGCCCAGTGTAAATAATAATCCACCCATACTTAACGCAAGCAATACGAGTCCGATTGTAAATAGCATACTATCAATTCCACCACGCGTTAAAAGGGAATCAATTTTTTCCACTCCGGTTTCTGAAACAAAGCCACCCATTAAGACGCCAAATAGTTGCTTAAGCGATTGTATACCATTTATAAATGAGAGGGCAATCGCACTAACAGACCCCGCTGCTATTGTTAGGATAGCAGGAACTTTCAAGATGGATAACACCAACAAGACAGCAAGTGGAATGGCACCGTTATACCAATGAACCAGATCAGTCGCTAATAATCCTTCCTTAAAAACCTCCATGTTCCCAAAGTTCGAATCGGTTAATGTTGGAGAAATAACCGCAAAAATGATAAACGTTATGACAAAGGCAGGAATAGTAGTCCACATCATATTCCTAATGTGCTCAAACAAATCTACCTTTAAAATTGCCGATGCCATATTGGTCGTATCGGAAATTGGTGACATTTTATCCCCGAAAAAGGCACCAGACACAATTGCACCAGCAGTAATAGCCAATGAAACATCAACCGCACCGGAAATCCCAATAAACGCCACACCAACTGTTGCAACTGTTGTAAGCGAGCTCCCGACCACCATGCCGACAAGTGCTGTACATACAAATATAATCGCAAAGTAGAAACTCGGGGTGACCAATTCAAATCCGGCATAAATCAGTGTTGGGATTGTTCCACCGAGCATCCATGAAGCAATAAGAATGCCAATAAAGAAGAAAATGAATACAGCGCCCATCCCACTTTTGGCACCTTCGATAATTCCCTCTTCAAGCGTCTTGTAAGGAACCTTTTTCACAAGCCCGTATATACATAAAAGTAACAATGATATAACCAGTGGAACATGTGGTGCAGCACCAAAGAAAATAATACTGGAACTGATAACAACAATGATTGTAATCGTTAGTAACAGTGCCTCCATCAGAGAAGGCGTTTGAACAGCTTTAATACGATACATTTAAAAATCCCCTTTTTTAAAATTTAAAAGATCAATAAGAAACTATTTCTGACTGATGTGTGGGTAAATGAATAGTATTAGACAAAATTTCGTGCTGCTGTTCAGCTTGGTGGTTAACATAAATCACAACTTGGCCTTTTGCTTCTTTGGTTTTTTATGGATAGCACTTTCAGTCAACCCTTCCACTGCTTCCAAAAGGGTCTCATTATAGCTTGGATGCGGATATAGAGGAAATTTCAAATCCTCGTCATGTCCAGCCATTTCAAGTGCTGTAACTGCCGAGCTTATTAACTCAATAGCCCCAGCTCCTATAGAATGGTATCCCAACAGTAAGTCTGTTTCGGCATCCTTGATTACTTTTGTCACACCATTTTTTTCATCCGTGATGGTTCCGTAACTATTACTGCCATATGGAAATTGGCTTACTTTCGCATTATACCCTTGTTCTTTTGCTTCTGCTTCGGTCAATCCAACCGCAGCAATTGGCGGTATACTATGAACGACATCTGGGATAAATGTGAGATCCAACTCACTCTTTAACCCTGCAATTGTTTCTGCCACCACCTTTCCTTGTTTAATAGCTTTTACAGCAGACGCCGTTCCTACTGTTGTGTCACCAATAGCAAAAATGGAATCCAGTGTAGTTCTCATCTGATTGTCTACATTTATAAAACCATCATCCGTCAATGTTATTCCAAGTCTTTCAATACCCAATTCATCTATATTGGGTCTATGGTCAGTTCCAAGATATAAATAGTCACCAGAGATGGAAAATGTATTTTCATCCGTTGAAAGTTTTACCTCAATGCTTTCCGCTGAGGACTTAATCGCTTCCAAGGTATAACCCTGATAAACTTTAATCTTTTCTTTTTTCAATATACGTTTGAGTTCCCGGTTAATGGATTCATCAAAGGCAAATCCACCCTCTTCATCCAGCACCATCGTCACTGTAGCACCCAAGTGATGAAAACTAAATGCAGCCTCCAGTGCAATATAATCACTGCCGTAAACAATGATTTCTTCGGGCATTTCGCTGATATTGTAGATAGTGTCCGGCAGCTTAAGGCGATCTTCGTGTTGTCTCAGGTTTTCTGGAAGCCTGTAAGAACCTCCAGTAGCTATAATCGCATGTTTAAACTCATATTGTTCGAAACGATGCCCTATTTCAACGCCGATTCGATTGTTGGAGGTGAAATTTGCAGTACCACGGATTATCTCAATTTGATTTGCACTGCATAGAGCCTCCACACCCTTTCTTAGTTGTTCAACTTTCTGATCTTTGTAAGCTATTAGTTGGGTAAAATTGACGGACGGGCTTCCCACCGATATGCCAAGATTACTGAGGTTCGGTATTGATGCAAGTTGTTTGGCAGTATGTGTAAATACCTTGGACGGAATGCATCCTTTATTTAAACAAACACCACCAACCTCCTCCTTCTCTATGAGCGTTACTTGTATTCCTAATTGTGCTGCCCGTATAGCAGCATTATAACCACCGGGACCACCCCCAACAATAATTAATTCACGTTGCTCAGCAAACTCTCCAACAACCAATCAAATCAACTCCAATAGCAGCTTTTTCGGGCTTTCAATCAAGTCTATAAAACGATTGACAAAGGCAATTGATTCGGCACCATCAGCGACACGATGATCAAATGAAAATGATAGTGTCATAATGGAACGAATTACGATTTCGTCATCATCTGTTATAACCGGCCTTTTTTTCGTTTTATGAAAAGTCATAATCCCTGTTTGCGGATGATTGATAATCGGCGTTGCAGCTATCCCGCCAAGTGGTCCGACATTATTGACTGTAAATGTCCCCTGTTTCATATCATCGGAAGTTATTTTTCCTTCCTGCGCCTTAACTGTTAACGCTTTCATTTCTGTGCTGATTGTTCGGATTGACTTTTGGTCGACATCGTTAATTACCGGGACAAGCAGGCCTTCCTTTGTATTCGTGGCGATTCCGATATTATAATCCTTCAAAAGATGAATCACTTCATTCTCTTCATCAAGTTGGGCATTAAAGATTCTGAACTCTTTTAAGGCAATAACAATAGCTTTTACGAAAAAAGATGCAACTGATATATTTTCTCCTGATTCCTTAAGCTCGTTACGAAATTCCAGTAAATTCGTGACATCGGCTTCGTCAAAGTGCGTAACATGTGGAATCGTATTCAATGAATGACTCAACTTGATACCGGTCTGCTTTCGAATACCCTTATACGGAATTGTATCTCCAAGCGTTTCCTGCTCATTGTCGACCACATCCACCTGGGTTTGGGAAAATCCTTCTTCCGACGAGGATGATGTTTGATTGGCTACTAGTAAAACATCTTCTTCTGTTACGCGTCCGCTTGGTCCAGTCCCTTGAATAGTCTCAATATCGACATCATTGTCACGAGCGATTTTCCTTGTATATGGCGCGGCCAGGACACGGTCAAATTTCTTATGTTTAGGTTTGTTCATTTTAAATCTGCTGTATTCCTTGGTTGCCGTTGCATGCTGCTCCTCCATTTCATCAGATGAGGAAGCTTTCTCCCGATTATTTTCAATTTCCATCAAAACGGTTCCTACTGTGACAACATCTCCCGCATCATAATGAATGTTTTTTATTTTACCTGCTGCTGGTGCGGGGATTTCTGCAACCATCTTATCAGTCTGCAACTCTACTAGTGGTTGGTCGACGTTTACTTCATCACCAACCTTAACAAAGTAATGAATGATCTCTCCTTCATTCATCCCTTCACCGATATCACTGAATTTAACCTCTACCAATTATTTCACCTCCTAAAAGTCTATTACTTTTTGTATCGCAGCTTTCACACGTTCATCAGTAGGTAAGTAGTCATTTTCCAATGAGAATAAAGGGATTGGAACGTCAAATCCGGTCACCCTTTCGATAGGCGCCTTTAAGTAGAGGAAAGAGGTGTCATTGATGATCGATATAATCTCACCGCCAACGCCTCCCGTTTCATGAGCTTCATGTACAATCACTACTCTTCCTGTTTTTTGTACCGACTCGGAAATAATATCTTTATCCAGCGGATACAATGTCCGAAGATCAATTACATCGCAGGATATATCTTTCTCCTTCATTTGTTCCACAGCCGTAGTGACTACAGGCATCATCGCTCCCCAAGCAAGTACAGTCACATCACTGCCCTCTTCCAATAAATTTCCCTTCCCAAGCTCCAGACTGTATTTTTCATCTGGTACGTCAACTCGTTCACCACGATACAGACGCATAGGCTCCAAAAATAATACAGGGTCCGGGTCTTCGATAGCGGCGATCAATAGCCCCTTTGCATCATACGCGTTGGACGGACATACTACTTTAATTCCAGGAAGGTGGGTGAAAAGCGCCTCCACACTATCCGAATGAATTTCCGGTGACCTCACTCCAGCACCATATGGAGCGCGAATAACCATCGGCAAATTATAATGCCCCATTGTTCGTGTACGTGTCCGTGTTACATGCGTTGCAATTTGTTCATAAGCTGGATATATAAACCCAAGGAATTGAATTTCCACGATAGGCCGTAAACCATTTAATCCCATGCCCACAGCCGCACCGACAAATCCAGCCTCACTAAGCGGGGTATCGATCACCCTGTTACTGCCGAATTCTTCCTGCAGACCATCAGTGGCACGAAAGACACCACCATTTTTACCAACATCCTCCCCAAGGAGAAGGGTGTTCGCATCTTCAGCCAACATTACGCGTAGCCCGTCGTTAATTGCTTGTATGAGTGTCAGTGAATCTCTCCTGGTTTTTGGTTTCTGTTTTTCAAGCTCTTTGGATATTGCCATAGCTATTGTTTACCTCCCGCCATTAAGTAATTTTTCTGTTTATCTATTGTCCACGTCGGTTTCTCAAAAACGTAATCGAACATATCCTCAATTGCAGGTTTTCTATAAGATTCCATTTTCTCGATTGCTGCTTCCAGTTCTTGTGTTATTTCTTGTCTGATTTCCGAAACCCACTCTTCATCCCACATAGCATTGTTTTTCATAAACCTTTCTAACCTAAAAATCGGGTCTAATTCGTCACGTGTGTCATTTATTTTTTCTTGATCACGGTATTTAGATGGATCATCTGCAGTAGTGTGAGCACCAAATCGAATCGTTACTGCTTCAATCAATGTAGGGCCCTCACCTCTTTTGGCTCGGTCGATGGCTTCTTTAACTGCTATATTTACGGCGAAAACGTCCATTCCATCAACTCTTATACCAGGAATTCCGTAAGCTTCTGCCTTCTGTGCAATAGTTTCCGAATTCATCTGTTTCTCTACAGGAAGCGAAATTGCAAAACCGTTGTTTTGGTTAAAAAACACAACCGGTGCCTTAAAAACACTAGCAATATTGAGACCCTCGTGGAAGTCACCTTCAGAGGTTGCTCCGTCCCCAAAGTAGGCAATTGCAGTATTGTTTGTTCCCTTATAGGTTTCCGCCATTGCAGTACCGGCAGCGTGTGGAAGATGTGTTGCAATAGGGATTGATGCTGGAAGAATCTTTTTCCTTCTTGATGGCAGACATCCCTCAATACGCCCGTTCCAATGAAGCAGCATCATATCCAAATCAGCTCCAAACGTTAAAGATGCCCCATGATCACGGTAGGTTGGAAACATCCAATCCTCTTCCCCTAAAGCAGAAGCACTTCCAACTTGGGCTGCCTCCTGCCCGGAAAATGATACATAGGTTCCAATCCGACCTTGCCGCTGTAATGCTACACCTTTTTGATCATAGGTACGAATACGTGTCATGTGATAATATAATGACCTTACCTTCTCTTCTGTCAATTCTGATTCATAGTCTTCAGTTGTAACTCTTCCGTCCTTATCAATAATTTGAAAAAGAGGATATCGTTCCTTCATGTAATCTCCACCTTCTTAATATAGATTCAGCTCTATACTCTAACGTTCCATTTAGGTCTCTTGCTTCGGGCAAAGAAGTTGTTTCGTGCACGTTGCTCTTCTAACCGCTGTTGACACTTTTGATTTGCAGATTCCATGGTTGTGATACAATCAAGACTTGATTGTTCATAGATTTCCAGCAATGAATCAAAAATTGCTTTTAATTTTAATAGGACACGCTTTCTATTTGGCTCATAAAGTTCGTCTGCGACCTGGATAAGTCCACCTGCATTAACAATATAGTCGGGTGCATACAAAATACCTCTATCATGTAATATTTGTACATGTCTTTCATGTTGTAACTGGTTGTTTGCCGATCCAACAATGGCATCTACCTTCAACTGTGGAATAGTTTGATCATTGATAATCCGTCCCATTGCACAAGGTACAAATATATTCGAATCCACACCATATATCTCGTTAATTCCTACAACCTTCACACTCGCTCCCAGTTCAACAGCCCTGGTTTTTATGGCATCAATCGCTTGATGATTAACGTCTGTGACATATAATTCCCCTCCCTCTTCCAGTAGCTGCTCTGCAACCTTGAACCCCACTTTTCCTAGTCCCTGAATGGAATATGTTTTCCCGGCTAAATTATCACTACCGTATAGATATTGATTCGTCGCTTTTATCCCATATATAACGCCCTGGGCAGTTGGAATGGATGAATCGCCACTTCCTCCAAATGCTTCGGGTATTCCGTTAATAAAATTGGTTTCTTTCAAAGCGTGGACGAAATCATCCATTGTGGTTCCCATATCTGTTCCGGTATAAAACCTTCCATTCAATGAATCTACAAATTGACCAAAAGCACGAAACATGGCAGGGGATTTATCTTTTTCAGGGTCGCCTATTATCACCGCTTTTCCGCCACCAAAATCGACATCACTGGCAGCACATTTGGCAGTCATACCTTCTGATAGCTTAAGAACATCCTCAAGTGCCTCGTCGATACTGCTATATGGATACATGCGGGTTCCACCTAAAGCAGGCCCAAGGGTTGTATTGTGTATGGCAATGATAGCCCGCAGTCCTGTAGAGGGGTCATTGCAAAACACTACTTGTTCATGGCCGGATATTTTTTGAAACATATCCTGCTCCAAGACTTTCTTGTATTCAAGTTGTTTCATAAACGAGTTCCTCCAATCAATTTTATGTCAGCTTCCAATTCTCTCGTTAATTACCTTTTTTGGAATAACGGCCTGTTTTACTTCTCCCTTACCGATTATTCCATGCTCATTTTTCAAAAGAACTTCGGTTACAACTGCACGCTCATCCACTTTTAAAACAGTGGCTGTAACATCAATTGTTGAACCTAACCCAGAAGGCGCAATATGTTTTACCGTGACAGATGCTCCCATACCTTCTTCATCAGTTTCCAAATAGGGTAATAAAAGCTTTCGGGAAACCAGTTCCATGTGATATACCATAGAAACCGTAGAGTAGGTTGGGTGGACCACCTCTTCATCAAACTGTGCAAACATATCACGCGTAACTTCCACATTTATTGACGCAGTACTGCCTATATGTAAACCTTTTTTCACCGAATCCCCCCTCCTTATGTATACGCTTTCATTTCAGGTTTTAAAAAAACTTAAATGGCTTTTCTAGTGTTTGCAATTTTTTAACTATCGCAATAGTATAATCTGTTTGAAATATTACAATAATAAATAATTTTAGTCAACAGTTAACAGTTAACTAAGTTGAAAAAAAATAAAAAACCTTAATCAATGAGTTGGATTAAGATTTTTCATACGTGCTTTCCTATTCACTTTTGATGTGTTCCAGAACACCTTCCAGACCTTTATTTATATGACGCCTCATAACTTCTTCCGCTTCTTCCTCATTACCATCAAGCAAGATTTTGTAAATACGTTCATGTTCCTCGACAAACGAAGGATAAAAATCTCCATTCACCATACTGTTTCGCATATAGTGGATTTTCGTACGAATTACTCCCAACAATTCAATAAGCTGATGGTTTTTAGATGAATTTATAATTATATCGTGGAACTCCTGATCCAATTTCCCTAACTCAATTCCGATATCTCGTTCGGAGGCTTTTGCGGTCTCTTTTAAATTTCTTGATAATTGTTCTTTTTCGTCCTTAGAAATATTTTTGATAGAAAGGCTTATTGCTAGGATCTCTAAACTTCTGCGACACTGGAATATGTCCACAACATCCTGGACAGACGGCAAATATACGCGGACTAACCCATCATTATATGTCAGTAACCCATCCCGACTTAACATGCGGATGGCCTCTCTTATAGGACCACGGCTAATCCCCAGTTTTTCAGCCATTTTCGCCTCAACTATACGCTCCGAAGGTTTATACTCCCCTTCTAAAATTCCCTGTTTAATTAAATTATAGGCTTGCAAGTGGAGAGACTCAGGTTTAATAATACGACTCATAGTAACCTCCTGATTGTATAATAGAATAAATTCATTGATAGCATAAATCAAAATTTTGAATATACAACTCCTATTATAGCAAATCACGGATAGATTTTAACCTGTTGGGGCTTTGAATCATGGGGACAGGTCCCTTGACTCATTGAAAAACAAAGGTGCGTTCCATTAAGGAAACGCATCTTTCGTTTATTCTATCTCAGATACTTTCACGATCGCTTTCCCTAAGTTTGCACCTTTGAACAGGTCAAGAAAAGCATCAATCGTATTCTCAAACCCCTCTGTAATAGTTTCCTCGTACTGTATTTTTCCTTCCTGCAGCCATCCAGCTAACGCTTCTAAACCTTCTTTGAAACGCTCAGAATAATCGCCAACTGTGAAACCTTTCATTAAAGCGCTCGATTTAATCAAATAGCTTTGAACACGTAAGCCAACATCAGCTTCTTTGTTATTATAGGCGGAAATTGCCCCACATACGGGGATACGCGCAAATTTATTCAACAGAGGAAGTACGGCATCACCGATTTCACCGCCAACATTTTCGTAGTAAACATCAATTCCATTCGGACATGCTTTGCCTAACGCAGCTGGTACGTCCTCTGTTTTATAATTGATTGCTGCATCAAATCCTAATTCATTTATAAGGTAATCTGTTTTCTCAGCAGAACCAGCAATTCCCACAACACGTGTGCCTTTAATCTTAGCAATTTGACCGACCATAGAACCGACGGCACCAGCCGCTCCCGATACAACAACCGTTTCACCTTCTTTAGGCTGACCAATATCCAGCAATCCAAAATAAGCCGTCAAACCTGTCATCCCTAAAACACTTAAATAAGCAGACGCTGGAGCAAGTTTCGTATCAATTTTTCGAATCTCAGATTCCTTAGCAACCGAATATTGCTGCCATCCTAGCATACCTGTTACGATATCACCTTTTTCATAGTTCGGTAATTTTGATTCAACTACCTGTCCAACCACACCACTTGAAATAACCGTATTTAACTCGAATGGAGGGACATAAGACTTCACATCATTCATTCTGCCTCTTAAATATGGATCAACAGAAATATAGTTGGTCCGAATAAGTACTTCACCTTCAGCCGGCTCACCGATGGGCGCCTGCGTAAATTCAAAGTCTTCTTTAACCGGCGTGCCAACTGGTCTATTTACGAGTTTGATTTGCTGTTGCAATCTAATCATCCTTTCTTGTATATACAACTATACAGGTATAGGCCATTGCTGAGCCAATGTTAGGATTTCTACAGTCACATAAACGCTCAACTACAAAAAACCCCTGTTTTTTCTAGCAGACATTCTGTTTAGTGAGCCGAAACTGGGCCTTCTGCCTAAAGAAAAATATAAAAAACAGAAAAGGATGCCACAACAGAATGTATGCGAACGGAGGGCAGGCCAGTTCGGCAAAAGAAAACACATCTATGGAATCCTTTATACAAACATTCCTCCCGAAACGGTGAACCTACTGGAACATTACCCGAAATGTTCCACTTGTTTGATAGAAGTATATACCTTCACAGTAAAAGACCCACCAAGTAAAATGAGAAACTACTCAGTGGGCCAGGTATTAGGTAATTCACTTTTCTTACGGTTTTCATTTCAAATACATGAAAGCTTAACCCTATTTACCGGCTCTTTCGTTCAACACTCGTTACTTTCCACCCCTTCTGATCAACCCACTGGAGGTTAACAACGTACATCCAATCCTGGACACCGTCAGGGCTGACTTTGCCGACTGATTTGTGTGGTCCGCCGCCGTTTTCCAGTCGCCAAAGCGTCATGCTGTCGTCCAAACCGGTTGCCATTTTTATCGCTTTTACTTTTTCATTCCAATCGACTGTTCCTCTTTCGTAGCTGGACGTATGCTCACCGGTCTGGGAAGTGCCGATGGGTTTTCCAATCTGGGATTCGTTCGGACCGCTATCATCCTGCTGGGATTGATTGTCATCCTGGTTTTCCTGTGCGGTACTGCTATTTTCATCACGTTCGGTATCGTCGCCTTCTTCAACTTCCAATTGGTCAATCGCATCCTCGTTTTGCTCGGAGGATTCATCTTCATCTTGATTGCTGCTCTCTTCTTGTTTAGAACCTTTTGCTTCGGATTGCTGCTCGTTATTTTCATCTTCCGTGATTTTCATTTCTTCCTTATTAGGATCACTGTCAGACGCATCGTTGGTCTCGCCGTCTTTGGCAGTATCATTACCCCCAAATATAAGGTTTGCTCCGACAATTAATATGAGTGCAAAAACTAAAATTATAAGCGAGTTAAGGATGATATTTTTTTTGCTTCTTCGTTTGCGAAACATATCTGCTCTATTTCTCATGTTGATCTCCTTTCCAATCCAAAATAAAAACGAAATTGTCGTCTGAGAAAATTCCTGGTCTTGCAGATTTGATAGAAGGCATTAAAAGTTTCTCTAACAAAATCTATTCGATTTTATAAAAGTTTTTATGGGGTTCTAATTTACCATCCCTGTCAATCGCATCTTTTAAAAAACTTACACGGGAAATTATCATGGCTATAAATTGTCCCATCCAACCCTTCGAGAAAATCCGCCATCCAGATTTGAATGACCTGAATATATTTATTTTGATTTAAAATCCAATTTAAAGAAACTCTCCTAACTTAAAGGATTGAGTCAAGTATTTGTGAGAGTTTTTTAGACACTATTTATTTGGAGAATTCAGCCAAATAAAATAACATTGACATCAACCATTATCAAACGTAGGGATAGTGAGTAGCCACAAAATGAATCACCTGATAAAACAGATCTAATCGAAAGGAAACGGGAGAACCGTTCTCGCTTTACATTCCTGCTTTACCTCGTTAAAATAGTCATAGAAATTGCATGTTGATATAGCACTAGGGGAGCTATCATATAGCTGAGAAGAACTTACCTGTTCTGACCCTCATACCCGAACTATGGTAATGCTAGCGTGGGGAAGTGCCGTCGAATTTGTGTATTTTCATTAAACATCACGCAAATTTACTGCACTCCACTACAGGAATGCAGTTTTTTTGTACCACCAGAATATGGAGGTGAACACAATTTGAAGGAGACATGGGGATTTATTGATACAGGCTTTAATAGTGCGTCAGTTAATATGGCGCTCGATGAGAAATTGCTTGACTGGCACGGAGAGGGGAAAATACCTCCAACTTTACGGTTTTATGGTTGGTCGAAACCCAGTCTTTCTGTAGGACATTTTCAGAATGCTGAACGGGCGATTGATTTCTCCAACATGCAAAAGCATGAATGTGAATTCGTAAGACGGTTAACCGGTGGCAGTGCCGTATTGCATGATGATGAGCTGACTTATAGTATCGTCGTTTCAGAGGATAAGGACTATATTCCAACATCCATCCAGGCTGCCTATTATGTCTTATCAAAAGGTGTTCTGGAAGGTTATAAGCAGTTAGGTATTGAAGCAGATTATGCTACCCCGGAGAAAAAAGCGGAAAGAACGGATGTCTGTTTTGAAAAGCCTGCATTCTATGAAATGCTCGTAAATGGCAAAAAAGTTTCTGGAAACGCCCAGACGCGAAAACAAGGCGTGCTCCTGCAGCATGGATCGATTCCTATGAGTATGAATACAACTATGTTATTTGATTTGTTTAAGTTTCCAAATGAAAAAATAAGAGAAAAGAAGCGTAACACTTTTTCTGAAAAAGCAATTACCATAAATGAGATCACCAGGAAGCAGCATACATACGATGATTTAAAAGATGCATTTCAAAAAGGGTTCAAGGAAGAGCTAAATCTGGAATTCACTCCGCTTAAGCTTTCAGACAGTCAGTGGAGTGAGGTTTATGAATTAGCAAAATCAAAATATACCCAGGAAGAATGGAATTTATATCATCAAAGGAGTGTTTGACGGTGGCTAAACAAGAAGAATACATACGTAAACCAGAATGGCTTAAGACAAAAATTAATACCAACAAATCGTATAATGGTTTAAAAAAACTAATGCGCGAAAAGAAATTAAACACCGTTTGTGAGGAAGCACGTTGTCCAAATATCCATGAATGCTGGAGCGAAAGAAAAACTGCAACGTTTATGATTTTAGGCGACACATGTACAAGAGGCTGCCGGTTCTGCGCAGTAAAAACAGGACTTCCAAATGAACTTGACTGGGGCGAGCCTCAACGTGTTGCGGAGTCAGTAGGTATAATGGGCTTAAAGCATGCAGTAGTAACTGCGGTAGCCCGAGATGATTTAAACGACGGCGGTGCGGCAGTTTTCGCGGAAACAGTACGTGCTATCCGTCGCGAAAATCCTGGTGGCACAATTGAAATTTTACCATCTGATATGAAGGGCGATTACGAGAGCCTGCACACCTTGATGGATAGTGAACCGGATATTTTCAACCATAATATTGAAACAGTACGCCGGTTGACCAAAAAAGTTCGCGCCCGTGCCATGTATGACCGCTCGCTGCAATTACTGAAACGTGTCAAAGAAATTGCACCAAACACACCAACTAAATCGAGCATTATGGTTGGACTTGGTGAAACAAAAGAGGAAATTATTGAGGCTATGGATGACCTCCTGGCACATAATGTAGACATAATGACTATTGGACAATATCTGCAGCCAACAAAAAAGCACTTAAAGGTGGAAAGATATTACCATCCCGATGAGTTTGCCGAGCTAAAAGAAATTGCCTTAAAAAAAGGCTTCAAACATTGTGAATCCGGTCCGCTTGTCAGATCTTCCTATCACGCAGATGGGCAGGTCAGTCAAACCTCCGCACAACGCAGAATTAACTATATGAAGGAATACGAAAAGCATGAAAACAAGCAAGTAGATTCATCTTTTTAAAATGAACAAACCGGGGTAGTCACTTATGTGGCTACCCTTTTTTAAGCACGGGGACGGTTCCTGTTCTTCTTCGCATACTGGGACTGCTTATAAAATAAAATGCTATTCAATTTATCTTTGACGAAAATACCTTCTTGAGAAAATAAAAAGCCCTTCCCCCTAATAGGAAAGGACTTGAACACACTTCATCCGCTATACATCTCGCCTCTTATTTACGGAAAGTTCTTTAGCATTCCTATAAATTTGACACAGCGCTTCTAGCCGGTTCCCCGAAGCATCATTTAATCTATACCTCCGCCCCTCTGTCAGAGGATATTTTTTTATTGTATAATAATAAGTTTTCTCGCCAATGTTTTTTATAAGACCCTTATCTATCATGTTTAGAACCTAGCTTTAAAAATGAAGATTCGTTGAAGCAGAATCAATTTCTTTTAGGAAATGAGTAATCAACTGTCCAGCAGCAGCGGAGGTATAACGCTGTATATTCCTCGATATTTATTGGGCATCACGCCTCAGTGAAATATCGCTTTATACTGTTATATTGACTTTATAAATGGTAATAAATATAGATTTATCCGTCAGGTTCAATGGTTTCTAACAATCTTCCCCAACCATTTTCTTCAGTTGCGTAAAAGTCTCCTTTTACGACTCCGCCCCCTATAATATTTAAAGGCTTTAATAGATTTAATGGATCTGTACTGGATGCATTAATTTGAAGCTCCGCGTTATGTGTGTAAAATTTATCATGTAATACAAAATCCGGTGATGTGTCACGTTCGATAACTTCTTGCATCTGTATTCCACCGCTAGGCCTAGGAGTAGTACGTATATTTAAATGCGGAGTAGTTACAGGCTCATTAATACTATCCGTTTTATCTCTTATATTCGTTTTTATATCTACTATTACCTTTCCATCCTTTCTTGCAATCCCACGGTACTCCCCATTACTCTGATTCAGAGTTATCTCAGCATATTTCTTTGGGTATCCCCATAAATCCCTTCCTGCAGCTATTGCCGCATCCTTGTTCTCATACTCATAAATATAGTAACCACCATACTTATCTTTATATTTTACTGGAATCACCATTGCGCAATCCATATAGGAAACCTTATCGGTATTACTAAAGTCTGAAACGGAAATAACCATTTGATTATCAACGTATTCAAATGGTGTAAAAGAGAGGATTCGCTTTAACTCATCTTTGCGAACTTCTGCAATAACGAAAAGGGATACATAATTTTTGCATGTGTAAGGCACGAATGGGTCTGGAAATAGGGGAGCATGGACTGGAACATTATAACCGGTGTTACTGTTCATAATATTTAGCCTCCTTGGTGGATTTCAATTCATCATTTATGGAATCTGTCCTTTTTGTTAATTTACTAACTAAAAGTAATACAGTTATTGATGCAATGGTTGCAGGGATTAATTCATATAGATATGCTACCCATGGAGTGTTAATCCAAATTATTGTCACAAAAGTACCTGTAAAAATAGAGGAAAGAGCCCCTGCCTTTGTAACAACATTTGTATACAAAAGGAAAATTAGCAATGGCCCAAAACTTGCTGCTAAGCCTGCCCAAGCATAAAGAACCAGTGCGAAAACAGATTGGATATTCAAAAGTGCTATGAAAGTTGCAATGATACCAAGTGTAACCATTGTTATTCTTGAGATGAACATTAATTGTTTATTAGTATATGTCTTTTTTGATATTCCTTTAAGAAAATCACTTGCAAAAGATTGGGTTGAGACCATAATTTGAGAAGAAAATGTAGACTGGATTGCTGCAAATATAGCAGCTAATACAACACCTGCAAGCAATGGATTCATTGTCTCAATAGTCAATCTCGGAAAGATATATTCTGGATCATCTATGGCTGGGATTAGAACTCTCCCAATCAGACCTAATAAATTCGATCCAGTCATAACTACAATTACCCAGAACATAGCTATAAAAGATCCTTGAGAAATTGTTTTATCATCTCTTGCTGATAGAAACCTTTGCATTATATGTGGCTGACCTGGTTCTCCTAATCCAAAAGCAAACAGCCCGATGAATATACCAAAACCTGCTGCTCCTGTTGCTCCTCCAATTGAAGATACTAGTAATGGATCAATTGACTGAAGTGTATTAAAAAAGTTTGCAGGCCCTCCAAGCTCAAAGAAAATCATATATAAAGGAAATATAAGCAGGACTGTTAACATGATTAAACCCTGCGTAAGGTCTGTTAGGACAACAGCTCTATAACCGCCAAAAATTGCATAACCAATAACAAACGCTGCTGAAAGAATTAAACCTATATTGTAGTCAAAAGATATTGTCGCATCAAGAGTCTTTCCCGCTGCTGTTAGTTGGGAAGCCATCGAAGCCACAAAGAAAATAATAATTACTAAGCTTGAAACTATTTTTAAAATATTTTTGCCGTCATCTAATTTTAGACTAAAGTAATCAGGTATACTCAAGGCACCTAACTCTTTTCCCTCTTTTCTTAACCTTGGCCCTACAACAAACCAATTTAAAAGATAACCGATAATAAAGCCTGGCAACATCCACATCGTACTTATTCCGGAAATATAGGATGCGCCAGCAGCTCCAATAAATATCCACCCACTAGTATCGGTAGCGCCTGCACTTATAGCTGTCGCCCAAGGGCCAAAGTTTCTATCCCCTAAATAAAAGCCTTCTTCACTTTTTGATATAAATTTTTCTGCCAGGACACCAATTAAGAAGACAATGACTAAATATATAACAAATACTGTTAACACTATTCTTCCCTCCTCTTATTTGTTCTCCTAGCCAAAATGAACGTTGCTAGAAAACCTAAAATCGGCACAATAATATATAGGAACCAGATCAAAAAAAAGTTATCCATACTATATATCCCTCCATTTTATGAACTTTAGAAAAACTAGATATCCATGATTCTTTTATATTTTTGCCCCAATCAGAAATCGCTTTCAAAATATAGCTTATAATCTCCTACACATACTTTACTACTTAAGATTTTCAACAATTTCACCATAAGTAAGTGTAAAAGCTCCTTCAATATAAACAGCACCTATAACTTCCTTAACACCTAGTTCACTTAATGGGTCTTCTGCCGACTCCTCAATATTTAAGGTAGCATTACCGAATACTTTTCTCTTAATTTCTGTATCTTGTAACTCATTTTTAATGATGGTATTTAAATCCGTTCCTTTAAATTCAGGATGCGGCATTCTTTTAACTTGAAGTCGCGGACTTAGAACAGGTTGTTTTACTTCCTTTGAATCCTTTTCAAAATTAATATCGATAATTTTCTTTCCTCTTCTGGTAATACTACCTGTAATATTCCCTTCGTTTACATCAAAGGTGACTTCTGCTAATTTTTTGGGATATCCCCATATTTCCCTACCTGCACACAAGGCATCATCTTGGTCAACATATTCGAAAGCAACGCAAGCACCATTTATTCCTTTATAGGAGCAAGGAATCACAACTCCGCCTTCACTATACAAATCCAACCCCTCTATTTCATTATTTTGTAATACAAACACCTCAAAAATATCTGACGTTAACTCAAATTCTTTTGGTAAAAATTGTTGTAATCCCTTTCGATCACCTCGACAATAAACACTTACTTTTTGATAATCCTTGTACCTGTAAGGCAAGCTAGGATATAAAGGTGAATATTCCGGTAAAATTGTATATTCGTATCGTTTCATTTTCAACTTCCTCCTTTTTTGTTATTTAATAACTATGTTGCAAAAAACATGCCAAAATTTAAAACCCTGAATTATCAGGGTTTTAACACTATAGAGAAATAAATTTACCTAAAGTAATATAGTTAAATTTAGTAGTCACTCATTTTTGAGTAACTTAATTTTTAATATATAATTCTCTAAACCATATTTTTTTATTTTATTACTTAAAGTTTGTTGAGGCATATCTAAATTTCTTGCAGCTTTTGAGATATTTCCCCAAGTATTCTGCAATTCATTTTTTATAATAATTTTTTCAACATCCTGTATCTTTTCCTTAAACGTTTGAGTGGTATCTAATTCTACTGAAGGAGTGAAAGCATATTTCTTCTCAATCACATAGGATCCTCTAGAAATATTATTAAATTGGATATCCTGTCCACCTATTACCCCTGTATCTTTTTTATTCATAAGACGTTCGATAACATTTCTAAGTTCTCTTACATTACCTGGCCAAGTATAACCGATTAATTTATCAATTGCTTCATCTGTCAGTCCAGTTACACTCTTTCCAAACTGTTCATTAAACTTTTCTATAAAGTGATTTATTAAAATAGGGATGTCCTTTCTTCTGTTACGTAAAGGAGGCAGTTCTATATTCAACACACTTAATCGATAATAAAGGTCTTCACGAAGTTCATTGTTGATTAGTAATTCTTCAGGGGCAACATTTGTAGCAGCAATTAATTTAACGTTTATAGGGATTTCTTTTGTGTCTCCTACTCTTTTAATCTTTTGGTCTTGTATGACCCGTAAAAGTTTGGCCTGTAAGTTCATAGGAAAAGAATTGATTTCATCCAGAAATAGAATGCCACCATTTGCTAATTCAAATAACCCCTCTCTATCAGTTGCGTCTGTGAACCCCCCTTTTGTGGTACCGAATAAATAGGATTCCAGTAAGTTTTCTGGAATGGCAGCACAGTTTTGTGTTATTAATGGTAATTTTGTTCCGTTCATGAATGACTCATGGATAGCTTTTACAAGTACTTCTTTTCCAGTCCCCGTTTCTCCATAAATAAGAATAGGCGAAGGACTTTTTGCATAGATATCTAATTCTGATTTTATTTTCAATATTTCAGGACTTTCTCCAATAAAATCATTAGTATCTATAACTGGTGTCACTCCTGTGGGTTTTGGGTTAATATCCTGCCTATATTGTATATGTAAGTTTTTTAAATCATCCGCCAAGTTTTGCATGGTAGACACATCTCGAAATGTTTCAAAAGCACCAACAAACGTCCCTTCGTCTATTATAGGATAGGTAGAAGTAATGGTTGTCTTCTTCTCTCCTCTGTAGGTAATAAAAGTTCGTTGTTCGTCAAGCACGGGTCTTTTTGATTGAAAGACATTTATAAAAGTACTGTTTTCTCTTTTTAGATCTGGAAACACTTCGAAAACTGATTTTCCTATGACTTTATCATTGTTCAAACCAATTGAATTAACAGCCTTGTTTGCATAAATGAATTCTAAATTAGAGTCAACAATCATCACACCTTCTTTAAGTGTGTCTGTAACTGTCTTAAATATTTTCTCCATAAGTAGACCCTCCTTTAAAATATTCAGGATTAGCAAATAACCTACCAATAACTCTGCATCTTCAGCTACTGCCGATATATAAATCCTCTCTCTTTAATTACTAGAAATATAAGCTAGATTTTCTGATTAAAATTATGAGTAAAAGTGTTTCATTTAATTAAGCGGAAGAGGCGGAAAATAGGATATAAAGCAATTCACTGAGAGAATACCAATTCAGATAATTTTAACATAATTTTTAATTATATAATTAATCAGGTGGATAGAGATAAAAGGTTGGTTATAGGATATATAAGTGGGAAATAGAGGGCTTGTTAAATAAAGTGTGGAAGTTCATTAAAAAGCCCTTTCTTTTAGATTTTCTTGGAGAAGGAGTTGGTTCATTCATAACAATGGACCAGTTTTGGATATGACCGATCCCACCTTGTTCAAGTTCTTTTGCGTAATTATAACAATTTTTAACAGAGCGTTTTCTCCGAGGAATGCTCCTTTTTGGGTTGCTTTCCTGAAGCTAATTGTATGCTCTCTACTACATTTGGAAGCTATAATCCAAGTTGAGATATCCCCAACTGTGGCCGCAACCTGATCCTGCTCCATGTCCAAGAATCAGGACGATTACTAAATTAACCTTTAGCCATAATCGCTTAGGCTTATTTTTTTATAATCATTTAATTATAGATAAAACTAACTGCCCAGAAAGTAACAGAACCATCCACATGCCTTACCACATCACCTTTCCTCCAAACTCCCCAACAAAAAATCCTTAAAAACTGCAGTTATCTTGTCCAACTCAAAACCTTTCTTGTAAATAAGCTCAAAATTCCGGTGAATGCTTGGAATACCCTTAACATCCATTGTTTTTAATTCTCCGGTGTTTAATTCCCGTTCAACAGAAAAGCGGGGCAGGAAAGAAAAGCCAACGTTCTTTTTCACCATTTGTTTTACGCCTTCGATGCTATCTATTTCCATGATGATATTCGGTTCCAGGTTTGTTTTTTTAACGGCATTGTTGATAAGAATCCAATCTATTGTTTCCCTTTTAAATAAAATCAGTGGATGTTTTACGAGTTCAGTCATCTCTATTTTTTCGTAACCTTTCAGTGAATCAGGATGATAAACTAAAATAATTTCGTCTTCCTCCAGTTGTATTGATTCAATTTTCGGATGTGAAATGGACCGAACAATTCCAAGAGAAACCTCATTTTCTAACACCATATTCATGACTTGATCTGAATGGCCACTATGAATCACTAGTTTTATATTCGGGTGTTTTTTGTTGAAATCATGGACAAGTTTTGGGAGGAAATATTCAGTGCCTGAAAACACGACTGAGATATGCACTTCCCCTTCCAGTACTTCAGTATTGCATTTTTTAATAGCCATTCTTCCGTCCTGCATATTTTTTATAATGTCTTGGGCATAAGGAAGGAACACTTTTCCTTCTTCGGTTAAAAACACATTATTATTCACTCTTTCAAATAACGAAACATCCAATTCTCTTTCCAGTGCTTTAACCTTGGAACTAATCGATGGTTGTGATGCATACATCAATTCACCAGCTTTACTGAAGCTACCGGTTAAGGAAATATAAACAAAAGCCTCAAGTTGGCCCAGATTCATGTAATCGCTTCCATTCTATAAAGAATTTTAATGACACTATAAAAGAACCGAATTGGATTTGTCAATAAAGAGGTAGTATCATTTTGAGTACAATAAATATTTTGATTATTACAGACATGAGGAGGTATCGGTTATAGTGTCTCACGTTAAATTAACAACTGAAAAATCTGCACATTTATATGAAAGCGCAAAACGAGTTATGCCAGGTGGAGTGACAGCAAATATTAAGTATTTTCCACCATATCCACTTTTTATGTCTAATGGCGCCGGGGCATATCTAACAGATGTGGATGGAAATGAATATATCGATTACTTGTTGTCTTATGGATCCCTCATGCTTGGTCATGGTCATCCTGAAATTGCCGACACCATGCAGTCTCACATTAACAACCATGGGACCTGGTTGTACGGCACCCCCCATGAATTAGAAATAACCTTTGCCGAGAAAATCAAAGAGCATTTCCCTAGTATCGAACTGCTTCGATATACGAATTCAGGGACAGAGGCTACTTTATTAGCATTACGGTTTGCAGCTACATACACCGGTAAACACAAAATAGCAAAATTCGAAGGGCACTATCACGGTGGCTATAATGAAGTTCTGTTAAGTGTCGACCCTGAGACGTCTGATGCCGGACAAAAAGAGAAACCGAACGCGGTCCCGTCATCTAAAGGGATCTCCCCTTCACAGACTGAGCAAACTATTATACTGCCGTTCAATGATGAAGCAGCCTTTGATATCTTAAAAGAACATGCAAATGAAATTGGCGCTGTATTGATAGAGCCCATACAAGGTGGGTTCATACCTGCAGAACATGGATTCATGACTAAGCTTCGAAAAATAACGGAAGAATTAAATATTGTATTGATCTTTGATGAAGTAAAGACTGGGTATCGGATAACCTTAGGCGGCGCACAGTCCTACTATAATGTAGAACCTGATTTAACTGCACTGGGCAAAGTCATTGGCGGTGGATTTCCAATGGGGGTTGTTGGCGGTAAAAAGGAAATCCTGATGGAAAGTTCACCTATTGATAATATAACGTCTGAACCATTAAACTCAAAAGATGTATTGTTTCACAGTGGCACTTATAATGGCCATCCCATGATATTAGCTGTCGGGTTAAAAACAATTGAAATATTGGAAGAAGAGCTTGAAACAGTACTAAACCGAACTGAAAAATTGAAGACACAATTAGAGGCCTTATTTTATACGAAAGGTATTCCTATGCAAACTGTGGGATTGGGATCCGTATTTAACATGGTTTTATCTGAAAATGAAATTTCAAACTACCGGGACTACCAGGAATCGGACTTTGATACCCGAAGAAAAATCGATAAGCATTTATTAGATGAAGGAATATACTCTAAACCGATGAATCGATATTCCATGTCCATAAGCCACAGAGATAAGGAAATAGAGAAAACAATTGCAGCTTTTAAAAACGTACTAAACAGCTTATAATTTTATCTTTTTTGAAATAAGATAAGTTAATATTCTTTTGTTTGACTTTTCACAACTTTTAGCACATATTTAATTTTAAGGTAGCGCTGGTTTGCCATACCTCTCTGAGTTTACTTCTCCGATACATTTGTAAGCGTTATCAAACAAATACAAGGGAGATGGAATTAGAATGAAAAAGAAACGGATTATTAGCACTTTTTCAGTTTTAGCCGGTCTGGTATTGTTCCTTAGTGCATGCGGTGGAGGAGCAAAGAACATTGCGATTGGTCCCCCTGCAAGTGAGACAAATTCAGCATCCTCGTTAATACTTGAAGCATATGGCATTGGTGAAGGCGACTACAATCCATATCAGGAAGGTTTTGGTGATGCGGCTGACGGTGTGCAGGATGGTAATATCGATGTCTCAATTGGAATTCTTGGTTCTCCTGCTGCCAGCATTCAAAACTTGGAAGCAACAACTGGAGAAGTGAAGATGCTGGGACTTTCTGATAAAGCCATCAAACATATTGAGGAAAACAGCGGTTATAGTAAATACACCATTCCGAAAGATACATATGAGTTTTTGGAATCGGATGTGAACACAGTGGCTGCTTATGCGATCCTGGTTGGAAATACAAATACAATCAGTGAAGAATTAGGCTACAATCTGGCAAAAATCATGATTGAAAATGCTGATGAAAATACACATGCACAATCCAAACACATGATTATTAAAAATGCTTTAAAAGGATCTGAGGGGATACCAATCCACCCAGGTGCCAAGAAATATTATGAGGAGCAAGGATTGACCGTAAATAATCCGGTGGCCGAATTGAACGTTGAAGAGACAAAAGGCGAACTTATCCTAGGAACCGGTAGTCAAGGGGGAACTTACTACCCATTGGGTGGTGAAATGGCCAATGTATGGAATAAACATCTGGAAAATGTAAGTATTACCAACACCGAAACAGGCGCTTCTGTAGAGAATTTGGCAAGTATTCGAGATGGCAATATGGATCTGGGAATGGCTGTTCACGTTCCAACGTTGGAAGCGATAAATGGAACAGGAGACTTTAAAGATAATAACGTGGATAATGCGGCTTTCATCGGTCATATTTACCCTGAAATCGTTCAAATCGTCACGTTGGAAAGTACAGGTATTGAGAGCTTCGATGATTTGAAACCTGAGTAAACACCATTGGGAGTATAGTCATTAACTAGTGATTATCTCCCATTAATGAATAGAGGTGAATCGATGAGTGAAAAAATAAACACAGTAAATGCTGAGGAAATATTGGAGAAATATGATAAGGAAAGTCACTTTCGCGTAAAGATTGGTAAATGGGCGTGGGTAGTTACTTTGCTTGGTGTATCGTTAACACTTTTTCACTTATATACCGGGTACTTTGGTACTCTGCCTTCCCAAAAGCAGGGTGCCATACACCTCGGCACTGCATTGGGGATAATATTTCTTTTGTTTCCGGCCAAAAAAGGATTACAAAAGAAACAAGCTACCGTCCCCTGGTATGATGTTATTTTGGCTTTTACTGCTATGTATGTAACTTATCATAAAGTAATTTTCTTTGGTCCTATTTTACAAAGCCGAATATCTGGTTATAGTACCATTGACATTATCATTGCCATCTTAGGTATGGTTTTAGTGTTAGAAGCAACACGAAGAACAGTAGGGCTACCGATTGTCATTGTCGGAACCGCTATGCTTCTATATGCGGTCTTCGGAAATTATATCCCTACGCAAATATTATCCCACCCCGGATTTTCTATTAGCCGGGTAAGTACAGATTTATGGTTTCAAGAAAGTGGCGTATTTGGAACACCAATTCAAATTTCAGCTAAATATATCTATTTATTCCTATTCTTTGGAGTACTGCTTATACACACCAATATAGGTAAAATTTTTAATGATATGGCCTTTGCTTTAACTGGACGACTTACGGGAGGAACTGCAAAAGCAGCGGTTGCTGCCAGTGCCATGCAGGGAATGGTTTCCGGGAGCTCGGTTGGAAACACCGTTGCGTCCGGATCCTTCACTATTCCCATGATGAAAAAAGCTGGATTTAAACCTGAATTTGCAGCTGCAACTGAAGCATCAGCATCTACGGGTGGCCAAATTATGCCACCATTAATGGGAGCGGCAGCTTTTATTATGATGGAATACCTTGGTGTCCCATATTCCACCATTATGCTGGCAGCAGCAGTTCCGGCATTATTATATTTTACCGGAGTTTTTATTGGAACCCACTTTGAAGCAAAGAAATTAAACATTCTGGGATTACCAAAATCGGAATTACCAGTTTTTCGTAAACTGATCCTACGATACGGATATTTGCTAATCCCGCTTTTTATGATTATTGGAACCATTTTAGTAGGGTTTAGCCCACAACGTGCTGCTTTATTAGGTATTGTTTCAGCATTCCTCGTAAGTTTTGCACGTAAAGAAACACGCATGTCCTTACGAAAGATAGTCACTGTGCTTGAAGAGGGCGCAAGAGTAGCATTACCGGTTATTGCAGCAGTTGCCACCGCAGGTATTATTGCTGGTGTTATAAGTATTACAGGGCTGGGTTCAAAATTTGCTGCGGGAATTTTGGCACTATCGAACGGATACTTAATCTTAGCCTTAATATTCACCATGATTGCCTGTATCATTCTTGGGATGGGGCTGCCAACAACTGCAAACTATGTAGTTACGGCAACCGTAGCTGCACCGGCATTAATTAATGAATTCGGATTAGTCCCAATCGCAGTGCACATGTTTGTGTTTTATTTTGGAATTGTTGCTGATATTACACCTCCAGTTTGCTTAGCAGCATACGCGGGTGCAGGGATTGCAAGAGCAAATCCTTTTAAATCAGGGGTAACGGCTGTCAAATTGGCGATTGCGGCTTTTATTATACCCTACATCATCATCTACAATCCTATTCTGGTATTAGAAGATGTTACGCCATTAAAATTTGTATTAGCTATCACCACAGCGATAATTGGAATGGTAGGTCTCAGCAGTGCCATGATCGGCTATTTTGTTAAAAAATCAACAATGTGGCAACGTTTGATCATGTTTGTGGCAGGTCTAATGATGATTACGCCAAATATTATTAGCAGTTTAATCGGAATCACTCTAATGGGAGTCATTTGGGCTATACAAAAGCGATTCAACGATGATTCAGATACTATACAAAGGACTCCTTCTTCACAGGTAAATGCTTAGCTTAATTTGATGGTGTTACTCCTTTCTATGGGGATTGGATTTTATGGAAGGATAGATATTGTATTGCAAATATATAAAAGGATGGCGACGGTTCTTGTGTATTCCAAAAATTTTACAATAAGATCAGTAAACACAAGAACCATCCCCACGCTTCTCAATGTCTTTGAAAATGACCTTTCCCTGAATTATCAATCCTCTCCAAATACAAACCACCCGAGAACATGTTTCTTCCCGGGTGGTTTATCCTTACAGCTTATTCACCTAAATTTTCGCCATTGGACGCAATAACATCTTTATACCAGTAGAACGAATCTTTTTTGTATCGTTCCAGGCTTCCATTTCCTTTGTCATCTTGATTGACATAAATAAATCCGTAGCGTTTTGACACTTGTGATGTACCGCAGCTAATTAAATCAATACCCATGAGGTGTACCCCATTAGTTCAACGCCATCCTTGATTGCTTCTTTCATTTGAATAAATGGGACTCGCCTATTGACCCAATTGGTCTGCAAATTTCATTAAACAGATTATATGTATCGCTATCAATTATCATTGTTCCTTGCAGAAAATGGATTAGGAGCTCGAGATGAGTTGACCGAAGATGGACAAATTCATGATCCGCACCATATCGATTATTATCTTCCTCATAACCTACTATTTGGCTAGGAATAGCCTTTTTCTCCAGGTCACCCAAATCAACACCTGCCAAGCCAGCCAACTCGCTGCAAGACTAATACTGGATTTGATAGGGTTTATATTGAAAGAGAAGGAATAAAATCTCAATAATTAAAATCGTATAATGCTTTTGTTACAAAGAGAATACAATTTAAAAAAAGGAATCTGCCTTTCAAAAGAGTTAAAGGCAGATTCTAATTTATTCATATAATGGTAGAAGTATCAAATTATATTTTTCATTTAACGCACCTATATATATTGTGGTCCCTGCTCTAAAATTCCCTCAATTTCTTTCTCGTCATATCCCATTTCCCTCAGTATCGCTTCACTGTGTTCACCCAAACGAGGAGCTAATCGCCTTGTATCAGTAGCAGTAGCGGAAAAACTTGCAGGGAATCTAATATTTTTTATCTTCCCTTCTGTCGGATGTTCCACTTCTTCAAAATAATTAATTGCATCTAGGTGAGGGTCATGAAATAAATCTTCAGGTCTATTCACCCTTACACAGGGAATATCACCCTGTTCCAACAAAGTAAGCCATTCCTCTGTTGTTCTGGTCTCCATGATATCTTCCACTGTTTTGTACACAAAATCTATATGCTGGGTTCTCGCATGAATATCCTTAAATCTAGCATCATCTTTTAGGTGTTCTTTCCCCGACACTTCAAAAAAAGAAAGCCATTGTTTATCATTGTACATCATCGCACTTATATAACCATCAGATGTTCGGTATGGTTTTCTGTACGGTGAAGCCGCTCTCGGGTAAATCGAGTTACCTATAGGAGGAGAAAAAGTTTCCCCGTACATATGCTCAATCATAGAAAATGAGACCATTGACTCAAACATTGGCACTTCTATTTCCTGTCCTTCTCCTGATCGTTCTCTATGCAGTAGTGCAGCAATAATGGCGTTGGATCCAATTAATCCAGTTGTTTTATCCGCCATCAAGGACGTTAAATATTGTGGTTCTCCTGCCATCTCTCCTTGTACGGCTGCTATACCTGATCCTGCTTGGATAATATCATCATAAGCAGGTCTAGCCCGATACGGTCCATCTTTACTGAATCCGTAGAGTCCGCAATAAATAATCTTCGAATTAACCTCTAATATGTCATCGTATGCCAATCCTAATTTTTTCATGGTATGCGGTCTAAGTGAATGAACAAAAACATCACTTTCTTTTAGTAACTTTAAAAGTACATTCTTCCCCTTTTCGCTTTTCAAATCTAGCGTAATGCTTCTTTTATTTCTATTTAAATTTAGGAACATACTTCCCATACCCTTGTTTCGCGAAGGGCCTATATATCGAGTCGAATCTCCAGATGGGCGTTCAACTTTTATAACATCTGCACCCATATCACTTAACAACATGGTACAATAGGGACCCATCAATACTGAGGAGAAATCCACGACTTTAAGATGACTTAGTGGTCCACTCAAGTTATCCCTCCTAAATAATCAATTCTTTCTTATGATGTCTGTAGTTCTTTGCTATCTTTCTTTAGCATTAAACCTACCCGTTTAACATTTGCAACTAGTTTGTCATATTGGTTGTAGCCCCTGTGTTCAAACCATACTATTCCAGCATTTTTCCTCGACTTAGATTCCCTTTTATCAACTATTTCTGTTTTTCCATATAGCGTATCCCCAATCTTAACAGGGGCAGGAAATACTATATTTTCAAATCCCAGATTTCCTTGAGTAGTTCCTAAGGTCAAATCACTTACACTCACCCCGACCACAAAGGATAACGTAAATAGACTATTAACGACTCTCTCACCATAAAAGGTGTTTCTGGCATATTCTTCATCCAAATGTAGAGGTTGAGTATTATGCGTTAATGTCGTAAACAGTAAATTGTCAGTTTCTGTTACAGTTCTGGTGATACCGTGTTCATATACATCCCCAACATTTAATTCTTCAAAATACTTCCCATGGCCCATCATAATCCCCCCTTATGAATTAACTATAGATTTTGCTTGCATAATCCAACACGCGTCTTGCGGTTTTTATATGGGCAGCATCAATATGATTCCCATCATAAATAACTGCATTTAATCCCGATTCTTCAGCTTTCTCGAATTCGATTAACATGCCTCTGTAATAGTCGATTTCCTCTACGGTCGGAGAATATATATCATTTACAATAGGTACGTTAGATGGATGTAACACCATCTCCCCATCATAACCAAGTTGCCTGTTAAAGGAAGCACTTTTCTTTAACCCTTCAAGGTTATGTACCTCCTGCCACAATCCACCAATCGGAATTACATTTGCTGCTCGTGCTGCCAGAACAATTTTGGACCGATAGTAAAGCGTTTCAAATCCTTGCGGAGTCCATTGATAATTTATTGAGCGTTGAATATCCCCGTCTTTTGCTGTAAGTCCGGCAATACCTATGACTCTGTCCTTTAACCCAATTTCATATGCCAAGTATAAAGAACGAGCAGATTCCAAGGTTGGTATTAATTTCACACTTCCGACTGGTAAGTTTTTAACCTTCTCAATTTCTGCAATTTGACTCGAAACTTCTTCAATATCTTCAGGACCATTTACTTTTGGTAGTACTAATCCTTCTAAATCTTGCTGAATAACTGCATGAAGATCTTTTTGAGAGTATACAAAGGCCTCTTTGTTAATGCGTACATAAACTTTCTGTTGTTGAGCAGCTAAAACTGATATAGAATTTAATACATTCTCCCTCGCTTCGTCTTTATTGACAAGGGGAACACTATCCTCTAAATCTAATATAATATTGTCTGATTCATAGTTTGCCAGTTTATTAAACCATCTCTTATTAGACCCTGGAACAAACAAAAAGGTTCGAAAAAGGCTCATTTCACTTACCTCCCATATAGATTAAAGTTCTTACATTTTTCCTGGTAACCACGTCGAAAGTATTGGGAAAAGAATCAATATTGCCAACACTAATAAGTCCATCAATACAAACCAAACGACTCCCTTAAATCCCTCCGAAGCTTTCAGGCCAGAAGCACCTGATGCGACAAAGACATTCATCCCCAATGGCGGCGTAACCAACCCTATTTCAGCAGTTTTGGTGACAATGATTCCAAACCAGATTGGATTGAAACCAAGCGATATTATTATTGGAAAAGTTAATGGAAGCGTTAGAATTAAAATGGCCAATTGATCCATAAATAGCCCCAAAATCAGATAAATGAATACAATTAATAACAAGATTACATATCGTGAAACTTCCATTCCTTCAACGAGCATCACAAGCTGCTGAGTTATTTGTGTTATTGTTAAAAAATAACCGAAAATATGAGCGCCTATAATAATCGTTAGAATCATCGTAGAAGACTTTATTGCATCATTTAGTGCCGAGTTTATCTTTGCAAAGGTAAATCTTCCCATGAAGAGAATTACCAGAAAAGTAATTAATGCGCCAACAGCTCCAGCTTCAGTGGCTGTAATGAATCCACTGTATATCCCACCTAGTACAGCAATTATTATAACTAACATAGGCCATACAGTTTTAAGTGAGGATATCCTTTCCTTTATTGTTGGTTTTATATCTATTTTCGGAGCAACTTCAGGTTTAACTTTTACCCAAATGAAAATGACGATAATGTAACCTAAAGCAGTTAAAATACCCGGTATAATACCGCTGATTAATAGAGCACCTACACTGGTCTCGGTTAGGATTCCATAAAGTATTAATACAATACTAGGTGGTATCATACATGCTAGTGTTCCCGAAATACTTACTACGCCTAAAATAAAAGGTGTTTTATGATTGTATTTCTTCATTTCAGGCCCGACAGAACTTGCCATAGTAGCAGCTGATGCTTGACTTGAGCCGGAAACTGCACCCAAAACTGCCCCGGCAAATACGGTTGCAATCCCCAAACCTCCTGGCAATCTACCGAGCCACTTATAAGCAGCGTTTATGAGATCCTTCATTATTCCACTGACTGTCATAAATGAAGCCATCAATATAAACATAGGGATGGCACTCAACAGAAAGCTTTTTACACTCGCATATGGGGCAGTGAGTAAAATACCCGTAAAAGAATCCCATCCCCCGGCAAGAATCAATCCGACTGATCCGGAAATCCCGATTGCAAATGCGACTGGCATACCAAATATCAGAAATAAAGCCAGCAATAACAATGGTATAAAAATAGTCAAGATTTCATTCCCCCTTCAAAACACTCCCTGTTCCTTTCATATTTATGCATAGTAGGATCAATCTTACTGAAAATAAGAATGCACCAATCGGAACCCATATATATGACAACCATAAGGGAAATGAAACTATTCCTGATTGTGTAAGATCTTTTGCCCAGGCCTCAATCGTAATTTGCATCCCATAGTATCCAATGAAAAACATCCAAACCGCTGCTATCAGGTAGTAAAAGAAATTCAACTTCATTTGCACACTTTTAGCTAATCGATCTATTACAATATCCAAACGGATATGGCCGCCTATCTTCATGACATAGCTCATACTAAGGAAAATAGTAATCATCATTAGGTACATTTCTACAAATTCATACGTTCCGACTATTGGACTATTAAAAAAATATCTGCCTATCGCATCAGATGAAACAAGGACCATCATTGCAAATAATCCACATTTGGATATAAATAAAGAAGCACGTTCTACCTTATCGAAAATGCTATTTATTTTTTTCATACAAACTCCTTTCTGGGAAAAGGGATCATCCTTAATATTTAAATAAAGAGAGGGTAAATTTAAGGAAATTACCCTCTTTATTTCTCACTTACACAATATTAATTTGTCATTATTCACTTATTTCTTCTTTAAATTTATTATATTTTTCTATTGCCTTGTTCGCAGGAATACCCCGACTTTCTAGGTCTTCCGCCCATCTATCCCAAACCGGTTCTAATGCTTTGTCCCATTTTTTAAGTTCTGCTTCCTCAAGCATCACAATTTCCATCTGTGAACTGAACTCTTTTCTTAGTTCTTTATTCTTCTCATCCAATAATTTAGAGAGATGATCCATTGTTTCCTGGCCTGCTTTTTGGATAGCCTTCTTTACATCGTTTGGCAATTCCTGATATACTTTCTGATCAATGGAGTAAACCACATTAAAGCTCCCAAGTCTTGCATTTCCTGTTGAATATTCTATAATCTCTTGCATTTGATAAGGTTTAAAGCTGGTGAATGGGAATACAACTCCATCCACAGTCCCTCTTTCAAGAGCGGTATATGCCTCTGGAGCTGCCATAAACGTTGGAGAAGCACCTAATTCATCAAGGCTGAATTCCATAGTGCCTGTTGCTCGCATTTTTAAATCTTTAACGTCTTCCAAACTATCAACCTTTTTATCCTTGGTTGCTATTTGATACTGTGGTATCGGTACAGCCCACAAAGGACGAAGATTATTTGGCTTATATTCTTCCTCAATCAGCATACCCTCCATTAATTTCCAGAATATCTTTGTTCCTTCCTGGGAGGTACTATAGGCTCCTGGTAGGGTAGGTACTTCGGTTAATGGTAATTTGTCTGTCGCATATGATGTATATCCGATATCTATTGTTCCTGATTGAATTAAATTCAAAAAGTCCCCTGCTTTACCTATTTGCTCTGCCGGGAAGTATTCAAATTCTACTTTATTGTTAGTGAGTTCCTCCACCCTATCCATAAAATAAACAATACCTTCACTGGACAGTAGATTTGTAGTTGGAAATGAATCCGCTACCTTCAATTTAATTTTGTCACTACCTTCTGCTTGGCTGCTCGACGAGCTATCACCACATGCAGCCAAAATGACACCACAGAATGTTAAAACTAAACAAACAATCATAAACTTTCTTGTCATCATGATCTCTACCTCCTACTTATTTTTAATGAAAGGGTTTACATTTTCTAACAAAAATAACTACCTTCCCCTCTTACCCGGGCTATAAATTAAAACAAATTTCAACGTCCCCTTGCCTGCATTCCTTATATCGTGTGTCACCTTTTTGGGAATGATCACGGAATATCCAGGGGTTAATTCCGCTTCGTCTTCCCCAATTTTCGCATACATCCTCCCCTCAAGAATGTACATAAGTTGTTCAATATCATCATGTGAATGGGGTACTGCCCCTCCTCCTTCCTTCATTTCTCCGATAATCATTTCTACATTGTTTATCCCATCCTCCTTACTGACCATCCTTCTGTTATTTGTAAAATCATGATTTGGCGGTATGTAACTAGTAATTTCACTCTCATGTTTCCAATACTTCATTCGCTCCTCCTCTTTCTATGTGGGTAATTTTATTCCACTGGATGGAATAGCATTCCAATACTGAAGGAAAAAAATAAATCCAATTTCTAATAATTGAATTTTTCTAACTATAACATACACCTTTTGAAGTTTCAATAAATTGTTTAAAATATCTACAAATATTCTTATTTATCAATATGCTCATTGTATCCTATAGCATATGAGATTTCGCTAGCCGTCTTCTTTGTATGATGGACAATGAATTCCTTTTGAGACGCTTCAAAACTGTTAACTGGAATAACAGTGATTATACTACCTATAACTTTGTGTGAAACATCAAAAACAGGAACCCCAATACTTAGAGCACCTTTTTTACGTTCGTTGGCAGTCATTGCATAACCCTCATTGCGGATTACTTCCAATTCCCTACTTAAATTTCTTATCTCATGATTGCCCAGTTCCAAATTACTAATTAGCGATTCTCTCTCTTCCTGACTCAAATGGGATAGGATCGCTTTACCGCTCGCAGCTATATGTACAGGTTGTAAAACCCCTATGTCAAGAATGTATTGTAAAGCATTGGAGCTTTGTACACTTTCAACAAAAGATAACTTCTTATATTGAGGGTGATATAGAGCTAAATAAACAGCTTGGTCTACTGTCTTAGCCAAATTTTTTAAAAAGGGTTTAGCAACATCCTTGATTTTAACTCTTGACGATACAATTGATGATAATCGAATCATTTCTTCACCAATAGTATACTTTCCTGTTGCTGAAGATACATTTAGTATATTTTCTTCTTTAAGGATACTAAGATGACGATGTAACGAACCCACCGGAATGTTTACATAGCGAGATAATTCATTCACCCCCCACTCCATTTTCACATCGGTGAATGCTCTTAGAATGGTAATTGTTTTTGAAATCAGATTCGTATTTTGTTTCAACTTATTACCTCCATTGAAAAATCTTTAAACTTTATTAATCATTATGTCTTATATAAAAAAATAGCACAAGGCCGATTAAGTTATTTATTTAGATTGCATTCAAAAATATAAATGAATAAAGATTGCCCTATATAAAACCACCCTCGACATCTTGTTAACAAAGAATTCACCTTGTGGTGCCAATACATTTACCAACCATTAAAAAAACTACAGATTGTTAGTTTAACAAACTGCAGAGCATTTCTTACAAGAAGTTTTAATTCGATCTACAATGTTAGCTTCCCAATTATGAGCGTTCGCAAGTTAGTGAATCTATATAAAACCATTTATCAGAAGTCAGTACGCAAAGAAACATTTTCACGTATACCGTCATGAAATTTTTTGGATCTGAACTATTAGAAAAGAGGAAAATCTACCTCTTTACTTACTTTCATACCTGGAAAACTTAGAACTCAGTTGTTAGGCATTGTATATTATCAATATCAATTTAAACATTAATTGCGAAAAAAACAGTCAAATATTAAAGGTCACCCTAGAGTGGCCCCATCTAGAAAACTTCACAACAACAAATAAGCAATCGGTGTAACGATAATATAGTAAGAATTGTACGCTCCACCCATATGACTAGCAGTTTTGGAATGTTGATTGGTATATCCGTCGATAAAATACATGGCACCAAGCTGAGAAGAAGGTTATTGCTGATACAGATAGTACCGCAACAACAACTTGGTAACCAAGGAAGCCTCCACTACGAGCAATGCCGGCAGGAACATTTCAGCTATTTCAATAGCTGCAGTCTTGGCTGCAAGCAACGGTTCAGGTAGGGCTATTGTGAAAGGGTAGAAAATATAACCCAGGATATCAAAGACAGGTGTATAGGTGGCAAGAACCAATCCCAATAAACCAACCGATAAAATGGATGGGAGTATAGCCGCTGCCATAATAAATCCATCTTTAAGATTGACCCAGATATTTTTAAAAAGTGGTAAAGAATTATCCGCTGTGTTCATAGCCTGACTCCAAGCCTCTTTAATCCTGTTACCCTCAATTTTCTTTTCCGGAAAGAAAAAGACATAGTGGAGGATAATAAACCCTATGTATCTTCTTAATTGATATGATATATATGCGTCCCTTAACAAGAACGATCCTGATTTATCATTTCCGCCATTTTTTGCTGCATCATTCAATTGAAATAACTGGCAAGCAAACCGTGATCAGGTTGAAATTCATTGTAAAGCTTCCATTTCAAATAAAGGCTATCCCGATACCCTTCTATATTCATCGACTGAGTGACAAATTTATTTTTGTAATAAAGCATTCTTCGTTGATTTTGTGAAAATAATCTGCATGACTTATCAGTAGCTTTTCCTTCAATTCTTTTATCCCCTTTCCATTGGCTTCCCTATGCCAGGTATGGATAACGCTCTATAATCCTGAAGTAGATATCCATATCCTTTATGGGCCAACTGTAACCGCTATCAAAACAACCAATATAGAAAACAGTGTTCAGGTAATTAAGCGTTACAACGTCATTCCTCTTAAAGAAGACCTTGCAACTTGGACATTTTATAAGATGTCGCATGAAACTCACTCCCAACCATTTCAACCCCCATATACAGTTTAATTCCAATCTATTCCAACCTCGCAAATACACAACAATATAGTTTATTATTAATGAATTTACAAATTTTGAACACATTTATTATGTTTTTATAATTTCCAGTGTTCCCCTGTGTTACTTTCTATGCGATAGAAGGGGGAATATGGGATGGAAGGATTTGGCAGAAGGTTGGAAAATGAACGCGAGATAAAGGGATACACCAAAAGAGGGGGAAGTAAGATTCTTGGATTCTCTGAAAATGTATTCGGCACTTACGAACGTGAGGAAGCTAGTCATTCCCTGGATACTCTGCAAAAGGTATCAAAGCTATTTGATGTTTCAATTGATTATCTCATAACAGGTAAAGAATTCTCCCCTAATGCTGGTAGAGCTGTATCCTATCAATCATTTAAAGAAGTGCTCAATGTTTTCCATAAATATAATATTAAAGATTCATACATTCTAAAGAAAAACGATTGGAGGTTGCTAGAAAAAGAAGAAGTGATAGAGTTGAGTAAACACTTTGATTGGGTTGCGCATAAAGCAAAGAATAAGTAAGGGTTTTTTGATAAGGCTACAAGTTTTCCTGGTAACACCCAAAGATGATATTTAGCTTCTATGCTTCCTATACCCAACAGAAACAACAAAGTCCATTTAATTATTCTCTAGTGAAAATACTGATAAAAAACTCCAATACAATAAATTTGCACATATATGCTTCTTCATGATATAGGAGGGCGGATTAGTGATGTCTTGATTGGGTCAAATTCATGTCCGAGATGGATCAAAAAGATGACCTTACTGGATCAATTAAATGGCTGTAAGCATTCACAAGAGGTTGGCGCCCAGATTCCTCTAAGCTCCACACAGGAATGAGAAATTCTTCAATCCATCGCTCGGGCACCTCTTCTTCCAGCGGACATGTATTTGGCAAGTAAAAAATGTATGAATTGGCAATTAAAATTGTAACCACATTGCCACCTCTAATTTATTCATTTAGTAATGATTCCTTATATCGGAAACTATCTCCGGTAAATAAAAGTAAATGCGAATGATGAATCAGTCGATCAATGACTGCTTCCGTTAGTACAGGGTCTCCAAATACATGGTTCCACTGCCCAAACTGTAAGTTAGTGGTTATGATGATACTCTTCCTCTCATAGCACATGGAGATAACCTGGAAGAGAAGCTCTGCCCCCTCTTTATGGAGAGGGATATATCCGAGTTCATCTAAAACCAATAAATCCAGTTTCTCAATTTGCTTCATCAGCTTTGTTAGACTGCCCTGCTGGTTAGCGTCCAACAACTTGTTCACCAATTGGGCCACCGTAAAGAACTTCACCCGATTGCCAAACCTATGTATGGCATTCAAACTGATCAACGTTGCCAGGTAGGTCTTGCCTGTCCCGACCCCGCCGTATAGAATTAAATTCTCCTTCTCTTTAATGAAGTCCCCATTTAACACGTACTCCCGATCGATCCCTTGAGGGATTTGAATATGTTCCCATTGAAACGGAGCGTGTCCCGTTTTGGGGAGCTGTGCCTGACTTAATAGTAAATTAACTTTCCTTTCCTCGCGATGCTGCACTTCCTTTTCAAATAGCTTCAAAAGGTACTCCTGATTACTTGTAGCTTCGATGGCATGGTAATTCTCCCTAATCCAGCTTAGTTTCAATCGCTTGGCGTATGCCTCAATTTGATCGGTCATCTGCCGCACCTCCTTGTTGGAGGAGTGAGTCATAATGAGACAGCCCACGTGTTATGTCCGGCACTTTTGGCAGGGACATATTAAGTTTGATTGCTGTATGAGGGGTCTCTTGATTCATCAAAGAATAGAAGCAATGCTTGATTTGGTCGGCGCTCGGATGGCCGTGCACGGAAGCAATTCTTAATGCCTCGTTTAATAAACTGAAGTCTTCATTCTTTAACAGCTGCCCCAGTAATCGTAAGATTTCTTTTTGCTCCGGCTCCGTACAACTATTCAAATGATCCGTCCATATTTTCGGAAAATGCTCATACAGGCTGGAATACTTAATGGCTCTGGGCCTCTTGGATAGTAATGTAAGATAAGGCTGCCATATCATCGAACGCTTTCTGACCCCATACAGTCTGGAGTGTCTGACAATGACTTCCCCATTCTCATCCACGATGATTACACGGTTATAGGAAATACTAACCCTTACCCTCTGCTTCGCAAATCTAGGGGAAGTAGAATAGTGCTTTCCATCCACGGATACCATTCCGCATTTGTCAGCCTTCAGATCCATACGAAGAGCACACTCAAAGGATTTATCGGGAAGAGCCAACCATTTATCCTGATCTTCCTTAAACAGTGCCGTCTGTTTTATTTTCTTTTCGTAGTGGGGTCGATCGCGGTCTTCCTCCGCCGTTGTAACGTTTCGTTAAATTGGTCGAGTTCGGCAATGGTGTTCTCCGACAACAGAAAGTTATTCCTTATGTATTTCACCATCGCCTCCACATGGCCCTTTTCATTTCCCTTTCCTGGATTGCAGAACTCATAACTGAATCCGTAGTGAAGGACAAACCTCTCAAACATGTCGGTTAACTCCCTGTCACCCTTTGCCTTAATCTTCTTGACGGCAGGAGATAGATTGTCAAATCGAATAGTGTTAGCACGCCTCCCATATGGTGAAACATCCTTTTAAGTCCCTCTAATAGGCACTCTGTGTTTTCCGACGGAAAAACCTGAAAGTAAAAACTATTGCTGTAAGGAAAAGACATAACCAGATAAGGCAATTCAATGGTTTCTGATTGATACTTAAAAGGCGCTGTCCCAAAGTCAACCTGCGCAGTTCCGGGAAAGGATTCCAGAGGCAATGAAGCTTCCGTCACTTCCCCCTTGAGTTTCCGTTTCTGTTCAGCCACATAGTTTCTGACAGAACTTGCGGATCCTTTAAAACTATGAAACTTCTTTAGCTGCTGAAACATTCTTTCCGCAGTCCGGTGATACTTTCTCTTTTTCTTCAAATCCTCTCTAATCCATTTATCCAGAATGGGCTTCACCGGATCCATCACAGGTGAGGGACGGCTTTGTTTCTCCCTTTTCTTGAATTCTTCCTGATTGGCATACTTACGGACAGTGCGGGAATCTATCCCCATCCTTCTTCCCACGCTGGCATAAGTATCACCTTTCTGGTTTACTTCATGTCTGATATAATCAATTTGAGCCACTGCTAACATCTCCTAATAGCCTCCTGTCGAACGTTGTTGGTCCAACGAGGAGTTTAAAGTTATTTGGAGAGGTTGGCAAGTGGTTCTTTTTTTATGTAGGGGGGCGTAGCCCCCCTACATAAATTAAATGCCATTCCTTACATTATTAGTCTGCCATAAACAGCGGACAAACTAAATCTTTTCCTTTCGGCTAAGTCGATAATCTCCATTACCTTTTGACGAGAGTTGCCGGCACTCGCAGCAATACCTCTAAGACTGATTGCCCTCACCGTGTAATTCCAATACCGTACGTTAACGATTCATAAAAAATACCTCCTGCATAACAATGTTACGCCTCTAGGCATGCTCATTAATTATACAGAAGGTAAAGTGGTAAACAGCTTGTCAATCACTGGTACATTTTGTATCAATCGGTGGAAAAAAAGATGTCAAGGGTGGTACATTTCTTTGGCCTTAATCAGGGTGAAACTGGGATGACTAAAGCAAGGAGATTATGCCAAAATCCATATAATCCTCTTTGAGGTGAAAATGATACAGCGTATTTTACTAATTTAACGCACTAAACCATAAAACAACCCGCCAAGACACCAATTGGCCCAACGCGTTATTGGAGTATTTACATTACTTTATAATAATCCACATACCAATCAGCAAATTTCTGGAGTCCTTCTTCAATCGTAGTTTCCGGTTTAAAGCCCACAGCTTTCTGCAATTGATCTGTCGAAGCATAGGTAGCAGGTACATCGCCTGGCTTAATAGGTTCAAAAATCTTTTCAAATTGCACCTCTTTTCCTAAAGCTTTACTTAAAGCCTTTTCTAACGTTTTAATAAACACCATCAGTTTCTCTGGACTGTTATTTCCGATGTTGAAGACTTTATGTTGAACTTCACCTTCAGGTGGATGACTTAATAATCGTTCAATTCCCTCGACGATGTCCTCGATATAAGTAAAGTCTCGATAAAGATCATTTTCAAAATCGCCATTATTAAATATCTTAATTGGCTCACGTGCGAAATGCTTATTTGCAAATCCAAAATACGCCATATCTGGTCTACCCATAGGGCCGTAAACAGTAAAGAATCTTAGCCCTGTAGCCGGAATCTTGTAAAGGTGGCTATACGTATGAGCCATCAATTCATTTGATTTCTTTGTAGATGCATAAAGTGATACTGGATTATCAACAAAATCTGTTTCCTCAAATGGAACCTTTTTATTTGCACCATAAACTGAACTAGATGACGCATATATAAGATGATCCACTGGGTTATATCTGCAGGCCTCCAGTATATTATAAAAGCCAATGATATTGCTTTGAATATAGACATCCGGGTTCTCTATTGAATACCTTACTCCTGCTTGAGCAGCTAGGTTTACTACAACATTAGGCTTGTATTCTTCAAAGGTCTTCGTTACTATATCCTTGTCTGATATGTCACCTTTAATAAAAGTAAACTTCTCATAAGGTTCCAAATTCCCTAAACGAGTATGTTTAAGGTTCACATCATAGTAGTCATTGACGTTATCAATACCAATAACCCGGCAACCCTGTTCTAGTAGTCTTCTTGATAAGTAGTATCCAATAAAACCAGCTGCTCCAGTGATTAGGTATGTTTTATTAGGTTCAAGAGTTTTGTAATTCAAGATTCTTCGACTCCTTAGCTGCTTCTCTAATTGCAGGTTTTCTTCCGATTGAGTGATACTCTACTCCTGCTTCTTGCATATCTTCAACACGATAAATATTTCTGCCGTCATAAACTAAAGGAGTTCTCATTAACTTTTTATATGTTTCAGGCGTTAATGCTTTCACTTCCCCCCATTCAGTAAAGATAAAGCAGACATTCGCACCTTCTAATGCATGCTCGATATTTGCAACATACGTGATACTACCTTTTCCACTTTTACCTTCTGGATGAACTTTAGCAAAGTTCTCTGCTCCCACAGGATCATAAGCATAGATATCTGCACCTTGTTCTAATAATAAAGGCACATTCTCAAGAGATGCTGCCTCTCTTAAATCATCCGTTCCAGGCTTAAAGGTCAATCCCAACACTGCTACTTTAAGACCATTAAAGGTAATAAGCCTTTTACTAGCTTTCTTATATAGCATTGATTTTTGCTCTTTATTCACGTCAATAGCCGCTTTAACCGTTTTGAGCTCATAACTGTTCTGTTTAGCAATATACTCTAGCGCTTTTGTATCCTTAGGGAAGCATGACCCACCAAAGCCAATCCCTGCATTTAAGAACTTACTTCCAATACGCTCATCAAAGCTCATTCCCTTAGCTACATCTTGAATTTCCGCTCCAACCAATTCACAGAGGTTTGCGATATCGTTCATATAGGTTATCTTCAAAGCAAGAAAGTCATTTGAAGCATACTTAATCATTTCAGCAGATCTTCTATTCACTGAAACAATAGGTAAATGGAATGGTCCATAGATTTTTATAAGTAATTCTTCAGCCCATTCGCTTTCTGTTCCGATAATAATTCTTTCTGCATGTAGTGTGTCATGGACAGCAGAGCCCTGGGCCAAGAACTCAGGATTCGATGCAACTTCTACTTTAACGTCGTTGACTAAAAAGTCCTGAATAAACTGCTTAACTTTATCATTTGTTCCTACTGGAACTGTTGATTTAACAACAACCAGACAATCCTTTTCCACTGATTCCGCAATTTGTCTTGCAACAGTTGCGATGTAGGAAAGATTTGCAGAACCATCCGGTTGCTCCGGAGTACCAACACCTATAAAAATAGCATCCGCATCCTTGTATGCTGATTCGTAATCTGTAGTATAATCAATTCTTCCCTCAGCATAATTACTTTGCATTAGTTCTTGTAAACCTGTTTCGTAAATTGGGGAGATTCCCGATTTCATTTGATCTGCTTTTTTTCATCTATATCATCACAGGTTACTTGGTGTCCTACTTCAGCAAAACAAACGCCGGCAACTAAACCGACGTAACCTGTTCCAGCCACTGCTATTTTATACATTATTATACTATCCCCCTTTATTCTAAACTAATTAAGTAATAAAGTACTTTTGTCTCCTTAATAATAAACTGGTTGATTTATTTTCGCAGATTCATAGAAGGATAATACTAGTTTAAGAGCATTCTTACCGTCTACACCTGTTACCGCTGGATTACGATTTTCATTATTAGCATTAACCATGTCCTCAATAATCCACTGGTGACCTGGAGTTCCCCATGGATCTGCTTTAATACTTTCTTTCAACTCATTAATTTCGTAATCGGACATATCCATAATATCAAGATGTTCGAAGTATAATGCATTTGTACCACCAATTTTTACAGTTCCATTTTCACCAAATATTGTTAAAGATTCTTCATAATTTTTAGGGTACACAGTAGTTGAAGCCTCTACTGTTCCAATTGCGCCTGAATCAAATTTAATTGTTCCGACAGAGACGTCTTCAGCTTCTATATTCCTAAATCTTGTTGCTTCCATACTAAACACTTGTTCGGGATTTCCAATAAACCATAGTAATAAATCAAGATTATGAATTGCCTGATTCATTAAAACTCCACCATCATGTTGTTTAGTCCCTCTCCATGGAGCTTGATCATAATATTCCTGATTTCTGTTCCAATTCACAATGCAGCTTGCATGGCTAATTTTCCCTAATAAACCCCTGTCCATAATTTTCCTAAGCTCTTGAACAACCGGCCTAAAACGATTGGGATGAACCACAGCTAATTTCACATTATTGACATTACAAGCATCAATAATTTTATTAGTATCTTCAATCGTCATCGCAATTGGTTTTTCCACAATAATATGCTTTTTAGCTTCGGCTATTTGAACTGCAATGGAAGCATGGAAACCACTTGGTGTACAAATACAAACTACATCAATATCCTCTTTTTCTAGCACTTGTTCTAATTTAGTATAAGGCTTTGCATCATATTTTTCTTTGTAAAATTCCATAGTAGCGGGAACTTTATCGCATACTGCAACGAGCTTTGCAGCATCAATTTTATCAATTGATGTTGCATGTTTTTTTGCAATAAAGCCACATCCGACAATAGCAAAATTCATAATAAAACCTCTTTCCTTTACATTATTGTGCTTAAGCATTCCTAAATTCTTGTATTACATCACATACTTTTGTTATTTCTTCCTCTTTTAAATATGGATGCATTGGAAGAGAAAGAACAGTATCGCAAAGGTTATTTGTAACAGCCAATTCTGCCTCTTCGAATGGTAAATCTGTGAATGCCTGTTGACGATGCATTGGTTTAGTATAGTAAATCATACTTGGAATATCATTTTCTTTCAATTTAGCCTGGAGGTCATCTCGTTGTTCTTTTGATCTCAGTTTGATTGTATATTGAGCAAAACTAGAATAATAAGTTTCTGGAATAAAAGTTGTTTCTACAATACTTTGCAGTTTTTCACGACTAAAATGCCATACCTTTGTTCCTTCTCCAATCTTAACATTATCATCAATGTAACTACTTTCATGTACAAAATACTTCATAATAATTTCTCCTTATATATTCATTCCATATAATTAATTAAGGAAGAGGTCCCCATGGAAACCTTTCTATAGCAGCTCAATATTTTCTCTATTCGTTATATCTTTCATTGCATTTTTTGTATCGAAAATAGCTTTTGCGTGCTGTTGTACAAGGTCATAATCAACTATAGTATGATCTGCTGTTTCCATAACAAGGTCTGCGTTTCCGATAATTTCAACTGTCAATTCCGTTTCACCTTTTATAACTTTTCCATGAAAATTATACTCTGGTATATAAGGGGCAAAGTAAACAACATCTGCGCCTTCTTTTTCTAATTCATCAATTACCCTAAGAGCAGCACTCTCTCTATAGTCATCAATATCTTTTTTGTAAGCTACACCAAGTACAAGGACTCTAGATCCATTCATAGCTTTCTTGTATCCATTTAAGATTTTGCTTGCTCTCTCTACGCAATATTCAGGCATCCGGTCATTTACCATCATAGAGGATTCAATCATTGATGTATGATAGCCATATTCACGTGCCTTCCAAGAAAGATAGTATGGATCTAGTGGGATGCAATGCCCTCCAAGTCCTGGTCCAGGGTAAAATGCTTGGAATCTATACGGCTTTGTTAATGCAGCGTCAACAACTTCCCAAAAATTTATCCCCATTTTATTACTGAGAATTGCAAATTCATTTACTAAACCAATATTAATATTTCTGTATATGTTCTCAAGAATTTTTTCCATCTCCGCTACTGCTGGTGAAGGCACACGATGAATAGGCGCTTCTAAAATACTCTCATAAAGTGCCGCCGCAACATCTGTGCATCTATCTGTGCATCCGCCAACTACTTTAGGTTTATTTTTTGTTTTAAATGTCAAGTTACCAGGGAGAATAGGCAAGAAAGAAGTCCTCACCACATTTCAATCCAGGTTCCTCAAGTATCAGCTTTAAAAGTAAAAGTTCTTCAGTTGTTCCAGGATAAGTTGTTGATTCTAACACAATTAACATATCCTTATGCATGTAAGGTACAATACTTTTTGCTGAAGCTTTTACATAACTTATATCAGGTTGCTGATACTTATCTAGAGGAGTTGGAACACAAATACTTACACAGTCTGCTTGTGCAACTTTTGCAAAATCAGTAGTAGCTGATAAATTCCCAGAATTGACAAGAGACTCAAGGTCTACCAATGTAGTTTTTCCCTCATTAACCATTTTCACTTTAGTGTCTTGTACATCGAACCCTATTGTTTTATAACCTGCTTTTACTTTTTCAACAGCTAACGGAAGGCCTACATAACCTAGCCCAATGACTCCTAGTTGTGCAGTTTTGTTTAGTAGTTTTTCCTTTAAATAAATCACTAGTTAAAGTAACAGTATTCATAAATATTATTATCCTCCTTCTAACATATAGAATGACTTATCTGCTTAACAATTTATCATTTATACAAATAGCATATGGCTTCTAAAATTTGTTATTAATATACCTGACATTGCTGGCAAATCAAGTATAATCTCAATCGTAAAAAAAGAATTAAGCTACCTAGAAATTGAGTTAATTTTTATTTCTTTTCTATTAAAAATAGTTTTTATAATTGTTACCGAATACTTTAAAGCTTTTATGTTTAGTAAGCATAATAACAATATAAAAAGCAGATTTAATATTAGACTATCAAACAATAGTGATACTGAAGCTACAACTATCATTAATACTGTATTATAAATATAAATTTTTATTTGAAATTTATGCCACAGCCTCCTAGATATCATTGTTCTAAGCCAAAAAAATGCTATATATGAAACTCCAGTTGATATTGATGCACCCAGAGCTCCATATTTGGGCACTAAAAGGAAATTACCAAATAGATTTAGGATTGCAACAGCGACTGAAATTAAAATGTTATAATTTGTTTTCCGCTTAAAAGCTATCCCCAAAGAGGTACATTCTGACATTGTATACATCAAAGGAGAAAAAAGTAAAAACGGCACGCTTAAAGCTGCAACTGAATATGGACCTCCTAAAATTTGTATTATCAAATCCTTAAATGATATTATTCCAATGAAAATAAGGCCCATATAGAAAGCTACGAGTTGTCCTACTTTCTCGAATTTATTATTTGAAACTTTATTTTCATACCACCTATATGCCGTCGGAATCCAAAAAGTAGCAAATGCCTGTTTAAAGATTGCTAAAATCGCAACAATTTTAAATGCGACTGCATATATACCTAATTCAGTGAAAGTAGACCAATATTTTAATGCAAGTCTGTCCATCGAGCTAAAAACCCATATGATAATTGTCGCCGGTACCAATGGTAAACCAAAGGCCAAAAGCTTCTTTATTAACACCTTATCAATTTGGAATATGGATTTCCAATCTTTAAAAGTACTTAAAAATTGAATGAGTGTTACTACAAGCAAACTAAAAAATGTAGCTTTAATTATTCCTATAAAAGATTTATCATAATAAAACAATATTATTATCAATATTATTGCTTCTAGGAGCTTAATCAAAATTGTGTATGCAGAATATAATTTAGCTTTTTCCTGAATTCTAATTTTCAGCAAGCTAAACCTATTGACTATCGCTAAAATCAGTGAAAATGATAGATAAAAAATTGCTATAAAATTTATTTCACCGAACAAAAGCATAGATATCTCTTTATAGAAAAACAATAGCGTTACACATAAAACCACAGAGAATGTAAGTGGTAATATAACTGCATTTGCAAAAACTTTACGTTTATCGGGATTTGAATGATACTCTCTTAAAAACGATTGATCCAATCCAAAATAAATAAATATAGAACCGATAGTGTAGGCAAGGGTGTACATAGATGCTTTCCCAAACTCACTCGGCGAAACAAAATAAGTAGTTATTGGAACTATAATCAGACCTATAAGAGCCGCTATCGATGGTCCTAAAGAAAAAGAGAAGAACCTACTTACCAACCGCTTTAAACTATCTTCCACATTAATCTAATCCCCTTAATTTTGTTTTAGTAAAAAGTTGCTTAAATTAAATTCCTTTTTTAGATTTTTAAGTATGAAAATGAATGGAACGGGCATAAAAAATAATTTCAAAACCTTCATATTGATTTTATTGGGACCAGATTTCTTTGATATGTTCAGCATAAGAAGAAATTTTAAAGTTTTTTATTGCGAATTCCCTAGACCTCGTAGATATTTCACTCATCTTTTTGCTATCGTTAGTAAACTTAATAGCCTCAACTAATCTGTCAACTAGTTCAGCAAGTTTTAAGTTCGTTAACATACCAAAATTCTCATCAATAATTCTTTTTGTATCACCAACATCTGAAGCGATGATATAATTTCCAGAAGATATCGCCTCTAGTAGCGATTGCGATGGATAGTTTTCCATTTCCTGGAGAGATAAGAATATTCTTGATTTTGGAAGTATGTTACTTAAATCAACATTTCCAGTCATTTTTACAATGTCCTCTAAATTATGGTTTTTTATATATTCCTCTAAATTTGAATATAGAGGTCCACCTCCTGCAAAGATAACCTTATAATTATTTGCTCGTATAATAGTACGACATTCATTAATCGATTTTATTGCTAATACTGGGTTCTTTTGTGCAATCAATCGCGATGCAAAGACTATAACCTTATTTTTGTTATCTGAAGGCTGGAATTTATCTAGGTCTGTAAAGGAGTTCTCTGGATAAAATATTTTCAAATCTTTTGACGTCGAAATTTCTTGTGATATTTTTTTGACATTTTCAATATAAGAAGGATATAGACAATCGATCTTGTTAACTATTTTAAGTAACTTCTGAAAGGTAATTTTTTGCAATATATTCTTGTATTCGCCTAGGCAAAGATCATAAGAGTTTAATGACAAAATTAGCTCACAATTCTTCTTAATAAGTTTTAAATTTGTATATAAAAATATAAAAGAAGTATTAACTGTAATAAAATGTATAATATCAACATTTAATTTTGGTATTAAGGCTAAAACTTTTATATTGTTATTTATTTCAAATATATTAATATTCTTATTTATAAGATATTCAGCTTTAAACTTCTTTGTATTGCTACTTTCTCCTACTAATATGACACTAATTTTGTATCTTTTATCATTACTAATATAATTTATTAATCTTGCAAATCTTCTTTCAGCTCCACCATAGTTATTAGTAACTTTGATAATAAAGCAGATATTCTTCATTAATTTTTCCACCATTCATTTACATTCTTCTCTCCGTTCTTTCCTATATCAATTAGATCATTCAAAAACCTTTCACTAGAAAATCTGTGGCTAACTATTTGGCTTACTTTTCTCATATCAATGATGCCCTGTTTAACTTTAACGACCTTTATTACCGCTTCAGAGATTTTTTCGATATTAGTTTCAGTATGTTCACCTAGGTACATATTATTGGAAGCCCATTTAAAAATATATTCTGGGCCACCTTTTGCACACGTCACAATCGGTGTTCCAGTTTTTAAAGCCTCCAAAAAAACATTTCCAAAACTTTCAAAGTAGCTCGTATTTAGTAACAAATCACTATTTTTAAAGAACTTTTGAATGTCTTCTTTATTTTGGTATCCATGAAATGTAACAATATTATCCATTCCAACTTTTTTGGCATATTTCCTTAATGTTTTTAACTCTGGTCCTGAACCTATAATATTATAATTAACATCGTAACCTTTATTCATTATATTTTTAACTACTTCTAATGATAGTTTATAGTTTTTCGTATTTCTCAAGTAACCAATACTTAATATTGTAATCTTCTCATTATCAGCTCTTTTTTCAGCATAATGAAAATTACTATCATCAAATGCATTTGGTAAATATAATATTCTATTATTATATTTCTTTACAACATTAATTTCAGACGCCGTTTGCCTTATAACATAATCATATTTACCAATAAAATTAATTGATGAATATTTACGTTTATTTAATATATTATTTAATAACTTATTGTTTTCGTGGAGATGTAAGAAAAACCTACCCGTATCAGAATTTGATTTAAATATATCGATAAAAAACGCGTAATATAGGGTATTTACATGGATTATGTCGAATTCTATTTTATTTTGACTAAGAAAGCCCATTACTACTTTATTTATTATAGAAATGAACTTTTTATCAAAAGTATTTAATTTCCTTAAAATCTTATATTTTCTTGGAATTATAATTGAAATATCCGTGGTATTTTTATTTAATTCCACTTTATTAATCTCAATTTCTTTTTGTTTCTCATAACTAATGTGAAAAAAATAAACATTTTTGATATCCGCAAAGTTATCAACTGATGAGTAAAAATCCTGCATCCAAGCATTAGATTTATTTTTATATAAGGGGGAATAATGTGAAATACAAGCAATATTCATTATTATTCCTCCAACCTGTCAATAACCATTTTCGAACTTCTAACAAAGCTATGTGAAGGCACTGATTTATATACTGTTGTTCCACTAGCTATAATTGATTTTTCACCTATAATTACTTTTGGTAAAATAGTGACATTCGTCCCTATAAAGACGTCATCGCCAATAATGATATCACCATCTTTTTGAATGTTCATTTTTTCTCCCTTTTCATTATAGGATAGATCATGCCATCTAGTTACAAATGTTATTTTAGGAGCACATATTACGTTATTACCAAGTATTATCTTTCCTGTACCCGTTACATGTGAGTATGGCCCAATCCCAGAATTATTGCCAAGTTTTAATTTATTTAGCACATGATATGAAATAATAGTATGGTGACCTATTACTGAATTAAGTCCTAATTCAATACCTAATAATCGTTGAAAGTTCCTTCTAATACTTTTCCCTATACTATAACTGCCCCCAGGTATCTTTGAAAATAATAAACTATATACTATATATAATATTTTTTTCACAATACTCCTCCCAACAATGAAAATATTTTAAAGAAACATTGCTTCAAATCAATGTTTCTTTTCGAAATTCAAACTTACTACTAGTGTAATATTTCAGTAGTACTAAAAATAGTGCCCACATAAAAACTAATGCGTTATCAGATATGACTCTGCTAACTTGCATGGAAATTATTGGGAATAAGACAACGTAATACCTTATTACATTAGCCATAAATTTATCATTATATTTAATATTTTTTAAATTATCCTTTAATACAAAGAAATAATACAAAATCCAAAATATAAGCCCAAATATACCAATTTCAACAATGAATTGTATGATAATCGAATGTACATTCGTTGAAAAATAGTAATCTGAATTACCTAATCCAATACCGAGTGGATTACTATAAAATGTTTGAATTGCATTTGAATATAAGTCAAATCTTGGATCATTTGTTATATTTACTTGAGCATTGTCAAAGAAAACATTTATAAAATGTATGTTCGAATCAAAATAATTTTTTATCAATAACATGATTATAAATACTGAACAAATGCCATATAGTATGAGTTTCCAGTTCTTTCTCTTAAAGTCATACGTGTACTTCTTTATAAAAAATAGTGCTGTCGTGACTAGAAATACAACTAAAGAAAGCTTAGAATCGTTCATTATAAAAATAAAAAATAGTAAAACCTGTTGTGCTAATAGATACTTAGTCTTGTTTTTTTCTATCAAATTATACCCGAGTACAATTACATATAGACTAAGTAAAAACAACGATAAATTATTTCCATTGTAGAAAAATAAATAAGCTCGTTCGTAAATACTAAAACTGTTAATTTCATAAGGTACGACGATATGAAAGAATAATTTACCGGTTAAAATTTCATATACAGACATTATCCCAAAAACAATTAACATAATATTACATTTCTTATATAACTCATTTATAGAAATCAATCTTACTAATGCAGACAGAATGTAATAGTAAGCGAATGCTTGTAATACATACACAAGGTATTCAATATTATAGGTCTGTAATAGCAACATATTCAACAAAATGGTTATGAATATTGTTACGAAAATAATAAATTCAATTATTGTTATCTTATGTTTTAATATAAAAAAGACTACAAAACTCAAAAAAAACAATAATAAATAACTAATTCTTATTTCCCCGAAACTCGAGGAGAATATTTTGAAGAAAGTAGGGCCACGAAATAGTATGCTAAGGAGCAATAGAAAAAAAATCATGTTCTTATAGAATTGTTTCTTATAGATAACCATAGAATCCCCCAAAGGCATTTATGTTAAGTTAGTTTTCTGTATTATAGAGTTTATTTTATTAATATAAGCATCAACTACAATTTGTCTATCAAATTCTTCTTCTACTTTTTTTCTACCAGCAAGCCCCATCTGTATTTTTTTTTCATGATTTAACCTTAAAAAGGCTTCAATTTTCTTAATCAAGTCTTGGCTATTCTCTTGCTCAACAAAATATCCATTCACACCTTCATTTACTATCTCCCTACAACCACTTCTGTTTGTAGTGATAACTGGTCTTCCGCAAGAAGAGCTTTCAAGTAATACATTTGACATACCTTCAGGATAATATGTCGGGTGTACTGTACAGTGTGAGAACTTATGAAATTTTCTAACGTCACTTTGTAATCCATGATACTGAATAATACCCTTGGCTTGCATTTCTTTCAACTTAATTTCATAAGAACCTTCCAAGGCCCCTAAAATATGAAATTCTGTATCTGGATACTTCCTCTTAATGTACTCAGCAGCATCCAAATATTGATCAATTCCTTTTTCTTTCATCACCCGAGCAATAAAAAGAAATCTGATTACATCAGGTGGCGGATACTCCATAAATGAAAAGTGTAAAAGGTTAACTCCTGATCCTGGTAACAGTCTATGATTTTTAATGGCAAGCTTATCTTTAAGAAACTGTTGATTTTCTTTATTCTGAAAGAAAACGCAATTTGCCTTTTTTAATGATATTTTGTACATAAGCAAAGTGATTTTCTGCAGTATTCCTCCATTTTCAACCGCAGTTCCTAGCCCAGTAATATTCGCCAAGAATGGAACAGAATTCATTTTGCAAGCTATACCACCGTAAACATTAGGTTTAATTGTATATGTTAAAACTACATCTGGCCTAGTATTCTTAATGATTTTTCTATAATTTAATAATAATTTCAAATCAGTTATAGGGTTGGTCCCTTTTCTAGAAACAGGTGTATTAATAAATTTGCACCCAAGTTCTTGTAATTTTGGTATATAGTCTCCAAAAGGTAGTGAGATAAAAACTTCATTTTCCTTTACTAATTCCTCAATAAGCTCTTTTCTAAATTTAAATAACCCTACATCATTGTTCGCCAATATCAGGATTTTTGCCATCATTACTCTCTCCTAAACACTGTGGTTAAATAGACTCCAAATAGCGTCTTATCCTCTATAACTGGGGAAAAATTGTGTATTCTTGTTATAGCCAACTTCATTGTCTCTGATTTCAATTAACTCTCTATATTTTTTTTCATCGACTATTTTTCTACCAATTGAGAATTTAGTTGCTGAGTTTTTATTAAATACTTTTTTAAACTTATAAAGACTATCCTCTTTGCTTCCAAGTCCTCCACCTAAATGAAAACTTTTATAGTCATTTTCACATGCCCAACATGCAACTTCATATAATAATAAGTTTGATGGTGCCAGGTGTTGATACTCTCTATCAGACGCTGACAAGTGATAATGAACCTGTTCATTTGAATACAAAATCATCGACATTGCAATAATTTTCTCTTCATACATAGCGTAAAACATCAATGAGTTATATTTTAGATCGTTTAGAATGCTATTATAAAAATCTCTATTAAAATAGTAATAATCAAGTGCATTGTCTTTATCCATAGTTGCATTGTATAAGCCTATAAATTCATCAAACAAATTAGGTTTGCGACCCCAGAAGATTTCTACTCCTGATTTCATAGCTTTTCTAATCATATTTCTATTTTTGCTAGTAAAATTGTTCCAAATATGATCTAGTGAATTCAAATCTACTGTAATAGTATCTCCAAGAGTAGTGACATCATAGATACCTTTTAAATCTTCTGCATTGTTAAGAACCGGATGAAAACGAACAAATTCACTAATGATCCCCTCTTTTTTACATATAGAACTATATTTGTCATCGAGGTTTTTCAGGCTATCTTCCGTGACTTTTCCTTCTATTAAAAAACCTCCGTAACCATATGGGGTTGTTATATCATAATAGGTCTTGGAAGGTATTCTTCCAGCAAACCTACTATCAACAGATATATCTCTCTTCATTACAACATTTATTGCTTTAATATTTTCATCTTCATAATAGAAAAGCATTGGATTACCATCCCCGTGTATTTTAAATGCTTTGACATAATCTGAAAGATAGTATACATCATAATTATTAAAACCCTTTACAATCTGATCCCACTTCTCTTGTTCATCTAATCCAATTATTAAAAGGTTATATTTAGCCTTTTGTACTTCACTAATTGTACTTATAGACAATATTTGTTCACTCCCTCACTAATGGGTAACAATATTCTTGATTTATAGACTCTGAAAAATTGAAATTATCCTTTCCATCTCATCTAATCCATACCTTTGATCGCATGGTATTGAAAGAATAGTATTATATATATCTAAATTTAAATTAGTTTCTTTAATTTGATCAGGTATAGGCCAATGTACTGGACAATATATTCTTTCATCAATCAGTTTCTTCCGTACATCGTTCCTTTTCTCCTTGATTATTACTGGGTAAAACATTGGACATTCATATTTTGCCAAATGTTTAAATTGAGTTTCCAAATAACTAACACTATTTAACCCTTCCAAAAGCGCTCTGAAATTTTCTCTTCTCCTACTTACCAACTCATACCCATCTAAAGAATTAATTAGTTTCATCGACAAGCTATCAATACTATAAGGATTTAAATCTTTATCTAATAAAATTTCAGCATCGGAAAATTGATTTAGAAATAGACTTTTTAGACTTTCATCATTGGTTTTCATATAATTAGCTTTATTGACTAAAGCAGCTGTTCTTAACCCTGAAATTTCATCATTAGTAAATTCTGGTCTTTTAAGGTTTTTCTTAGGTGAAGCTAAAAAACCACCGCTAGGTACTCCAAACCATTTTCTAATACTTCCAACATAAAAGTCATTTTCCTTATATCTATAAAAGTGTGAAAATAAGGTATGCGTAACATCTTCAATAATTATAGTGGACTGTCTCTGAAAGTATTGAAGTACACTTAGTAGATTAAAATTAGTTTGAAAGCCATAGTATCCCATGTGGAGAAAAACACCAATGTTTTCATATACTTCAATACTTTCGATAATTGGTGATAGTTTTTCATCAACTTCATAAAAGTAACATGTGTATCCATCTTCAATAAAAGGGAGAAGTACAGAATCACAAATGTATGCCGGCAGAAGAACTGATTTATTATAAGGAGCGACTTGTTGTAATAATAAACTAATTGCCCCTCGACCTGATGATGTAAGGATAGAATCCCCAAAATTATTTAACCAATTAGGCATTCCTTTATAGGTGGTATCTTCTGGTATATTATCAATCCAAAACTCACTTCCAATTTCCATACTATCCCTCTTTTATAATTGAAAATGCTATGACATCATGATATTCGCCTTTTTTATAAATCCTATTCCTTAATACTCCTTCTTTTACAAATCCACATCTTTCAAACAGTTTTTGTGAAGCAATATTATAGGCATTAACATGAGCATAAACACAATTGAGTCTCAATTCATCGAATGTATATTTTATTAGAGTATTAATGGTATCAGCTCCGTAACCTTTACCTCTAGCATCGCTAATTAACTTGATGTGAATTTCCGCATTACCATTTTTATAATCAATATTTGATAAGATGGCTGTACCTAAGGTCTTATTATCTTTTTTATCACTGACCATACATCTTAAGACCTTTTCATTTAGCTTTTGCGCTCTAATCCAGTCTTCTTGATTTATACTAGAAACAGGAAAAGACCATCCTCCAAGCGAATACTCTGTTTCACTGTCGTTGATAATCCCTAGTAATATATCTTTATCAGACATCTCAATTGCACGTAAGAGTACTTTTTCACCAATAATATTCATTTTGAGGTACCTCCTAATTTTTTCTTTCTATATTTATCAAAGTCAGGTTGTGAATCAACACCACGTTCACCTATGTCGGCTCTTTTAATAGCTTTTAAGGTTGTTCCAAAGATAATTTTTATATCTCCAATAAATGTAATATTAGTAACATATTTTATATCATAAGAAAATCTTTGTTCCCATGAAGCTGTATTTCTTCCGTTTATTTGTGCTAAACCTGATAGCCCTGGTCTCACCGCATGTCTAATTCTTTCTTGTTCTGTGTAATAAGGTAAATACTGTACTGCTAATGGTCTAGGACCAATAATAGACATATCCCCTTTAAGAATATTAAATAGTTCCGGCAGTTCATCCAAAGAAGTCGATCTTAAAAGCCTACCAAACTTCGTAAGCCTTACACTATCAGGAAGGAAATTTCCATTTTCGTCTGTCTCATCGGTCATTGTCCTAAACTTATACATCATAAAAATTTCTTCGCTAAGCCCGGGTCTTTTTTGTTTAAATAGCACAGGGCTACCCAGTTTCGTTCTAACAAAAATAGCAACAACAATAAATATCGGACTAAGAACAATAATGGCAATCAATGATAATATAAAATCCAACGGCCTTTTTATAAATTTTCTATAAATACCACCTTTGGAATTATTCATTACTTAAACCACAACCCTTTAATAGTATTTGTAACTCTCTCCAAATCCTCATCCGTCATTTTCGTATCCGATGGTAAACAAACACCATTTTCAAATAACCTTTCAGCAACATCCGTTCCAACGAAATTATATTTCTCAAAGAATGGCTGCATATGCATCGGCTTCCACACTGGTCTTGATTCAATATTTTCTTTTTCAAGAGCCTCCATAATGTCGATTGGCCTTACCTTGCCAGTCAAAGTCATCGAGCTTAACCAGTAGTTTGGTTCATTCCATTCATTACTTGGCATGAATTCAACACCCTCAAGCTCACCAAGTTCTCTTTTATAGAATTCAAAAATATATCTCTTCTTCTCAACTCTCTTATCCAACACCTTAAGCTGTCCTCTACCAATACCGGCAACAACATTACTCATTCGATAATTGAACCCTAATTCGCTATGTTGGTAATGCCTTGCTTGGTCCCTTGATTGAGTCGCCCAAAATCTTACCTTTGCAATATGTTCTTCATTATTGGAAACTAGCATCCCACCACCAGAAGTAGTAATAATTTTGTTTCCATTAAAAGAGAAGATGCCATAGTCACCGAAAGCCCCTGTATGCTTACCTTTATAGTAAGTACCCAAAGACTCAGCAGCATCTTCTATTACTGCAACATTATGATTCTTACAAATCGCCATAATCTTATCCATATCAGCGGATAAACCATATAGATGAACAACGATGACTGCCTTTACCTCTGGATACTTTTCAAAAGCTTCTTCTAATGCTTTTGGGCTCATATTCCAAGTTTCAAAATCACTATCGATAAATACAGGAACTGCATTTTGGTAGATAATTGGATTTGCAGTAGCGGAAAAAGTAAGTGTCGGACAGAAAACAATATCCCCTTCTCCGACTCCTGCTGCTTTAAGAGCTAGATGAATAGCAGCCGTTCCAGAGGATAGTGCTGCAGCTGATCTAGAACCAACTTTTTCGGCAAGTTCTCTTTCGAACCCATTCACGTTTTCACCAAGGGGTGCAATCCAGTTTGTATCAAAAGCTTCCTTTATATATTGCATTTCAAAACCCTCATCACTCATATGTGGTGAAGAGAGGAATATTCTTTCTTTCACTTTTGTCGACTCCATCTTCTAGACTTCCTTCCCTTGTTAAGTTAATATTTTAGTAGATTAGGACTTAATTAAAATCTGTTATTATTCCTTCATTTCAATCAACTACTAAACCACTAAAATCGTTATCTACTTCTGATAGCCACCTCGTAATATCTATTCAATCTACCCGACAAATACGAAATAGATATTCTTGTATTCATCACCCTAAACCGTGTTTCTTCCTATTATATATACCATTCAAACAATCTATGATTCTCACTAAAAACAACTTAACCCCTTATCCCACAAGGTTTCTAGCAGTCTATCTAACAACGATAGTCAGTTCCACTTCACTATTCTATCCCAAAAAAGAAAGCCTAACCTTCAAGGAATAGGCTCAGAATAAACTTATTCATTATATAAAAGGCACTGCTTCAGTATCTTCCTTCTGATAATTTGAATGCACAGCACATAGCACTAAGCCGCCGCTATAAGATATCGCAAAGTGTTCCGGGCATAGGTCTTTATCATATTTATCTAAAAAGATTATGAATGATGCTACTGAAGGATCATCTCCATTTACGGAGAGTTCCCTTTCATATGCTTTTTCTGCCATCTCTCGGTTTGCATTGCAAACCTCTGCTTCTGCCTTTATTATCTGATCAGAGAACAGGGATACCGCAATTAAAACTACAATACTCAAAATAGCTAATGTGGCCAAAAGTTCAATCAACGTGAAACCATTTGTCTTTTTTCTCAACTTCACCCAACCGCCTATTTTCCATAGTATTTAATATTCTAAATATATTATTTACTATAGCTGTACCGGCGGGTTACATTATTAAAAATATAGGGGCATCCAACCCCACCTCACGCCACACTAATGACAACAAGTGTCTAAGGTGATATAACCCACAGCATAGCCGAGTGCCTCCACTGATATAGGTTAGGAGACATTACCTAATTTAAAACTTATTCAAAACTGGTTTCAAACAAAAGAAGGGTAAATAGTTTTGTAGTGACAAAGAGGTCAGGCTACATACTATTTAACCCTATTGTAACAACAGGATTTCAAACTTTTAATGCATTGTCTTTCATCAACTGCTCAAGATAGTTGTATAACTCATCTTTAATTTCATAATTTTCCAATGCCATTTCTATAGTTGTTTTAACAAAGCCGAGTTTCTCACCGACATCATACCGTTTACCTTCGAAGTCATAGGCATAGACTTTCTGTAGTTCGTTAAGTTTCTGAATGGCATCCGTTAATTGGATTTCACCACCTGCGCCAATCTCCTGCTGATCCAGAAAGGTGAAAATTTCTGGTGTGAGGACATATCGCCCCATAATAGCCAGGTTAGATGGCGCAGTGCCTTGTGCCGGTTTTTCAACAAAGTTATTGACCTGGTAGCGTCTTCCTTCAATGGTGCTTGGGTCTACAATTCCATAACGGTGTGTTTGAGTTTGCGGCACTTGTTGCACGCCGACCACTGAACTCTGTGTTTGCTCGTATTGCTCAATTAATTGCTTTAGACAAGGTGTGTCTGCCTGGACAATATCATCTCCGAGTAAAACGGCAAATGACTCATTGCCAATGAACTTTCGTGCACACCAGACGGCATGGCCGAGTCCCTGTGGTTCTTTTTGGCGGATATAATGAATATCCACCTTGGACGGCTGCTTCACCTTTTCCAATAGTTCAAACTTTTCTTTTTTAATCAGGTTATCTTCAAGTTCGAAGTTATTGTCAAAATGATCCTCAATCGCGCGCTTGCCTTTACCGGTAACTATGATAATATCTTCAATACCTGACTGAATTGCCTCTTCAATTATGTATTGAATCGTAGGCTTGTCGACAATTGGAAGCATCTCTTTAGGCATGGCCTTTGTTGCTGGCAAAAATCGTGTGCCCAGACCAGCAGCTGGTATAATTGCTTTCTTTATGGTTTTCACGTTCAGTAACCCCCTGTATAACTATGACCCTTTAACCGCCAACAACGTCTTCTCCATGTATACAATCTTCATTAGTTCATCTTTTAATGATTCTGCTGAGTAATTGTTGAAATCTGCAATTACCTTATTTAATAATGCTGAATCCACCATACTTGTCCGACCTACATAAATTTTCTCATACACAGCGTCTGGATGTACTTCATCTTCTCCAAGCAGTTCCTCGTACATCTTTTCTCCAGGACGGATACCAGAAAATTGAATTGGAATTTCATCCTCTGTATAGCCGGAGAGCTTTATAAGGTTTTTTGCCAAGTCAACAATCTTAACCGGTTCACCCATGTCGAGAACAAATATCTCACCACCCTTGGCAAGTGTCCCTGCCTGAATAACCAGCCTGGATGCTTCTGGAATTGTCATAAAGTAACGCGTCATTTCTGGGTCAGTAACCGTAATCGGCCCGCCACGCTCAATCTGTTTTTTGAACAGTGGAATTACACTTCCGCGGCTGCCAAGCACGTTGCCGAATCGAACAGCAACAAACTTAGTCTCACTACGCTGTGCCAGGTCCTGAACAACCATTTCGGCAACTCTTTTGGTTGCTCCCATGACATTCGTAGGATTGACCGCCTTATCCGTGGAAACCATTACAAATGTTTTGGTACTGAATGTATCAGCCGCTTCGGCGACATTTCGTGTGCCAATCACATTGTTCTTGACCGCTTCATGCGGATTGTATTCCATAAGTGGTACATGCTTATGTGCTGCAGCATGATAAATTATCGACGGACGGTGTGTTCCAACCACATCGAAAATCCGTTTTTTATCCTGTACATCGGCAATTATCGGGACAATCTCTATATCGGTGTCACCGTACTTTTCACGAAGTTCCATATCAATTGTATAAATACTAAATTCGCCATGTCCGAGCAGTAATATCTTTCCCGGAGAAAAGCGCATCAGTTGCCGGCATAGTTCGGAGCCAATCGACCCCCCTGCTCCGGTGACCATTACGGTATTACCTGTAACGTACTCGGAAATTGCATCAATGTCGAGTTCAACCGGTTCCCTGCCAAGCAGATCCTCAACTTCGACATTTTTTAAACTGTTTACCGATACTTTCCCGGTCATAATATCCTCGATCTTCGGAATCATCTGTACCTTGGCATTCGTTTTGTTGCACTCCATTACCAGGTTGTTGAGTTCTCCGTTCTGCAAAGATGGAATAGCAATAACGATATGCTCAATATTATGATTATCGACTATTTCGGTTATATGTTTTGACCTTCCAAGGACCGGGATGCCGTAAATCTGCATCCTCTGCTTACTTAAATCATCATCGACAAAAGCCACAGGATGAAGTTCCGTGTTCTCACGGTTATTTTTCAACTGACGTGCAATCATCGAGCCAGCTGCCCCTGCACCAACAATCAACGTTCTTTTCTTGTTTCCATCGGGTATAATGTACTGGTCCCGGAATATACGCCAAATAAACCGCGAACCACCGATAAAAACAATATGTAATAACCAGGTGACAATCAGCGCTCTACGGAATATAATGAAATCATTTACGAGAAATTGTACAATCCCCGCTCCAATAATCGAAAGCGTTACAGCTTTAACAATTGTAATAAGTTCCCCAACACTCGCGTACGCCCATACTTTATGATATAACTTATAAATAATAGCAAATAAATGATGAAAAAACAGTAGGGCGATGGAACTTATGACCAATGCCTGCAAACTGTATTCGATTATGTTCGGGTAGACTACCCAGGAAGCAACAAAAATTGCAAAAGTTACAATAATAGAGTCCAGAATCATCAACAAGGATACCCTTATCCCATATGTCATCACCTCAACTCCTTTCTAACATTCTATCATGCATTAAACTTAATCGCACTGAAAATTTGAACTATTGCTAACTAGAATAGATTTTATTTAAATCTTTAATAAGTCCTTTACGTCGGTTAGACTTTGTTTTTTTATATATCCGGCTGACATGGACTTTTACCGCGCCTTCCTTCATGTCAAGGCGCTCGGCAATCTCCTTATTCTTAAGGCCTTGTTTCACAAAATAGGCTACCTGCGATTCCTTGGTTGTTAATGGTATACCATTTTGCTGAAGTCGGGTGGAGAACATGTCCATACTGGTCAGCTTCATATTGTTCAAACGTTTGATTAGTAATCCGGTAATTTTTATCGGAATTAGAAACTGGTTTTCCATCACCGCATGTGCCGCCTGGTAGATATCACGATCCAGCTTGTCGTCCGACTTTACAACCAGACTATCAATTGGTGCTTCCACCAGCGTTAACAGATGGTTTTCCTCTTCCGTTTCCGTTAATATAATAATTCTTTTATCCGGATTTAATTGATTTACATCCTCTGCTGTCTTTATTACAGCAGCTTCATCCAAGTAGGCCGTATCAATCAGAACGATGTCAGATTCCAATTCTGCTGCCATTTCAGCAGTATTATCTGTTATATACAGATTGATTACCAGGTCCAGTTTAGGATGCCCGAGTATGATGTCGCGGACAGCCTGTTGCATGTCCCGTTTACTTAGATAGCATAGTCTTAGCATGATATTACCGCCTATAATGTTCTGGTTAATTAGCGACATTGTCGATTAATTAACATATTAATCATACATCATTTCTAGTCATTTTTTTAGTGACTTTTGGAAAAATAAGTCATTATTACTGCTTCAGTAATTGCCTTAAATAACTTATTGCATCTTTCCGATGGCGGATATTCAGCTTGTTGTAAATCTCACTAACATAATTCTTAATTGTGCCTTCCCCTAGAAACAGCTTTTGGGCAATCATTGTGTTTGTGTAACCATCCATAAACAGATAGGCGATATCTAGTTCTCTTTTTGTCAGTTGGATACCACGGTTTTCCAGCCTCCTGCCGAGAATCTGTTTTTGATCTAGCGTCAGTTTCCGTATTTTATTAACGAGAATTTCTGCAACCTCACCGGATAAAACCGACTGCCCACGGTATGCATTACGGATTGCCTGGATTAGATTGTCATGGTACAAGTTTTTAAGCAAGAATCCGTCAGCCCCAACATTGATCCCTCTAATTACCAGTTCCTCATCCGCAGCGGAAGTGAGCATAACCACTTTTACATCCGGATGGTTTTCTTTTAAGTAAACCGTGGTTTTGATACCATCCATCCCGGGCATGTGTATGTCCATCAATACAACATCCGGTTTTTCCTTTTTCAAAAGATTTATTGCTTCTTCGCCATTCCCGGCCATACCAACAACCTTGATGTCGTCCGTGTTGTTGATTAATAATTCCGTCCCCTCACGGAATAGTCGCTGATCTTCTACAAGTATTACTTTAATCACAGCTACAACCCCTTTTACCGTTCGAACAGCTTTACTGTATTTTTATAGTAGCTTATTTGGTATGCAAATAAATGTACACCCTAGGACATTTCCCCTAAAAAATTCCCAGAAACTTCTTTTTCTTGATTCGCTGAGCTTCCTCACGATTAACAGTCCGGCCATTAATAAGGAGTTCACAGTTTTCCATGAAAAGAAAACCGGTTTCTCTTCCATGTTGTTTCTGTAGTTCCTCGTAGGCTTCCGCAAGACAGAAACCGCGACTGGACGTATTATGTGCATCCGAGGCTAAGAAATGAGAAAGGTTAGCTTCTATCAGCTGATGGGATAGTTTCTGAATGTTTTTCCCGAACTTGCCACATATACTGGCTGCAGTAATCTGCGAGAGCACACCTTTCTGAATAAACTCATATATAACGGAAGGATTCTCGGCGATTTCTCTGTTCCGCTCCGGATGAACAATAACCGGTACATAACCTGCTACCTGCAAATCAAACAGGAGTTGACTGGCATAGCGGGGTATATGACCCGGCGGAAATTCGACGAAAACATATTTAGTTGTCTCGTTGAGGGGAAGCAATTCACCTTGTTCCAAATCCTGAACCATATCGCCGTTTATCCTTGTCTCTTGTCCCGGAAGGACTTCAACGGGAATGTTTTCATCCCTGAGTCGCTGGTTCAGTTCAGTTGTATGCGCAATAATGTCACTTTTAATATTGTGGTAGCTGCCATTCCGGTGGTGGGGCGTGGCGATTATTTTCTTAATTCCCTGGCTGGCAGCCGCTGCAGCCATGTTGAGGCTATCTCCATAAGTTTGTGCCCCATCATCAATACCGGGCAGAATATGACAGTGGATATCAATCATTTTGTTCACTTCCTAGATGTATGTTGTTTAAATTATTTAAAAATTCAATTTAAGTATAACAAAAAAAGGAAGGGACTGGCTACTAATTAGGGATATCTAACGAAAAATTCCCCATTTTTTCCTGTATACGATTCGTTCAGGTGGCTCAATGTTTATGGTTTGTCCCGTGATAGCAAGGTCACTATTCTCCATGAAGTTGAAGGCTGTAGCGTTACCATACGTTTTCTTGATATACGTGAACGCTTCCCGCATATGAAAACTTCTATTTTTTACCCCGTGGGCATCCGAAGCGATAAAATGCGTAAGGTTCGCGTCAATCAGCTGATTGGTAAAACGCTGGATTTTCTTTCCTCGTAATCCTAGCAGGTTCGCGGCTGTTATCTGAGTTAGTCCGCCATTTTTAACAATCCGGTAAAGCTTGTCCGGATTTTCAAGCAGCTCCTGATTACGTTCAGGATGCACGATAACCGGCTTATATCCGGCAATCTGCATATCAAACAACAGCTGTGTTGTATACTTGGGAACCTGCAGTGATGGCAATTCCACAAGTACATAGCCGCTCGTCCGGTTAAGCGACAGCACCTTGTCATTTTCCAAATCATTAAGAAGGTCTCCGTAAATCCGAGTCTCCTGTCCTTCCAGCACTTCAACTGGTATGTTTTCTTTTTCAAGCTGGCCATTCAATGCTGTGACAGCTTGGGCAATATCATTTCCAAAATTGTTATATGTACCATTGTTATGATGCGGGGTGGCGACGATTTTGGTGATTCCCTCTTCGGCTGCCTCCTGGGCCATTACAATACTTTCAGTAACTGTTTTCGCTCCGTCGTCGAGACCGGGCAATATATGGCTATGGATATCTATCATTCTAGCTCCCCCTGTAGGTCATATTTCCTATTGATGTAGTATACCAACACAAGGGTCGAGAATGAAACCACTTAACGTCATTTAAAAGTCACTTTATACTTACAAAAGTCATAGTTTCGAATTTTTTAGACAAATTGCGACAAAAGAAGACCCCTTTTCACATAAAGGAAAAGGGGGAATTTAATGTGTCTATTATTTTCCATAATAGTAATAATAGTTTGCTTCTTTCTTATTTCGGTCGTTTAAAACGGTACCCAATATTTTCGCTTTTGCTGTCTGAAGTTGTTCAATTGCTTTTCTGGCAGCTTCCTTCTCCGTTTGTTTAGAACGTACTACAAGAAGTGCACCATCAACTATATTTGCTAGAATCTGTGCGTCCGCAACTGCAAGCACCGGGGGAGTATCAAATATTATAATGTCATATGATCTACGGGTAGCATTCAGCAGTTGATTCATCCGCATGGAAGCGAGTAATTCGGATGGGTTTGGTGGTATTGGACCACATGAAATCAGGTCGAGGTTATCGACTTCACTTGGGACAACTATATCCTCAAGTGCTGTTTCGCCAACCAAGACATTACTAAGCCCTTTTAGGTTGTCCAGTCGGAAAGTGTAATGAAGGGTCGGCTTCCGAAGATCCCCATCGATTAATAGAACTTTTTTTCCTTGCTGTGCATAAACCACTGCCAAGTTGGCGGTTGTCATAGACTTTCCTTCACTTGGACCAGAAGAAGTTACAAGCATTGTTTGCAGCACCTCGTCGGGTGAGGAGAACTCCAAGTTTGTCCGCAATGTCCTATACTGCTCCGAGATTGGAGAGCGCGGATTAAGGTTGGCAATCAGATGCCGCATCTTATTATTCCTAGACTGATTTTTTTTGCGCGCCATCTAATCCACCCCTTCTTCTCGATTGTGATGTTCCCGGAAAGGGACCGCTCCGAATATCCTCATCAGACACGTGGGTGATTACACCGAGCACCGGTACACCAAGTTCTTTTTCAATATCTTCTTCCGTCTTAATCGTGTTATCAAGATATTCGATTAGGAATGCAATCCCCACGCCTGCCATGGCACCTACTACTATAGCAATAGCAATGTTCAGTGGTGGGTTCGGGCTGACTGGTGATGGATTCGCGTCCAATTCTGCTTCTGACAGAATATGTACGTTGTCCACGTTCAACAGTTCCGGAATCTCCTGTTGGAAAGTGTTGACCGTGGAATTGGCAATATCCACAGCAAGTGCCGAGTCAGGATCGGTGACTGTTACTGTTACAACCTGCGAGTTTTCAGCACTGGAAACGGCGATTTTATTACTGAGCTGACCAGCTGTATAACTGAGATCCAACTCGTCCACTACCTGCTCCAATATCCTAGGACTTTTAATAATTACATTATAAGTATTAATAAGTTCCACGTTCGTCCTGATATCATTTACACTGTACTGGGTTGCGGTATCCTGTGGCTGCTGATTAACCACAAACATTGAGCTTACTTCATATTTAGGCGTTAATATGAAGTAACTAACAACTGCCGCGATAACTGCCGCAATAACTATTAAACTAATAATCATTAGCAGGCGCTTCTTAATCACCTCAAATATTTCCTTGAGGGAAATCGTTTCTTCCATATAGGCTTACCTCCAATTTTCTGGGTAATGATCCATGCTGTATGTATGCTATATTATTTATTTCGACATCATAACCGAAATTATAACACATATAAAGGAAATGTATTAGCTTTTTTTGAAAATTTAATAGACAGAATACCCCTATATATTACACCAATATTACAATCATTACATTTCCATTATTCACCTATTCAGGGATACTTGTCCATGCTATACTCAGTTCATATTAAGTTTAAGGGGAGAACACGAGAAAATATGAATAAGAAAATTTTTATGTCCGTAACAGCAAGTGCAGTCATCGCATCAGCTTTTGTAGGTACCGAACAAGCAGAAGCAGCCTCCTATAAAGTAAAGAGTGGAGACTCATTATGGGGAATCGCTCAACAATATAACACTAGTATATCGCAGCTTAAATCTATTAATGGCCTATCGGGCAATATCATATATCCAAACCAAGTTATCGAAACATCATCAAACTCTAATTCTACTACTACATCATCTAACACATCGAACGGAGCCACCTATACAGTTGTCAGCGGTGACACGCTAAGCGAAATAGCCCGCAATCACAACATTTCACTTTCCCAATTAAAGAATTGGAACAACTTGAATTCACATTTAATCTATCCAGGAGATAAATTAACAGTTTCCAAGAGTGGATCTTCAAGCTACAGTGCACCTAAGCAACAAGTAGCATCATCAAGTGTTTATACTGTACGCGCAGGGGATACTCTATCCGGAATTGGTTCACGCCACGGGGTTAGCGTTTCAGACCTTAAGCGTTGGAATGGATTGAGTGGAGATCTAATTATCGTTGGACAGAAATTGAATGTTGGAGGATCTTCTTCTAACGTATTTTCAGGTTCAACTGGCGGAAGCTCACAAACGTCCAATGTAGACTATAACGTTAGCAAACTTGTAAGTTCAGCTAAAAGTGTAGTTGGTGTTAACTATGCATGGGGTGGCGACTCTCCAGCAGGATTTGACTGCAGTGGGTTCATCTTCTGGGCATACAACCAGGCAGGTATGGATCTGCACCGTACTTCAGCAGCTGGATATTACACCAAATCATTCAGCGTGAGCAACCCGCAAGTAGGTGACCTTGTATTCTTCGAAGGTACTTACAAAGCAGGAATCTCACATATGGGTATCTATGTAGGAAACAACAAGTTCATCCACGCATCATCTGATGGCGTGCAAATGACCAGTCTAAGCAACTCATACTGGAGCAAACACTTTGCAGGGTACAAGCGTTTCCACTAAAATAAGATTACGAGATAGCATCCGGTGGCAGCCGGGTGCTTTTTTGTGTTGTTAGTAGGCATATACCCAGGGTGTTGGAATGTTAAACATGGTGAGTGAAATTTTTTTGTTTATTTATTGTTTTATTGTCGTTAATTTTATTGACTAATATAGTATTATAGGACTATAATACAGTAATATTTTACCATTATATAGCTAAATAAGCTAAGGAGAAAGAGTGAGTATGCAGGATAAAAACGTGCTTAATTTGCAGGAAGTCATTTATATGAAAAGAAAGAAACTGGTTAAGACAGCCGACAAGCATGGGATTGCGAGTAAAGACACATTGAAGTGCAGTCAGGAACTGGACAAACTTATAGTAGAGTATCAGAAGTATTTGGCAAACTAGATTAACATCGCCCTTTAAAGTGAACCTCTTGAGGTTCACTTTTTTATTGAGAAGGCGTTGGGTTGTTATGTGTTCCGCGCCTTAGAAGTTTCACCTATTTAAAATTTCATTACTTATTGCCGATAATACATTTATAGTGAAAAATAACTAGAACGATAATGGCAAACTTATCGAAAGGTAAGGACGCAAAGCAAAGGACCTAATGCATTTTATGCAATGGTAGCCCTGCTGCCGGAGAAGACGCCCTAGGGGTGAACCTTATTTTCTTTGGTTCACCCTTTTTTATAAAAAAAGAAAGGTGACGCACAATGATAAAATTTCATATCAGGCAAATCCCTGCCCACGTTTGGGTAATCAGTATTTTATTATTATCCCTCTCGCTCTATTTTGAATTATTTTCCAATACTCCGCGGACGGGGACTTTTTGGGTGATTAATTTAATTTCCGTGACCCTGTTCTCCTATCATTTAGGATTGGTAGGCGGAATCGCTGTACTCTTATTAATATTAGGCGTACGAATCGGTGTAGATTTTCAAACCTTTTCTTCCCTCAGCACTACTTATATCATCCGGGCACTGATCGTTAACTCTATTGGATTTATCACATCAATTTCGATTGGCTATCTAGCAGGGAAACTCCGATCCAAAGAGAGGAAAATCAGGGAAATTTTCAGTAATAATGACATCACCTTCTGGACACGAGATTTGATTACTGGAAAAGTTACGGTTTCGGAAGGGAATGCCGAGGTTTATGGGGTTTCTCGCAAAGAATTCGAAAAAAAACCAGATCTTTGGAAAGAGCAAATCCATCCAGAGGATTTACCAATCCTATTGAACGCAATTGACAAACAAATGACAGGGGAAAAGACTTCTATTGTTTACCGAATTCACCGTGCGGATGGAGAAATCCGGTGGGTCGAGGACCGTGGTACACCGGTGTTTAATAAAAAAGGCGTCCTCACTAAGATTGACGGCGTTATATTTGATGTGACTACATCCAAAATTGCTAAAGATCAAATGAATAAAATGGCATATCGTGATTCGCTAACTGACCTTCCAAACCGAAACTGGTTTCAGAACTACTTACAAACTGCTTTGGAAAAGCATTCAACTTTAGCGGTAATGTTTATTGACTTTGATAATTTTAAGCGAATTAATGATACATTTGGTCACCGTGCAGGGGATTTCCTACTGCGGCAGATTGCTAACCGTCTACAGTCGTGTCTACGTGAGGGGGATATTGTATCTAGACTTGGTGGCGATGAATTTCTTGTTCTAGTAGAGAATGCAGAGGTTAATGAGGTTATTGAAATTGCTGAGCGTATCATCCGTGAAATGAATGATCCGTATACGGTGGAAGGGACAGAAATTCTTGCAACGCCAAGTATCGGTATAAGTCTTGCTCCGGAGAGTGGTAATGATGCAGAAAGTCTGATTGAAATGGCAGATTTCGCTATGTATCTTGCTAAAAAACGCGGTAAAAACAATTATCAATTTTACAATGATGAACTGAATAAGCAAATGAAACGCAGGACACTGCTGGAGACGCGACTACATAAAGCGATTGAGAACGAGGAGCTGGAAGTGTACTATCAGCCACAAATAAGATTAAATACCGGTTGCCTTGCCGGTGCCGAAGCACTGTTGCGCTGGGAGTGTGATTTAGGAAAAATCTCCCCTGAAGAATTTATTCCGATTGCCGAGGATAATGGCCTAATTATCCCAATTGGTGAGTGGGTACTGCGGGAGGCTTGTAAGCATTTGAAACGTTTTAACAAGAATGGAATGAATGGGTTCCCTATTTCCGTAAATCTTTCGACTAAACAGCTGATGCACCCGACTATTGTCGACCGGATTAAGGAAATATTGTTTGAGGAAGATGTTAAACCCCAAATGATCACTCTTGAAATTACGGAATCAGCTCTTCTTTTCTATGAAGATGCCAAGCAAAACATCACCGAATTACGTTGTCTTGGCGTAGGAATTTCTCTGGATGACTTTGGGGTCGGATTCTCTTCCTTAAGTATGATTAAAAATATAGAAGTGGACGAGTTGAAAATTGACAAATCATTTTTAAATGATGCTCTAGAGAATAAGCGTGTTCGTTCATTGTTAGAGACTATCATCCAAATTGGAAAAAATCTAGAAGCCAAAGTCGTAATAGAGGGTGTAGAAACTGCAGTGGAAATGGAATTCCTGATGAAACAACAAGTGTATGGTCAAGGGTATTTTTACAGCCGGCCCCTTACCGTGGGAAAATTTGAGCAGTGGTATAATGCCTTTTACAGGAAAGAAAAGGAAAATAGACTCATTGAAAAATGAGTTAATAGTATGGTTTAATATATTCAACTAAGGGAATCAGCACTTTAACGAACAGTGGTGAATTGTACAGAGAGAGTGAGGGGCCCTATGAAACATATTTTAAAAGTTGCAGAAGAGTATGATTTGAACCTGATTGAAATGTCCATTCTGGTTGAGTTGGACGAGAAATACCCTCGTACAGTCGAAATTGAGGAAGTATCCAGCAATCCGAAAATTGAAAGGAACATTGTTAACCTAGTCGATAAAGGCCTTGTTGAAAAACGCTGGCACAAATACAGGGTAAAGAAAGAAAACCTATATGAGAAAGTATAGTATTAAAGGACATGCAGCCTTGGCTGGATGTTTTTTGTTTTGAGGAGGGGTTGATTGACTGTTTGGCTTGCTCGCTCGACTTTGGGGTATGCTCGCTCGACTTCGGAGTGCGGTCGCTCGACTTTGGGGTGTGTCCGCTTGACTTTGAGCTGTTCTCGCTCGACTTCAGAGCGCGGTCGCTCGACTTTGAAGCGTGCTCGCTCGACTTCAGAGTGCGGTCGCTCGACTTTGAAGCGTGCTCGCTCGACTTCAGAGTGCGGTCGCTCGACTTCGAAGCGTGCTTGCTCGACTTCAGAGTGCGGTCGCTCGACTTTGGGGTATGCTCGCTCGGCCTGAAGGCGTTATCGCACTCTATCTTCTTATCCACACTCTTTTATTATGAATATACTTCAATCCACTTTTTAACAGCAACCTGGTGGCAGTATTTCGAGACTTAAGTTGTAAATGCGCATGCATTCTCTATTCGTCATATAGGGTTTTCACCAATAATAGATAATCCGATAATGCACTGAGGTGAGCTGTTTTTGAGTAGTTATCACATTTATCGCAATGCCAGCTTCCATATATCCGCTCCATTCCCAGCTTTCCACACTCAGGACAAAACACTCCAGGCATTAGATCAGTGGGCTTTATATTGTATTGCTTGATACTATTCTTATCAAATGTGCCACAGAGATTAAGAATATGGTTTCCTATTTTTCTGTGTGATAGCTTGCGATATCCTTCCTGTTTCAGTTGCTGTTCTTTTTCCAAAATCATTGATGGGACTCGAGCTCCGTGAGCTACTATTTTGCTGAGGGATTCGGTGTCTCCTATAACCTTTATTACGGTGGATGGCTCGCTTATTGCGATTAAGCAGAAAATAGGGATATTAGTGAGGTGCTGCTGCGAAAGCAAATTTTGGAGGTGGAACCTTTGATTTTCCACCTGGGTGATCGGGTACTCGTAACCTGATTCCATTTTCCCGTCACTGCGGGTAAGTTGTTTGAGAATAGTATCAAACGTTATCGTTCCACTATAGTTTTTAGCATCTACGAGATAAATTGCGTGCTCGGCAATAATCGCTGAGTCGATTTGAAAGTTTTTTCCGTTGACCTTAAGATAGACATCTTGAAGAATGGTATATTGATTAGCCAGGTATTCGAGATGGTAATCAACCTTTAACTCGCCGGTATACCCTTTTTGCATTATGGCGGCATCACTTTTTATATTCTGCCAGTCATGGAATTGTGGGGAAAGTCGTGGAATAGCTGCATCAAGTTTCTCTAGAGGCAGTGGTTTCCTCCTTTTCTTGATTATCATGGCATATGTCTCCTCATTCCGTTTGGAGCTATCTTATCTTATTTATTTGGAATTGGAAAAAGAACAAAATAGCATACTCCTCCCCCTAGTCATCATCAAAATAGGATTATCCTCCAGGGAAAATTAGAGAACACCACTCTCCTTCTCTCAGAAAAACTAATTTTATTATTTTTGATAGAGCAATAAAAATGGACCAGCACAAAAGCTGGCCCATTTTTCGTTAAAATAACCCCGTTATCCAATTGACGATTGATACAAACACTTCAGCAATTGATTCAATGAGTTTACCGAAGAACCCTTTTTCTTCCTCTTTCTCTTTGTCCGAGGATTGGGTCTCTTCTTTTGGTTTATCCTTTACGGATGATGCTTCAACAGATTCCTTTTTCTCAGTCTTTTCCTCACCTACAGGATTTTCTTTTTCAGGTTTGGGCTTAACTGGGCTAGGTATTGTTACAACCATCCCACCTTCTGAAGGCTGTTCAGCTATGTGATTCTCTTCCTTCTTGTTTAGCGGTTGGTCTTCTATATCAGACCGCACTTCTGTTTCTTGTTCATTTGTTGGTTTCTCAGTAGACTCCTGGTTCACTACTGGCTGCTCTGCTTTCACGTTTTCCTCAGGTTGCTCATCATTCTGCTCTGGCTTCTGTTCTTCTTTTTCCATTTCCTTTTCAGATATCACCACTTCGACCGGCAATGTCTTTACCTTATGCGTAACACCTCTTGACTGGTTACCAAAACGGTCCTCAGAGCGAAAAGTTAACTCATACTCGGTATTAGGTTCCAATCCCTTAACTGCATATCCGGGTATTGATTCTTCCGTAAATTCCGTAACCAGCTCACCATTCAAATACATATAAAGTTTTGTAAAGTCTTTATCCACCGGGTTCTTCCAGCTTACGAAGAATGATGTCGTAGTCTTTTCAAACTTAACGTTGGTGACTTCCTCGGGGGCAATTAGGTCAGGAAAGTAATTCACAAACCCGTGTCCATACAAATTGTCTCTACCTGACATGCCGAGATCCTGCGTATAGTTAGCTAAGTCCGCCCTGAGTTCGGCAGCACTCTTTTTAGGAAACCTTTCCTTCAGTAGTGCTAGGATTCCAGCTACATGCGGTGATGCCTGGGAGGTCCCATCGGCAATTCCATATCCCCCATCAAGATAGGTACTGATGATATTCATACCCGGAGCCGAGAATTCCACTTCCGGACCAGTTGACGAGAACGGTGTGATATTGAAGGTCTCATCCACCGCCGAGACTCCGATTACATTCTCATATTTGGCGGGAAACATGACTGGAGTACCTTTCCCACCGTTACCGGTTGCGCTAACAATCAGGATTCCTGCGTTGTATGCTTTATTGATGATATCCTCAAATGTCTGACTGTTGAAATCAGTACCCAACGACAGGTTGATAATATCTATGTTGTGCTGGATGGACCAATCAATTGCCTCAATCAGGTCATCTAACGTTCCTTCCCCATTACTGTCGAGCGCTTTAATCGCATAAATATTTGCATCAGGGGCGACACCAACAACTCCAAAGCCGTCCTGTTCGGCTCCAATGACTCCTGCCACGTGTGTCCCGTGGCCATTATCATCGGTCCAATCAGTGACATTGTCTACGGTGGAGTACCCGCCTGCAATTTCAAGGTCCGGGTGGGAAGAAATACCGGTGTCGATTACCGCGATGTTAATATTCTTACCCGTATATCCTTCCTTCCAGGCACGTGGTCCACTAATTGATTGTATATTCCACTGCTGAGAGTCTTCATACATCGCTTTTGGTGTTTCCTCGATATTATCATCTAGATTCGACAAATCAATTTGAATATTTTTTTCGACATATGCAATCTCCGGGCTCTGGCGTATAACATCCAGATGATCGGAATCAATTGTTACAGCCATTGCTTTCAAATGGCTAGACTGATATTCTATGTTATTGCTATTTTCTATAATCAGCTGCTTTCCAGAGCTATTTTCATAACCAATAATCACATTTACCTCTGAACTCTCTGCACCATACGAGTGAACCGGCTGATATGAAATTATAAATAATATCGACAAGATAACAAGAAATAGTTTATGTGATTTCTGCAATCTATGTATCTCCCTTTTAGTTATACTTAATTAATAGATTTTACCAATAAAAGATGAATTTGTCTGTAGGTCTTTTGTCGATATATACAAGAACAAGTACTATCATGTCGGCGTATATAAAGAAAAAAGCCGGAATGATAACCGGCTTTTGATACTATTCCTCATTTGAAATCCAATATCGTCTTTCCCATGTGTCCGGGTACAGTGAGTAACGCTGAGACCTATAGACCCAGGCACCTTTTGGAAAGTCAGTTGCTACTGCTTCGAACACTACTTTAGGTTCTTCATCTTCGGTAACTTCCACAATATGACTTCGTTTACCTTCATCAACCCAGCCAAAGTCTACCAGAATGTTTCCGCTCTCCTGCATGTACTTGGCGCTTCCAATTATATTGGTGAAATACTCTGGACCACGTTCCTTACCATAAGTCCAGATAACTTCTGCCTCAAGTGTTTCTTCGTTGATACGATAATGTGTAGCCGCACTAAACTGTTCAGAGAGCTCTTCATCCCCACGTGTTACAACCACGTTATTGTCATAGATTAAGAGATCAATTGTGTCCGGATTGTTATCAAAGTCCGGCAAAATTGTCGGGTCATGCTGGCCTCCAGGGTATTTAAAATCTTCACCCTGTCCCTTGATCAAATACTTTTCATATGCATCCGACCATCCCTCTGGATGAGCCAAGGTCCAGATAACATCTCCTGTCTCGTAGTCTATTTTCATCACCGCATCCTGGTTACGACCGGAAATAATGAGGCTGGTGTCGCTCTCATCATAAACAACCGAATTCTGGTGGAACCAATCCGTTGCATTCTCTTCGCCATCGTTCTCGAAATTCTCATAGACATCTTTCGGGAACAGATTTTTGAGATCGAACTCCTTTAAAATATCACCAGTCTGACGGTCGATTACAATCATGGTATCCTCTAGATATTCCCCGTCATCATCGTGAACAGTTAAGACTAAATTGCCACTAGGGAGTTCGGATATATCATGATGAATTAGCGTTTTTTCCATACCCTTGGCTTCTGAATGGGCAGGCTCTGCACTTATTTTGAAAGCATTATAGATTTTACCCATCAGATTTATCTCAAACAAACGATTATAAGTCTTACCTCTGTTGGAGTCTTTTCCTAAAAATATAAAATTACCATTTTCCAGCTGTTTGAACACGTGACTATTGTACTCGGAGCTGTACCAGCGGATATCGCCATTCAGATCGAATCCGTATGGATATTTCGTACTTGGAACTGCAAAAGTCAGCCCGTTTTCCGGCATCTCAACCAAGTCTTTTTTCAATGTTTTAATATTTATTTCGGGAATATATTCAGGTAGTTCGCTGGTTTTTATTGTAACCGTGTTCTTCATTGTTTTTCCAGATTCAGTTCTTGCTTCAATCACTACAGTATTTTCAAAGTTTGGATACAAACCAAGCACAGGTAGCTGGTGCTGTGTTTTTAAGTTGTGAATGGTTTTCGTAATATCGGCATCGCCGTTCTTGCTCTTTACAGTAAAAGTAACCTCAGCCTCTTCTTCGGTCTCAAAAACAATCAGGGCAGACAGCGGGGATCGGTTATAGGGGTCAAGGTTTATATAAGGATCTGAGAAAGTACTTCCTTCGCTTTCTTTCAGAATCTGTTGTTCCACTTTCTTCTGTTTCTTCATTAAAGTGTCTACTACTGGGGTAGGGGGATATTTGTAGTCGACTTCCTTGGCAGATACGGATTTTTCCGCTTGGTCAACTAGTGCTTCCTGGGGAGTGAAGTCTTCGTTGGTGTATGTAAAAATGAAGTAAGCACCAGCTGCCACGATTACTGCGGCTAAGATGGGTATACCTGTTTTTTTGTTCACTGTTCTGCTCCTCCTCCTCTTTTTTTGCACATTCAATTTTACTTACCCTAAAAAGAGCCAGCGTAAACCTGCTGGCTCCAATTTTAATAGAATCTTTAGACTAATTCAATGTCCTGTACGTTACGTTCAACCACGCGAGCACTTTTAATGCTCACCAAGTCTCCGCCGGATGATGTGAAAGCGTTCTGTGTAACGATAGTATCCATTGCTGCTTTAACAGCTGCAGGATCCACCGGTTCGATAGGCTGTTCCAGTGAATATGTCACTGTTTTTCCATCAGCATTTTCAAATTTAAGTTCCAGTTTTTTCATCGTGTCTCCTCCTCTCCTTTATTTTCTTAATTGATTAGACTGCGGTGATTTCCGCGCTGTCTTTACGCTCAACAGATGCGAGCGGACGTTGCTGTAATGGTGCTACTGCTGTTGCGATTGCGTAAAGCTGATCAGCTGTTGCTCCTGGCTTAACGTTGTTGAAGCTCTTTGCTTTAAAAAGCTGCTTTCCTGAGATTGCATCAATCCCATTGTCAAGCACCAGACGTAATGATGAATCGGTCATTGTGGCTACTGCCATGTCGTTCACCTCCTTCCACCCCTATTATCGAATCTCAGGTGAAATGGGAGGCATCAGAAATAAAAAAATCCCCAAGCACTTTTCCTGGCCTGGAAACGAATATAAAGGTAGAAGAGGATTAGATATAAGGAACTCCCTTAAAGTTGTAGTCAAATTGTTTTTTGTAGAATCCTTTGATTTTTCTCTTCGAATCAAGACTATGTCCATCCCTTCCTTGTCCTTAGATCATCGTATATACTCCTATAACTTTCATGGCATTTTCTACTCTCTGTTACGCAAATTAAAATTTATGTAACGCTTTTTAAACGAATAGCGAGTATTATACGACCGTCTTTAGTAAAAACACAACAACCCAAAATTTTTAATCCAAAGCAGTAAAAGAACGCCCTTTCACGTTATCCATTGTTTATCGCCACGAGCTTTGTCATTCTCGTTAGTTTATTAGCCAATCCATGTCATAACTACCGCTGCCATGTAAAATTTCATCTCGCCTAATTATCGTTCATGTCCGCCAATCCAAGCATTAACATGATACTCCATGATGGTACAACTATCATGAGTTATGAATTTCACTTAAGCATTATTCTATGTCTACCCAACAAAAACTTTTCCTTTTATTGATTCATTTTTTTCTTTTGTACAAGTTTATTTCCTTATTTGTCACGACGAGCTTTGTCTCTTGTTTAATTTTAAATCGAGTAGTAAGTATATTTAAATGTCATTGCTACCAATCTCGTATGTCAGTTAACATTCATGAGTTTTTGATTTAAATGAAAGTAATTGTTTAAACATAAAACTTATAAAAATAAAAAAACCTTGAAAGGCTAATAGCCAATCAAGGTATAACTTTAAGTAAACTGAACACCTTTAATATTATTTCTTTCAAAACCCTCTTTAAGAACATCAGATACAAGAACATGAGACTTATAATCAAGGTTTCTAACTATATGATGATTGTTTGGTAAAACGTCAAATTTATATACTATCTTTTTAAAGTTCAGTATTGCATCAGTTCCTTTAATTGTAGTATATTCTGATTTACTTTTATCCAATACCTCAACAGCATTTACTATATTTAAAAGGTAGTAATCAGGGATTTTCTTTTCCCCTATATAAACATTTGCTTCAAACACCTGAATATCTTGAGGACAAATTCCTGCTAGAATATCTACTATTTTTTTTGAAACTATCAACAATAGTCCACTATTCGGCAATACATCATTTAGGTGCTTTTCTAAACATTCAAATACAATTTTCGGGGGGACTATTTGCTCAGTTAACTCTCTTCCCTCTCTAAAAATAAATCTATCAGTACCGCTACCTTTTACATATTCACCTATTCTTTTATTTGGAAAATCTTCCGGAACAGACCAAATCCATAACAAGTATATCACCTCATTATTAATTACCCCAAGGGCGTTTATTTTTATTTAAAGCTCTACTGCCATCTCTTAACAACTGTCTCTCTCCACTTATTATACCACGAAGAGTATCGTTATATTGTTGTTGAGTCCACCCATTTGCTCTACCGTATTCAAGAACTTCATCCATTTGATTTGCTAAATTTTCACTAACGCTATTAGTATGTCTCCCTTTATGAATACTTCTTGTGGGATGCAAGGACTCATTGGTCGGTAAAAATATTTTATTATTTCGAGATTGCAAATCATATCTAGCCGCATCTAGCAACTCGTGATTTTTTGTCAACTTATTTTTGTCACTAATTATATGGTGATCTTGAAACCCTTGTTTCTTTAAATTAGCTTCTCTAGTACCCTTAGAGCCACCACCCACATTTTTCCTGGCTACTCTCCTCAAATCAACAATTCTCGATCCGTATTTTATCCCATTGGCTGCATACCCAGCTATTGGGATGGAGGCCATAGCGGATAACCCTGCGTTCTTGTAATCACCTTCGACTGCATAGTACGCGGAATTGATAAGGTCTGGTACTATCCCCAATCCCGGAACGACACCCGCCGCATCAAGGGTTCCATGGATGATGGCACCGGCATCCCATGTCCTGATCTCCTCCACAGTCGAACGAACCGCATTTCCAACGCTATCGGCGACCTTGGAAACACTGTTGCCGAACCAGGATGTAAAGCCTCCAAATAAGGATGTTTTCTTAGGCTTTGGCGGTTCCACAACCAGAGGCGCAGCTGCCGTATGCTTCTGAATCTGATCCCTCATTTGTTCGTATGCATCAGCTCGCCATTTATCTCCGTAAATCAAGCCCTTGGTGAACGATTGTCCATCCAACGTCGAGCTGGTGCTGACCACCCTGGCATGCGGTGGCGCCCCGTAAGATGCGATTACATCAGCATTCTGATGCATGATTTCTTCTGCGGTGATGACCTTGGACCATTGCTTTGTGGACTCCTGCTCGAAATAACGATTGCTTTCTTCCAATATTTTCGGTATTTGGTCAATTATAAAATACTTGGTATAGTCATAGGTCCACGATTCCGTGATTGTCCGCTCAAACGTCTGCCGGTATAACCTAAGTTCCATTTCCGTTCCGATGAGTCGCGTGTCAGACTCTGTACGGGTATAGGAGCCTGGAACATAACCCCATAATTCCACATATTTCGTCCCGTTCTTGTCGTACTCCAGGGAGTGACTGTCCCTGTCTTTCACCCATTGGGGAACATGTCCTGTCGGATCTACCATATTAACCGGATTGTTCATCACATATGCATAACGGTTCTGTGACTGGGTCTGGGATAACGTTCCCGGATACGTGTCTTCCGTAATGAATCGTCCATTAGATGGGCTGTACCAACGTGCACTATAGTCCATCAGGCCGGAAGCAGGGTCATAAGTCTTCCCGGTATAGCCAGTTGCATTATATGGTGCCGGCATATCGGTAAACAAATTTCCAAAGGCGTCGTACTGATATTGCATGACTGTTTCGCCTTTTCGGTCTGTAAGTCCCAGCACGTTTCCTGTCTGGTCATAGTCATAGTATAACAGACCGCCTCTGGTGCGGATATTCCCATCAACTCCGGGTGCTTTTCTTCCATGGAAACCAAACATTTTACGGGAAGTTACTTGTCCGTTAGCCGAGTAGTATTCGGCCAGTGGCTGCCCGTTCACTCCATATTCCTTCATGACATTCCGGCTCATTCCCTCGTACAGATAACGTGTCGTCTCGGAAGATAGTGCGCCTGCCAGCTTCTTCTGGAGTCCATATTTGTTTCCATTGCCCCGCTGCAGTGCATTCCGTCGACCATTACCATTTCCTTTTGCGACTTGCTTCAGGTATGCCGTGTCGTAGCTGGTAACCGAACGTTCCACTTTACGACGCAGGGCATCGTATTGATAATCCACCTGTTTACCGTCAGTAAAATAAACACCTTCCAACCGGTTATCTGCCGTATAGGAGTACTTTACATCACCTTCGTCGGATTGCCTTTCTACCATATTTCCATTGGAATCATAGATAAATGAAGTATCGCCTGCACGTGTCATTTGGTTTGCTTCATTATACTCGTATTTTGTTACCTCACCGTCAACAATCATCTTCATCCGGTTTCCACTTGCATCATATTCATATTGAACATGGGCAGCAGGGTCCATCATATAATCCGGTTCAGGATGAGTTTCCTCTGAATAAAATTCCTTCCACGATTTCGGTTTACCACCGTGGAAATTTTCATTTTTACCTTTTCCACGCTTTTGTTTATTAGCTTTGCCGTTGCTGTTTTCAGGTTTTTTGTTTTCTTTCTTATTTATGTCATGCCCATTACTATTAGCAGATTTTTGATTTTCCTTCTTATTTGATTCATTTTCCTGAATTTCATTGTTTTCAGCAGGCTCCTGTTGATTATCTTTATTCTTTGCCTTTTCTGAACCAAGCTTTTCTTTTGATTCGGAACTAGTGTTGCCTCCATGCTTCGAATGTGGGTTACCATGTTCAACTTGCCTAGCATGTACCACTGATGTGCTGAAAATGCTTCCAATACCTTCCCATACTGATTGGAAAAACTCGCCTATTTGTTGAATAAATCTCTTGATGGTTTCCCCAATTTCCTTAAATGTTTCGGTTATATTATCGAAAAATGACATGCTCTCTTCTTTGGTCTCACTGTCATTTTCAAGATTAACATCTTCACCGGAATTCTCAGCTAAAGTAAAATCTTCGTCACCCTGATAGAAGCTACCATCTCTATTGGAAGTGGTTTGCTCACTCCTGTGTTCTGTATTAGATTCCTCCGGTGTATCCAATGTACTAGAATCACCAGTTGAATCTATTGGAAGATCTATGAAACCAAAACTGCTTAACTCATCATCTTCCGCGTATCCTGAAGATTTTTGGTTACCTCCACTCTGGTTATTCTTTTTGATTTGTGGAGGTGTATAAATATTCTCCTGTATGTTTTCCAGCTTCTCTTTTGGATAACGTGCATCCACCAAACGATTTAACGCATCATACTGGAATGTTGTTTTGTCGCCTTCATCTGTAATTTGGCTGATATTATTCCCCACAGCGTTGTACTTATAACTTATTGATGAATCCTCCAGAATAGATGTCATATGGTTATTTTCTATACGGGATATATTTCCATCCGGGTCATAAGTTTTGGAAATTGTGTTTCCATTAGCAAGCAGACGCTTCGTTTCACGACCAAGTGCATCATACTCAAAAGTAGTCTGGTTTTCATCGGGGTCAGTGATACTTGAAACCAGATTCCTATTGTTATACGTATAGGATATGGTACGATCTTCACTATTCTTGAGAGATGTTACATTGCCCACTTTGTCATAGTTGTAGAATAATTGTTTATCGAGTGTTACATTGGTTTGTTCTACCAATCTTCCTAACGAATCATATGCAAAATGATCAACTGAGGCCGGTGACGCCATCTCAGTTAATCTGCCTACTGCATCATAGTTATACGTGAAGGATGAATTATCCATATTCATAGATTCCATCTGGCCGTTCGGAGTGTACGTATAATTAATCGTATCCCCTATTGGATTAACTTTCTTTGTCAATTGGCCAGCAGAATCATAATGGAATTCGGTTTGATCACCAAGAGAATTTATTTCGCTGATAGTCTGTCCCTTTAGATCATACTCCCAGGTTCTCGAATTTCCATTTGGATCCGTGAGCTTTGTTAAATTACCCGCTGAATCATATTGGTAACTTGAATTCCCTCCAAGTGGATCAGTTACCGATGATAAACGATTCAGTTTATCATAATTAAAGAGGGTTGCATTTCCAAGTGCATTTATTTCTTTAACTTGATTTCCTGCAGGGTCATATTCAAAGCTGGTCTCGGAACCTCCTGGTGCTTTCACATTTATTAATCTGTTTAAATTATTATACTTGTATTTTGTTTTATAACCGGCTGCGTCAATTTCTGCTATTAGGTTACCTGCCGCATCATAATTATAAGACGTCTCAAATCCAGCTTGATCCTTTGTTTTTGTTAATCGACCCAGCTTATCATATTTGTACTGTATGTCCCTTCCTAATGGATCAGTTTGTTCAACAAGATTGCCTTCTTCATCATAGTTATACGTATAACTATCCCCAAGAGGATTGGTCATTTTAGTAACCTGACCTAACGGATTATAGTTATATTTATAAACTGCTCCTTCAGCATCTTGTTTCTCAGTTAGCCAGCCAAGGTGATTATACTCAAATTGGGTTTTCGCTCCAGCAGGATCAGTAACTGAGGTAGTAAGCCCAATTTTATTGTACGTAAATGCAGTTGTTCTACCAAGAGGATCTACCTCTGCAATCTGATAACCCAAGTCATTATACCTGTACTGCCATTTCCCACCTTCAGGGTCGGTCAATTCAGTTATTTTACCAGCATCGTTATACTGATACTGGGTGATGCCATTACGAGGCCCCACTTCCTTTACTAAACGATTTGCTAAATCGTATTGATAACTAGTTGTCTGTCCCAGTGGATTCGTCACACTAGTTTGATTTCCGGATAAATCGTATGTGTAGCTGTATTTGTATCCGTTTTTATCTACATAGGAATCCAATAGCCCCATAGAATTATAATCGAATATCTCTTTATTTCCAGAGTCGTCCGTTTCTTTCACTACATTGCCTAATGGACCATATTTAAACGATGTTTTTTGTCCAAGAGGATTAGTAGTCGCAACCATACGATTAAGAGCATCGTACTCTTGTACCGTTTTATTGCCTAATGAATCAATAGATTTTACAATCCCATCTTGGTCGTTGTACTCATAAGTGGATGTATTCCCTCGACGGTCTGTTTGTGATAAAACACGGTTCAATGCATCGTACTCGTAGGTAGTGGTTTCTTCGGCGGCATCCTTGATAGATGTTATATTTCCAAGTAAGTCATATTCATATTTCGTAACATAATCTAATGGACTTTTTTCTTTAGCCAGGCGGCCAAGATCGTCATATTCATAGGTAGTAACAGCTCCGTTAGGCTGTTTGACAGATTTGAGCTGTCCTGATTTGTCATATTCATAATCTATAACTGCTTCGAGCGGTTTCTCTACCTGTGATAATCGTCCGAGTTTGTCATATGAATAAGTCGTTGTATGATTCTCACCATCTGTATAGGTAATAAGCTGTCCATTTTTATCATAGGTCATGAAAGTTGTTTCTTCTTCCGGGTTGGTTACGGATAGTATATTTCCATTCTCGTCATAGACATAGTCAGTCACACCATCTCGTGGGTCTATCAAGGAGGTTACCCGACCGGCACCGTCATAATTCCGTTCAATGACTCCTCCATTCGGTCGAACTATATCCGTTAACAGGTTGCGAGGGTTGTATTGGTACTCGGTTACATTCCCTGCTGGATCAGTCTCTTTTGTTAACCGCCCTAGCAAATCATAATCCCACTTAGATATGTTGCCTAATGGGTCAGTTACCGAAGTTTTTCGTCCCATCTTATCGTACTCGAACGAAAAGGTTCCTTTTATCGATGAAACTTCAGAAAGGTGCCCAGTCGTTGCTTCGTATTCATAGCTTGTTAATTGATTTAGTGGATTCTTTTTACTTTCCAACCGCCCGTATTCATCATATTCATAAACAATGCTCTTTCCATCTGGTCGAATCTTTTTCTTTAACTGGTCAATCGCATTATATTTAAATTCAGTAACTTTGTTCATTGGTTCAATAATCTTTGTCTGTCTACCCGCATCGTCGTATTGAAATTTGGTTGTTTTGCCCAATGGATTGGTCAATGCGGTCATCTGGTGAAGATTATTGTATTGGTAAATAATTTTCGAATCATCAGGTCGGATAAATGTATACTTATTTTCAGCATCGTTATATTCCCACTCATATTCATAGCCCATCGGATCTTTATACGTTAAGGGCCTGTTCTGTGTGTCATACGTGTAAGAGCTTTTACCTTGCTCGGGACCTATGATGGTTACAACTCTTCCGGCATCATCATATTGATAGGAAGTTGTTTCCTTCTCGGCGTTTGTAACCGAAGTTAACCACCCATTCGGATTATAGGTATACGTTGTAGCAAACCCATCAGGACTAACCCGTTTTTTTAATTGACCGTTGCTGTAATAAGTAAAAGTCGTGGTCTGGTTGAGCGCATCGGTCATACTGGTTAGTTCGCCATTTTCATAATGATAGCTTGTGGTTGCATTTTCTCGGTTTGTTTCGCTCTTCAACCGCTTGGCATCATCGTACGTAAAGCTCTCAGTTGTACCATCTTCATATGTTTTTGACTTAAGCATTCCTAAATTATTGTAGGAAAATTCAACAGTTTGGCCATTAGGAAGTGTTTCTGTTTTTAATCTGCCATTATCGTAATAGGTATACTTGTGCACCCGATCCGCGGAGTCTTTAACTGCTTTTAACCGATCATTAGCGTAGTACTGGTACGTTGTAGTCCGATTTAGACTATCGGTTACGGTTTCAATCCGCCCCTGGTTGTCATAATCGTAGTCAAAAAATCCATAAGGGCTGTCCACCGTGTCAACGCCGTACTTATTATAGGTATAGCTGGTAGTGCCGATTTTAGATTTCAATGTATGAACGCGGCCGATTTTATCATACGTAAAAGATGTTGCCCCGGCTGGACTAACACTCTTTTTCAGCTGCCCTGTCGGATAGTAATCATATTTGAATACCCTGTCAAGTGAATCTTTGAAGTAATCCAGGTTACCATTTTTATCATAATCATAAATTTCCTCATTCTTTAATGGATCAATGATTTTTTTCAGGCGCCCAGCATTATCATAGCGATACTGATATAAAGTTTGATCCCCGACCTTTTTAGAAAGAAGTCTTCCCTCTTTATCATAAGAAAAATTAATAGTTTTCCCTGATGGAAGCACCTTTTTTTCCAGCCTTCCGAGATTATCAAACTCATAATCTGTTATTTCATTCTCACCGTTTTTAATTTGTGACAGATTCCCGTTTTTATATGAAAATACCATTTTCTTTTTGTTGGCATCTTCAACAGTTTGAATCCGTCCCTCTTCATCGTAGGTGTATTTGGATAAAACACCATTTTCAATTTTTTGATCCACATTTCCAGTCTCATCATTTACCGAAAAAGACGTTCGATTACCCCGGTTGTCTGTAATTAACTCTGGAATATCCCACTTCGGATGATAGCTATAAGAAGTTTTCGTCCCATCAGGAAGCAGCTGTGATGTTTTATTATTTTCATTATTGTATGTAAAAGACAGTGTACCTTCAGGTGAAATCTTTTCGGACAGTAAATCATTCTCATATTTATATGAAGTTTTTTGGCCGAAAGGATTTATCTCCGTTTCGATTTTTTGATCAGTAATCTTAAAAATCCAGCTATCGTTTGCTGCATTCATCAACTTAGTTTCAGTTACATCGCCCGAATCATTTTCTTTATAGCTTAATTTGTAGGCAACACTGTCATCTGGATTGGTTATTTGGGTTACCCGTCCATTAGTATACTGGTAACCAACCTTTTCATTTGCCCCATTCAATATACCCGTGATTCTGTTACCCGAGTATTGATACTCAGTCGTACGACCATCATGGAAAGTAACGGTGGTTAATCGGTCTTGGCTATCATAACCGTAATCTATACTTTCCCCTGTGGAATCAGTGACCTTAGAGATAACATCTCCATTCCATGAGAAATCAATTGTTCTACCAACCGTATCAATTACCTTATCGAGTCGCCCTTTTTTATCATACTGATATCGCATTGTATTACCGTACTGATCTTTTCGGGTGATCATTTTGCCGATACTAAAGTCATAATCACCTGGATTTTCTTCAGCTCGCCACGGAGCGAAGTATCCTTTATATGTTATTTTCGTCCCGTGCGTTCCCGTTACGACATACTCTTCCTTACTAATACGCTTTAATTGATCACCATTTTTAGCTTCTTTAAATTCCCCTGCATCCAGCTCATAGTTGATCAACTTATCGTCATCATAACTGGTCACGTAAGCATCCGGATCTTTTTTCACAAATTGATAGTTTAGGATGTTACCATCACTGCGAGTCTCGGACATATTATAGTTCTCATATATTCTTAATTGAGAATTAAAGTTAAACGTCCATCCACGGCCAAAAGCACCTATCTTATTATTATCACTTGAATAGGTTCGCTTCAGCTTAAAGTTAAACCCAATACCAGGTATATTTAGATCCGTTAAGTCCATCGCTAATTCTCCCGTGGCAATATTGACATTGTCCGGACGGTTTTGTAATGGCTCAGGCTTTTGGGTGCCTGCTTCATTACTGACTGGACCTTTGGGCATAGGTTTTTTCTCCAACGGTTTCGGCATTGTAGGCATTATACTTTCCGCTGGCTTAGGAGCCCCAGGTGATGCTGCCTGATTCGTTGGCAGCAAATCCAATATGGACTGCGGATCCATAAAGCTCTTTTGCATGGATGCTCTCAGAGCCTGTGCTGAACTTTCCACAGGGATTAATACTGAACTAAACAAAAGTGTCAGGACTAAAATAATGTTTAATATTTTCATTAATGCTTCTTTCATCTTGTTCCCCCGTTTCTATCGTCTATTTGATTTGCAATATATTTTGATGAGAAAACCAAAAAGACCTTGCATGCATGCAAAGCCCCGCTAATCTTTCTAGCAACCCGGCGGTCATTACCAAAAGGTATTAGACCCGTAGCTTTGCGTCATCGCCTTTCGACGATTTTGCCCGAATAAATATTAGTTGGTTTATGTATGTAAAATGACCCATAGATGCCTTTTTCAAAATATTGCACTTAATTATTCATCGGTAATTCTATGAAAAAGTTAACCTTTCGGACTATTTTATATCCATATTTTGCTGTTTTTAAGTCTTTTTACCTAGATATATAGTGGATATTTTTTCTTACTAAATTAGTGCTACGGGTGTGCATGAAAATAGGCCAGATAAAAGTTTAATCCCTCTATGTAAATTATTAGTTTTGATAACCTAATAAGAGACACGGTAGATGTTCTACATTTAAATACCAAGTTTCAATAGGAACTTTTTGGCTACTACCACAATCACCATAAAAAAAAAGAGACCCAACAAGTCTCTTTTATTTCACCAATCCAATCATCTTCAGCCCGTACAACAACCCATCGTCGTGAACGTCTTTGGTCACCATTTTGGCCGCGTGTTTAACTATATCAGGCGCGTTTCCCATGGCCACACTATTCTTTACTGCACGAAGCATTTTAATATCATTCAACCCATCGCCGAAAGCATAAACATCATTATTGGATAGGCCTAAATAAGCAACCATTCTCTCAATCCCTGCAGCTTTGGACCCTCCAGATGGAAGAACATCGACGGAGTTTTCATGCCAGCGAATAAAATCTAGCTGTTTGAACCGCTCGCCATATTCCCGGTCATCATCTGGGGAAAAGAGCAGAACTTGGTAGACCGTGCCGCCATCTTTGTAAAACTCAGGGGCGTATTATACAGGTACATCAACCCGCAGTGACTCAATCGCCACTTTCATCCGGTCATCGTTCGTGACATTCGCATACCAGTCGTCCTGGTTTACATACACAAGGGGATGGCCTCGTTCGGCAGCATACGCTTCAAGCTGTTCGAGCACTTCCGTTAACAGTGGATTCTGATAAACTGCCTTACCCTGGTGGACTACGTATTGTCCGTTCAGGCTGACATAAGTATCAATGCCCAGCTCCTCCATGAGAGTTCGAAAGGTGAAAGGAGAACGCCCGGTTGCAATCGCGACTATGTGTCCCTCTTCTTTAAGCCTGGCAACTGCCTCCCTCGTAGAGTCAGGAAGCTTTTTTTCGTCATCAAGCAATGTCCCGTCAATATCAAAGAAAATAAGCTTTTTGTTCATAGTTTCCTCCAATTGGCCATCACGTCAACATGATGGCCAACCTTATTAATTAAAATGTATTCCTTTTTCCATCCAAGCACTTCCTGCCTCAAATAATGATTCTGATACAGTTGGATGTGGGAATACCATGCTTTCAATTTCTTCAACGGTTCCTTCCAGGTGCATGAAGGCTGTCGCTTGGCTGATCATTTCCGTTACATGAGAACCAACCATAACGACACCAAGTATTTCACCGTATTTTTCTTCGGCGATGATTTTCATAAAACCACTTGTTTCGCCAGCCGCGATTGCTTTACCATTTGCCGCGATATCCACTTTCTTTGTTTTCACGCGATACCCCTGTTGTTTTGCCTGTTCCTCGGTGATTCCGACACTGGCAATCTCAGGGAACGTGTAAACACCACGTGGGATAATTGCTTCTTTATTAACTGTTTTACCCAAAATGTGGTCGACAGCTTTAAGTCCTTCATCACTCGCTGCATGTGCCAGCTGAAACCCACCGATCAAATCACCCACAGCGTACACGCCTTCGAGTGAAGTACGCATATTGCCATCGACTTTGACAAAGCGACCGTCGAAATCAACAGGTAGGTCCTCGATGCCAGTCAGATTAGGGGTCCTTCCAACAGCGACAAGAACGCTGTCCGTTTCCAGTGTTTCATTTTCGCCGTTTTTTTCCATTGTCACAAGTGTACGGCCATTTTCAGAAGCAGCAAATTCAGTTATCTTGGCGCTGGTATGGAACGTGATTCCCTTTTTGCCAAGCTCACGTGAAAGATATTCCGATGCATCAGGATCTTCATTGGCCAAAATACGGTCAGCCATTTCGACGACCTCGACTTTGGTATCCAAACTGTTGAAGATACATGCGATCTCAAGTCCAATCACTCCGCCACCGACAATAACCATACTTTATTGCCCAGGTCATCACCAGAAGTGCTGGCCTGTTCAACAATTTCTTTCTCGTATTTTTCATCTTTGTTCTTTCTCGGTTGGTAAGGTTTGTGTAGATACTGAAGTGCGTTTCTTCATCAGTTACAACACCCTCTACATAGACGTCGTCAATCAGTTCCCATTCTTTCGTGTCTTCATTAAGTTAATAGATTTTTACATTATCAATACTCTCTGCTAGAATCCACTTTTGCAATGATGCTAAGGCGATAACGATTGCGTATAACTAATTGGCGGTAGTTGCATAATAAAAGAGCAAGCAATATAAAATTGCTTACTCTCTTATCAGAAATCTTCCTAGCTAGTCTTTTAAAAAAGAATCTTTAATAGACTCTGCATTATTTTCAAGAATAGTTTTTAAGTCTTCTTCAGTATCACTATTCTCAAGGTGCTTCAGGTAATCATTTAAATGCTTAATAGCCTGATCTGTATTGCCTTTCTTATAATGATGCTTCGCTTGCTCAAGTCGATTCACAAGCTGTTGAGACAATGAATGTTCAATCTGCTGTGTTGTTTCAAGTTCTTTTACTTGAGCAGCTAATGATGATGGACTGACTATGACGTTTATGGTAATTTTATTCGAAGTAATTTCCTCACCATTATAGGAGACTTTTGTCTCTATCTCAGTACTTCCTGCATTTATAGCTGTAATTTTACCATCATCAACAGTCGCAACTTGTGGAGAACTGTTTATCCATTCAACGTCTGCACCATCTAGGTTAACGGTATTTCCGTTTGCAAGTGTGACTGATAGATCCAGGTTAGTTGTTTCACCTTGGAGAAGTGTTTGATCTTCTGTTGTAATGGATGCATCCTCTAATGGAACAGGCATTTTATATAAATTCTCTCCATTGGCGTAGTAGATGTTCCCTTCACTGTCCAGATCCATTAAGTTAACTGTATCTCCAATTATTTGTTTAGTCATCATGGTTTCCGGATCTATTACGGTTAGCTTACGTCCTGCTGTCGTATAGAGTAATCCTTGGTCATCCCATCGCATGAAGAATGGGCGCCATGAACTTCCTCTGTGGACACCTGAATATAGCTCCGTACTTTTGATAATTTCCTTTGTAGCTGGATCCATTGCAAAGATTACTGTATTAGCAATCCCTTCCTTATCATAGCCCCAGGCGGTTCCCCATAGGTTTTTATCGGGACCAATGGATAGTTCTCCAATCATTTCAGGGGTTTCTAGTCCATCTACATTTAATTCAAATACTTTACTTTCCTTGTTATTTGTATCATAGGCAAACATTTTTGCTTCCGTCGCTGTTGGATCGATTCCTAATCCACCTGTAATAGTGGAACCACCATATACAATTCCTTCTTGATATGCCAGTCCAATAATACTTTGATTCTGGATGATGTTACGCATACTGTTCCATTCATCGGTTTTGGAGTCATATATGGTTAAAGAACCGCCAAGCTTCCCGTAGTCTGAAATCGTTCCAACAAATAGTTTGTTATCACCTGATGCAAAGGTGAAAGGTCTGCTCTGTTCGTCCCCGATATCGTATACCATTTCAGGGTTATCGCCCTCACCACCGTCGGAATATTGATATGGAAGGTCCGTATCGTATTTGTAGATGCGGGCACCCCCGTAAGTCCCCATATATACATCTCCATTGAGGAAACCAATTCCTTCAATTTGATGTGGATCTCGTTCACGTACGATATATTCTTCCTTAGAGGTATCGAACACTCCCATTGATCCTTGGTATCCCCCCATATATACGTTGTCATCTTGGCCTATTTCTAAACTTTGAATGTTTAGCCCTTGCTTTTCGACTTCTGGATAGCTTATTTCAACTTTATTTGTCTGTGGATTATAAACTGAGTATTCGATTTGATGGTGCAGAATCGAAAGAACTTTTGTTCCATCTTCGTTCGTAGTCCATTCCATTGCTTTCGACGATGAAGCAGGCAACTTTATGCGCGGTTCCACGGGCTTTGCTTCATCAGTATCTAAATCATACGTCCATAACTCGCTTGTACGTTTGTCTCTAAAATATACAATACTTTCGTCATAAGGAGAAGGAGATGAAATCAAGCCGTCGTACGTATGTTCATCTTCCCAGTTCATTTCGTTTAATAATTCACCAGTTGAAGCATCTATAGTTAGAAGAGATGTTCCATAGGCAACAAACAGCTTTCCGCCATACTCCCAAATGTTCGAAACTGACGTTTGTGTGCCGGTAATAGGTAATTCAACCTCTTTCTTTTCCCCTGTTTCACGGTTCATTTGATATAAATATGCTGTCGTGCCGATTCCTACATAAACATTTTTCTCAGTCACACCCAGCCCTCTTGCATATTTTTGTCCCTCATGGAAGGTTCCCAGGTCTGTGAATTCATCTGTTTCTATATCGTACTGGAACACTTTAGCATTCGGATAGGTTGCCCCATAGATTTTACCATCTTCAGCAGACTCTAATTCCCAGACCCAATCATCGGATGGGTTTTTCCCTATTTGCTCAATTCTTTGTTCATCAACCAGGTACCGATATAATATACCATCATAGGTCCCAGAAAAATAAACATTACCGTCGGATCCAACTGTCATTCCCCATACTACATCGCTACCCGGCAATGCCTGAGAAAAAATCTTTTCTCCAGTTTTGGCATCAGCAGCATAGAACGTTGCTGGGGAACCGTTCGTAGCATAGTAAACTTCTTTGTCACCGATTGCTGCACCTTGTGTCTTTGCCGCCAAAGCAGCAGGACCCATGTTAATAGGATCACCATATTCAAAAGGCAGGTTCAGTTGTTTTTTAACAGTTAATTTAAAGTCATCATAATAAACTGAACTTGTTCCTGCCACACCAGCATATAAGAAAATTTTAGCTGACACTGCATCTGCAGGAGCTTTTGCTTCAGTAGTGATATCTATCCATTCATTCGCTGGTTTCTCATAACCCGCTCGATAACTGCCTACTTCTTTTCCAGCGCCATCATAATACTTCATGTAGAGACTAATACTTCCTGAATTGATATAAGCTTTCCCCGATAGTGTATAGACTCTATTTGAATCTATCTCTACGGCCTGACTGTATAAGCCAACCGATGCTCCGGATGTCTCATCTGTTATCTTTACACTTTGATGCCCATCATAGACCTGTTCTTCACTAAGAGAAATCGATGTTCCATCCCGGGGTGAGGCTGGGTACATGTCCCAATCTGGTATCGTTCCATCACCAGAATTTTCTTCAAAGCTAGGATTCCCCAGATCTAATGCATCCACCGATGACTTTTCTAATAATTGGATGTCATCATAATAACCTTTCGTTTTCGTATTAGATGTTTGGTAAATGAAAATTTTAACTTCAGTCGCCTTTGGTGGGGCAACAGCTTCGGCGGTTACATTTTGCCATTCTTCAAGTGAAAGATCTTCAAAGTATTTGGCGTTATTTTGAATAATTTCACCTTCATCATTGAGCCATCGTAACCATATACCCGGGTTTCCTTCCAACAGTTCTTCCACGTATATCTGAGCTGACATCCGATACGTATTACCCGCTTCTACTTTAATTGCTTGACTAAAAAGACCAACTACACCACTATTATCAACCCTAAGACTTTGATCACCTTCAAAAGCGAAATCATTCGTTATGCTCATGCCTTCTTTATGGCCTCCGCTCCAATAATCCCAGGAAGGCAAATCACTTTCTGAATTTGTTGCGGCTTCAAAATCTCCATTTTCGACTTGTAATTGTTTCCACGCTTCATTAGTTTCAGCAGCTGAAGCACTGTTAAATAGGGAAGGTGGAAATAGGGAAAAAACCAGAAGCATTGAAAGCACAATAGAAAATGCGCACAAACAAGTTTTATACATTATTAATCTCCTTTCAAGTGTTTAGAAGAAACTATTCCCCCTTTTTATAGTTACTCCTATTTAAATTTCTGCTGTGCTCTTCCAATCTCCTTTAATCTAAATATTTATACTCTATTAAAAGACTTAAGTAAGTACTAAAGAACTAGTTAGCCTAATTTATCAGATCTTTTAATGGATTACAGGCATAGTAAAAGGCTGTCTCAAAAGGTCCTATTAAACCTTATTGAGACAGCCTTATATTTTTAGTGACTGTATAGATTAGTCTTTTTTCTCCCCTCAAATCTTTATCTCCATCCCATCATATGCTACGTCAATTCCAAATGGAACGAGCAATGATTCTAAATCATTATGTAACAATCCACTGTTATGAGAAAAATGTGTTGCTACAACTTTTGATTTTTCATGAAGCATACCCATCTTAACAAATTTTGTTTTCATTTCCTTAACCGCCTCGATATTCATGTGAATAGTCTTTTCATCTTTTAGTCCATTTGTGCAATCCATAATAGCCACGTCCAATACACGTTTAGACAACCAATTAAATGTTTCCTCAGGGTAGACCCCTGAATCGTGACCATACAGACAAGTCTCACCGTTTTTTTCAATAAAATAGATAAAACTATTCTCATCCGGTTTGTGATCCGCAGGGAGAGGTGTAATTAATTTACCGCCAACCTCATAAGTAGTAAAAGATTGAAATGGAATAATATTAAAGCTCTCACTCTCATTCTCAAATATGTCGTTACAACGCTGAACTACTCTTTCGTTCCCATATATATTAAGAACATCACCATAGTTTTTTGCAAAATTAGGTGTACGCATTCTAATATCTTCCGGGTAAAAATGATCGTGGTGTGTATGGGTAACAATTAAATGTTCAAACTCTGAAATCGCATCTCCAGCGCGCAGTACATGCATAAAGGTATCTGGAGGGAAATCAATCTTCAAGTTATCATCTATTAATGCTGACGTACGTGTTCGAATGTTTTTTCCACCTAATCTTTTTGCCTTCTCGCAATGTTTACATCGGCAAAAAATAGCAGGAAATCCTTCAGCTGCAGCACTACCAAGCAAACGAATATTCATTTTTATTCCACCTCATTTAAATGTAGTTCACACATAAAACATCCCTATCGTACTCGGTAACGGAACTGGGAACAGTGATTGCATCTCACCTAATTCAGCATCATCCTGAAAATCAAACAAGAATTTCACTAGTTCTTCAGGCGACAAAGTGATTTTGGACTCATTATAGTTTAAGGTAACATTTGAATTGTCAGTGTTATAAATCTTAAGACTTTTAGCCAGCCCTGGGTTCTTCTTCACCAGGTAGGGCTTAAGCTGTTCTATCAATCTCTCAGCATCAACAATATTTATTGTTCCACCATTTTGCTCCAACTCGAATGGAAGATCGTTTAACTCGTCATTCAGAGAGTCCTGCCATGGGACTGCTATCTCTATTTCCGAAACTACTTTCTTCTTCAGCAGTTCCATAAATATCGCACGCAATGATGCAGTATTACCTCCCCAATCCGTCACGATAGCTCGTTTCGCAGCACTATTCTCATCCACACCTAACACCACATAACCTTCAACAACTCCATCATTCTCAGCAACGTACAATGTTTGTTTCATCATAAAAATACTTGCATAGCCACTTGCATCGAATAGCATAGACCATTCCCATATGCTGCTTTTGTACTTAACTTCCTTAGCTTGTATTAAATCGTCAATTAGGAAAACATCGGCGCTAGACCCTTCCCTGATTGACCCTTCATATTTACTTTCAATTGAAACCTTATCAATTTTATACTTGTTCACCCTCCCGAAGTGATAGCAATGATTCCGTTTATACAATCCACGGTCACCAGACACAAACAATAGTGATGATTTAGCCTGGTCAATGAAATCATAGACTTCTTTTAAAATGGCTGTTGATATCCCCTGTTTCCGGTAATCTGTATGTGTACAAACTGATCCAATGGAAAACGTGTTCAGTTCTGCTTCACCAACCTGCATTTTTGATGGGACTACTCCAATAAAACTTATTAAACGCTCTCCATCAAAAGCACCAAATGATTGGCTCAGTTGTTTAGAAAAAACCTGTGGGAAGGCTTCTCCCATTGATGTATGCTCCTCTTTTCGGAATGTCTGATCTGACAGCTGTATTGCTTGTTTTAATTCATTTGCTTGGAGTCGACGAATTTCCACTTTCCGTTTAACCCCTTTCATAAACAACATTACCTTTTATAATCGTTTTCTTTACATTTAATTCACTGTCCAGTATAACTAGATCCGCTTGATGCCCTGCTTTGACTTTACCTCTGTATTCCAATTCACCTATAGAGTTAAGAGGTGCCTGGGTTGCCATATAAATTGCTTCTTCAATTGGAATATTACAATGTTCCACAACATATTTTATCCCTTTATCCAGCGTTAGAGCGCTCCCTGCTAATTTGCCATTCTCCAAGGTTACTTCATTTCCTTTTTTCCTGATATTTTTATTCCGGAAATAATAACCCCCATCAGATAACTCGTTATAGCCAGTGCAATCAGATATAAGAACCATACAATCGTGACCTTTCACTTTGTATAAAAGTTCTATAATCTTTGGGTCAATATGAATCCCATCCGTAATAATTTCACAGATTAACTCATCATAGTATAATGCAGCCGCAGCAGTACCGGGAGTGCGATGGTGTAATGGACTCATCGCATTAAACGTATGCGTTACTTTCTTTAGGCCATAATCTATTGCAAGTCCAATTTCCTCCATGGTTGCATTTGAATGACCTGCTGATGTATAAATACCCTGTGAAACTAAATATTCCAGTATCAAGTAATCTTCTAATTCTTCAGGTGCTAACGTAATGATAGAAATTATATCTGAGAAAGGAGTGATGACATCGTTAACGTCGACCCATGTCAACTGACGGATGCTTGACTTACTTTGGGCACCACAATAGATGGTGCTTATCCAGGGACCTTCCATGTGAACACCTAATAATTGTGACCCAACAGGTTTGCTATGCTTGAAGGATTTGGCAGCTTCAAGGAATTGTTTTGTGTCTGGAATTGGAGCTGTCCTTGAGGTTGCCAAAAATGAAGTAACACCATAGTGCGGCAATAGATTTGCAATTTTTTCAAATGCTTCCTCATTGTCCATAAAATCAAACCCATTAACTCCGTGAATATGAATATCAGTAAATCCGGGACAAATAAAACCACTCGCGACCTCATAGAATATGACGTCGCTATAACGTTTTTCATTTCCGACATATGTAACCTTGTCCCCTACTATTTCTACAAACTTATCTTTTAATATATTTCCTTCCGTTATTACATCGCCCTTTAAGTAATACATCTCATTTCCACACTCTTTTCACTACATTTGTTTTACTAATGAATTAGCGCCAATCATACTCGCATTATTTTTTAAATGTGCCTGTTGCAAATTTATCGGTATGGAAGATGTGGAGGCTATTTTTTCTACTAATTCATCCCACCAATACGTACTGGAATCTATCACCCCACCTCCAATAACAACCATTTCTGGATCAAACATGTATTGAAGATTGATAATTCCGATTGACAGGTATTCTAAATATTCTTTAACAATTTGTTTGCATGGCTCCTTTTCTGCACCCTTCGCAAATACATCTTGAGGACGGTAGTCTTTCAAGTAGGGATTCTTGGAAATCATTCGTTCCAATGCTTTTCCTGAAGCGTACACTTCCCAACAGCCTTTTCTCCCACATCCACACGGTAAGCCTTTAGGGACAATTGTCATGTGTCCAATTTCTCCCCCGTATCCGCTACGTCCATGAACCAATTCATTATTGTGAATAATTCCACCGCCAATTCCTGTACCGATTGTTACACAAATAAAACTCCGAACAGTTTTCGCAGCTCCTATAGCCCCTTCAGCAACTGCCCCACTATTAGCATCGTTATCTACAACAACAGGCACATGAAATGCTTTTTCCAGCATTTTGCCTAAAGGAACATCCACCAATGAGGGCAGGTTAGCGGCACTGGTTATTATTCCATTCTGATAGTCAACAATCCCTGCTGTTGCAACACCGATACCTTGGATATCATTTTCTTGAACCATGTCGATTATCGTTTTAATCATACTTTCCGCAATCAGTTCTTTTGGGGTTTTTATTTCTTGTACTTTAAAAGGTTGACCATCTTCCTCAAACATTCCAAATTTAATTTTAGTCCCGCCTATATCGATTCCAATCGTGTACATAACAACCCCCCTAGAAAAGTGGACACCTGATTTAGGTGCCCGCCTTGATTAAACGTTTACAGCCAATTTTTTATCACTTGATTTATATGCTGCTAATGCTACTTCCAGGGCTTTTAAACCGTCCATTCCAGTGATAGATGGTTCTCTGCCCTGTTCCAGACATTCAACAAAGTCCTGAATTAATCCGAAATCCATATCGTTACCATAAAAAACATGACTTAATGACTTCGCACCGCTAGTAAACAGTCTAAAGTGCTCTTTAAAAGCATCAACTTTAACTGTTTGCTTTGTACCAATCACTTCAATTGTTGCATCACCCCATATCGGGTATTCTGAAAATCGTGACCAGCTTGCATCATGTGTGGCAATAACACCATTTTCAAATTCCAATGTAAGAATGCCGGCATCATCTATGTCAATATCATGAAAATAAGAGTCCACGATTGCATGTACTTCGGTAATTTCCTTACCCAAATACCAGCGCATAATATCAACCATATGCACCGTATGATCTAAAACCGCACCGCCACCTGATTGCTCTTTATCAATAAACCAGCCACCCGGATTTTGACCTCGATTTGTTGTACGAAGAGCAACAATATTACCTAGTTCATCGTCATCAATCATTTTTTTGAGCTGTTTGATCGGGGAGCTAAACCGTACCGGGAACGCTATTTGCAAAGTCACACCATGTTCTTCGCAGCTTTTAATCATTTTTTCTGCATCTTCTACAGTCGTTGCGATTGGCTTTTCACATAAAATATGTTTGTTGGCTTTTGCTGCATTTAATACCATTTCTTTATGACGAATATTTTCACTGCAAATAACTACGGCATCCATCTCCATAGCTAGAAAGGTTTCCTGATCATCAAAATGTTTTGTACTATATTTTCCAGCCACTTCCTTTCCTCTCTGCAGGTCGTCGTCAAAGATCCCAACTAACTCTACATTGGGCAATTTCATTAGACTATCCGCATAGCTATATGCGTGCATGTGCGCGAAACTCATCATTCCAATCTTCATTAATCAGCACCTCCATTTATAAGCTGGCAGTACTTGTTCAACCGTTTGATTAAAACCGAATCAGCATTACGGGCAGTATTCAGAATTGAATCTACTGAGTAAGCTAACGGAAGGTTGGTATTGCTACTTGGATCAATTGGTGCCATTTCCTGACTATTGAACTCAATAATATTTTTTATCCCGCTCCACTCAAGTTCAATCCGTTCAGCATCATTGCCGAATGTATACTCCATATGCGCCATTGTACCTTCGCCGAAATTCACCGTAACAATCATATGATAAGGAGTAACAGTATGATTTGTATGCTTCACTTTAACAGCTTCTGGCTCACCAAGTAATGAAGCTATAATGAACAAATCACCAACTGCTAACGATGTTGTTTCATCTTTCCCTACGATTCTCCTAAACCGGAAGACTCCCTTGGGCTTATCCTGTTTTTGAATGTTTTCTTTCACCTTTTGGAAAAATGGATATATTTCCAGGTCGAAGAAAACATATACACCCGCTGCTGCACTTCCATTATCAAGTAAATCCGACGGAACAAACACGTTGTGACCTTTATTTAGTTCAGCTTCAGGATACGTATCAGAAGAAGATAGTAAAACCGTTTCATCTGTCAAATGGTCAGTCGATTCCACTACTTTTAATGATGTTGTTCGCAAATCTATATTTTCAAGGTCAGCAAATACAATATTCCCCAATATCGTCCCTCCTACTTCAGTAAATTCCTCAGGCGATTAACCGCTTCTTCATTCGCAACCTTAGCATCATCTTTACCTTCATATTCAATCGAAAGCCATCCCTGATAGTCAGATTCTTTTAACCCCTGAACAATATAGGATAGATTTACCTGTCCATCTCCCGGAACCGTACCAATTAATTCAACACCTTGTGCAGAACGGAATCCTTTAATTGTTTCGGATGGGTCCTTTTCACGAAAGTCCTTAAAATGTACGTGTACAATCTTATCTTTCAATCGATCGAATGCATGCTGCGGTTCTTCATGTACTAATAAAAAATTTCCTGTATCAAATGTGGACTTAACGTATTGACTATCTACCTTATAAATAATTTCCTCAACTTGTTCACTTTTTCCGGCTAATAATCCATGGTTTTCAATTGCTAAATAAACCTGTTCCTTCTCAGCAGTTTCAGCACATTGCTTCAAGCCATCCACAATCCAGCCCTGACCATCCGCATACGTTAGGTCATCATGTAAGTCCCCACAAAATACGCGGATAATATTGGTGTTCAACTGTTTTGCCACCTGAATAGCATCTTTTATTTTCTTAACTTCTTTAGCACGATCGTCACTTGATTCTTTTACAAAATTATTGGTAACGTCATAAGCGGAAACCTTTAAATTATTTTTCTTCAATGCGTCTGTTACCTGTGCAAGCTCGTTACTTATATCATCTTTGTTTTCCCAAAAAATATCGAGTAACTCAACACCATCCAATGAAATACTGTTGGCATAGTTAATAAAATCAAGCGTCGACCAGTTTTCCTTTTTGATTGTTGAAGCTAAACTGTACATGCTTACACTAATATTCATAAATATCCTCCTTGTTTTCCAATTGTTTCATCAAAAATTCCAGCTTTTTTTCATCGTGAAACGGATTAAGTTCATGGGTGAATTGCGGGTATATTTCAATCATTTTATTTGTGGACCGAATATGATTGAAGGCCGCAAACACAGTCGATGGCGGTGTAATGGCATCCTCTAATCCCGCTGCCATCAATACAGGGCAAGTAATCGTTTCACAGAAATGCAAACTATCAATATAACTCAATGTCTCCATAACCTGGCTATGAGTTTTATATTGTGGGTCATTCCATTTAAAATAGTTTACTATTTCCATATACGGACCGGACAGCGCTACATCTAATGCCCGCCTGAAATGTGCCAGGAACGGCCAATCAGCCAGCACAAAATCCACTTCCCTATCCAAGCCTGCTGTACTAAGCGCTAATCCGCCCCCCTGTGAGGAACCCATAACGCCTAGCTTAGTTTGATGGACGGGGGAGTCTTCGGACCTGATCCACTTTAATTGCATTAGAATATCCTTGTATACATTCGTATAGTAATAGTTTTCATGACTATGAATCCCTTGTAACATCCACCCGGGAATCCTACTTCCATTCTGATATTTTCCAAAGTCAGGTGAAGTTCCCTGACCGCGAACATCAAATACGTAGACTGCAAATCCAAGAGACGTCCATTTTAAGTGGTCAACGGGCAGCCCACAACTTCCTGTATATCCAGGAAAACAAACGATTACCGGACAAGCCTTAGTGGCTTTTGGTGTAACTAGAATCCCATTTAGCGGCGTTTCATCCCAGCTCTTAAACGTAATATCTACTACATCTATAGTTGGAACAGGATATACCCTCGGTTCAAATGTTACTTGTGGCTGAATGTCATTCATTTTATTACTTTGCTCAAACCAAAACGAATCAAAATTGTCTGGTTTATCTACTAATTCCGGACGATAATCTCGCAACTTATCAAGTGGAAAATCTCCTATATGTCTCCCCATAGTAGGTCACCTCATTATTCCTGGTAAAATTCCTTGGGCCATTCAAGCTCAAATCCGCTCTCGCGTAACTCATTCTGAAATTCAGCAAGTAACTGACTGTCTTCACGAACTGCTTTCGGCTTTGTATTCTTTCTGATACAAAATGCCACCAATGCTCCACACGCTTCACCAATATTCCACTCCACTGGATGAAGACGATAGCAACCATTTGTTATGTGAGTAGCACCAATATTTTTACATCCTGCCAATAGGTTATCTGCATCTTTAGGGATAAGCGCACCTAATGGTATGTGAAATGGGAGCGCTTTTATATCAAGATATGTTTTTCCTGCCATACTTGGATGCAGGTCAATACTATATGAACCGATTCCAACACTATCCTCATATTTTTTCCCTGTATGGCCGTCATTAAAATCTGGGGAAACATCTTGCTCTGTTACGGTATATTCTGCCTTTATTCTTCTTGACTCTCTAATATACGGAGCTTTTGCTAATCCATCTTCTGTGCCAAAAATGTCTTTTCGAAGTCTTAATCCAGGATAACCCTTTCCACCATCAGATCTTGGTGCCTCGGTTTGCAGCCAGTATAAAAGGGATAAACTCAGCTCTTTACCCTGGTGCAAATTCTTTTCTTTGTCTGACTCAGGAACATCGTATACATTGCCTAGAAAATAATCGTTTTGCGGCCAGTTCATTAATGAAATATCCCCCGTTTTGAAAGGAGTCTCGTATTGATTATTATCAAATATCCGGCGATACTCCCATAACGGAAATCCAGTCTCTTCACGGAATAATGTATATTGACGCTTTTCTTTTGTAATTGGGTGTGGTGCAAAAAAGCTAAGTAATTTATCCGGCCAAATAGGTGGGTGAAACTCCTTCCAGAAACCATACATTTCTGGTTCCGGAATAATATGGTCTTCCCCATCCCGATATTCCATACCTAAAACATATGTGAACGCCTGAATATCATGCGGATTTGCTATTTCTAATGCATGCGGTTCGTCTGTATCGGCCTTTGCTTCTGCACCAGTTACGTACTCCATTCCAGACAAAGGCAATACGTCCCCTACTTCAGTGGCATCAATAAAGAATGGTGCAGTAAAATGTTCCTTTGTACCCGTCTGCGCATGTTCAAACTCCATCTCATGTATGGTTCGGCAGACTTTTTTTACGGATGTAACCTTGGTGTTTAACACTATTGTTAGTTGGTTCGTCAGTACATAAGGCATTAACATTTCATTTAAAACGTGCAAAGTAACACGTGGATCATGGCAAATATTACTCACTAGTCCATTTCCAGGGTTTAATATGTTTTCATCCGACTTAACAGCCATATTTCTTGAATAGACTTCTCTTACTCTGTTGCGGTAATCACGGTATCTCTTTGTTGAACCAAATTCCTCTATCCACTTATGTTCATCAGGTGGCACACCTTGTGATGTCACCTGACCTCCAATCCATTCTGTTTCTTCTGTTAACAGTACCTTTATTCCTTTTGAACAAGCGGAAAGTGCTGCTGCACAGCCACCTAATCCGCCTCCGACGATTACAAGTTCCGGGTTCATGCCGTTCACTTACAAGTAAATCTCCTTGCCAGTTTTCGCTGATTCATATACAGCATTGAGCATTTTCATCACTTGAACACCATCTTCTACCGGAGCAATCGTTTCCTTACCATCTTTACAGCATTCAACAAAATGATTTATCTCGTTAACAAAAGCCTTATGAACATCAAATTTAAGCGTATCCAGCTGTGGTGTAACGTTCAAAATTGTATTATGCTTCTCAGTCACTAAAGCTAGTTCAGGCTCAATTTCGGCTCCGCCTTTATCTCCGTACAACTTGACATTTACATCATCTTTTTTTGCCTGCAAGGTAAAGCTAAGATCTACAAAAAGGGATGCGCCATTTTCGAACCGGATTAATGCATTGGTTAAATCCTCTACATCATTCAATGTCGGATCATAATCAGCAGCCTTGTAGAATGATAGATTTTCAATGTGGCTGCGATTTCCTAACTTTGAATATGTATTACCACTAACTGAAATCGGACGTGGTTTTCCCATTAAGTACCAGCAAATATCAATCATGTGTACACCTAAATCGATTAGTGGACCACCGCCTGATTTTGAAATGTCACTAAACCAGCCACCAGGATTACCAAGTCTTCTTAAACAAGAAGCCTTAGCATAATAGATTTCGCCTAATTCACCATTATCGATAAATGTTTTTAGTAGCTTATTATTATCACCATGCCGTCTGACGAATCCAACCTGTAGAACCTTTCCAGATTTTTCGACTGCATCTTCTATAGCTAAAGCTTCTTTTGTAGTCATACTTAACGGTTTCTCCACTAATACATGCTTACCAGCTTCCAACACTGCAATAGCAATTTCTGCATGGCTGTTATTCCACGTACAAATACTGACAGCATCGATTTCTTTGTTCTGCAATAGTTGCTGGTAGTCGCTGTACAATTGGGTAACGCCATATAATGCACCTTTTTCATTAAGACGTTTTTGATTAACATCACACAATGCAACTAATTCTGCGTCCTCATTTTCGAGATACGGCTTAATATGAAATTCAGATATCGATCCTATCCCAATTACTCCAACCTTCAACATTTTACAAGCCCCTTTCTACTAAATCTTTAATTGTAATTGACTTCCTTATTCAGATTAGATGAATCGTAAATTGCGTGAATCATTTTCAAAACCTCATATCCATCATTGCCATCAATTAAAGGGGTGGTTTTAGTTCGAACACAATCAATGAAGTGTTCAATTTCGGCCTTGAACAGAGCGTTATTTTCATATATTGGATTTGTTTTACTGAGTAATCCATCTTCCTCCTTAAAAATAGTAAGTGGTGATAACGTTGCACCGCCTTTATCTCCCAGTAATTCGATATCAATATTACCGTCCTGTTCACCATTCATAGCCCAGGCAACTTCCAGTGATAATACCGAACCATTTTTAAACCGGATCCAAGCCGAAGCAAAATCCTCTACATCAAATAATTGTTCGACATTTAATTGTTTATTCTTAGATTCCCAGCTTGCAGTATACTTCGTTTGATAATTCCCTAATCCAGCAAGTGTTTTTCCAGTAACAGATTGTACCTCGGGGTTTCCCATAAGCCACCATGCCAAATCAAGGGCATGGACGCCGATGTCCATCATCGCACCCCCACCAGCTAATGCTTTATTCGTAAACCATCCTTTTGGCGTACCCCTGCGTCTAAACAGCTTGGCTTTTGCGTAATAGATATTTCCGAACGCCTCTTGTTCAGCATATTCTTTTAAAATACTGACATCACGACGGAAACGATGGGGCATTCCAACCATCGTCAATACGTTTCTTGCCTCAGCAAACTCCAAGTATTCTTTTACATTCTGTAAATCAGTGCCTATTGGCTTTTCCATAAATACATGTATTCCCTTTTCCGCCGCCAGTTTAGCAAGCTTAATATGGGTTTGATTCGGCGTGCAGATCATGACTGCATCCACCTTCACTTGTTTAAACATCTCTTCCATATCCTGAAAAAAATGAGGGACTTGATATTTTTCAGCGATAGTTTGTGCTCTGTTTCTATCCAAATCCACCACTGCAGCTATAGTTGCATTTTCTGTATCATTTAAATGAGGGATATGACTGGTTTCTGCAATAGCACCCAGTCCAATTATTCCTATGTTTATATTTTTCATTTCGTCAACACCTTATTTCAAAAAATTTATTACCTTTGTTAGCATTGTTGACTTTTTATTCACTAAATCATTAAATGCATCAGATACATCACTAAAGTTAACTTCTTCTTTGATAAATGAACTTACATTAATTCGTTTTTCGCTAACTAACCTAATATACTCTTCTATGTTTCTACCTTCTGTCCACCGGACGAATCCATACGGATAATCAATAGCTTGTGCTTCATAAGTCTTGTCATACCGCCCGGGGCCTCCTGCTCTGGAAATTAGAATCTTTGCTTCTTTACTGAACATCAAATGCCTTGGGAAATCTGGCTCGATATCACCTACAATAACAACTTTCCCTTTATTTCTAACCCATTCCAGACTTTGTGCTGTCAGCGGTGATCGTTTTCCGCCTGCACATAAAAGAACAGCATCTGCACCATTATTATTTGTACTGCTTTTTATGTCATTTTCCATCTCTTTTACAGTAGAAAATGACTTTATATTCGTTTCTTCTTTTAACATAGCTGCTCGCTCTTCATGAAGATCATATGTAATAACGTTATAAGCAGCAGCGTCTGCAATTTTGGCAATCATTTGACCAAGTAATCCTAATCCAACAACTGCAACTGTTTCGCCAAACTGCAGGTTCGCAGTCCGAAGTGCATGTATGGCGATTGCACCAATACCAGCCAAAGCCGCTTCCTTATGTTCAACATTTGGCGGTACTTTTGTATAAAGCGTTTTAGGAACTAATAAATACTCTGAATGCTGAACATATGGCGCGCCGTAAACGGCAACAAAATCCCCTTTATTCACATCTGTTATATCACTGCCGCATTCTTCGACAACTCCCATCGCACTATAGCCCAACGTTATTTGTTTATCTGTACTGTTTTCTATGATTGATAACTCTGTACCTGGTGAAATAATCGAGTACATTGTCTTTATTAATAAATAGGAAGGTTTTACTGTAGGTGAATCATCCTCAACTATTTCAACGGTTCTGTTGTTTGCAATAACCTTTTGCATAATTAGTATGCTCCTTCCATGAATCTCTTTCATCCAACCATTAGTTATCCAGCCATTTCATAAGATTCTTTTCGACGAATTCGTCATCATGTAAATGCGGATATTCTGAATATACACGGTTTATTTCATCCAACTGATTAGGACCTAACTCCTCTTTCTCAAGTAAACACCAACGGCCTTTTAGCAGGCCTTGCCTGGCTAACACTTCGTTAATCCCTGCAATACAGCCTTTAAATTGATTGTTAGCATCAAAAAAGGCAGCATTTGCATCCGTTACTTCCTGTGCAAGCGTTAATAACTGACGTGGTATATAATCGTCATTCTGAACCTTTTTTACATCATTAAATAGTTCTACTGCTTTCTTTGTCCATACGGACCAGTGCCCAAGTAAACCACCTACAATATTCTTTTCTATCCTCTTCCCTTCAACGTTTATCTTGTAAGTCGTTAATAAGTCATTTAAGATATTGTCGTCATTTCCAGTATATAAAGCAATCTCTTCATTCCTTTTTGAATTACATACTGCCCTTGCCACATCTAAAGATAGATAACGATTAAATGGAGCAATTTTAATCGCATGCACGTTAGGAATATCGGCAAACCTTCTCCAGAAATCATACGTAAGGACTCTTCCACCCACAGATGGCTGCAGGTAAAACCCAAAAACAGGTATGATTTCAGCTACCTTTTTCGTTCTCTCCAGTAATTCTTCTTCTGAGAGATTCTGTAGTCCGCCCATGCTTAACAATCCAAGATCGTAACCGGCTTCTTTAATAAATTCCGCCTCTTTAACAGCCTGATCTGCAGGACCGCAAATTCCCGCAATTTTAATAAATGAATCCGGTACTTGTGCCTTTTCCATCTCTTCGATTGCGAGTGTTAAAACTTCTTCAAATAAATTGAATCTAGGGTCACGAATTTCGAATTGAGTTGTATGTACCCCAACAGCCAGCCCCCCTACGCCGGCATCAATATAATACCGGGTAAGTGCTCTTTGACTCGTTTCATCAAGCTCCCGGCCCTCTGTTAATGCTAATGGATGGGCTGGAATAAATGCGCCTTCATGTAAGTATCTTTTAACGGCTGGTTTTAACATTTAAAATGCTCCTTGTCGCTCTTGGAAGTGAGTTGGTTTGTCATATGTAGAACCATCATGCATTAACCAATCTGCCGTCATATCAATCATCTGTTGTATGGTTACTTTTGGATAGCCAAATAATTTGTGTGCTTGGGAAGCATTATTTAATAATGCTGTAGGTTGTTCCTCGTTAGAAAAACGGGCGTCTTTATTAAAGCGTTTGGCAAACTCTTCAGCAAGCCAGCGAACTGAAACGGTTTCCGGACCAGTTACATTTAATACTTTTGATGGGGCTTCCGTATGTAATAATGACCGAATGGCATATTCATTTGCATCGCCTTGCCAAATCACATTAACATTTCCCATTGTCAGATCGATGGTTTTCCCGTTATATACCTGTCTTGCAATTTCAAGTAAAACACCATACCTGAGATCAATTGCATAATTAAGTCTGAATAAAAGCATCGGCGTCTGATTCTTGTGTGAGAAATGGGTAAGCACACGCTCTCTCCCTAAACAGGATTGGGCATATTCACCAACTGGATTAACAGGTGTGTCCTCGGAACAATTACTGCTTAAAACATTTACGAATGGATATACATTTCCAGTTGAAAATGCCACAATGCGTGAATTAGCGAATTTTTCAGCTAGTCTCCCAGGTAAGTATGCATTCATAGCCCAAGTGAAATGTTCGTTTCCAACAGTCCCGAACTTATTCCCGGCCATATAAATGACATTTTTAACATTTGGGAGTGACTGTAAATCGGACTCATTTAACAAGTCAGCTGAGATTGTTTCGATACCAAAGTCTTCTAGCTCCTTTTTTAATGTACCTGATGAAAACCTTGATACACCAATTACCTTTTTATTTAAACCTCCGTCATTAATAGCTCTTTTAGTCATTTTTGCCATTGAAGGTCCCATTTTTCCGCCAATTCCTAAAATCATAATATCGCCTTCCAATTTTGAAAGGTTTTCTATTAACTCTGGGGATGGCTTTGTCATAAATTCTTCAAGTTCTGCAACCGTTCTCATTTAACCACTCCTACCTATTTATTTTTATTCTATTCTAACTTCATCTCGATTGAAATTTCAGATATTTATTTATATTTTATGGACGATTTTATTAAAAGACAAGTCTTGAACGTGTCTTTATATACGACTCTGAAATATCAATAACTAATTGATTTTTGACAATTCCAACTATAAAAAGTATTATAAATGGAAACGTTACTAAAAGACATGTCTATACACTAGTCTTTTAAGGAGATGATATTGTGCATATCAATAAACGTATTCATGATACCTCAGAAATCAATATTGGCATTATTGGATCAAAGATTCTCCTGGATCAAACGAGAGAAACGTTAAAATCTTTTCCAAACTTTAAACCCGTCTTTGGTATTATTGAACCAGACAGCGTGATAACCGATGTAGCATCAAAAATAATGTATGATGTCGACGTTCTGGTGTTTACTGAATTTCATTTATATAATCTCGCTAAGCAATCTTTGGATTTCCCAATACCTGTACATCACGTCCCTCTAATGGGAACAGGTTTGTACAAATCATTATTTCTTATCAAAAATAACTATAGTCTAAAACGTTTATCCATTGATACAATTGAGGAAAAATACGTCGAGAAAACACTCGTCGAATTGGTGGAAGAAAATTATCAAATTAAAGTATTTCATAACCACTCCAAACCAAAATTAATCAAGGACATTGTCAATTTCCATGTTGAAAACTACAATAGTGATGGATCAATTGCACTCACTGGTATACAAGAAGTGTCTATAAGATTGACGGAAGAGAATATACCTAATGAATGGGTGACACCAACACAACAAGACATGATTGTATCCTTAGAACGCGCCCTACTGGCAACGAAAACGCGCAGAAACAAAGAGTCACAAATAGTTTTCGGTTTAATAAACGTTGATGACTTTAAAAGCATCACAGAAAAATATACGTCAGAACATGATGTGCAATTATTAAAGTTAAACATCCAGCAAATGCTTCTAGATTACATAAAACAGCTTGATGGACATCTCATCAGCCTCGGCGGGGAAGAATACTCATTTATTACTACACGCGGCATTTTTGAAAGAGAAACCAGGGGCTATAAGTTTATACCCTTGCTTCAAGAAACCAACAATGCTATCGGGATAACCTTAAGTATTGGTGTTGGCTTTGGAAGCACCGCTGCCGAAGCAGGTAGCCACGCACGGTTAGCTTTACGCCAATCGAAAGAATCTGGTGGCGATGTTTGCTATATTGTCCGCGAGGATAGAAGTGTATTGGGTCCCGTTGACATTACTACCCACACACAATACGAAATGTACGATTTAGCTATAACCGATGCACAACTGCTGGACCGGGCTGAGAAGGCTGGTATGTCTGCGTCGTATATGACAAAGCTGATGGCGCGTGTTGGCCGCTACGGAATCATTGATTATACTGCACAAGAATTAGCTTCAACTCTTAAGATAACGAATAGGAGCGCCCACAGAATCCTTTTAAAGTGGATGGATGCTGAACTAGTCGAAATAGTCGGCGAGGAAAAGGTAACGCATAAAGGCAGACCACGTCGTATTTATCGTCTAAGTTTCATCATGGACGAGCAATTAAAATAACCCTACTTGACCGGTTGAAGTTGGGACCCGCGTGAAACGGAGCATTCTGGATCACTCTCTAATAATCCAAATCATCCCTAGACCGATAGTTCCTCCAGTTTCCTATCGTCAACTTCCCATCCTATTCCGAATCCATCAGGCAGGGTTACTTCACCTTTGTTAATCTCTGCCTTAACCTTAGATGGATCATTTTCCAAAAATAAGGGTCCATTCAAATCCACCGGTGTTGAAATGCCTAACATGTGAAATAAGTGTGCACTTGCATAAAGCCCTAATGAAGATTCTGTCAGCCCCCCACCTATCAGCTCCATACCTGCAGCCTGTGCAATCTCACCACATCGTTTCGCACGTGAAAGTCCTCCCATTTTAGTCACTTTAATGACAATAGCGTCACAAGCATTTAACTGTATTGCTCTAACCACATCTTCGGGTGTCCATATACTTTCATCCAGAGCAATGGGTATGGTTGTAAACTCGCGAAGCTTTGCATGCCCTAATAAATCACCAGCCGACAATGGTTGTTCAAATATATTTACCCCGACTTCTTCCATTGCCCTACTTAGACGCATCGCTTCCTTTAAACGATAGGCCTGATTAGCATCGACACGGAAATACGCATCAGGAATAATTTCCTTTACTGTTTTTATAATTTCAATATCTTCTTGAGGGTTTAATCCTATTTTAACGTCAACACCTGTATAGCCCTGTTCTTTGGCAATTCGTGCCTTTTCAGCAGCATCTTCCACATTCGTAACACTTATTAAATAGGAAAGAGCAATTTTATTATGTTGCGGTGAAAGCCATACATGAGCAAGTGGCTGTCTTGATTTCTTCCCTATAGCATCCAGTACAGCCATGTCAACAGCCGCTTTAGCTATCGGTTGCCCGCGTGTTATTCCTGAAGATATCTGCTGATCCATTACACTGTGAATTCTTTCTAGATTTAGTAATTCGATACCCTTCAATGCATCAGCAAGGTAATTCCTTACTGTGCTGACTACAGATTCCTGTGTTTCATAGCTCCACCTGTGACTTGGTCGTGCTTCTCCCCAGCCCATAGTACCGTCGTCTGTTGTTATACGTACATATACATGAGGCGCACCTATGTTTTTACTCCCTACTTGCCCACCTGAAATTGAGAAATTCTGAAGCATAGGTAAATTTAAAGGAAAAACATCAATATTTCTAATAAGCATATACTGGTAACTCCTTTAGACATGACTTTTTAGATCTCATGACTCTCTCTCCAACCATTTATCCATAAATTGATAGGAACACTCCCTTATATGTGGCGGAAAATCGTGCCCCTCGGCTCCTAGCAAGGAAGTGATTCGTTCAGGAACTCCCAGTTTTTCATACAGTTGATAAACACTGTGCAGACCACTGCCAATTGCTTTCCAGTGTGGAAAAATAGAATCACTTTGTCCACTCCAATTGAACAATGGCTTAGGTGCAACAAGAGCTAAAATTTCGTGAAATTCAAATGGGATATCTCCTTCTGAAATCATCGGCGTTAACTTTGGAAAGTGTGTATACCAATCACGGTCAGCCCAGCGATGTGGCCGGTAATCCCCAGTAAACATAGAAAATCCGCAGCTGCTTACGACGGCCTTTACCCTGTCGTCTACTCCAGCTAAATAAAAAGCATTATAACCACCGAAAGAATGACCAATAGCTCCGATACGGCTTTCATCAACACAATCATGTTGCGCAAGTAAATCTAATCCTTGTCTGTGATCAGTTAGATTCTTCATAGTAATTGACGACCACTGCGGGAAGTCCCGATAGAGATATGCATTATGAAAAGTCTTTTCACCTGCTTTAATTCTTTCTCCAGAGGTTAAAGCATCTGGAACCAAGACGACATAACCTCTTTGAACAAGTTCCGCCGCGAAATTACGGTTATGCTTAGCTTTGTTAGTACTTATCGAATCCTTACCTTTTTCGTCAGTTCCATGCAACGCAATTAATGCGGGAAGCTTTTTCCCTTCTGCTCCCTCTGGAATCAGTAAATAGGCCGTGACACTATCGCCATCTACCGTGCTATACGTAACATGCTGTCTCACGAACCTCTCTTTACTGGATTCCGAGTTTATTTTCAAATCTAATGGAACTTTATCAGGAAGCTCACCGATCATACCCTTCCAACGTTTTAAAATATCTGCTCTTTTCTTTTCCCAATCTTCCTGGGAGTTTACACCATCAATAAGGGAAGGTATGCCTTGCTCATTTAATGTATGCAACTTATAAGTCAATAAAATACCTCCTTACGATTTAAAAGGATGGAAATCTGTCAGCACAACCTCTCGGCCTGAACGTGCTGATTCATAGATTGCTAGTATAATCTCAACTGACTTTCTCGCTTCAATTCCAGATATAATTGGATCACGATCCTCCAAAATAGCTTCGACCATGTCCCCAATAATAATTGAATGCCCGTCATGATCAGGATGAGGCAATTGTGGCTTCTCAATCTCACCATTAGAATTCAGGAATTCCCAAATATCCACCGTGGTATCGGAAACCTTCACCGTTCCTTTATCGCCATTAACTTCAATTGACGTTTGCTGTTCCGGAAAAACGGAGGTAGCACCTTGAATTGTGCCAAACCCGCCATCCTTAAACTTCACAACCGCAACAGCTGTATCCTCTACTTCAATATCCTTTCGAGCTAGTGTGGCATTATAGGCAAACACACTTTCGATCTCTCCGCCTATCCACTGTAATAGGTCAATTCCATGAACACCCTGGTTCATCAGTGCTCCTCCGCCATCAAGTTCCCATTTACCACGCCAGCCTGCACTGGCATAATAGTCGTCATCGCGAAAATACTTTAAATAAGCGTGGATCATCATCATATTTCCTATTAATCTACGCTCTTTAGCTTCTTTGGCTGCAATAAATTGAGGTAACGTTCTTCGTTGAAAAACAGCACCCAGCTTAACGTTCGCGACCCTACAAGCTTCAATCATCTGGTCCATCTGCTGAAAATTAATATCCAGTGGTTTTTCACACAAAATATGTTTTCCCATGGCAGCACACGTAACAGCAAACTTTGCATGCATACCACTGGGCACACATAAACACACAACATCAATCGGTTCACGCAGCATTTCTTCGTAATTGGTGAATGTTTTTTCCACACCAAATTCCTTAGACAATGTATCGGCCTTCTGTTGGTCGATATCCGTGATGGCAACAAGCTTAGCCTGCGGGTTAGATGTAATTGCTTTGGCATGCAAAGGAGCTAATACACCGGCACCAATAATTCCGAACTTTACCGTTTTCACATTTTCACCTACTTAAACAAATTTCCACACTAGATTAAAACTGTGTTTCCTGTAACTCTGCTTTCATTGGCCGCTTCGATAAAGCGAATAACCTCTATCGTTTCGTTTATCGATACTCTAGGGATGCCATCTTGAAAGAAAGCCATAATTTGGTCTAATAAGCTAGCATAGTAAGGCTTTCCGTGGGCATTTATATCGACATATTCAGATCCCTGTTCAAAATGTATTACTGCCCCGAACTGTCCATTACCTTTACGGTTGCCCCTAACCATCCCAAGACGACCCTCTTGCCATAGTCCGACAATGATGTCATGTTCTTTGTTTGTTGTTACAGTTACCTCTCGGGCTCCTTCACCTAAGATAGCAAATAACATTTCAATGGCATGAATTCCATACCAAAAAAATCCTGGTTGCTTCTCCTGAAGTTCCATTGGACCAAAACAATCAGCACCTATTATTTCTCCTTTATCAGACTTAGATAAAACATCCGTTAACGCCTCAGCAAATCGCAGTGCCGATGTACTCATAATTGGCGTCTGATATTCTTTGGCTAGTTGGACCATTTCTTCAGCTTCATCTTTCTGTAAACTAAACGGTTTATCGATAAAAATAGGTTTTTTATATGAAATGATTTTCTTTATTTGCTCCAGATGGACTCTTCCATCTACTGATTCTAATAGGATTGCGTCAACTTCTTTTGCAACAATTTCAATGGAATCAACAATCTTCACATCATAATTATCGTTGAGTTCATTTGTAAATCCCTTTACACGTGAAATACTAAGGTCAAAATCAGGTGATCCTCCCGGAAAAGCTGTCACTACTTTTCCACCTGGCACATGATATTTGTCACTAGCATCATTTAATAGTCTTGTAAAAGCTACAGAATGCGAAGTATCTAAACCGATAATGCCTACCCTCAGATTATCTGTCATATTTTGCCGCCTTTCCGTTTACTTAAGCCCGGACATCTGAATCCCCTCTGTGAAATAACGTTGGAAGAACAAGAAAATAATAAAGGTTGGAATAAATGAAAGTGTCGATCCCGCCATTTCAATTCCAAAATCCCCTTCCTTCCCAAGTAACGATGCTAAACCAACTGTCACGGGAAACATCTCTTCTTTTGTCATATAAATCAACGGTTGAAATAAATCGTTCCAGTTTGAAATAAACGAGAAGGTTCCCACTGTTGCAACTACTGGTATCGATAGGGGCAAAATAACTTTAAAGAATACTTTAATATCATTAGCACCATCAATACGCGCCGCCTCTTCCAAATCATTTGGGATATTTTGCAGGAATTGGCGTACTAAAAATACTCCCATAATCCCCCATAGTTCAGGTATAATTAAAGCCCAGTAAGTATTAATCCATCCAAAGTCCGCGAACATAATATACTTCGGAATAATTAATAGTTGTTGCGGAATCATAATCACTGCCATAAATACCCAAAATATTACTTCTCGACCCGGGAACTTCTTCTTGGCAAAGATATAACCCAATATTGCACAAAATAGCATCTGACTAAAAACAGGGATGATGGTAATAACTACAGAGTTAAAAATCCACCTTAGAAAAATCCCATCATTAAACAGAAATATATAATTACTAAAAGTAGGGTCCTCTGGTATCCAAAAAAGCGGATCCAGTAATGCATATTTCATATCTTTAAACGATCCTAGAGCCATAATGACAAACGGCAGGAGAAAACTTAAGGCTAATAAAAGTAAAGCTGTATATGTGATTATTTTTCTCAATTTTCTAATCTCCCTTCCAGAAAGGCCTGATGATTAATAGTGGTTCGTCTCTTGACCCAAATACTTTCTTTGTATAAGCGAAATAACCAAAATAATAAAGAATAATACATAGGACAGAACAGCAGCATAGCTTAAGTTAAGCCCTGCAAACCCTTGTTGATATAGGTAGAACACAATTGTCGTCGTTGAATAATTTGGTCCTCCACCTGTAAGTAAAAATGTTGAATCAAAAATTTGAAACGAACCTATAGTTGTAATAATCGCTACGTAAAAATGTATCGGCTTTAGTAACGGAAAGGTTATTGACCAAAATATTCGAAAAGGAGATGCCCCATCAATGCGTGCAGCTTCATATAATTGTTTATCTACTGATTGAAGCCCTGCAAAATAATAGACCATTGTACTCCCGGCAACCTTAAATATACTTAAGCCAGCAAGCACCAAAAGCGCTTGCTCAGAATCTGCTAAAAATAATTGTGGTTCAACCCCAAAGAGACTTAACAGGTAGTTAACCATCCCGGAATCTGTTCCTCTGAATAGCCAGCCCCAGATTCCTGCTATGATTACAAATGATGTTACTACTGGCAAGAAAAAGATTCCTTTAAACACCCCTGATGCTTTTACACCTGAGTTAATGATTAATGCTAAAACCAGTCCTAACGCCATAGTAGGTACAATGTAATAAATGGAGAATAAAACTGTATTCCAAATTGCCCTCCAAGCTAATTCATCATTTAAAAAAGCCAACCAATGTTTAAATCCTACAAATTCTGGATCCCCAATAACTTTCCAATCCATAAATGTCAGAACAAAGCTGAATGCAAATGGGTATACCTGAAAAACTATAAAGTGGATCAATGCAGGTATGAGGAAAATATACACAATTGCATTTCGATCCCATTGCCTTTTTACTCTTTCTTTAAAAGGCAATTTTGGCTTTTTGGTATATGAACCATTACCTCTATTTCTCTTCATACGATTCCTTAAAGGGACCTTCCCTTTATAATGAGATTCCATTTCTTCGTTAATTTTGTCTGCATTATTCAGTGTAATCACCTTATTTCATATGTAAGTTAGTAACAGAGAGCTTGACTGAAGTACCGGCCAAACTCTCTGCTCAATCTATACTTTTCTATTTATCAATTTCACCCTTAATAGCTTCTGCCGCCGCATCTGCAGCCTCTTGTGGAGTTTTTTTGCCTTCCATCATTGTCTGAACTTCAGCTTGAATCATCGGCATTATATTACGCCCCTGTGGATGGATTACTCCCGGTAATGCATATTGTGTGTATTGTGCAAGCTGCTTTAAATACTTTTGATCATCGAAGATATCTTTTGCTGATTTCCTGGTTGGAATATATTGAGTTACGGTATTAAATTTTCTTTGATTTTCTGCATTGGTAACTGTTTTTACAAACTCAGCTGCTGCATTCGGATTATCAGTATTTGAAGGAACAACGAACATTCCTGTTGTACCATATGTTGCTTGCTCTTTATTTTTAAGAGGTGGTGCAATAACGAAATTCAAACCACTTTCCTGTAAATTAGTTAATGAAATTCCTGAACCTTGTACTGCTAACATCTCTCCCGCATTCCATATTGCGTCGTGATTCATAGCGGTAATTGAATCTTCAGGAATCCACCCTTTTTCATACATTTTATTGATAAACTTAAATGCTTCTACACCTTCAGCATTATTTATCATTACTTCATCATCCTGTGTTATAACTTTTCCACCCGCTTGCCAAAGGAAAGGATATAATGTTCCATTCATCGATCCTCCTCCTTGATAGCTATATGCATAGTATCCTTCCTCTTTTGCTGCTTTTGCCCACTCTTCAAATTCACTCCAAGTTGATGGTAAGTTTTCAGGATCTTTACCAATCGCTTTAATTACATCAACATTGTAGAAAAGCGTATATGCTTCCTGCAGAATTGGAAGCCCATATGATTTACCTTGCCATTTGGTTGAAACAAGAGCACTATCAACGAAGTCATCCATATTATTGTCCTCCAAATATGGATCAAGTTCTAATAACATACCCTCATCGGCATATTGTGGCATTTGATCTGGAATAGCATAAAATACGTCTGGACCATTATTTGCTGCTAAGGCAGTAAGTATTTTTTGGTCACGATTACCCCACGGAATTGTTTCAATTGTTACAGTTGCATCAAACTTTTCTTCATAAGATGCTACGATTTCATCCCACATAGCGCTTTCAGCTTCTGCATCTGATGTATATGGATGAACCCATACAGTTATTTCCCCAGATACTTCTCCATCAGTTGCAGTTGCCTCATCATCCGAATTACAGGCAGCTAACAAAGTTCCCAAGATAATCAGTAGTATAAGAATGCTGTTTTTCTTCATCATCTTAATTAAACCCCTCTCTTTTTGATTAATTTGTTAAATAATCTACGAGACATTGTATCGAGCTTGACAGCCCCCCTTAGAATCCCTGCATGTATTTCTATGTATAACTACTGCTTTGATTGAGAAAGCGCTATTATATGTATGTAGAATGAATGGAATGCAGGATATTTTATACCAGCTTTTAAAAATTATCTAAATATTCATTTCCTTGCTATTATTCTATGTTTATTTCCATCGAGAGACAAGTCTCTAAAGTGTCTTTAATAAAACTAATTACTCTTACCCTGGAGAAACGTACCTGCTTAAGCATGTTGACAGGCTATTTTACTGCCAATATAATAAAGTGAATTAATATTAGTAATTTTATGTGAAAGGACATATGAATGCTTTTTGTTTGAGGAGGAAACATCATGACGTTCGATGGTTGGGAAAAATTTAATAAAATTGCATTTTGGATGATCAAGTTAGCTTACATAAACTTACTTTGGATACTGTTTACAATAATCGGGTTAGTTATTTTTGGATTATTTCCTTCTACTGTAGCCATGTTCACCATTGTCCGTAAATGGATGAATAAAGAATACAACTTTAAAATCTTTCCTGAATTTTGGAAAGTTTATCGAACTGATTTTATAAAGGCAAACGGTCTAGGTTTACTGTTCCTTACCATTGGCTACATCCTTTATTATGATTTTACTTTTCTGCAGCTCAATAATGGTAAGCTATTCTACCTTATTCCTGTTTTACTGTTTATTCTCGTTTCCTATGCTGTAACTTTGTTATTTTTCTTTCCTGTGTTCGTACATTTCGATTTGAAATTCTTTCAATATCTTAAACAATCTTTTTTAATCGCAATAACCTCCCCTATAGAAACAATACTAATTGCCATATCGATTGTCTTATTATACTTTGCAATCACATTCTTACCAGGAATAATTCCATTGTTCAGTGGTAGTGTACTAGCAATGGCTATGACTTGGATTAGTTTTAGAGCCTTTAAGAAAGTTGAGCGAAGAAAAGGCTTAAATTAAACAAGGCTTTTGTTTTTTTTTTAACAAAAGGTTTAACCTGCTGAGGTTAAGCCTTTTTTTATCAGTTAAGTGTAAATACTTTCTTACTGCATAAGATCAACTAAGGCTTGTCGACAAGCCAAGTTTTTTCAATGTTTCATGAACTTATACCCTCTCCCTCGATTCTTTGCATAGGACAATTTTCCCAAATGACATAAGGACCCTTAAAAGACTTGTTTATCGTGCGTTACTATTCTAAAAATAATAATATAGAGAATATTGGAAACTCTTTTTAAAATGAAGACATCATTAATAAAAGGTTACTCAAAATAAATCGGAGGTGACTTTGGCTTATTTTCCTTTATTCTTGAAATTTGACTTAAAGAAAGGGCGAAAATTAAGATGCGCAAATTAACCTATTTTTTAGCATTAGTTTTCATGTTCACTGTTTATTTAGGTACTGTTGAAACTGAAAGTGTGGAAGCTGATGAAAGTAATGTTCGTGAACTTGGAACAGCTTTAAATGCTGTATCTATTCCCGGAGGAGCTTATGGAAAAGGGCCTAATGGAGAAGATTGGGTTTATGCAGTTGCCGGTGGATCACCTGCTGTTTTTAATGTGGTTGATGCTGAAACCGGTGAACTAGTTGATAGTTTCTCATTGGAAGGTGCAAGCAACAGTTGGGCACTTACAGTAGATCCAGATGGTAATGTTTATGTGGGTACCTACTCAAATGGCACATTGTACCGTTACGTACCAGGTAGTGACCATATTGAAAATCTTGGAACACCTCTGCCAGGGGAATCATTTATTTGGCGACTAAGCTCCGATGAGGATGGACGTATTTATGGAGGGACATATCCAAGCGGCAAAGTGTTTCAATATGATCCAAAAACGGATGAGTTCCGGGATTATGGCCAAATGGTTGAAGGGCAGCAATATGCCAGAAGCATAGATATCTATAAAGACAAGGCCTATGTTGGTGTTGGAACTAATGGAGCGAATCTAGTGGAGTTAGATATAAACACAGGAGAGACCAAGGAAATACCGTTACCTGACAAATATTCAGAAGCATCAAATGTATACGATATTAACATTGTCCGTAATAAAATGTTTGCCAGAGTTACAGGTGGGGTTAGCACTATTCTTGTGTATGACTTAAAAACAATGGAAGTCATCGATGAGATTGAGGATGCGAATGGAATAGATGTTTCCTCAGCAGGACCAAAAAACTTAGTATATCTCATTAGAAATGAAGAACTCCATTCCTACAACATAAAAACTTTAGAATTGAAGGCAACTGGCTTTGATGACCTCTTCTCTGCCCGGGGGTTTGGTTGGATTAACATCGGTAGTAAAGATTTTCCTGGTAAAACATTGGCAAGCATATCGTGGAACGGGGAGATTCGTAAGTATAATCCTGTAACAGGTAAAACTGCGATCACACCAGGCCAAATTAATGGAGAGCCTGTAGACATTCAATCGCTCACACAGGGACCTAATGGAAATATATTTGTTGGTGGTTACTTTTCTGGTGGACTAGCAGAATATGATTATCAGAATGGTCAACTTACAGAATACAAAGGGTTGGGTCAAATCGAAGGTATGGTTACCCATAATGACAAATTATATATGGGAATTTATTCAGGTGCACACCTTTACTCCTATAATCCTAATGAACCGTATCAATTCGGCGTCAACCCGATAGAGCACTTCAGTTTAAAAGATAAGGGACAAGATCGACCTTTTGCTATGGTTTCTGCTGGCGATAAACTTGCGATCGGTACAGTACCTTATTACGGAAAATTAGGTGGAGCATTGACTATCTTTGATCCAGCAACAAATGACTACTCTTTTCATCGAAACGTCGTAGAAAATCAAAGCGTAATTTCTCTCGTATATAAAGACGGATTAGTTTATGGAGGGACTTCCGTTTGGGGAGGTTTAGGCATCGAACCAACAGAAGAAGAAGCAAAATTATTTCTCTGGGATATGGAGGACGGACAAAAAATATTAGAGACCGTTCCGGTACCTGGTGAAAAGGCAATTTCTGCGCTAACCTTTGATGATGAAGGAAATTTATGGGGATTAACATCAGGGATTTTGTTTAAATATGACACACAAACAAATCAAGTAGTTCGGAAAAAGCAATTATATTCAATAAATTGGGATGCAGTAAGCCATTTATGGCGTGGAGGATTCTTAACCTTCGATGCCGATGGCTACCTATATGGACAAACACGTAATGAACTTTTTAAAGTAAATCCACAAACATTGGAAAAAGAAACACTCGTAGATGATGCTTCATTGTTTGCACAAGATGCTGACAGAAACTTCTACTTTGCCAGAGGTCATAAGCTTTATCAATATCAAAGATAATAATTAAGGAGAGATATTTGATGAGAGGAAAGCCTATTATTAACAATTGGATGTACATACTGGCAGGTTTGTTATTACTCATTTTAGCCGGATTCCCATCGCTTGCCCAGGCTAACTCGGGACAGGAATCAACGGAGCTATCTAACACTACTTACGGCGAACCAGAAAAGTTATTAGCACCGCTTACTGGAACAGTCAGTATCTTCGATGGCGTAGTTGGAAAAGAAGATGGCCATAACGTCATGTACACTACCGCAAAAGGAATACCTGCCAGGCTAAACGTGGTAGACCTAGATAATTATAAACTGCTAAGGACGATTACCCTTGAAGGTGCAGAGAGTACATGGGCACATGAGGTGACGGTCGACGGTGACTTGTATATAGCTACAATTGGCGGGGGAGCAAAACTTTGGAAGTATTCTCCAAAAACGAAGGTTGCAGAGGTTGTCGCTACATTCCCAGGTCAAACATTTCCCTATTCGATAACATCGGACCCTGAAGGAAATGTATATGTTGGTACCTATCCAAGTGGGAAAGTTTATAAGTTTAATTCAGAGAGAGAAGAAGTAACAGATTATGGGAAAATGATTGATGAGTCTTCAAGGCAATATATTCGCTCAATCGCTTATATCGACGGAAACATTTATGCCGGAACTGCTAAAGATAAAATAATCAAATACAATATTGCATCCGGTGAGAAATCTAATATTGCTGCTTCTTTAGATGAGACCGGCACCGTATATGACATGGATAAGGTGGATAATCGCTATTTGTTTATCAGGTATAACGACACCAAAAATGGTTACATTTACGACACGCAAACGCAAAAGTGGCTTGATGTCATAGTTCCTAATGTAAGAGGTTTGCATGTTGAAGAAGAATCTTACAATGGGTCTGTGTATTACATGACACCAGATGATAAGTTCATGTCGATTGATTTAAACACACTAGAGATAAATGACACAGGTATGAGATACGGAAGTGGCTTACGAGGTGCGGATTGGGTTGAATTTAACGATCCACAGCTACCTGGGAAAAGTCTTGTAACCATTAACTGGAGTGGCAGTGTAACGATATTTAATATCGAGACAAACCAAGTTATTGAACGCCCTTCTTTAGTTAAAGGGGCGCCGGCGATTATGAATCAAGTAAAGAATGGGCCCGACGGAAACATTTATATTAGTGGTACTCAAGCTACAGAGGGAGCAATCTTTAGTCCAAGTGACAACTCCACTGTCTCTTTCAATTTAGGACAGGGTGATAGTATGAGTTCCTTTGGAGACAAAATGCTATTTGGAGTTTATCCTGGAGCTAGGATCTTTGAATATGACACGAAGAGAGATCCTGCAAACAATAATCCTAAACAACTATTTCAAATTGGTGAGGACCAAGATAGAATCGGTGATATTATTAGCGCAGATGGAAAAACGTTTATCGGGAGTATTCCGGACTATGGAAAATTAGGTGGTGCTTTAACTATATATGATCCAACAGGAGAACAAACTACTCCAACTGTCTACCGTAATATAGTAGAAAATCAAAGCGTTGTCAGTTTAGCCTACAAAGAGGGTATTGTTTATGGTTCAACGTCCGTTAACGGTGGCCTAGGGATAGATCCAGTTGCTAAAGAGGCTAAAATTTTCAAGTGGGATGTAGAAAATGAGCAAAAAATTGAAGAAATTTCCCTATCAATCGAAGGGGTAAATAACCCTCAGACGATTGGCGATTTATCCTTTGGTGAAAATGGTTTATTATGGGGAGCTGTAGATAATATTATTTTTGCTTTGGACCCCCATACGTTAAATGTTGTAAAAAGCAAAAAGATTTATCCTGATGGAGCTCTTTATTACGCTGATTGGCAAACCGTGGTTCTTGAATGGTCTAACGATATATTATATGCAAAATTTGATAATAATCTAACCGCCATCGACCCCAAAACACTTGTTAGTCATAAAATTACCGAGGCTAAATCTTTTACAATAGGAGATGACGGAAACATATACTACTCTCTTCCGTCTAACCGGACGCTTCTTTACAAGGTGGAAGTAAGTAGCACAGGGCTTATACAGGAAATCCTTGACAGTTATCACACCTCAGAAGACATTAAGCAACCAGTCTATGCTGAATTGACTAATAAGTTAGAACAAGCAAAACACCAATTAAATAAGGATGATAAAAGTAAAGCTGTTAAGCATTTAAATGCCCTGCTTAAGCACCTGAACAACGAATCTTTGTCAGAATTTATTTCAAATGAAGCAAAGGGTCTATTGAATGCTAAGGTCGAAAATCTTATAACAGCCTTATCATCCGGAGAAGACGAACCACCTGCGAATTCCATACCGCTATTAAATTCCGACTTTGAAGAACCTTTAGCAGATGGGATAATACCTGGATGGACACATGCATTTCAAGAATCTGAAGAACATTACCATGAAATTTCGGATGAACGCAGTTTTAGTGGTAATAGTAGTTTAAAGATTGTTGACACTGTCAGATCTGCATCTGTTGCGCTATATAGTGATAAAATTGATGTTGAACCTGGTGTTGAGTATATGGCAGCAACCCGAGCTTATACTGAAGAAGGTTCGGCAAGCTTTCTATTACGTTTTTACGATAAAGATGGAAACCAAGTCGCTAACTATGCTAATCACTTCGAGAGCATGCTCGGACAATGGGAGGAAGTTAACACTCAAGGTGTAGCTCCTGAAAATGCTGCGTATGTACGCATCTACGCATATACAACAAGCTATCAAGTAGGTACCGTTTATTTTGATGATATCAACCTATGGACAAAACAAAACTAGCTAAAGCCTAAATAAAAAGGTCAATGTATGGTATTCCATGCATTGACCTTTTTTACGTATGTCTTATTTCCCAAAAGTACTTTTCATTCGCTTCACTGGGTTGTCTTCTATTGAGTCATCCCATTCTAATACCTGATTGGAATTTAGAAGTTCCTTTTTAAGCTCAGGGTAGTCTATATTCTGTACACTCGATTTATTTTTGAACGCAATTGCAGCTGCTGCTCCTGCAGATTGGCCAATAATCATGAATACTGGTTCCATCCGAATAGAACCGTAAGCAATATGTGAACTTGATAAACAGACGGGGACCAATAAGTTCGTGCATTCATCTTCACGTGGGCGAACCGATCGATAGGAAACTGGATACGGTGAAATAGGTACCTCTACATCCCCCTCATTGACACATTTCCCGTCAATCACAACACGTCTACAGTGGTGTGAATCCATTTGATAGGAAGCAAGACCAACAGAATCATCAACAAAAGTTTCACCTAAACAATTCTTATCCGTCATGACGTAGTCTGAAATCATTCTTCTGCTTTCACGAATATACAATTGTGGTGGCCAGTGTCCTGTATTTTCAAACTCGTCTTTTGGCAATCCCCATTGTGAAACTTCGTTACGGATATGTAGTGGTACTCGTTTGTCATTTGTTAGGAAATACAACATTCCAAGGTTATAATTCACATGATCCTGAAAAATCTCCTCGCGTACTTGATAACTGCCTTCCGGCCATTGATGGTTCATACCAATATTATCGGTTGATACAGCCCCATAATTATTTAAATCAGATTTTCCATTAGGGATCATAACATGAAGGTTCATAGCATCCCAAACACCAGCATTGATATAACGTAATAAAAGCATATATCTATCCGCGTTATACTTAGGAGGCTTTGGAAACGGGAAACGATTTTCTGGTTTATTTGTTAAACAAACACGAAAATTATATGCTTGAATACGGTGGTCTTCTTGCCCTTGGAACCCAATAGTTTTAAACCCTGTTTCACTTATACCTGGCAGAACCCCGCTGTCCTTATCCCCCTCGAGCACATAAGGGTCAACCGTTTTTTCAAACTTATGATGGGGTTCACCGAAACGGATGCCATTATACGTTTCATTGTAGGTATCGTTAGATTCACGACCAACAAAACTGGAAACACCCGCTATCGCCATCAAGTCCCCTTCATAACTGGCATCAATGAAGTACTCCCCTATGAAGACATTTCCGTTTTCCATTTTTAATTCTTTGACCTCTTTATTTTCCATATTTACCCCTTTAAGATGTTGGCTAAGATAGATTGCTATATTATGCTCCCCTATCCATTGCGTGAAAACATACTTGGCAGCCTTTGGTTCAAATGTCCACTGTTCTTCTTCACCATAGTATTTTCCCAATCTTTTATAAAATTCCCTTGAAAGACCACCTACTGCATCTTTAGCTCCAAGATCAGTTGCTCCTAGTCCACTAGCAGTAATTCCTCCAATATGATTTCCGAACTCCGCGATAGCAACTGTAAGCCCCATTTTCTCAGCTTGGATTGCAGCCATAATGCCAGCTGGAGTTGCTCCGTATACAATTAAATCTTTAGTGATAACTTGTGGATTTGCATTGTTAGATGATGGCACATAATAATGTAGATTGCTGAAATCCATTTACTTCCCTCCATATTCCTTTTTAAGCCATTCCTTCTTGCAAGTAGACGCTACTTCCTTCAAGTAGTAAAAATAAAACAGCATCATTTCTTTAGGTGAAAACGATTCATAATTATCTTTATTTTGGATAGTTATTAAACGGTCTGCTATATTCACCTCTTTATTATTAAAAAAATCAATAATCTCTTGCAGGAATTCAGTTATTTCCTTAGTGTTATTATTAGAGTTCGTTCCTTTCTCTGGATCGACCAATCTAGCGGAGTACAATGGCACATTCCATTTCGTATGTACTGATACAATTTTTTCCAATTCCATCAACATTAAGCAGTATTATTCTTTTTCCTCTCCAAAGATAGAAAAATACTTGTCCAACAACACCTCAAAATCCTCACCCCAGCTTAAACCAGCATAGAAGTAGTTATTAAGTTGGTGAATCCATTTCCAGGGATATCTACTAGTATTCTATAACTGTTATTGCCTGTCTCTTTTGAACTGTTTGACCCCGCCAATCAACTAAACTCGTATATGCCCGAGAGAAAAACTTCAACTGGTCTTTTGATTCAAATATAGTATTTTTGATTGTATCCAGCTGATAATTTAAGCTATGTCCACCCAGCGTTACATTCATATCTGGTTTTACTAAATCCCCTCGTATGTACTTTTTAATATCATCCCGCAGAAAAAAAGTAAAACAGAACTCATTTAATCTGTTCTTTGTACCCCAATTAATTAGGTTGCTAATAAAAACAGGGTCATTAATGGTTTCTTTAACATTACCTCTTCTAGCAAATATAGGTTCTTGTATATCGTGAAATTCATAGCCATTATTCAAAATTGGTTTATTACCACCATTACATAGAAGCAAAACCATTTTTATCATGTTGTAAGGAGAATACAATGATTCGCCATTTCGCAAGGCACACCTGCATACAAAAGAAGATGGTGTTGCAGTAATTGAGGATAAAGATAATGTCTGGATCATAGGTAAGGAAGAAAGGTCGACTCTTTATAGTGTTTACCATTTTTGGGAGAAAAAATTTGGATATCAATGGGTTAATCTGATTGAGTAGACTGCTGTAAAATGTGGCGGTTTTCAACATCTATTTCTGATTTAAGGATTAGTCTTCCTAATTCTTCTGTGGCGAATTTAATTGTTAGATTGTCGTGGTAGTATGTAATTGATTCCAGCAAAGTCCCCTCCCTTTTTATTGTAAATTGGATAGGGACAGCTAACCCGCTGCCCCCTCAGTCCTTAATTAGTCTGTATCATACTTGAATAATTCAGTACCTCGTGAAAAATATATGTCGCCCTTACTATCCTGCGTAAGCAATGAAGCATTTTCCGCGAGAATATCTACTTTCAGAGTATCTGGATTAATTTTGAAAACTTTACCCAAGGTTGCACCATAGAGATAACCATCTTCATCAAAAACCAGATCTCGTCCATGGTAGTACATACTTCCAGACTCATGATAGAAGATTTCTTTGACCTTCATAATCTCTCTTGTAACTGGGTCAAATTTAAACACGTGCCCGGCAGTTAATCCCCATAGATATCCTTCATTGTCAAAAGTAACAGCTGATACGGCTTCCTCACCTGGTACAGGAACGCCTTCCCAAACCTTTTCACCTTTTTCAACATCCCAAATGAACATTTTCGCCTCTGTTTCAGTTGGATCAATACCATAGCCCCCCCAGATGGAAGTCGTACCATAGATAAGCCCATCCTTATACTTCAATTCAATTATACTTTGGTTCTCTACAACGTTACGGTGTACATCAAATTGGTCTGTACCCGGATCATAAAATGTCAATGCGCCTCCAAGTTGCCCATAATCCGGAACCGTACCTATTGCCAATTTATCACCTGCTGATTCAAAGGCAAAAGGCCGGTCCTGACTGTGAGTGTTGTCTAAGGAGAAAAGCTTTCGTGGATTATTGCCATAATTCCACGGTTCTGTTGGATCATATGCAAAAATATTGGCTCCAGGGTATGTGCCCATATACAGCTTGCCATTATGGCTGCCCATTCCCTCGATTTGACTCATTCCATTTAACTGCTTTAATTCTCCTGTTTCAGGGTTATATACCCCCATCCCCTGTGGGGACAGATAACCTCCAATATAAATCCGCCCATCAGGACCTTTGCTCAATGATTGAATGTCCGTTGGTTGCCCTTGGACATCTCCATGTAGGGTTTTGTGGTTTCCATTTTGTGGATTGTATATAAAAATTTCACCTCGGGAAGTCATACTTACTAGGCTTCTTCCAGGGTAATCCGAATTTTCCAAATGGATCCATCCAAAGCTTCTGGAGGCTGACACGCCATTTATGAACTGTACACCAGTTGAAACAAGCTCATGGGTTCTTAGGTCATAAGAATATATAAACTCGTCTTTTCGAATGTAGACCTTGTTTTCCGGCCCCCGTGGTGACACTATGTCTCCGATAGCTGTGGTGTTCTTAATTGTATCAATCCATTCTTCCTGAACTACATCGTATACAAGCGTATCGTTTGCCGGGGTTAACCTAGCAAACAATAAATTACCCTCATAACTTAAGTCGTATACAAATTTCTGATCCTGATATTCTTCAGGCAACTGTATTTCTTTTTTATCCCCTGTTACTGTATCAAGCTCAACTAAATGGGCTGGGGTGCCTAAACCTGCATAAACTTTCCCTTTACCCACTGCAACACTTCTGGTATATTTAATACCTTCTATAAGCTGTCCATAATCCCTGAAAGTGTTGTCTTTTGGATTAAATTGGAAGACTTTACCGCTTGGATATGTCCCTCCATAAATTAATCCTTCTTCATCGGCTCTAACAGTCCAGATATACGATTCATCTTTAATAGGAGTACGATAAGTTGTTATGCTTTCACTCCCCGGGACCCATTGATACATATTTGCATTACGTCCCGAGGCGATGTAAAGCGTACCGTTCGGGGCTACTGTTAAGCCCCATGAATTATGAGCGCCAGGTAAAGAAAAGGTTTTTACCCTTTCTCCGGTATGTGCGTTTACCACACTCAATGAAGCGGGATTCCCGTTTGCTACAGCGTAAATATATTCCTCTCCATTCGGTCCAGGTCCGTATGCAGCACCTGGAACAGTCACTGACCTGATTGGGATACCGATCTTCTCAATTTTATTCTCATTTATAGCATCTTCTCTATTTAACGTAACATCATCAAAATAAGCTTCGGTATTAGCACCGACAGAAGAATAGATTAATATCGATGCAAAAGATGCTTCTTCTGGTGCTTTTCCAGTTACAGAAAGCTCCTCCCATTGATTCATAGAATGTGAACCAGAAAAGTATTGTTTGATTCTGTTCTTATCGCTATCGTAAAAACGCATATATACTTTTGGCTGTCCAGTTTTTACATTCGTCATAACGGATGCAGTATAAGTTTCACCTGAATCAATTTCAATAAACTCACTATCCATACCATAACTTTTACTATCGTTATCAACATTTACATGTAAACTGTAATCCCCTGAGTGACTTACCGTATCCGTGACGTCAAAACCTCCATCACCATATATTTGGTCCCACCCTGGTATTACTCCGTTGACAACTGGATCTTCAAAACCTGGATTGGTGAGTATTACTTCCAACGAGGAAGCATCTGTATTATTATTTGTGACTAGAAATCCTATTAAAAAACATAAAAATACTAAACTGCTCAGGAACTTTCCCGACTGTTTCTTCAATTGCAAACTCTCCTTTTAAGATAGATTTGCTAGTTAAACATCGATGACATGTTCCGTTAAAACGGTTTGGCTTATAGAAATCACTCCTACCCTTCTCAAAGCAATCTTGAAAGCGTTACCATTATTACTACTATTAAGATAACTTTTAATACAAGTCCTTAAAACGTCTTTAATACTCTCCCTTCAAAATTATTGCACAAAAAGCCCATGTACCTGATTAAACAATTACATCGATCTTATTAGATATTACAATGTCATTATAGGTTCAAGTTAATTTTTTTATTAAGAGACTAAAGGTTAAGAGTGATTTACACGTTTAGAGAAGTACCACTATATTCTTATTAAACCTACAACCTACAATCGAACTTTGAGTAAAAAAAGTGGTATGTAAAATAAGAAGTATTTATAGGACACTTCTCTTGGTGGGGAACCGAAAGTAATTATAAGAGGAGCATCTTCTGTTTTAACGGAAAATTAACTTATTGTATGGATTTAAATTAAAGTAGAAGATTTTCGGTCTAGGCCGATTATCAACATCCTCGGGGTGATTTGTTGCTCAATTTTGAGTATGTGTTGCGCGACTTCAGCATAGTTTCACGCGAGTTCGCTGAGATGTTACGCGAGTTTTTGATTTACCACGCAAACAACTCACCCGCGTGTCTGCATTAAATCATTATTTAACTAATCCTCCCATTCTCAGGCCATGCAAAATGCCATCATCATGAACATCTTCATCTTTCTTAAACATTTTAGCTGATTCCTTTACAGCATGTGGTGCCTTCCCCATTGTTATGCTGTCTTCCACAGTTCGTAGCATTTTGATATCATTCAGTCCATTACCGAAAGCATAAACATCATGTAGTAACTGTAGATGCTCGACTAGCTTTTAAATACTTGCTGTAACATAGTATTCATGTCAGTGGTGCGATTCCAATAGCTTTCATTTTCTTATACTAATTGATATTAAATTACTTCTTGGTTTTACTTTATGACGATAAAAGCCACATCCAGCTACACCGTCCAGCGACTAGCACGACTTCCCTCACTTCGTGCTATAATATCCAACAAGTCGTGGGGGATCACGCGCCTTTTGTGATTTTGATACGCGATACCAAGGCTGGTGTACGATTTAAGGAGTTAGTGCGGAATTTGTGCCCTTTCAATCCCGGTGGAGCCTAAAATTTCTCTCCTCAACATATGTATCAATTAATGCCTGAGCAGTACGATCATCAGTAATCAGTACGTTCAAATATCCTACCTTTAGTGCTGCTTCAATACTTTCAAGCTTGTAGAAACCTTCAACTATTCAATCACATGTGGAATGTTACGGATTTCCTCCACATTAAGCCCAATCACCCGGTTATTCAATGGATGGTGAACTTCCCTGCCAAGAGTATCAAAGAACCGGGAACTGATATCCCCAACTGCACCTGCCTTCCTTAATGATGCCAGGTCACTCTCTTCTAGGCAGCCAAAAATTTGTTACTCATGTTTTAATAAGGACGTTGGGAAAAGGGTGTGGCAAGGGGAGGTGTAAAGTAGGAAAATCCGAATTAAAGAAGGGAAAGTAATGTTCAATAAGAAACATTATTTCCCCATTTTTACTTAGTCCCTGCTGAACAGGTCCCTAGTGTATACTTTTTCCTTAACTTCTTTTAATTCGTCTGACAAACGATTAGCCACAATAATATCAGATGTTTGTTTGAACTCCTCAAAATCATTTATCACTCTTGAATTAAAGAATTCTTTCTCCTTAAGAGCGGGTTCATAAATGACTACTTCAATACCCTCTGCTTTAAGTCGCTTCATAACTCCTTGAATGGCCGACTGTCTGAAGTTATCTGAGTCTGTTTTCATTGTTAGGCGATAAATCCCTACAATTTTAGGATTTCGTTTTAGAATCATGTCTGCAATATGATCTTTCCTAGTCCTGTTTGCATCCACAATTGCGCCCATAATATTGTTCGGTACGTCTTCATAGTTAGCAAGAAGCTGCTTGGTATCTTTCGGCAAGCAGTAACCGCCATATCCAAAGGAAGGATTATTATAATGGTTTCCAATCCTTGGGTCTAATCCAACTCCATCAATTATCTGCTTTGTATTAAGGCCTCTAATCTCTGCATAGGAATCCAGTTCATTAAAGAATGCCACTCGCATGGCCAAATACGTATTAGCAAATAACTTGATTGCCTCAGCTTCTGTTGAGTTAGTAAAGAGAACGTCAATGTTTTCCTTTTCTGCTCCTTCTACAAGCAACTCCGCGAATACTTTTGCTCGCTCAGACTGCTCCCCTACAACTATTCTGGAAGGGTATAAGTTATCATATAAAGCCTTACCCTCACGTAGAAATTCAGGAGAGAAAATAATATTCTCTGTATTAAACTTTTCACGCACATCTTCGGTATAACCCACTGGTACTGTAGATTTGATAACCATTAATGCCTCTGGATTAATCTCCAGAACACTAGTTATCACATCTTCAACTGTACTGGTATCAAAATAGTTTTTATCTGGGTCATAGTTTGTAGGCGTAGAAATAATTATGATTTCCGCATCTTTAAAGGCCTCTTCCTTTTTGACTGTGGCTTTTAAATGTAACTCTTTGTGTGTTAGAAACTCTTCAATATCCGGGTCAATGATTGGAGATTTACCATTGTTAATCATTTCTACTTTCGTCTGAACAATATCAAGCGCAGTCACTTTATTATGCTGCGCCAATAATACTGCGTTAGACAGGCCAACATAGCCTGTGCCCGCAACGGTAATGTTCATATTCAACACCTCAGCATTATTATTTAAAGTTAAATTCTCTTAAATCGTTATTATAGTACCCCTTTATAGCTTTTGAAAAGCAGTCATTTGGACTTTAACATATATGTATCCTATTTCTATTGAACTGGGCTTTTTTATGATAACACTAACTATTCAAAATAGCGAAGAAGCATTTGGACAAAGACGATACTGTGTTAATATTGATATAATTGATTAGGAGGATCATAAAATGAAAAAAATCGTTACTTACGGTACCTATGATTTAATACATGCAGGGCATATTAATCTGCTGCGACGAGCAAAGAGTATGGGTGATTACTTAATTGTAGGTATATCAACTGATCATTTTAACAAGATTAAAAACAAACAGGCATATCATTCATTTGAAGACCGCAAGCTCATATTAGAATCTATTCGCTATGTTGATATGGTGATCCCTGAAGATTCATGGAAGCAAAAAGTTAATGACATAAAAGAATTCGATATAGATACTTTGGTTATGGGTGATGACTGGATAGGCAAATTTGATTATTTAAAGAGCTATTGTAATGTAATATATTTACCTCGTACAAAAGGTATTTCTACTTCAGAGATAAAAAGGGGTATATCTGATTAGAAAGCGAAACCTTCAGTGGAGATATACCCCAATCGAGTAAAAGCCAATATTATCTTTCAGCCAAAAACCATCCATTTTTTAAATTTTCCCGATTATAGTAAAACCTTTCCTTATCTTCATAACGAGTTACTTTCCCACCAGATGCTTCTACAATTGCCTGTCCAGCACCTGTGTCCCATTCCATAGTTGGCGCGTAACGAGGATAGTAATCCGCCTTACCTTCAGCGACCAAGCAAAACTTTAGTGAGCTCCCCGCTGATACTACATCTACTTCCCGCTTCTTCCTGAGTTCATTGATAAACTCTTCTGTTTCCGCAGACATATGAGAACGACTAGCTACCACATTGACTTTTGAAGAATCATTCTTCTGAGGTAAAGCAATACTTTTAACCAGCAAATCTTTCTCATCCATGATTTCCTTCTTAGAAGCATTCTCCAGTTTAAAGGCACCTAGATCCTCTTTTCCAAAGTAGAATGTGTCTAAAACAGGTGCATAAATTACCCCTAGGATAGGGTATTTATCTTTTATTACAGCGATATTGACTGTAAATTCACCATTCTTCTTTATAAATTCCTTAGTACCGTCTAAAGGATCGACCAAAAAGAACTCATTCCAGTCCTTACGTTCCTGATAGGAAATGTTTCTGCCCTCTTCACTTAATACAGGCAAATTAGGGTGACTCTGCAATCCCTTCATTATAGCCTGGTGAGACCTTTGATCAGCCTCCGTAAGGGGTGAATTGTCTTCTTTGGTCTCTACTTCTATATCTTGTTTATACACTGCAAGGATTTCCTGTCCGGCCACCAAGGATATTTCCAATAAGTTTTTTATATTAACACCCGTCATTATTCCAAATACCCTTTCTCTTTCAGATATTCTATTATGGTTTGAACAGATTCTTCTATGCTTAATTTATCTGTATTCACGGTAACTTCAGGGTTTTTCGGTTCTTCATAAGGAGCGTCAATCCCTGTGAATCCTTTTATTTCCCCAGCACGTGCTTTCTTGTACAAGCCCTTAGGGTCACGTGACTCACATGTTTCTACACTTGCTTTAACATAAACCTCTATGAATTCACCTTCATCTAGCAGTTCACGTACATTATCCCGGTCTTCGCGGTATGGAGAGATAAATGCAGTGAGGGTAAATAACCCTGCATCGACCATTAGCTTGGAAACTTCACCTATTCGGCGAATGTTCTCTGTCCTGTCTTCAGGGCTAAATCCCAAATTTTTATTTAGTCCGTGCCGTACATTATCCCCATCTAGGCGGTATGTGCGTACTCCCAGATTATGAAGTTCCTTCTCCAGCTCCACTGAGACAGTTGATTTACCTGAACCCGAGAGACCAGTAAACCAAATAACGGCGCTCTTATGATTGTTCAGGTTTTGACGATGTTCCTTGGTCACTTTTGAATCGTGCCACACGATGTTTTCTGACTTAGACATAAACTTTTCCTCCTAAAACCATACGTAATAAATTATTGAAACAGCAGTGATCATTACTAGAATGCTAAGTGGTGTACCTACTTTTATATAATCTTTAAAAGTATAGCCACCTGGTCCGTAAACGATTAGGTTCGTCTGATAACCAATCGGTGTTACAAAACTCGCAGATGCTGCAATGGCAATTGTTACTGCAAATCCCATAGGATCTACGTTTAATTGGTCGGCCAGTGCAATTCCGATTGGTACCATAAGAACCGCGGCTGCTGTATTGGTAATCAATTCAGTAAACAAATTCGTTAAAAAATATACCATAAAGACCATTGTAAGCAACCCTAATGGCTCCCCGAAATTTACCAGGCCATTCGCAATCCATTGGGCAAGTTCTGTCTCTCTCATGGCGATCCCAATACCTAGAGCGCTTGCAATCAAAAGTAATACATCAAATTGAATATATCTCTTAGCCTCTTGTGGAGTAATAATTTTGCAGCCGATAAGTATAAGGACAGCCAAAGCCATCGCCTTAAACATACTTAATAACCCAATTGTTACTAACAAAATCATTACAACCAACAGGGCAATCGAAAACCAGCCTTTGGCAGAGTTTTGTTTAAGTGATGGTGGTGTATCAAGGGAAGATACAACATAAAAATCATTTGATTGCTGGTATTTTTCAAGGAAGTCAGTGCCAGCTAATAAAAGAAGTGTATCACCAGGCCGAAGTACAATATCACCGACCTTACTTTTAATTCTTTCATTGTTGCGATGAACTGCAATTACCCCCGCATCGTATCTTGAGCGGAACTGTGATTCTTTTATCGACTTAGTAGTTAAAACAGATTCATGAGAAACAACAACTTCAATTAGATTGGAAGTACCATTTTTTAAATCATTTAGTCCAATAGTAGTTCCGGTTTCCAATTCTAATCCTTTTATCTTTTCCAAATCTGCTATGGTAGATATTAACCCGGTAAATATCAGCCGGTCTCCATGCTTAATGATAGTGGAAGACTTAACAGGTGAAATATGCTCATTCTCCCTTATAATCTCCACTAGATATAGGCCCTTCAGGTCACGGAGCCCCGCACCTTTTACAGACTTACCAATATGCTGAAAATCACCAGTTACTTTCATTTCTGCGATATATTCTTTTGAGTCTTCTTTAATTCGTTGACTGAACCCTTTATTATCTGGTAAAAGCCTTCTTCCTATAGTAAAAAGATAAACTAAACCAATTAACGCTACAGGGATTCCCACTACAGCCAAAGTAAAGAGCGAGAACCCTTGCATACCATAAGTCCCAGTAAGCATTCCATGAACAACGAGGTTGGTTGAAGTACCAATAAGGGTGATAGTCCCGCCAAGAATAGTCACATAAGATAAAGGAATTAAAAACTTTGAAGGGGCAATGCCCCGATCTTCACACCAATTCTTTATGATAGGCGTAAATGTAACTACGATTGGCGTATTATTTAAAAAAGCAGAGAAAACAGATATTGGTACAAAAAACCTTATCATTGAACCAGTTTGGGTTTTACTGTTCTTAAGCCACCCTTTCATCATCTGGTCAATAAGCCCACTCTTTTGAACCGCTCCAGCCACAATGAATAATAACGCAATAGTCAGCATTCCTTCATTCGAAAAGCCGCTTAAGGCTTGTTCTGGAGTAAGTATACCTGTCAGTAGTAATATAACCAAAACTGCAAAAACAACCATGTCAGGCCGTGCGAGATCGAACAGTAGCACGGCAAGCATGGCTATAATCAAAAATAAAACAAATATCATATTAAACGTCATGGGAGTATTACCCCTTCTAGTCCTGCTTCATTCCTTTGATAAGGATATCAGCTACCTCAGGACGTGAAAATTCTTTTGGCGGACGCTCTCCATTACGTAATTTCTCACGTACCTTTGTTCCACTCAAGTGAACATGGTGTTCTTTACCATGAGGACAAGTTTTAGCTGTGCCCATGTTTCCACATTCTGTGCAGTAGAAAGCATGTTCAAATTTAAAAATTTGTATCCCTAATTCATCTTCAAATTGAGAAATAAACTCCTGCGCTTCATATGTTCCATAATAATCGCCAACACCTGCATGGTCTCGCCCAACTATAAAGTGGGTACAACCAAAGTTCTTACGGACAATTGCGTGTAATACCGCTTCTTTCGGGCCTGCATAACGCATTGCTGCAGGATAAATTGCAAGGCGAGTACGGTCAGCAGGATAATAATGCTTCAAGATTGTCTGATAACTTTCCATTCGAATATCAGCAGGAATGTCATCAGACTTTGTTTCACCTACTAATGGATTGAGCAATAGCCCATCAACAGCTTCCAATGCACACTTCTGAATGTATTCGTGCGCCCGGTGAACTGGATTACGTGTCTGGAAACCAACAATAGTTTTCCATCCTAAGTCCGCAAACATTGCTCGGGTTTCGCTTGGATCCATGTAAAACTCATTAAATCCCCCATGATCAGGGCGATTTAATAAAGTAATCGGTCCACCAAGATATACATCTCCCCGCTCATAAAGCTTCTTTACACCTGGATGAGCATCTTCCGTAGTCCCGTACACATTCTGAGCTTCAAGTTTTTTATCATAAGTATACTTTTCCTCAAGCTCCATTGTTCCGTAGATAATTCCATCTTTACCTTTAAGAGTAATCTCTTCGCCAATTTTATATTGCTCTGCTTCTTCCTGGGAGACAGATAGGGTAATTGGAATTGTCCAAACAGTTCCATCAGCCAATTGATAATTACTTACGACGCTTTCGTAATCTTTCTGGCCCATGAACCCTTTAAGAGGACTAAATCCTCCTATACCAATCAATTCGATATCGGATACGGTCCATGCAGATACTGTAAGAGAATTTAATGACTCAGCGTTTTTCAGCTTTTCTTGTTTTTTGTCATCTGATAACTCTCTGTTAACCAAAACACCACCATGTGGGGTCTGTTGCTTTACTTCCGTGTTAGTCATATAAACTTCACTCCTAATGGTTATCAATAGTTCCTATTACAGGATATCACAATCTTTTTTGTTGGCATATTAATTTTAATAGAGCTCTTTTTACTCCTGATTTCTTAGAAGTTGACTTTTCGGGACATCTCTGATTTTTTTGGCGGGAGAGCCAACTACTAAATCCTCTTTCCCCACGTCTTTGGTCACTACGCTACCAGCGGCAACAGTCCCGTCCTCTTCAATTACTTTGCCAGGTAAGACTGTTGAATTAGCTCCCAATCTGCCCCCATCCTTTACAGTAACGCCTTTGAATTTTTCATATCGTTCTTTGCTTCTTCCCATGAAATTATCATTGGTAGTTATTGCACCTGGTGCTACGAATACATAATTACCGAGAGTGGAATATGCAGTTATATAGCAATTCGTCTCTAGTTTGCATTTTTCTCCAACTTTACAGTCATTCTCTACTGCAACTCCCCTGCCGATAATAGTTCCCTCACCAATTTCCACTCTTTCACGTACGGTTGCCAAGTCCGCGACAAAAACATTATTTGCAATGGAACAATTGGCGTAAACAATGGATGAAGTACCAATTGTCACCCCTGATCCTATCTTTGCAGGAGGGAGAGTTTTAACATCAGGAAGGATTGAGGCCTTTGCTCTTACTGGTTGCTTTCCAATAACAGCATTATCCTGAATTACCACATTGTCTCCTACAACGGTACCAGAATAAATAATTACATTATTACCAATAATTACATTATCACCAAAACTTACATTATCTTCAATCACTACATTTTGTCCAAGTGAAGAAGGCTTGTTCATTCAATCCACCTACTTATTATAGAATTCCACTATCTTTTCAATAATATATTCCTGGTCTTCTTTGGGTAGTTCAGGATACATTGGAAGAGATAATACTTCCTGAGTTGCCTTTTCGGACACAGGAAAATCACCTTCCTTATATCCCAAATATTTAAAAACAGGTTGCAAATGCAAGGAATTTGGATAATAAACCATTGAATCAATTCCGTTTTCTTTTAAATAATCTTTTAATTCATCCCTTTTTTCAGCACGAATAGTATATTGATGGAATACATGATAATTTCCCTCTTTTTCAACAGGGATGGTAACATTTTCTGATACCAGTTCGGCCAACCTATTAGAATAGAACTCCGCTTTTTCCCTTCGAAGTTTACTATAATCGGAAAGCTTTTTGAATTTAACATTAAGAACGGCGGCGTGTAATTCATCAAGCCTGCTATTATAGCCTAGTACATGATGATGATATTTTGGCTTACTACCATGCACTCTAATTACTTTGCTTTTCTCAGCTATTTCATCATTATGAGTAACAATCATGCCTCCATCACCGTATGCACCTAAATTCTTCGTTGGAAAGAAACTATAAGTGGCGGCCGTCCCAATTTCCCCTGGTTTATATCCTTGGTATTCAGCATCAATAGCCTGTGCGGCATCCTCGATTACTGCTAAACCATATTTGTTCGCAATATCTTTAATTATTGTCATATCAGCCATCTGACCATATAAATGAACAGGAACAATTGCACTCGTCTTGTCAGTTATAGCCTTCTCTATCTCAGAGGTATTTATATTGAAAGTAATAGGATCAATATCCACAAATACTGGCTTCGCTCCCAATCTTGCGATAGAGCCAGCTGTCGCGAAGAAAGTGAATGTAGGAGCTATTACCTCGTCCCCCTCTTTAACCCCTGCAGCCTGCAAGGCAATATGTATTGCGTCCGATCCGTTAGCAACCCCGATTCCGTGATTCACATTACTTAAATGTGCAATATCTTCTTCAAGTTTTTTAACATTCTCCCCCAAAATAAAATGGGATGAACTTATAACTTCATCTATAGTTTCCAAAATTTCTTCTCTCATATTTTTATATTGCTCGGTTAAATCCAGCATACGAACTTTTCTCATTTTAAAAAAGTCTCCTTTGTATGAAAAGTGGTACATTACATTCGGAATTATAACATATATAAAGAAAAAATGTATTAAAAACTGTAAGAGGTGAATCTTTTTAGGGTTTCAATCGTCTAATTAATAAGAGCATATAAAGTGTGGAATGTTTTTGTAATAAAATATTAATTTTACTATGGTGCTAATTCATAGTAAAATTAATCTTAGTTTTTGATTTAGTGAATATGTAGAATAATTTTTGCATACCATTCCTTTACTCCATAACATGCAGAACCTTAGAGTAAAACAGTTAGAGGGGAATATTATGAACGAGAATACCAGAAGTAATTTAAGAAAGACAAAAAGGCGGAAGTTGAGAAAAAGAGCATTTCTAGTATTAATCCCTGCTTTATTGATATTTATAGGCCTTTCTTATTCAGCGTATTTATACGTTAAAGCCGATACGGTCTTCTCCAATTCCTATAAAGATGACGGAAGGTTAAAGTCTGATTTAAGAGCAGAAGGAGTCAATCCAAATAAAGATAATGTCTCCATTTTAATTGTAGGTGTAGATGCTAGCGACGTACGGAACAACAAAGACCACTCCAGAACAGATACATTAATGCTTGCAACCCTGAATAAGGAAGATAAAAGTGTTAAATTGGTAAGTATTCCAAGGGATACCTATGCTTTTATCCCGGAAGTAGGCTATAAAACAAAAATTAATCATGCTCATGCATACGGAGGAATAAAGGCAACGATCGATACAGTAGAGAATCTCATGGAAGTACCAGTAGACTATTATGTTAAAGTGAATTTTGAAGCGTTTATCGATGTTGTTGATGCCATAGGCGGTATTACTGTAGATGTTCCATATGAACTCTATGAGCAAAACTCACGTGATCAGAAAAAAGCTATCCACCTTCTGCCTGGGGAACAAGAATTAAATGGCGAAGAGGCTCTTGCATTGGCAAGAACAAGGAAATATGATAGTGATATAGAACGTGGCAAACGACAACAGAAAATTATAAAGTCAATTGTAAGAAAAGGCTTATCACTGGATTCTGTATTGAAATATGATGAAATTATAGAGGCCGTTGGTAAAAATATGGCTACAAACCTTACCTTTGATGAAATGAAAAGTTTTATTTCCTACGGCACAGGTGGGAATTCTCTGGATTTTCAGACATATTCTTTAAAGGGCTATGATTATCAGCCAGGTGGTACTTACTACTACAAGTTAGACGAGGCTGCCTTAGAGGAAATTAAACAATTATTGAAAGAGCACCTTGAGATATCAGAGTCTAAAACCTCTGAAACTTAAAACGAAACATCTGTTTCTTCAACTGAATAAGATTTTAATTATAAAAGCTTCTTCCTTTTAAGTGGAAGAAGCTTTTATAATTAATTACTATAAGATTACAGGATTTCCCGTACGTGACGATTCATAAATTGCCAGCACGACCTCAACAGCATTTTTACCGTCCTCAAGCGTAACGTAGGGTTGTTTGTTATTTTCAATTGCATCTACAAAGTCTTCAACAATTAATTGATGTCCATATCCATAAACCGAAGGAGGATCCTGTTCCTGGCTTTTAATAATCTCCTGTTCCTCTTGTTGGAAGTCCTGTGAGAACCTCCAGTTTTCTATACGGTTGACAGCTATTCCACCAATGCAAACAGTACCAGTTTCTCCAAATAAGTTTAGAGTCTCTTCCAGATTTGTAGGGTAAACAGTACCCGCCCCCTCAATAATCCCTATTGCTCCACTTTCAAATTCGAGAATTGCTCCACCAACATCTTCCATTTCAATGTCTCTAAATCTGGTCTTTGTAATACCAGTGACCTTTTTAACGGAACCCATCATCCAAATCAGTAAATCAATATTATGGATGCATTGATTCATTAATACACCATCTTGCATTTTTACAGTGCCACGCCAATCATCCAAACCATAGTAGCTTTCATTTCGGTTCCACCGTATACTCGCAACTCCGTGTGACATCTTTCCAAACTTGCCCTCTTCATAGGCTTTTCGTGTTTTTTGTACTGCCTCATTAAAGCGATTTTGGTGAACAGATGCGGCCTTGACATTATTTTTCTTAGCAGCTTTTATAATACGATTTGCATCTTCTATCGTAGTTGCCATTGGTTTCTCAATCATTACGTGTTTTCCTTTTTCAGCAGCTTGGACAGCCATATCAGCATGCAAAGCATTTGGGGTACATATATTTACTACTTCGATTTCCGGATTTTTTAACATTTCCTCATAACTGGAATATAGCTCTTTAACGTTATGCAAGTCAGCCAATTCATTAAGCCTTTCCTCATTCAGATCGCATAAAGCGAATAACTCACTTTCCGAAGCATTACTAATAGCCTCAGCATGTTTCTTGGCAATTCTTCCACACCCTACTATCGCAAATTTTTTCATTGTATATATCTCCTCTACTTATGCTTTATGTTGAATTATTTTAACACATCTTTATATAATGACCGCTTATATCGTATATTTTTAAATATAGCCCACAGTAATGTAACTTTCCTGTTGACTTGTTTAAATTGATTAGGAAAATTCTCATGAATAGGCCATATCTGGTTCATTTTATTAATATACTGATCCGAACTAACCTCTAAAAATGTCTCAACCTTTTGGCTTTTTTTGTTCTGAATCATGTGCTTCTTAATCTCGTTAAGAAACAAGAAACCATCAAATGCAATTACTTGGGATTTAAATACTTCTATAGCCTCAACCTTATCTGAGTATTCTTCGGTAACATCTACTACTATATTTATTTTTTCTTTTGGCAATGGACAGTTCACTTCGTATAGCCGAATAGAATATTTTTTGTCCAATTTTTCTAAAGTATCAGCTACTATTTTATTGGTGGCAATGTGGTCTTTATGCGCATCTACAAACGGAGGTGTATAGATTATGTCCGGGTTAACTTCTTGGATTATATCTTTTAAATATGCCAAGGATTCTTTATTGCTCTTTACGTTCCCGTCTGGGAGATCCATGTAATAAATATGATTGATTCCCAATATATCTTTTACTAGGGTCATCTCTTGTTTTCGGATATTGGAGAGTTCCTCTTTCTCTATATCACTAACACTGGACGCACCATCCGTCACAAACACACAATATACATCCGCACCGTATTTTTTGTGTTTTTTTATAGTGCCACCAAGCCCAATAGTTTCATCGTCCATATGAGGCGCCAAAATTAACACTCTTTTATTTGCACTAATATCTGTTAATTCAAGGTTATCTTGATAGTAACTTTTCAGTACCAAAGAAGTTATTGGATTTACTATGGGTCTCATTATATTCATTAATAAACTTTTTACCATATATTCCCATCACCTGCAATCTCTATCTTTAAAGAAGTTTATAATCATACTCTTTCATTTTCTCTTCACAAATGTTATTAATTCGCTCTATGTTTCTTTCTCCAAAGAAATCTAGTTTATTTACACTCCGATTTCCTGCAGGCTGATATTGGATATCCACCTTATCAGAGATATCATTTACGATTGGAAGGTTAAGCTCTTTAGCCAACTGCTTAATTGAATTTACTTTATCTCTCTTAAAGTCCTCATATTTAATTAAAATAAAATCATCTTTATTCTGCTCATAAATCTCTATACACCTTAGCCATCTGTATGACATCCATTCAATATAATTTTCACCGTTTATCCCTAACCATCTGCTATCAATTACTTTCTTCCAGTTTTCATTGGCATGATTCCATTTTTCTTTATAATCAGCCGATATATTATCTACATTACCTGGTATATCCACACGATTTAGTATGCTTCTGATATTATCATAAGGATTACGTATGATGAATACATTTTTAGGTGAGTTAAAATAGGATTTAATTTCATCATATAAAAATGTTAACGAAGGTTCTTTTATAACTTCCCTGGAGAAATCATACTTGTTTCGCTCAACAAATTCCTTGAAAGATATTTGACCTTGATGCAATTTGGATTGAGTAGGTTCATATATTCCAAGCAAGTCAATGGTGACTGTTTTATCAGCTATCTCAGCCAACAAAGCACCAATTGCTGAAGTACCACTTTTCTGGTTCCCCAGTACAAAAATTGGGCTTAAATTTATATCGTATTTCTGATTTAATCTATATCTCTTTATATCACGGGGTAGATGATACACTTTCCGAAGAAACTTCCTCAAGCTTATTTCCTCCCATCTATATATTTACAATAATAGGTTTCACTTCAGATAAAACCTAGGAAACAGTCGATTTCCAATATATGATTTTAGATTATCCTCTGCTTTGTCCCTTTTCCAGAAAGACTCTGATGGTTCAAGTTTTTCGTAGTTATATTTACTGAGTATTTGAGAGAATAATTTGTTTACCAGCTTGATCTCAATGTCAGTAATATTGGTTTTCCATGAATTTATATTCTTTGCTGAAATGCCTTTAAATTCCACATTATTCGTACTGTTTCCTGCCCAGTTTCCCCCCAATGAAGATGGTTGGTACAATGAGTTTTGATTTGGGATACCCAGGAATTCAGCAATTTCAGAAATCGTCTCATCAGGTTTAGTGAGGAGATCTTCATATCGAATAACAAAATAATTATCTATAATTCGTTGATTCTTTTCTAGGTAATAATAAGAGTTATAAAGTGCATTAACTGGGTCCCTTAGAAAAGGAAACTTATTCCTCCCTATGTACTTACGAATGGAAACTAAATTTGAGTAAGGATTCCTAATAATATGGACAAATTTAGCATGCGGATACATCTTCTGTAAATCAGCAGCAAATTCTCCATGCTCAACTGACTTCTCCACTATCCTCTTGTTCTGTGGAATAGGTTTCTTCTGAATCAATTGGTAAGGAGTTTCAAGAAAAAAGTCAACTAGGTCTTTATCCGAAATTTCTTGATCAGTCTCCAGACGCTGTTTTACTAAATTGTTCAACAGGTCTAAATCCCATATATTTCTTGTATCACTATCGGCATATTTATCGAATGCCTGATTAGAGTATTCAATCCATTCTTTAAAGTTTCTAACCTTTTCTCTAACGGATAGTTGCTTGGGATAATTTTTTCTCATATCATAATCTATCCAATATCCCAAGTGTTTAAATGGATGAATTTCATTAGGGATTACAAATAAATCTTCATGACTATCTAGCAAAGACCTTAACAGGCTTGTACCCGATTTATGATTACCTATCAAAAAAATAGGACTTTGATGCATTCGAATCTCTCCTTACTTCAACTGTTTTTTTCTATGAAGTCATCAATTAACTTGATCATTTTTTCTTTACCTGAGACAAATGGCTTAGGTGAAAACTCTTCAACTGATTTCATTACTTCCTGTAGAGGAGTTCTATCATCCCATTCAAGGATATGCCCCTTCTCCTTGAATACATCAACCAATTCGAGTTGATGATTGTCATTGTGTTCTCCATACTCTTTTAACCGAGCTACCGCAATTACTTTCTTATTCTTTTTCAAACCTGTAATAACGGAACCTGTTCCCGCATGGGTTATTATGAGTCTTGCCCGATCATAAATACTTTCCATTTCTTCATAACTCATGAAAGGCTGTATAGTTAACAAATCACTCGAATAATTGGTATGACCACTTTGTACAATAATTTCTTCTTTAATAAATCCCTCTTTTTTAAGTCGTTCTATTTCTTTAACTAATCTGGTGAAAGGAAGCTCGTGGGTTCCTAAAATTACGAATATCAATAGATAGACCCCCCATAGACAGCCTTAGGATATACCTTTTTCATACTTTCCCATTGAACTATAAATAAATCAGCTATTGGATATACCATTCTTCCTGACAGCGTAGGACTTGATGATTTTGCAAAACTTTCGATGAAGATAACCTTTTTACCGAACAACTTTGCAAAGTAACACATCGGGACAGCGGTATGTACACCTGTAGTTACTACCACATCCGGTCGTTTTTTTAAAAAAATTAGTAACGACTTGATAATGTTAAAAGAAAATTTAAAAATATATTTAACTGGATAGTTTCTTGCTCCATAAGTAAGAAATGAGATAGAATATTTATCTTTAAGATGTTTGGTTACTTCCGATTTTTCAGTAACCAAATGGTAATCATACTTATTAAATAATGATTGAAGTTGTAAGAGCTGGGTTAAATGCCCACCAATTGAGGATATAAATAATACCTTTTTACTCATAATGTCTCTCCTCGATGTTTTTGTAGATGTTTACTATGCTTTGAATAATTACTTCTTGATCAAATTCTTCAGCTTTATTCTCTCCGTTTTTGATAAGCATAGTCTTTATTTTGTCACTCTCAAGTATCTTTTTAATTCCCTCTTTCAAAGAATCTTCACTCTTTGGCTCTACCAGGATTCCTACGTCATTTCGTAATAGATACGAAAGCCCGCCAACATCACTCCCCACTACGGGCGTGTTTGTCGAAAGTGCCTCTAAAGCAACTAGCCCAAAGCCTTCTATATGAGAAGGTAATATAAATGCATCTGCTGCAGCCATCCATGAAGCAATTTCCTTTTGTCCCTTGGGTGGATGGATGGAAATATCCTCTACATCCAGCCTTTCAATTAAATTGTGAACTTCCTGAATATATTGGGGATCTTTCTGGGCCCCTATTATATCCAATTGAAGATCATCAAATGATTTTTTCAAATTGGCAAAAGCCTTAATTAACTCATCGATTCCTTTAGCTCTAATAATATTTCCTACGAAAAGTAATCTTTTTGTGTCTGTGGCTAATCCTAGCTGCTTCCTCATTTGATCTTGGTCGAAGGGTATAAAAACGTCCCGATTTACACCCATATTTAGCACATATATATTATTCGAATCGATATGAAAGTTTTTAACGATATCTTCCTTAAGTTTTTCACCTACTGCGATAACTGCGTCTGCTTCTTTGAGTATTTTTTCCGTAATCATAAAGATTACCTTATTTTTATAAGGCATCCTATCAATATCCCCACCATGTGCGGTAACCACATAAGGTATATTTCTAACCTTTTTAAACAACAGTGCAATTAATCCTGATGGGAAAACATAATGTGCATGTACCAAATTATACTTTTTATAGTTAAATAATAAAGAGTATAAGGATTTTGCAAACCAAACTCCATATTTTTTAAGAACGTTAAATTTCCCACTTTTATCATCGCTAATTACGATGTTATCCCCTTTAACCCCCTTAGCATTGAGGAGATCTATTTGGTTTTTTACAAACACACCAAAACTGGGATTCTTCTTCCCAGGATACATATTACTTATGAATAAAGTTTTATTGCGCATATAAATCACCTTACCAATCTGTAGATACCCGTAATAATTTTAACTTATTTACTATAATTAATAAACAAATTTCACCCGTTTCTTTTTACAATGGACATAAAAACACCACAGGCACAAGTCCCGTGGTAGAGCCAAATTTTATACTTTCTTATCTTTTAAAAAAGGCTACCTCAAAACATTAGTAAGTTTTGAAGTAGCACTAAATTTAATTTCTATCCTCTTACAGAGAAAATACGATTACTTTTTATATTGTGGAATCTCAAATGAAATTGAATAAGACTCTAGTAAACTAAATATATTGTTCATTGTAGATGTTTGCTTCCAAGCCCATCCAATATCAGTAGCATATTGATGTGTTGCATATCCATATTTAGCTGCTGCTTCCGGATTCCACCGCATTTTATAGAGAGTATCCTGACCATTATTAACATAGCCTTCACCGATAAATTGGGCCCCCCCTATTATTGCAGATTCAGGTGTAAACCAACCGGCATCATATGCGTATTGTGCTCCACATTCAAGTGGGCAACTATCCTTTGCCCCTATACCATACATATTGTAGACTGTTCGTTTCCCTTTGCTTCCATCCACCACTATACCGGTTGCAAGTGAAGAGGTTCCATTTCCAGTCTCCAATAGCGCATGGGAAATGAGGTATATCTCATTAACGCCGTGTTTATTCCCTGCCTCTGAAAATGCTTGAGCCTTCCCATCTAAAATACCCTTACCATTTAATATCTTATTATTTACTTCCTGTACATCCAAATTAGCTGAATGTGAAAGTTTCAAGAACTGCAAGGAATCTTTAAATGTATCAGTAAAGTTGTTTGGGTTAAGGTTATATCTAACATCCTCTCTATCAGCAACTACCCAGCCTGAGGTATATTTAATGTGATGCCATATATACCCATCTGAAGCTTTAGTGCTCTTATAAAGCGGATAAACTTCCCCATTATCCACTTGGCCGCCTGCGATATACTGTGTACCTGGTCCTCTTCTCAAGTTCCAGTTATCCCCTTGTACTGTTCCCTTTCCGTTGGAAGGTTGGTTTTCAAGCAAACCATCCTCACGAATCCATAAAGGATATCGTTTATCGGTTTGTGGAGACACTCTCATCTGAATATCAGTCATTTGTTCAAGAGTTAAATCATAAGGGATATAATTAACTTCCTTCTTAACTGGAATATCAATTCCAAAATCGATATGAGCTCGTCCTATACCCTCGTTATATTCAACCTTTATTGTATGTGTTCCCTTGGTTAAGTTCACAATTCTCTTATACCCATTATTACTGCCATACCATGCACCTAGAATTTTTTTACCATCAACGTAAATTCTAATTCCATCATCAGACTTCACCGAAAACTCATAGTCTTTCTGTTGGGGTACATATAGTTTCTTAGTAAAAGTCGCAGAGAAATTATCCACCGGTATTTTTTCATGAGGTGAACTCTGATCCCAATCAAAATTCAGGTTAGGAATAGGGTCTACCGAACCTACCCCTCCAACAATAATTGGTTCACCAGACAAATTATTGTTAGGATAATATTCTGCCAACCAACTCTCTTCTCCTATAACAGTATTATAAGGTTGGAGGGAAAAAGATACTTTGCTAGCGCCACTACGTTCAAAGTACTGAACTTCAATCCAGTGAACATCTTTCTTACCTGTTGCTGCTTCTGGTCTATCTTTGATTTGAATTTTAGTGTTATTTTCCTTATAGGTAGACGTTGACCAGCGATCTAACACCAACTTGCCATCTATATAGACTCTTACACCATCATCCGCAGCATTTCTAATCAGATATTCACCGGCAGGGATTCTACTTGCTGTAACATAGCGAGATGAGAACCCATCACTTGGTACTTTTCCTTCAACAGGACTACCAAGCCCGCTATCTTCATTGAATTGATTCCATGGTCTCTGTGATTCTAATCTTTTTGCTGCCACTGGATGCCCACTTAAGTCCTGATTCGGATAATAGTAAGCTAACCAGGTATTGAAAGGAACAATATCCGTAAACAATGTTGCAGACCCACGGGTTTCATAATACTCTGTCTGAATCTGATGTTCTTTAGAAGTCATTCCAGTAAGTAGTGCTCGATCTATAATCCCAGATGAATCAGTCCATCTATTGATTGCATAATTCCCATCTACCTTTACTCTAACTCTATCATCGGCAAAAGTTTGAATGAAGTAATCTTTCTGATTCAACACCTGTGTCTGATTAACCAAAGCACTAAACCCGTCAGTTGGATGCCCATTTCCGGGTCCTGAATACCCCCAATTATAATGGAAGCTATCCTGATTAAACTTAGCGTAGCGAGGTTCTAGGTTAAAATTAATAGAAGCATTACCTTCAACTTCTTTATATTCCACTTTGATTTTGTGTATTCCCTCGGACAAATTAACCACTTTGGAAATATTACTAGTCCATGAATCTACTAATAATTTCCCGTCTATCCAAACTCGCATACTATCATCTGCCGATGCCTCTAATACATAATCACCAGATCTATCCATATGCACGTTTTTGGTGAACCGTGCAGAAAATTCATTTGTAGGGACTAATTCGTTCGGTGACCCCGCTCCCCAATTTAAGTTCAAATTATCAATTGGGTTAAGGGCACCCTTACCTCCTATGATAACCGGTTCTCCAGAAAAAGTTGTATTTTTATAAACTTCTCCAACCCATTCATCTTGGTTAAAGACCGTTTCAGCTGGCTGCATAGAAAAAGCTACCCGACTTGCGCTACTTCGTTCAAAGTATTGAACTTCTATCCAATGTACATCTTTTTCCCCTGCAGGTGCTTCCTCGTTATCTGTTATCTTAACTTTAACTGCGTTTTCTTGATAACCACTCGGAGTCCAGCGATCTACTACTACTTCTCCATCTATGAGAACTCTTATACCATCATCTGATCTAGCCCTTACAATGTATTCCCCTTCTGTAATATGTTTAGCTGTTACATATCTAGCTGAGAAATCATCTGTGTTTACCGTTCCTGGAACTGGGCTTCCACGTCTATTATTCTCTTCAAATTTACTCCCCTCCCCTTGTGAAGGAAGTTGCTTGGAAGCAATTGGATGCCCGAGTAACTCCTGATTCGGATAGTAATAAGCCAACCAGGTATTAAAAGGCACTACATGAGAATAAAGGGTCGCTGCGCCACGAGTCTCCTGAAACTCTGTAACTATGTCTTGCACTTCATTGTTCACATTGGTTAGAAGTGCCCGATCAATAATCCCAGGTGAGTCAGACCATCTATCAATAACGTGCTTACCATTAACCTTGACCCTAACTCTATCATCAGCAAACGTTTGTATGTAATGATCTTTTGAGTTAAGTTGCTGGCTTTGATTAAAAATTACATTAAAGTCATCATTTGATAACCCAGCACCAGGACCTCCATATCCCCAATTGACTTGAACATCTTTTTGAAAAAGAGTCACAGAATTGGGAACTATATCGAACTCTATAGAAGCTGCGCCTCTTCTCTCGAAATACTCAACCCTAACGTTATGGACGCCTTTAGTTAACGGCACGTTTACTTCCCGAAGGCCACCATCACTGCCTTCCCATGAATCTATTACCAGTTTATTATCTAGATAGACTCTCACACCGTCATCGGCTCTTGCTTTAATTTTGTAATATCCATATTGCGGAATGCTAATTTGCTTTTCTGCTCTCATGGAAAAGTAATCATTTGGTATAAGTCCATTAGGCGAACCTCTATGCCAGTCTAAATCTAAGTTTCTCAAATGATTAATTGTACCGGTTCCCCCTATTACATAAGGGGTTCCATTTAAATTTTCATTATTATAAAATCCAGCTACCCATTCTTTTTCAGTTATTGCCGAATCGTAAGGTTGCATAGAAAAAGATACTCGACTTGCACTACTCCTATCAAAGTACTGTACTTCAATCCAATGAATATTTGCTTCGTTTGGTTCTGCATTTAAATTATCTTTTATATTAACTTTCACTGCATCTTCTTTGTAACCACTTGATGACCAGCGTTCAAATACTACTTCTCCATCCACTAGTATTCTAGCACCATCATCTGCGCGAACCCTTAAGATGTAATCACCAGCAGGGACTCTTTTAGCAGTTACATATCGAGCTGAAAAGTAATTTTTAGATACTTTTCCAGGAATCGGGCTTTCCAATCCGTTGTTTTCTTCAAATTGGCTCCATTCTCCTTTTGATGGTATCCTCTTTGCTGCTACAGGATGGCCTTTCAAGTTCTCATTTGAATAATAATAAGCCAACCATGTATTGAAAGGAACCACATCAGAGTAAAGTGTTGCCGCTCCTCGTGCTTCATAAAACTCTGTGGATATTTTGTGCGTTCCAGCCTGCAAGTCTGGTAATACAGCTTTATTCAATATACCTGGAGAATTACTCCATCTATTAATCAAATATTCACTGTTATACCGAACTCTAACTCTATCATCCGCGAACGTCTGAATAAAATAATCACCAGAATTTAATGACTGTGTCTGATCGATTTCTACACTGAAGTTGTTGTTTTTTATTTTACTGCTTGGACTCCCATAACCCCAGTTATAATGAACCGATTTAGCTTTTTCAGTATAATCATAACTTTGAGCATTTAGAGCACCAATCGGTATTAAAATCATGAAAAAACATAAAAAACAAACAATCCGGAAAAACCTTGAAATTCCTTTCTTTACTATATTAAACCACCCCCTAAATATATACATACTATAAAACAAAAACGACAAAAACCCAATAGTTAATTCGACTTATTTTCCCAAAATCCGAACTTTAGCTTGGATTTATATCTTCATTTGTGCTACGGCTGTAAACCAAGATTAGCAAATAACTGAATACAATTGCTAAATATATACTTGATGCAGGGGATGTCAGCACATGCCCAGCTAAGAATGCCACCCCTAGTCCCAAAGACACCGCTACACCTAAAAGGATGATTTCTAAATCAAGAATTTTAAATCTCCTCTTTATTAACATTTGTATTATCTTAAATGTGTAGCCAATTAACGGGGAAACCAATAAGATAAACCCAAGGAGGCCATAAGTGAAAAAGTAATCCAAAAAGTCCATTTCAACTTGCTTTGGATTTTTTGTGTAATTTCCTCCGTAACCCATACCAAAAATTTTCTGACTCACAGGCGCATCCTGATATTGGTTGATTTTCTTATCAAGATAATGCCCTCTACCACTAAGAACATTTATTTTCTCTTCTTCCCGAGTCGAATTATCTGGTTTTTGGGTATCTTCCTCAGGTTCTTCATTATTATCCTCATTTGCAAGGCTATTTTCATCGGGTTTCGATGATTTAGACTTATCGGTATTCACGCTTACTACTAGGTCATAAAGCGACAAATTTTGCGCTGCAGGTGTAAAAGGGACGATAATCAGCACAGATAGACTAACGGAAACAAGTGTTATTAACTTCTTCCAACCCTTTGAAAAGAGTATTCCTTCTATCACTGCCCAAACTAAAGCTATACCCAACATTATAAATAGTGCGCCTATTCCTACCTTTGTTCCTATTATAAGCATAGAGAGACTTATTATAAAGAAAGACAGGGATAAATATAAACTGTTTTTTAATTTCCTCTGATTAAGTATATAGATAAGAGCAACACAAGCAGCTACAGCTAACAAAGTGCTAAGGTCATTTGCTGAAAAGAACCAACCTGAGTGGCCCTCTTTTGATAACGATTTATAGCTTCTTTTACCAGTTTCCGTTATAGAGGCAAGCACCATCACAATAGCTATTATATTTAGACAAATAAAAAAGTACTTCTGCACTTTTGTTCTCCATTTTGTACTTTTATTAAGGGAATAAAAAAGAGTTGTGTAGACTAACAACATTGAAATAAAGTACACAGTCTTTACAATATAAACTACTTCAGACGATAAACTGTAGGGTTCCTTTAAGAAATAGTTAATAAGGAAATGAATAAGCATAAAAACGCACAGAACAATAAAATAATTAGTTGCATATTTGGCAAATTTATATTTACGGTATACGGACAGTAGATAAATAAAGCCGATTCCAATTGTCAATGCTCGTACCAATTCGGAAATAGACCATCCTGCATAGGAAGTCAGGTCTAGAAAGGGTTGAAGCAAAATAAAAATCAAGAAGTACCTTTCCATTATTTTAACTAAATTATCATTTACAGTTAACTTTTTGTACATTGCGATCCCCCAATAACTATGTCTCACTTTATTTCAAAAGAATGTAGAAATACCCTTTTTTTCCTGGCGATTAGTAATCGGCAAGTTTCTTCACCACTCCAACCTCTGTGTTCATTCTTTCATCCCAGGTCCATAACTTTTCATTTTCAGTTAACTTTATAGCGTTTATTATTCTTTCTCGTTCTGCCACATCTTCATGTAATCTAGCTAGCCCCAGTGCAAGGCTTTGGGTAGTATTCTCGTTAACATCATATATATAGCCGTTTTCGTTATGCTTAATCCAACTTGCTGTATCTCCATTATTCAAGGTAATGATTGCCTTGTTGGCTCTGATAGCTTCAAGTAGAGGGTTTCCTACATTTGAAACATCATAAGTGGACAAGAAAATATCTGCTACATTTAAATATTCTTTAACCTGCTCATTTTTTATTGAACCCACGAATTTTATATATTGACTTACATTTAGCTTTTTTGCTAACTCCTCTAGTCTTCCTCTTTCAGTTCCTTCCCCTATTATGATATATTCAATGTTTTTTACATTCATTTCATTTACAACTTTACTAAATGCTTCAATACCTCTATCAACCCTTTTAACTTTAACCAACCTACATACAGTAACCACAATGGTTTTATTTTTAGGATTGTAGATTTTTTCTAATCTCTCTACCTCATGTTTCGGCAATTTTTGCTCATCTACCCCATTAGGCCAGAATTTCATGTTTCTCAAATTCTTAGAGTGTATTTTAGAAAGAACCATATCACCTTGTGTTCCATCGTTTGTTAAAATACAGAGATCTGCAGGTAAATAAAGAGAGAGAAACCCTTCCCAATTAAACAAACTTTTTAAAATCTTCTTCTCTTTTATCATTTCCGTGAAATAGAAAGTACCTTGAAATCGGGAAATTAATTTAATGCCTTTTAACTTTCCGACCAATTTCAGCAAGTTAGCCGCCAATACCCCATTAACACCATATCCGTAGCAAATGTCAATTTGCTCATTCTTTAGTACTTTACTCCCGGAAACAGCCAATTTGACAATTGAAATGTACTTTGCAAGCTTTTGAAGAAGAGCTAAAATTGGACCATTATTGAATCTGTTTCGCAATTTTGCTAGAGGTACCTCAAAGCGATATACTTTTACACCTTTTGGGTTAATCTCATCTTCATAATAGTAGTTACCATGTTTTGACATGTCTCTTTCAACTACATAATGTACTCCTATATTATGTTTTACATATGCTTCAGGGGTTTTCCGAATTACTTGTATTGATTTTTCTTTGAAGTCCTGAGCCGATAAAAAAAGTATGTTCATAAAAAATCCTCCAAGCGGAATCCAACTCTACTTATTCCTTATTGCTTCCTCGTATAGTCGGGATATGTCCTGTATTATTCTTTCCTTACCAAATCTGGCAATACAGTCCTGTCTAATTTCTTCAGGGGAGTATTCCTCAGCGGTTTTTAAAATAGACTTTAACGCATCCGCTAATTCATTCTGATTATCTACAGGTACCAATATACCATTTTTATTATTTACAATGATTTCTGGTCCACCGCACTTGGTAGCTATTATAGGTTTTCCGCTTGCCAAAGCTTCCAAATATACAATCCCAAACGTTTCATACTTGCTTGCCAAAACAAATGCATCGCATTTTTGCATTTCATTTATAACCTGATCTCTGTTTAATTGCCCCAAAAAGTGAACATTACCTTGAAGCCCCTTTTTAGCTACTTGGTTCTTCAATTCTTCTTTTAGAGGACCGTCTCCACCAATCACCAACTCTGTGTTATCTTCACTACTAAACGCATTCGTATAGGCATCAACAAGAACATCCATCCCCTTATTGCTATCTAAACGAGCCAGGCTAAAAAACCTAAATTTTTCACTTCCTATATGTGTTTCTATTCCAAATTCATCCGTATTCACCAGGTTAGGAATCATTTTTAATTTATCTTCAGGGATATACTCACCTAACGTTTTTGCCAGACCTGGTCCGACTGAAATTACTTTATCTGCTTCGCTTAATATTTCACTTAACAATCTCTTTTGCTTGGGTGTAAGCTTTCCTTTTCCAATAGTAGAAGAATGCTCTGTTAATACTATAGGGACTTTATGAATGGCTGACAGTTTATTTGAAGACCAACCAGCCAAAAAGGAGGAATGAGCATGGATAACATCCGGAATCCCCTGTTCCTTAATTATTTCCTTATAAAGTATTTTTAACTTAGAAGAATATAATAACCTTTCAAAGGTTTTAAACCTCCGAGGAAATGGATTCCTAACGCTATATCGATAAGTTATTATTCCGTCTTCTTCTTTTACTGAGTAACCCATTTTTTCACTACTTTTTTCCCTTAACGGTATTATTTCGGGATACGCAATTGTCACCTTATAACCCTTTTCCTGTAGGGCCTTTGCCTGATCTTTAAAAAATATACCTGCTATGGGATTTCTCTCAGTAGGATACCAAGAGGGCACAATTAATACATGCATCAATTTCCCTCCCTAACTCTTCCTGTATACTTTCTAACTATTTTACCTATTAGTTGTAAATCTTTTTGATTTACTAAAATAAATGAATTCAATTTTAGCCCTGTTAACCTCTTAAAGATTATTACTTTAATTATCCAATTTACTGTATAAGTAACGGTAGTAGCATAAGCAGCCCCTTCAATTCCATATTTAGGGATTAGTAATATGTTAAGAATTACATTAGTAATAACCATGCAGATTGAGGTGTACATATTAATCTCTGGTTTACCTCTACCTGCAATGTCATTGGAAATCAACCTAGCCATGGAGCCTAGAACAATTCCTGGCAATAATATTTTGAAAGGTTCGATACTGGCACCATATTCATTCCCGAATAAGAGCTCAATCAAGAACCCCGAAATAAAGAATAGCACCACACCTCCAACAGCAGAAATTGCAAAAACCATTCTACTTACCATGGATGTAATATTATTCTTATCATCCTCATCGTTAGAAGAAGCTATTCTAGGGAATAAGACTGCAGAGATAGATTTAGATAAAATCCAAAGTTTTTCCGCAATAGATACGGCTATCGTGTAAAAACCAACAGAAGTGGCATTTAGAAAGAAACCAATCAACAGAATATCCAGACGATAATTAAGAAAGGACATAATGTTACTCAAGTGGGACTTTAATCCATATTTTATGGAATTCTTATAATGTTGTTTAGAGAATTTTCCTTTATTAATCCAAAGTCCATACTTTTTCTTCAGAAGATAAAGAACAGTGATTAATGCAACTAATTGACCAAGCCCGTATGATAATAATGCAAATCCTAAACCCAAGTCAAATAGCACCAAGAATATAGTGACAAATATTAAGATAGAACCCTGTCCTAGTATTAAGACAGAATTAAAAGCAGTAAAGTCCTGCTTCGCCTGGAAAATTGATTGTAAAAATTGTTTTAACATATATAAAGGCAATACAATCAGAATGAGTAACAATAGTGTTTGGTCAATCCCCGCAAATTTTTCCGAGAAACCAAAAATCACTATTAATCCTGCTATAATTCCTATAAAGCTCAGAGCTAATGAGAGAAATAGGTTTGTTTTATATCCGTCATTTAAACTAACTGTTTTTTTTCCAACATAATAAACTGTTGATACCTCAATACCTATATTCAAAAATGTATATAACATTGTAGGTATTAAAATTATAAGCGAATAGCTACCTTGGCCCTCAGGTCCAAGGTAGCGTGCTATGATGATCATTGACAATAATCCGATGATAATGCTTAGGACTTGTCTTGTAATAGTTAAAAAGCTATTGCGCATAAAAGAATTCTGTCTACTCATAATGTTATCCTTCTTTATTGAGGTTATATACTTATTTAGAGTTTATAATATGCTCCATTGGCTTTTTGGATTTTACCTTTAAGAGCATTTCTAGTATCCAAAATTACTTTTGAAGCATCTAAAATCAAATCATAATCAAAAAGTGAATGGTCCGTTCCAATTATGACAAGATCTGCATTTTCCAATAGATCCTTCGAGAGCTCTTTTGTTTCTACAATCTTTTCACCAATCTTAAATTGTTCAACGTGTGGGTCAGCTACTTCAAACCTTGCGCCTTGTTGACTAAACATCTCAAGAATATCTAATATTGGTGACTCCCTTACATCGTCTATATCTTTTTTATATGCTACTCCAAGTACTACTATATTTGAACCGTATAAAGGTTTTTTATCCTGATTGAGAATTTGCATAGATTTATTTACCACATATTCCGGCATACTATTATTAATTTCTCCTGCTAACTCAATAAGTCTCGTATGATAGTTGAATTCTCTAGCCTTCCAAGTCAAATAATATGGATCAATCGGAATACAGTGGCCTCCGAGCCCTGGTCCAGGGTAGAAAGGCATAAATCCGTATGGTTTTGTTGCTGCCGCATCAATAACTTCCCAAACATCAATACCCATTCGATCACACAGAAGAGCCATTTCATTTGCTAGTGCAATATTTATATGTCTAAATGTATTTTCATGGATTTTCTCCATTTCTGCTACTGCGGGACTGGAGACTTCATGAACTTCTCCTTCAAGAAAATGTGAATATAAACTTGAAGCAACCTTAGTACAGTTTTCAGTTATTCCGCCAACTACTTTAGGTGTATTCTTGGTCTTAAACTTTTTATTTCCAGGGTCAATTCGTTCAGGAGAGTAAGCAAGGAAGAAATCCTCACCACATTTCAGACCAGTTTCTTCTAATATTGGCTTAATAATCTCCTCAGTGGTTCCAGGATATGTTGTACTTTCCAGGACAACAAGCATCCCTGGATGCAATTGTTTAGCAATTTCAGCTGCAGAGTTCTCTACATAAGAGGTGTCTGGCTGAAAATGTTTATCTAAAGGGGTAGGTACACAAATCGCTACGGTGTCAACTTCACTAATAAATGAATAATCCGTGGTAGCAGAGATCAATCCATTCCCAACTAAATCAGATAATTCTTCATTTACGACATCCCCAATATAGTTAACACCTTCATTTACCATCTTAACCTTTGTATCCTGGACATCGAATCCAATGACCTTATACCCCGCTTTTGCTTTCTCAACGGCTAGTGGCAATCCAACATAACCTAACCCAACAACTCCAATTGTAGCTTTTTTACTATCTATTTTTTCCATTAAATTACTTAATTGAGACATTTCAATAACCACTCCTATACTTTTCATTATTATCGGGCATTATTATAACCCTACCGTTCCATATGCATTTATTATAACTATCAAACCCGATAATTATAAATAAGCCTATCCACATTCCGATTTATCTTAAAATCAATAAGCCCGTTAGGTTATTCTAACAGGCTTATATACCAAAACTCCATTAACGTTCTGGAGCTTTGAAAATATTGAGCAATGGTCTATATCTCTTTCCAATAAGTCCAGTGACCTCGACCAACAATTCTAGTAAAATAGAAAGAGCAACCAGGAGAATTATCGAAGTCCACATAGTAGCCGTTGAAAAAATAACCGCTGATAATGCAAATATTGAACTGATCGCATAGATTATTAAAACAGTGGTTCGGTGGCTAAAACCTAATCCTATCAAACAATGATGTAAATGTAACTTATCCGGAGCATGCACTGGTTTATTCTGAACTATTCTCCTAACAATAGCAAAGAATGTATCTGCTAACGGAACACCTAAAATAATAATCGGGACCACTATTGAAAAAACCGTTATATTCTTAAAACCGAGAATAGCAAGGATGCTTATCATAAAACCTAGAAAAAGAGATCCTGTATCTCCCAGAAAAATTTTAGCAGGGAAGAAATTATATATCAGGAACCCTAAAGTACTTCCAAATAACAGTAGTCCCACCATGGCTACAAAAGCATCACCCATTGAAATGGCAAGACCCGAAATGGTTAGTAAAGCGATAGCTGAAACCCCAGCTGCCAAACCATCCAGACCATCAATTAAGTTAATAGCGTTGGTAATCGCTACAATCCAAATTATAGTTAAGGGCACACTCCACATACCAAACTCTATCGAAGAACCGAATGGTAGATTAATAAATTCAATTTGAATTCCACCACTTACAACAATCAGAGAGGCGATAATCTGTCCAATTAGTTTCGCCCATGCTGGTAACTCCCACAAATCATCCAGGAAACCGACAATCATAATCAGGGTTCCCCCTGCAACTACAGTCCAAAGAATTAAACTATCAGGTTGAAATACTACCAACCATAGAGTAAAACTAAGATATACAGATAAGCCACCAATTCGAGGCATAATCCTGGTATGGACCTTTCGCTCATTAGGTTTATCTACAGCTCCCACTTTGTGAGCCAGCTTTTTCACCAATGGTGTTAATATTACTGCAGTTAAAAAACTTAGAATAAGCATAATGAATTCCATGAACGCACCTCCCTGATACATTTATCAATCGATATAGTTAAATTATTGAGCCTTTTACTACTAAAAGGTTTAGAAATGATAATTTACATTTTATCCTTTTCAAGAACTTCACGTAAATATTCATATACTTCTTCCTGTAAATCCTCCCGGTTTAGGGCAAAATCAACGGTTGCTTTAACAAATCCCAGTTTATTCCCAATATCATATCGTTTTCCATCAAAGTTATAGGCTAAAACGTTCTCTTTTTCATTTAAAATCTTAATGGCATCAGTTAGTTGAATTTCTCCACCTTTACCAGGCGGCAAGGTGGAAAGTATTTCAAATATAGCTGGAGTTAATACATACCGTCCCATAATAGCTAAGTTTGAAGGTGCTTTATCGATATCTGGCTTTTCAACAAACGTGTTTACCTCTTTAATATAAGTTGGATAATTTTCATTTACTTTAGGATCTATAATGCCATAGTTGGGCACTAATTCTTGTGGAACGTTTTGAACTCCTACAACAGAAGATTCATACTTGTTATATACATCTATAAGTTGAGACAAACACGGCTTTTCAGCTTCTACAATGTCGTCCCCTAATAGAACAGCAAATGGCTCATTCCCTACAAACCTGCTAGCACATGATATAGCATGCCCTAGTCCTTTCGGTTCCTTTTGCCTTATATAGTGTATATTAGCAAGTTCAGAAATGGACCTTACCATTTCAAGCATTTCTATTTTGCCTTTTTCAGCCAACTTTTCTTCCAATTCATAAGATATATCAAAGTGGTCCTCTATAGCACGTTTGCCCCTTCCAGAGACAATTATTATGTCTTCTATACCGGATTCTACCGCTTCTTCCACAATATATTGAATTGTAGGTTTGTCAACTATAGGTAGCATTTCTTTAGGCTGTGCTTTTGTCGCCGGCAAAAAACGAGTACCTAAACCAGCAGCAGGAATAATTGCTTTTTTAACAGTCATATAATCTCTCCTATTCATAGTCCATTAACAAGTTTGACTTTTTCTAGAAATATCATGTTTAAAGACTGCATTATCGTAGTTTATTCTTTATTTCTTATTTTTGTAAAAACCTTTTTTGTTGTTTGAATGACCGGCTTTTTACCCTCTCCCACTATACCCACTATTTCCGCGAAAATGTGCAATATAAACCATAGTAGAAAGGAGATAAATAAAAGAAGGGTCAAGGAAGCATTAGAAAATATAATAGCTAATGCGCCAAACATTACGCTAAATCCGTAAATGATTAACACAGTGGTTCGATGGCTAAACCCTGCCGATAACAACTGATGATGAATATGTTTTTTATCTGGCGCCATTATTTTCTTACCACTTAGCTTTCTTCTTACCATTGCAAAGAGGGTATCAAAAATGGGAACGGCCAACACAATTATTGGTATAATGAAACTAAATAAAGTGACATTTTTAAATAGCCCCAAAATCGATATAACCGAAATGGAGAACCCTAAGAACATGGATCCAGTGTCACCCATATATATTTTAGCAGGATGGAAATTATGGAAAAGAAACCCGAAATTACTTCCAATGAGTACAATACACAGATATATAACTAATATTCGCTGATCTAATATAGCCATAATAAGAATACTAATTAAAGCGATTGTCGATACACCTGATGCCAACCCATCAAGACCATCAATTAAATTAATTGCATTAGTTATCCCAACTATCCATATAAGTGTAATTGCCACACTAAAAAAATTAAGCTCCACCACTCCAAAAAAGGGCAGTGTGATTTTCTCAATTATTAAGCCCGCATTTATTATAACAGCTGCAGCAATAATCTGCCCTGTTAATTTTAATACTGGTCTAATCGTATATTTGTCGTCAAGCACACCTGTCAGTACAATAATTAAGGCACCAATGCTAATTTCCAAAAAAGCATCATGGCTAGGTCTTATATATAAGAGTCCCACTATAGTACCCAAGAAAATAGCAAGCCCCCCAAGACTAGGAGTAGGATTTTTATGGACTTTTCTATAATTGGGTATGTCAATTACCCCTATTTTTGTGGCAATTTCTTTAATTGGATACACTAATAAGAGTGTGGCAATTAAAGATAAAATAAATGCCACAATAAGTTGTGTTATATCATACATAAATTCCCCTACTTTTAAAAAAGCAAATATTTTATAATGAGTTCATAACCAAAACTACTTACTTAGTAATACACACATTACTATATAGAATAGATTATTTTACATAATTCATCAATGTTTTTTAATAATTTTATTATGTTTTTAATACTACCTTAATCTGATTTATTTCCTTCGTGTCCCACACAATGTTCGAAAATAACTTTTTTTTTGGGTGGGGTATTTAATCTCTCCCTTAAAAAGATACCCCCAATGCCATCATTAGATAGCAAAGGGGGATCATTACACTCTATTCTTAGCTTCAATTTTCTCATTACCTAAGATTAGGTAGTTAAGTTCTTCTTTAGGGATTTTGTTAAACTCAGTCCTGCGTGCCAAGTAGAATACAAATCCAAGTGCTATCCAGGCAACCAGCGCTAGTCTGGATTCGATTCCAAGAAATGCCGGGGAAGTTGGGATGAGCAGAAGACTTAGGAATACTAGGCTTGTGATCATTCCAATTGCTGAAATTGTTTTTTTCCATGGAGCTACTACATGCTTTTTAGGATTAAAGTCTGCTCCTTTCGACCGCTTAAATAACGAAAATGCAGTATAGCACGTATAGAAATACGCAATCGTCACACCGATAGATGACATGTCCACAACCCACAGTAACGCTGATCGACCAAACCATGGTGCGATGGCTGCAACGATTACTGTGAAAATAATACCTACATATGGTGTTTTATGTTTTGGATGTAATTTAGAAAATGCCTCTGGCAAAATCTTAGCTCGTGACATGGCAAAAAGCAGGCGGCTTGAGGATATGATAAATCCATTCAGTCCGGTGAAAATCCCCATCGTCAGCGCTGTAACCAGAATTACAAGCCCCAATGTTCCAAGCAGATCCTGAATAGCTGCTCCTGTTCCCCATACCACATTTTGCTCTGCAAGTCCCTGCCACGGTGCAATCATTGCTGTTGCCAATATCATCAGGCTGTATAACACCCCAGCAAAGAATATAGCCAAGATAATCAAAGTAAAAGCTTTTTTAGATGAAAAGTGAAACTCCTCAGCAGCTTGTGGAACGTTGTCAAAGCCGACAAATGCCCACGGAGCCATCGCTACGATAGAAATTATCGCAGCAAATGCTGTTGTTTCTGCAGGAAATGCTGGCCCTACATTTTCCAGCCCTGCTCCTGGCTGTGCACCAACCATAAATGTAATTGTGACAACTGCTATTACCATTATTGAACAAAACACAAACTGCATACGACCAGATAATCCGGTACCTTTAATGTTGAAGTAACCGAATATTCCAAGCGTAACAGCTGCGATTACAATTTCCATCAGATAAACGTCCCAACCGGCAACGTTATAAAGAAACACGTTTTCAATTAATGCCGGGAATACAAACTTAAACATTAATGCGAACGCTGATGCATTGAGTGATACGATACATATGTAGCCGAGTGCTAAAAACCAACCACAGATAAAAGCATGTGTCCGACCTAAACTAATAAATGAATAGGCAAATTCTCCGCCTGATACCGGAAAACTTTTTATTAAAAACCCATAACTTACGGCGATTAGCATCATGAGTAAGGCACCAATTCCAAAGCCGATTATCGCACCGGCCGGTCCTGCCTGCCCCATCCAGTTGGTAGGCTGTACGAATGCCCCCCACCCAATCGAGGAACCAAGGGCAATTGCCCAGACCCAATGGGGTTTTAGTGACTTTTTAAGTGTCTGTCTTTCTTTCATGTTTTAACTCCCTTTTTTGGTTCTTATTTATATACCTACCCTTTATAACAAAAAGATAATATTATCTCAAAATCCCTATTAGCAGATACTCAAGGGTATTCGTATTATTTTGGCCCCTGTGGTTGTATATGTATTAAATTGGATTAATTTGTAGAAAAATGTACTTATATAAGGCTACTTGCTAATTATGATTGTATTTCACAAATAGTTTTAGCGATTTTACTGTCATATATCCAAACAATAAAAATACCCCCTCTTTAAAGGGGATAATTATTATTCTGCAACTAGTTCATCTATCTTTGCTTTAAGTTCTTTTAATATACGTTCTGATTCTGCCTTAATTGCTTTTGAATGTTCATTCATGCGGGCTTGCTGCTCGGCGTCCAGCTTAGTCTTGAGATACTCCTCTGCTTCTTTCAAAATCCTGTCCCGCTCGGTAGAAGCGAGCATCACCATGTCATGGTGCACCTGTTCCCCAATTTCGTTGATCCGCTCGTTGTATTTTTTCTCAATAATGTCTTCCATCTGTCCTTGTTGGCGGGCTAAGAGATTAGCATAATAGTTAGTAGCCGCTGCATAGGTTACCCCGCCACCCAACAATAAAGCACATAAAGTCATGATCATAACCTTCTTTTTCAACTTGCAGCCCCCTCTATTTCATCTAGTAGATTCGTCATACTCTATCTGTATGCTCTACTTTAGGAAATATACTAAAAAGAAAAGATACTGCTGTCAGATGATCTTTGCTTCTTTTATTCAAGTAATTAGATCAAAAAAGTTGATTAATTGTTCAACAAAAAACAGGGAGATGGAAAAGGTCTCTACCCCACTCCCCGAATAATTAGATCAATCGTTTGTTTGATTTCTGTCTCGTCATCCCAGTCTTTATCCGGCTGTATAATAAACCTGTTAATCATGAATCCAAGTATGTTGGAAACGATAGTACGGATAATCGTCTCATTTGGGAGGTCCCTCAGCTCACCTTTCTCCTTATAAAAGTCGATTGCCTGATTGAATGCCGGGAAGACCTTATTGGAGAAGACCTCTTTGTATGAGGCTTGGATTTCCGGATGAAAGGCAAGCTCCTGTAAAAGAATTTTGATGAGCGGGATATTGGACTGAGCAAACTCAAACCGGTTCCGGATAAAGGCATTCAGCAGATCCTCAAAGTGGGCATATTTATCCCGGAAGACCTGATCAACGAATTTTTCGGCAAATAATGGTGCGGAAAAACTCGTAATTACCGGGGTGACAATCGTAACGAGCAGGTCTTTTTTTGTACGGTAATGGCGAAAGATGGTTCCCTCGGCCACGCCTGCCCGTCTGGCAATTTCACTTGTCGATGTGTTGTAATAGCCCTTTTCGGAAATTAGTTCGATTGCTGCCTTTACTATTTCTATTTGTTTTGGTGTCATATTTTCTTGTTCACGTAATATCTCAATCATGTCTGCCATGGTGATTGCCTCCTGTATTTAGAGTGTCCTGTGCTTTTTGAGGGCGATGATATTAAGGATTATAAATGCTACCGAATATCCAATCAATACTGCGATATCACCAAGTACATTTGTTAGTTCTGCGCCCCTCAGCATGATTGACTCAAGGGCATCTGCTCCATACGTCAACGGCATAATTTTTCCAATTACATCAATCCACTCGACTGAATCGGTCGGGAATACGCCGGAAAAGAAAACCTGCGGAATAATGACTATCGGTATGAACTGGAACATCTGAAACTCATTTTTAGCATACGCTGATAGTAATGTGGCCAGGCTCAGAGCTGTAATTGCAAGGATAAATACGATTAATAGTATGGACAGAAATGAACCTGCCATATAGATATCCAGTACATAGATGGAATACGCGGTGATAATCGCCGACTGGATAATAATGAAAATCCCGAATCCGAGCAGGTAACCGACTACGATTTCCCACCGCTTCAGTGGGGTTGCCAGGAGCCGCTCCAGTGTTCCCTGTGTCCGTTCGCGGAGAAAGGAAACGCCTCCAATAATAAATACGAAAAAGAATACTAAAAATCCAATTAGCACAGATCCAGTGTTATCGAAAATATTTAAATCAGCGGACCCATGGAGAAAGTTCACATCCAGTTCTGGTGTAGTGGGATTCATTTCTTTTACCGCACTATTGATGACTCGTTGAACAGCCGAGGTTGCAGTGGGATTACTGCCTTCCATCGTAAGCTCTGCATGGTTTTTTTCGAATGAAAGATGCGCATCGGCGGATTGTTGCTCCAGCACCTCCTGTCCCTGCTGTTCACTCATTTCGATGATAGTGGCATTCTGGTCGTTCAATGTTTCCTTCAGTTGCTCAGGTGCATCGGTAATCGCGATAGTGGGCACATATTGTTCCATATCAAGTACGAGCCATAGTAGTGTCATCACTAGCAGCGGCGCAACCAGCATCAGTGCGATGCTTCGTTTATCGCGTAGAAATTGCCGGATAATCCTTTTAACGATTGCATGAATACGCATGCTTAGCACCTCCATAATGTAAAAATGCGGCTTCAAGCGAGTCGGTATCACTTTTGGCTTTCAAATCAGCTGGACTCCCCTGGGCGATAATGTACCCGTCACGAAGCAGAGCCAGGTTATCGCACTTTTCTGCTTCGTCCATGACATGGGTGGTGATGGTAATCGTGGTTCCCTGTTGTTGCATGTTCCGCAACTCTTCCCAAATGGATGCTCGCAGTACAGGGTCAATTCCGACTGTTGGCTCATCGAGTATTAAAAGGCTTGGCTGGTGCAAAAGTGCAACCGCGAGAGACATCCGCCGCTTCATACCTCCTGAAAACTTTTCGAGCGTTTTGTTGAGCTGGCCTTCCAGGTTCACGACTTTTGCTGATTCTGTGATACGGTGTTTTCGTTCTTTTCGGGGAATTTTATAGAGACTGGCAAAAAAATCGAAGTTCTCCTTGGCGGTAAGTTCGCTGTATAGGGCATCTGACTGGGCCATGTATCCGATTTTCTGCATCTTCGAGAAAGATGGCTTTTGTTCGTTCTCGATGTGGATGGTTCCGTTGGTGGGATCAAGCAGTCCGTTGATTATTTTGACAAGCGTAGTTTTACCGGAGCCTGATGGACCTAGCAGTCCAAACAGCTGGCCTTCCGGAATCGTGAGGTTGATATCTTTCAGTACTGTTTCTTTCCCATAGCTGTACTGAATGTTCTTCATTTCAATAAAAGCAGACATGGTTTGGCCTCCTTTTCTCTTTGTGAGTGATTACTCACTTTTATTATATTGTCGGATTGCGAAATTGTAAAGCAAATTTTTGCATTCATTATCACTCCTAGTCAGGCATAGATATTAAGGGGACATAAGTTTATTTTCATCAGGGAGGCAGGGGGATGCAGTTTTACTATGGGAGTCAGATGCCGCTCCGTGTACTGGATGAGGCGGAGTTCTGGAAAGAGCAGGAAGCAGAGCATACAGTAGTCATGCGTGAGCTTGTTCGGAATCTGGAGAAAGAATATGTAGACGCGCTCAAGCGCTGGGAGGATGTTCTCGAAACGACGCATCAGCACGTCCGGCGTTTTGTCGAGTCGGTGATCCGGAGTGATAATCAAATGCCACCTGCATTGTATCAGCAAGTGCTGGACCTTGTGACGTTCTGTTTGCAGGAGAGTGTGGCGTTTACGCAATTTTGCCGGCAAGTGAAGCATGAGAGTGAAGCCGTAAGAGAGAATCCAACAGCTCAGGTTGTCATCGACCATATTATCGATGAGTCGGATTATTTTATCGGAATCGCACAGACAATATTGTACGGCCAGAATTAAATGTGGTAAGGGCTTCCCCGGTTGGAGTCCTTTTTTTGCTGAGGTGGATTGTCGCCCAAATGGTTCAGCTTTCCCTTTCCCCATCGCCCAGTTATAATATGAAAAAGAGAAAGGTGGTGGTAGCTATGCTGGACCGAGTACTTATTGCGAAAGTCTGCATGCTTGCGGGGAAAATAATGCTGGAGAGCGGTGCGGAAACATACCGGGTTGAAGACACAATGAATAGGATTGCGTCGGCGTATGGGTTAACGAATGCGCAGAGTTATGCGACGCCTACCGGGATTAACTTTTCGGCAGACTTTGCGGATGTGACGAACTTTATACGGATTTCCGACCGGTCGAATAACTTACAAAAAATTGATGACGTCAATAGTATCTCCCGGAGTATTACTGCAGGCGACATTGACATTAATCAGGCACTGGTTCTATTGGATAACATCGACGGGGCCAAAAATACATACTCCAAGCTGGTTCAGATAGTTGCCGCCGCATTCTTGAGTGGAAGTTTCACCATAATGTTTGGGGGTACATGGCCTGACTTCCTCCCTTCTTTTATCGCGGGAGGAACCGGGTATGCTGCAATGCTTGGAGCAGGCCGGCTGATTGCGATTAGCTTTGTTGCCGATTTTTTTGGATCATTCGTCTTAGGCGTACTGGCCGTTACGTTTATTGCCTTCGGGTTCGGAATTGATCTGGATAGAATAATTATCGGCGCGGTTATGCCTTTAGTTCCCGGCCTCCATATTACCAACGCGGTGCGTGACCTAATGGCCGGCCACCTCGTATCAGGGATGTCTAAGGGTGTGGAGGCAGGTCTTACAGCGTTCGCGATAGGAACAGGGATTGCGATTGTGCCAGTTACCGCATGGGCGATGTTGCTCGGGGGTGGACCACTGTGATGATTATTGCGCAACTTGTTACCAGTTTTATCGCCGCCGCAGGATTTGGGGTTCTTTTCAACGCACCGAAACGGGCACTAATTCAATGTGGGCTTGTCGGGATGTTCGGATGGATTTTGTATTATCTGCTGGTGGAGACCGGGATGGATGCAGTCCCAGCAACTACATGTGGAGCAATACTAGTGGCGGTACTCAGCCAGGTATGCGGTAAGCTATATAAAACGCCAATTATCGTGTTTAATGTTTCTGGGATTATTCCACTCGTCCCAGGTGGTGTGGCGTATGATGCGATGCGGCATTTTGTGGAGAATGATTATTATACCGCGGTTCAGCTATCAGCAAAAGTTATGCTGCTGGCCGGTGCGATTGCCATTGGGCTGATGTTTTCCGAGGTAGTAAATCAATTGGTCAAAAAAATAACTTCGTCAGGTGCTTAACACCCGGCGAAGTTATTTTTTGTGGATAATAGCATCGATTAAAATCACGATTGCAGTGATGATGTGCATGATCATGCCGACGATTGGAATAACCCCTACGACAGACGTGATCATTCCCAGGATGTTCCCGGCAATGCTGCCACGGTCTCTATAGGCGATCACCACAGTAATCAGGTGCAGGACAAACATAACGAGTAGCGGGGTCCAGCCGGTGCCAAGGATATATGCACCGCCGATAAATGGTATACCCAGAAATGCCTCCGCTCCACCGGTAATAAATTTCATAATACGGGAAAGCGTCATAGTTGCTCCCTCCTAGTCAATTTTTGTAATTTCAGTAATGATGCTATTTCATACGTATGAACCCTGTCCAAAGTTTCATTCCGAGCAGGTTTTTATATATTGTACAACGATTGATCGGCATATTCCAAAAAAAGTGTATTCCTCTCTTCAGAATTTAAAAAGCAAGCCCCCTGCCAAACAGGGAGCTTTCGCATAATCTATGCTTTTTTCTTACGACGTGTTATTTTGCCGGTCAGATCATCAAACAACGTATAGACTACTGGAATCAGCAGCAGTGTAAAGATGCTGGAAATCCCTAGTCCAAAGATGATTGTTACGGCGAGCGGTTGCTGCATTTCCGCTCCTTCACCAAGCGCGAGCGCCAGTGGCACCATTGCCAGAATGGTAGTCAGGGTCGTCATCAAAATTGGACGAAGACGGCTTGGTCCCGCTTCAAGTATCGCTTCATATCGATCAATGCCCCGGCGCCGTAAAATATTGATATAGTCAACGAGCACAATCGAGTTGTTGACGACTATACCGGCGAGCATGATTACCCCGATAAACGCTGGAATACTCAGCGGCAGACCGGTTATATACAGTCCGACCATGACCCCGACTACGGTTGCCGGCATGGAGAACATAATGATCAGCGGGAACAAGAAGTTCTCAAACTGGATGGCCATTACGGCGTATACCAGAAAGATTGAGAATACGAGCGCAATTGCCAGGTCACGGAATGAGCTGGCCATATCCTCTGCCTGACCGCCGATTTCATAGCTGTACCCTTCTGGAAGATTCATTGTTTCCAGTTCAGCACGAACATCTTCCACGATACTTGCCAGATCACGGTCAACAATCTGACTGGTTACGTTCATCTGCGGCTGTTGGTTTTCACGCTGCAGTGTAACAGGACCTTGGACTTGTTTTAGGGTTGCAACGGTCTCAAGTGGAATGGATGTTCCTGATTGTGACTGGATTTTCATATCACGCAAGTCATTGATGGTACTCCGTTTGTCTTCAGGGAACATCAGGACAACATTCATTTCATTGCCCTCTTCCCGGAATTTCGATGCCACCTGACCGGTAAACCGGAGTTGAATCTGACTGGTGATTTGCTGCTCACTCAGCCCGTATGTTGCAGCCTTTTCCTCATTAACTTCAATGGACATCTGTGGGACACCATTGTCAGCAGAGGATGTAGGGTTATATATGCCGTCGACAGTTGAAATACGATCGACAACCTGTATGGACAGCTCACGAAGCACTTCATGCTGCGGTCCATTTAGCTGAATCTGGACAGGGTCACCCGTACCCATACCACTGTCTGTTGCTTTTACAGCAATTTCAGCACCTGCAATCCCTTCCAAGTCCTCATCGATTTCCTGAACCACTTGCTTTGTCGTCTTGGTTCGTTCCGACGACGGTATAAGCTGAATGGTGTAAGTAGCCTGGTTGGCACTTGAGCCCATCATGCCGAATCCGCCGCCACCGACACTTACATAGTTAGTTTCGATGACATCTTCATAGTCGGTTAGTTCATTATTGACCTGCTCGACAATTTGCTTCGTATAGTCGAGCGAGCTTCCTGGAGCAGCTTCGACACTGATTTCCATTTGTCCCTGATCGGATGACGGGATAAAGGATGCGCCGATCAGTGGAATGAGCGCCAGGCTGGCAACAATTGCTACGATTGTTCCAAATACCGTTGTCTTCCGGTGTTTCAGTACCCATTTCAACACACCACGGTATCCGTTATTTACTTTATCCAGAAAACGGTCGAACCAGTAACGTCGTCCATTGTATTCCATTGCTTTTGATAGCAGTTTTGACGACAGCATCGGCACAAGTGTTACCGCTACAACAAGTGAAGCAATCAGCGAGAACGATACGGCCAGCGCGAGTGGCGTAAACATGTCTGACGCGATTCCTTCCACGTAAATGATTGGTAAAAATACAACCAATGTCGTGGTGGTTGACGCAATTACCGCCGGTGCCAGTTCGGATGCCCCTTTTGTTGCTGAGTCAAACAGCGAATGCCCGGCTTTCCGGTATGAATAGATATTTTCCAGAATAACGATCGAACTGTCGACCATCATTCCAAGGCCGAGCGCCAGTCCCCCAAGCGTCAGGACGTTCAGCGTTTCCCCGGTAAAGTACATTAGTGTGAATGTAGATATGATTGCAATCGGTATGGAGAGCCCGATAACGATGGTTGCCCGCACGCTCTTCAAAAATAACAACAGAATGAAGATCGAAATAACGCCACCGATCAGAATGTTTTTTGCCACCGAATTAATCGACATTTGGATAAATTCGGATGTATCGATTATGACATTCAAATTGGCGTCCGATGGCAGATCACCGCTAACCTCATCCATACTTTCTCTAATATTTTCAGCCACTTCAACCGTGTTGGCATCGGTTTTTTTCATAATCGAAAGAACAATTGCTGGTTCACCGTTTACCAAGGTTACGGTCGATGACTCCTTGAATGTATCTTTTACTTCGGCGACGTCGTCCACATGAATGGTCGCTCCGCTTTGTGTTTGAATAATCGTATTCCGGATAGAATCAACGGATTCAAACTCGCCGGTTACACGGAGTTGGAGGTCTTTGTTTCCTTTTTCAACATTGCCGACTGAGGCAGACTGATTCGTGTTGTTCAGCGCCTGCATGATTGCCTGTGCGTTTATCCCGTACTGCTGGAGTTTGGCCGGATCCAGAATCAGCTGAATCTCCCGTTCTTTGGCCCCTTCGACAGTAACGGATGCAACCCCGCCCTGCCGCTCAAAATACGGAACGACCTGGTCATTGGCAATTTCAGTCAGTGCCGCTGGGTCATCCCCGGTAATTCCAACCCACATAACCGGGAGCTGGTCGGGACTGAACCGCAAGACGCTCGGATCCCCGGCCCCTTCCGGCAGAAATCCTTTGGCCTGATCGACCGATTCACGGACATCAAGCAATGCCTGGTCAAGGTTTGTGCCATTTTCAAACATCATCATAACGAGTGATGACCCAGACTGTGACTGCGACTGAACGGTCTGTATTCCTTCTACGGAGCTGACCGCTGATTCAATCGGCCGGCTGATCATATTTTCAATTTCCTGTGGTGCGGCATCGTCATACGATGTCGCCACGACGGCGATTGGCAGGTCGATTTTCGGGAAGAGTCCGACGGTCAGACTGCGCATTGACACAACGCCCAGCGCAATGATTGCAAGCACAATCATAATGACGCCGACTGGACGTTTTACTGATGTATTAACTAGCTTCAAGATTTATTCCCTTCTTTCGCGATGCTGACCTTACCGCCGTCTGACAGGGTCAGCTGCCCTTCTGTAACAACCTGATCACCTGCGTTTAATTTACCTTCGATCGCTGTTTTGTCAGATTGTGTTTCTTTTATCGTTACAAGTTTCTTGGCGGCCTTGCCATCCTTAACCACATAGACAAATGTTTCACTGCTCTCCTCGATGACTGCTTCGGTAGGCACGATAATCGAATCGGTTACGCGCTGTTCAGGTACTGCCATTTCAGCAACCATACCCGCCAAAAGCTGATCATCACTGTTTTCAACCGTAGCCTCGACTGGGTAAAGTCCGGTCTTATCCGGCATTGTGCTGATTGACGTGATTTCCGCCTCATATTCTTTTCCATCGACGGTCAGCGGGAATGTGTCTTCTTTTTCAAAAAGATCGATGGTGTCTTCGGTTACCGTGAAGTTAACTTTCATCGATTCGAAATCGGCGATAACTGCCAGTGGTTCCTGATTGGATGCCATGGATCCTTCTGTTGCGGTCAGCTGGGTGATTTCCCCGCCTGTTGAAGCGTAGATATTCTGTGCTCCACGTGCTGTCTGAATGGTTGCAATCAGGTCATCTTCCTCGACCTTCTCGCCATTCTCCACTTCAAGATTCGTGATTTCACCAGGCTGTGCTGCCATGACCGGCGTTGTGCTTTTTGGTGCTGTGCGTCCGTAGAGTGATTTCTCTAGTACAAGGTCACCTTTTTTGGCCTCCGCTATTTTAACTGGTGTAACGGATTCCTTTACTTCCTTGTTACCTTCCTCGGTCTGATTACATGCAGCAAGCACGCCGATTAAGGTGATTGCTGTTATCAGAATAAGTATTTTTCGCATTAATGTATCTCCTCTTAATGTTATTTAAGTAAATCAATCTGCAGGCTGTCAGCGATTTCCCGGCATTCTTTTTCCAGTTCGGGAATGCGCTGAAAATGTACCAGCATCCCCTGAATCATAAACCGCTGCGGCTCTTTCTTATTTACTTCTTTTAAAATAATATCGATAACCTCATGCAACTCATCGATTTTTTCTTTTTTGAGCGAAAGCGTGTTAATTTTCCCTTTCATTGCAATTAACTTTTTCGCCGCGTCCTGATTGCCCTGATAATCATCCGGGATGTTTTTTTCCGTAATTAGCGGCGTTTCCTGCTGGGCAAAAATTCCGATGACGAGATCATCCATCCGGCGGACAAGGTATTCACCAAGCTCCTTGGCGTCCATATCGACATGGTCGACAACAATCCACCTGAAATAGCCATTCATCAAGCCTTCCAGCTGAATAACCAGGTCAATAATATGCTCCTCGGCCTTTTCACCGTAGATATCGATGATGTTCTCGCGCAGCCAGTGGAAGTTCTGCATTTTCATCTGATGGATAAATGTGTCCGTGTTCTCCCCGACGGAAAAATTCTCCCTAAGCTGCATAGTCAGGAAATCCTTGTACTCGTATATATAACGGATTACAACCTCGATTTGTTTCGCAAGACTTTCGCGAGGGCTGTGGTTGTCGTTTTTGACTGCTTCGATCTGTTGCGAGATCTCATGATGATAATAATGAAACGCGGTCATAATAAAATCCTCTTTTGATTGGAAATATAAATAGAACGCGCCCTTTGAAACCCCAGCAGCCGTCGCAATTTCCTGAATCGACGTCTTGTGATAGCCCTTTTCGGCAAATAACTTGATACCCGCCTCGATTAACTTTAGTTTCTTTTCATTCATATAAACACCTATTTCCTTAGTTACTGTACTAACCAGTCAGTCATTTTTCTATTCTACACGGATGGAGGGTGATGTGCAAGAGTGTGGACGGTGTTTGGGTGTGCTGAAAGACAGGTTTACGTGCAGGCGCGATTCGGTGATAAATGACCCGTATTCGATGATATATGGAATAATGCGATGATAAAACAGCGTTGAGCAGAACCCTTGGTTTAAGATTTGGTTTAGGAAGATTTTCTGCTCGCGCAGAAAATCCACCTTATTGAAGGAGTCTGAGCGGCGGATTCGATGATAAATGGGGAGAATCCGATGATAAATCCGTAAATTCGATGATACCGGCACGCGATACGATGATATATCGCCGAAACGCGATAAATCCGATGATAAATGAAATAATGCGATGATAAAACAACGTTGAACAGCAACCTTGGTTTAAAATGTGGGTTGGAAGATTTTCTGCTTGCACAGAAAATCAACCTTATTGAATCAGACCGGGCGGCCGATTCGAAGATAAATCAGTTGGTGAGAAAGTTAATCTATTAAACTACAACCTATTACGGTATATTAGAATTATAACTTAAAGAAAGGTTGTGACCGAATGATCATTAAGCCGCATTCACGGCAAATCTACCATCAGAGTTTGGAGGCATTAGATAGACGAACCCCCGATTTTCACCATCTTAAAGAGGCGGTTCGCAAAGAGTTGATTAATACAAATACCGGAATTAAAGGTGAGCGTGAAATCAGTTATCCACTTTCATTTCTCCCACCAACGGATTACCGCATCCTTCATAACCTTCGTTTGCCAAGCCACGATAGTCATTTCGAAACAGACTCCCTGCTAATGAACCAGCAATTTTTCACCCAGATTGAAGTTAAAAATTGGTATGGAACCGTTTATTTCGACGGTGAAGAACAGGTCATTCGCGTGGGTGATGATGGAAAAGAAGAAGGCTTTCCGAGCCCCATACTCCAGGTAAAACTCCAGCGGGACAGATTCCGGCTACTATTAAATAATCTTGGATTACCACGCATCCCGCTTCTATATTTTGTAGTCTTCAGCTTCCCCAGCACAATACTTAAACCACTATATCCCGAAAAACCAATCCCAAAAGAAGTCATACACGCCAACGCCCTATTTCACAAAATGAAGCAATTAAGCCGTGAATTTAAAACCCCGGTTATCGATAGGCCCACCCTTGACCTTGTATCTCAGCAATTACTCCAAGCGCATGTCCCACCCGACAAAAATGTGATGAAACGCTTCGGTGTTAACTATAGTGATTTGACCCGCGGGGTAATTTGCATAAACTGTGGAGTGGCTCCAATGGTACGGTTTCATCAAAAATGGTACTGTGGCCGGTGTAATCATTATTCGCCCGACGCACATATCGCTGCACTGAATGATTACTATTTACTTGTGAATGACACAATATCAAACCAGCAGGCAAGAGAGTTTTTGGCGGTGGATTCCCACCATCTGGTTAGACGGTTACTTGCAAATGCAGGCTATAAATTTATAGGGTATAACAAGGCAAGGGTATATAAACTGGAACTGCTATAACGGTGAAATAAGCAAACACCCACATTGCCAGCTTTACGATATGAAGATTTTCTGCTTAGGCAGAAAATCAACCTTTTTGAACGGGTGTAATCGGCCGATTCGATGATAAATGGGGCGAATCCAATGATAAATTCGTATATTCGATGATACCATCCCACGAGTAGATGATATATCGCCGAAACGCGATAAATCCGATGATATATAGAATAATGCGATGATAAAAGCGAATCAGCATCTGCCCATGTTCCAAGTTTTCAAATACGAAGATTTTCTGCTTAAGCAGAAAATCAACCTACTTGATCAAGCTGAACGGACGGGGCTCATGTTAATGAACAAACAAAAAAACAGCTTAGTCAACTTCCCTAACCTGTTTTTACGGTAGTTATTATAGTATGTCGTGTGGTGCGTCGATTCCTTTGTAGATTTTTTTGATGAATTCGGCGTTGTATTGGTCGTACCAGGAGTCAGGAATTTCGAGTTCCATTAACAGATTAATAAATGTGTCAACCAGGTTTCCGTCAAATTGTGTCCATGAGCAGCGCCTCAATTCCTCGAATGCATCGTAGTATGTCATGGTTGACGATTTGTAGTTTCGTATATCGTAGGTCATTGTATCAAACGAGTCGCAAATGCGGATAATGCGTCCCTGCATGGAAATTTGCTCGCCGATCAGCCGGCGTGGATAGCCGCTCCCGTTCCAGTTTTCGTGGTGGTCCCGAACAAATTCGGCCGCACGGGTTTTGCCTAGTTCTTTTCGGATTATGACGTTGCCGATATGGCAGTGACTTTCCACTACTGCCCGTTCAACCGAGCTGAGCTTCGCTGGCTTTAAAAGAATTTCTTTTGCCACACCGATTTTGCCGATATCGTGCAGAAAAGCGGCAACGCGGAGGTCCTCATCATAACAGCCAATCTTTTTGGCAAGCATGGATGAAAGATACATAACCCGCATGGAATGGTGTTTAAAGATTTGCAGGACTTCGTTGTCCTGTGCAATATTTTCGAAGAGAGATTCGGGGGTTCGCTTCATATCTGGTCTCCTCCTTTGCACTAAAAAAGTATGTAAAAAAACAACACTATCCGAGTTGTATAGTGTTGTAAAGCCTATTATATCACAATTCAGCGCCTGTTGGTTAAATTAAATGAGAATTTTGTTAGTATTTGCAGGATATTCTAGATACGCTTGTATAAATGCTTTCGCCTAGAAATTACTCCAAAATAGCGACCGGCGTCCAAAGAAGACAGAACGGTTCTGTTTGGCGATTATTTGACTTGTCCGTTTGTACTGCATATCAAACGTATTTTCAGAAGTGTTTACATAGATTCCTGTTCCATCCGTGAAGGCGACATATGTTTTATCGTCACGCTGTTCGTAATCCTCGATATGGTAATAGGACAGCCAGACACAATCCTTGTTCTTAGTCGAAGAAGTGGGAAGCATATAGACACCTTTATCCGGGATCACCGGCACGGGCACCTTGCTATTGATTTTCAAAATATCCCGGACAGCTGCCCGCCGCCCCTCGAGTGTTGAGCCATACAGCAGGCATGTATGATCGATAATCTGTTCCGGCCTGAACACCGAATGCCGTTCCTCTTGCCCTTCGAGGATCCTCGACCGGTAGTAGTTCGATTCTTTTGTAAGAATTGCCTTTGTCTGCTGTGTAATGATGTAAACAGATGTAGTGCTGTAGACGTCCCCCATTAACCTACCCCCAGTCATCTGAATCTATTGTACTATGTTTCTTGGTGCTGCGCTATCTGGTTTTACATTCATACGCATTTTGTCGATATAAGAAATGTACGGCTATACTTATCCAGGGAGGTTTTATTATGGATGTTGCGGCAATGTCGGTGGCGATGTCGAGCCATCATGTACAATCACAGGCTAGTCTGGCTGTCATGAGTAATGTGAAAAATGTCATGGAGCAGCAGGGCCAGCAGCTGATGGAGATGCTACAGCAGCCGCAAGCTGTTTCAGCATCCCACCCGTCACTCGGAAGCTCAGTAGATTTAAAAGTATAGTTTTAACGAGGAGTCCCCTGCCGGATAAGCAGGGGATTTTCTTATGATTTGCCTCAAATAACCTCTTCCTGAAAAATAATATTTTTGTAATATTTGTCATATTATTTTCTTCACTGCCCGCACAATGCCTATTACCAATTTTTTCTCCTTAAAAATCAAGCTAAATCTTTCCAGTAGTACTTTTGACCACAGTTTCACTTCCTGCAAACGGGGAATCTAACATGCAAAGGTTCTCGGGGAGGGTTTTTATGGATGACGATACGAAGACAAAAGCAGCAATAGGGGCTGGTCTCACAGCAGCCACAGCAGCGGCACTTTCCGTTCCAAAGGCCCGCAAAAAGGTTAAAAAGGAATTACCGGGTGCTGTAAATGTAGTCAAGCGTTCAGACCATCCCGGTGACCTTAAAGAGGAACTCCAAAATGAAATGCGGCCAGTTGTAGCTGACCGAAAGCGTGATGAGTTTCAGGAGAACCTGCAGACAAAAGTTTATTCGAATGCCAAAACAATGGAAAAGAAAGCACAGGACGGGCTGCTGCAGGTACGCGAAAAGCTTGCGAAGGTCAAAGAGGCCGGCGAGGACTTCCAGACCAGCATGAGAGAGAACAATCCGCCGAGAGCTGTTCGTGGGGCTGACGACATAAAAGGAATCAGTCATATTAAGTCGTCGACTGGCATTAAAGGTGCCGCCGATATTAAAAGCCCACAACAGATCAAGCATCACTCGGCAATCAAACATTACAGTTCTTAACTACCAGAGAGGAGTTGTTTCAAATGGCAATTCAGAAATCAACAGAAAGTTCAGGTTTGGCAGATGTAATTGACCGTATTCTGGACAAAGGTATTGTAATTGATGCGTTCGCCCGCGTATCAGTCGTGGGGATTGAATTAATAACAGTAGAAGCACGGGTTGTCGTGGCCAGTGTCGATACATGGCTGCGGTATGCTGAGGCAGTCGGACTCCTGCGTGATGACGTGGAGGAAGAAGGACTATCCAACAGGCTTTCTGAACGCGGCGAAAGTGTTGAACAGGGAGCTTAATGGAGCGGGGCGCTCTGCCCCGACTCCTATTCAGTTTTAAATGAGGTGATTGACCATGAAAGTAATCGATGAAGTCACAAATTTCTTCAACAGCTATGTAGCACCTCCCCACAAAGTTATTTCCGTAAAAAAACAAAATGATGATAACGAGGCTAACGCATGGTTTGTCCAAGTGGAAGTAATCGAGGAAAAAGAATATATGAAACGCTATGGGAACGACCAGATGATTGGTCTTTATGAAGTTTTTTTAGATAATGATGTGAATGTTACAGGGTTTGAACGAATCAGTCTGCGCTATCGCAGTGATTTGGTCGACCAGCCGGAATAAGAACGATAACTCTCCCTAAAGGAGGCGATTAGAATGGATGGCGTTTACGTTTTCTGCAGTATTCCAGCCAATGAAAATCCCGTATTGAATTCCGTGGAATTTGCCGGGGAAGAGCGGGATGTGTATACCATTTCCCATAAGGATACAGCTATGATTGTTGCTGATATGCCGATGCAGATTTATCATCCTAAAAAAGATAATCTGAAAATGCACCAGCAAGTAATCTCCAATGTGATGGAGCAGGTGGATTCAGTTGTTCCGATCAGTTTCGGGAATATTTTTCACAGTCGTGATGATGTAAAAGCGTTGCTTGAAAGTCTGTATCCCCAACTTATTGCCCTCTTCCCTAAGATAAAGGGAAAAATTGAGGTTGGTCTGAAAGTAATCGGTAAAAAAGAATGGCTGGAAACGGAAATATACAAAAATCCCAACATAGAAAAACAACAGCGAACGGTCGAAAGCAAGTCTGAAGCCGCCGGATATTTTGACCGGATTCAGCTTGGCGAAATGGCACAGGATTTTTTCAAAAAACTTCAAGCCAAGATTGAGACCGAAATACATGACGAGCTGGCTCCTATCGCGGATGCCAACCAGATTAACGATCCAATCGGTGAAAAAATGCTGCTTAACGGCGCCTATCTCGTGGACCGGGACAAAGAAGAGCTGTTTGACCAGAAAGTCAATGAACTACACGATAAATGGAAAGACCATGTGGATTTCAAATACACCGGTCCATGGCCAGCGTACAATTTCATCAACATTAAACTCAAGGTCGAACAGCCGTCATGATCCATAAGCTGTTCACTTCCCCCATAAACCTGGTCGTCAAAGTTGGCGAAAAAGTTCAGGAGGAAGCTGAAAAAGAACTCTATGACCTGGAACAGATCCAGCGTAAGCTCGTTCATTTGGAAATGATGTACGAACTTGACGAAATCAGCGAGGAGGCCTATGCAAAAAAGGAAAACGAGCTGATGATCCGCTACGAAATTGCAAAGAAACGGGAGATGGACGAATGGTATGAGTAATTTAATATATGTATACGGCGTTGTGCGAACCGGTGAATCCATCCCTTCGTTTAGGGGAATCAGCGGGGAGAGCGATGCCTACGCAATCACTTTCGGAAGTGTCGACGTTATTGTCTGCGGTGTCAGTGAAGCGGAATACAGTGAAGAAGCCCTTAAAGAGAAGGTCAACAATCCGGAATGGCTTCATGAAAAAGCATTTCATCACCATGAAGCGGTAATGAAAATTTATGAGCATGCCACCGTAATACCAATGAAGTTCGGGACTATTTATGAAAGCACCGAAAGTCTTGAAAATAAGATTATGAGCCAGCACGATGATTTATATGCTTCTTTAAATCACCTGGCTGATAAGGAAGAATGGAATTTCAAAATATATGCGAACAATGAAAAGCTCCACAAAACGACGGAAGCCAATAATGCGACTGTCGGGGCGAAAAAAGAGGCAATCGGCAAACTCTCCCCCGGCAGGCAGTATTTGGAGAAACGAAGACTTGACCAGCTTATCGACCGGGAACTTGATAAAGAAAAAGAATCATTCTGTTCCTTGGTGCATGCTGGTCTTGATGAATACAGCGAAGACAGTACCGTAAAGAAGAACTGGAATAAAGATGTAACCGGTCGGACCGATGAAATGTGCTGGAACAGTGTCTATCTGGTCAAAAAAGATAAAGTTGAAGATTTTCTGGAGCACATAAAAAATCTCCAGCATGAATGGGAAACATCCGGCTGGACAATCGAAGCAGCCGGACCCTGGCCAGCCTATCATTTTGCCGAGAGCGGGACACGGGGACAGGCTCCGTGTCCCAAAAGCGAGGGATAATCCATGGCAGCACGATCTGAATTTCAAACAAAAGATGTGGCGCTGATTGATGTTCTTGACGCCGTCTTGGATAAAGGAGTCGCCATCAAAGGAGATTTAATTATATCAATCGCCGGGATCGACTTGGTTTACCTCGATCTACGGGTGCTGATTTCCTCGGTTGAAACCTTAATGGAAGCCAAACAGCGGGAGATCAGTTCGGAAAAATTGGACGAGGAAAAGGAGGCGCTAAACCGTGTCATCTAATGAGCTTGCACAGCGCAACAGCCGAATTAACTTGGATGAAAATAATGCCGAGCAGGGGCTGGCTGAACTGGTACTGACGGTGATTGAACTGCTGCGGCAGCTTGTGGAACGTCAGGCACTAAGGCGGGTCGACGGCGGGTCTCTGACGGAAGAGGAAATCGAAAAATTAGGTCTCGCCCTGATGAACCTCGAGGAAAAAATGGACGAACTGAAAGATGTTTTTGGCCTGGATGACGATGATTTAAACATAGATTTAGGCCCATTAGGGAACTTACTGTAACAGGAGGTTGTTAAAATGGCAGCCATTGAACCAGCTTCACAGTCCAATAACCTGGTTGATGTGCTCGAAACAGTTCTCGATAAAGGTGTAGTAATCGCCGGGGATATTCGAGTAGGAATTGCTGATATCGAACTGCTGTCGATTAAGATACGGCTTGTTATCGCTTCGGTCGATAAAGCCAAAGAAATCGGTATGGACTGGTGGGAGTCAGATCCATATCTAAACTCGAAAGCATCTGACGATAAACTGCGGGAAGAAAACGAGGAACTGAAAAAGCGGTTAGAAAAACTCGAAAATCGGTTAGAACATAATTAGAGGAGGAGATTATTTTGGCAGAACAACAACAAAAAATGAACTGGAAGCAGAAAGAAGTAGTTACGGGTGTTGTAGCAGGAGTAGCAGCGGGAGCAGCGACTGCATTGGTTGTAGCCCCGAAGTCCGGAAAAGATTTCCGCAGTGATTTGACCAACCAGGTGAACACTGGAAAAGAACGGTTCGGAAATGCATGCCGTACACAGTTCAGTACGTTGAAAGAAAATACAAGCAAGAAAACACAGCAGCTTAAGAGCAAAATGCAGCGTCAACGTAAAGAAGCACCAGGTGACGGTGCCGATTACAAAAAGGAAAAATACGCTAACCAGAACCCTGGAGAGCTGCATTCCAACTCCATGGCCGATGCACAGGGGGACAACTCCCAGCGCAGTGAAGACCAGGAAGAAAATCCTAAACCTTCAACTACTAATTAAGGTCAAAATCCCCTTGGAAGCAAGGGGATTTTTTGGATACCATCTTGTTTAATTGTGGATTGGATAATAACCAGAATACTGGTATTGCCACAGTTCAGCTATTGTGCCCAGTGACTTTCCTGGTTAACCGGGCACATCGCTTTTCTAATACATAGTGAACTATTCTTCTTCATTCATTGTGTCTTCGTTGGTCCCGCCGTTGGTATCATTTTGGTTGCCAGTAGCGTCATCACCATTGCCACCGTTTTCTTGGTTCATGCCACCATCCTGATTTTGGCCGTCACCCATATTGCCGCCATCCTGGTTATTCTGTTCTCCATTATTCTCTTCTTCCTGATTTAATGGAGCCTCTTCTTCCTCGTTAGCAGGGTCCTGTTGCTCATCAGTACCACATGCTGCAACCAGGGACAATGCCAAAAGTGGTGCACTGATTTTAAATAACCATTTATTTTTCATGTGTTTTCCCTCCTTATGATGTTCACTATCGCCTATAGCTTAACCGTAATTAGGAGGATGATACTCAGTTTTTATATTTGGATAAATATGGATTGTGCAGAGGATGTGTGTCTAATGGTTATTATTGATTTGTGCGCTTTTTGATTTTGATTTTCGTCTCTGTGAGCGGTCATGCGATTTATGACCGAATTGCAAGAGTTTATCACCGGGTTATCGCTGCTCAGCCGTTTTATCACCTAATTATCGACCGGTATCACCGAATTTAGCCGCTTTATCAATCAAATCCAACCCATTTATCGCCGAATCGGGCGCACGTTGGTCCATCAACAACCCCATAAGAAAAAGCAAGCATCCGCTTGCTTTCAACTTGATTACTTATTTAATTGCGAATGTAATTTCTGCTTCACAGGCAACCTCGCCATCAACAGTTGCGACCGCTTTTCCTTTTCCTATCGGTCCCTTAATCCGGATAATTTCAACATCCAGCTTCAGTTGATCCCCTGGTTTCACCTGACGTTTAAAGCGGCATTTATCCAACCCAGCTAGAAAACCGATCTTACCTTTGTTCTCTTCGATGCCAAGTACAGCGATCGCTCCAGCCTGGGCCAGTGCTTCAACAATCAGAACACCTGGCATTACCGGGTAGTCCGGGAAGTGTCCCTGGAAAAATGGCTCGTTGGCCGTAACATTTTTAAGGGCAACAACACGTTTACCTTCCTCAATTTCAGTCACCTTATCAACCAATAGAAAAGGGTACCTGTGTGGGATTGTTTCTTTAATCTGTTCAATATCCATTTGTATCGCTCCTTTATTTTTAATAAAAGGCCAAAAAGCATGCCCGATGATTAGGACATGCTTAATCTCTTTTCGTTACAATATCAATTATGTGCTGCCATGTTTCCATTTCCAATGCGTCACTTGGGTTACCGTTGCCAATCACTCCGTAGCCAATCATTAAACCGGCCGCTAAAGCAGCTGCACAAAGCACAAGCACAACAATAATCCGTGCCCATATCGGGAAAATACGCCGGCGCGGCTTTTTGTTCTTGCGTTTCTCCTGCTTTTGCTTTTTCTTCTGTTCTTTTCGTGTTGCTTTGTCTGAAGATTTTTCAGTCTCGCGCTGTTTTGTAAGTTCTTTCTCCTGATCCGCTGACTGTTGACGGCGGCGAGTCTTTTTCTCTTCGACAGTAGTCTCAGTTTTAGTTGGCATCGTTTGTTTCTCCTTACATCTTTTGTTACTAAGCGCCGGCAAACAGTCCGGTGTTACCGCAGCTGATTGATAAGCCCTGACATTTGATCGCTCATGGAAATGGTTCTGGCATTAAATTGATACGAACGTTGTGTCATAATCATGTCGGTCATTTGCTTGGACATGTCTACATTGGAATGCTCCAAAGCCCCACTTTTCATAATATCTGCATTTGGGTCAACCGCCTGGATTATTTCTCCAAAGTTGAATCCAAGCTCGTTAAGGTCAGGGAGCCGAAAATCATTATTCCCTGTGGCTTCAAGCATACGTGGACGCACTGCTTCCACAACTGCTAGATTACCAGAATTTACCTCAACCCCATTCCGGTTAACCATTACCTGCCCATCAGCAGTAATATTAATGGAATCAAATCCTTCAGCGAAAACAATTGGTCCATTTTCACCCAGCACGGGGTTGCCGTCTTTGGTGGTCAGCATAACATCCTGGTTATTGTTGACCGGACTGAGGTAAAAGGAACCATCACGCGTATACCGTGTTTCCTGTACGCCGTTTTCAGTAACCTGAACCTGAAACAGATGATTTTTTTCAAGCAAAGCAGAATCCAATGCCCGCCCTGTTTCAGCAATCGTGCCTGGTGTTAAGTCTATATTAACAGAACCAAGCTTTGCACCGGTACCAATACGTATTCCATCCGGCGTTACACGTCCCTGCGCATTGGCGGGATCTTTCATGTTATCCATCTGCTGAAAAAGCAGTGAAGAAAAGTCCGCCTGCCGGGTCTTGTAACCATTCGTCTGACTGTTGGCAAGGTTATTCCCGATTAAATCTAGTTTATTTTGCAGCTGGTTCATTGTAACAGCCGCCTGGATAGCCATTCGTGACATTATATACCTCCTATCTTAGACGGCCGATTTCATTAACAGCCTTACCCATACTCTCATCATACGCTTTCAGAACCCGCTGGTTGGTCTCAAACACACGATATGATTCCATCATTTGTGTCATCGACTGAAGCGAATCTACGTTTGAACGCTCAAGCACTCCCTGCTGAACAGAGAAAGTTGCTCCTGCCGGTATAGCACCAGCCTCCCCGCTGAACAAGCCATTACCTTCTTTGGTAAAATCATTGGCGTTCGGTGTATATGCAATACCAAGTGGAATATTCTGACCGTTAGCTTGCAGAACACCATCCTGCGTAACGTTGAATTCCATCCCGTTTGTCTGGACCGGGTTCCCAGCCTGGTCAAGCACATAATACCCTTGCGTGGTTACCAAAAATCCTTGTCCATCGACAGTAAAGTTTCCGTTTCGTGTAAAGCGTTCTTCCCCAGCTTCATTTTGAACAGTGAAAAAAAGACTGCCTGTTTCGTCCGGAAGCTCGCCGTTCACAAGTGCCAGGTCAGTGGTATTGCCTGTTTGCCGAATATCACCCTGTTGATAATTTGGCACTGTTTCATGCACATACGCACCTGTATTCAGGGAACCAATCGGATTTTGCACCGGCAGATTGAACTCCCGGGTTACAGGAAGTTCTTTTCCACCCATCTGCTGCATGAGGAGTTCCGGAAATGCGCGCATAACGGGCTGATCAGCTTTATAACCAGGAGTATTCGCATTGGCAATATTATTCGATAGTGATTCCAGCTGTTTTTGCTGGGCAATCATTCCACTTGCAGCTGTATAAAAGCCTCGCAACAAAACATTCAGCCTCCCTTATATTTTTTACTAAAAAAATGTTTACCCGAAAAGAAATCGGGTATATGGTGTTTAGATTACTTTTTTACGTTCGACACGGTCAATGTTATCAAGCATGATTCCGGTTCCCTTGGCGACACAATCCATAGGATCTTCGGCCATGAAAACAGGAACTTTCAACTCTTCGGCGAGCAGCTGATCAATGCCATGAATCAGCGCTCCTCCGCCAGTCAAAATAACGCCGCGGTCAATAATATCAGCGGATAATTCTGGCGGTGTCCGTTCCAGCACTCGTTTCGCACCCATCGTAATCAGGGAAACCGATTCACGCAATGCTTCCTCGATTTCATCTGAATAAACTGTGATGGTTCGTGGTAGTCCGGAAACCATATCGCGACCACGGATGTCGAGTTCTTCCTTGCGTCCACCTTTAAATACAGTCGCAACAGTGATTTTAATTTCCTCAGCAGTACGTTCTCCAATAAGTAGTTTATATTTCTTTTTTATGTATTGAAGAATTTCGCCATCAAATTTATCCCCGGCCATCTTGATTGATTCGGCAGTTACAATATCACCCATCGACAATACAGCAACGTCGGTTGTACCACCACCGATATCAACAACCAAATTACCGCTTGGCTGGTAAATATCCATACCTGCACCAATTGCAGCGACTTTAGGTTCTTCCTCAAGATAGACTTTTTTGCCACCGGATTTTTCAGCAGCTTCTTTAATAGCCTTTTGCTCGACTTTTGTTATGTTTGTCGGGCAGCAGATTAGCATACGCGGTTTTGATAAAAATCCACGGACGTTTATTTTATTTATAAAATGCTTAAGCATCGCTTCTGTAACATCAAAGTCAGCAATCACTCCATCTTTCAATGGCCGAATGGCTTCAATGTTTCCTGGTGTACGGCCTACCATACGACGTGCCGCTTCGCCGACTTCAAGCACACGGCCTGTCGTCCGATCCATCGCGACCACGGATGGTTCGTTTAATACTATTCCTTTTCCTTTTACGTGAATCAGCACATTGGCAGTCCCAAGGTCGATTCCGATATCCCTGGAAAACATATATAATACCCTCCTTGCTGCATTGCGATTCGTCTCTACGTGAAAACACAATGCTACTAATATAATATTTTACCACAAAAAGCTACATATAACTGTACAAATTGAAAAAAATATGTATTATTTTGTCATCTGGAATTAATAAGGGCGATTTTCACAAACCGCATTTTTGCGTAACCCTTTGATTAGCAAAGATAACCGACCTTTTCTGGCGGCAAACGAGACCTGGAGATTCCTGTTAATCAGGCGGTTTCCTCTTCATATCAGGCGATTTTCGACCAATGTTTTTCTCAGTCACTAAAAAAGACCTGACCTCCGCCTGGAAATCAGGTCTGTGATTCTTATTCTGCTTCGCCGACCCATTTCTTAATCAGGTCTTGATGATTATCAACCCACTTTTGGGCTCCGGCTTGTTCGGATTCAGCTTCGTTGATTGCCGCCATCAGACTTCCAAGCTGCTGATCGTTCAAGATGAAGTTATCAAACCACTTCACAACTTTCGGAAAATCTTCTTCAAGTCCTTTACGTGTCGCATAAGAAATGTTCTCCGAATCGCCGTAAATGTTCTTTGGATCCTCGAGAAGTTTCAAATCCATTTTGGAGAACGCCCAATGAGGTTTCCAAAGTGTTACCACGATTGGTTCCTTATTCTCTATTTTGTTCTGTAGTTCAGCCATCATAGTTGGCTCCGACGAACTGACCAGTTCAAAATCAAGGTTGTATTCTTTGATAACTTCTTCGGTAAGACCCATAATACTTGAACCAGGATCAATTCCGATGATTTCTGACTCAAATTTCTCTTTGTTTGCATTCAAATCTTCAATGCTGTTGATATCTTCCATATATGATGGCACAACCAGCGCCAGGTCAGTCCCTTTATACCAGATATCACGCCAAACGATGTCCTCTTTATATTTTTTATAAAATGGTGCATCGGTGTGTGGCAGCCAGACTTCCATTCCGATGTCAAGGTCGCCACTTTGCAGACCTTCATATAAAATAGCCTTTTCTACTGGCGTAAGCTTGACGTCGTATCCTCGCTCTTCCAAAATTATTTTCCACATATTTGAGACTGCAATATTCTCCGCCCAGTTATTCATACCAATGGAAATGGTACCCTTTCCTGATTGAGTATCGTCGCCGCCATTGTCCGCTGCGTTATCGTTTTCATTATTTCCCCCACCACATGCGGCCAGGACCAGAAGCAGGCTCAACACTGCTAGAACGGCTAATTTTCTTGCGATATTCATCAAATTCCTCCTTTTGAATCTTTGGTGATTACAGGACAGATGCGTTTTATGTATTGTTTGCATTATTCTCCCTGATATTTCACCTTCTATTGTTTACAGAAAACACATAACCATTACTTTAACAGAATTGACTGAAATATCCAAGGGGAACGGATGAAGCTTGTCCAGGCAAACACAGTAAATAACCCGGCCTAATGCAGACCGGGTCGTTCGATGTACGTCTTACCTGTGGAAAAAAATATGGGAAATCTCTCGTCTTAGTGAATAACCACCCCCTTCAAGGTAGGAAGTCACTTTACTTTTCAAGTTTTTTCAGGATAGAGAATTAACCCACCGGTTTAGGGCTGGCTTCTTCCACTTTCGGATCCAGCCGGTATTTTTTGCGTGTTGCTTCACCACCACGGAGATGGCGTATTGATTTGTGATATTCAAGTATGTCCTTCACCTGGTTATAAAGCTCCGGGTTGATTTCCGGCAAGCGTTCCGTTAAATCTTTGTGGACAGTGCTTTTGGAGACACCAAATTCCTTCGCGATCACTCGGACGGTCTTCCTCGTCTCCACGACATATTCACCTATCCTGATAGTCCTCTCTTTGATGTAATCGTGCACACCGTTCGCCTCCCTAAGTTGGATAATTTCCGAGGTGTGGATTGAGACAAGGTGATACATTTTTCATGCTGCTCACTTATCTACCGGATGTGTACTTATGTGCAGGGACTGCTGTATGTTCGTAACGGTCAGGGCACGTTGCCCAGGAATTTATGTAATGAATAATGGTATGGTTGAGTAGATGGGAAGCTACACAAGCTCTCACCTCAGACGTTTCTGAATGCTTGGTTTGTAACATTTTATTACGGCTGGGCAATGATTATGATTAAAATTGCATCTTTCAGAAAAGAGGACAAGAAGTATTTTTAGAACGGAGATTTACTGTACGGGCAAATTTTGAATCCGGAGAATGAATTTTAGAAGCGGATTGACGGTTAGGAGTGATTGAAGCACCAAAAAAGCCTGGATTTCTGCCAAAGGTGGTAGGCAAATATCCAGACTTTCATGTTATCCTGATGCACTGATGCACATGTTGAATATTAAAAAATAGGGTTTCCCGGTCAAACTCACTTTTCCACTACTTGTACACTTTTTTAAACGTAATCTTTCATGGGTGCGTCTACATCGCCCAAACCTGGGTCAACGAGCATAAGAGGTTCAGATGGGAGCTCAAAAGAAGTTAAACAGCCAAAGAATGCTATTGATAAAACAGTAACAACTGCAAATACTTTTTTCAATTTATTGCCTCCTTTGAACATTGATTCCAGGGAACCCTATTTTTTACAAAGAAAGAAATGCTTTAAGCCTTCATGGTTGGAGTTCCACCCATTTCCTTAAGTGCTTTCAATGGAAGTCTGCTGAAGAAATAGTCACTCCGTTTTTCCACAAAGTTGTTATAAGCCTGCAGGAGAATGTTCTTATCCTGTCTGGCCATGCCCAGATAGTAAATTCCAAATGGGCTGTCTATCGTTATGTTACTTAGAATCTCATCTGCCTTTTTGAGATTACCTTTTGCTATTTCTATGTGTGCCTGCTCACTGAGGTCTGGGGTGGAGATGCCGTCTACTTCTTTGAAATGTGCAGCTATGAAGGGAATATTATTTTCTTCTATTATTTTTATCATTTTAGGAAGGTTATGTTTTTTAGCTATTTTCAGTGCTTCCTTTGTATGGTGCATGGACTGAAAATAGGAATCAAATATATAGGTCAACCCAAGTTTTACATGAATGCTCGCCATTGTAGCCGGATTCCTTGTTCCGTTCAGCTGACGGAAGGCATACTTTCTGGCTATGATAAGTTCATTACCGAGCCAGAAATAGATAAACAAATACTGGTATAAACGCATATTAAAAAATGATAAAAGAAATCTGTCTTCTATCATTTCGAATAAATATTGATGCTTGTCAAGGAAGTTTCCAATTTCTCTATATTCATTCAAGTCATAGTAGGCGGATATCTTCAAAAACTCGATTAACAGTTTCAGTTCCATTTCATCCGTTTTCATTCTTTCAGCCTGCCGCAAGATTTCCCTCGGCGGATAGCGTTTGTCTTTCCGGTCCATTGTCAGTTGGTAAACCCGTGCCCAATCCCTGTTAGAAGGATTTTCAGATAGCATATTCTTTGCGATAAGCTGTTTAAGGTCTTCGTAATGTCCGTTCATGTAAAGGAATTCCATGCCTTTTTTGCTGATTTCTTTTGAGGTTGAATGCAGGCAGAATTGCCGCATCAGCTTCTCTGCAGTCTGATCGTCGTGGTCCTGCCTTAATATCAGCATAACCTGCTCCAGTGTGAACTGGTTATTACCTGCTAGTAATATATTTGTCTCGGGCATTAAGTCTTGCTTTGAGAAGCCCATTAGCAACTCGTCCTCCTTTCACCGCTTTATTACCTTCATATTGCACAGTCAGCGAAAGATCGTTTTCCATTACTTCACCCTCTACAAGTTTCTCTGATATTTGCTATTTTATCATATTCTCAGACAATTTGGGCATAAATCGTTCGACAATTTTTTTAAAACATGTTATTCTGGAAACAAAAAAGTAACCCCAGTTGTTTACTGGGGTTTAGTGGTAAAACTTATTATTCGTTTGTGGTTGAATCTGTTGTATCGTCAGATGAGTTACCCTCGTCTGCAGCAGGATCTTCCTGCTCATCAGCAGATTCATCACTTTCTGTATCGTCTGAAGGGTCGCTATTTCCTTCTTCTTTACTTGCGTCTGATTTCTGTTCTTCAGTAGTTTCTTCGGATGCTGCATCTTCGCCTTCCGCATCTTCAGTTGCTGAACTGTCATCAGTACCAGCTTTTTCTTCATCAGTCTCTGAATCGATCAGATTGCTCAGTGGCTGATTAAAGAACTCTTCCGGGTTTACTGCCTTATTGTCTTTTCTGATTTCGAAATGAACGTGAACGCCACTTTCCTGTCCGAAAACACTCTGTCCTGCAGTACCTAGAACATCACCCTGTGCAACTTCATCTCCAGCCTGTACGTTTACTTCATCCAGACTTGCATAATGTGTAACTACCTCATTTTCATGTGACAGTGTTACCACATTGCCAAGCAGCGGATCTTCTTTTACTTCAGCCACGGTTCCACTTAGAGATGCCATTACATCAAATGACTTACCGTCAGCGGCTGCAATGTCGATACCTGTACTTTGGTAGAATCGGTTATTATAAACTACCAAAGCCTGCTCTTGAGCTTTTTGTTCTGCGTCGTAATCGTAGAATTTAGTTACAATTTCTGCTTGATCCGGATTTGCGACAGGCATCTGAATAACTTCCTGCTGGTTCAAAACAGATTGCGCATCCTGTGTATGTTCCTGTGGTGTATAATTTTCTGCATCCTGTTGTTGCTGTGACTCCTGCATTTGGTTATCCAGGTTCTGATACCAAACCACTACAGAAAGCAGAACCGCTGCAATCGTCAAGTAAACCGCTGGAAAAAACCACTTCTTGCGGAAAATTCGACTCCACTTATTTTTTGGAGTACCATTGTTTTCCTCTTTCATATGTCATCACCTCAACAACCATTCTGAGCAGAAAAAGTGATTTATATACATTTATTGAAAAAAAATTCACGTAAAAACGCATTTTTTGAATGATTGAGGGTAAAGTAAGCGTTTAGAAGCGGTTGGGAAAAGAAATCTGGCAGTAGGATTAAGCATAAAAGAAGCCCTGTCACATGTGTCCATGCGCCAGGGCTCTTCAAATTATTTTGCCACAAGTGTTGGGGCAGTCTCATTGACGGTACTTACTTCTACCCCTTGATAATAATATGTCACGATTTCCTTATAAGTCTTTCCCTCTTCCGCCATTCCATTTGCACCATACTGACTCATTCCGATTCCATGACCGTATCCTTTTGTTTGGAAAATCAGGTGGTCATTTTTCTGTTCAATCGTAAAATCACTCGACCGCAGTTTCAGCGTCTCACGAACCTGACGCCCGGTAAATGTTTCGCCGGCTACTCCCAGCTGGGCGACACGGTTCCCTTCTGTGCGTGATATTTCAAAGGAAAGGGTTTTATTTTCCGGAAGGTCAACGCCAAGCAAATTTGCAACCTCGCTGACTTTGAAGATTTTCTGATCAAGGTATTTGGGCGAATTTTCATCCCAAGGACTCTTTACACTCCGCAAATAGGGAACTTTATTTTTCCAGTAATCCTCCGAGTTTTCTGTGTACCCGTTACTTGTTGAAAAGAATGCCGGCGTGATTGGTTCTCCTTTATATGTGAGAATCTCACCTTGTGTTTCGGCGACTGCTTTCTTGATTTTGTTCATTTTCCAATTATAATCACTGCCCCACAGCTTTCTGAGCTCTTTCTCATTATGATAAACCTGATCATTCACTGTATCGGTCACCTCAGAATCCGCGGCCTTACCATTATGAAGAACATGGTCGACAATGTACGTCCGTGCAGCGAGCGCCTGCGCTTTTAATGCTTGCAACTCAAATTCTGCCGGCATTTCAGAGGCCACTACACGCGATACATACGTCTCAAGCGGAACATTCTCTACCTCGTCTGAGCCCGCCCGCATGACCGCTACGGAAAACGGAGATTCGCCAAGTTTAATTGCCGTTTTCGTTGCCTCTTTTTCGACGGTAACATCCTGCTCCTGTCCTTCATTTACATATGGAACAACAACCAGCGTTGGAATAACTAGAATAATGATGATTAAGGTTGAAAAAAATAGGATGCCCGGTACTTTCCAGGGTGCAGATGACTTGGTGGGGAAAGGGTGCTTTTTTCTCTTTTTCTGAAGCTGCTGAAGTGTATTATGTTTGCGCTGCTGTTTCTTCTTTTTCTTGAGCAATTCCGTAATGTTCTTATTCTTTTTCATTCACTGCCTCCCTGCCTTTTCGAAATTTTCTTTTCTAGCATTCCTACTATTAAATTTATACAGTTAGAGAAAACAATAGAACCTCTATAACTAAAAAAAGCCTGTGCATTTTTTTACAATGCACAGACGTTATCTTTTGGTTATGCTTGTACTTTCACGTTACTGTCTTTATTGCTTACCGACTCACGTTCCCGGTCATTCAATGTGTCGTCATAGAGATGACAGGCAACATAATGATCCTTTTCCTGCTCGAGCCATTTTGGTTTCTTCGTGGCGCAAACTTCCATCGCCATCGGACAACGTGTGCGGAATACACAGCCGCTCGGCGGGTTAATTGGGCTTGGCAACTCACCTTCAAGTATGATCCGCTCCCGGTTGTCCTCGATATCCGGATCCGGAATCGGGATCGCGGAAAGGAGTGCCTGGGTATACGGGTGCAACGGCTTCTCATAAAGCGAGGCACTCGAAGTAAGCTCCACCATGTTACCGAGGTACATAACGCCAATTCGGTCAGAAATTTGTTTTACCATGGAAAGGTCATGGGCGATGAACAGGAATGTCAGCCCTTTTTCCTCCTGCAGTTCTTTTAATAGATTTACAACCTGCGCCTGCACGGAAACATCCAGCGCGGATATTGGTTCATCGGCGATAATAAAATCAGGATCAAGCGCTAAAGCACGGGCAATGCCGATCCGCTGCCGCTGTCCGCCACTGAATTCGTGGGGATAACGGTTCGCATGGTCACGGTTCAACCCAACTTCCTCAAGAAGCTGGTACACACGATCGAGTTGCTCCTTTTTATTTTTATAAAGTCCATGAACTTCCATCGGCTCGGAAATAACCTCTTTCACCGTGGAGCGTGGATTCAGCGATGCATACGGGTCCTGAAAAATCATCTGCATTTTCCGGTAAAACTTGAAACGGTCTTTCCCGTCCATATCGTGTACGTTTTCCCCATTGAAAATAACATCGCCTGCTGTCTTTTCGTAGAGTCCCATAATCGTCCGGCCGATAGTTGATTTACCACATCCGGATTCACCAACAAGCCCGAATGTTTCCCCTTTATTGACATGGAACGTTACATCGTTAACAGCTTTTAAGGATGTGTTTCTTCCCATATTAAAATATTTTCGTAAGTCGTTGACCTCTAGTATTTTTTCACTCATTGTTATTTCTCCTCTGCTTTCTGCCAGTATCTGATGGCAGCACAAAGCTCTTTTTCATATTTGGTTCCTTCAAGTTCAATAATCTCGATGCCTTTTCCGGTCTGCGGAGAGTGAATCATTCGGCCATCCCCGTAATAGAATCCGACATGGTGAAGCTTGCCCTTTCCTTCTTCGTATGCAAAAAACAGAAGATCACCTGGCTGAAGCTTATCATACGGCACCTTCTCCCCTGACCGTGACTGATCGCCGGCATCCCGCGGGATTTTGTAGCCATTCGCTTTGTGGATGTTATAGGCGAATCCGGAACAGTCATACCCAAACGAACTCATTCCTCCCCAGAAATAATCCAGACCGACATACTGTTCGCCGTCTTTAACAAGCTGGCTGCCATCGCGTTTTGGAAGCCCGCCTTTTGCTAAAAAAACAGTTGCTGCAGAAGCAGGTAGATAGAGCGGACCATCCGGCGTCACCAATTCCAGCTTATCATCGTTTTGGCTCGCTACCGGCAGGACCGTCATGTAGCTTACTTTGATAACCTTCTCACCTGAATCCGTAAGAAGCGATGCTTTATCGTCTGTTACTGCAGCAAAGTATTCCTGCGCCCAGTCTTGTTTATTGACTTTCTTTAATTGATTTAGCGGCACCCATCCTGGATACCCGCGTTCATCCTTTTCGGATGGCTGGGAAGGAATGACAACATGCGCCCAATCATCCTTTTTTTCAGTAATAATTACAGGTTCACCGTACAGTAATTGGGTTTGAACCCTGTTCTCATCGCATAACGCGACATTTAATTCATAGGTCAGGCTATCAATCCATTTATCCATATTCGTCGGGTTGGATAACCCGGGTTCATCAATTTCACGGGCTGACGCCGGCTCGGTCCATACGGTTGCGACTTGAACAGCGGTCACCCAAAGCTCATTCGGGAATTGTTCAAACGTTTGATTAGTCACTTCTTTTCCCCCTTTTTAGTAGCCCACCGGCCATTCTGCGATAAATTGTTCATTTATTCTTTCTATCCCTAATCCTGGTTCGGCACCCAGGTCGATTGCGTTCTGCTTATAAGTAACTCCACCGTCAATCAGATCATCTGCAAGCATTAACGGGGCGTCAAAGTCGTATCGGTTCACGTTTGGCTGACTTGCTGCGAAGTGGGCCGCTGCTGTAATGCCGATTTTCGTCTCAATCATGCTGCCGACCATACAGTTGACTCCATAAATATGGGCAAGCTTGGCAATTTTCAGGGCCTCGTGAATGCCCCCTGCCTTCATCAGCTTAATGTTAATCAGGTCGGCCGCTCGCATTTCGAGTATGCGTCTTGCATCCCTTGAAGAAAAGACACTTTCATCAGCCATGATCGGCGTTTCCGTATTTGCAGTTACGTATTGAAGTCCTTCAAAGTCATATGCCTTAACCGGCTGTTCAATCAGTTCGATATCGAGGCCAAGGTCCTCCATCTTTCGAATCGCTCGCACCGCTTCTTTTGCTTGCCAGCCCTGATTTGCATCAAGACGAATCGTTGCTTTGGAACCGATACGTTTGCGAATTGCCTCAATACGGCGGATATCCTGATTAATTTCATCTTTACCAACTTTTACTTTCAGTACCGAAAATCCGTCATTCGCATACTTCTGCGCATCATCGGCCATTTCCTCGGGACTGTTAACGCTGACTGTGTAGTCAGTCTCAATCTGTTCCGTATAGCCACCAAGATACTGTGCGAGCGGCAGGTTAGCGTGCTTCGCCATACAATCATATATAGCCATGTCGACAGCTGCCTTTGCACTTGTATTGCCGACAAGACTCTTGTTTATCTTTTCAACAATCTGCTCGTGGTTAAATAAGGACTTCTCAAGCAGTAATGGTTTAAAAATTTCGGAAACCGCATAACGGATACTGGCAAGACTGTCGCCCGTAATTACGTGTGTCGGTGGCGCTTCTCCCCAACCAGTCACCCCGTTGTCACAGGTTATTTTCACAACAATCGTTTCAGCGACGGTGACAGTTCGCAGAGCGGTTTTAAATGGTGTATGTAATGGTATGGCTGCATGGAATGTTTCGATATTTTGTATTTTCATTGTTTAGCTCCTCTGTTCCTACTTCACCCCAGGATCAATGGTGAGTGTTTTATCCGATGTCGACAGAACCGCATTGACGCCAAGCGGTACTGCAAAATGTGGAAAGCAGTGCCCAATTTTGAATCCGCTCATCACCGGACAATTCAATTGGCCAAGGTAATCCTGGAAAACCTGCTCCAATGTTAGTGAAGGTTTATCTTTTTTTGGTTCTGCTTCTGCAAAGTCACCTACCACAACTCCTGCCGCGGCATCGAATTTCCCGGCCATCTTCAACTGGTTCAGCATGGAGTCGACACTGTACGGAACCTCTCCGACATCTTCAAGAAGCAGTATTTTGGCTTTCGTATCAATTTCAAATGGTGTACCAAGAGTACTTGCTATCAGGGACAGGTTTCCCCCTACAAGGCTGCCTGCTGTTTCCCCTGGTACGAGGACATTTAATGGGGCAACTTCTTCTGTGTAGGTTAGCTTTGTGGGTTGGAATAATTGCTGAAACATACTCGCTGTTAATGTATCAAATTCTTGATCGGCGACATCGGATGCCGGCATTGGACCATGGAATGTTACAAGGCCTGTAGCCTGCCGGATTGCAGTATGTAAATAGGTAATGTCGCTGTATCCCCAGATAATTTTAGGGTTCTGTTTAATCAGGTCATAATCAATGTCGTTGGCTATTCTGCCGGTACCATAACCGCCCCGTGCGAAAAATATAGCATTTATAGTAGGGTCGGCAACCATATCGTGAAAATCTGCCAATCGCTCCGCATCGGTTCCTGCAAGATAACCATGTACCTTCTCTATATGTTTTCCCAGCTTCACTCTCAGCCCCATCTGTTTAAAAAACAGGATAGCTTTGTGAAGTTTTTTCATATCAGGCGGGCTTGCTGATGCAATAATACCAATCGTATCGCCAATCTTCAGATGATGTGGAAGAATCATTGTTATACCTCTTTCCATATGTATAATGATAAAAAGTGGAAAGAAGGAGCGGCCATGACGGCCATTCCTTCTTAACAAGTTGTGTGATGGCAGGAGGGGGATAGCTAGATTGTTATTAGGTGGTCTCCTCGGATTGTGGGTCGGTCTCCTCAGATTGAGGATGCCTCGCCCCGGATAGAGCGTTCCTCTCCCCAGATTGAGGGATTCTCTCCCTAGAGTTGAGGAATTCCCGCTCGAGTTTGAACCTTCCTCGCTCGAGTATGAACCTCCTTCGCTCGAGCTTGAGCCTCCTTCGCTCGAGTTTGAGCCTTCCTCGCTCGAGTTTGAGCCTCTCATGCTCGAGTCCAGCCTATCTACTCCCCTTTGTCACAGTTTACTTCTTATCTGCCCATTTCAGCTCAAGGTATCCAACTGGGTGGCGGACAATGCCAGTAACATTTTCTTTGTACATATTCACCTGGTTATAATAATGAATAGGGAAAATCGGCATTTCCTCTGCAAGAAGCTTTTCAGCCTCGTACATCAGCTCCCAGCGTTTTTCTTCGTTTGTTTCCTGTTTAGCTTGTTCAATCAGTTTGTCAAACTCTTCATTTGACCAGCCTGTACGGTTCATTGTTGATCCTGTGATGAAGCTTTCCAGGAAGTTAACTGGATCTGCGTAGTCAAATATGAATGAACTACGTGAAAGCTGGTGTTTCAGGCCTTTCTGATCTTCAAGAAATACGTTCCATTCGGTGTTCTCAAGGGTTACATCCACACCAAGGTTTTCTTTGTACATTTCAGCCATTGTTTCAGCGATGGCCTTATGTGACTCACTTGTGTTATAAGAAAGTGTAATTGGTGGCAGTTCATCATATCCTTCTTCTTCCATACCTTTTTCAAGGAGCTCTTTAGCTTTTTCAGGATCGAATGATACCAAGTCACCGTTTACTTCACGGAAGTCTTTACCGTTCGGTCCGACAAATCCAGGTGATACAAAGCCTTTTGCAGCTTCTTCACCATTCTTTGTTACGTACTCAACGATATCCTGCTGATTGATTGCCAGTGCAAATGCTTTACGGATATTAGCGTTCTGGAATGGCTCTTCTGTCACGTTGAAGCGATAGAAATACAGTCCAGCCTGTTCTTCAATAACAACATTATCGTTATTAATCAGCTGTTCAGCCATGTCAGATGGAACACCACTTACATCAAGGTCTCCACTCTTGAACATTTGGTACTCTGTGTTAGGGTCGTTAACCATAGCCCAGTGAACTTTATCAAGGTTTACGGTATCTTTATCCCAATATTGATCGTTCTTTACCATAACCATTTCAGATTCATGCTTCCATGATGCCAGTTTGAATGGTCCGTTTGATACATAGGATTCTGCCTCTGTATACCATTCAGGATTTTCTTCAGCAACGGCCTTGTTAACCGGGAAGAATGCCGGGTTGGAAATTACATGCAGGAAGAATCCTGTTGGTGCGTTAAGTGTTACTTTGAACGTTTTTTCATCTACAGCTTCTAGTCCCACATCCTCAGCTGAACCTTCACCTGAGTTGTATGCTTCTGCCCCTTTGATAAAGTAGCCTAGGAACGCTGGTGCTGCCCCAGTTTCAGGATCTAAAAGCTGCAGCCATGCATACTTGAAATCTTCAGCGGTAACCGGGTCACCATTTGACCAGTTTGCATCCTGACGAATATGGAAGGTGTACGTTTTTCCATCATCGGACATGTCCCACTTTTCGGCCATTGCCGGCTGTGGCTTGTCGTCTTGACCAAGGCGTGTAAGACCTTCCATCAAGTTATTAAGCACGTTCCATGAAACCGAGTCAAACCCGATTGGCGGGTTAAGCGATGTAGGCTCCTCCCCATTGTTCATGTACAGTACTTTTTCATCTCCACTTGCTTCCCCTTCTGACCCTTCTCCTCCATCACTGTTTCCGCCTTCATTACCGCCGCCTGTGGTTGTACATGCAGCCAGCGTGATGACGGTTAAAACGGAGATTAACAGCAAAAACCATTTCTTCATACTTGTTTCCCCCTTATGTTATTTTGATGCTGTTGTTGCTAAAAGCTGTTTAGCCCGCTCGTCCTGCAGCCAGCAGTCCACTTTGTGTGAATCACTGATGGCAGTAGGATTGGGATAAACTTTATCACACACCTCCATTGCAAATGGACATCTCGCGGTAAACGGACATCCCTGCGGAGGTGAGAATAAATCAGGTGGTGTTCCATCAATCGGGGTAAGTCTAGCCCCCATTAAATCTAACCGTGGAACGGATTTAAGCAGCCCTTGTGTATATGGGTGCTCTGGATTATAAAATATTTCCCGCCGTGTGCCGACCTCAACAATTTTACCTGCGTACATAACCGCAATCCGATCGGCAATCTTGGCGACCACTCCCAGATCGTGGGTGATCAAAATAATCGATACCCCGGTCTGTTCCTGGATTTTTTCAAATAACTCTAGTATCTGCGCCTGAATCGTAACATCCAGCGCGGTTGTTGGTTCATCAGCGATAAGCAGTTCCGGTTCACAAATCAGCGCGATTGCGATAACAATCCGTTGCCGCATTCCTCCGCTGAACTGGTGCGGGTACTGTTTCAGCCGTTCATCGGGGTTCGGGATTCCCACCAGTCGCATCATTTCCAGTGCTTTTTGCTTCGCATCTTTACTTGATGTTTTATGGTGCTCCTTAAGTCCCTCGATTAACTGGGTTCCAATCGTTAAGGTGGGATTCAAAGCAGTCATCGGGTCCTGGAAAATCATTGAGATATCGACACCACGAATTGACCGCATTGCTTTTTCCGAAACCTGGGTCAAGTCCTTCCCTTTAAACAGGATTTGTCCATTCGAAATTTTCCCCGGCGGATTCGGTATCAGCCGCATCACTGCATTAGATGTAACACTTTTACCACAGCCAGACTCACCCACTATTGCCAGGGTTTCCCCTTTATTTAAATGAAAGTTCACTCCTCGTACCGCTTTTACGGTTCCTCCATATGTAGAGAATGTTACGTGAAGGTCTTTTACTTCAAGAATTTTTTCCAATTGTGTCACCTACTTCCTCAGCTTCGGATCAAGTGCATCCTGAAGCCCGTCGCCTAAGACATTAAATGCAAACATCGTAAATGAAATAAAGAATGCCGGGAAGAACAATGTCCACCAGTATCCGGAAAGAATGGCTCCCAGTGCATCATTGGCCATCACACCCCAACTTGCATATGGTGACTGGATTCCAAGGCCCAGGAAGCTTAGAAATGCTTCCGCAAAAATCGCACTCGGTACAGTAAGCGTCATCTGTACGATAATCGGCCCCATTGTATTCGGGAGCAGATTTTTACGGATAATCCGTTTCGTCTTCGTGCCAAATGACTTGGACGCGAGGACAAATTCATAATTTTTAATCTGTAACACCTGCCCCCGGACAATCCTGGCCATTCCGACCCATCCGGTGACCGTCAGTGCAATAATGATTGTTGTCAGGCTTGGTCCCAAAACTACTAAGAGTAGAATGACAACAAGCAAGTATGGAAGACCATACAAAATTTCAATAATACGCATCATTATGTTATCAGTGCGGCCGCCTTTATAGCCTGAGATACCGCCGTATATAACCCCAATAAAAAAATCTATCAAAGCCGCCATCAGGCCGACGAACAGGGAAATACGCGCGCCAAACCAGGTACGGGTGAAAACATCGCGGCCAAGTGAATCGGTCCCGAACCAGTGCGTGAGACTTGGTGGCTGGAACTGGTTTGGCCGGTTTTGGTCACTTACATCATATGGGGTAAGCATTGGCCCGATAATTGCCATGATCGCCAGGAGGATTAGGAATATCAATCCAGCCATGGCAATCTTATTTTTCCTTAATCGTTTCCACGCGTCCTGCCAGTAAGACAACGAGGGTCTTGAAACAGTCTCGGCCGCATCAGGATCCCGTTCTTTCCATGTAAACCATTCATCCCGGACCTCGGTAGGAGAATAGGTGGACTTTGATTCATTTGGAAGTGCCATATTATTCTCCTCCCTTTTTATGAAGTTTGATTCTTGGATCGAGAATTCCGTATGCAATATCGACTAAAAACAACATTAAAATCAAAAATGCACTATAAAAAACGGTTGTACCCATAATTACCGGGTAATCCCGCTGATTGATACTTTCGATAAAATATTTACCCATCCCCGGGATAGCGAATATCTTTTCAATAACGAACGACCCAGTCAAAATACCTGCGAGTAACGTACCCATTATAGTAACGATCGGCATCAATGCATTCCTTAGTGCGTGTTTAAGGATTATTTTCCATGGCTTCAACCCTTTGGCGCGAGCCATTTTAATATAATCCTGGGTAAGCACCTCAAGCATTGTCGACCTCGTTAGACGAGCAATGATTGCCATCGGGCCGGTAGCAAGGGCAGTAATCGGCAGAATCATGTGCATCGGGCTTGACCATGTAGCTGCCGGAAGGATTCCCATATAAACCGCAAATGCTTGAATAAGAAGTGTTGCAAGCACAAAGTTTGGAATTGAGATGCCGAGTACAGCAATACTCATCGCCAGGTAATCAATTACCCCATTGTGTCTAAGCGCCGCAAAAATGCCTAATAGAATACCAGATATAACTGCCACCAGAATGGTTAACAGCCCTAGTTCCATCGAAACAGGGAAGCCTCTGGCAAGTAGGTCGTTAACCGTATCGGTCGGCTGCTTGATTGACGGTCCGAAATCAAATGTAACTACTGATTTTAAATAATATAAGTACTGTATGTAATACGGTTCATCCAGGTTATAATGGTCCATCAGGTTCTCCTGAACAGCCTCCGTTGTGGTCCGCTCCTCGTTTAGCGGCGAACCCGGAATGGTAACCATCAAGACAAATGTAAGTGTAACAATCACCCACAACGTGATTGCCATGATGACGAACCGCTTTAAAATATAACGCAGCATCTGTTCACACTCCTATGAAAAAGTAGTGCGCATAGCGAGCTCGGTCATAACCAGCATAGCCTGATACGCTTCCACGATATTTTTTGCTTTATATCTTACAATGGTAGTGCCTGGAGCAAGTTCCGTTCCCGGCATCAGGTTTGCCCACTCAGCTTGTCCGTGGTTGTTGAATTCAATTTCCAATACAGGATTTTCCGGTGGAATTAGCGGTTTCACATTATGCCTGTTTTCAAGCGCTTGTGTAACTTTTTCCGTCAACAGCTCTCCGGCCTTTTTAGGTGTCAGGCTTTTTACGGAGGAACGGGAAATAGATTCTTTTACCGCAGCGGTGGTTATGTTGGGTATAAGATTTTCCGCTTCCAGTGCCGCCTGGTCATCGCCAGCAACCATCAGAACAGGCACGCCGAAATGTCCTGCTACATATGCGTTGAAACCAAGCTCACCAATTGGCTTGTCATTCAGATAAAAATTTCGGACCGCATGGATCATGGCATGGGACATTACACCAAAACTTCCGGCACGTGCGTGATATCCGACAAAAAATACACCTGCAAATGAGTCGTCAAGGCCCTGCATCATCGAAAGCGGTTTCACTTCTCCTGTAATTAAATGGGCATCAGGATGCAATTGGTCTATTAAAATATTATTCATTTTCGAATGGCTGTCATTTACGAGAATCTCTTCGCAGCCAAAGTTGTACGCCGCCTCAATGACGTAATTCGTTTCATCCGTCATTATCTTACGACCGCGCTCATAATTATGCTCTCTATAATCTACATATGTATAATCGGGAAGGCCTGATATCCCCTCCATGTCCACTGACAAATATAACTTCATGCTGTAAACCCCTTTTAACGTTTGTAATTTTCTTAAATTTTATCATATTCTCACGGAATTTCAATCCTAAAATTGTAGGTATTTAGGAAGTATTGTGTTAATTACTAGGTCTATGGGGCCATTTCTCGGATATAAAAAAACACAGATGTCCTATTATGACACCTGTGTCTTCAACAAACTTCATATATTAGTGAGATCATTATTACTCCGCTACCAGTATAATAGTCAGTGGGTGAATTCTCCTGTTCTCGGAGGATTTTAGGAAAGTTCAGCGATAACTGACTCTCTATCACGGTTGGTTTCTGGAATGTGCGGATTCACAGGATCGCCGTTTTCATCCACACGCTCAATATCTGCGCCAAGTGCTGCTAGCTTACCTGATAGGTTCACATAGCCGCGGTCCAGATGCTTAAGTTCCGTTACCCGCGTGAAACCTTCTGCACTAAGTCCTACTAGAATCAATGCTGCACCAGCTCGTAAATCTGTGGCAGCAACTTCTGCACCCTGCAGGTCACATGGACCCTCGATAATTACACTGCGCCCTTCGATTTTCATTTTAGCATTCATGCGGCGGAATTCTTCCACGTGCATAAACCGGTTTTCGAAGACTGTTTCAGTAATTACGCTGGTTCCATATGCATTAAGCATCAAACTCATCATCTGTGACTGCATATCAGTCGGAAAGCCTGGATGTGGCAATGTCTTTATATCGGTCGACATTAGCCGGTCGGGACCGATTACACGAAGACCGCTTCCTTCTTCGATTACCGTCACGCCCATTTCTTCTAACTTGGAAATAACTGAGCGCAGATGCTCACTTACAGCATTCTCAATCAGAACATTTCCACCAGTGATTGCCGCAGCAACCATGAATGTGCCTGCTTCAATCCGGTCGGGAATAATTGCATGCTCGGCACCGTGAAGTTTATCGACGCCTTCAATTTTAATAGTCTCCGTACCAGCGCCTACAATTTTTGCGCCCATTTTATTAAGGAAATTAGCTAAATCAACAATTTCAGGTTCTTTCGCGCAATTCTCCAGAATGGTCTTACCTTCAGCAAGCGTTGCAGCCATCATTATATTCTCAGTTGCACCTACACTAGGCATATCCAGATAGATTTTCGCTCCCTGAAGACGTCCGTCTGCTTCCACCTCTACAAATCCGTTGCCAACGTGTACACTGGCACCCATTGCTTCAAAGCCTTTTAAGTGCAAGTCGATTGGACGTGAGCCAATTGCACATCCGCCCGGCATTGCAACATTTGCATGACCATAACGTGCTAAAAGAGGTCCAAGCACTAAAACAGATGCACGCATTTTACGTACATACTCGAATGGTGCCTCTGTTTTTAAAGTATTTGAAGCATTAACATTGATTGTATTATTTTCGAAGCTAACGTCTGCGTTCAGATTACGCAGGACTTCATTGATTGTATACACATCAGCAAGGACAGGAACGTCGGTGATCTTGCTCTCACCTTCGCTTGCAAGAATACTCGCAGTAATTACAGGCAATACTGCGTTTTTGGCACCTTCAACACTCACGGTGCCGTTAAGTTGGTTCCCGCCTCGTACGATGATTTTTTCCATATTCTAAATCTCCTTATGTTCCGTTTTCCCTATATTAATATTCATTAATTAGGATGGGTGTTCCTATTACGAGCCTTACAAGCCCATTTCCCTTCTCGATCGTAGCGATCTGCAGGTTAATTGGCTTTCCCATTATCTTAAATTGATTGCTCCATAATGGTGTATACCCGTATTTTATTTCTTTAATCGTCGAATTTTCCAGATTATCTATTTGCGTTCTGCTATAGTCGATGTTCAGTGAATCTTCCATTTCGGCAAAAAAACTACTAGTATCAATTTTATCACTAATACTTGTAGTGAGACAAGCAAATTTTGTAGAATCTTCGCTGAAAAACGAGTTTTTTAGATTGTTCAACCGCATGAAATACGATTTTTCGACAGCGTTGCTCCAATTCTCTCCCTTAAGCACGGCAGTAAACTGTGCCTGATAGTTTTTATCTTTAGGAATAAGAACATTATATATTTCGGTAAAGTCACTATCTTTTTGAACGTATCTAAAGGTATATTTTATAGTGTTTTCATCTTCCGTGCCAGTGACCAAATGACTATTTTTGGTTTTTATTTTTTTCATAAGATCATGCGCTTTGTCTGGGCTCATCTGCTCTTTTATTGTTACCTGCCATCCGTCAATTTCCAGCTTACTGTTATTCACTAATTCGGCAATTCCCGACATTTCCTCATTTTGCCCATCACCTGCTGATACGTTGGTGGCTGATATAAGAATTATGATTGCGATTAATAAACTTTTCCGCATAAAAAAATCCCCCCGTTCAATTCTACTTACAGTATGAACAGGGGAATCTCGTATTATACTAGTTTTTGAAAAGAATCTAGTAATCTCTTTTCTACTGAAGTTTCCACCCAACGAGGGGTTTTCTAACGGGCACCCATGGGTACATTAGAACAAGTATTGGAGATTAAGTGACCATTGCACGAAGTCCAGGATAAACCTGCTGACACCTGTGCCAATTACGATTGCTATAAAGATAATCAAAATCCGGGCTTCCGTTTCACGGCCTTTTCTGATTAACGGATCAAAGTTAATTGTTGTAATAACTCTCCACGTTATATAAATGAATAATAAATGCGATATCATGCCAACTAAAGCTGTATAGCCGATAGTTGATAAACCAAATGAAGAATCCATATTTTCCACACCTTGCCGAATTAATTATTTTAACGCTTAATTCTTATTTTACTTTGCCATCTATTGGGCTTAATGTCAAATACATCGGTCACCCGGGCGGTTAAGCAATATTCGTCCTTAACATTTCCCGGGAAATATCGACAGCCAAATCGAAAATATTGCCGAATACCACTGTTCTTATCTCTGTATTTCCGTCGTAAAGGCTAATATAGAAAAGTATGTTGGAGCGAAATTGTCGCAAGGTTGCATTTTCGCTACGGATGATCGACCACTAAATTCATGTAAATAACAAAAAATCTCTCATAACCAATGTTATAAGAGATTTTTTATCTATTATCGAGCAATATCAATTCGATTCATTGCTCGTTTGAGTGCTAATTCTGCCCGTTGGAAGTCGACATCATCCTGCTTAGAATCAAGGCGTCGTTCAGCACGTGCTTTTGATTCCTCAGCACGGTTCACGTCAATCTCTGAAGGTTTTTCAGCAGATTGAGCAAGAATGGTTACTTTATCAGGCCGTACTTCCAAAAATCCACCGCTGACAGCCAGGCGCTCAGTATTGCTTGCGCGTTTCAGACGAACTGCACTGATTGTTAACGGAGCGACCATCGGAATATGCCCCGGAAGAATACCGAGTTCACCATTCTCTGCCTTACAGCTAACCATATCGAAACTATCTTCCAATACTGGACCATCAGGAGTAACAACACTCACAGTTAGTGTTTTCAATGTAACCCCTCCTCAGACAGGTAAACAGCTGGATGAACGGAGCATAAAATACCCCCTTCACCCAGTATTTTGTCCTCGTTATTATTCCATGCTTTTTGCTTTTTCTACTACGTCTTCGATGCGGCCAACCAGGCGGAATGCATCTTCCGGAATGTCGTCATACTTGCCTTCCAGGATTTCCTTGAATCCTTTAACTGTTTCGCTTACTGGCACATAAGAACCTTTTTGACCAGTAAACTGTTCAGCTACGTGGAAGTTCTGTGATAAGAAGAACTGTACGCGACGAGCGCGGGATACAGTAAGTTTATCTTCATCAGAGAGTTCGTCCATACCAAGAATTGCAATAATGTCCTGAAGCTCTTTATAACGTTGCAGTGTCTGCTGAACTTCACGTGCTACTTCATAATGCTCAGATCCAACAATCTCAGGGTCAAGGGCCCGTGATGTAGATGCAAGTGGATCCACCGCTGGATAAATACCTTGCTCGGAAAGTTTACGGTCAAGGTTAGTGGTAGCATCCAAGTGAGCAAACGTAGTTGCAGGTGCAGGGTCAGTGTAGTCATCGGCAGGTACATAAATAGCCTGGATTGACGTTACAGAACCTTTATCAGTTGATGTGATACGCTCCTGCAATTGTCCCATTTCAGTTGCTAGTGTCGGCTGATAACCAACCGCTGATGGCATACGGCCAAGTAGCGCGGAAATCTCCATACCTGCTTGGGTGAAACGGAAGATGTTATCGATGAAGAACAGAACGTCCTGTCCCTGTTCATCACGGAAATATTCAGCCATAGTAAGACCCGTAAGGGCAACACGCATACGTGCACCAGGCGGCTCGTTCATCTGACCGAACACCATAGCTGTTTTGGCGATAACGCCAGAGTCTTTCATTTCGTAGTAAAGGTCATTACCTTCACGTGTACGCTCACCAACACCGGCGAATACGGAAATACCACCGTGTTCCTGTGCGATGTTGTTGATCAGTTCCTGGATTAGTACGGTTTTACCAACACCGGCTCCACCAAACAAACCGATTTTACCACCTTTAATATACGGTGCTAACAGATCAACAACTTTAATTCCTGTTTCCAGGATCTCAGTTTCTGTAGCAAGGTTTTCAAATTCAGGTGAGTCACGGTGAATTGGGTCAAGTCGTGTATCTGCTGGTAAAGGCTCATCAAGGTCAATGTTGTCTCCCATAACGTTGAAGACACGACCAAGCGTTACTTCGCCAACAGGAACGGAGATAGCTCTACCCAAGTTCTCCACTTCTGTACCACGTTTTACGCCTTCAGTTGAAGTCATCGCAATTGTGCGTACAGCGTTATCACCGAGATGAAGAGCTACTTCAAGTGTAAGATCAATTTCTTGACCTTCACTATTAGTCTTAATAATTAATGCGTTATAAATTTCAGGAAGCTGGCCTTCGTCAAATTTAACGTCGACAACAGGTCCCATAATTTGTGTAACGTGTCCTTTGCTCATCGATTTCCCTCCTAACTAACTTTCTTGCTTTCTTCCGGTCAAAAAGCTATTCCAGTGCTGCTACCCCGCCGATGATTTCGGTGATTTCCTGGGTAATAGCTGCCTGGCGGGCACGGTTGTATGACAGTGTAAGGTCTCCGATAATTTCGTCAGCATTATCAGTAGCACTCCGCATTGCAGTCATCCGTGCAGCATGCTCACTGGCTTTACCGTCAAGAAGTGCGCCGTAGATAAGGCTTTCGGCGTACTGCGGCAGTAAAACCTTGAGAATCTGCTCTTCATCCGGTTCATATTCATATTGACTTGAGCTTGTTGAACTTGTCTCGATATTAGTAATCGGCAAGATCTGTTTCGTTGTTACTTCCTGTGAGATAGCACTTATAAAGTGATTATAAAAAATGTTCAGTTCATCAATTTCCTCATCGATATACATTTGGACAGTTTCAGAGGCCAGCTCTTTAATATCAGCGAAATTCGGCTGATCGGCCAAACCAAGAATGCTCTTCCCAACAGGCATGTTACGGTTTTTGAAGAATTCAAAACCTACACGGCCGATAACGATAATGGTATATTCGTCAGTTGAATTGTGTTTATCCTGGATTGTCTGGTAAACCTGTCGCAGAACACTACTGTTATAAGCACCAGCAAGCCCACGGTCCGATGTAACGACAAGATACCCTGTCTTTTTCACATCACGAGACTGCAGCATCGGGTGGTCTGCATCAGTACCGCCATTGGCAATACTTCCAACCACTTCCTGGATTTTCTCACTGTAAGGAACAAAGGATTTAGCATTCATCTCTGCTTTGTTAAGTTTAGAGGCGGATACCATCTCCATTGCCTTTGTGATCTGTTTCGTTTTTGTTGTCGAGTCGATACGAGTCTTTATATCTCTAAGTGATGCCAAGCTTTTTCACCACCCTTTCTTCATTGACTGCGGACTAAAGCTTCATTTACATCATTACTCGCCTGGTAAAAATGTTTTTTTGAAAGATTCCACTGCGTCGTCCATATCTGCTGTTTCCGGAAGTTTACCGGTTTCGCGGATAGAAGCAAGAAGTTCTTTACGATTTTCATCAAGCCATAAGTGGAATTCATCTTCAAAACGGGTAATATCATCTACAGGGATATCATCAAGGAATCCTTTTGTCAGTGCGTAAATAATCATAACCTGCTTTTCAACTACCAATGGCTTGTGAAGTCCCTGCTTAAGTACTTCAACTGTCCGTGCACCACGATTCAGTTTAGCCTGTGTAGCTTTATCAAGGTCGGAACCGAACTGTGCGAATGCCTCAAGTTCACGGTACGATGCAAGGTCAAGACGCAATGTACCTGCAACTTTCTTCATCGCTTTAATCTGCGCTGAACCACCTACACGGGATACGGAAAGACCGGCGTTAATCGCTGGGCGTACACCTGAGAAGAATAGGTCAGACTGCAGGAAGATTTGTCCGTCTGTGATTGAAATAACGTTTGTTGGGATATATGCAGAAATGTCTCCTGCTTGTGTTTCAACAAACGGCAGTGCAGTTAGAGAACCGCCACCTTTAGCATCACTAAGCTTCGCTGCACGTTCCAATAGGCGTGAGTGCAGGTAGAAAACATCCCCTGGGAATGCTTCACGGCCTGGCGGACGGCGAAGCAGCAATGAAAGTTCACGGTATGCCGCTGCCTGTTTTGAAAGGTCATCATATACAACCAGTACGTGTTTTCCGTTGTACATGAAGTCCTCACCCATGGATACACCTGCATATGGAGCGAGGTATAGTAATGGAGCAGGGTCTGATGCACCCGCGGAAACAACGATAGTATAATCAAGTGCGCCATAACGGCGGAAAGTTTCTACTGTGCCACGGACAGTTGATTCTTTTTGTCCGATTGCAACATAGATACAAATAATATCCTGATCTTTTTGGTTCAGAATGGTATCAACCGCTACAGTTGTTTTACCAGTCTGACGGTCACCAATAATAAGCTCACGCTGTCCACGGCCGATTGGTACTAGAGCGTCAATCGCTTTGATACCTGTCTGCAGTGGTTGGTCAACTGATTTACGGTCCATTACACCTGGTGCAGGTGATTCGATTGGACGTGTTTTAGTAGTTTCAACTGGGCCACGGCCATCAATTGGCTGACCAAGTGGGTTAACTACCCTTCCCAGTAATTCCTCTCCGACTGGCACTTGCATAATCCGACCGGTACGACGAACTTCATCGCCTTCTTTAATTTCTGTGTAAGGCCCGAGGATAACGATACCTACGTTACTCTCCTCTAAGTTCTGGGCCATACCCATTACACCATTGGAAAATTCAACAAGCTCACCGGCCATGACATTATCAAGACCATGAGCACGAGCGATACCGTCACCGATTTCGATAACCGTTCCGACATCACTTACTTCAATTTCGGTGTCATAACTCTCGATTTGCTGTTTTATCAGTGAACTGATTTCTTCAGCTTTGATGCTCATACCATTTCACCCCTATCATCTTTAATTTGCAGTAACGATATTGCGCTCAATTCGTTGCAGTTTGCCGCTGATAGTCCCGTCATAGATTGTGTTACCGACACGTACCTTAATGCCGCCGATAATCGATGGATCCACAACGTTCTCAAGCTTGATCGCTTTTTTATTAAATCGCTTTGCAAATGTATTTTGAAGTTGTTCTTTCTCCGTATCGGATAATTCACGGACAGAATAAACAGTTGCTTCGGCTATTCCTTGTGCATCGTTAACCAGCTGGACAAAGAAATCCACAATGCTGGTGATCAATCCGATGCGATGACGCTCAATTAGAATTTTTAATGTATTCACGACGTCTTTGGAAAAGCTTTTAAAAACTTCATCAATGAACTGCTTCTTCTTTTCATTACTGATACGCGGATGTTGAAGAAATGCTTGAAGTTTCTTATCATCCTGAAATATGTCCTTTACAGTACGGAATTCCTCAACCAGCACATCAGTCGCAGCTTTTTCACTTCCAAGTTGGAAAAGAGCGTCAGCATATCGCTTTGCAACTACTGTGTCATTCATCGCTCTTCTCCTGCCTCTTTAATGTACTCGTTGATGAGTTTTTCCTGATCCTGTGCACTGATTTCTTTTTCAATAACCTTGCTTGCTATAAGCACGGATAATGAAGCGACTTTGTCCTGTAATGCCTGAAGTGCTTTTTCTTTCTCGTTCTGGATCTCTTCCTGCGCTGATTGCTTGATTCGTGCTGCCTCATTGCGTGCAGATTCGATGATATCCTGTTCCTGCTTCGTTCCGGCGTTTCTCGCATCTTCAATTATCTTTTGTGCTTCTTGTTTGGTTTGCTTCAATTGAGCTGTAGCTTCCTGAGAAGCACGCTCAGCTTCAGCACGGCTTTGTTCAGCGGCTTCAATTTCGCTAGCCACGTACTCTTCACGCTGCTGCATAACTCCCATCAATGGGCCCCATGCAAATTTGCGTACAAAATAGAGCAATACCATAAAGAAGAACAGCTGCGTCAGCATATCCCCGATCTGCAATCCGCCGAGTGCTGCATGTATAGTAGTCATCCCAATGAATGTTTGCACAGAATTCACTCCTTTCACTTTACTTTATAAGAAATACAATCTATCGTTCACTATTGCATTTTAGTTCAAAGGCACAACAACGGCGAAGGTTCTTAGGAAAATCATCTTCGCCATTGACGTCATCATTCTGTTACATTACCATTAGCGCGATTACTACCGCGATGATCGGCATCGCCTCAACAAGACCAATACCAATGTACATAGTAGTCTGCAGTTGACCTCTTAGTTCAGGCTGACGTGCAATCCCTTCAACTGTACGGCTTACGATAAGACCGTTACCAATACCTGCACCTAGTGCTGCTAATCCCACTGCAATTGCTGCTGCTAAAACACCCATAATATAAATCCTCCTCAAAGTTGATTAATAATTTTTTTTAATAATTTCCTGCCTCAAAAGATGACTCTCCTGAAACTGGTTTATTAACTGATTTAGTGTTGCTTAGTGATCGCTTGATACTTTATGCGACATGTATACCATTGCCAGCGTCGTGAAAATAAACGCTTGGATAGAACCAATAAACACACTGAAACCTTGCCATGCAAGCATCGGAATCGCACCACCCAGGAAGCCTAGCACTCCTGATGATGTTAGTGCTGCCAACAGTCCAAGAAGTACCTCGCCCGCATAAATATTACCAAACAGACGAAGACCTAATGTGAGGGTGTTCGCAAATTCCTCAACTATTTTAATTGGCAGGAATACAGGGAATGGTTTTAAAAATTCTTTACCGTATTCTTTTGCCCCTTTTATCTTAATGCCATAGTAATGTGTCAGTACAATTACCATAGCTGAAAGGGTTAATGTAATCCCAGGGTCGGACGTTGGTGATTTCCACCATAATTCATGACCGACAACACCCATTGTTATAACACCCAACATGTTACTGACAAAAATGTACGTAATCAATGTCAGCCCCAGTGGCAGAAAGATTTTACCAACCTTCCACTCCATGGTTCCTCCGATAATACCTTTTACGAAGTCCAATGCCCACTCCATGAAGTTCTGCGCACCGCTCGGTTTCATCTGAAGTTTCCTGGCACCCAATACACTAAGAATGAACACGATTAACGAGGAAATTGCAATCATAAGTACGTTTGACAAGTTAAAGTCAAGCCATGATATTCCAAATACGTCTAACATTAATGGTGCTTCATGATCCACTTTCTTCACCCCTCTTCCAAGCACTAATCCTTAGATTGAAAAAAAATAAAATCTATCATAATGACAATATAAGATGTCATTAATCCAATTAATACAGCAATAACATCAAAGTACTCTTCAAAACGAAGTGCCACTATTATCGCTAATGCTACTGCTGCTAAGCGAGACACAGTCCCGAGCCCCCGGGTTTTCTGTCTGGTTTCCACAGAGGCGGCAAAATCATCTACCTTTTTCTGCAGAAGATACAGATTATAGAAACTTACTAAACTTCCTAAGAGAAGGCCGAGAAAGATACTCAGGTACGGTGTGAATCCTGCTCCAAGGACGAGGATTGCCAAAAGATAGAACATCCACTTACGTTGTCGACTGACCAATTGGTGATAATTCGTCATAGTTTTACTCTTCTCCTGTTAATTCGAGCATAATAAATTGTAACATAACAAAATTCTCCTTTTAGGAAGAAGAGCTGCCCAGCCGCTACCCGTGGGTGAATATTGGATAACCCTCTTGGACTCACTCTTAAATTGAGCAAAAGTGAGGAAAATCACTACCTGTGTGGAAGTGAATACTTATAATGAATAATAAGCTATGTATGCCAATGAGTACATTTGTCTCAGTATACATGAAACCCTTATCATTCCACACTAAATTAGTGTACATTAGCCAGTATCCAATGTCAATCAGTATAAAAGGATAATCAAGCATCACTTATCTGCCAATTTTACACATTTAAAAATATGGGACATGCAGAGGCCCTCAACTGCCTTCACACCTATACTCTCAAGTCCTAGTATAAAGGAATTTCAGCGTGGTGATAATGACGATTTTGTGAACAAAGTACACAAGCGCCCGATCAGCAAAATCTACATAACTGAGCAAGAAATCGTGTCGATAAATGTGCCTCTTTGCTGATAGTCGGGCAAAGGCCTGGAGCAAGAGTTATACCTATTAAATAATTGTCGAATCGTTACTGTATAAACAGCTCTGATGTATAGCTTGCCAATCCTCCATTTTCCAGATAAACCGTAAGTACTGCACGATAACGACCTAGTTTGCCGAGTTCCGATTTTTTCAAATACCCTTCATTCATTCCTACCTTAACATCTTCCTTTTTCAACAGCATTCTGTCATAAATTAGTGTTCCGGCATCATACAGGCGTACCTCTATTTTTTCGGCAGGGTCAGGAAGATAAACCTGATAAACATACGTGTCCTTTGAGAATGGTTTCATTGTAAAGCCAAATCCCATCGCTCTCGGGTAGTCGGCATTTTCGTTAATAAACAGATAGGGAAGATGGAATGCCTCGTTTCCGCTTGCAAGGGTCAGCCAGCCCTGATGCAGCCCTTTTTCCTGCAGGGTACTGTTTATATCGATCTGAATTGGAACTTTTTTTGTTTTACCTGCTTCGACTGTAAAACGTTGTGGCAGTTGCCAGCTTACTCCCCTTTTTTTATGAGGGGTCTGAAACGAAAACTTCTGCCTTTTATTCGAACTATTTTCGATTTTAAGTTCGATGGTTCTTACTTCACTGTATTCATCAATTTTTCCAAACGACAATAAGGGATTATGGATGATGATGGGTGTATTTATTGCTTTGGCAGGCTGTATTTCACCCATACCCTGCATGATCGGCGTTAGGGCTGCTGCATTCCCAGTACGGATTCTTTTGGCAGTAGTTTTTAAAGCACCGGCCAATTGTTCAACGGTCCAGCCAGGATGCGCTTCTTTTAAAAGTGCAAGGGCACCCGCAACATGGGGAGCAGCCATACTAGTCCCCTGCAGCGGCATATATCCGCCCGGAACGGTACTGAGTATATTGGTTCCTGGTGCGACAACTTCCGGCTTGAGATCCCAGTTCATCGTTACCGGGCCGCGCGAACTGAATTCGGCAACCGAATGCTCTGTTGTTTGGAATTTCGTATCCATATATAGCGACTTGTTCCCTGATTGCAGCTTCTGGATAAACCACTCACCATCCTTTTTGGAAATACCGGCAACAGGAATGCCAATAGGATTCTCTGCACTTTGAACACTGCCCCGGAAATTGCCTGATGCGTTATTGTAGATCAAAACAGCTACTGCCCCTGCTTCTTCTGCCTTTTTAGCAAGTTGGTAAAACGGCGTCTTTCCTCGTTTCATCAATGCAATTTTCCCATTGACGTCCTGCTTTGAAAACAGGGCGACTTTCTGGTCTTTGGTAAAGTCCCATGGCTGTGAGCCCGCCATCAGGGATAGGGGGATTTTTTTATCATATAATGTTTCTTCCAAATACGGGACAAGTTGAGGGTTGGACGATGCTCCTACTGATAAGGCTTTTTTAGCGGTTGCCGGAGAGCCGACAGTCCACAATCCTGGCCCACTGTTTCCATTGGCGATCACAACCGCTATCCCCATTTCAACTGCCCGGTTTACCGCAACGCTTGTAGGAAAGTCAGGCCCGTTAATTGAATTACCGAGTGAGAGATTGATAATATCAGCGCCATCCTCCACCGCTTCTTCAAGGGCTGCGATAACTTGAACTGAAGTTCCACGGCCGCCGGGACCAAGTGCTCTGTATGCATAAATGTCCGCATCGGGTGCTACACCTTTGATTTCCCCGTCAGCAGCAATGATCCCTGCAACATGGGTGCCATGCATCGTTGGTAAACCCTGGTCTTTTTTCGTCTCCATTGGATCATCGTCCAGATCGACAAGATCGTACCCACCGACATAACTGTCTTTAAGGTCGGGGTGCTCATAATCAATCCCGGTATCGATCACCGCTACCTGTACTCCTTCACCGGTGTACTCGGTATTATTCAACGTGGAAGGCTTCACCAGGTTCTCATCCGTCTTCTCTGCTAAGTCCAGGCCAAACTGTGCCTCATAATTGGCAGTCGGATGGATTGCTTTTATGAAATCAACTGACTCCATTTTCTCCAGACGCTTAGGGGTTGCCTTCAGCGCAAGACCGTTGAAAAGGGTCTCGTAGGTTGCTATAACCTCTATATATGGAAAATAAGTTTCTATGTAGACTTTATGTTTAGTGGGGTCACCCTCGACTTCGATAATAACCGAGGTGCGTTTGTCTTCCATTTTTAATGCTGTTGCGGTTTGGATTGGGGAGATAAAAATGATGGATGTGATAAGTGCGAGTAACAGAATGCGCATGCTTTCTTTCTCCTTTTTAATAACTGGACGTGTCTGCTTAGTGTGCGGAGAAAGTTGGCAATTCATTCATATGGTGAATGTGCTTATTAACGTGGTTAATGTGCTTGATTGGTAAATGAAAAAATCCAGCACCTGGCTGGATTCTTCATAATTATCTATTAAAATACTCCACGATTGCGTCGGCAATTTTACGGGAAGCTTCCCCGTCGCCATATGGATTGGATGCTTTTGCCATTTTATCATGGGCCTCATCATCACTAAGTAGTTCGTTAGCCATGTTGAAGATGTTCTCCTCATCGGTACCAGCAAGTTTAAGCGTGCCGGCTTCGATACCTTCTGGACGTTCGGTAGTATTCCGCAGTACTAATACTGGTACACCAAGTGAAGGGGCCTCTTCCTGTACTCCGCCTGAATCGGTCATAATCAAATGTGCGCGGGCGGCAAAGTTATGAAAGTCGACAACGCCGAGTGGTTCAATAAGCTGAATACGATCGTCATTGCCTAGGATTTCCTTGGCAGTCTGCTGTACAACCGGGTTTAAGTGGACCGGGTAAATTACCTGAACATCGTCATGTGTTTCGACAAGTCGCTTGATTGCCCGGAACATCTGCTGCATGTTGTTACCCAAATTTTCTCGGCGGTGTGCGGTCATCAGCACCAGACGTTTGTCTCCAAGTGAATCAATAATCGGGCTGGAGTAATCATCATCTACTGTTGTTTTCAGGGCATCAATTGCAGTATTGCCAGTAACGAAAATACGGTCGGCTGGTTTATTTTCATCTAGCAGATTTTGCTTCGATTTATCAGTCGGAGCAAAATGAAGGTCAGCCATAACGCCAGTCAATTGACGATTCATTTCCTCAGGGTATGGTGAATACTTGTCCCATGTACGTAGACCAGCTTCGACATGCCCAACAGCAATCTGGTTATAGTATGCCGCCATTGACGCAGCAAATGTGGTGGTCGTATCGCCATGAACAAGCACAATATCAGGTTCTGTTTCCTTCATTACCTCGTCAAGTCCTTCAAGAGCGCGTGTCGTGATTTGGGCCAGGGACTGTTTCTTTTTCATGATGTCCAAATCAAAGTCAGGAGTGATATCAAAAATATCAAGTACCTGATCGAGCATTTCACGGTGCTGCGCAGTGACAGTGACAATTGGTTCGAATTCGTCCGGCCGTTTTTTAAGTTCAAGAACAAGTGGAGCCATTTTGATTGCTTCCGGCCGCGTTCCAAATATAGTCATTACCTTCAGACGCTTACTCAATTTATTCACCCCGTTTTTATTTTGTTCCAAACAATCGGTCGCCGGCATCGCCGAGTCCCGGAATGATATAACCTTTTTCGTCCAGTTTTTCATCAAGTGCAGCCAGATAGATATCAACGTCCGGGTGCTCTTTCTGAATGACTTCCACACCCTCTGGTGCAGCGATCAGGCACATCAGACGGATTTGTTTTGCCCCACGTTTTTTCAATGAATGAATCGCATCGTTGGCAGATCCGCCGGTAGCGAGCATTGGATCGATAACAATCAGTTCACGGTCTTCGATGTCAGAAGGAAGTTTTATATAATATTCGACCGGTGTTAGTGTTTCCGGGTCACGGTAAAGCCCAACATGACCAACTTTTGCAGCTGGAATAAGTTTCAGCATTCCGTCTACCATGCCAAGTCCGGCACGGAGAATAGGAATAAGTCCGATTTTTTTACCGGCAAGTACTTTCGTTTTTGTTTCCATTACCGGTGTATTGATGGTGCCTTCCTGAAGCGGAAGATTACGTGTAATTTCAAATGCCATCAGCATGGCAACCTCGTCAACTAACTCGCGGAATTCTTTTGTTCCGGTCCTTTTATCTCTTATGTACGTTAGCTTATGTTGGATTAACGGATGATCCAGTACTAGCACATTTCCCATTAGCGATCACTCCTTAATTATTAGTTGCATCCTTTGAATTGTACTCAAAATAAACCAAGCTTTCAAGTGTAGGGGGTGTGACGAAAATTGGAAGTCCTCTCGAGCAGCGATGACCGGGTATTGCCCAGTGATCAACGCCAGACTTTAAGTTCTTTTTCAGCGAATTTCAGTTTTATCCGTGGTTGTTTGGGGTATATCCGTGAATCTCAGTGGTATATCCGCGTATCACTAGGATATATCCGTGTATCACTAGGATATATCCGTGTAACTCGGTGTTTATCCGTGGTTCTCCCCCATATATCCGCATACCTCCAAATATTCGCCTCGGTCGAAATTTCAGTGCACAGCAAAAAGACCGACTACTTATCGAGCCGGTCTTTTTTTACATTATGCATACAGTGGGAACTTGCTGGTCAGTGCTTTAACGCGGTCAGCCGCTTCCTGAAGTTTTGCTTCGTCGTCGTGATTTCTTAGGGTGAATGACATAATGGAAGCAATTTCTTTCATTTCGGTTTCAGTAAAGCCGCGAGTGGTAACTGCTGCAGTACCAATACGGATACCACTGGTTACAAACGGGCTTTCTGTATCGAACGGGATTGTATTTTTATTGGTAGTGATGCCAATATCATCGAGAACCTTCTCGGCGATTTTACCAGTCAGTTCAAGTGGTGTTACGTCTAGCAGTAACAGATGGTTATCAGTTCCACCTGAAACGATGCGGACACCTTCTTCAACTAGCGCCTCACCCAATGCCTTCGCATTTTTCACGATTTGCTGGCTGTAGGTTTTGAAATCGTCAGAAAGTGCTTCGTTAAATGAAGTTGCTTTTGCTGCAATCACATGCATCAATGGACCACCCTGCATGCCAGGGAATACTGATTTATCGACTTTCTTGGCATACTCTTCTTTGCAAAGAATCATACCGCCGCGTGGGCCGCGTAACGTTTTATGTGTTGTAGTAGTCACAAAATCTGCATATGGAACTGGGTTAGAATGAAGCCCAGTTGCGACTAAACCAGCAATATGCGCCATATCGACCATCAGATACGCGTCAACAGCATCGGCGATCTCACGGAATTTGGCGAAGTTGATATCACGGGAATATGCACTTGCGCCGGTAACGATCAATTTAGGCTTTACTTCTTTTGCCTTTTCGAGAACGGCATCATAATCAAGTGTCTCAGTCTCTTTGTCCACACCATAGTCCACGAAGTTATAAAGCTTTCCGCTGAAGTTAACCGGACTTCCATGGGTAAGGTGTCCGCCATGATTCAGGTTCATTCCGAGCACTGTGTCCCCTGGTTCCAGCACGGTGAAGTATACGGCCATGTTAGCCTGTGCGCCGGAGTGCGGCTGAACATTGGCATGCTCTGCTCCGAATAATTCTTTCGCACGGTCACGCGCAAGGTTTTCGACAACATCGACGAACTCACAGCCGCCGTAATAGCGCTTACCTGGATAACCTTCTGCATATTTGTTGGTAAGAACAGAACCCATTGCCTCCATAACAGCTTCAGATACAAAGTTTTCGGACGCGATTAATTCAATTTTGTCCTGCTGACGCTTCTTCTCATCCTGAATTGCTTCGTACAGTTCCTTGTCTGTTTGTTTCACATGTTCCATTGTAATCACCCCTGTAATGTATTAAGTGCAGCGTTTGTTTACTTCGGTGTCTTTATAGACTGCGCGTTCGCCCCCGATAAGTTTCGGACGGGTCCGTGCTGCGGTAACCCGCGCATTGCCGATGTCTCGTTTCTCAAACCGGAGCGGAACGGCTACCCGCTTCAAATGCATACCGATCATTGTTTCACCGATATCCATCCCGGCATGGGCTGTAATAGTTTCTACAACCACTGGGTTATTCATATTTTTATAGGCAAAAGCGGCCATGGAACCTCCTGCAGTTCTGACCGGAATTGCTGAAACCTCATCAAGACGGTATTCCTTCATAGTTTCTTTTTCCACTACAAGTGCCCGGTTCAGATGTTCACAGCATTGAAAAGCAAGCTGAATACCGGACTCCTGTTGGAGCTTTTGAAAGGAGTCGAACAGCCCTTCGGCAATATCCTCGCTGCCAGATGTGCCGATGTGCTTACCTGCCACTTCACTGGTAGAGCAACCAATCACAAACAGGTCGCCCCGGTTCAAATGACCACTTTTTATCCATTCCGAAATAACAGCGTCAGCATCATGCCTGACCTGCTCGATCAGTTCCATCATCACTCACCTGCCTGTATCAGCATTGGATTATTAACTTTCGTATTCAGTAACTTTTCCAACCCGTTTTTCATGTCGGCCGCCGTCAAATTCGGTTTCGAGCCATGTTTTGGCAATTTCCCGGCCAAGACCTGGTCCGATAACTCGCTCACCCATTGCCAGAATGTTGGAATCATTGTGCTGACGGGTCAGTTTGGCTGTATAAACGTCGTGGACGAGCGCACAACGGATGCCTTTTACTTTATTGGCTGCAATGGACATGCCAATGCCTGTACCACAGATAAAGATTCCCCGGTCAAATTCACCGTTGGCAACACGTTCCGCTGCGGGCAGTGCATAGTCCGGGTAGTCAACAGATGTCTCGCATGAGCATCCGGTATCCTCATACTCAATATTCATTTCCTCAAGCAGACTTTTCACTTCATTACGGATTGTCATGCCTGCATGGTCTGCTGTTACAATAACCTTCATTGTCAATCACTCCTTGTGGGTCATGTCGTTAGTTTTATTATGCATGAAAACCGTGAATAGTTTAAGCGTTATCCTTTTTTATTTTTTTGTCGAGTACATCAATATATTTTTCCAGTTCATCGAGGGTTTCCTGATAGGTTCTGAGGTCCCCGCCAAACGGATCGGAAATGTCATAATTAATCAGATTCGACTCAAGCTGTTGGATATGCTTGATATCGTCCCGGAACTTCTTCTCAATTTCTGCCTCCAGACGGTAATTATCCAGCTCGTGCTGATTGTTATGGATAAATTGGGAGCGTTTTTCCTCGTAATCGGCATATGCTTTTTTGAGTTCATCCCAGACTTTTTTGTCAGAGTCAGAGACGTATTCTTTTAATGTATAATATTTTTCCTGGAAATTGGGGTATTCTAATATCAGCGACTGCTTGTGCTGGGTCGTCATGGTGATGACTAAATCTGCCCAGTGAAGCAGTTTTTCGGTAACTGGCTGGGATTTCGAATCCAGCGAAATACCTTTTTGTTGCAGTGCTTCGATTGCATTGTTGTTGGGCCGCTGATTGCGACCGGCAAAAATTCCTGCCGATTGGACCTCGACACCGCTTATTTTATGCTTAACCAATGCTTCCGCCATCGGACTGCGGCATGTGTTTCCTGTACATACAAACAATATTTTCATATTGGAAACCTCCAATGAAATAAATCCACAATCAAACTATATCATAGATTTAAGGTTAATGTCAGACAATTACGCTGCTCAAATCGCGCAAATTTATATCTGTAATTGTGCCCAATAAAAAAGACTTTCTGCCTAGACAGAAAATCTTATCCGAATAATATTTTTAATCCGAATGCGCACAGGATGCTTCCGCCGAGAATTTCGCTGTAAGCACCCAGCAACCCGTGAACTTTTCTGCCAAGAATCATTCCAGCCCACGTCAGTACCATACTGGCTGCACCAAACAGCAGAAGGGCGATGACCGTCTTGACCTCTGAGAGACCTAGGCTGAGGCCGACCGAGAAACTGTCGAGGCTAACACTCAGGGCAAAAAAGAATAACCCTGCCCCAACTGGCTGTACCAGCTTTTTTGTACCATGATTAAACGCAGAAAAAATCATCTGGGCTCCAATCCCAACCAGTAACAGCCCGCCAATCAGGTTAGCCATGTTACCAATTTGGGTTGAGATAACCTGACCCAGGACAATTCCCAAAAACGGCATAAGCATATGAAATAGACCAATGACCATTCCCACTACCGCAATCCGTTTCAGTCGTACTTCCTGCATCCCTAGTCCAAGACTGACAGAGAATGCGTCCATTCCAAGTGCAATTGCCATAAACCCCAGCGATACAACATCGCCCAACTGATAGATAGACATCCAGTTTCCTCCTCGGACATGCTAATTCATTCTATGCATGTCCCAGGGAATATATGTCAATCAGTCCTTTAAAAAGTGGGTAGCTGCTTTTTCAAGCCGGTTCATAATCGCCTGGCCAATACCTGCTTCAGGAAATGTTTCACATAAAATAAGATCGACATCGCCGGTTTTAAATTCCCTTAGTGCGTCGTACATACCTGAAGCCACCTCATTCAGTGACGTGCCAAGCGGAATAATTCGATCGGCTTCTAAGCGTTGAGCTGTATCGCTGCTAGCCATAACACCTACTTTTTTTCCATTGGCTCGCTCATTAATGACTATATTTTGAATTCGCTCGGATGAACCGGCCACCAGCCACATTGGGACTTCCGGTGCATAGTGGGTATATTTCATACCTGGCGCTTTTGGCTGCCCTTCTTTTCCTGCAAGTGCGGGATCGACCATTACCGTACCTACTGCTACTTCCAACTGCTCCCTTGTAACACCACCTGGACGGAGGATAATCGGTAATTCTTGTGTACAATCGACTACCGTGGATTCCACACCGAGTCCGGTTGGGCCTCCATCAACAAGGCATGCAATTTTTCCGTTCAAATCACTCCAGACATGGTCGGCAGTTGTCGGGCTTGGCCGTCCGGAAATATTGGCGCTTGGCGCGGCAACTGGTATATTGCATTCTTTCAGCAGTTGTTGGGCTACAGGATGGTCTGGAATCCGCACCCCAATTGTGGATAAACCTGCAGTTACGTTAGTAGCACACGTCCCATTGCTTGGAAGAACCAGTGTAAGCGGGCCAGGAGTGAATGTATCGATCAGTTTTTCAGCAACTGCTGGAAGATGGCTGACAAGTTTCTGCAACTGTGATTTTGTAGCGACGTGCGCAATCAGTGGATTGTCTTCGGGACGCCCTTTTGCCCGAAAAATCCCTGATACCGCCGATTCATTTGTCGCATCGGCGCCAAGTCCGTACACGGTTTCAGTCGGAAAAGCCACCGTCTGTCCTTCTTTTAAAAGAACTGCAGCCTTTTTAATTACTTGTGTATTTTCAACTGGATCAGTCACTGTCCATCGTTTTGTCTCTACCATCGTTGTCCCTCTTTTCTACCGTTAATTTTAGACGATGGTCCTTTTTTTCGCAAAAAAATAAGTCCTCTGTATGTTGTGCACAGGGTTATCCACAAAATAAAAAAATAAGCATCCCTTCTGGAATAGGAGAACTATTCCAATTCTGGTGGGATTGCTTATTTAAAAAAGGAGTATAGTTGCCGACTTTTAACCGGCTGGTTGAACAACTTATCTACAGATTGTTAATAACTTTCCCTGAATATACACACGTTCTGAACAGGTTACACACAAATTTCTGTTGATAACTGTGAATAAGTCCTCAGGAAACCTGATAAGACCACCAATTTCCACTCTTTGCGGGGTACTTATCCACTAAAACGCTGTCTTTCTGTGGATAGAACTGTAGTGATTCCAGTAAAACATCGACCATTGGCTGGTGACTGTGGACAAATACTTCCCTGGCTTCCTGTTTTTTGGCGAGTGCTAAAACTGATTCAACTAGGACGGGCAATAATGCTGCAGCATTTTTTGTCACGTACAGTTGTTTCAGCCAATAGATTTCATCGTCAAATGAATCAAGGACGAAGCACCCTTCAATTTTATCGTTAAGTTCCACGATATATCCAATCTGTAAAAGAAGATCGGTTTTTACTTCAGGGTTGCTCTGGAAAAAGCATTCAAGTTTCTCTTCGGATGCCTGGTTTGCTGGAATAAGTTTCATATAATCACCTCATTGATTGGATTGTTTTCTAGCATTTTATGCGGAAACTATAAAATCTATGACCAGCCGAACCATTCAAAAAGGAAAAACTTCACTTCTGTCTCTTTCTCTTTTTTCTCAAGCTTCTCTTCTTTCTTCTCATCAAGTGGTTCTACACTTGCTACACTCGTACCATTTGAAAAGTCTAGGAAACATAGCGGCGGAAATAGTACACACCACCAGTTCGCTCCGTTCCCTTTACCTAGCGTAATGAGTACTGCTTCATATTCGCCTGGCGGGTACATGTAAGAGCCGTACAATTTTGCCGGGAATGTTACGTTTTTCCCATATTCTACTTCATACTGCTGTTGTTTACCTTCCCTTTCCAGCGTCTCACCGACTATTTTCTGGATTTCAGGAATTCGATTGTTAATTAGTTTACGTGCTTCATCTATATCCTTAATATTTTTCACCCATTTGGAAATAACCGCATTTACCTCGTCACGGACCGTCCGCTTCAGTTCCTGATCAGCTTTATTGTTGCTGTTTGCCAGGATTCGCAACCGAATCGCATCGTCCGGGATAACTTTGATTTCGGCTTGTGAACTTGCCTCATTGCTGAAACTTTGAACGGGTATAATTAGTAAAACAGAAAATAGTATAATTGCGATAACAGCCAGTTTCCTCACTGTAAAAAACCCCTCTCCAACTGATTTACAAACAGTATGGACAGGGGGTAATTTTTTTAAACTATCATTCTATTAAAATTTTAATTCTGCTTTTACGATACGGTCTTTTTTGTTGATGTCCTGGATGATTTGAATGCTGCTTTGCGGGAATTCACGTTTGATTAGACTGCTGACCGCGTCGCCCTGTTCATGTCCAATTTCGAAAAATACCTGGGCGCCGGGTTCGCTGACATTTTTCAGGTGTGCAGTTATTTTTTTATAGGCAGCAAGCCCGTTATCCTCCGCGAACAATGCGAGCTCAGGATCAAAGTCCTTCACAGTGTCCGACAGTTCTTTTTCCTCCGACCGGGAAATGTATGGGGGATTGGAAACGATTATGTCTGCTTTTTCCCCGTGAAACGGTTTTAGAAAATCACCCTGCCGGAATTGGACATTAGCATTTAATGATTCAGCGTTCCGGCGCGCTATTGTGAGCGCGTGATCTGAAATGTCGGATGCATAGACAGTCGCATGGGGGATTTCTAGCGCGAGAGTAATTGCGATAATTCCACTCCCCGTTCCGATATCTATAATGGTATGGGGTGTGGCTGGCGCCGACTTAATAACCTGCTGAACGAGCTCCTCGGTCTCAGGCCTTGGAATCAGCGTGTGCTCATTCACCCGGAATTTTCTGCCGTAAAAATATTCATACCCGATAAGGTGCTGGATTGGAATACCAGTTTCGGCGTGTTTTTTTACCGCTGCTTCAAACTGCGAAATAACGGCCGGCGGTACTGGGTCGTGCATCCGCATATAAAATTCTGAGCGAGACACCTCCATATAATGTTGGAGGAGCAATTCAGCCACGCGCGGCTCCCGGTTATGCTCTTCTAAAAAAAGAGAAGCCCATCGAAGGACTTCATGCTGTTTGGATTCTTTTTTCATCTATTATTCACCAATTTGCTCAAGTTTTTTAGCTTGTTCTTCCATTGTCAGCGCATCGACAAACTCATCAATTTTCCCTTCCATAATCTGATCAAGCTTTTGAATAGTCAGCCCGATACGGTGATCGGTTACCCGATTTTGCGGATAATTATACGTACGGATCCGCTCCGAACGGTCACCTGTACCCACTGCAGATTTACGACTTTCATCGTATTCAGCCTGTGCTTCCTGCTGAAATTTATCATAGATACGGGCGCGCAGAACTTTCATCGCTTTTTCTTTATTCTTAATCTGTGATTTCTCATCCTGAATTGATACCACAATTCCAGTCGGCTCGTGGGTCAGACGGACAGCAGACATGGTGGTGTTAACACTCTGCCCGCCTGGTCCGCTGGATGCAAATGTATCCACACGGATATCTTTTTCGTGGACCTCGACTTCCACTTCTTCCGCTTCCGGCAGAACCGCCACAGTAGCTGTTGAAGTATGGATGCGTCCGCCAGATTCCGTCTCTGGCACACGCTGCACGCGGTGTGCACCATTCTCGTATTTAAGTTTGGAATACGCGCCAGTACCTTTAATCAGGAAAATAATTTCCTTATAGCCACCGACACCAGTCGTGTTCGCTTCCATAACTTCCGTTTTCCAGCCCTGACTCTCGGCGTAACGAGAATACATGCGGTAAAGGTCCCCCGCGAACAGCGCGGCCTCGTCCCCGCCAGCTGCACCGCGGATTTCCATGAACACGTCCTTATCGTCGTTCGGATCCTTAGGTAAAAGAAGAACCTTCATCTTCTCTTCTAATTCGGTTTTGGATTCTTTTAATTCATCAATCTCCATCTTGACCATTTCCTGCATTTCATCGTCAAGATTATCATCAAGCATTGTTTTCGCATCGTCCAACTGTGTCGTTACATCTTTATATTCGCGGTACGCCTGAACAACATCCTCAAGGCCTGCCTGCTCCTTCGAGTACTCGCGCAATTTCTTCGTGTCACTGATTACGTCCGGATCACTAAGTAATTCATTCAATTTATTGTAGCGCTGCTCCAAAGTTTGTAAACGGTCTAACACCACGGTCACCTCTTTCTGATTAACAGTATAATTATAGTATACTCACTAAGGCAGGTCAAAATTATTGAGAATGGGATGCGTGGGGTGGAGTGGGTGCGCTGCTTCACTTAATTCAGCGCACACAGCCTTTTTATCAGCGAACATGCTCTACTCAGCCTTTCAGCTACGAATGTATTTAAAATGATACCAAACAAGAGGCTGGGACATAACTTTAACTTAACATTTTAAAGACGAACGAATTAGGCACGAAGCATTATAATGTTATCTTTTTATAGTTGGATTTTATTTCAAAGTTGATAGAAACTGTGACATAACAGCCGTACCTACCGCTACGTCAGAATACTTCGCTTTCCGGGGGCACGGCCTCAGCCTCCTCGCGGAACGAACGCCGCTGCGGGGTCTTCGGACTCGTGCTGTTCCCCCAGGAGTCTACGCATTCTGCCTGCGCTAATAAGCGTTTGGCGTTGATATAAGTATAAATCAACTTCAACCCAGCGACGGAAATACATGGAGACTCCAGCGGGAAAAGCAACAGCTGAAAATCCCGCAGGAAGTGGTCTTCTTCCGAGGAAGTTGAAGCGTTGCCCGCGGAAAGCGGAATGTATTTCCGGAGCGAAGCTACGAGTTACGTCGCAGTTTATAGTTAATACGAAGTCAAGCTAACATAAAAACTCGAACTATCTTATGAAGATAGTTCGGGTTATTACATAACTTATACACTCTTGTCCCAGCCTCATCGTAACGAAAGCTTGGATAATGTTTTTACCACCCGGTTACTGGGTTTGTTCGGCACCTCATGATGGTGACGGCAGCGTGGTTCGTATGATTCGGATGCGCCGACCAGAATGACTGGGTCGTCGTAAGATGCTGGTTCCCCGTTGATCAGGCGCTGGGTGCGGCTGGCTGGTGATCCACAAACTGGGCAGATTGCGTTCAGTTTGGTGACTGATTCGCTCAGGGCCATCAGCTTTGGCACGGGACCGAATGGTTCGCCCCGGAAGTCAGTATCCAGGCCAGCGATTATTACGCGGATACCCTGGTTGGCCAGTTCGTCTGCGACAGCGACAACATTTTCATCAAAAAATTGTACTTCATCGATTCCGATCACGTCGACTTCATTATCTATATCTTCAAGAATTTCATCAGAATTCTTTACTGGGCGGGCAATTGTTGATGTTCCATTATGTGACACGACTGCATCGTCGGAGTACCGGTCATCAATTGCCGGTTTGTATACACGTACTGCAAGATTACCGTATGTGGCGCGGCGGACACGGCGGATCAGTTCCTCTGATTTACCGGAAAACATACTTCCGCAGATCACCTCTACCCAACCGCTTTGTTTCATTACATACATGAACGGAATCTCCCTTCAACCTAATAATTATTATGTATTTATATCAGTTTACCACTATTTTCGATTAGAAAACTCAAGGTTCGACTTTTTTTTTGGCGAAAAACCTAAAAATGAAAGTAAAAAAACAGGCAAAGTTAGACAATTTGCCTGTTTTTCTTATAAATGAAGTTATTGGCTAGGCCAATTAGTTCATATTATATTTTTTCTTGAATCGGTCTACACGGCCGCCGACTTTATCAGCTTTTTGCTTACCTGTGTAGAATGGATGTGAATCTGAGCTGATTTCAACACGGATTAATGGGTAAGTGTTGCCATCTTCCCATTCGATTGTCTCTTCAGAGTTCTGTGTTGATCCGCTCAAGAATTTAAAGTCTGAGCTAGTATCTAGAAATACAACTTTTCTGTATTCCGGATGAATTTCCTTTTTCATGTCTTTCCACTCCTTTTTGCCCTGAATCCTTTGAAACAGAGTTATTGTAAGAGCCGTCATAGGTGCGATACCTTATCTAAACTCACATAAAAAGATTATAACAGTCCGTAAAGCTTATTGCAATAGCAAAGTAACTTCCAAGTACTGTGTGATCAGGCTGCCCACTTACCGAAAAAAATTACTTTTTCGTGCCGCGACGGGTCATATCCTCCTCCATCTGCTGGAAGAATTCTTCGTTGTTTTTCGACGCCTTCATTCGTTTCAGGAACCGGTCGAGGAAATTGTGCGAATCCTGCATGGTTTTGCGGACTGCCCATATTTTATCCAGATGACCTTTTGAGACAAGAAGCTCTTCTTTTCGAGTCCCTGATTTAAGAATGTCGATTGCCGGGAATATCCGTCGTTCAGCAAGATTCCTGTCAAGGTGAAGCTCCATGTTACCTGTTCCCTTGAACTCTTCATAAATAACATCATCCATACGGGAGCCTGTATCGACAAGCGCAGTTGCCAGAATGGTGAAGCTTCCGCCTTCCTCGATGTTACGTGCTGCACCAAAGAACCGTTTTGGACGATGAAAGGCAGCAGGGTCGATACCGCCGGACAACGTACGTCCGCTTGGCGGGATTACAAGGTTATATGCACGTGCAAGGCGTGTAATACTATCCATCAGAACGATAACATCATGCTTATGCTCAACCAGGCGCATCGCCCGCTCGAGTACCAATTCGGATACCTTGATGTGGTTTTCCGGTACTTCATCAAATGTAGAGCTGACAACGTCTACATCAGGATGTACGGAGCGTTCAATATCGGTTACTTCCTCAGGACGCTCGTCCACCAGCAGGATAATCAGCTTGGCATCAGGATGGTTTGCAGAGATACTGTTGGCAATCTCCTTCAACAATACTGTTTTACCAGCTTTTGGCGGTGCTACGATCAATCCACGCTGTCCGAATCCGACAGGCGTCATCAAGTCGATGATGCGTGTTGAAAGTTTTCTCGTGTCCTGTTCAAGCTTCATCAGCCGATCAGGATATAAAGCTGTTAGTGCTGGAAAATGCACACGTTCTTTAGCTGTTTCCGGATCTTCACCGTTGACAGCATCGACATGCAGAAGGCCGTAATAACGCTCATTTTCTTTCGGGGGGCGTACTTTTCCGGATACCTTATCACCATTTCTTAAATCGAAACGGCGGATTTGTGAAGCGGAAATATAGATGTCTTCTGCGCTTGGAGAATAATTGATGGGGCGTAAAAATCCGAAGCCCTCGGACGGAATGATTTCAAGTACTCCATCCATAAACAGGAATCCATCTTTTTCTGCCTGCGCTTTTAAAATAGCAAAGATAAGTTCACGTTTTGTCAGTTTTGCATAATAAGATACCTTATACTCACGTGCAAGAGCATATACTTCTTTCAAAGTTAATGACTCCAGGTGAGAAATCGATAATTCAGCCATTAAATCACCACGCCTATTCATTTTTACATTTTATAATAGAAAATAGAAAATAATATTAGAGATATGAGAACAAAAACACTCTGAAAACTGACCTTTCACCAGACTATGTAAAGCAGTAAAAGGTATTGAAACTGTATCCATTAAACAGCAGACTTCCATTAGTAAACACATTTTATTAAATTGTATGAATGGTTTTTTCTATCAGAAGTGAAGAGTTGTTGGAAGCTAGAATAGAAGTTTATTTATTTTATAAACTATAATAACCAATCTTCTGGTGGATTAAACATCTACAATCATACCTGTTTGCGTCATAACATTCAACTCTATATTTAATTTTAGAAGTTAATGGATAATTGAATTAGAAGGAAGCCGGAGATAATGGCTTCCTTCGTTGTTGTTTTAATTATTGTTTCCTTCGGGTTCCATCACGAGGTTTGGTTTTTTCTTTAAGCTGTGGTCACCGTCGATGAAACGGACAGTACCACTTTTCGCACGCATAACCACTGTTTGGGTAGTGGCCTTTGTGCCTTTAAACTGGACACCCTGGAGGAGTTCCCCGTCAGTTACGCCGGTTGCAGCGAAAATTGCATCGTCCCCGCCACAAAAGTCATCCATGTAGAATACTTTGTCCAGGTTTTCGATACCCATTTTCTTGCAGCGTTCCCGTTCTTCATCGTTGGACGGAATCAATTTACCCTGTATTTCACCGCCAAGGCATTTTAACGCTACTGCTGCCAGGACACCTTCTGGAGCGCCACCGATACCGAATAAAATATCAACACCGGTGTCGTCGAAAGCTGTGTTCATTGCTGCAGCTACATCACCATCCGGAATTAGTTTGATCCGTGCGCCTGCTTCGCGGATTTCTTCAATCAATTCAGCATGACGTGGACGATCAAGCACAATTGCAACAAGGTCTTCTATTTCTTTATTTTTAGCCTTGGCAACTGCTTTCAGGTTATCTAGTGTGGAGGCATTGATGTCAACCTCACCAACCGCTTCAGGTCCTACAGCAATCTTCTGCATGTACATGTCAGGCGCGTGAAGGAGGGTTTTATGGTCAGCAATCGCAATTACTGCAAGTGCGTTCCATGTCCCCTGTGCAACAATGTTGGTACCTTCAAGCGGATCAACTGCAACGTCAACCTGTGGGCCGGAGCCGGTTCCGAGTTTCTCGCCTATATAAAGCATTGGCGCCTCATCCATCTCACCTTCTCCGATAACAACTGTGCCCTGCATCGGAATTGTATCAAAAACGTCACGCATTGCGGAGGTTGCTGCATCATCGGCTTCTTCTTTTTTGCCTCGTCCCATCCAGCGTGCAGACTTAAGCGCTGCAGCCTCCGTTACGCGAACTATTTCCATTGTTAAACTTCTTTCCATCGTATCTCTCTCCCTTATAAAATAATACCCTCATCCCAAGAAGATATTAAACTATGGAGATTGTATGGTAGAGCAATTTGTTTTGGTAAAAAAAAGGCGGATACCGTAGCTTTTTTCTATGTGGGCTACGTAGATTTTTCCAGTCGCTTCCGCTTTCTTAGTCTAGCTCAAACGCCCAGCGACTAGTGAGACTTCCCTCGCCTCTGTACGTCGCTTAACGGACGTTTTCGCTTTCTCTACGAATTTTGAAATTGCTCTACTTCTTTTTCTGTCATGTCTTCACGCCAAACGTTGGCACCGAGGTCGATGAGTTTATCTGTTAATTTTTCGTAACCCCGATCGATATGTTCGAGTCCGGTAATCTCGGTGATTCCGTTTGCCATTAAACCGGCAATGACGAGCGCTGCGCCTGCACGGAGGTCGGTTGCCTTCACCCGCGCACCTTCCAGCTGAACCGGTCCTGATACAATCGCTGAGCCGCCTTCCACTTTTATTATAGCATTCATTCGCCGAAGTTCGTCGATATGTTTCATGCGGGCAGAATAAATTGTGTCTGTTACAACCCCAGTGTTTAGTGCTTTCGTCAGGAGGGTTGTAAATGGCTGCTGCAGATCGGTCGGAAATCCGGGGTAGACTAGCGTCTTAATATCGACACTCTTCAGCGGATTTCTCGGCGCAATATAAAGCTGTTCGTCGCTTTCTTCCACCGTAACACCCATTTCCCGTAGTTTCGCGAGTACAGACTCGAGATGCTGAGAAATGACGTTGTCGATAATGACTTCTTTACCCTGGGCCGCTGCTGCGATTGCATACGTGCCCGCTTCAATCCGGTCAGGAATGATGGTATGACGACACCCGTGCAGTGAAGGAACTCCTTCTATCCGGATGACATCCGTTCCAACACCTTTAATCTTGGCACCCATGTTGGTGAGCAGTGTCGCAACATCAATGATCTCAGGCTCTTTTGCAGCATTTTCAATCACTGTCCGGCCTTTTGCCTTAACGGCCGCGAGCATAATATTGATTGTAGCACCGACACTTACGACATCAAGATAAATTCGGGCGCCGCGTAGTTCTTTAGCCCGTAGATAAATTGCTCCCTGTTCATTGGTTACTTCGGCTCCGAGTGCCTCGAATCCTTTAATATGCTGATCGATCGGACGCGGTCCAAGATGACAACCGCCTGGTAGCCCGATTACTGCCTGATTGAACTTACCAAGCATCGCACCCATAAAGTAGTAGGAAGCACGAAGCTTTTTCACTTTCCCATTCGGCAGCGGCATGGAGATCATATTCTCCGGGTTAATATGCACCGTCTGCCCGTCCCAACTGACTTTGCCGCCGATTTCCTCCAGCAGCCCGCCAAGTGTGACTACATCCGATATTTCCGGCAGCCCTTCAATTGTTACCGTGGAATCAGCCAAAAGTGCTGCTGGCAAGAGTGCCACCGCACTATTTTTGGCCCCGTTAATTTTAACTTTTCCATTCAGCAGATGTCCGCCTTCAACTAACATTTTCTGCATGTGGAGCACCTCACTTTTTGACGCAGAGGACGTCTTTTCCGGTCAAGCCCGCGAAATCTCACGAGAATAACCGTCTTTGTTGTTAGAATACTTGGCTTCTTGACCAAGCCTCATAACGAAACATTAGCAGTACTAAACGAGCAAAGAAAGTCTTAACACTTTCCTTACTTTATCCAAGAACAAATTTCCTTTTGTTTCCTCTTATATTGCACAATTTTACCAATTACATGCACGTTATTTTTGTTTATTCCAGTCTGCCAGGAATTTTTCAATGCCCTGGTCGGTCAGTGGATGTTTTACCAGCTGGCCAAGAACTTTGTAAGGTATAGTCGCGATATGTGCTCCATTTAAGGAAGCATCAATAACATGCAGCGGGTGTCTGATTGATGCAGCGATGATTTCTGTGCCAATATCATGGAGGTCAAAAATCTGCGCAATCGTCGCAATCAGGTCCATTCCGTCATGGCCGATATCATCCAGGCGTCCCAGGAACGGAGATACGTAAGTTGCACCAGCGCGTGCAGCAAGCAATGCCTGGTTCGCATTGAAAATAAGTGTCACGTTTGTTTTGATATTCAGATCGCTGAAAGCTTTAACTGCTTTCAGGCCTTCTAGTGTCATTGGGACTTTTACCGTGATGTTTGGTGCAATTGCCGCTAGTTCTTTTCCTTCTTTAATCATACCCTCAGCATCTTCAGAAATAACTTCGGCACTGACTGAGCCGGATACTTCTTCTGTAATTTCCTTCAGGCGATCATGAAAAGAAACACCTTCTTTGGCGACAAGACTTGGGTTTGTTGTTACTCCTGCAAGAATGCCAAGTTCGTTTGCGGAGCGGATTTCGTCAATGTTTGCTGTATCGATAAAAAATTTCATCGTTATGAGCCCTCGCTTTCTTTACTGATATTAAGAAGGTTGCCAGGCTTTCACCCGAGTCCGCTTGAAGGAGGTGATATGGCCTGGCACCTATTTGCGGGCATTAATCCATATATATGTACGGATTGCCCCATCTATTAATTAAGCTTGGTTGGAAGAACCAAATTCGCGCATCTTACCGATTACTGTTTCTTTGATTGCGTCGCGGCTTGGTCCAAGATATTTACGCGGATCATAAAGATCCGGCTTTTCATTAAGTACTTCACGGACTTTATTCGCTTGAGCAATCTGATTTTCTGTATTTACATTAATTTTTGCGGAGCCAAGTGAGATGGCACGTTTGATATCTTTTGTAGGGATACCAGTACCTCCATGGAGAACTAATGGAACATTGGTGAGGTTCATAACCTCTTCCATGCGGTCAAAGCCTAGGTTTGGTTCACCTTTGTATGGACCATGAACAGAACCTAGTGCTGGTGCAAAGCAGTCCACGTTTGTTTCCTTAACAAGACGCTCACACTCTTCCGGAATGGCATATGCAGCTTCCGCATCTTCAACGATAATATCGTCTTCTTGTCCACCAACACGGCCCAGTTCCGCCTCAACGGATACACCGTGGATATGTGCAAGCTCAACTACTTTCTTCGTCAGAGCAATGTTGTCATCGAGTGGTTCATGTGACGCATCAATCATAACTGATGTGAAACCAGCTTGGATTGCTTGGGCACATTTTTCAAAGCTTGAACCGTGGTCAAGATGGATTGCAACAGGAACTGTAGTACCATACTCTTCCATCAACGCTTTTACCATGGCGACTACTACTTTAAAGCCGCCCATATATTTCCCGGCACCTTCAGAAACACCAAGAATAACTGGTGATTTCTCTTCTTCAGCAGCCTGAAGAATGGCTTGGGCATATTCCATATTATTTAGGTTGAATTGGCCGACAGCATAGCCATTTTCTTTGCCTTTTTCGAGCATTCCTTTCATAGAAACTAACGGCATTTATATATCCTCCTCATAGATGTGCTCATCCACCTGAAAAATTTAACTACAGTATAAGAATACCAACAACAACGGCAAGTCGCAAGAACAAACAAAGCACGCAAAGTCCGGACAAAGCAAAAGAGCAGCTGGTCCGAAAACCAGCCACACTTTCAATTCTTTTTTTAACTTTGTTGAAATAAGTAATCGTTACCCCTTTACACTCATCAGTTCTTCCGCAATACCGCATACGTCCTGCACATTAAATGGTTTTGGGAGGACCTTTTTGACCAGGCTGAATCTTTGTGATTCTTTGATTATATCTTCTGCCAGACCACTCATTACTATGGTCGGGATATAGTAATTATCCCGGTCCAGTTGTTGAAGTACCTGAACCCCATCAACAACTGGCAATTTGTAGTCGAGCATAAGCAAATCAAATGATTCTTCATAGATAACATCCAGCGCTTCCTGCCCAGTTTGCACCGTCTTGACCTGGTAACCTTCATTGGAGAAAACTTCCTGAAGCAGTAATCTGATTCCAAGCTGGTCATCCACCACTAAGATCTTTTTTTCTGCTTTATTAATCATCCTCATCCCCACTCATATTTACTTCTGTAATCTAATTTCTACACTACCTTTGAATTTTCCTTCTTTTTAAAGAACATAATTTCAGAAAAACTTATTTTTTTGTAGAAAATATCCCAAAAAAAACACGAAAACCTAAACAGAGAACAGAATACACGTTCTCTATTTAGGTCTTTTGTCACGTTTTAAATAATGAGGGATTATCCCATTATTTTTCCACTACTGCACCGATAAAGCCATGGAACAGTGCCTGTGGTCTAGTTGGACGTGATTTGAATTCCGGATGGAACTGGCACGCGACAAACCATGGATGGTCTTCAATCTCAATTGTTTCAATTAGACGGCCATCGGGACTTGTACCGGAGAAAACAAATCCTTTTTCCTGCATTTGGTCGCGGAATTCATTATTAAATTCGTAGCGATGACGATGACGCTCATACACGATATCTGCCCCCTCATATGCCGCATGAGTTTTCGTGTCCTCTTTCAGTTTGCATGGATAAATTCCAAGGCGAAGGGTCCCGCCAAGGTCGGAAATATTTTTCTGTTCCGGCAGCAGGTCAATAATCGGATATGGTGTTTCCGGATTAATTTCAGCTGAATGCGCACCTTCAAGGCCAAGTACGTTACGAGCATATTCAACGGTTGCCAGCTGCATTCCCAGGCAAATACCGAAGAATGGAATTTTATTTTCCCTGGCATAACGGATTGCTTCAATTTTGCCTTCGATTCCCCTGTCACCAAATCCTCCTGGAACTAGGATTCCGTCAACCTTTTCAAGCTCCTGTTGGAGATCTTCTTTTTCAAGTTTTTCGGCATTAATCCAATTAATTTCAATATCTGTATCATAAGAAAAGCCGGCGTGTTTCAGTGATTCGACAACAGACAGATAGGCATCCGGCAATTCCACATACTTTCCGACAAGGCCAATGGTTACTGTCCGGGAAAGGTTGCGCACTTTGTCAACAAGCTGCTTCCATTCGCTCATGTCCGCTGTACTGCAATCCAATCCAAAATGATCGCATGTCAGTTGGTCGAGATTTTGTTCCTGTAGTGCAATTGGCACCTGATACAATGTATCCGCATCGCGCATTTCGATTACAGCTTTTTCATTAATATCGCAGAACAGTGCAATTTTCTCTTTCATATCTTTACTGATCGGCAGTTCGGTACGCAAAACAATCGCGTCAGGCTGGATTCCCAGTGAGCGTAGCTCTTTCACACTGTGCTGGGTCGGTTTTGTTTTCATTTCACCAGCAGCTTTAATGTACGGAACGAGCGTACAGTGAACATACATCACATTGTCTTTTCCGATATCGCTCTTAATCTGACGGATCGCTTCAAGGAATGGCAGGGATTCGATGTCACCAACTGTACCGCCAATTTCGGTAATGACAACATCTGCTTTAGTCGCCTGTCCGGCACGAAAAACCTGTTCTTTGATTTCATTCGTGATATGCGGGATAACTTGTACAGTACCGCCAAGATAGTCACCGCGACGCTCTTTCTTGATGACACTTGAATATACTTTCCCGGTTGTAATGTTGCTGTATTTGGTCAGATTGATATCAATAAAACGTTCATAGTGACCGAGATCCAGATCAGTTTCCGCTCCATCTTCCGTGACAAATACCTCACCATGTTGGTATGGGCTCATAGTACCCGGGTCCACATTAATGTACGGGTCAAATTTCTGGATTGTCACCTTCAAACCTCTGTTTTTCAGCAGTCTTCCCAGTGAAGCTGCTGTAATCCCTTTTCCTAATGATGATACTACTCCGCCTGTAACAAAAATATACTTCGTCACTTTCATCCCTCATCTCTCTATATGAACTATTATGGTTAACTCATTCATTAATATGTTTCCAGGTCGCAGGGGGTAAGTACCTGCAAAAAATAAAAAAAGCGCCTCCCCCACGTGCGGGGGGAAACGCTTTTGAACGATCGAATTTAAAGAGCCCAATAAAAATTGTACTCATACCAGCTTAAAAAGTCAAGAGACCCTCTTGTAATTATTTATCGTCCTCTTCATCATCATCGGTATCATCGTTGTCATCATCAAGATCATCATCCAGATCTTCATCGTCGTCCTCAATGAAATCATCATCGTCAAAGTCATCGACTTCATCTTCGTCGTCGTCAGCCGGGTCCACGAATTTATCGGTAAGAATCTCGATGTTATCATCAACAACATCCAGATCTTCTTCCACTTCAGGCTGTTCTTTTTTAACTTCTTTTTTCTTTTTCTTAGCTTTTTTCTTCTTCTTAGGAGCAGCGATAACTTCCTCATCTGTCTGCTCGACCGGATACCAGCGTTTCAGTCCCCAAACACTGGAACCTATTGACATGAACCGTCCGTCAACTGTCAGGTCTGTATAGAACTGTGCAAGGTTTTCCTCTTTTTGTTCTTCGGTAAATCCTTTGAAATCGGCAACCTCTTTGTAGATTTTACGGAAATCCACGGCCTTTTTCTTCTCCGATAAGATCATGTTTGCCAGTTCAATCATTGGCGTTGTTTGTAGTTCTTCGCGGCTGTATTTTTTCAAGCTCACGTTACCGCACTCCCTTTTTTCATGTATTAAGGCTTTCGCCTGCTGACTTTATTGTAAGTATTACTTAAGCGTGTAATTTCAAGTGGATAAATCACACCGACCCTTTCCTAATTGCTAAACCACCAGGATATGTAAGCCGGGCACTCCATAAATCATACCATACATTATAAACAAATAATAACTTAATATGCCAGTAGTAACTACAAAAAAGTTGAGAAAAAAGGATTCTTTTCTCAACTCTTTTGCATCAATCGTAGTGGAAGACCATAGTGAAATAGTTCGAGTCACTACTCGGGGCCAACCGCGCCGTCTTCCAATAACGCTTACTTTATGGTGTTACATATTTCTTCTATATTGTCCGCCGACTTCGTATAGTGCGTTAGTGATTTGGCCGAGGCTTGCAAATCTGACAGTTTCCATCAGTTCTGCAAAAATGTTGCCTCCGGATGCGGCCACTTTTTTAAGACGGGATAATGCTTCGTCCGTCCTGTCTTTATGTGCATCCTGGAATCTACGCAGTTCGCTGATCTGATGTTCTTTTTCCTCTTTGGAAGCACGTGCAAGCTCCATGGAATTAATGTCATCTTCTGATGGCGGATTAGGACTTACATACGTGTTCACTCCGACAATCGGCAGTTCGCCTGAATGCTTCTTGCCTTCATAGTATAGTGACTCTTCCTGAATCTTGCCACGCTGGTATTGCCGTTCCATTGCACCCAGCACGCCGCCACGGTCATTCATTTTTTCAAATTCCTGAAGTACTGCTTCCTCCACAAGGTCAGTCAGCTCCTCAACAATAAATGAACCTTGCAGGGAATTTTCATTCTTCGTCAGACCGAACTCTTTGTTGATGATCATCTGAATTGCCATTGCCCGGCGGACGGACTCTTCAGTCGGAGTCGTGATTGCTTCATCATAAGCATTCGTATGCAGTGAATTGGTGTTGTCCTGAATTGCCAGAAGCGCCTGCAACGTTGTCCGGATATCGTTAAAGTCTATTTCCTGCGCGTGCAGGGAGCGTCCGGAAGTCTGAATATGATATTTCAGTTTCTGACTTCGTTCATTTGCACCGTATTTATCACGCATGGTGATTGCCCAAATTCTGCGCGCAACCCGGCCAATCACCGTATACTCCGGATCAAGTCCGTTTGAAAAGAAGAACGACAGGTTCGGCGCAAACTTGTTGATATCCATACCACGGCTCAAATAATACTCAACGTAAGTAAAACCGTTCGCCAGTGTGAAGGCAAGCTGTGTAATCGGATTCGCTCCAGCTTCCGCGATATGGTAGCCGGAGATGGATACAGAATAATAGTTGCGTACTTGCTTATCGATAAAGTACTGCTGGATATCACCCATCATGCGCAGGGCGAATTCAGTCGAGAAGATGCAGGTGTTCTGACCCTGGTCTTCTTTTAAAATATCCGCCTGAACCGTACCCCGAACAACGGAAATTGTTTCATTACACAGCTTTTCGTATTCTTCTTTATTAGGTTCGCGTCCATTTTCTTCCTTAAACTTCTCAACCTGCTGATCGATAGCGGTGTTGAAAAACATTGCAAGGATAATTGGTGCTGGGCCATTTATCGTCATGGAAACAGACGTCTTCGGATCGGTCAAATCAAAGCCATCGTACAGCTTTTTCATGTCCTCAAGTGTACATATACTTACACCACTTTCCCCGACTTTACCGTAAATATCAGGGCGTGGTGCCGGGTCTTCCCCGTACAATGTAACGGAGTCAAATGCTGTCGAAAGTCGTTTTGCTTCATCATCCTTCGACAGATAATGGAAACGACGGTTGGTCCGCTCCGGTGTTCCTTCGCCGGCGAACTGACGGGTTGGATCCTCACCTTTGCGCTTGAACGGGAATACTCCAGCGGTAAAAGGAAACGCACCAGGTACATTTTCTTTCATCAGCCAGCGCAGACGGTCACCCCAGTCGGCGTACTTCGGAAATGCAACTTTAGGGATTTTAAGACCGGCAAGCGATTCGGTGTTCAGATCCATCTCAATCTCTTTATCGCGAACTTTAAAGGTCATTTTGTCCTGACTGTACCGCTCTTTTGTCGCATCCCACGAATCGAGGAGTTTTTTGGCCGTTGAATCGAGCTTTTCTTCGGTTTCTTCAATTGCGTTATCGATCGTTCTAACGGTGTTTTCCTCATCAAGTACATCTTTAGCGCCATGCAGCTGGTACAACCTGCGTGCAGTTTCACTCTGTGTATCTGCATGCTTGTGATAGTTCCTTACGTGCTGGGCAATTTCGCGTAAATAATGGCGGCGTTCGTTTGTGATAATCAGATTTTGTTTTTCCGCAATTACGTTACGGTCGAAATCAATTTGCGTATCCCAGCTGTATTTCTCATTCAGCGTGTCAATCATTGATGCAAACAATGCGTTAGTTCCTGCATCATTAAATTGACTGGCAATCGTTCCGAAAACAGGGAACTTCTCTTTATCTGCATGGAACAGCATATGGCTACGTTCGTACTGCTTACGCACCTGGTTCAGGGCATCTTCAGAGCCTTTTTGTTCAAACTTATTGATTACAATAAAGTCAGCAAAGTCGATCATATCGATTTTTTCAAGCTGGGAAGGGGCACCGAATTCTGCAGTCATGACATACATGGAAAGGTCGGTTACATCAGTGATCGCAGCATCTCCCTGCCCAATACCACTTGTTTCAACAATAATAAAGTCAAACCCGGCTGCCCGCACTACATCGATGACGTCCTGAATTGCCTGTGAAAGTTCACTGCGGGATTCACGCGTAGCAAGTGAACGCATGTAAACCCGGTCAGTAAAGATAGCGTTCATGCGAATCCGGTCACCAAGCAGCGCACCACCGGTTTTCTTTTTCGTCGGATCAATTGAAATAACGGCGATTTTTTTATCCGGAATTTCATTGATGAAACGGCGGATCAATTCGTCAGTGAGCGAGCTTTTACCTGCGCCCCCTGTACCGGTGATACCAATCACTGGTGCTTTATTTGCCTTTTCGCGCAGTTCTTTCAAAAGCGTACGTTTATCTTCGTTATCATCACTGTGATTTTCCATGTAGGTGATAAACCGGGCAATTGCTTGACGGTCTCCTGCATGCAGTTTATCGCGGTCACTTTTCAGGTCAACCGGCGGAAGGAAATCACATTCCTCAAGCATAATATTGATCATGCCCTGCAGCCCGTATTTACGGCCATCTTCCGGAGAAAAAATCCAAGAGACACCGTAATCGTGCAGTTCCTTGATTTCACGCGGGATAATTACACCCCCGCCACCGCCATAAACGTTAATATGCTCAGCGCCAAGCTCTTTTAGCAGATCTATCATGTATTTAAAGTACTCGACGTGTCCCCCTTGATACGAGGAAATCGCAATCCCCTGCGCATCTTCCTGGATGGCGGCATGAACGACGTCCTCAACGGAGCGGTTGTGCCCCAGGTGGATTACCTCGGCACCGCTTGCCTGGAGGATACGCCGCATGATGTTTATGGACGCATCGTGCCCGTCGTATAGACTTGAGGCAGTGATAAAACGGACAGGATTTGTCGATTTGTATATGTTTGGTTGTTCCATTGTCATCCTCCTCTTTGAAATATAATTTACAGATTTTCAGCTTCAGAACGCTCGCTTTTCGCGGGCTCGCGCCAAGCCTCCTCGTCTGCTCATCCTTCGCAGACTGTGGGGTCTTGGACTGTCTCGCTATCCCGCAGAAGTCTCGCATCTTTCGCTTCAATCGCCCTGCGGTTAATTACATCACGACTGACTTGCATAACTTTTATAAAATCAACCGGCTTCGTCTGGTTGTGGTTTGTTGATTGGCAGCGCCTTCATGAGGAAGTGAATCTGTCGGTCGATATAGTTTTCCAGTGTGAATTGTTTTTGGAGCATCCACCGTCTGAAACCCCACATCTGCCCCTGAATAAAAATATTGTTGGCCAGAAGTTCGGCGTCCTGCTCGGTGATTTTGTCCTGAAGGGAGGTCACAATCACTTTTTCCAGCATGCCGACCATGTCACGTTCCTTCTGCAGCACGTATTCTTTCGTATCTTTTTTCAGCGATTTGACTTCCTGATACATAATAAGTACTTCTTCCTGCATTTCGTCCATTAAGTAAAAATAGGATTCAATCACTTTTTCCAGGTTTGTTACGGAAGGATTCTCCAGATCAATTGCCGATTCAAGCCGGTCCCGAACCTTTTCATAGATTGCATCACAGACTAGAAAAAGCACATCTTCCTTGGTCCGGATATATTCATAAAGTGTGCCGATACTGAACCCCGACTCTTTGGCAATTTCTCTGGTCGTCGTCCGGTGGAACCCTTTCTCCTTGAACAGTGCAATTGCACCTTTAATCATCTGGTTGCGCCGTTTTTCAACTAACTCCACATCTTTTACCGAAGAAAGGATACGGTCCTGGGCCATCTAGTTTCCCCCTTCCTCTTTCCATTTCCTATATAAGTCACGTGCTTGTCTATATGGATCGCTGTCTTCATTGATAGTTATGTCGTTTTGGGTATCATCCATATACGATTTAACATCACGCCAGATTTCCTCACGGATCAGCTCGTAAACTTCAAGCTCCTGTTGCTGCTTACGTCGTTTTCGGCCCTCTTCCGTACTGTACAGGAAATCGTGATGTTCACCGATTTTATCCCAAAGCTTATCGATTCCTTTATTTTCGGTGGTGATTGTTTTGACAATCGAGGTTTCATGGATGTCTGTTGCTGTCATCATGACAAGTTCCTTCAGGAGGGCCTTGAGCTTACCAACTCCTGGGAGGTCAGCCTTGTTGATGACGAATAAATCAGCAATTTCCATGATTCCCGCCTTGAAAATCTGAAGGACATCACCACTGTTTGGTGTAAGAACAAGTGCAGTCGTGTCGACTATTTTCATGATATCGAGTTCTGACTGCCCAACCCCGACCGTTTCAACTATCACCACGTCAAACCCATAAGCATCACAAATTCGGACAGCATCTTTAGTAGCACGAGCCAGCCCGCCAAGACTGCCCCGTGTGGCCATGCTGCGAATATAAACACCATCATCCGTAAAATGCTCATTCATTCGGACTCGGTCACCTAAAAGTGCACCGCCGCTGAACGGACTGGTCGGATCCACTGCGATTATGGCAACAGTCTTACCTTCATTCCGAATATGTGTGATCATCCGATTAACCAGCGAACTTTTCCCTGCGCCGGGTGATCCGGTTATCCCCACATAGCGCGCATGCTTTTTCAGCGAAAAAACATCGCTTAACATCTCGAGCTTATCCGGATGGTCATTTTCTGCCATCGTGATTGCCCGGGCGAGTGCGCGTATATCTTTATTTTTCATCCGTTCAACAATAGCGTGCATCGGTGTTGGCATCCTTTCTGTGTATCTGGGCTTGATTATTGGTGGAGTGTCGCTCGAGTTTGTGGTCGGCTCGCTCGAGTTTGGCTTGTTGCCGCTCGAGTACAGGTCGTGCCCGCTCGAGTTTAGCCTGTTGTCGCTCAAAATTGCGAACTTCGGCGTGGAAACTGTGAACTTCGAGCAACCTAATTGTGAACTCCGGCGAAAATCGTGTGAACTTCGGAGCTTTTCACCTAAACTTCGGCGGAAATGCCTTTCCACCCTTATTTTGTCAGCATCCGTCCGATAACAAGGCGTTGAATTTCGTTGGTTCCTTCATAAATCTGAGTAATTTTGGCATCACGCATGTAACGCTCGACAGGATAGTCCTTGGTATAACCGTATCCGCCAAATACCTGAACCGCTTCGACAGTAATCCGCATTGCGGCGTCACCGGCAAACAATTTCGACATCGCGGACGCCTTGCCGTACGGCTGTCCCTCGGACTCAAGCCATGCAGCCTGATAGGTTAATAGGCGAGATGCCTCAATTTCAGTTGCCATATCTGCAAGTTTGAAAGAAATACCCTGGTTCGTTGCAATTGGCTTACCGAATTGTTCACGCTCTTTTGCATACTCAACTGATGCATCAAGGGCACCTTGTGCGATACCAAGAGCCTGTGCAGCAATACCGTTACGTCCGCCATCAAGCGTTGTCATAGCAATTTTGAATCCTTCACCTTCAGATCCAAGCATATTTTCTTTTGGAATCCGGGCGTTTTCAAAAATAAGTTCTGTAGTCGGGGAGGAACGGATCCCGAGTTTCTTTTCTTTTTTACCAAATGAGAATCCTTCTGTTCCCTTTTCCACGATAAACGCGCTGATTCCTTTATGTTTCGCGTCATGATCGGTCTTTGCGAACACGATATAAATATCCGCTACACCGCCGTTGGTGATCCAGACTTTGCTGCCGTTAAGCACATAGTGGTCACCGTCTTCTTTTGCCGTCGTTTTCATGGAAACAACGTCACTCCCAGCACCTGGCTCAGACAACGCGTACGCGCCTAGTGCTTCACCAGTTGCTAGACGGTAGAGAAATGTCTTTTTCTGTTCTTCGTTACCATATTTATAGATTGGCCAGCTTGCCAGTGAGAGGTGGGCTGAAAGGGTAACGCCTGTAGAAGCACAAACACGTGATAATTCCTCTACAGCGATTACGTAACTTACATAGTCAGCGCCGATTCCACCATATTCTTCGGGCCATGGAATTCCGGTAAGGCCAAGTTCGGCCATCTTGTCGAAAATGCTGCGGTCAAACCGTTCTTCCTCGTCACGTTCTGCAGCCGTTGGTTCGACATCTTTTTTGGCGAAATCACGGACCATTTTACGAAGCATTTCCTGTTCATCAGTAAGTTGAAAATTCATAGTATAGTTTCCCCCTCAGTCGTTGTTTGAGTGGGACAGGGGGTCAGACCCTCTGTCCCAGTATATTTTTAGCTATTACGATATGCTGGATTTCGTTGGTTCCTTCATAGATTTCCGTTACTTTGGCATCACGGAAAAAGCGTTCGACCGGGTAATCCTCGGTGTACCCGTAACCGCCGTATATCTGTACGGCTTCGATCGCTGTTTTTCTAGCGGTTTTAGAGGCGTACATTTTCGCCATCGAGGCTTCTTTGTTGCACGGGATATCACGCTCCACGAGAGAAGCAACATTATAGACAAGCAGTTTCGCAGCCTCAACCTCGGTCGCCATATCTGCCAGTTTAAAAGAAATCCCCTGGTGGGTGGCAATTGGTTTTCCGAATTGCTCGCGTTCTTTTGCATAGTTGACAGCGTGTTCAAGGGCTGCTTCACCGATTCCGAGTGCCTGCGCTGCAATACCAATTCGACCAACGTTCAGGTTAGCCATCGCAATCTTGAACCCTTCCCCTTCGTTTCCAAGGAGCTGCTCTTTTGGTATGACACAGTGATCGAAATTGAGTGCTACGGTACTTGAACCATGTAGACCCATTTTTCGCTCAGCTTTTCCTATTGAAAATCCCGGCGTATCTCTTTCTATTATAAAGGCACTTACACCTTTTGCACCATCTTCGTCACTTGTGCGGGCGAAGGTGATGAACGTATCAGCCGCACCGCCGTTGGTGATAAACATTTTCGATCCATTTAAAATATAATTATCGCCATCGCGTTTGGCACGTGTTTTCAAATTGGCGACATCAGACCCGGCACCTGGCTCAGTTACGGCAAAAGCACCAAGATATTCACCGGATGCAAGTTTCGGGAGATAGTTCTTTTTCTGCTCGTCGGTGCCAAAATAAAGGATTGGGTTCGTCCCAACAGATGTATGGACCGATAAAATAACACCGAGAGTCGCACTGACTTTCGACAGTTCATGGATTGCGATAATGTACGATGTATAATCCATGCCGCTGCCGCCATACTCCTCAGGAATCGGGATTCCCATCAGACCGAGTTCACCCATCTTCTGGATGATTTCTTTTGGGAAGCGATCTTCCGCTTCCATCCGCTCAATCTCCGGCTGTACTTCTTTTTGGGCAAAATCCCGAACCATTTTGCGCATCATATCCTGTTCTTCAGAAAAAATCAGATTCATCATTATACCCCTTCCAGTTTCACACGGCTGTCTTTAATATTGGTAAAATCCACGACCTGATTTTTTTCCGAGCCAGCCGGCCTTAACGTACTTGCGCAGTAATGGACATGGCCGGTACTTGCTGTCACCGAATCCTTCATACAGCACTTCCATAATGTACAAGCACGTATCGAGACCAATGAAGTCAGCAAGAGTCAACGGTCCCATCGGATGATTCATACCGAGCTTCATGACTGTGTCGATATCTTCAACCGAAGCGACCCCTTCATGTACTGCATAAATCGCTTCATTGATCATTGGCATCAGGATTCTGTTTGCCGCGAACCCTGGAGCATCATTTACTTCGACAGGTGTTTTAGACAATTTATTCGTCATATCTTCAATCGCCTGATACGTTTCGTCACTTGTCTGAAGCCCACGAATGATTTCCACAAGCTTCATCACCGGTACCGGATTCATGAAGTGCATGCCAATCACCTGGTCTGGCCGTTCGGTTGATGCCGCAATTTCTGTTATAGGAAGTGAAGACGTATTTGATGCCAGAATTGCATGTTTTGGCGCGAATGTATCAAGCTCGCCGAATACTTTAGTTTTCACGTCCATGTTTTCAACGATTGCTTCAATGGCCAAATCACAGGACTTAACATCTTTCAGCTGCTCTGACTTATGAAGGCGGTTCAGTGTTTCCGTCTTATCAGATTCACTTATCCGCTCCTTTTCCACAGCACGGGTAAGCAGCTTTTCGATGTTTTTCATTCCTTTTTCGAGTGCTTCAGGATTTGCGTCATTAAGAAGAACCTCAAAACCTGCTTGAGCACATACCTGCGCGATTCCGGCTCCCATTTGCCCTGCGCCAATTACCATTACTTTTTCTATTGCCATATGTGTATGTCCCCTTTCTTGATTGTGAATGTAATTTAACGGTTACTGTTTTGGTACTTCGATCAGTACTGCATCGCCCTGGCCGCCACCACTGCAGATTGCTGCGATGCCAAGTCCGCCGCCGCGACGTTTCAATTCATGAATCAATGTCAAAATAATCCGAGCACCGCTTGCGCCGATTGGGTGTCCAAGCGCTACTGCACCACCGTTTACATTGACTTTTTCCGGATCAATTCCAGCGATTTTTCCGCTGGCAAGTGATACTGCAGCAAATGCTTCGTTAATCTCAAATAAATCGATATCGTCTTTTTGATGACCTGTTTTTTCAAGTAATTTGTTGATTACCAGTCCAGGTGTTTGCGGGAAGTCCTTCGCTTCGACAGCTACCTCGGCATGGCCAAGCACTGTTGCCATCGGAGTCTTTCCGAGTTTCTCAGCTTTTTCATCCGACATAACAACGAATGCACAAGCACCGTCATTGACACCAGGTGCATTACCGGCAGTAATGGTTCCCTCTGGGTCAAATGCCGGGCGAAGTTTTCCTAGTGATTCCAAGCTGGTATTTTTACGTGGCGCCTCATCGGTATCGACTACAACCGGATCACCTTTTCGCTGCGGCACTTCAACAGCTACAATCTCCTCAGAAAATTTACCATTCTCGATAGCCTTAACCGCACGCTGATGACTGCGGTATGACCATTCATCTTGCGCTTCCCGGGTAAGTTCATACTCCTCGGCGGTACTATTGCCGTAGTTGCCCATATGTACCCCTTTAAATGAGCACGTCAGGCCATCGTGTACCATCATGTCTTTGACAGATTTGTCACCCATACGATTTCCCCAGCGGGCATCCGGCAGAAAATACGGTGCATTACTCATACTTTCCATTCCCCCTGCCACGATGACATCTTCGTCGCCAAGGCGAATCAACTGGTCGGCTAGTGTCACACTGCGAAGTCCTGATGCACAAACCTTGTTGATGGTTTCTGTTTTAACATTCCACGGAATTCCTGCTTCGCGTGCTGCCTGACGGGATGGAATCTGACCCTGGCCGCCCTGTAAGACAGTCCCCATGATTACTTCATCAATCTCTTTTTCATCAAGCCCGGCACGGTTAAGTGCCTCACGAATTGCCTTGCCGCCAAGCTGGGATGCGGTAAATGGCTTAAGTGCTCCCCCAAACTTACCAAATGGTGTTCTTGCACCGGATACAATTACTGTTTTACGCATGCTCTCAAACTCCCTTTCGTTTATATAGTAGATTTATAGATTAAACTTTGATAACGCTTTCTTTTATTTTGGAAAAAAATAACATGGCTGCTCGAATACGATTCGTTTCATTATCGATTGAACGCTCGCTCAGTTTGTATTCCAAAAAGTGGAGGGGCAACCAAGATTACCCCTCACTCCTTATTATACCTTCCATACTTTTTACTTTCACTTAAAAACCAGCATGTACTTATGCGGTCTTAACTTCATCTTCCACGAATACAGACAGTGCCAGGATTTCCGCAACGTCCATCGTGCTGATATCCTCCTCGACTTCCTTCGCTTTTGTTCCGTCACTGAGCATAGTCAGGCAATACGGACACGCACTGGAAATCATGGTAGGCTTGACAGCCATTGCCTGCTCGGTCCGTGCAACATTAATCCGGTTACCGGTTGTTTCTTCTGACCACATCAGACCACCACCTGCACCACAACACATCCCGTTTTCCTTGTTTCGGTCCATCTCCACTAGTTCCAGGCCAGGAATTGAACGCAGGATTTCACGCGGTGGATCATACACGCCATTGTACCGGCCAAGATAGCAGGAATCATGGTAGGTGAGGCGCTGATTGATTTCACGCTGCGGTTTAAGTTTACCATTCATCACCAGGTCATACAGCATTTGGGTATGGTGATAAACTTCTGCTTCATAGCCGAAATCCGGGTATTCATTTTTAAAGATATTGTACGCATGCGGATCGATTGTAACGATTTTTTTAACATCATGCTTGTTGAATTCTTTGATATTCTTTTCAGCAATCTCCTGGAAAAGAAATTCGTTTCCGATACGGCGTGCCGTATCTCCGGAGTTCGCTTCTTTATTACCAAGGATTGCAAAACTGATTCCAGCCTGGTTCATCAGCTTGGCGAATGCTAACGCGATTTTTTGACTGCGGTTATCGTAAGCCCCCATTGAGCTGACCCAGAAAAGATATTCGAAATCTTTATCTTCTTTTTTCAATTCCTTAACTGTTGGAATATGAACAGATTCATCAAGCTCACGCCATTTAATACGGTCTTTTTTGGATAGACCCCATGGGTTCCCCTGACGCTCAATATTCATAACAGCACGCTGCTGCTCCTGATCCATCTTACCTTCCGTCATCACCAGGTAGCGACGCATATCAACGATGGTACCAACGTGCTCGTTCATTACCGGGCATGCTTCTTCACAGTTACGGCAAGTTGTACATCCGGCAAGTTCTTCAGCAGTGATAACATCACCAATCATGCTTACGCTCTCCATGCTGGCAGCTGCTTCATTGGAGCCCGAACTTGCGAGTTGTGCTCCTCGTGTGTTTGAAAATGCATATGCTGGCACCCAAGGAGATTTCCCTGTAATCGCGGCACCCTTTTCACTGAGATGGTCACGCAATTTTACCATGATATCCATTGGCGACAGCATTTTCCCTGTCCCTGATGCTGGGCAGACATCCGTACAACGCCCGCACTCCACACAAGCATAGAAATCCAACATTTGTGGACGCTCAAAATCTTCCACTTTACCGACCCCGAATGAAATTTCATCTTCATCCTGCTCGGTGTCTTCATCAATATCAAAGTTTATTGTTTTTAGTTTCCCTGGAACACGCTTACTGATAAACACGTTGATTGGTGCTGCAATCAGGTGTGCGTGCTTGGACTGCGGCACGTAGACTAAAAATGCCAGAATCGTAATAGTATGAACCCACCAAGCAATATAGAAAACTACCATTGCGGCGGACGATGACATCCAGCTGAACGCGCCTGCTATTGAACTCGCAATCGGCTCACTCCAGCCGAGCTCTTCACCATGCCAAAGAAGTGACATACCATTTCCGACAAGTACGGATAGCATCAGCGTGCCAATAAAAATAAGAACCAGTCCTGCTTTGAACCCGCGCTTCAAGCGGACAATTTTTTCAATATAGCGGCGATAAAACGCCCAAATAACAGCAACCAGGATCATTAAAGTAACAAGTTCCTGGAAAAATACGAATCCATCATAAAATGGCCCAAATGGTAAGTGATGGCCGGGTGCAAGCCCCTTGATGAACATATCAATTGCACCAAATTGGACAAGAAGGAATCCATAGAACATCATTACGTGGATGGTTCCTGATTTCTTATCCTTTAATAGTTTCGACTGCCCAAAAACGATTTTACCTATCCGGCGGAACCGTTCCTTAAAATCACGGTCAAATTCGGCTTCGCGGCCGAGCTTAATGTAAGCGTACCGTGTAGCTACTACTTTAGCGAACAAATACACACCATAGATGACTACCGCAATGAATGCTAGCAGGTTTATAAGTAAAAATGTATCCATCATCCGCTCCCCCTCTGTGTAAGTATAACCAAAATGATAGCGATTGCATTTTTTGAAATGAGGCAAATTTTCGCTATTGTTTTAAAATGGATTATACTATTACTTTATATGTGAATGATCATTCAGTCAACTGATATTTAGCCAGCTGTGAGAATTGTCATATTTTAATAGTATGATAGGTCGGCCTTCTAGACCTATATTGATCATTATTCCGAATCATAATTCAGTCAAATGCAAAGGAGTTCCCTGCTTTGAGGAACCTCATTCCTTTATTCTATATATATTGGTCATTTTAGGCCAACCCGGGGAACCTCACTTCTATCTTAAACCATAAAAAACCCACAGGAATTCACTCCTGCAGGCATCCATAACTATTACATTTTTTCCGGTGCAGTGACGCCAAGTAGGCCCAGTCCGTTTGCAATGGTAATACGAACTGCTTTCATTAGGGCGATACGTGCGTTGGTACGTTCCGGATCGTCCGGATTCAGCACTTTCTCGGCATTGTAGAAGCTGTGAAGCAGTGATGCCAGGTCGAACACATATTGGGTAATCTTATGTGGTGCCTGTTTCTCCGCTGCATCGGCAACGACTTTCGGGAAGTCACCAAGCTTTTTGAGCAAATCAGTTTCTTTTTCAGCGGTAAGAAGTTCCGAATTGAACTCCGCATCCGCAGCAAATCCTTTTTCCACTGCCTGCTTCAGCATCGTGCAAATCCGGGCATGCGCGTACTGAACGTAATACACTGGGTTATCATTGGACTGGGACCGTGCGAGATCCAAATCAAAGTCAAACTGTGTATCGTTGGAACGCATCATAAAGAAGTAACGGGTCGCATCCACCCCAACCTCGTCCATCAAATCCCTTAGTGAGTATGCGTTTCCGGTCCGTTTACTCATGCGGACTTTCTCGCCGCCCTCAAACAAGCTGACCATCTGAATAATTTTCACGCCGAACTTCTCACCCGGGTAACCAAGCGCCTGGATAGCTGCGCGCATCCGTGGGATATAGCCGTGGTGATCAGCGCCCCATACGTTGATAATTTTGTCGAAGCCGCGCTCGATTTTATTTTTATGATAAGCAATATCCGGAGTAAGGTATGTGTAGCTTCCGTCCTGCTTGATGAGTACACGGTCCTTATCATCACCAAACTCGGTTGAGCGGAACCATGTTGCTCCGTCTTTTTCATATACATAATCTTTATCCCGCAGTGTTTCTACCGCGGCTTCCACTTTATTATCGCGGTACAGTGACTGCTCGGAGAACCAGTTATCAAATTCAACACGGAAATCAGCAAGGTCTTTTTTCAGCTTATCGAGTTCGTACTTCAAACCGTATTCTTTGAAAAAAGTGAACCGCTCCCCTTTATCGGCATCCACCCATTTATCACCGAACTCCTCAGCAAGTTCTTTTCCAATGCCAACAATATCGGCACCATGATATCCGTCTTCAGGCATCGCAGCATCATGTCCGAGTGCCTGAAGATAGCGCGCTTCCACTGATGCTGCCAGGTTATCGATTTGATTTCCGGCATCGTTAATGTAATATTCACGCTGTACTTCATAGCCTGCTGCATCAAGCACGTTGCAGAACACATCGCCATATGCGGCGCCGCGTGCATGCCCAAGGTGCAGGTCACCAGTAGGATTCACTGAAACAAATTCAACCTGAACTTTCTCGCCCTTACCGGCATCAGTTTTCCCATAATCGGTATCCGCCTTAAGAATCGTCGGAATCAGTTCACCGAGGATATCACTTTTTATGAAAAAATTAATGAAGCCCGGACCAGCAATCTCCACCTTTTCAACGGACGCTGTTGTCTCATCGAGATTAGCGACAATGTCATCAGCTATCTGGCGTGGTGCTTTTTTGGCAATCCGAGCAAGCTGCATGGCGATGTTAGTTGCATAGTCGCCGTGCGCCTTGTCTTTCGGTTTTTCCAGAATAATTTCCGGCAGTTCTTCTTTGCTCGCAAGGTCCACTTTTAATACAGCGGCAGCGATTTCCTGCTTTAACACGTCTTCGGTCTGTGTCAGTACGTTCATTGGGTAACCTCCTTCTTAATCGTCAATGTTAACTGGTGTCTGCGCGGATCCTGTCCGTTCATTTTTACAGAGTAGCCAAGCTCCAGCTGGCCCTCATGTGTATCCGTAATTGATCGGTACTCCATTGTTTCCGTAAATGTTTCCATATGTATATTCCCATACGGGTGTTTAAGGATATTTTCCGTAGTTTCTTTCATACGGAATTGCTGGTTCATTGTCAATGCGCCTAAACGTTTTACATTGACCTTTTCCGGCTGAATGGTGATCAGGTTCTTTACCGGTGAACCATTATCATCGGTTTCTTCATATTTAATGACATCCAGATTATTTTTCCGGTAAAACTGGCCTGTTTCATTTACCGTATTGTATTCCATCTGTCCATTATCATCGATTACCGTCTTCAGTTCCACCGCTACCGTCAATGGTTCTGCATTAGTCGTCATCAAATCGCTCCTGCTTCGTATAATTTCCTATTATAGCGATAATTACATGGGTTAAGCAATAAAAGAAATCATTTTACCCAGCCAAGCAGCATTTCCCGGACAAACTTGCTTGCTGCAATGGCGGTTTGCTCCGAATGGTCGTATGCTGGTGCTACTTCCACAAGGTCCGCGCCAATTACTTCCATGTCCGCATCGGCAATCAGTTTAATCGCCTCGAGCAGTTCACTCGATGAAATACCACCTGCTTCGGCAGTGCCTGTCCCTGGTGCAAATGCCGGGTCCAGAACATCGATATCGATTGTAACATAAACTTTCCGGCCACTGAGTTCCGGTAAAATTTCCCGGAGCGGATCAACAACATGATATTTTGCCATATGCATTCCGCTTTCTTTTGCAAAGGCGAATTCCTCGCGCATACCCGAGCGGATTCCGAATGAATATACATTTTCCGAACCGATCAGCCCGGCAATTTTTCGGACCGGAGTAGAATGAGATAATGCCTCACCTTCATACTCCTCGCGTAAATCGGCATGGGCGTCAATATGGATAAGCGCCATGTTCGGATATTTTTTATGTAACGCTTTGATAACCGGCCATGTCACCAGATGCTCGCCGCCAAGCCCCAGCGGAAACTTTCCGTGTTCGGCGAGGGTCGCGACATACTCTTCAATCGCGTTTATACTTCGCTCCGCATTTCCAAATGGAAGCGGGATATCACCGGCGTCAAAATAATTCACTTCTTCGAGATGTTTATCCATATACGGACTGTATTCCTCGAGTCCGATTGATGCCTCTCTGATCCTGCCAGGTCCGAACCGGGATCCTGGCCGGAAACTTACCGTCCAGTCCATCGGCATTCCATAGATGACTGCCTGAGCATTCTCGAAGTCGTTACGTGCCATAATAAAAACTTTTCCTGAATATGCCTCATCAAACCGCATAATAACACCCCATCCTCTATTATCAGTCGAGCAGGTCTTTCACAAATCTTGGCAGTGCGAATGCTGCAGTATGAATTTCTGGTGTGTAATATTTCGTTTCTATTTCGGTGAATCGTTCGTCCTTCACTTTTAATGGGTGATGTATTTTACTTCCCATTGTAAATGTCCACAAGCCACTAGGATAGGTTGGGATGTTCGCTGTATATACGTTGGTGATCGGAAAAATATCGCTGACATCGTGGTACACCTGATGGATTAAATCCGCTTTGAACCATGGATTGTCCGTCTGTGCCACAAAAATCCCGTCATCTTTCAGTGCTTTATAAATCCCGGCGTAAAATCCCTGGGAAAACAAATTGACTGCTGGTCCAACCGGTTCCGTTGAGTCAACCATAATTACATCGAAATCCCGCTCACTTTCCGCGATATACATGAACCCGTCATCCACTTTCACTTCCACACGGTCATCGTCGAGTGTTCCGGCAATTGTTGGCAAATATTTTTTTGAATACTCGATGACCTGTCCATCGATTTCAACCAAAACTGCCTTTTCGACTGATTTATGTTTAAGTACTTCCCGGATCACACCGCCATCGCCGCCACCAACAACAAGAACTTTTTTCGGATTCGGATGGGTGAACAGTGGAACATGGGCGACCATTTCATGATAGACAAACTCGTCTTTCTCCGTTGTCATAACCATATCATCAAGGACAAGCATGTTGCCCCATTCTTCGGTTTCAAGCATCTGCAATTCCTGATAATCGGTTTGCACTGCAGCGAGGGTCTGTTTAATCTTTGCTGTTATGCCAAAGTTAGCTGTCTGTTTTTCGGTAAACCAGATTCCCATAAAAAAATCCCCTTCCATGTTTAACTGGAGTAATTATAGCCGAGTTCTGTAAAAACGCAATATCTATGTGTATTTTTTTGCACCAAGTTTATTTCTACTTATCTTTTCCCATAATGGAAATAATGAACACATCCAATTGGAGCTAAAAAGAGATGAAGAAATTATTTAAATTACCACCAAATAACAATTCAAAAAAGGCAAAATGGCGCCAGTTTATGCTTTGGCTGCCCGTAATCGGTCTGGCGAGTGGTGTCTTATTCCTTACGGGCGTCTACCTGGTCAGTTATTTCCTCGGACCGCCTGATCTGACCAGTGACCAAAACACCATCTATTATAGCAGGGATGGAGAGGTTATTGGCGAGGAGCGTGGCAGCGAGAGCAGATACTGGATGGAGCTTGAGGATATTTCGCCTGAAGTCATTGAGGCCACGCTTGCAATCGAGGATCAATATTTTTACAACCATAATGGTTTTGACTTAAAGCGGATTGCAGGTGCAGTGATGTCTGACCTGACTACCCTCTCTTTAAAAGAAGGGGCAAGTACGCTTACACAGCAGTATGCCCGAAATCTTTATCTTACCTTTGAAAAAACATGGACTCGTAAAATTAAGGAAGCGTTCTATACCGTCCGGCTCGAAATGTTCTATTCGAAAGATGAAATTCTGGAGGGGTATTTGAACACCATTTATTACGGACACGGAGCATACGGAATCGAAGCAGCCAGCAGGTATTTTTTTGACAAATCAGCCAGTGAATTGACCTTGGCTGAATCCTCCATGCTTGCTGCTATTCCGAAGGGACCGTCCTATTACTCTCCGCTGAACGATTTGGAAAATGCCGAAACAAGGCAAAAAAGGATTCTCGCCCTGATGAAAGAAAACGGGGATATATCCAATCCGGAGTATTACCTGGCAGTACGAGAACATCTCAACTATGTAGCCAAAAAAGAAGAAAAACGGACAGCGGTAGCCCCTTATTTTCAGGATACCGTCTTGCAGGAAGCAGTCAGCATTCTTGAAATGAATGCGGAAAGGGTCCGGTCGGGCGGATACGAAATCTACACCACCCTTGATACCGAGCGACAACAGGAGTTGGAGAATCAGGCTAATTCGGTAATCGATTCAGGCAGTGAAATACAGATCGGCGCGATGGCACTGAACCCTGAAACAGGGGAAATTCGAGCACTTGTCGGTGGTAGGGATTATGAAGAAAGCCAGTTTAACCGGGCAGTTCAGGCTAAACGGATGGCCGGGTCCACCTTTAAGCCGTTTCTGTACTATGCAGCGCTCATTCATGGGTATGATCCTACTACCATGCTGATGTCCAAGCCGACATCGTTTGAACTGGAAAATGGCGAGGTATACCAGCCGAGCAACTACAATGGCTATTATGCCTATGAACCGATTTCACTTGCCCAGGCGCTGGCACTATCAGATAACGTCTATGCAGTCCGGACAAATCTTTACCTTGGTCCGGAAACGCTCGTCAAAACAGCGAAGAAATTCGGTATCGATGGCCATTTACCGTCGGTTCCGTCGCTAGCCCTTGGAACCGCATCGGTCACTGTTGAAGATATGGTTACAGGGTACGGAATGATTGCCAATGGTGGTTATGAAATCGATAGCCATACTATCACCCGAATTGTCGACCGTAATGGCAAAGAAGTTTATACGCGTGAGAGTGAACAAGGCGAGCGAGTCCTTGATCCGCAATCGACATTTATCCTGACGCAGCTGATGACAGGTATTTTTGACAGTACCTTGAACGGATATATGTCAGTAACTGGGTCAACTGTTGCAGATGAACTGAGCAGGACATATGCAGCTAAATCAGGAACCACAAATACGGACAGCTGGATGATCGGGTTCAGTCCGGACCTTGTGACTGGAATCTGGACCGGATATGACAACAGTAAGGAAATTGTACGAACTGCCGAGGAAGCGTATGCGAAAGATATTTGGGCTGGTTTTATGGAGGCCGCCCATCAGGATAAACCTTTGAAGCGCTTTGATATGCCAGCAGGGGTTGTCGGTGTTCCAATCGACCCTGAATCTGGTGAACGAGCTTCCACGTACTGTGAAACGAGCCGAGTAATGTATTTTGAAAAAGGTACCGAGCCAACGGAATACTGCTCTGTACATCTCCCGGGTGGCGAGGAGCCTGAGAAAGAGAAGAAAAAGGATAAGAAAGGACTCTTCCAGCGATTGTTTGAAATGTTGTTTTAGAAGAACTCTTTTCTCAGATTATGTTGCTCTTTCACCTTCGAAATTGATAGAAATTGCGACATAAAGGTGAGGTTGATTTCCGCTTCAGGCAGTTGCTTTCCACGGGCAACGCTTCAACTTCCTCGGAAGAAAACCACTTCCTGCGGGATTTTCAGCTGTTGCTTTTCCCGTTGGAGTCACCTGCCTTCCACTCCAATCAACGCTATGCAAGCGGAGGAAATGCACGTAGACTCCTGCGGGAGAGAAGGCCTCGTTGAGACCCCGGAGTGCAAAGCACGAGGAGGCTCAACAGCCACCCGCGGAAAGCGAAGTGCATCTCCGAAGCGACGACAGACGCTTCATACTAAGTTTTCTCTAACGTCGCAGTTTATAGTTTTTGTGACAAAAACAACATTTTTTAAATAGCATCCTAAAAAGGAATACAAAAAAGGCTGACTCCCGTAATGTCCGTTTACGTACGAGTCAGCCTCTTTTGCGTCCTAGCAATACATGAGTTAGCCCATGTACAATTATTTTACAAACTTCCAGGTTAAGATACAACAATTTCGACCAGTGTTCACAATTAAGTCACAAAATGTTCACTTATTCCGGCAGTACTTCTTTCAGTTCGTCTGTTGAGTTATTCCACATTTCTTCGTTGAAATCGACGAGGAAATCACGCAGCAGTTTTTTGGAATGGTCATCCATGTGCTCCAGAATAATTTTCCCTTTTAGTGATTTCTCCATATGGGTTACATGCTGCGGCATTGATTTATATGCTCGTTTAATGGAGCGGTCAACACGGATCTCACTTCCTGCCACACCAGCATAATATGGTCCGTTTTCACCTTTCTCAACGGTTACCCAGACAATCCAATATAGCTTGCCATTTGGCACCTCGTCCTTGTTCGGCAAAAACTTCACACGGCGTTCCACTTCACTGCGGGCATGCATCGCGCCCATGTCGACAAACGCACGGTCTTCATTAGGATCGACAATGACCGATGACATATTCTCAAGACTGATTGTTCCCGCGCCATAACCACCATGGCCGTCGGTCGAATCATCTTTAATTATCGTAAACGGATTACTCTTCCTTTTGCCAGAAGATTGATCTTCACTCATTCAAGGACCCTCCTTCAATCTGTTGGTTCTTATTCTAGCATAACTGCCTATAACGTTTCATTTATACGGTTTTCACGATTTCATTTTATAGAGTTGCAGTAGAAATATACTCGCCTTCTTTACTCAGGGGCCAGTTATAATGAGCTTTAAAAGCCTAATCGCGAATATTTGACAAGAAAACGCAAATATAGTGACTGAAATCGCTAATATATAGCTAAAAAACGTCCACTCATCGCCAAGCTTTATGGAGGAAGCCTTAGTTGCACTTAGATTATACGAAGATTTGCTAACAAAAACTGAACTATCAATGAAGATGGTTCGGTTTTTATATGGCCTATATACTTTTTGTCCCAGCCTCATTTAGTATGTTATTTTGTACGCCAGTTTGGTATGAAATGTCTTATAAACTCTTTCAATTCAACAAATGAGGGGATACGAAACCGTGTGAGATTACAGCTTATGAATCGCTTATGCTCATGCTAACGTTTGGAGCATTGGTTGTAGCACTGCTGTCTTTTCATAAGAAATAGACACCCTGAGTTTGGACAACTCGTGAGCGGGTATCTTATTTCTTGCCATGCTGATTTCCTGAATGGAAACCGAGCTATTGTTACCACTGACAGTTAGTGTTGACGCACTGACTGTCTTCTTTTTAAATATATTCAATCTATATCTCATTAGACCGAACTATTGTTCTTTTATTATATCAAAATGTATCCTATCTTCCAAATAAACATACGAAGAGACGCCCCTGTTAAACCACCGGTTTCAGTCTTTGGGAAAAAATTATAGCACCACCTCCCTTCTCTCTCTTGACTTGGGAGTGTGAGGCCAATTACCCTAAGCATCGGATCGTTCTTTTTGGAATCGCGCATATTAGATAAAAGCGGGCGAAGCGCTTAAGCGTCAAAAAGTCCCCACCTGGCAAAGATGGGGACTCTGTATTACTGCAACGGGTTCATTGTCTTTATAAAATTTAGTGCTTCACCAATCTCTTCATCGGTAAATTTCTGCTTTGGTTTGACCATGTGGATTTTTTCAACCCGTTCCGCTTCCGGTAAATGATCAAAATACAGCATGGTCGAAACAAGTTCAAGAAAGCGCGCGCTCTTGCCGTTCAATAGCTCAATCTGTTCGGTAATATCCGGCATATTGGTTTTAAACTGATTGAGGAAATCCTGTCCGGCTTCGGTGATTCCGTAATGATATTGTGAATAATTGCTCTTGTCTTCTTTCTTTTCATCGATAAAGCCGAGGTTACACAGCTCCTCAATCCTCAGTGAGAGTTCTTCTGAGTATGGACCGTAAAAGTGAAACTGAAATTTTTCCTCAAATGGCGCCCTAAATTTCTGTAGAATATAAATCATTTTTTGCATCTTTTTCCGTCCCGATACTTCGCTTGCCGCAGCAAAAAACTGTATTAATTTAGCATGGTTGGCCAGCATTATACTTCCGCTCCTTATCCATATAATAATTCCATAATCCGTTGTTTTTCTTTACTACCATTATTAAGTTCATCGACCATATCGCTCGGAAAATAAAGCTTGTGATCGGTCCGTTTTTTTCCGGAAATAGCTTCCACAATATCCGAGTGGCGGGACAGTTCCTTAAGCCCTCCATCAGGCATCAGCAAATGGATTGGCAGACGTTCCCCTTCTTCACCTGGACGATAAAAATCGTACGGCAGATCAGATGAGGAATCCACCACCAGATAATATTCCGGATCGATACCAGCTTTCTGGAACAGCTGGTAAAGTTCCATCCACTCGTTCATCTGAAGATTCGGGTTAAATTCAATGTATTTAAACAGACGGCGGTTCATAAACCGTTCGCACAGGTCACGCAGAATGGCATCGTCCTCTTCCTGCCACAACTGGAAGTAATACGAAACAATCGATTCATCCAGCTTCAGGTAGTCAGATAGTGTGACATTCTCTTCGAAAAAAGAAATAAAGTGCAGTGGCTTCAACTTGAAAAGATAATCATTTTCGTATAAGTATTTTGCACGGTGCAGGATTCGTGACAAAATTACCTCAGCACTTCGGGTAACCGGGTGAAAATAAACCTGCCAGTACATCTGGTAACGGCTCATAATATAATCTTCGACCGCATGCATGCCGCTCGACTTAATAACAACCTGGTCGTCAATCGGACGCATCACCCGTAAGATCCGCTCCATGTCAAAATGGCCATAACTTACCCCGGTAAAATACGCATCACGCTGCAAATAATCCATCCGGTCCGCGTCAATCTGGCTTGAAATCAGACTGACTACAAGCTTGTCCTCGTACGTTTTATCGATGACATCAGCGACTTTTTTTGAGAAGCCGGCCTCCACTCGCTCGAGGATTTTATGTATATGGGTATCCCCCATAATGATCTGTTGGGTAAATTGTTCATGATCAAGCTTAAAGACCTTTTCAAAAGAATGTGAGAATGGCCCATGTCCGAGGTCATGAAGGAGTGCCGCGCACAGGCATAGCAACCGCTCGTCATCGTTCCAGTGTGGCCGATTGTCGAAATTACTGATAATCCGTCGGACGATTTCATAGACACCGAGAGAATGGTTAAACCTGCTGTGTTCAGCCCCATGAAAGGTCAGGTTGGTCGTCCCAAGTTGTTTAATTCGTCTTAGCCGTTGAAATTCAGGGGTGGCGATTAAATCCCAGATAACCTGATCTTTTACATGGACATACCGATGGACCGGGTCTTTAAAAACCTTTTCTTCGTGCAATTGTTCATCTTTATATGCCATTGTTCCAACCCGTTTCTGTTTTTGTTATAACTTTTGTTTTATTATATAATGAATAACCGAAGTTAAAAAGAGTTAATCATCCTTTTACAAAGGAGAAACAAATGAAAAACTGGGAGAAAATCGTTCGTCATGCCGGTTTCAGGTACCTCGAACATTCAAATAAAAAATTTTTTCATGATAAACCTTATACTGCACTGACCTCGTTTGCGATTGACGATGTGCTAGCCCTATCAGTAAGTAAAGAAAATGCTATGCCAGCAGTCAGACTTTGGGTTCATCCCGACACAATTGTGCTTGGAATACCTGATGCCCGGCTTCCCTATATCGAAGAGGGAGTCCATTTTCTGAATAGCCAGGGGTACTCTGTTGTTGTGCGGAACTCTGGGGGATTAGCCGTAGCATTGGATGAGGGTGTGCTGAATATTTCGCTTGTCCTGCCGGATGTAAAACATATCTCCATTCACGACTGTTATGACGCGATGGTCGGGTTAATCCGATATTTACTCCGTGATCTGACCGATGAAATTGAGGCGTATGAAATTGTCGGGTCGTACTGTCCGGGTGACTATGATCTTAGTATTGGCGGCCGGAAATTTGCTGGTATTTCCCAGCGGCGCGTCAAGGACGGGGCGGCAATCCAGATTTATCTTGACGTGGAAGGAAAGGGTCAGGAACGTGCCGAGATGATTCGGGATTTTTATTCAATCAGCCGAAAAGGTGAGGAGACCAAATTTACTTACCCGGAAGTTGACCCGCGAACAATGGCATCGTTGTCAGAATTACTCGAATCGCCGCTTTCTGTCGAAGAAATGAAATACAGGGTTCTTTCGGCGCTCCAGAAACTTAGCGAGAAAATTGTCGAGGATGATTTTTCTGCGGATGAATTGGAATCGTTTGAAAGAAGATATGAGCAGATGATCAAACGGAATGAGCAGATTGCCGGGATGCAGGATAATTTAGATTAAAGCGTAAGGCGCTTGTCTTTTCATACTGAAATGAATTTTAAAGCTGTTGATTTTCTGCTCCCGCAGAGAATCTTCCTTTTAAAAAAGCATCCGGCAGAACTATCTGCTGGATGCTTTACTACTATTGATCAGATTGTGCCGCGGTGATTAACGCGAGTTTATAAACATCGTCGGAACTGCAGCCTCGTGATAAATCGTTCACCGGCTTATTCAGTCCTTGAAGAATCGGACCGACCGCTTCAAATCCGCCTAGCCGCTGAGCTATCTTATACCCGATATTTCCGGCTTCCAGGCTTGGGAAAATAAACACATTCGCATCACCTTTGAGTTCTGAATCAGGCGCCTTTTTCGCAGCCACCTCAGGTACAAATGCTGCATCAAACTGAAATTCACCGTCGATTACCAATGCAGGATTTTTCTCTTTGGCGATTTCCAGAGCACCCACCACTTTTTCAGTCTCCTCAGATTGCGCTGAACCTTTTGTTGAAAAACTAAGCATTGCGATACGCGGGTCTACGTCAAATAGCTTAGCCGTTACCGCACTTTCGACCGCAATTTCAGCAAGGTCACCGGCACTTGGATTTATATTTATCGCACAGTCGGCGAATACATATTTTTCATCTTCACGAACCATGATAAATACGCCTGACGTCTTTCGTATATCTTCTTTCGTCTTGATAATCTGGAGTGCCGGTCTTACTGTGTCCGCCGTGGAATGTGCTGCTCCGCTTACAAGGCCGTCTGCCTCACCCATATGGACAAGCATGGTGCCAAAATAGTTTTCATCCAGGATGAACTTGCGGGCCTGCTCAATCAGAGCCTTTCCTTTACGGCGCTCCACAAACTCCTCAGCCATTTCTTCAAACTTTTCATAGTCAGTCGGATTAAGTATCGTACAGGAACTGATATCTGCACCAGCCTCATCAGCTTTTTGCTTCACTTCCTTTTCATCACCAATCAGAATCGGTTGAAGCACACCATCCTTTCCGAGCTTTGCGGCAGCGGTAAGAATTCGCTCATCTGTACCCTCCGGAAATACAATCCGTTTATCTGAACCTTTTACTTTTTCCTTCAACTGGTCAAACAAATTACTCATTCTTATTACCTCCTGCAACCAATTTTGCCAACTAAGCATAATAGATAGATCATTTCTTTTAAAGAATTTTATCCTCTACCCCATCCGAAATCACAGTTCATGATTATCATTCCCTAATTATGATATAGTAAAAACATGTGCAGAGATATTAACAGTAACTAAAGGAGCGATTATATATGGCAGCTGAAGCAGTAGAAACCATGGATGGCTGGTATTGTCTCCATGATCTTCGGACAATTGATTGGACAGCGTGGAAACAGGCATCATCTGAGGAGCGTCAGGCAGCAGTCCAGGAATTCAAAGGCCTCCTTTCCAAGTGGGAAGAAGTAGAAGCAGCGGAAAATGGAAGTCACGTTTTATACAAAGTTGTTGGTCAAAAAGCAGATCTGATGTTCATGTTTTTACGCCCGACAATGAATGAGCTGACAGATATTGAAACAGAATTCAACAAATCGAAATTTGCCGAATATCTTGCGCCTGCGCATTCGTATGTATCCGTCGTTGAGCTCTCAAAATACGGACCGCAGCATTCAGAAGACGATCCGCGTACACTAGAGCGACTTAAACCAATTCTTCCAAAATGGGAGCATATGTGTTTCTATCCGATGGACAAGCGTCGTGAAGGGGAAGAAAACTGGTATTCACTCGAGTTTAAAACCCGTGCGAAGCTTCTATACGAACACAGTAAAACCGGCCGGAAATATGCAGGCAAAATAAAACAGATTATCACTGGCTCATTTGGCTTTGATGACTGGGAGTGGGGCGTGACCCTATTTGCTCATGATGTCCTGCAGATTAAGAAGATTGTTTATGAGATGCGTTTTGATGAAGTAAGTGCCAAGTACGGTGAGTTTGGTGAATTCTTTGTCGGAAATCATTTACCAAAAGAAGATGTGGAAGCATATCTCCACGTATAGTTTGTTACCCCTGGATCTCCTCCAGGGGTTTTTTTATAGGGGGATTCTATGATAAATCTCTTAGATTCGTTGATTAATCCAAAAATGCGGTGATACCAGCTTAGAATTCGTGGATAAATCGCAATTTCCGCAAAAATACGGTGAAATATAAAAATAAGCGATGATAAACCTTCCCTTCCGAACCTACGAATGGCCCCATATTTTTTTGACAGGACAGTCATCATTTCGCCCAGCTTTACATACATATGTCTAGTAGGCCAAACAGCAGGATGGAACAGAAATGAGGTGTATTTAGTGTGGCAGTAATTAAAAGCACCGAAAAAGACGTGAAGTTACTCGCTCGGCTTATGCGCGCCGAAGCCGAGGGTGACGGAAAACTTGGAATGCTCATGGTCGGGAATACAGGGGTCAACCGAGTCCGCGTAGAATGTCTCGATTTCACTGGGATAGATTCAATCAGGAGAATGGTTTTCCAAAGTCCGGGCGGCTTTGAGGCTACCCAGAAAGGTTATTTTTATCAGCGAGCGCGCCAGCAGGATATTAATCTTGCACGCAAGGTGATTGCAGGCAAACGTTATCACCCGGCGTCCAATACCTTATGGTTTTTCAAACCACCAGGTGCATGTCCGGCCCAGTGGTTTGGTCAATGGAACGTCGGCAGATATAAATCACATTGTTTCTTTGCCCCATTGGAATCTGAGTGTCCAAAAGCTTACTAACAGGAGGTTTTATTATGAGTGATAAGAACTCAAATTCATCAGAGCAAAACCATCCGTACACTAATCCTTACCAGGCTACCCCTTACTACTATTATCCGCAGGCATCCCCGGCATATTATCCAGCGTATGAGCCCAGGCAGTTCCCGGATTATCAGCAACCAGCAACACCTGCGCCGGAAGCCGCTGAACAGATGCTGCCGATGGAACAATCGTACATTGAAAATATTCTGCGACTGAATGAAGGGAAAATGGCGACAGTCTATATGTCATTTGAAAATGAGTCCGATTGGAGTTCAAAAGTGTTCCGTGGAATTATTGAAGCTGCAGGACGGGACCATATAATTCTTAGCGACCCAAATACAGGACGCCGTTATCTCCTGCTGATGATTTATTTGGATTATGTGACGTTTGAAGGAGAAATTAACTATTCCTATCCGTACGGTAACCAGCAGCAGATGAGTCAATATCCACCACGATAGGTATCTCGGATACATGAAAAAGAACTTGGCTTACCGCCAAGTTCTTCCATTGTATCTTTAAGGGGGAGCATATATGCGACATCCTTATGAAAAATTTATTCGACTTGAGATTATAACCCTTATACTCGCCGGAGTAATTGGGTTTATTGCTGTTTTTCAAGGATTCCCCATTATTATGATTTTCTGTTTATACCTGCTTGCAATCAGCATTTTCAGTGAAGCGCTTATATACACGAACACCTTCCAAACTGCACAAGGTATGAAACAGTTTGCCAAGGCTTTCCTTCTTATACTGTTCGCTACTATTCTTCTATTCCAGCTATAGATACTTCATAACTGCGTAACCTAGCAGGACCCATCCGACAAGGAATGCCACACCGCCAAGCGGCGTAATCATGGCAAAGGTTTTAATTGAAGTGGTTGAATAGATATATAGACTACCGGAAAACAGTAAGATTCCGATGAAAAATAACCAGCCGGCCCAGTTCATTGCGCCACCCTGCAGCTTAGCCATCAGCAGTCCGGTAACAAGAAGTGCCATTGTATGGAACATTTGATAGTTGACCGCTTTATCCCATGTCTTTAACATTTTTTCCGATATTTTCCCCTCAAGTCCGTGTGCCCCAAATGCTCCGAGTGCTACTGCAAGGAACCCGTTGATTACACCCAAAATTAAAAATAACTTCATATTTATGCTCCTCTCATCTGCAACATGTTAAAAGTCAAACAAGGAACTGCCATTTGCATCATCATCGTCCAACTGAACTGTTCTTCGTTTATTACCAGTACCAGTTTCGCCGATCATGGCTTTCATTTCTTCTTCCGTAATATCTGTATTTACAATATGTTGTTCTTCCTGCTTCTCATCAAGCAGCAGTTCGCTGAGCAGTTTCACGTTCGCAATGTGCTGCTTCATCGTTTTGTTGTCGCCAGCGTTATTCTGCGCTTGCTTCAGTTCATTCATCATTTTTTTGATAATAGTATTTTCAGATACGGCCATGCTGTCACCTCTTTTTTTACATAAGACTTAAACATCTTCAAGTATAACATCCCAGAAAAGAACTTGGAAAACCTGACAACCAGTTGGGCCACCTGTCATCGTTGTTTCTTAACCCTCAAAGTTGATGTAAACTGCGAAATAACAGCTTAGTTTCCCAAGTAGCAGCTTATTGATTTCCGCTCCGGGCAGTCGCTTTCACCGCTCCGGGTGCAAGTACGACATCTGCTCATACTTTCGCAGTGTCTCCTTTGCCGCCGGGCAACGCTTCAACTTCCTCGGAAGAAAAGCACTTCCTGCGGGATTTTCAGCTGTTGCTTTTCCCGCTGGAGTCGACTTCCCTACACTACAATCATACTCATATTAGCGGAAACAATACGCGTAGACTCCTGCGGAAAAACGAGCCTATGAGACCCCACAGGGAGCGATTTTTGCGACCGAGGAGGCTCGTGGGGAGTCCGCGGAAAGCGAAGTGTATTGCTGAAGCGAAGCTTATCTATTCCTTAAGCCATTTGTTCGCATTTTATAAATTATGTGTAGATACAACAATCTTTTAGATCACAGCCAAATGAAAAAAAGCCCCGGATTCCGGGACTCTTTTTACTGTTAACTTATAAACTATCTTACCGGGCCAGCAATGTTTGCAGACCCGAACACAAATCTGTCGGACTATTTTTAAGTTGCTCCTGGGTATAACGTTCGTACATCCACTGGAGAAATTTCACTTCATTATTACACAGTTTTCTTTCAAGCTTGGCTTCCAGCTCACTCTTCAACTCTATAAAACTGACCATAACGTTGTATTCCCCCCAAATCAGCCAAACCCTATTATATAACACCTATATTGTACCGTGATTTTACCCGGGTGACAACTATCGTTTTACTAATTTATAAAATTTTTTGATTTTGATTATGGGAAGTTAGGACATATTCTCCTCGAGAAATGCTTGTTTATCCATATTCACTACCTGGTTCATCTTCTCCTTGTAAACAATATGCTCACGGTTAAATTTAGTTGGACTGTCTATCCCTGCTACCGCCGCCATTTCGAACAGGCCTTCCCGAATCGAGAGCAAGTAGTTGCACACACGATATTTTTTCTCATCTATGACAAGACCTTTCTGCCGATCTGGGTCAGTAGTGGCGACACCAACGGGGCAATTATTGGTATGGCAGATTTGAGACATCACACAGCCAACGGAGAGCATAAAGCCGCGGGCGATATTTACCATATCCGCACCAAGCGCGAGTGCCATTGCAATCTTATCGGGGGTAATCAGCTTACCTGATGCAATCATCTTTGTACGTTCCCGCAGTCCATATTCCTGAAGCATATCATCCACCATTGGGACGGCAGAGAAGGACGGTAACCCTACTGATTCGGCAAGCTCATAATACGTGGCGCCTGAACCCCCCTCGCCGCCATCAACTGTGATAAAGTCAGGAACGATATCAGAGTCCTTCATTCCCTCGACAAGCCCTCTAAGCTGCTGTTCGTCACCTACGACAATTTTGATCCCTACCGGTTTACCGCCCACATTGCGCAATTCATCTAGGAACTGCAATAATTGAACTGGCGTATCGATGCCGTCAAACCTGTTTGGACTATTAATGTCCTGGTATGGTTCCACATCACGGATTTCGGCGATTTCCGGCGTTATCTTGCTTCCATCGACATGTCCACCGCGAGTCTTACCTCCCTGCGCCAGTTTAATCTCAAATGCCTTGATTTGTTCTGTTTGGGCACGGGTTTTAAACTCTTCCCACGAAAAGTCCCCGTCTGCCGTTCGAACACCAAATAGGCCGGGACTGATCTGCATGATAATGTCCACGTCGCCTTTCTGATGATGCTTGGAGATGCTTCCTTCCCCGGTATTCATCCATGTGCCACCGGCCATGCCTAGTCCGAGTGAAAGTGCTGATATGGCATGATCCCCAAGTGAACCAAAGCTCATCGCTGACTGTCCGATCAGGCCCTTTACTTTAAATGGCTGTCGTGCAGTATCTTCCCCGAGTATGATTGCATCCTCTTCCGGCAGATAAAAAGGATCTGTCTCGGTTGTCTCACGGTGCTCATTCCGGTGAAACAGCGCCTCTTTATCAACCTGATAGGTTTTGGTTAAAATTTTTGGATATTGCTCCACCCGGAGTTCGGTCCGTTGTTTCGGAAACATATTATTGATCATATAAAGACCATCCTGATCAAAATTACGTTGTGAACCATACCCGATCTGGCGCTTATCATATTTCGCAGCGGTATATACAAAGCCAAATTCGCGCCGGTTGAACGGTTTTCCTGTATTGTCATGGTCATATAAATATTGACGAAGTTCAGGTCCCGCTTTTTCAATTACATAGCGGGCTTTTCCGATAAACGGGTAGTTGCGGAGAACAGAGTGTTGTTTTTGTGTTCTGTTACGAGCATAATACCATCCTAAAAATCCGATAGGTGCGAGAAAAAAGGGCAATATTGACCCCTTCTTTTTTTTATCATCCATAATCTATTACTCCTTTCATCAATCTATTAAATACGGTAAATAAACAATCATCACAATAAATAACCATATTACATCAACGAAATGCCAGTAATACTGAAAAATTCGCTGTTTCTCTTCATATAACGTGCGAGGAATCTTCATATGATACTGAATCAGCAAAAGAATCATCCAGAAACAGCCAAAGCCAACGTGCGCTGCATGCAACCCGACCAACACGTAATAGGAAGCGAAAAAGTTACTCGTCGACATGAGATACCCGTCATGCACCATGTAAGTGTAGAACTCGTTGGCTTCCATGAAGAAAAAAGTTAGACCGAGCAGCAATGTCAGCACAAGGCCGGTCACAAGCCGCTCCGGTTGGTTATATTTAAGCGCCTTTTCAGAAATCATCAGTGTCAGACTGCTTGGAAGCAGGAAAAGCGACAACAGAATTACGTTTTTCCACTTAAAAACATTAGCAGGTGTCGGTCCTTCTTCCGGTGGTGTGAAAATGATGTATGTTGCAAATAGTGTCGCAAACATAATTGCTTCCACAAACAAATAGATAAAGAAGCCGTATTTTTTATCTTTAAACAGGATAGCAGTCTGTTCATTATCCATTTGAATGCTCCTTCCTGTAATACGTCTTCCGTTCATCGGTAAAGAAACGGATGATCAGAAGAAGACCAATTATTCCTCCGGTTAAAAAAGCAAGCCAGTACCATGTGTATATCATTCCGATACAGAAGACCATCAGTGTGAATGCAAGGAGGAATGGCTGGATGGTCTCCACGGAAATCGGCTGTGGTCTGGTAGTTGTGGTTGTGCGGATTTTCCGATTTTCCACTTTTGCATACCAGTACGGATCTGACTGTCGCACTATCGGCATAGGGTCAAAAGTTTCCTCCGGCGATGGCGACGGCTGGGTCCACTCCAGAGTCCGCCCGTCCCATGGGTCATTGCCTGCGTCCTCGCCGTACTTCTGCGTTCGGTAAATATTCCAACCAAGGAAAAGAATACTGGATCCCATAATGAACGCCCCGACTGTACTGGTGAGATTAAGAAGGAAGATACCATCCTCCCACTGATATGTGAAGACACGGCGCGGCATTCCTTCCAGCCCTGTTATGTGCATAGGCAGGAATGTCATATGAAATCCGATTAGAAAAAGCCAGAAGTGCCATTTTCCAAGTTTTTCATTCAGCAACTTCCCGGTAAACTTCGGATACCAGTAATAGAATCCGGCAAATATGCCGAGAATTGTCCCGCCGATGATGGTGTAGTGAAAGTGTGCGACAAGAAAATGCGTATCATGGAACTGAAAGTCAGCTGCAGCGACTGATAACATTACACCTGTCACACCACCCATCACGAATGTTGGAATGAATCCCAGAGCAAACAGCATCGGTACTGTTACCCTGATTACGCCACCTCTCATGGTAAAGAGCCAGTTGAATATTTTAATACCTGTCGGCACCGCAATCAGCATGGAGGTGATCGCAAAGAAAGTATTCAGGGCAGCGCCCAGCCCAACGGTAAACATGTGGTGCGCCCATACCATCAGTCCAAGGAACCCGATAAAGGCAATCGATATTACCATTGCCGGATAACCAAATAACCGTTTTCGGGAGAAGGTCGTAATAACATCTGAAAAGATACCGAAAGCAGGAAGAATGAGAATATATACTTCCGGGTGCCCGAATATCCAGAATAAATGCTGCCAATATACAGGCCGCCCATCATCCCCTGCAAAGAAGGAGGCGCCAAACATCCTGTCGAACATGAGTAAGTACAGTGCAATCGACAGAACAGCGAAAGCCACAAGAATCAGGTAGGATGTTATCAGACTTGCCCACGGAAAAAGCGGCATCCTTGTAAGCTTCATTCCCGGAGCCCGGTTACGAATGATAGTCATAATCATATTGATTGCAAAAAGAATGGTTCCGAGCCCGGATATTTGCACACTGAAAACATAGTAGTCATTCCCTACCCCAGGTGTGAAAATCTCCGTCGCGAACGGGGCATACGCAGTCCACCCTGCATTTGGCGGGGTATTAAAGAGGAATGACATATTAAATAAAATTCCACCAGCAAGGAAGAGCCAGAAACTAACAGCATTCATGAACGGGAATGCCAAGTCTCTCGCGCCTATCTGCAGTGGAACCGCGATATTCATCAGTCCAAGCAAAAAAGGCATCGCCACAAAGAAAATCATTAACGTTCCATGCGTCGTGAACAGCTCGTTGTATTTTTCTCCCTGAAACACCCAGAAGTTATTTTCAGGCACGGCGAGCTGTGTCCGTATCAATAGCGCATCTATTCCGGCACGGATAAAGAAAAGCATCGCAGAAAAAATATATAACGTTCCGATTTTTCTATGGTTGGTCGTCCGCATATATTCCCAGACGACCGGCCATTTGCTTTTCTTCGTTATCAAATACAGAGCTATTATTCCGGGAATAACAACGAGGAACCATGCAAATATGATATCGGACGGCAAAAACAAAGGCTCGTCCGCAAACGGTATAGGTATAGACATCATTAACACCTCTGTATCCAGATTCGTTGCTTCAATTATTTACGCTTTAAAAATTCACTGAATTCTTTCATTGGCACTACTTCGGTCGTAAACTGCATTTTGGCGTGCATCATTCCACAATATTCTGCACATTGTCCTTGATAGGTTCCAACTTCCGCATTTTCAATTTCATAGACTAATTCCTTTGTAGGCCGTACATCCGTTTTACCAGCCAGTTGCGGAATCCAGAAGGAATGAATAACATCTTTGGAGTGTAAGTGGAAGTAAAGATTTTCCCCCGCCGGGATTACGAGTTTATTAACAGTTTCTTTTCCATTCTCATAGCGGAACGTCCATTTGAATTGCTCAGCAGTCACATATACATGCGTGCCTTCGGTTTTCTGCTGTTGCGCCGTTGAAATCGGGGACTGGTTATAAGTAATCATAATCGAAGGTACCGCCAGGATTGTCAGCAGAATCAGAGGGATTACAGTCCAAGTTGTTTCCAGCTTAAAATTTCCCTTTACATCTTTTGGGAGTTCATCCTTATTTGCAGCCGTTTCGCGGTATTTCCAGAAAAAAACAGTAAATAAAGTGAACACTACGGCCAAGACGAGAAGCATTATTCCTAAACTGAGCCAGATTAAAAAAGCCTGAGCATCCCCAGTGTCACTTTTCGTATTCAGTACAGTGATATCACATCCTGCCAGCAGAAGCATCGGAAAGACTAGCAGCATTTTTTTCATAGGAATCATCAGCCTTTGCTAGAAAACTTGGTTTATCGCTATAAAAAGTGTCTAATAGTTACTTAACCTTTCTTATTTAACCTTAAACATAGTAGATAATGTGGAAAAATAAGGGAATACACTACCTGGATGGGTTTTTGTAGCAGAATAGTGAGGGATTAACTGGATTGATTTTTAAAGTGGAAAATGAAATGTGAAATCGCATAGAATTCACATACTTTGGGAGAGTACAGGAAATTTTAGCGTAAAAGAGCTTTTCCTAGGATATATGAGCGGGTTTGGCTGATTGACCGCGATGAGTGACCGTTCTCTTGTTTTCCGGACTCGTTCGGGCACTCATAACCACGATGAGTGACCGTTCTTTTGTTCTCCGGCCTCGTTCGGGCACTCATAACCGCGATGAGTGACCGTTCTCTTGTTTTCCAGCCTCGTTCGGGCACTCATAACCGCGATGAGTGACTGTTCTCTTGTTTTCCAGCCTCGTTCGGGCACTCATAACCGCGATGAGTGACCGTTCTCTTGTTTTCCGGCCTCGTTGGGGCACTCATGACCACGATGAGTGACCGTTCTCTTGTTTTCCGGCCGCGTTGGGCACTCATGACCGCGATGAGTGACCGTTATTTCATTTTCCAGCCTCGTTCGGGCACTCATGACCACGATGAGTGACCGTTCTCTTGTTTTCCGGACTCGTTCGGGCACTCATAACCGCGATGAGTGACCTTCATCTTGTTTTTCCATAGCCTTTGGGCACTCAAGGGCTGGATAGGATTGAGATATCACGGACAATTCATCGCCATTAAAAAAATAGCAGGAGAACCCTCCTGCTATTTTATAAGGACGATTAAATTAGGTTCTGCTCTCTTCTTTTTCTTCCACCAATCGTTCTTCGAGTTCGGTGATCCGTGCACGTAATTCATTAATGTCTTCTTTTGTGGCGAGTCCCAAATCTCTCGCCATTGTCTGTGTCTGTTCGTATTGTTTAGCAGTCCACTCATCCGTTTTAACTTCACCTTTGTCAACGAAGTTCCGCATGACTGTCCGCGCCTGTTCCTGCGTGAGCTCGTTCTTCTCCACGAGTTCCTTCAGCTTCACATCCAGTTTTTCCTTGCCGCTAACTGCTGCTCCAAGCCCCAGCAAAAATCCCTTTTTCAGAATATCACTCATGTAAAAACACCCCTATTTCCTTAGTTTTATAAACTTATAATGTTTCCTCAGAATTAATGCAAGACTCACCAGGAATATGCCTAAAATAGTTCCGCCTATTAACGGAAGACTGTGGAAAGTGAAATAGGCGAACGCTACGAACCCGGCGAAAATCAGGAGTACATTGACTCCTTCCAACAGGAGAAAAAAGTGATGCATCAGGTGCGTGTGCTGCTGTTCTTTCTCCCATTGTCTATCCTTTTCCCCATTTTCAAGCCAATTTAACATTGCACGGGGATAAGATAAAATTGGTTTGGCTGTATCTTTCACAATTTCCTTGTAAATAGAATCGGTCAGATTTTTACCGCCAAAAAATTGCTTAATCTTTGGCTTGGCCATTTTTTCAATATCTATTTCGGGATATAAATGCACCAGAATACCTAAGATGATCGAGGCAGCTCGCCCAAGATAGGCGTAATCTGCAGAGACTTGAATCGGCTGTTCATTAATGAAAACCCTGAGGTCCTCCTTCAATTGGTCCATTGCTTGGCTATCCATATTCCGGAAAGAACCACTTTCATAAATCTCAATCGTTTTCCGGATCATCTTCTTCAGTTTTTTCCTGTCCGCATTAGGAAGTATAAAGTTCATCTCGTCCATGGTTTCGATGATCGTGTCATAATCGTTTACAATAAGTCCCTGAATGATTTTTTTAAAATAAAGCGTATCCTGTTTGCGAACATCACTCACCATACCAAAGTCGATAATGCTAATTGTTCCGTCCTGCTGAACGAGAATATTTCCTGCATGGGGGTCAGCATGAAAGTAACCGTGGTTCATAAACTGATCAAGATAAAAATCAAATAATCTTTTAGCGAGCAGTTCGGGGGAAATATTATGCTCGTTCAGATAAGTGAAATCCGTTACTTTCGCGCCATCAATCCACTCCATCACCAGCACCCGTTTTGTGCAAAGCCGTTCATAATAAGCAGGAATATGAATCGAATTATTTTCCGCATAACGGTCTCTGAAATAAGCCCCATACGCGAGTTCCTGCTCAAAATCCAGCTCCTTGTCCATTACCTGAATCAGTTCGTTATATAATGCATTTAGATCAGCCTTTTTTCCAAACGAAGTAAACAAGGAAATAACTCGGAATACCAGCTTCAGGGCTTTAAAATCCATGTGAAAAATATCATCCACCCGATATCGCTGCACTTTAATGGCAACGCTGGAACCGTCGTGCAATTCTGCCTGATAGACTTCCCCTATGGAGGCTGAGGCAACCGAAGACGTCTCAATTGATTGCAGATGTGTATCCAGCTCAGTCCCCCACTCTTGTTCAAGCAGATTTTTCGCGTAATCAAACGACATGGGCGGAACCTTATCGACTAGTCCGCTAAGCTCTTTAATAAAAACTTCAGGCATAAAATCTGCCCGGGTACTCATAAACTGTCCGACTTTTATCAGGACTCCACCAAGTCTTACAGCTTTTTCCCGGTATTCTTTTGCCTGACGTTCCAAAAGACTATTCCATTTAATCCGTGTTCGTTGATCCCAGATGCGATGTCGCAGGTGGAATAAGTATATTTGTGAAATAAATTTAACCGCCAGCCATACAAAGATAAAGCAGCGGTAGAACAGATTGAATTTTAGCGTATTTCCCACTCCCAACACCTCACCTCCCTTTACCCGGTAAGCCCCCACTTCTAAACTCCTTACTCCCGTCTGTTCCTATCCCGCTTGATTGCACCCCCAATTCCATGCATAATGAAACGTAGATATATATCCCGTAAATATTTTAAGGAGGACACTATGGAAAATAAAAACTCCTACACAATTGCTGATCACCTTAGATTTATACTCCCATCAATACTTGGAATCTTTTTATTTATGACACCGGTCGCAACAGATGGAGGCATGACAATCCCGATTGCGATTCTGGCAGATTGGATACAGGCTCTGTTAGCTGGCCGCCTTTCTGCAATTATGATGGTTATCATTACGATAACTGCAATTCTAACTGTGATTGCCCGGGCAGGAGGGCCTGATACATTCAAGAAAACGCCCTTTTTTCACCAGTTGTTCCATGTGCGTACATTCTGGATGATCACCCGGATTTTGGCTGCTGTATTTGCCATCATGGTCTATTTCCGGTTGGGACCAGAAGCGATTCACGGGCCGAATACCGGCCAGCTGTTACTCGGCGATTTACTGCATGTGCTTTTTGCCGTATTTTTATTTGCAGGTTTGTTCCTGCCGCTATTGATGAATTATGGACTGCTTGATTTGGTCGGCACCCTGATGACGAAAATCATGCGGCCGTTGTTCCGATTGCCGGGCCGTTCCTCCATTGACTCTCTCGCATCCTGGATTGGCGATGGAACAATTGGCGTCCTGCTGACAAGCAAGCAATATCAGGATGGCTACTATACGAAACGGGAAGCAGCTATCATTGGAACAACCTTTTCTGTCGTATCGATCACCTTTACCCTGGTCGTTATCAGTGAGGTTGGTCTAAGCTATATGTTTGTCCCATTTTATCTGACTGTAATTGCGGCCGGAATTGTCTGTGCACTGATTATGCCACGGATTCCTCCGCTTTCCAAAAAAGCGAACACGTATATTTCCGAAGCTGAGAGCTCCATTGAGGAAGATATACCATCCGGTCATAACAGCCTGACGTTCGGCTACAAAAAGGCACTTGATCAGGCAAAAGATGAAACAAGTGTATATAAGTTCTTCAAAGAAGGCGGACAGAATATCCTTGATATGTGGATGGGAGTAGCGCCAATTGTAATGGCGTTTGGACTGATAGCTCTGATTATCGCGGAGTACACACCCGTCTTCACATGGCTTGGCCTGCCGTTCATTCCATTGTTCGAACTGATGCAGGTACCGTATGCAAAGGAAGCATCGGAGACGGTTCTAATCGGATTTGCAGATATGTTTCTTCCGGCCATTTTGATTGCTTCGGTGGAAGCGGAAATTACGAAATTCATTATTGCTGCCCTGTCCGTGTCCCAGTTAATTTATATGTCTGAAGTTGGTGGACTATTACTTGGCTCACGGATTCCGGTCTCGTTTAAAGACCTTGCTATCATCTTCCTGTTACGGACACTAATCTGCCTGCCTATCATCGTACTGATTGCGCATTTGATCTTTTAAAATATAGATGGTGGGGAGCAGCGCATGCCGACATATATTCATCTAGTAGTGGCGTCCTAGCCACTGGTAATGCTCCAGTTTCCTGTAAGATTTTGCGATTCGGCCGTTAAGCTGCTCCTCATTCCGTTAAATCGAGAAAAATGGCTGTAATAGTGGCGAAGTGGGTTCTGGTTCCGCTAAAGGACCGTTTTTAATAGATTTTGAAGGTGAAATAGGTAAATAACGGAACCACGATCCGAAATCATACTTAAAAGAGCAAAATCCAGGAAATAGCGGAATGAGAATCCTAGATTTAAAAACAAAGCAGCCCGCCATTCGATTAATGGCGGGCTGCTTGCTATATTTTATAAGGGGGTACTATATTGTACGACTCAGCGGAAGTTTTGTTTCGTCACTTCCTTAATTTTTTCCGTTTTAAGGGAAATATCTTTCGGAATTTCCCTATCTGCTATTTCGTCCTCCGAGCCTTTCTTAACTAAATCAGGGTCGTAGCCCATCTGTTCAGCCATCTGCTGCATAAATTCATAGAAACTCTTTTTATCTTCAGGACCAACGTGGAAGAGCCCTTTCTCTTCATTACCGGCAAATTCAACAATTACATTAGCAAGATCCTCTACGTGAACAAAAGTGCGGACAAGGTCATTCCGGAACTCCGCCTGTTGATCTGAGCGAAGCCGGCACGATAATTCGTCCGTACGCTGGTCAAGCTTTCCAATTGCATTTTCGCCATAGATAGGTCCAGCCCGTAAGATTACATAGTTTGATAATTCTTTGGTAATAAAGTGTTCTGCCTTAACTTTTGCATTAGCATAATTACTGTATATATGGTCTTCTGGAAGCTTCGACGTATTATCTTCTTCATCATACGGTCCTTTTCCATCGGTAAATACGAAGTCGGACGACATATACACGAGTTTGGTCTGGGGTGTTAGAAACGTAATGAGATTGATTAACCCCCGGTCGATAAGCTCATGTTCATTTGGTCCATCCATGACAGACCATACAACAACATCCGGTTTGGTTTCTTTATAAAAATTGGAGAACGCCTCCTCCTCATTAACGTCCAGTTTGTAAAGGTCGTCGAAAATGGCTGGCTCCTCAAGGTACGTGCCAACCACCTCCACATCTTTGGCATCTTTCAGCTTCTGATAGACGGAAGCACCTACATAGCCACTCGCACCGAATACACAGACTTTCATATTTCCACCTTCCCTCTCTCAAGATCCTGAGTCACGTGTTGAAATTATTGCTGTGTTGTTTTCCGATTATGCTCTCCAAATAGATTTTTTAAAATGGATGCTTTTGCTTCTATTAATGGCTGCCACAATCCCAATACCGGCTTGCTGGACAGCACCAGCACAATTGTTGCCGCGATAACCGCAAGCCCGATAATGTCGACCGGATGGCCAACATCAAATAGATCTGCCTTTCGGAAATACTGGATAAAGAAACCATGGAGCAGGTACACATAAAGCGTTCTGGTTCCAAGGTCAGTCAATCTTCCTCTTGTTGTTGGTACCCAAGCCAATACACTTGCCGCCATAATGATTGCGGTCAGATAGACAAGGGCACGTGCAATTATTCCATATTCAGGCAGGTCAAGCAGCACCACATATGATTTGGATGCCAGCAGCCATCCAGTTGGAATATCGGGTGCTATATGAATCGCAGCAGCCACAAAAGACATAATGGCAATGGAGGCTATTTTGACCGATTTCCGTTTAAGGAACATCACGTGCTCCTGTGTCAACCAATAACCCAGAAGGAAAAACGGGAAAAAGACAAACGTACGGGACAGGCTGAATGTGTGACCAATTTCTCCAATGTATCCAATAATCAGCCCAATTCCCATTGCCAACGGAACACCATATTTCCCAGGTATTCTTTTGAAAAGGTTCAGTAACAAATGCCAGCTGAACAGACTGAAAAGGAACCACAATGACCAATGCGGATAGAAAATTCCAGTCGCCCAGTCATCTTTCCCTATAAAGAAGAAATATCCAGTAAATAATAGCTGAAATACCAAGTAAGGAAATAACAATTTTTTAGTCAGATTCCATATATATTTTTTATTCCCGGAACCTCTGGCGAAAAAACCTGCCAGAAATATAAACGCGGGCATATGAAATGTGTATATCCATAGATAAAGCGTATTTACCCATGCTATTCCGTCGGTAAACGGCTGAATCAAATGACCGAATACCACCAGAAAAATCAGCAGTAATTTGGCATTATCAAAATACGCGTTACGGTTCATGCTTCTCACCTCTTATGTTCTAAAATCATTCTGTATACAGCATATTCCCGTTCCTAATAAATTTTCGACGGCATATATCCATTTTTAGAAGGTTGTTATGTAACTGTAAATAGAATGAAAAAATGAGACAGATGAGTAATATCCGGAATCTTAAGTTATTAAACCTAAGGGTTGTTTTCTAATAGCTTGTTGCTTTTGACACAAAAACTATAAAATGCGAAGTAACTCGTATCTTCGCTCCGGAAATACACTACGCTTTCCGCGGGCTCGCGCTGAGCCTCCTCGTTCGCCAAGAACACTCACTGTGGGGTCTCAACGTCTTCGCTTTCCCGCAGGAGTCTTCGTGTATTTCCCTCGTTACCATGGTGTTTATTGGAGCGTAGGGTAGTCGACTCCTGCGGGAAAAGCAACAGCTGAAAATCCCGCAGGAAGTGGTCTCCTTCCGAGGGAGTTGAAGCGTTGCCCGCGGAAAGCGACTGCCTGAAGCGGAAATCAACATAGCTAGCTACGTCGCAATTTATATCAACTACGGCGGTTACGAAAGAGCCAACATAAAAAAACATGCCAACTCCCCGATATGGGAAGATGGCATGTTACTTGCCGGATATTTTCTTTTTCTGGGTGGTTGGCTTGGCTTTGGTCTTCTTGGCTGCTGTATTCTGGCCGGTCTGAAGCTTTTTCTCAGGTTTATCCTGCTGGGCACGATTGAGTGAAGCTTGGAGTGCATCCATCAGATTGGTTGCCTTCTCCGGCGCAGGTTTGTCTTTTGCGGTTGTAACCTGTTCCTGATTTTTCTTTTCTTCAATCAGGTCAAGCAATGCAGTTCGGTATTCGTCATGGTATTTATCTGGGTCAAATTCTGTTGTCAGCTGGTCAATTAGCATCTTGGCAGTATCAAGTTCTTTTTCCGGGATATCTGTCTCGGCCGGAACGTTAGGAACATCCTGCACATTACGGACTTCATCCGGAAAATGAATTGTTTCCACCACCAGCGTGTTTTTATAAATCCGGATTACAGCTAGCTGTTCCTTTGATCGGATCATCATTTTAGCAATGCCGATTCTGCCGGTTTCCTCAAGTGCCGCGCGCAGTAAGCTGTACGCCTTTCCTCCCCCGTCTCCCGGTGAAAGAAAGTAGCTTTTTTCATAATAAATCGGGTCAATCTCTTCCAGTTTTACAAAGTCGACGATTTCAACAGCCTTATCTGCTTGCTCTTTCTTGAGGTTCTCCAGGTCCTCGTCATCGAGTACAACAAATTTATTTTTGGCATATTCATATGCCTTTACGATTTCATCATTTTCTATCTCACGGTCGCAAACCGGGCATGTGCGCTCATATTTAATCGGTGACTGGCATTCCTTGTGAAGCTGTCGCAGTTTAACATCTTTATTTTCGGTGGCGGCATGCATTTTCACCGGAATATTGACCAGTCCAAAGCTGATTGTTCCCTTCCACATCGTATGCATTTTTAAAAAAACCTCCTTGTTCTATATTGTCCCGGACAGATGGGATATTATCCTTCATAAATATCACATGGCAGGCAAACCTAAGACCAAAGGAGTGTGCGTGTGATGCAACTGATGAAACCGATTGCCAGTGAGGAAATCCCGGTTGGCACTGATTGGGTTTACGAGGTGAAATACGATGGGTTCCGGTGTGTCTTGGAATGGACTGAATCATCGATCAAACTGATCAGCAGGAATGACAAAGATCTAACTGCCAACTTCCCTGAAATTATTGCATACTGCCGGGAAATAGAGGAGTTAGTCAGTGAGGACCTCCCACTCCTTCTTGATGGTGAACTTGTCGTCCTGAATAATCCATATCAGGCTAACTTTTCATGGATCCAGAAACGGGGTCGATTAAAACATAAGGAACCAATTGCTATAGCAGCTGATCAGCGGCCAGCAAGCTTCATGGCCTTTGACCTATTATCCCATAAGGGGGGTTCTATGACTGGCAAACCGTTTACAAAACGAAAAAATACACTTTTGCGCCTGCTAAGAAAAGCAGAACAATATATTCAGCTGGTACCTTTTTACGAAGATTCAAAGGAGCTATGGACAAAGTTATTTTTATACAAAGGTGAAGGAATAGTCGCCAAACGGAAGTCCAGCCAATATGGTGATGCCAAGAAACACCGCGACTGGTATAAGATAAAAAACTGGCGGACGGTTGAAGGTTTTTTAACTTTTTATGATCCGGAAAATAGCTATTTTACTGTTTCCATTTACGATCAGGGTGAGGTCCGTCAACTTGGAAAAAGTAAACATGGGCTTGAAAGTGATGAATTTTCAGCTCTTAAGGACCTGTTTACCATTAATGGAGAGAAAGTGTCGTCCGGGTACAGGCTTCCTCCAGCGGTTTGCGCCCAGATCCATACGCTTGATTTATACAAAAACGAACTGCGAGAGCCTGAATTCCATCAGCTGCTGCCTCAAAAAAATCCTGCCGAATGTACCGCGGGAAAGCTGGCCCTTGACATCTCCATGCTACCTGAAGCGGTTGAACCGACAAATACAGATAAAATTTTTTGGCCGCAGGCTGATGTTACGAAGGGCGATCTCCTCGTTTATATGCGGGAAATTGCACCATATATGCTCCCGTTTCTTAAGGGACGTCGCTTAACGCTAATCCGTTGTCCAGACGGCGTGGAGAAAGAGTCTTTTTTTCAAAAGCATCTGCCTGACTATGCACCCGATTTTATTAATGGAATTAAAGATGGCGGGGAGGAATTTTTCATTGCCGACAGTCTAGATTCGTTAATATGGTTTGCCAACCATGGGGCAATTGAGTACCACATCCCCTTCCAAACTGTTGATACGGAAAATCCAACCGAGATTGTGTTTGACCTGGATCCTCCTGACCGAAGTGCATTCCCACTGGCAATTCATGCAGCTGAATTGCTGAAGCAAATGCTTGATGACCTTGAATTGGTTTCGTTTGTAAAAACATCAGGTGGTAAAGGACTTCAGGTCCATATTCCAATACCCTGTGACAGCATGACATATGAACAGACGGGTGTATTTACAGAAGCTATCGCCAAAACGCTTGCCGGTGAATATCCAGACCAGTTTACTGTGGAGCGAATGAAGCGAAACCGTCATGGCCGGTTGTATATTGACTATGTACAGCACGCAAAAGACAAGACACTGGTAGCAGCGTATTCACCAAGGAAATCCGAGGATGCGACCGTTGCGGCGCCGCTATTCTGGGAGGAGGTCAAACATGGCTTGACACCTGCTTCCTATACGGTGACAAACATGGTTGCCCGTGTGCAATCAGACGGATGCCCATTTGCCGATTACTTCAAAGCCAGGAAAAAACAAACGATGGAAAAGGTGCTTAACCTTGTTAAACAATAAAAAATAACAGAGCGTTAAAACTCTGTTATTTTATGTTAGGCTGCAATTCCAATTCGACATTTCCTTTAACCGCTCGTGAAATCATACAGCTTGATTCCGCTTTTTCGACAAGCTTGGACAGTTTTTTGTAATCACTATCCCCAGCTTCCTCTTTCAGGGACACGGACGGTCTATGAATTATTTTTTTATAGGTGAAAATGCCTCTCGTAACATTAACAATTCCCTCTGATTCCAGCGACATTTCCTGTAATGGGAGGCCAGCACGTTCAATCATCGCTGCCAGTGTAATAATATAGCAGGTTGCTGCCGCTCCAAGAAGCATTTCATCCGGATTGGTTCCTATACCCGGACCGTCCATTTCGGGAGGGATGGAAATTTCCGTTTTCAGATTGCCTGCTTCTATAGAGCCCGTACTATTTCTTCCGCCTGGCCAATCGGCTTTTAAATGAAAATGATGCTCTGCCATCGAATCACCTCGTATGAAAATATAACTTAATCTTTATCAACTATAACACCATTAACCCTTGTTAGACTATGAAGGTGTTTCGAAGAGTGAAAAAGAATACTCTATTACCAATGCTATATATGGCAAATGTTTATTTTTCACAATGGTAGGAAAATGTTATACTAAAATAGGGAATGTAAAATAACGTGCATTCCTGGATATAAAAGGATGAAAATAATGGAGACGAAGACAGTCGAGTCATCGATCGCCAGCACAGTTGGCAAATTACTTCGTGATAATTTCGGGAAAGGGCCCGAAGCAATTTATGTTTCGGTTGCTGCACCATTTGTAACCATTTATCTTAGAAATTTTCTAGCGCCTATCGAGAAAGTATTATACAATCAGGACAATCGAGTTAGGATTCAAAAGACTCGTGATCTGTTGATGAACGAGCTATTGCCGGAAATTCGGGCAATACTTTCGTCTGAAACTAAGCAACCAGTCAGTAAAGTCTTTTACGATTGGTCTTTAGATAATAAAACCGGTGTGATTTTTACCGAGCTTGACACCGATGAAGTCTGTCACGAATGTCATGACTACATCGGCAAGGAAAAGGTCCATTCAGAAATATACAGATTCACTGAAAAAGTCCAAAAAGCACCAACAAGTCAGGACTCTTTCAAACTGAATTCACGCACCCTGGTATCCAGACGTGATGATATTCTCGTATTAATCGAAAAAGAACTGATTAATTCAGGTTTTGAGGAACAACTGCGGCTCTCCAAGCGCAAATTGGAGAAAAGCATGCTTAATGTCAGTTATATCGAATATGCGCTGGGACAGGAAATTGCTGATATTTTTGTTGACTGGGATTTTGATGAAGACAGAGGATATATAGTATTTATCTTAAACCCAAAACAAAAAAATAACAGTCGGGTGGAAATGTCCGGACAATAGTGCCAGGGCATAAGCCGAAGAAGGAAATACCTTTTTCGGCTTTTTTTTATTTTTAAGGGGGATATGTAATGTACAAGATTGTCGCAATCGGAAAAAATGGGGTACGGGTTAATCTGACCGACTCCGGAGAGGAAATCGTTTTTGAAACATATGAGGAAGCAGACAGGTTTCTAATTAATCAAGTAGACGAAAATATGCTACCGTCCAATTATGAATGGAGTATAATCAAAGCATAATTGAAAAACCTATCTCCTTTCAATGGAGATAGGTTTTCCCGTCAGTGTAAAATCTCTATCAGTACTTGTGCCTGATTATTTTCTTCATCCTTGGCTGCAAACAATAAGGTGATGTCATTTTTCCGTTCATTCGCTATTTTTTTCAATTTTTCCAGTTCCTTGTATTGGTCACCTTCCGCAAGCTCCTGCTTATACTTCTCTTTGAACGCCTCAAATTTATCCGCATCATGGCCAAACCATTTTCGCAACTCGGTTGAAGGAGCAACATCTTTCAGCCAGTAGTCGAGTTTCGCGTCCTTTTTCGAAATGCCCCGCGGCCAGACACGGTCTACAAGAATCCTTATGCCATCACTTGCCTCAGGTTCCGCATAAATTCGTTTTGTGCGAATTGCCATTTACTTCTGCCTCCTTGAGCCAGATTACTTCTGTTACTAATCCTCGTTCAGCACTCCTGCCATATCGGTTTTAAGGCCAGCTAGGCGATCCTCACTTGCTTCACGGCTGTCCTCGCACACACCAAAATAACATTTGATTTTTGGTTCTGTGCCAGAAGGACGCAGACATACCCAGCTATCGTTTGCCAGCTTATATTTAACTACGTTTGCATTTGGAAGATCGATTTTTTCTACCTTTTCCTCACTGCCGGCATATGTGCGTACTCCGGACAGATAGTCTTCCATTTGCTCAACAGGAAGCCCGCCTATGCTGGTTAGCGGTTCGTTCCGGACACTTTCCATGATAGAAGTGATTTTTGCCGACCCTTCCTTCCCTTTAAGTGTCAGGGAAGTCATTCCTTCCAGGTAGTACCCATGCTTTTCATATAGAACGTTCAGGGCGTCATGCAGTGTTTTTCCTTGTTTTTGCCAGTAATACGCCACTTCGCTCGCAAGCACAGCAGCCTGGACTGCATCTTTGTCCCGTGCAAAACTGCTGATCAGATAACCGTAACTTTCCTCATAACCGAAAACGAAGAATTCTCCTGTAGAATCGAATTGACGAATTTTTTCACCGATAAATTTAAATCCTGTCAAGGTGTCGATTGTCTTGACCCCATAGTAATCCGCAATCTTCCGGCCAAGTTCAGATGTTACAATGGTTTTCAGCATTCGGGCATTGGGCAGCAATTTCTGATCATGGTTACTTAATATATAATCAAGCAAAAGTGCACCAAGCTGGTTTCCAGTGAGCACTTTGTATTCCCCGAAACTATCCTTTGCCGCCACACCGAGACGGTCGGCATCCGGATCAGTTCCAATCAGGATATCAGCATTGTTCTTTTTCCCCAGCTCAATTGCCATTTTAAACGCCTGATGTTCCTCAGGGTTCGGAGATTCAACTGTCGAGAATTCCGGGTCAGGTTTTGCCTGTTCTTTTACCACACCCACATTCGTGAAGTTCAGTTGTTCAAGCCCTTTCAGTACAAGGTCATAGGCCGTCCCGTGCAGCGGGGTGAAAACAATCTGCAGATCTTTTGGCGCTTTCCGTTCATTTTCCTCAAGATGGGAAATTTCTTCCAGATGATCGAGATAAGCATTATCAACTTCACTCCCAACCCATGTGAGCAATTCCTTTTTTTCGAGTTCTTGTTTTTCCATAAATGGAACTGTGAGTTCATTTTCTGTCTGCTGAATGTGTTCGATAATCTCATTTGCTTCAGCTGGTGTAATTTGCCCTCCGTCTTCATTGTATACTTTGAAACCGTTATATTCAGGAGGATTGTGGCTGGCTGTAATCATTACACCAGCAACTGTTCCAAGATATCTTACCGCAAATGACAATAGCGGTGTCGGGTGCAGCTTATCAAATATATATGTCTTAATGCCATATGCTCCAAGCACCTTAGCTGTCTCCAAAGCGAACTCCTGTGACATATACCTGGAATCATAGGAAACGACCACGCCCCGGTCATTGACATTTACTGCATTCTCTCTTAAATAATTGGCAAGTCCGTTTACTGCTTTACGAACAGTATATACGTTCATCCGGTTTATACCGGGACCTAAAACTCCCCGCATGCCACCGGTACCAAAAGTCAGTTCCGTATAAAAAGCATCTTCTAATGCTTCGTCATTATTCTCCATACTTTGCAATTCATTTTTTAGTAATGTGTCAAGATTCTCATACGTTCTCCATTTTTCGTATGCTGTTTCCCAGTTACCCATACGCTATTGCCCCCTTTATTACACCTATGTATGCTCGTATGCTCAAATTTTAGCATACTTCTTCCCTATATTCTATCTGACTCTATTAGGGAAAGTTTAAGCCTGTCAATTATTGGTGATAATAGGAACACGTTGCTTCAGGACTTTCCTGAATCTCAAAGACTTTTCTTATGTTATTAGATTTTGTAAGATAGGATACAATTAAAGTAGTAAACTAATAGAAGCTGCTTCCTATAATGGCAAATTACGGTTAAAATAAGTTAATAAGATTAATAGAGAAAGTTGTGATAAATTTGGTGAATAAACGCTGGTTTCAGATTATGACGGCCTTGATTATGATTTTCCTGCTGATTCTTCTGATCTCCGCAACAAATTTTATTTTTGACCCTATTTTTAAATACATTGGGGCAATTGCCATTCCGTTAATTGGTGCGGGGGTATTGTTTTACATAACAAAGCCGCTAATGCACCAGCTGGAAAAATACAAAGTGCACCGGGTTCTATCCATTTTTATTGTGTTTCTGCTGTTGATTGTAGTTGGTTTTCTGATCGTTACATATATTGCACCTATTGCCCAGAAACAATTTTCCAATTTAATCGATAACATACCAAAAATGGTTGAAGGTACGCAAGAACTCATAGCTTACTGGCAGGCGAATCAGAATTTGATTCCCGATGAAGTAAATGCGACCATTAATGATATTACGTCCAACCTGCAAATGTATATTGAATCGTTAATGTCATTCTTGTTTGGTTTTCTTGGACAACTAATCGGATTTGTGTTCGCAATCGTGCTTATTCCATTTTTCCTTTTCTTTATGCTTAAGGACGGGGATAAATTCGTCCCTTTCCTCACCCAGATATTCAATAAAAAGAAGGCTTCCAACATCCGCGCCCTTATGGGAAAAGTTGATGACACGCTGGCATCGTATATTCAAGGACAGCTGACAGTGAGCATATGTATTGGTGTGTTATTGTTTATCGGGTACCTGATTATTAAGCTGGATTATGCCCTGACATTGGCCTTGTTTGGAATGATTATGTGCGTCATCCCATTCCTAGGCCCGTTCTTGGCTGTTATCCCTGCAATAATTGTAGGCTTTTTCCAGGACCCGATGATGGCTGTTTGGGTAGCGGTTGTCATGATTGTCGCCCAGCAAATTGAAGGTAATCTGATTTCCCCTAATATTATGGGGCGAGCACTTAAACTTCATCCACTGACCGTTATTACATTGGTACTTGCAGCTGGGAGTATTGCTGGATTTCTTGGAATGCTGTTTGCGGTACCGTTTTATGCAATTGTGAAAACGATTATTGTTCATTTTTACCATACGTTCCAGGATTCCAAGGACAATGAAGAGGATGCTCTGATTTAAATGCTGAACCTCCCGTCTGATTGAATAACCTTGAATTTTCAGCTAAACTGGTAATTGGGAGTGATAATAATGACTAAAAAAGAAATCGAGGCGGAAATCGCTGAACTTAAGTCAGACTATGTACGGATACAAGGGGACCTTGAGAAGGCTACCTCTTTTGGAGTAAATACATCCACAGGTGAAAAACAGCTGATTGAAATTGAGCGGCAAATCGCAGAACTGAATAAAAAGCTTGATGAGGCTAAGAAAGCCTGATAGTTAAAAAAATAGAAGCAAAAAGACGCGGGTCCACACTTATTGTGGATCCGCGTCTTTTTGATTAGTGGTAGTCGTTCGCTGGTTCTCGAGCCGCTCCTGTATCCGGCGATTTTCTTTTACCGGTGGAGTCAGACTTACAACTGTATCACCAGGTTCAGGATTTACTTTCATTTCCTCTGAAAAATACTTAACTTGACCAGACGGCTTAATTGAGTATAAGAGGATTGCATTTTCGTCTTTTTCTTCAAGATATTGTTTATATGGATAGCGGGACGATATATTTGTCTGCCGGAAGACAAAACCGTCTCTGATTTTATCATTCAGTGTTTCCAGACTTGCTTTTCCCCCGAAGAGAATCCGGCCACCGATTTTATCAACAATATCATCCATTGTATTACCGATGTCATGATACGGACTCACCTTGAAAACATTTGTCCGTCCGTACTCAGGCATGAATGTTGTACAGACAAGCGCATTATACGAGTGATACTCGGTCGCAGCAACCAGATATTCATATGGAACCGTATCAAGATGGTACTCAGTTTGCTCCGAGAGCATTTCGCCGTGATAGAACGGGATTCCTGCCTCTCTTGCTTTCCGCAGCCGCTCCCATGAAGAGTCCACTAACAGAACAGGTGCTTTTGCTTTTTTGAGCGACTTTGCCAGTTCAATTGTAAATGTATTACTGCCAACAATTAATGTTCCAGGCTTACCTTCAACCGATAAATGGAGCTTCTCCGCAAACCAGCCAATGGAGAACCCATGGGCAACAACCGTGAAGAAGACGAGTCCGAATGTCAATGTTGTGATAATACTGGCATCTTCATACCCTGCCTCACTTAGAATGGTTGCAAAATACCCAGAAACCGTCAGTGCAACGATTCCCCGTGGGGCAATCCACCCAAGCAGGATTTTCTCATTAAGTGACAAATCGGTTTTGATGGTCGACAGGAAGATGGATAACGGCCTGACAACAAACATCATAAGTACAACATATCCAATGATATTCGGATCAAATATCTGCAACAGGGTTTCCACCTGCAGCGATGCAGTCAGCATAATGAATATTGCTGAAATAAGCAGGATGGAGATATTTTCCTTAAAGTGACGCATATCCTCAACCGAACTGATTCCCATATTAGCTAGGGTCATTCCCATGGCAGTCACCGCAAGCAAACCAGTTTCATGCATAATTTCATCCGCCAGCGTGAAGCAAAAAATAACGACAATAAACACTGCTGGTGATTTCAGAAATTCCGGAATATGACCGGTTTCAAACATCCAGCCCATTCCCTTGCCGCATGCCCAGCCAAGGATTGCAGCAAAAATAGATGCACCGAAAAAGAGAACCAATGACGCTCCATTCGGTTCATTTGCTGTAAGGTATGCAATAATTTCGAATGCAAACACCGCCAGCAGGGCACCGATTGGATCAACAATAATACCTTCCCATTTAAGGATTTTTGCAGGCCGTGGTTTCAGTTTGGACTGACGGAGTAACGGCATGATAACAGTCGGCCCTGTAACAATAAAAAGTCCACCAATTACAAATGCCACTGCCCAAGAAAGCCCCGCAATATAATGAGCTGTCAGGGACCCCAGTATCCAAGCCAGGAAAGCGCCGTATGTCGCAATCCGAAATACCGGCCTGCCCAGACCTCGGATCTCCTTGAAACTTAAGTTAAGGCTTCCTTCAAATAGTATAATTGCAACCGCTACTGATATAATTGGTTTATATAAATCTCCAAAGTCTTCTTCAGGATTAATAAAGCCAAAAACAGGGCCTGCTAACAGACCAGTAATCGACATCAATACAATTGCCGGCATTCTGTAGTGCCATGCCAGCCATTGTGATCCTATCCCGAGGAGTCCAATGAGCATAACTTCGAATAAAACTGATGGAACCATCCCATACCTCCTAATGGCAGTCTTAAAAAGTAAGCCATTAATATATCGTTATTTTAAATGGCGACCCGGTGAATGTAAACAAATTAATTTTGATTTATGGAAAAAACTTTATCATTTTCCGTTAAAAGGCAAGCGGAAAAATAATCACTAAATTCTTTTTCTATATTATTATATATTGTTTGTCCGATTCCATCCTAAACTTAAATAACGTATCGTATAAAACCTTTGATTCTTCATGCTTACGTTATAAATCTTTTAGGATTCCACTTATGGACTTGACGGCGATGAGAGGCTTTTGGATGAACTTCCCGCTCCCTTCGACCTCTCATCACGGTGATCAGACGCGTTTGGAAAATCCTATATAAGAATTGGCCCGAAATATGTTAGGATATAAGTGTGTAAAGGGGAATCAATGAATGATTGGACAAGAAGAAAATATACTTAAAACATATTTTGGCTACGAATCTTTCCGGCCGGGGCAACGGCAGACTATAGATAAAGTTATTGAACGGGAGAATACACTGGCAGTTATGCCAACAGGTGGAGGTAAATCGCTGTGCTATCAGATTCCTGGTATGACCATGGACGGGACGGCGATTATTATTTCTCCCCTAATATCGTTGATGAAAGACCAGGTGGACGCCCTTCAATCACTTGGCATATCCGCGACATACATAAATAGTTCGCTTGAACAAGAGGAACAGCGGGCACGTCTTCAAGCAATGGAAGGGGGCCAGTACAAATTTGTCTACGTGGCACCTGAGCGTTTTGACTCAACGTTTTTCGTGAACGTGTTAAGACGGATTAAAATAAGCCTTGTCGCATTCGATGAAGCGCATTGTATCTCGCAATGGGGCCATGATTTCAGGCCAAGTTACCGGTCAATCGTTCCAACGCTTAGCAGGGTGAAAAATATTCCAGTTACCGTAGCTCTCACAGCAACCGCGACCGAAGATGTCATCAACGACATCCAATCACTCCTGGGCATTGCTGATGGAAACGTCGTTAATACTGGCTTTGAACGTGAAAACCTGGCGTTTCATATAGTTAAAGGGAAGGACAAAGGAACTTATATCCGTTCTTTTCTAAATGAACATCCAAATGAGTCGGGAATTATTTATGCCGCAACCAGAAAGCAGACCGATTCCCTACATGACCAGCTCAGCAAAAAAGGATTATCGGTATCAAAATATCACGCCGGCCTAACGGAAGAGGAACGCAAAGCGGCACAGGCTGCTTTTATCCATGATGAAAAATCCATCATGATAGCCACCAATGCGTTTGGGATGGGAATCGACAAATCAAATGTACGATTCGTTATCCATTATGCAATGCCGATGACCATTGAATCGTATTATCAGGAGGCCGGCCGTGCTGGACGGGATGGCGAACACAGTGATTGTATCCTGCTGTTCTCTCCACAGGATATCCAGCTCCAGAAGTTTCTGATTGAACAGTCGTTGATGGACGATACCGCCAAACAGAAAGAATACAGTAAACTGCAGGCCATGATCAACTATTGCCATACCCACAGCTGTCTGACAACGTTTATTCTCGATTATTTTAATGATTGTCCTTCGGGAACCACGTGCGGACGTTGCAGTAACTGTTTGCACCGGCAGGAACGTACGGATATTACCGAGGAAGCGCAGATGATTCTCTCATGCGTTAAACGGATGGGCGAGCGATTTGGAGTCGGCATGACCGCCAAAGTACTGAAAGGATCCAGAGATAAAAAAATCAGCGACTTTCGCCTGAACAGCATTTCCACTTATGGAATTCTCTCAGCGTATACTGAAAAAGAACTGACCGAGTGGATTCATTTTCTGATAGCCGAACAGCTTTTGGCAACTGAGGAAGGCAAGTTTCCAACACTTAAGCTGAATCAGAACTCGGTTGATGTTCTGAAAGGCAAACGTCAGGTATGGATGTATACCGCTCCAATTCCTTCCGGGGAAGAGGCAGACTATCAGGAATCACTTTTCGCGGCATTACGGGAGACTCGTAAGAAACTCGCTGACGAAAAAGGCGTACCACCATATGTCCTGTTCTCTGATGCCACCCTGAAAGAACTAGCCCGTTATTTTCCCGATACAAAAGAGGACATGCTTTCGATTAAAGGTGTCGGGGAAAAGAAATATGAGCAATACGGCGAAGAATTCCTTGCTGTTGTTCAGTCATGGCGTCGCGAGAACCCTGACGTTAAGCGGGCAGTCCGGATTTCAAGCAATACAGCCAATGTTCCCAAAAAGGATAAACAGGCAGATAGCAGACCAAGTCATATTATCAGTTACACGATGTTCCAAAACGGAAAATCCATCAGGGATATTGCAGTAATCCGTGAACTATCGAAGCAAACGATTGAAAGTCATATTTTCAAAGCGTATCAGGACGGATATCCGATTGGCTGGGGAATATTTTTTAATGAAGCTGAAGAAAAAGCTGTGCTTGCTGCAAGGGAGCAGATTGATGAACCGAAACTTAAAGCGCTCAAAGAAGCGCTACCCGTGGAGTATGAGTATACCAAGATTAAAGCTGTGCTTGTTAAGAATGGGTTGATATAAAATTTTGCAAGGCTAAGTTCAGTGTCACTTTAACAATACGTTGCCCGGACTGTGTTTGGTTTATAATCTAATTGTTAATAAATTTAAGGTGGAGATCAGCATTGGCTGATTTCCACCTTGTTTTTATTTTACATTCAGTGCCCAAGTACCATTACGGAATACTGCCTCAGTGGTACCATCCTCAAGTACACCGTCAATATCCAGATTTTCAGATCCAATCATAAAATCGACATGTGTAAGGCTGTCGTTCACACCATGCTTATCAAGCTCTTCCTCATTCATTTCTGCGCCGCTTTCAAGATTTGTAGGATATGCTTTACCTAGTGCAATATGACATGATGCATTTTCATCAAACAATGTGTTGTAGAAAATAAGCCCTGACTGGGATACAGGTGATTCGTGCGGTACAAGTGCTACTTCACCAAGACGTGTTGCACCTTCATCCGTTTCTAACAGGTGCTTCAATGTATCTTCACCCTGCTCGGCCTTATAGTCAACAACTTTGCCATCCTTGAATGTCAGGCTGAAGTTATCAATAAGGCTCCCGCCGTAATTTAATGGCTTCGTGCTTGCCACGGTACCGTTCACACCGTATTTATGCGGAAGTGAAAATACCTCTTCAGTTGGAATATTTGGATTGAAAGTAGTTCCTTTTTCGGAAACAGCCGATCCGCCTTTCCAAATATGCCCTTCCGGAAGCTCCATTTCGAGTTCAGTACCAGGAGCCCTGTAAACAAGCTTTTTATATTTTTTCTCGTTAAGAATTTCGCGGGCTTTTCTTAGTGTTTCGTTATGTGCATCCCATGCAGCAACCGGATTTTCCTGGTCAGCACGGACAATTTTAACGATTGCCTCCCAAAGACTTTCAATTGCGTCCTTCTGAGATTTCTCTGGGAAAATTTTCTGTGCCCAGTCACCAGTTGGAATGGAGATGATGGACCAAGTGATTTTATCATTCATCGTGTATTTGCGGAAGTTGGTCATTGCTTGAGCAGCTGCTTTGTTGGCTTTGGCAACCCGGGAAGAGTCAATATTCTTCAGCAAATCTGGATTTGTCGAGCGAATCGATAGTACTGCAGCACCATCTTCTGCATAGGTATCATGCAGCTTGACACGCCACTCAGGGAAAGTTTCAATTACTTCATCCGGAGCATTTTCATATTTCAAAAGGGTCAGTTCATCATCAACCCAGTTAATATGTACATCTTTTGCACCCATTTCATAAGCTTTGCGGGCCACCATTTTGGTGAAGTCAGCCCCCTCAATTGGTGCATTTATCATCAATGCCTGATTTTTTTGCAGGTTTACGCCAGTGCGCAAAGCCAGCTCAGCATACTTCTCTTTCGTCTGTTGGTCTACCATTCTTTTACCTCCAAAAATTTATTTCGTATATTTTCATTATTTCATAAATATTTCAAATTACCAAGTCTTTTTGAGTGGGATATTCCCTGTCTAGGTAGTTTTACGTGGTATCAAATATGTGTTATTATTAGGTAAGGTTACTTTTGGTAATCTTAGTGAATGAATCTAACGTTAACCGTTTGAACTTTAATACATTTGGCCAAACTATATGAGACAGAGAGGTGATCTGCATGGAAAATTTATGCCCGCGGTTTGAAAATGCAATGCAACTGCTCAGTAAACGCTGGGTCGGTCTAATATTATTTGAACTGTTGAACGGGGCAAAACGCTTTTCCGAAATGGAAGCCGACCTGCCAATAAGTGGTAGATTACTCTCTGAACGACTGAAGTTACTTGAAAAAGAAGAAATCATAGTACGAAATATATATTCCGAGTTTCCAGTTCGCATCGAATATTCCCTTACTGACAAAGGAAGAGCACTCGAACCAGTCATTCAGGAGATACAGCATTGGGCAAACGATTGGGTAACACCGGAAGACCTGGAAGAAAAGAAAGCATAACTTGATGGAGGAGCCCCTGACACTGGGCTCCTTTTTATGTGATTACTACTGCTTTATTTTGGGCAAATACATGATTATTGAGCGCATTTTCGTGCTGCCTCACCTTGGTTATTAAGCATTTTGTGTTAATTGTTAAGCGCTTTTTCTGATTATAGAGCGTAAAACATGAATTATTGAGCGCTTCACACAAGTTATTGAGCGAAACACATATTTACGAGCGTTTCATGCTATGCCAGAACCAGCCAATCCTCATCTCCTGCACTACCTTTCCATTACACCCGCTTCGCCTTCATAAACTCGAGCATTACATAGGCTGCAACCCTGCTTGTCATGTTGCGGAAGTCCATCGTTGGATCAATTTCGACAATATCCATTACGTTGACCAGGGGATTTACAGCTGCAAAACGCACCCCCTGAAGGAGTGTCCGGCTATCCATTCCACCTGGGCCGATTGCCGGGCAACCAGGGGCAAATGCCTGATCGAGCACGTCGATATCGACTGACATATAGATTTCATCCACCCGTCCGGACAGTCGTTCAATTTCTTTTTCCAAAATGGCCATAATACCCTGATCGTCCACATCTTTCATCGTATAAACAGATACACCGTTGTCATCAGCGTATTGATGATACGCTCTGGCGTTGGTGAAATCCCGGATGCCTAGTTGGACAAGATTTATGCCGTTAATAATTCCGTCTTCCAGCAGCCGGCGGAATGGTGTTCCGTTTGTCGGGCCACCATCTTCCGTATTCCGTAAATCATGATGGGCGTCAAACTGAATTACACCGATTGTCTTATCAGCTGCATACGCCTTTATCGAGGAATAGGATATCGAATGATCGCCGCCTAGCACCATCCAGTACTTGGCTGCATCCGTTGCATAGACATCTGCAAGCCCCTCATAGATTCGGTGCTGGCTTCCCTGAATATCGGTGGGATGCATGTTAAGGTCACCAAAGTCAATAATTTGGTCGGTAAATTCGATCCCTGTTTCAGCCGAGTATGTCGAATAACTTTGCAAAGCTGCTCGAATGGCACCGGGAGCCTGGGCAGCACCGGAATGACTGATTGATGGTTTTGACAATGGCGCACCAACAAGTCCGAAATCATGGTTGATTCCTTCCCGCCACGGTGTCAGCAGTTCTTTTACCTTGGTGGTGTGACGATCATTGAAAATTGCCTGACCGGCTGGCTTTAAATGCCGCAAATTCATCGGACCGTCCCCCTCCTATAGATAACCTCGCCATTTTTCAGGACAGTATTGGCATGGTTCACTCCATAATGATATGGAATGTACATGTAATTGGGTGCATCCCAAATGACAATGTCTGCTGCCCGGTCTTCAGCAATCATTCCAGCTGTGTCACCGCGCCCAATTGCATGTGCAGCATTAACGGTTACCGCGTGCCAGATTTCCGCTGGTGACATTTTCAACTTAAGCGCCGCAATCGACATGATCAACTGGAGGTTCTCTGTGACCGAGCTACCTGGGTTAAAGTCGGTGGAGATTGCAATTGCCGCTCCTTCGTCGATCATTTTCCGTGCAGGGGCATACGTATCTTTACCAAGGTAAAAAATCGTTCCCGGTAAAAGAACCCCAATTGTATCGGATGAAGCAAGCTTCCTGACTCCCTCATCCGATGCCACTGCCAGGTGCTCCCCGCTGATGGCACCGACTTCGACTGCTAGTTCGGTTCCACCCAGCTGGTCAATTTCATCGGCATGGATTTTCACACCAAATCCTTTTTCCTTTGCCTTCAATAAATAACGGCGTGACTGCTCAACGGAAAACACCCCTGTTTCCGTAAAAATATCAACGAATTCAGCTAGATTTTCTGCTTTTATTTCGTCAAACAGCTCAGCCATCAGGTCAAGAAAACTATCGGGATTCTCCTTATACCCGGGTGGGATGGCGTGCGCACCCAAAAATGTGGTTACAATGTCGAGTGGATGCTTTGCATTTGCCTCCTTGGCTACCTTAAGTTGCTTGAGTTCTGTTTCCTTTTCCAGGCCATAACCACTCTTTGCCTCGACTGTTGTAATACCGTGCATCGCCATCCGGTCAAGATGGAACAATGCTTTTTTAAGAAGTTCCTCGTAGGTTGCTTCTCTTGTTGACCGGACCGTTGACAGGATGCCGCCACCTTGTTTCAAAATATCCAGATATGGGACGCCCTGTTGTTTTAGTGCCATTTCCTCCTCACGGGATCCCCCGAAAACAAGATGGGTATGCGGCTCAACCAGTCCTGGGGTGACAAGCCGGCTTTCCGCATCAATCGTCTTATCTGCGTCAAAGTTTCCTGCCTGATCAGCCGGGCCGTGCCAGACTATCCTCCCGTCTTTCACCGCGATTGCCGCATTTTCCATCACTGGTAGGTCGTTCATTTCGCTGCCCTTAACAGGTCCTTTTTTATCCATTGTCAACAGCTGTCCAATATTAGTTATCAGTATATCTGTTTGCATGATTTCGCACCTCCTATTTTTGTATTGGAATTGTAATGTTATGGTCGGAAGCAAATTCCTGTGCCTTCTCATATCCTGCATCGGCATGACGTATAATGCCCATTCCAGGGTCGGTCGTCAGCACGCGTTCAAGCCGTTCTTTTGCCAGCTCAGTTCCGTCAGCGACTGCGACCATTCCGGCATGAAGTGAATATCCCATTCCAACGCCACCACCATGGTGAAAAGAAATCCACGATCCGCCTGCCGCTGTATTGATCAAGGCGTTCAGTACAGCCCAGTCGCCAACTGCATCACTTCCATCCTTCATTCCTTCTGTCTCACGGTTTGGCGACGCGACCGATCCACAATCCAAATGGTCACGTCCAATTACAATCGGCGCTGAGAGTTCGCCTTTTTGGACTAATTCATTAATCGCAAGCCCCATTTTCACCCGCTCCCCATATCCGAGCCAGCAAATTCGGGAAGGTAATCCCTGAAAAGAAACCTGATCCTGTGCCATGTCAATCCAACGAATCAGTGCCTCATTCTCCGGAAAAAGTTCTTTAATCAGCTGATCAGTCCGGTAAATATCCGCAGGGTCCCCGGAAAGTGCCGCCCAGCGAAATGGGCCCTTACCCTCGCAGAACAGCGGCCGGATATATGCTGGTACAAAGCCTGGAAAATCAAACGCATTACTGAGGCCTTCATCTTTGGCAACCTGACGGATATTATTTCCGTAGTCAAACACGACCGCTTTTTTCTCCAGATAAAGAAGCATTGCCTCCACATGGCGCTTCATACTGCTTTTAGAGAGACTAATATATTTATCCGGATCCTCTTTTCTAAGAGTAGTAGCCTGCTCAACGGTATACCCTACCGGTACATAACCATTAAGCGGATCGTGAGCCGAGGTCTGATCTGTCACGATATCGATCTGAATATCTTTTGAGAGAATTTCGTGGTGAATTTCAGCAGCATTTCCGACGAGACCAATTGAAAGGGCATCACCTTTCTGTTTCGCTTCATTTGCAAGTTTAATAGCTTCGTCCAGGCTTTCGGTCATGACATCACAATAGGCTGTATTAATCCGTTTCTCAATTCGGCTCTTATCCACTTCGACAGCAATTACAACGCCCTCATTCATGGTAACAGCTAACGGTTGGGCACCACCCATACCCCCAAGTCCGGCAGTCAGGGTGATTGTATGTTTCAGCGAGCCATTGAAATGTTTCCTTGCCAATGCTGCAAATGTCTCGTAGGTTCCCTGAAGAATTCCCTGGGTGCCGATATAAATCCAGCTTCCAGCAGTCATCTGACCGTACATCATAAGCCCCTTTTTATCGAGTTCGTGGAAGTGGTCCCAGTTTGCCCATTTTGGAACAAGTACTGAATTCGATAAAAGAACACGGGGGGCATGCTTGTGCGTACGGAATACACCGACCGGTTTGCCAGACTGTATCAGCATTGTTTCGTCGTTTTCCAGATTTCTCAGTGTGTTGACGATCGCGTCGAATGCCTCCCAGTTGCGGGCGGCTTTCCCGATTCCCCCGTAAACAACGAGTTCATCCGGGTTCTCAGCTACCTCGGGATCAAGGTTGTTGTACAACATCCGCAGTGCCGCTTCCTGTTCCCAGCCCTTACACTCCAGTTCCAGGCCTTTCTTTGCCGTCACTTTACTCATGTAAAACCCCACCTTTTTGTTTAATTTCACTTTCTTCCTTATTTTTCAGCCAGTCGGCCAGGTCTTCTATATCAGGTGAAAAAACACGATCTTTGGTGATCCCTGCGACAATCGTGCGGGCTTTTTCGTAAAATTCTCTTGTAGCACTAGCCATTTTCTCCACACCCCGGTACTCTGTGGCCTGCATTGCACAAATAAGCTCGATGGCGATAACACGCCGTGCGTTCTGCAGCATCGTCAATGCATGCCGGGCTGCAATCGTGCCCATGCTGACATGATCTTCCTGGTTTGCTGATGAAGGAATCGAGTCGACACTTGCCGGATGGGCCAGCGTCTTATTTTCCGAGACGAGAGACGCTGCGGTATACTGCATAATCATCGCTCCCGATTCAAGCCCAGGATTCGGGCTTAGGAATGGCGGAAGATCGTTCAGTTGCGGGTTCACTAGCCGCTCAATCCTGCGTTCTGCTATATTGGCAGTTTCCGAGATTCCAAGTTTCAAAAAATCCATCGCGAATGCTATCGGCTGACCGTGAAAATTACCTCCTGATACAACCTTATCTTCTTCTGAAAAAATCAGCGGGTTATCTGTTACCGCGTTCACTTCAGTTGCCAGTTTTTCTTTTGCATAATTAAGGGTTTGCCATGAGGCCCCGAGAACCTGAGGAATACACCGTAAAGAATATGCATCCTGGACCCTTACTTCTCCTTGCCTGGTTGTAAGGTTGCTATCACTTAAATACGATCGGATACGTGCTGCTGTCTCAATTTGTTCCTGATGACCGCGAACCTGGTGCAAGTCATGATCAAAAGCATCGATAATTCCATTAAGCCCTTCTAGCGTCATGGCTGCAACCAGCTCACTCTGCTTAAGCAGTTTTTCCATTTCAAAATAGGCAATAACCCCGACGGCTGTCATGGCCTGTGTTCCATTAATCAGCGCCAGTCCCTCTTTTGCCTTAAGCCTCAAAGGTACGATTCCGGCATCCTCCAGAGCACCAGTAGCCTGCATCCGTTTTCCCTGATAAAAAACTTCTCCCTCCCCAAGCAGTGCCAAGGCCAGATGAGATAACGGAGCCAAGTCTCCGCTGGCGCCAAGTGACCCCTGCTGTGGAATCACAGGGTGGATACCGGCGTTCAAAAAGTCGATGAACTGGTTGACAAGCTGTGGCCGGACACCAGAATAACCCTTAATTAACGCGTTCGCTCGCAACAGGAGCATTGCCCGGCTTATTTTTTCCGAAAATGGATCACCCACCCCGCATGCATGGGAGTGAATCAGGTTAAGCTGCAGGTCATCCAGGTCATCCTCAGCAATCACTACATCGCTGAACTTGCCGAACCCTGTGTTAATTCCATACATGGTTTTTTTCTCGCTGATGAGCTTTTCAATTGTTTTCCTGTTGTCCCTGATGGTTTCCTCCGCGCCCTTGGCCAAACTTACCTGCTCATTGTCCAGAACGATTCTTTTTACCTCATCGAGGGTGAGTTCCCCTCCGGTCAGAATAATCATATTACACCTCCGTATCACTGCTTTATAGGGATAAAGCAGACAAAATAAAAAGAGGCTATGGTCGCTGAACCATGCCTCTCGTGTATTGACGATTTTTTGGTGTATGTCTTCTTTCCCCAAATGAAAACATATGCCCACCTCTAATTAATTTTTTCCTTACGTATAGTGTAAGCGCTTACCGAATGAGATGCAAGGGATAATTTAAATTAAAGGTAATCTAAGGCTCTTTTCATAAATCTTATGGTTCACTTACCTTCGCAATGGATATATACTGCGGATTAGCTAGCAATGTTGATTTCCGCTTCGCGCAGTCGCTTTCACCACTCCTGGTGCAAGTACGACATCTGCTCATAACTTCGCAGTATCTCCTTTGCCGCCTGGCAACGCTTCAACTTCCTCGGAAGCAAAAACCGCTTCCTGCGGGATTTTCAGCTGTTGCTTCGACGAACATGACGTTCTAGTACCGGCGTTGGTCACAGGACGTGACCGTTTTTAGCCGGTGACCCGCAGGAGTCGACTGCCCTTCGCTCCAATCAACCTAAAACTGTGCACTATTCTTTTGTGATTTTATAAATACAAATCAGCAACTGTTATAGGATAAAAGCACAATATCAGCGAAGGGAATACACGAAGACTCCAACGGGAAAGCGAAACGTTGAGACCCCACAGCGAGCGTTCTCTGCGAGCGAGGAGGCTCAGCGCGAGCCCGTGGAAAGCGTAGTGTATTTCCGAAGCGGTATACTACGTCGCAGTTTATAGCTTTTATGTCAAAAACAGTGGATTTAAACCTTCTAAAAAAACTGCCTGCATCCTTATACAGGAAGCAGGCAGTTTGTCTTTTTAATTATTCGTTAGTGGTGTTACGTTCACGACTCCAAAGTTCTACACCTGTTGGGTCCTCGAGAGTATCCCGATAAAAAACAGGATCCTTTCCTTGTTTACGCTGTCTGGTGTAATCCCGTAAAACGCGATCAGCGACTTTATACAATCTCGTAATTGCGTACAGGTTAATCAATGCCATAATTCCCATTGTCAGATCAGCCATTGCCCAAACAAGGTCAAATGTGGCGATTGCGCCAAACACTACCATGGCAAGCACTGCAAGTCGGTAGATGAACAATGCTACTTTACTTTCCTTAATGTATCCAATGTTATTTTCCCCATAGTAATAGTTACCAAGGATGGAACTATATGCAAAGAAGAAAATCGCGATAGCAATGGATACTGCAGCCCAGTCTCCGATATGGAACTCAAATGCTGCCTGCGTCAACTGAATACCGTCTTCCTCGCTTCCTGCATATCCACCAGCAGAAATAATAATAAAAGCAGTCGCACTACAGATTAAAATTGTATCAAAGAATACACCAAGTGCTTGAATCAACCCTTGTTTAGCAGGGTGGGAAACCTCAGCAGTTGCAGCAGCGTTAGGGGCACTACCCATACCAGCTTCATTGGAGAATAGTCCACGCTTAATTCCCATCATGATCGCAGCACCAAAACCACCACCGGCAATTTCACGGATTCCGAACGCATTCGCGAAAATTAGCGAAACCATATCCGGTACGGCAGCGATATTGATGATAAGCACATAAATAGCAATAAAAATGTACAGTACTGCCATGATTGGTACGATAAATTGTGTAACATTCGCAATGCTTTTCAGCCCACCAAAGATTACAATGGCAGTTAAAATAACTAGAACTACCGCAATCCAGCCACGACTGATATCAAACTCGCCATTGAACGCTAAACTTATGGTATTTGATTGAACCGAGTTGAATACAAGCCCATATGTAAACGTAATGGTGACAGCAAATACGATGCCTAGCCAGCGGTTTTTAAGACCTTTTTCAATATAGTATGCTGGCCCCCCGCGGTATTGATTGGTTTCCGGTACTTTATATACCTGGGCAAGTGTACTTTCCACAAATGCGGTTGCAGATCCAAGAAGTGCAATCAGCCACATCCAGAACACTGCACCGGGTCCACCAAGCGCAACTGCAGATGCAACTCCAGCCAGGTTCCCTGTTCCCACACGGGACGCTGCACTGATGGCAAATGCCTGGAATGAGGAAGTACCTTTTTTACCGGCGGATGTTATCGAACGTTTGTCAAAAATCACCCGGAACATTTCACCGAACAGGCGAAATTGGACAAAACCTGTTTTAATTGTAAACCATAAACCGAGTGCAATTAGAACAGCAATAAGGACATATGTCCACATAATTTCATTTGCTACTCCAAGCAAATCTTCAAAAAAACCCATGAGAACGTGTTCTCCCTTCCATTTTGTTAACCCTTTCAAGTTATTTACCCATAACTAATAAAACCTACTCTTCCAATTTAACGGAAAATCCAATTAATTTTGGGTTCACATTTTTTAAAAAAATTTCAGAACTATTAGGCTAGTGACATATTCATTCAAGACAAAAGAAGCCACAATGATGGCTTCCCAAACATCATTTTACCTGAGCGATTAAAATGTAACAATGGAAATATTATCCTAAAACTCCCTGTCCCATGGAAAGTCCGTCCCAAACGTCTCGGCCAGCTCGTACGAATGTTTTCTCCTGGCCTTCCGCTGTTCAGCGCGTGCAGGGGCAGCTTCATGAAGTTTCTTTTCCTGATCAGTTACTGGATAAACAGGTGGAACAGTAGTCGGCCGTCCATCATCATCCACCGCTACAAATGTTAGAAAAGCAGTGGTACATACTTTACGCTCACCTGTGAGCAAGTTTTCAGTGACCGCTTTTACAAAAACCTCCATTGATGTAGTATGCGTCCAGGTTACGAAGGCTTCCACACATACCGAGTCGCCTTCCCTGACCGGTGCAAGGAAATCGACCGAATCAGTCGATGCAGTTACAACCGGTTTTCTTGCATGACGTACCGCCGCAATCGCTGCCACATCATCAATATGAGCCATTAATTTTCCACCAAATAAAGTCCCGTGTGTGTTCGTATCAGGCGGCAGGACGTGTGATGTTTTGACTGTTAGGGATGTTGTGCAAGGTTTAGCGTCCATATTCATACCTCCCATGAATTTCTTTTTTACCTACCTTCCCCATTTCTGCAGGGATTACTCTCAGAGAATCGGCGACAGAAGTCGGGAAATCGCCTCTTTGATCCGGATTCCAACTGTTCGCTTATCATATAATTTTTTTGTCATTTGGGTGGAAAGCGTTATATCATGATTAAACTCGTTAAGCAACTGTTGCGCAATTTTTTTATCGTATAAAAAAGCATTGACTTCAAAATTCAGCCGGAAGCTCCGGAAATCGATATTAGCGGTCCCAACGGATGCTATCTTTCCGTCAACGACCAGGGTTTTCGCGTGAAGAAATCCATTCTGGTAGACATATACTTCCGCCCCAGCATTTAGCAGATCACCAATGTTGGAGAGCGTTGCCCAATAAACAAACGGATGATCCGGCTTGTTTGGAATCATAATTTTCACCTTAACACCGGATAGAGCTGCAATCTGTAATGTGTCACGCAGGCTTTCATCTGGGATAAAGTACGGGGTTTGAATATAAACATATTCTTTTGCCGACATAATCATTTTGATATAGCCATTCTTGATTTGTTCCCAGTCGGAATCCGGCCCGCTGGAGACGATTTGTACGCCTACATCCCCGTTGCCTTTCGTATTATAATAGCGCTCATCATATAAAATATCATTACGAGAAGCCTGATTCCAGTCCAGGATAAATCGCGTCTGCATATTCTCCACCGCTTCGCCGGATATACGAAGATGTGTGTCCCGCCAGTAGCCAAATTTCTTGTCCTTACCGAGATATTCATCGCCGATATTAAACCCGCCGATATACCCTATACGACCATCAATAATCGCGAGTTTCCGGTGGTTCCGGTAGTTTATTTTAAGATTGACTTTAGGGATTTTCGGCGGAAAAAAAGCCTCTACCTGGGCTCCCGCTTTTCGCAGTCTATTAATGAACTTCTTGCTCATTCTCCGTGACCCCATATCATCGTACAGGACACGGACTTCCACACCCTCATTAGCTTTCTTGATTAACACATCGGCAATTTTTTTACCTAACTGGTCATGCCGGATAATATAATAAAGCAGATGAATATGATCGCTTGCCTTCTCCAGATCTTTCAGCAGGGCGGCGAATTTCTTTTCCCCATCTGTGTAAATATCCACACTGTTGTCCTGAGTGAATATCGCGTCATCATTCCGCAAATGCAGATAATAGAGGTCCTTATACTCCATCAAATCCTCATGCTTAAAATGAAACGTGTTGTTCTCTATCGACCGCAACTGCTGCTGTACAGCCTTCTTTACGCCAAGCTTGCTTTTGGTATCCCATGTAAAAATCCGCTGGGAGCTTATTCGTTTTCCGAAAATCAGATATAGAATAAACCCTGCAATTGGCACGAAAAGCAGCACCATCAGCCATGCCCATGCAGCACTGGCGTCCTTCCGCTCCAGAAAGATGATGGTCAGGGCCAATCCTAAATTTAAAATTAAAATTAATCCTAAAAAGATCGAAAGTAGACTCACTTGTATATTCTCCCCTAACCGAAGTATCACATTATGCTTAATATAGCACAAAATGACCGTTTACGTTACTCTGGAAACAACCACTCAAAAAAAGGTGATGGATTATGAAGAACGGTTATGTGCTTGTAATTGGCGGAAGTGGCATGCTCCGTAAAGTATGCCACTATCTTAACGAAAAAAACGGTGATGTTTTTGTTATCGGACGGAACCGTTCCAGACTTGAAGCTGTTAAAAATAGCGGCAGGTATCCTGAACGTTTACATGGGATTTCAGTTGATTATGAAGACAGTACCCGTTTTGGTGCCGCACTTGCGGATTTATTCAATAAACATGGGACACCGGGATTGGTTGTTTCCTGGATTCATTCCACAGCACCAGATGCGCTGCCTTTACTTAAGGATATGATAACAGAGCATGTTTTAAACGCCGATTGGAGATTATTCCATATACAGGGTAGTGCCCGTTTTTTTGAAAAAGAAAACACCTCTGTACCGGGGAATTGCCTGTACAGACGTGTTTATCTTGGTTTTATACTGGATAATGACCAGTCCCGCTGGCTGACTCATGATGAGATTTCTAATGGTGTCATTGAAGCAATCGATAGCGACCAAGAGGAGACAGTGGTCGGAACATTGGAACCGTGGGCCAAACGCCCCTAAGTTACAGGCTGTCGAGCGCTTGTTCAAGGTCAGCCCAGATGTCCTCCCATGCCTCAAGCCCGGCAGATAGCCTAATTAGCTGATCGGTTATACCCATTTCCAGTCTTGTCTCTTCCGGAACCACCGAATGGGTCATCGTTGCCGGGTGCTGAATTAATGTCTCAGCATCTCCAAGGCTGACGGCAATCTTGATGAACTTCAGGCTGTTCAGCAATCGCTGTGCATCCTTTTTGGACCCTTTGATTTCAAAAGAAACTAATCCACCACCACGCTTCATCTGCTTCTCCCGGATAGGATAATCAGAATGCTCCTCATCATTTGGATAATATACGTTTGCCACTTTAGGATGGCTGCGCAGTTTTTCAAAAAGTTTTTCAGCATTGTCACAGTGTCGATCTACTCTTATCGGCAAAGTTTTCAATCCTCTAATCAGCAGCCACGCATCAAATGGCGCCATTACTCCGCCGATATCTTTTAGCGTAGTCATTGCAACCTCATCGAGAAATTCCTTTTTCCCAACTGCCAGACCGGCAATCACGTCACCATGACCGCCAATGTATTTAGTCGCACTATGGAGCACTACATCACACCCAAGCTCCAGCGGCCGCTGCAGATATGGTGATGAAAAGGTATTATCAACAACGACTGGAATACCTTTTTCATGAGCAACTTCAGCAACCATTTTCAGGTCAATCAGCTTCATTGTCGGGTTAATCGGTGTTTCAACATAAATACACGCGGTTTCCGGCCTGACTAGCGCCCGAATTGCATCCTTGGACTCCATCGTCGAAAAATCGTGTTCAATATTGTATTTTTCTTTCATCATCGACAGCAGGCCATACGTACAGCCATACAATCCTGATGAACATAATATATGATCATTAGCTTTGGTAAGAGCAATCAGTACTGCAGAGACTGCTGCCATACCTGAGCCAAATGCCAGACCCCGCTCGCCGTTCTCAAGTTCAGCTATTTTTTCCTCCAGAATGGTTACCGTCGGATTACCCAGCCGGGTGTAAATGTAGCCCTCTTCCTCCCCGGCAAACCGCCGCTCCCCCTGCTCAGCGGTTTCAAATGTAAAGGTTGACGTCTGAAATAAAGGCGAAGCAAGACTGCCTAGCATTTCCTTGGCATCATAGCCCGCATGTATTACCGACGTCTCAAAATGGTTATATTTTTTTTCCATTCTAATATCCTCCCAGAACTGCATTTTTAAAACCCATATACTACTATTCTATTGTATTAAGGGTAAATTTGAAAGCGTTTTCTTTTATTTAGATTAGGCAGAGTTATTGCTATTTTGCCGGTTTAGTTCTAGAATTGGCTTATTTAAATGAGGACTCGCTCGGCTTCGGGGTGGTGTCGTTCGACTTTCCGGGGTGCTCGCTCGACTTTGGGCCAGCTCGCTCGAGTTCCACGTGATTCTTCCAATTTATTCATAGTTTTACAGAACGGGAGGCTTTCAGAATGAATCAGGATAGTAAGGCAGGAATATTATATGCAGCAGGAGCCTATCTACTTTGGGGTTTTCTGCCGATCTACTGGAAGCTGGTAAACGAGGTCCCACCTGGTGAAATACTCGCGCACAGGATAGTATGGTCATTTATTTTTATGATAATAGTCGTCTTGTTTGTACGAAAATGGAAGTTGTTTCTTAAAGAATGCGTGGTTATTTTAAAAGACAGGAAGAAATTAATTGGCATCACCCTGGCTTCAATCGTAATAAGTATTAATTGGTTATCATACATATGGGCAGTAAACAACGACCACGTCATTCAAGCGAGTCTGGGATATTACATTAACCCGCTCGTGAGTATTCTCCTTGGAATGATTGTGCTAAAAGAAACGCTGACACGGCGGCAGACGCTTTCGTTTGTTCTTGCAGCAATCGGCGTGACCTACCTGACTGTCAGTTACGGTGTATTTCCATGGGTGTCGCTGACTCTGGCTTTCAGTTTTGGCATGTACGGCCTGCTGAAAAAAATGGTCGATGTCGGAGCTATGTTCGGTCTAACAATAGAAACGATGATTGTAACGCCAATCGCACTTATTTTCCTGTTGGCGGTTCCGGACAGTTCCTTGTTGTCGGCCGACACCATGATTTCCGCTACTGGACTTCTGTTGTTTGGTGCAGGAGCAGTAACTGCGATCCCACTCCTGCTTTTTGCTAGTGGTGCGAAAAAAATTCCGCTCTCGATGGTCGGGTTTCTTCAGTATATCGCTCCGACCATTATGCTTATTCTAGGCGTGTTTGTGTATGATGAGACATTTTCACGTGCGCATTTAATTTCTTTTTCCCTGATATGGGTGGCTCTAATTATTTATATGGGATCTGCACAACGCCGACCACTCCGGCATAAAAGAGCTATAGAAAAATAAATTTTCAGAAATAGCTTGACGGATGACGAACTGCAGGTCTATAATGTTCATTAACTTAATAAAAAGTTACATCTCTTATCAAGAGCGGTGGAGGGAATAGGCCCTGTGAAGCCCGGCAACCTTAACGGCAAAATCATTTTGCTTAGTAAGGTGCTAAATCCTACAGGTCATTAGATCTGGAAGATAAGAGGAGGATCGGTTACATACGAAGCCCTCTTCTTAGGAAGAGGGCTTTTCTTATTTCTCCTCTTCCTCCAGATAAAGCAAAAGCGGAAGCAACCAATCAGCAACGATAAGAGCTTGAAGTGGCTAACGTGATTGCTAGTTAAAATACTAAGGAGGAATTATTAATGTCCAATTTTAATCTTCAAAATCCAGAAACTCTATTACTGCATGGTGGCCAGGAACCCGATCCTGCAACAGGATCCCGTGCGGTACCAATCTATCAGACTACTTCTTACGTTTTCAAAGACACGGAACATGCACAAAACCTGTTCGGCCTTAAGGAACCGGGCAATATTTACAGCAGGATTATGAACCCAACAGTTGATGCATTTGAACAGCGTATCTCCCTTCTCGAGGATGGGGTCGCCGCAGTCGCGACATCTTCCGGAATGGCCGCAATCACCCTGGCAATTTTAAATCTTGCCAGCAATGGTGATGAAATTATCGCTGACAGCAATCTTTATGGCGGAACATATAACTTATTTGCGAACACACTTCCGCGTTACGGAATCAATGTTATTTTTGTCGACGGTACAAAGCCGGACAGTGTTCGGAACGCCATTACTCCAAATACAAAAGCAATTTTTGGCGAAATCATTACCAATCCAAGTCTGAATGTATTTGACGTAGAGACAATTGGGGAAATTGCCCATGAAAATAACATTCCGCTTATCATTGACAATACTTTTGCCACACCATATGTAACAAAGCCACTTTCCTGGGGAGCAGATATTGTTGTTCACTCAGCTACCAAATGGATTGGCGGTCATGGAACAGCCATTGGCGGCATCGTTGTAGACGGTGGAAGATTTGACTGGGGCAACGGTAAATTCCCTCAGTTTACCGAACCGGATCAAAGCTACAATGGTCTACGCTATGTCGACGTTGGACCGGCAGCGTTTGCCACCAAACTAAGGGTCCAGCTGCTCCGCGATATCGGTGCATGCCTGAGCCCGCAAAATGCCTTCCTGCTTTTACAGGGACTTGAGACACTGCATCTGCGGATTGAGCGTCATAATAAAAATGCACAAGAAGTGGCTGCCTACCTGCAGGAACACCCAGCAGTTGAGTGGGTCAACTACCCGGGGCTTAGCGACCACCCATCAAACCAGTTAGCTGAAAAATACTTTCAGAATGGCTATGGATCTATTATCACATTCGGAATCAAAGGCGGCCGTGATACAGGCAGAAAATTGATTGACAGCATTACTCTCTGGTCACATGTTGCCAATGTCGGAGATGCGAAATCACTTATCATCCATCCTGCTTCAACTACACACCAGCAGCTTGGACCGGAAGACCTTCAGAAAAGCGGTGTTACGGAAGAACTTGTTCGTCTTTCTATTGGCCTTGAATCAACGAAAGATATACTGGCAGATTTGGATCAGGCGATCAGCAAAGCAACAGGTGAGGATGAAACATTCCAAACAACTGAGGAAGATGCAATCAACTGGCTGCTTTCCTCTCCATTTGCACGTGAAGACGGCGGAATCCGGAAAAAAACTGTAGCAGTATATGGCTTGGATAAACCGGTTGGCGATTTCGCTGACAAAATTAAAAAACTTGGTCAGTTTGGTTATGACATAGTGCCTGTTGGCCAATCAGGTGAAGAAATAGTTGGCAAACAGCCAGTGGAACAACTTAACGATATTCCATCGCCTGTTGACGCGGTACTAGCTTCCAATACGCCGCTCCCAGCAGAACTAATCGAACAGTTCATTAATAAGTCAGGAAAAATACTATGGGTTGAGAATCCGGATGGCAGCGACCAGACACTTCAACATGCAGAGGCGGCAGGAATTACTACTATTAGCGGAAAAAACGCTTATGATGAAGCGGTGCGTATCCGGTCCAACGGCAAACAGAAAGTATTAACACAAGTCTAAAACATGGGGGTGGGCGAGATGCTCAGCATTAATCAAACATCACAAACAGGGCGTGCAGCAGTCGGCCCACTCAAACTGGAATCTGGAATAGTACTTGAGGATATAACCTTACAGTACGAAATGGCGGGGCCAAGTCATGCGCCAGTCATCCTGGTATGCCATGCATTAACAGGAAACCATCAAGCAATCGGGACGGAAGAGCACCCTGGCTGGTGGAGCGGATTAATTGGCCCCGAAAAATATATTGACACAGAAAAGTACCGGGTTCTTACATTTAATGTTTTGGGAGGATGTGACGGATCAACAGGACCAGCATCCACCAATCCTCAAACAGACCTGCCTTTTCGTACTTCTTTTCCAGAAATCACGGTCCGGGATATGGTTCATGCACAATTTCAGGCACTGGATTACTTAAATATAACTTCAATTGATACGGTTATTGGCGGTTCTCTTGGTGGTATGCAGGCGATGGAATGGGCGCTCCTTTATCCGGAGACGGTCGAGAAGCTGATAATCCTAGCTTCCACGCCTGTCTTTTCCTCCTACGGGATAGCGTTCAATCACATTGCCAGTTCAGCCATCAAAAATGATCCCTCCTGGCAAGGGGGCAACTATACAGACAATACGGTCAACGGACTTGCAATAGCCCGGATGGTTGGGATGATCACGTACCGAAGTCCCCAACTGCTTGAAGAAAGATTCGGTCATAACCGTTCGGACGTCACCTCCTATCTTGATTATCAGGGTGAGAAACTGATAAATCGATTTGATCCGAACAGTTACCTTTATTTACTGCAAGCGATGAATGGCCATGATATTGGCCGGAATCGGGACGGGTGGCAGAATGCTGCGAATAAGCTGACCCAACCTGCCCTGCTGCTTAGTTTTGATAAAGATTTGATCTATGAACCAGACAAAGTGCATTTATTTTCCAGGGCATTACCCAACAGCATCTACAGACATATAGAAACTGATTTTGGTCATGATGGTTTTTTGACTGAATTTCCAAAATGGGGCGGAATTGTCCATGATTTTTTAAAGGAGGCTGACTGATGAAGCCAATTAACGTGGCCTTGATTGGCCTGGGAACCGTGGGATGCGGCGTATATCAGACTTTCCATATTCACAAGGAGCGGCTTGAAGAACTTGCCGGCTCACCTATCTGCATCTCAACCATTGTGATCGAACATCCGGAGAAGCATAACAAGCTTCCACCTGAAGTTAACGTGACAACTGACCTCCTGGCAGTGGCAAATGACCCCGAGATTGATGTCGTTTTTGAAGCAATCGTTGGCAAAGAACCCGCATTTTCCTTTCTCAAAAAATGCATTGCTGGAAAAAAACATGTAATCACTGCCAATAAGGAGATGTTCGCTGCCCACGGTAAAGAGCTGAAATCACTCGCTGAAAGTTACGGAACCAAAATTGGGTTTGAAGCGACTACTGCTGGTGGGATACCTATTATCCAAACAATTCAGCAACTCCTGCAAGCAAACCAAGTAAAATCCGTGCAGGCCATCCTGAACGGTACCAGCAACTTTATCCTGACAGCGATGCGGGTTGAGGGCCTTACTTTTGCAGAAGCGTTAAGCAACGCCCAAAAATGGGGTTATGCGGAAGCCGATCCCACTAACGATGTAGAAGGATATGACGCACTATATAAACTGCAGATTTTAAGTGACCTTATTTTCCGGGAACAGCCAGAAACCGGCCGTGTAAAACGTTTAGGAATACGGGACATTACAGCTGATAAAATTACAAAATCGCAAAAATCCTGTGAACGAATCAAACATGTTGCAACACTGGAGTATGATTCGAAGGGTAACCTGACCGGCTCAGTAGAACCATTATCATTGGAAGAAAACCATCCATTATATGCGGTAGAGGGAGTAAACAATGCCATTTATCTTAAGACTGATATTCTCGGCGATTTGACATTGACAGGTCCAGGAGCCGGTGCTTTTCCTACTGCAAGCGCGATGGTTGAAGACTTTTGTACCATTTTGAAAAAAGAACAACATTTAACGGTTTTAAGTTAAATTAAAAATTAAACAAGAGATTCGTCTTCCATGGAGGCGGATCTTTTTGTTTGGACATATTATAAATAGGGAATACTGTTTCTTTTAAAGGGATTGTTATTAAATCGAAATATGTCATGAAGATACTTGTCAAAAAAAGTGGGTACATATATAGTATTATCCGGATATGTATAAGACAAATTGTCTTTTCCGTATATATTGAATAATACAAGAATACAGGTGTGAGTACACATGCAGAAACGATACAATTTCATTATTTTGGGTATACTGCTTATAGGTTTAATTGCTGGGGCGATTTGGGCGCTGTCACAGGAAAATGAGCATACAGTAGAGCCAAAGGATAGACAGGAAAAGGAAGAACAAGAAAAGAGTGAACCTGAGGAAGAAGAGAAAGACAGACAAACCGATGCTGAGAAAGAAGCAGAAGAAGAGCCGATAAGTGAACTAGGGGAAATAATCAGTGAAGCTGTCCAGCAGACGATTGACTTGTTTACCAATAAGGAAACACACGTAGTTGCGATTGGAGATTCACTGACCCAGGGTGTCGGTGACCAAGTCGTCGAGGGTGGCTATGTCAGTATTCTAGATAAAGCTATCAATCAGGAAGACAACAAACTTGTAACTTTTGAGAATTATGGTAAACGTGGCATCCGTTCTGACCAGCTGCTGGAACGTCTTCATAAACCTGAAATCGCCCAGTCGGTAAGGCAAGCTGATATCGTGCTAATTACAATCGGTGCTAATGATATTATGAAGGTTGTAAAAGAGAACTTTACAGACTTATCACTTAAGGACTTTTCCGGAGAAAGAACAGATTATAAGGACCGCTTAAAAGCCATTATCGACCGGATAGATGAATTGAACTCAGGTGCAGAAATATATCTGCTCGGTTTTTATAATCCGTTTGAAAAGTATTTTAAGGATCTCAAAGAACTTGGTATTATTGTAGAGAATTGGAACAAGGTCGGGCAAACACTCGCCGAAGAGTATGAGGATGTGACATATATCCCAACCGAGGACCTTTTCGACGACCCCAACACCGATTTATTCTCGGAAGATAATTTTCATCCGAATCATCTTGGCTATCAGCGAATGGCGCAGCGTGTCTTGGAATATATAACTGAGTAAGGGAGGAAGTGGGATGGCTGAATCCAGAAAAAGAAGGAATAAGTGGAAGCGGCTTTTTCTCGGCTTATTAATCGTAAATATCGTAGTGTTTGCAGCCATTATAGCACTAATTTTCTGGCCAGTTTCCGGAACAGACCGGCCACCTGCCGTTGAGGAAGATACACAGCCAAGTTCGGAATTTATTGTACGAACCACGAAAAATAATCTTAATGAACTTGTAAATGCCTATATTGATAAACTCCTCCGTGGTACCAATCACCATTATTCGGTCTTACTGGAGGAAGATGTGCACTTGATTGGTGAACTTCCTGTGTTTTCATCAACGGTCCCGCTCTCCGTACACTTTGAGCCATTTGTACAGAAGAATGGTGATGTAGTCCTTAAGCAGAAGTCCATTTCAATCGGGTTATTGCAATTACCCAATCAAAAAATAATGGAGTATATGAAAAAATATTTACCAATGCCTGAATGGGTTTCAATCAACCCAAAAGAAGAAGAAATTTATTTGGCTGTAACCGATATGGAAATCCGCAGTAATTTTGAAGTAAGTGTAGAGCACATCGACCTTGAGGCAAATAATCTAGCATTTAAATTCAGGATTCCGTATGAAACATTGGGAATAGAGACAAGGCAGCAGGAAGTCGGAAATTAATCCCCGGCTTCCATTTTGTTTGTTATTATTCATATACCTCACTCATTTCTTTTATTTTTGACTTCACTTTATCGGTCAGATGGTCCGGAGAAAGGACTTTTGCCTGATTTCCCCATGTAAGAATCCAGTTTACAAGCCCGTCCGAAAGTTTGGCCTTTGTAGACAATACAAAATGGTGATCATCAAGTTCCCTTATATCAGCATCCTGTCCGAAACGGTCTAGAACTACGTTAACCATATTATTATGGAAACGGATTTTCATCCACATTTCCTGCCCAGAAAACATATGGAAACTCTGATTCACATAATCATGCAAATTAAGGTCTGCCGCCCTGATGAAACTTTTTTCACTAACCTCGATATTGCGGATCCGGTCCAGCCGATAATGCCGTAATTCATCTGTTTCCTGAAATCGCCCAATCAGATAGTAATAGTCGTTTTGCCAAATAAGAGCATAAGGCTCCACAAGATAACGGTCACCATTTCGGTGATATTCAAATTCTTTCTTTACATTAAACTTTCCATACTGATAAGTAAGGACCTTGTTCTCAGAAATTGCCCGGTGAACACAGTCGATATTCAGCTTCACCAACTCATAATCCATATTAGCGGTCTGTTCGAACAGAATTGGTTCAGGCAGAGTCTTCGCGATATTTTTGCTGGTCAACTGTTTGACTTTTTTAATCAGTTTTTCTTTTTCTTTTGTGGTAATAAAGCGTGCTGAAAGGATAGCATCAATAATTAAACGTAACTGGTATGTTTCGAATATCCTGGCTTGGTGGCTGAATAGCGTTTTTCCAAACCTCCCTGTGTTCCGGACGATTTCGAAATCCATATCATCAAGTGTTTCGAGATCACGCTTAATTGTCCGCTTATCAAATAAACCTTCATCCCCTGTCAGGTTTCTTAATTTTTCACTCAATTCATTTATATCCAATTCATTATATTCGTCTGTTTCATTAAATAATATGTCCCGTATTGCCAGCAATCGGTAATTACTTCCGCGTTCCAATTAATAATCCCCCTTTAAAGCCATAGTTTGATGTTGATAAATACATATGGCTGTTTTCTAAAAGATTGTTGATTTTGACACAAATGATATAAAATGCGAAGTAACTCGTAGCTTCGCTCCGGAAATACACTACGCTTTCCGCGGGCTCGAGCTGAGCCTCCTCGTTCGCAAAGAACGCTCACTGCGGGGTCTCAACGTCTTCGCTTTCCCGCAGGAGTCTTCGTGTATTTCCTTCGCTATTATTGAGCTTCGTATGTGTATGGATTGAGCCTGAGTTTTTTTATTCTAAGGTGCTTTATTAGGAATAGCTTATTTCTTATCCTCAGAACTATAAAAGCGTAGTCAGAATGCGTAGACTCCTGCGGGAACAGCACGTGTCCGAAGACCCCGCAGCGGCGACTTTACCGCGAGGAGTCTGAGGCCGTGCCCGCGGAAAGCGAAGCGTTCTGACGAAGCGATAGGTACGGCTATTATGTCCCATTTTATATCTAATGCAAATACAAATTTTTTAAGAAAAAAGAACCTTACATTAATGTAGGGTTCTGCTACCTGATGACAAGCTGTTTAACTTTCTTGGTTATTAAAAAGATAAATGAATCCTTTGTTATTTCCGCATTCGTTTTCTTATATGTTTGCCCCGTTTCCATAGCTTCCTGGTAACAATGAAGCGGACCCTGATACAGAAGTTGGAGGCCACAGTGGTTACGTATATCCGCCGGTGTAATAAAATGAATAGGTTTATTAAATTGCAACGATTCAATCCCATTTAGTACGGTTGCCACAAACTGTGAGCAGAACAGGGCGTCTTCCCTATTAATCTCAACCTGCAGGAATACACCAAACAAGCCGAGAAAATTATATTTATAGTTGCTTTTTTGCTTCTCTATTTCCTTAATTCTTTCCTTCACCTTATACCAGTCACTTTCTGACAACTGATATGAATAAACTGCACAAGCAGAATTCTTAAGAAAATCACTTTTAATATCCTCTTTTACAAATCCGCCAATAAACGGATTACGAGGCCTTTTTCTCCCGAAACTATATACTTCATTCAGTTCAGGTTCAAATGCAAGTGAAACATGATTTAAAGGTTGTTTTGTTACATAATTGATGAGCCGGGATAGATATGTCCCTGTATCTGTAAAGAGAAAATAGATCGCTTTCTCCCCCATTAGATCCCCCTCCGCTAAGCTACCCAGATAGAAATACTTCTTCCTGAACACTATATATGTCGTTAATTAATTGTTACATATATCATATGAAAAATATAGTGCTTTTTACACTATTTTTGGAAAAAAATGAAATTCTGATATTATGTTCTGTTTTCTAAGATAGCTGGAAAACCAGTTTGATACATCTATCTGAAGGCAATAGAACTAACAGCAAGGTTGAATTTAAAGACTATACCCTCTAAACTACTTGAAAGGAGTTATTATCAAATGGCTGATATTAATAAAATAGCAGAGAAGTTTGGAGAAATTCTGGATGTTGAAACGGAAGTTGAAGATGGTATGTGTGAAGCGGAAAAAGACCGTGATCTAGATGTTACCGTCCAGGGACGGCCATTTAAAAGCGAACTAAGTATGGAAATCCACTTTGAGGCATTAGAAGATGACGGGAGAGCACTCAATCACGCCGAGATTGTGTTATTGCCAGATGAAGTCCCAGAGTATACTAAAGCATTGGGTAAAAATAATTTGACGATTAGCGCACTCCATAACCACTGGTTATTCGCTGAACCGAGTATTAAGTATCTGCATGTTCAATCGGTGGAAAAGCCGGAAGAATTTGCTCAGAAACTAGCTAATGCCAACAAGGTATTGAAAAAATAACGTGGCAAGGAAAACCTGTTCCTTTCTCAGGAGCAGGTTTTCTTTACTGAAATCCTTATTTCATGGGTTTCATTACCACATACTATTCCCCCTCCCTTCACTTAAAACATTGACTAAATGCCTAAAATCCCGTAAGCTTAACTTTGATTATATTTTATTGGAGGAAACAACCAGAATGATAAATGTTACAAATGTAAGTTTACGATATGGCGATAAAAAGCTGTTTGAGGATGTTAATCTGAAATTCACTCCTGGAAACTGCTATGGCCTGATTGGTGCTAATGGTGCAGGAAAATCGACATTTCTTAAGGTTCTGTCGGGTGAAGTCGAACCGCAGTCCGGTAATGTTTCCTTATCACCGGGCGAACGGATGGCTGTGTTGAAGCAGGATCACTTTGCATATGAAGAGCATGAGGTTCTTGAGACTGTCCTAATGGGGCATGAACGTTTATATAAAGTAAAAGAAGAAAAAGATGCCATTTATATGAAACCAGAATTCTCCGAAGAAGATGGTATGCGTGCAGCAGAACTGGAAGGCGAGTTCGCTGAAATGAATGGTTGGGAAGCTGAGTCAGATGCCGCTGTCCTTTTGAAAGGACTTGGTATTGATGAGTCACTTCATTCGTTAAAAATGGCTGACCTTGCGTCTGACCAAAAAATCAAAGTGCTTCTCGCGCAAGCATTGTTCGGTAACCCGGACATCTTACTGCTGGATGAGCCGACAAACGGTCTTGATATTCAGGCAATCCAATGGCTTGAGGAATTCCTGATCAACTTTGAGAATACCGTTATTGTTGTTTCCCACGACAGACATTTTCTTAATAAGGTATGTACCCACATTGCTGATGTGGACTACGGGAAGATCCAGATTTATATCGGAAACTATGACTTCTGGTATGAATCAAGCCAACTTGCTTCAAGAATGGCACAGGAAGCGAACAAGAAAAAGGAAGAGAAAATTAAAGAATTACAATCCTTTATTGCCAGATTTAGCGCAAATGCCTCTAAATCGAAGCAGGCAACATCAAGGAAAAAGCTTCTTGAGAATATTACACTTGATGATATTAAACCATCATCCCGTAAATATCCGTACATCGCATTTTCCCCGGACCGCGAAATCGGCAACGACCTGCTTAGAGTCGAAGGCCTTACGAAAACAGTCGGTGGCGTTAAAGTCCTTGATAATGTCAGCTTTACAGTAAATAAGGATGACAAGATTGCGTTCGTCGGCAAAAATGATATAGCAAAGACAACACTATTTAAAATAATTATGGGAGAAATGGACCCTGATGCTGGTACTTATAAATGGGGAGTTACCACATCTCAGTCCTATTTCCCTAAAGATAATAGTGAATACTTTGAAGGTAACGATTTGCCACTAGTTGACTGGTTGAGACAGTATTCCCCTGAGGATGAGACTGAAACATTCCTTCGTGGATTCCTGGGCAGAATGTTGTTTTCTGGCGAAGAGGCACTTAAAAAAGCAAGTGTCCTTTCAGGTGGCGAAAAAGTACGCTGTATGTTGAGCAAGATGATGCTTTCCGGCGCTAACGTACTTGTCCTTGATGAACCAACCAACCACCTTGATCTAGAATCAATCACAGCACTGAATAATGGCCTTGTAAAGTTTAAAGGTTCTATGTTATTCACATCCCATGACCATCAGTTTGTTCAGAGTATCGCCAATCGTCTGATTGAGATTACCCCTAATGGACTTGTTGATAAGGAAATGAGTTACGATGAATATATCGCGGATAAGAAGCTTCAAAAAGAAATTACGCAAATGTACGCTTCGTAATAAATAAAGAGGCCGCAACAAAAAATTATAAATCATAAAAAATCCTAACCATCACCTTAGATAGTCAGGATTTTCTATAAACTGCGACTTAAAGGTGAGCTTGATTTCCGCTTCAGGCAGTCGCTTTCACCACTCCGGGTACAAGGTCAACATCTGTTCGGGCAAAAGCCCTCACAGTGTTTCCTTTGCCACGGGCAACGCTTCAACTTCCTCGGAAGAAAACCACTTCCTGCGGGATTTTCAGCTGTTGCTTTTCCCGTTGGAGTCACCTGCCTTCCACTCCAATCAACGCTATGCTAGCGGAGGAAATGCACGCAGACTCCTACGGGAAAGCGAAGACGTTGAGACCCCGTAGCGAGCGTTCTTTGCGCGCGAGGAGGCTTAGCGCGAGCCCGAGGAAAGCGAAGTGTATTTCCGCAGCGGCATAGACGCTCCTCTCAAGAGTTCAGCATTGAGTTTTCACAACGTCGCTTTTTATATCAACTCTGATGTAAGAAGCACCTAGAAGAGGGTAACATTATAGACTTCCAACTCTTAATCGTTTGTCTTTAGTAAGAAAAGATTGGTTATGGCCCAGCCTCTTTTTCTATTAATTAGAGAAAAGGACTCCTGGTTATATTGAACCGGGAGTCCTTTTTTGTAATTAATGCGCTTGTACTGTTCCTTGATTTTCACGCTTTTTATATTCATCATTATATTTATCGTTATATAGATGACATGCAACCCAGTGATCCTTCTTATACTCCTGCCATTCTGGAACCACTTTCGCACAAACATCCATTGCATGTGGGCAACGTGTACGGAAACGGCAACCACTTGGAGGTGCAATTGGACTAGGCACATCCCCTTCAATAACAATCCGTTCACGTGAACGTTCTATTTCAGGGTCAGGCAAAGGAATCGCAGACAATAATGCTTGAGTATATGGATGCAATGGTTCCTCGTAAATATCATCACTGCTTGCCACTTCTGCCATGTTACCCAGATACATAACACCAACACGGTCACTGATATGCTTAACCATTGACAAATCATGCGCGATAAACAGATATGTTAATCCACGCTCACGCTGGAGCTTCTGCAGCAGGTTAACAACCTGCGCCTGAATAGAAACATCAAGTGCTGATATGGGCTCATCGGCAATGATGAAATCTGGGTCCACTGCAAGTGCACGTGCAACACCGATACGTTGACGCTGCCCACCACTGAATTCGTGCGGATAGCGGTCAGCGTGTTCCTTGTTCAAACCAACTGTCTTCAGCAGTTCATGAACTCTTTCTTTACGTTCTGTTTTATTTTTAACCAGATCGTGGATATCAAGGCCTTCAGCTATAATTTCCATAACTGTCATTCTTGGGTTTAATGATGCATAAGGATCTTGAAAAATCATCTGCATTTTCCGGTTGAAAATCTTAAGGTCTTTTTTTGACTTTTTATCGTGCACATTTACACCTTCAAAGTTCACTTCACCTTCAGTGGCGTCATATAAGCGCAAGATAGTTCTTCCAGCAGTTGATTTCCCACATCCGGACTCACCTACAAGCCCAAATGTCTCACCCCGATATATATCAAAACTTATACCATCGACAGCTTTAAGGATTTGTTTCCTGCCGACTTTAAAGTGTTTTTTCAAGTCCTTAATTTCAAGTAATTTTTCACCTGAGTGTGACACTTTTTCAACCCCCTTAAATTTGGAGACACTACATATTTCTAGTCTCTTTGTTTTATTTCTTACTCAGATGGCAAGGCCATTTAACTTCAATTTCTAGTAATTTGTGAAACTTAAAACCTGTTATCTTACTGATTTTATTGTTTCAGGAGGTTCCGTTTCAGGTGCACGCTCATCGAGTAGCCAGCAAGCTGCTGTTTGTGTATCACTAACTTCAAGATGTTCGGGCATGTGCTCCGTACATACTTTCATTGCATAAGGACACCGAGCAGCAAAAGGGCATCCTTTCGGCGGATCTGCTAGGTCAGGAGGTGTTCCCGGAATAGTCGCCAGGCCATCCTGTTTCTCATGCAGGCGGGGCATCGATGACAATAATCCCCAAGTGTAAGGGTGTTTTGGCTGATAGAAAATCTCATCAACTGTACCTACTTCAACAACTTTACCACCATACATAACCGCTACACGCTGAGCCATATTTGCTACGACACCAAGGTCGTGCGTTATAAGAATAATTGAGGTATCGCCCTCAGACTGCAAGTTCTTCATCAGTTCAAGAATCTGTGCCTGAATTGTAACATCAAGTGCTGTTGTCGGCTCATCAGCGATTAGAACCTTTGGATTACATGCCAACGCGATGGCGATTACCACACGCTGACGCATACCACCAGAGAATTGGTGAGGATATTGCTTTACACGTGTTTCTGCATTCGGGATACCAACCAGGTTAAGTAATTCAACTGCACGCTGTTTAGCCTGAGTCTTTGCCATGTTCTGGTGTTTGATTAAACCTTCCATGATCTGCTTTCCAATTGTCATTGTTGGGTTAAGCGAGGTCATAGGATCCTGAAAAATCATTGATATTTCTTTACCTCGGATACTTTCCATTTGTTTATCTGTATATTTAGCAAGGTCTTTACCTTCGAACTTAATTTCTCCTGTTTTTATCCGTGCTGCCGGTTTAGGGTTAAGCTGCATAATCGATTTGGATGTTACCGATTTACCGGAACCTGACTCCCCAACAATTGCAAGCGCTTCACCCTTTTTAAGTTTTAAATCAACTCCACGGACAGCTTTTACTTCGCCATTAAATGTATCAAACGATACATGTAAATTATTAATCTCTAAAATATTATTCTCCAACAATGTTCACCTCCTATTTTCTCATCTTCGGATCCATAGCGTCACGGAGACCGTCTCCAAATATATTAAACGCGAGCAATAGTAAACTGATTAGGACACCAGGGAATAATGCCTGATACGGGTGGAACTGAATCTGTTTGTACCCTTCGTTTATCAGGGCACCTAGTGATGCCTGTGGTGCAGGAACTCCCAGCCCGATGAAGCTCAAGAATGCTTCCGCGAAAATAGCACTCGGAATGCTGAACATCATCGTAATGATTATCATTCCCACAGTATTCGGAACAATATGTTTCCGGATAATTCTGCTGTGTTTAGCACCAAGCGCCCTAGCTGCAAGTGTAAATTCCTGTGTTTTCAATTGTAGGGTTTGACCACGTACAATTCTGGCCTGACTGATCCAGCCTGTGAACATAATCGCAAATATGATGGCAGTAAGACCAGGTTCGAGAACAACAATGAGCAGTATTACCAATACTAACTGAGGAATACCTATTAATATCTCGATAATCCGTTCCATCACGTCATCGACTCGGCCACCGAAATAACCGGAAATACCACCATAAATAACACCTATTATAATATCACCCACACCAGCCACAAGACCGATGAAAAGTGAAACTTTAGTACCTTCCCAAACACGAATCCAGAGGTCTCGGCCAAGTTTATCAGCTCCGAACCAATAGTTTTCTTCTACATTCCGTGCTTCGTACATATCGATACCATCCGTGTTTACCCCGGTAAACGGAAGCCAGGAAACATCAGACAGCCAGGAAACCTTTGGTGGCAGGTTTGAACGTATCAGTTCCTGGTCATCAATCGTTTCAGCTGGGCTGAAATACGGTCCGATATATGCCATTGCAACGATGGCCAAAATGACAAATAGGCCAGCCACTGCACCCTTATTCTTTTTTAAGCGGCGATATACATCCTGCCAATAACTAAGGCTTTCTCGGGTAATTTTTTCTTTCTTGTCCGCTTCAAGGTCGGCAGGCTCAAACATATCCTTTGTAATTTCATCTCTTGCTGTTGCCATATCAATCGCCACCTCCTAGACGGATTCTCGGATCAATAATTCCATAAACCATATCTGTTACGAAAATTGCAAAAATAAATAGGGCAGCAAATAGTATTGTAGTACCCATGATTACTGGATAATCGTTTGTGAAAATTGCTTCTACGAAAGTATCCCCAATTCCCGGTATAGCAAAAATCTGTTCAATAACGAGTGATCCCGTAACAATTGAAGCAGTTGCTGGCCCAACAATCGTTACAATTGGAATAAGTGCATTCCGAATGGAATGTTTCGCGATTACTGTAGATTTTTTCAAGCCCTTGGCTTTCGCAGTAGTGATATAATCTGCATTCAACACCTCAACAAGTTCTGTTCGCATGTAACGGGCAATAAGCGCTATCATAAATACTGCAAGTGAAATCACCGGCATGACATGATGCTGCCAGCTTTCCCAATAAGCAACCGGAAGCAAGTCCCATTTCAGGCCAAATAAGTATTGCAGAAGCTGGCCAAAAATAAAGGAAGGCACCGATATACCAAGAACAGCAAACAGTGTAGTTCCATAGTCAAGTGAAGTTCCCTGTCTCAATGCGGCAATAGCCCCAAGTAGAATTCCGAAAAACACCCCAACTATCATAGATTCTAACCCAAGTTGTGCCGAAACCGGCAATTTATTCGCTATGATAGTAGTCACATCCCGACCATCATACTGAAACGAAATACCTAATTTACCCTGAAAAATATTACCCAGATAACGGACATACTGAACAGGCATCGGATCATTTAAACCATATTGTTCATTTAATGCCTCAATTTGAGACTCTGTTAGTTTTTGAGCATTCTGATACGGTGTACCAGGCAGTGATTTAGTTATTACGAATGTCAAAGATATAATAACAAGCATTGTTAATACCATATATGCTAGACGTTTTAAAACGTACCCTGTCAAATTGTGACACCTCCCAAGTTTTAACTATATTTTCTAATTTCTAGGGGTAAAAGTCAATACAAATTTCGCTTTTTGAAATAATGGAAAAAATTATATTAGAGGAATTAATAGTGAAAGTACTTGTCCTCCATTGCTATTCAGACAGCTGCGAATCAGGGGACTTTTTGGGAATATGTGAATCCAAAAGGATTGCTAATAATTAAATTTTACAGCACTTTCTCACTATTTAATGACAGTAGAAAAGGGTACGCACATTATACGTACCCCATCTACAAAGATCTGGAATTAACAGCTTAGACGATTAATGCTCGTAAACTTTTGCCTCGCGGAAGTATTGCTCAATTCCAAAGTTCTGGAATACGATACCTTCAACATAAGGCTTAACAAGAATCGCGGAACCGTTCTGGTAAGTCGGAATTGTGTAAGCATTTTCGATTAGTACTTTTTCAGCTTCTTTAAGTACTTCCCAACGCTCTTCCGGCTTAGTAGCAAGACTTCTTGCTTCGTCCATCAACTTATCGAAGTCATCCATTTCTATACCAAGATCATTGTATGGGCTGTCTGTATGCCAGTAACCCAGGAATGTCTCAGGGTCTTTAAAGTCAGGACACCATCCGGAACCTGCACCGATATCTTGATTATCGTTCTCTGTGTACTCAAGATAAGCATTCCAAGGCAATTTCTTGATTGTCACTTTAAGTCCTTCAAGCTGTTCTAGCTGATTAGCCATGTATTCGCCCATCTCTGCTGCTGAGCTACCATCTGTTGTTGCATATTCAACTTCTAGCGTTTCAAAACCTAGCTCTTCTTTAGCTTCTTTCCAAAGCTGTTGCGCTTCTTCAACTCCACCAGGAAGGTAATCTTCACGGCCTTCGCTGAAGTCTTCGCCATTTGGACCAGTAGCAAAGTCTTTCGGTACTACATACTGCGCTGCCATTGAACCATTGTTCAGAAGAACTGTAACCATTGACTCACGGTCGATAACCATGGACATAGCTTTACGTACTTTTTCATTCTGGAACTCAGGTACATTGTTAGCATTCAGCTGCCACCAGAAAATACAGTTACCAGGAACCTGGTTAAAGTCTGGCTTATCTTTCCAAGCGTTAACCTGTTCAGAGACAAGTCCATCAACCTGGATTTCATCATCTTTATAAAGGGTTAACTGAGTGTTTTGTTCTTTAACAACTTTGTAAGTTGCTTTAGTGATATTTACTTCATCAGCTGCATAGTAGTCTGGGTTCTTTTCAAGAGTCCAGCCTGAACCATGGTTCCACTCTGTCAATTTGTATGGTCCAATTGTCAGAAGGTTTTCTGGTTCTTTAGCAAAGTTTTCGCCCTGCTCTTCGTAGAAAGATTTGTTGATAGGGCCAAACTTGTTAAATGCCATCAAGCTTGCGAAATAAGGGATTGGAGACTCAAGAGTTACCTCGATTGTCTTCTCGTCAACTGCTTTAATGCCTAGTTTTTCTACTTGCCCGTAGATGTCGCTTTTATCATCCATGATTTTCTCAGCGTTTTTCACGTTCGCTACACCCATGATATAGGCATATTGTGAAGCAGTCTCAGGATCTATTAGACGCTGCCAAGCGAAAACAAAGTCTTCTGCAGTTAGCGGATCGCCGTTTGACCATTTAGTGTCACGAAGTTTGAACGTATATACTGTCCCGTCTTCGTTTACTTCAGGCATTTCTGCAGCCATTTCTGGAACCGCTTTCTTATTCTTAATAGTAATTAGTCCAGGGTGAGTTCTCTGGATTACTTCCGCAGAAGTTGTATCTGTTGCCATTGAGATGTCAACAGAAGGAAGATCAGAACCACGAACAAAGTTTAGAACCTGCTCTTCTGCTAGTTTTTTCTCCTCTTGTTCACCAGAATCTCCTTCCGAAGAAGTTCCTTCATCTCCTCCGGCTTCTTCACCGCCATCGCCTTCGGATCCATCGCCGCCGCCACACGCTGCTAAAAACAGTGCCAGCATAAGTATAAGTGAAGCGATGAAAGTCCATTTAAACTTTCCTTTCATACTAATGACCCTCCTCATAAAATATTATGTGTATTATAGACGCATCCTCAACAATATTCAAGATTGTTAGAAAATTGCCTACATGAGCATTATACAAGTATTCTAACTTTTTTGCATTACTTTTTTTAAATTTTTTTTAAAAACTTGGGCAAATTTGTAAAAATCCCTTTAATATAGGGCTTTATACCCCTATATATTTTTAACAGGAATTGGATGTCTTGTGAAATTAATGATAGTTCTGATAAATATTGTGATGATTTCCCATCTCTTTTTTGATATTATAAATGGGGATTGAGGTGTTAATTGTGATTAAAAAATACCAGGCATTCACATATACGTTTATTTCCGCGGTAGTATTAAGTGTGTTACTTACCGGTTATTTTTATAAAACTGATTTTACTGTGGTAGATGTAATAAATGTAACATTTATGGTAGGAATGATTTACCTTGTGGTAGGGACAAGTTTATTTTTAATCCAACAGGGATCATTCGATGGAATAACATATAGTTTCAAACGGTTTTTTAGACGTTCCTCAAGCTACGGAGATATGCTTCGCGAGGTAACTCCAGAAGAAGAGGAAGAAAGCTATCTCCCAAAACAGCGTTCATTCCGTCTCACGTATCCTTTAATGGTAACAGGAATTATATTTTTCTCCTTAACTGTAATTGCAGGCTTTCTAATATAAAGAGTACTGAGCAGGACACCAGATGTCAGACTCAGTTTTCTTTTTGTTTTTTATTTGTTTGTTTAATTAATTCTTTGATTCTCTTTTCATATTGCTGAACCTCTTCTTCAGTAAGTTCCTTTTCACCATAGCGAACTTTTCGGTATTCTTCAGCAATCACTGATTTGCCTGCAGCTTTATCATCAATCCGCTCCAGCCATTCCTGAACCGATTCATGGACATAACGGGCATACCCTTTTCTTGCTAAGGATTTTTGCAGCTGATAGAATCGTTTCCTTACTTTATCTTTGGGTGCGCGAACCCGTTCTTTGGGCTTACTGGTACTGTAACTTACGGGTGTAGCTTCAGCAGTTTGGGGTTTCAGTATTTTATTTGTCAACACAAACTTCTTCTTATAAAGATAAGCTACCACACCGATAAAAATACCAATAACCAGAATCCAGATTATCCATTCGAATATGGGGGACATTACCTGTTCAACTTGTTCAGGCTGTTTTTCTTCTTCATCTACTGGAGGTCCCAGTAATTTTTCCAGACCAAGTTCTTTTAGACTTTTTGTCCCAAATAATACATTGATAAGCCATGTTATTGGGGTAGCAATGACATATCCAAGTACCGTTCCAATCCACATGACAGCAGTAATTACTATAGATTTAAAGGCTGGAAAAAAATAATAAGCCATGATGGATCCCATAACAGTTATGCCAAGAGCCCCAATGCTCCACATTGTATATTTCCTATTTACTTCAGCAGAAGCCTGTTGGGCAATTATGATATTCAGCATTTTTAGCAGTATTAAAAAGAAAAACTGGATAAACGGAAGCAATAGCAATATACCTTTTTCGTCTGAATTAGATAACGTAAGATAGACAAATAAGCAGGCTCCCAAGGAATAAAGAAATAAGGCGTGCTGGTTATCAGTATCTATATCGCTATCAATGAAATGCATAAAGGAGCGCCATCCCACCAAAATAGCCCATAATACGGAGGCATATATATTCAGGCCAAGCATGTTGCCCAACCCACCCCCCACAAGAATTAGAAAAAAAACATTAATAAGCTGAATTTCGCTTTTTTTCCGCAATAGAGTAAAGACAACACCAAACAACAGTACTATAGTAACTAAAGGGCCAACTGGAGCCAGTTCATTAATGATAATATAGACAATCTCCATAACTACAAACAAGAAGAAACATTCGTACAAGTAATCAAGCCAGATTTTAGTGATCCTCATGAAATCGCCCTCTTCCCGGCAGAGGCTGGCACGATAAACGCGGCATCTTCTTTCTGTTCAACTTCAAATAGCGTTGTTCCTCTCCTTATCCATCGCTGATAAAATCGTTGTTCTGACTCTCTTTTTCCACAATTGACCAAAATGATCATAGGCGAGCGATACATTACCCTGTCAATAAAAGCAAGCATATTCTCTTCCGCAACCAGAATACTGTTCAGATTGATCCGAGCTAACATTTCCAGCGCTTTTGCAAGTTGCTCTCGCCCCTCACCAGCATTAAGATGCATCAGATAATCTTTACCGTGGACCTTTATATTTACAAATATATCGTAAGGAATTCCGTTTGTAGCAGCATATTTACATAAATAAGCAACATAACTGATATTCTTTTCAAGGTCATCTGACTTAGTAGACACGTCTGTGCGGTCCCTGCTTAAATTCAGAATAAATGTCCAATGCATCCCGCTTGTTTTTTCATATTGTTTTGTCTGCAACTCATTAGACCTAGCTGATGCTTTCCAATGAATATCACTGAAAGAATCCCCTGATGAATAATCACGTGTGCCCATCGTCGCGGTTTTGTCCTCAAACAAGGAAAACTGCATTGGCCTATTACCCTGCTGGAACCTTCTTAACTGATCCATCCCTCCCACTGGTCTGAGTTCCGGGTATACGATAACCTCAGTTTGGAAAAAGGGCTGGTAGTCTAAATCAAGGGTGCCAACACCGAGCAAGTCTTTTGTATGTAGTTTTATAGAGCTCACTCGTGCGACTCCACGCTTTTTCCCCTGTACTTTAATTGTGAATTCCAATGACTTTTTACTGAGCAAGTTAAACCGAAAGGAGAACTGATTTGTTGTTCGATTGCGGCTTCCAGCAGTCAGTTCAGGACACCATACACTGTTACCAATATTGAACGAGAGCAGGCCGTTGAATACAGGCAGCCTCCCAAAATTTTTAACTGATAATTTTATGATGTGTTCTTCATCATTAAACAGCTTAACTTTCTGAATCGGATTGGCCATACTTACATTTTCAGTTGTTTTTTTTAAATAATAATACGGTATTGCATTAGCCAGTAAAATTAGAAAAGTAATCAAGATCATTATTGCTGATTTAGCGTACAAAGAAATTAGAAGCAATGTTGCCGCCGCAACAAGCAGCGGAACAAAATACATGATTGTGATTTTTCGGTGCCACATCATTCACGGACCGCTCCCGCTTCAACAGGGACTTCTGTTTCGTGGAGAACCTGCTCGAGAATTTGCTGTTTGGTCCTGCTCATTTCCCCTTCAAGGGAAAGAACAAGTCGGTGGCTGAGCACAACAGACGCCATTTTTTTGACATCTTCAGGAATTACATAGTCCCTCCCCTGAATGAAAGCACTCCCCTGCACGGCACGCATGAACGCTAAGGTTCCTCTGGGACTGACACCCGTTTCGACAAATTCAGAAGACCTGGTCGCAAGGATGATGTCCAACATGTAATCCTCAATTACTTCGGAAATTCTAACTTGCTTCACTTGTTCCTGAAGTTCTCTTATTTCCTCCAATGAGAAAGCAGGCTCCAGGGCTTCAATTGGTTCTGCTTTCTGATAACGGCGCATCATTTCTTTCTCTTCGTCGCGGGATGGATAGCCAACACGAATTTGCATGATAAAACGGTCCATCTGGGCTTCCGGAAGCGGAAATGTTCCCTGTGATTCGATCGGGTTCTGGGTTGCAAGCACAATAAATGGCGGGTCGATGGGAAGTGTTGTCCCTTCAATGGTTACCTGCTTCTCCTCCATCACCTCCAGGAGACTGGACTGAGTTCGTGGTGTAGCACGGTTAATTTCATCAGCAAGTAAAATATTGGTCATTACAGGACCCGGCCGCAACTCAAAGTTTTGCTCTTTCGGATTGAAAAACTGGATACCGGTCACATCACTCGGGAGAACATCCGGTGTAAACTGCACGCGGCTGAATTTTCCATTGACCGTACGGGCTATACTTTTCGCAAGCATTGTCTTTCCCGTCCCGGGGACGTCTTCCAAAAGAACATGCCCCCTGCACATCAGGGCAATCATTACAAGCTCCACAGTTTCCTCTTTGCCTAGGAGTACACTTCCTATTGCTTTCATCATCTTTTCTACTTGTTCATTCATACCAAAGCCCCCTGTTTATGATATATCGTTAAAATACTGATAACTCCAATTACGGAATTAATATAGTAATTGTTTCATTAATCTCATTATTTCATAATATTACATTCACCTCTATCTTTTTTTAAAAATTTGCTATTGTCATAAATTAAAAATATAGTACAATAAAATAGAAGATTCAACAGCATAAGGGGGTAACATAGTGAGAAAGATAGCATTACTGATCCTGGTGATTTTGACAATGGTGCTGGCTGCCTGCACTTCAGATGGTGAGGCCAAAGATAAAGAACAGACAGGTGATAAAACTGAACAGGCCCAAACGACTGAAGACGATAAGCAAGAAGAAAAACCTGGTCAATATAGTGTTCATATAGATAACGCCACATTTAAATTTAAAGATAGTATGCAGGCAATACCTTTTAATGTAGCCAAAAATGGCAAACCACTTACCGGTGAAGACCTTGGCGTTCAAGTTCAGGTACCAATTGGTAATATACCTTTCAAGGTTAAAGAACTTGAAAACGGTAATTTCGAGGGTCAAGTACAAGTACCAGAGCCAGGCGTATATCAGGCTAGTGTATTTAAAATGGTAGACAACGAGATGAATGTTATTGGACAATTCCAGCTGACATTTGAATAATCTAAAAACCCGTAAAGCCTTTGGAGCTTTACGGGTTTCTTTTAATTACTTACATATTTTTCTTTGATTTTCTCCAGCATATCACTTGTCATACTGTCGATATCATACTCAGGTTCAAACCCCCATTCTTCTTTTGCCGCACTTGAATCAATGCTGTCCGGCCAGCTTTCAGCGATTTTCTGACGCACTGGATCCACATCATAGGATAGGTTAAATTCAGGTATATATTTCCGGATAGCTTCACCAAAATCCTCAGGCGCTGCAGAGATGGAGGAGATGTTAAAAGCATTACGATGAACAAGTTTGTCCGGATCTGCTTCCATCAGTTGTATGATTGCCTTCAAGGCATCCGGCATATACATCATGTCCATATATGTATTCGCGCCTATATAGGATGTGTACCGATTATTCTTTACAGCTTCATAGTAAATCTCAACTGCATAGTCAGTCGTTCCACCACCTGGTAATGTCTTATATGATATCAGGCCAGGATAGCGAATACCACGGGTATCAACCCCAAACCGGTGGTAATAATAATCACAAAGCAATTCTCCGGCAACCTTATTTACACCATACATTGTCGTTGGACGCATGATGGTATCCTGCGGTGTGTCCTGCTTTGGCGTCTGAGGACCGAAAGCCCCGATTGAGCTCGGCGTAAAGAATTGCAAATCAAGTTCTCTTGCAACTTCGAGCGCATTTACGAGTCCTCCCATATTAAGCTCCCATGCTTTCTGTGGTATAGCCTCCGCTTTAGCCGATAATAGTGCAGCCAAGTGCATAATAGTATCGACGTTGTGTTTCTTTGCTGTTTCGCATAAAGCCTTCCCGTCGGTTACATCGCATGTCTCAAAAATGCATGTATCATCTTCTGACGACCGGATATCTGTACCTATTACATTATCGTCTCCATATTGATCACGTAATGTCGTAATAAGTTCGGAGCCTATCTGACCCAACGCTCCGGTAACTAATATTTTTTTCATGTGGCTTCCCCCCCTCAATTCATTCAGGTAAAAGTCTCATCTATATTAGATGAGACCCATTTCTTTACCTACTTTTTCATATATTTTCAGTGCATCGTCGAGCATTTCTTTTGTATGAGCGGCGGTAGGCATGTTGCGGACCCGACCCGTTCCTCGTGGTACAGTAGGGAATACGATAGATTTCGCATAAACGCCTTCTTCATAAAGACGCTTACTGAATTTCTGTGTATCCTTTTCATCACCTATTACACAAGGTGTGATTGGTGTTTCGCTGTCCCCGATATCAAACCCGAGATTCTTCAAGCCTTCTTTTAAATAATTACTGTTCTCCCAAAGCCTTTCATTAAGGTCGGTTGACTCCATCAGTAACTCTACAGCTTTAGTGCTTGCTGCCGCGTCTGCCGGTGAAACTGCAGTAGAGAATAGGAATGGGCGGGAACGCACTTTCAGCCAATCAATCAGCTCTGCTTTACCAGCCACATATCCACCGATTACTCCGATTGCTTTGGAGAGGGTACCCATTTGGAAATCCACTTTATCCTGCAGACCGAAGTGTTTTACCGTTCCAGCACCTTTTCCAAGAACACCTGACCCATGTGCATCATCAACATAAGTAATCAGGTCAAATTCTTCGGCTATCTCTACGATTTCTGGAAGTTTCGCAATATCTCCATCCATCGAGAATACACCATCTGTTATAACCATTACCTTATTATACTTTCCAGATTCAACCGCTTCTTTTGCCTTATTGCGTAAGTCATCCATATCTGAATGGTTCACACGGATAATCTTGGCTTTGGAGAGACGGCAACCGTCAATAATAGAAGCATGGTTGAGTTCATCAGACAAAATAGCATCGTTTTTATCCATAACTGCAGAGATGGCAGCCATGTTACAGTTGAAGCCTGATTGATAGGAAATAACTGCCTCTGTTCCCTTAAACTCGGCAAGTTTTTTCTCCAGTTCAATATGCAGATCCAATGTACCATTGATCGTCCGAACGGCCCCTGCCCCAACTCCGTGTGACTCCACAGCTTTCTTGGCAACTTCCTTCAGTCGGTTATCTGTAGCAAGTCCTAAATAGTTATTCGATGAAAGGTTGATAAGCTTCTTATCATTGATTTCTATTACCGGTCCATTTGCTCCTTGAACCGGGTCGATTTCATTGTACAGTCCGCGTTCTTTCAAATCATCGATGTTTTTTTCCAAAAAAGAATGCAGTACTTTACTTGTCATTTACAGTTTCCTCCTCATTATGTAAGCGCTTAATTATCTTTCTTCAACAATAAAAGCGCATTTTGATAACTTCAGTTTAACATATCACATGTATTATTTTACACTTCCATTTGTTCCATACCGTTTTCTTTCTATATTATTAAGGAATACAGCGAAAACGAGCAAAACTGCAGAAAATATGGATAGATAAAGACCCCCTCCTGTTTGCGATACTACTTCACCCTGATAAGTACGATTCGCTTCTCCAGCATAATAAATAAGGAAAGCGACTGCAGCCACAGAGCTCGCAACACTGAAGAATCGGGAGCTTTTTTCATTTAAAATAAAATAAAGTGGTATCACAAATAGGAACAGAACGAGATAACCTTGTTGGGAAAGTCCATTTGCACTTGCGCGAAACGGTAAATCAATCCACGGCATAAATAAGGAAAAAATATACAGGATTGTTGCTGTTAAAACAAGTGACTGTGCATTAAACCACTTTCGCTTCATCATTCGCTCCCCACTTTCGATATAAGATGACAATTTTGTAAGAATTACCTGTAACGTTGTCACAAAAACCTATGGTAGAATCAACACTATTCTACTATAATAAGTAATAGATTAGAAAGCAAAGTGGGGGAAAACTATGAAAAAGATGCTGATAGCAATGTTTCTTGTACTGATTCTGGGATTCGGTGTCGTCGGATATAACCAGGCTGCAGACGACTCAAAAGACGTAGTAGAAAAAGAACAGCAGAACGGCACACTAATTGTCAACTCATAACATTTTTTTTTAAAAATTCAAGTTTATATAACATATAAAAAAGGAAAGTGTCCAGTAAAGGACGCTTTCCTTTTTAGTAGCAAGGGGTATTAAAAATTAAAACTTCCCTTACTATATGAGTTATCTAATCGCTGACTATTCTATTATTCACTGATGATGGTTACGTCGACAGAGCGAACGCCCCAAGAGTATGCATCAGCTTTTGTTGGAAGATGAACATCAATCTTGTTACCCTGGATCGCACTTCCGATATCGGCAGCAGTTGCATAGCCGTAGCCTTCAACATAAACTTTAGATCCAAGTGGGATAACATCCGGATCCACTGCAATTACTTTGGCATTCGGATTTGCATTCAGGTCTACACCTGTATACGTGACGCCTGAGCATCCAGCGCAATCAGCTGTGTATGCTGTTGCTGTTACGGTTACTGTTTTTCCTTCAGGGTCTTCCTGAGAGTTATTTGACTGAGCATCTGTTTGTACTACTATGTCTGAACCTTCACTTGATGAGTTTTCATTCGATGTATTTACATTAGATGAACTCTCAGTTGAAAGAGTAGTTACTGTAGCACTGTTATCCTGTTGAATGTTTGCACCTCTTATATCCAGTTCCTGTCCAGTAACGATCAGGTCGGACATGAGGTTGTTCCATTTCTTCAGAGCCTTGACGGGTACATTGTACTTGTTACTGATTTCAATCAATGTATCGCCCTGTTCAACTTTATATTTTTCATTTATAAGTAGTTTCTGTTTTGGATGAATCAACGTGTTCTTCAGGTCGTTAATTCGAACCAAAGCATCAACAGTTGTGTCGTATTCCTTAGCTATGTCCCAAAGGTTATCCCCTTCTTGGACATTGTATTCTGCTGCAGAAGCAGTGGTTAAAGATGCGCCAGCGATAATGACACCTGTTACGAATGAAGCTAATAGTTTCTTCATAGGTAGTCCCTCCTTAAATTTCTGACATTGCTTATAGTATCATAGGGCTATAGGCAATGCAGTTACGAGAATTTTAAGACTCTATTACAAGGATTACCAAACTAGCATTGAAATATTACAATTATAATAGATTTATGACAAAAGACCGATTTTTTTACAAAAAAGCCGTCTTTCAAGTGATTTTCAGCCTATTTTTCACATGAATCCCATAATTTTGCAGGTATGAATTCTAGTAAACTTATAAAAAAAGAAAGCCCAATAGATTTTTATGGACTTCCTTTTTTGTATTTAGACACATTTTGTCTAGTGGAATTATACAAGATGGTAAATTGGATATTAATATAGCCGTATAAATATCAAGGAAAGGGCTCGTTATTACCAAGCATTTTTGACCTTGATTATCAAAATGAGCGCCGACAAATTAGCAAGTGGATTGTGGTTTCGCTATCTGCCCTTAGGAGAAATGGTTGCCCAAGTGAACGCAAACTCACCAGAAATCAAATAAAAAAAGAGGCACTAATCGACTTTCGATTTATGCCTCTAACTTTTATGCAATTTTTGATTTCCTCCTAGAACACTCAACCACTAACGATTTGGACTGATCAACTAAATAAACCTTTCAGGAGATTCAATAGGTTATTGATGAAGTCCTGAACCTTATTCCAGAATCCTTCGTCATTTACAATTTCACCAAGTTTATCTTCAACTTTTGCTGCGATATCCTCAAGCTGACTCTGCACCTGATTGAAATCTATATTGAGATTGCGCATCCGGTTAAATAGGTCGATCAGCATCTGACGATCAGACTCGCTTAGTGAGATTCCAAGTGCATTAAGCTGTTCTTTAACAATTTGTTCAACTTCTTCTTTAGTGGCCGGGTTCTGTTCGGCAATTGCCTTTTTGATTTCTGTAAGCAAACGGCTGACTTCCTCTTGGCTTAATCCTTCTTTGCCAGCCAGGTCAGTTGCAACGTCAAGTTCATCATTAGCGAGAATCATCCGTTCTTTATCAAGCTGCTTGCCTTCAGCATCGTATGCTTTATAAATACCACTTAATGCTGAATGCCCGGTCACCTTTACCGGTGATGCCACGAAGACCTTGGCATTTTCCACACCTGCGGTCAATAATGCATTAGCATACATCTCACTCGAAACTTGAGTGATGTTTGCCGGGGTGACGATATCGATGGTGAGTCCTTTACCCTTTTGTTGAGGAATTATCTTGGCGGATGAATACATCCCCGAATTTGGATCACCATTAATATACTCCGCAAGGTCCTCCCCGGTTACGGTGTATTCTTTGATTTGTTCATGAGTATTAACCTTCAGGAGACTGCTTACTTCCTCTTTTTGTGACTGTGACAAAGTCTCTCCATATACAACAATAGGGGCAGGCAATTGTGTTTCTGTATTATTGCCGGTTGCGGATACTGGTGCCGCCATCCCTACTATAAGAACAACAATCGTTAAAACAGCTATACTTATTGCACCAAAACGTTTCATAAGTTATTTTCCCCTTTATCTTAAGGCTTGTCTTTCATTATAATATACGTTCCATTATAATAATTTGTTTCGGATAATATTACAATAACCGTTTGTTTTATTATGAAACTCCAGGGAACAAATATGATAAGCATAAATGTTTTAAATTACTTCGAGTTACTATATATTTAGATTATCGAAACAAAGTAAAAGAAAGAAGGGATTTGTCATTTCTGAACAAAATCCTAATATAAAACGAAATTTAATCATCATGTGGTTTGCGAACTTCTTCGTTGCAGGAAGTATAACAATGGTTCTTCCATTTATTTCTTTATTTATAGAAGAATTCGGCAGTTTTTCGGACTCATATGTTCAAACTTGGTCTGGTTGGATATTTGGAATCACCTTTGTAACCGCGTTTATTTTCTCACCCATCTGGGGTCGGATTGGTGATAAATATGGCAGGAAAAAAATACTGATTATCTCTGCAAGTGGATTGGGATTATCGGTATTCCTGATGGGGTTCGCCAGCACAGTATGGGAGCTTTTTTTATTGCGCTTATTTATGGGGATATTCACAGGATTTATTCCTATGTCCCAAGCGCTTATTTCCACTCAAACACCCAAGAATGTTGCTGGTCAGGTTCTGGGAACACTTCAAACCGGAAGTATTACTGGAGCATTAATGGGCCCGCTGCTTGGCGGTATTCTTGCGGACATGTTCGGTTATGCCCAAACTTTCAGGTGGGTATCCATTACCATATTCATATCAGGTCTAATCGTGTTGTTTGGTGTCAGGGAATTACTCATCAACCGGGATGAGGACGATACAAATAGCCGTTCTTATTCATCCAAAGAGGTCTTGCAGCATGTAGTTCGTAATCCTGTTCTGCTAATTGTTATGCTTATATCAATGCTTGTTCAAATTGCACATTTCAGCATCCAACCAATTCTTTCCCTGTATGTGGAGGAAATCCACGGACCGGAAAGCATTGCCTTTTTCTCCGGGATTGCATTCTCGGCAGCTGGTCTGGGAAATCTGCTGATGGCTAAGCGATGGGGGCGGCTTGCCGATCGAATCGGGTATGTAAAAATATTGATTTTCCTATTATTTATGGCAGGGATTGTTTATTTCCCAGGAGCATTTGTGACCAATATCTGGCAGCTCGTTGTATTAAGGTTTTTACTTGGAATTTCCATTGGAGGAATCATCCCTGTACGGATTGCCTATATTCGCCAGGAAGCTCCGTTATCCATGCAGGGCGAGGTGCTTGGATATAATACCAGCTTAAGGTTCCTTGGAAATATAATCGGGCCTGCTTTAGGCGGTATGCTTGCAGGAGCGTTTGGATTCTCATCCGTTTTCTTTGTAACGAGTGCTCTGTTAATTCTAAGTGGTTTAATTATGCTTGGGGCATGGTACCGGCACGAATATGAAGGAAAACGATCACGTTCGTTAACTTCTTCTTAGGAATGACTAAGTATCTGTATGCAGGTAAGATTAGTGAGATGTTTTCTTTTTCGTATAAAAAGACAGTGGCCGAAAATGGCTGCTGTCTTTTAAATATGAAAGAAATATTGATTTGTATCCGGATATGTGCTAAAACTAACAGAGTCAATCTTTTATTTTAATTTAGAAAGAAAGTGATAGCAATGGGTATTGTCGTTGTTGAGGTTTGTGACGGAAATGCGATCACTAATATAGATATAGAAGCAATTATCGAAAAGGAATTCCCCGAAGTGGCAGTACTGATGAATGAATGTCTTTCATTCTGTGGGCTCTGCCGGGTTAAACCATATGCACTAGTCAATAACAAACGCGTTTTCGGAAACACTCCGGAAGAATGTTTAGATAAAATTAGATCCGCAATCAAAGAAGAACTGGCTGTTTATCAATAACAGCCAGTTCTTTTTTTGACGAATTATATTATTTCCCGGGAAATTTTTGTCGAAAAAGCATTTAAAGGCTTGCTTTGAAGATTTCCACTGAATCCTGGCGGGTCAGCTTTTTAAAGTTACCGTATTCAGGGCGGGCAATAACTGTTTTATCTGCCATTTCCTCAACAGTGCTTTCATCGATATCATAATCGGAAAGTGTGGACGGTGCATCAATGCTGTTCCAGAACTCGCGCAGCTTGTCGATACCTTCAACTGCAACGTCATGGTCACTTTTACCTTTTGGTTCTACATCAAACACTCGAACGGCAAGCTGTTTAAAACGACCTACATTGTTTTCATCCAACACGTGCTTCATCCAATTCGGGAAAATAATTGCAAGTCCGCCACCATGAGGGATATCATGAACGGCTGACACGGCGTGCTCCAGGTTATGCGTTGCCCAGTCACCGCGGAATCCCATATTGATTACGCCATTAAGCGCCATGGTTCCACTCAGCATAATTACTTCACGGTACTCATAATTTTCCAGATCATTAAGCAGTTTTGGAGCAGTTTCAATCACTGTTTTCAGGATAGATTCACAGAAACGATCCTGCATCGGTGTGTTTTCAGCCTGGTGGAAATAATGCTCCAATACGTGTGACATAATATCCACACATCCGTATATCGTCTGGTTGCGTGGTACTGATATTGTATTTGCGGGGTCCAGGATTGAAAATTTAGGAAAAGTATAAGGGGTCCCCCATCCATGCTTTTCATGTGTATCCCAATTGGTGATAACAGAGCCGGCGTTCATTTCAGATCCTGTCGCAGCAAGTGTAAGCACAGTACCAAATGGCAGCGCATCGTTTGCCTGTTCTTTTTTGGTGACAATATCCCAAATGTCCACGTCTGTTTTAGCTCCTGTTGCAATTGCTTTGGTTGCGTCAATGGTGCTTCCGCCTCCGACAGCAAGCAAAAAATCTATGCCTTCTTTCTTGCATATATCAATCCCTTTTCGGACGGTGGATACACGCGGATTCGGCTCTACGCCTGGAAGTTCGAATACTTCTGCATCGATGTTCCCCAGCTCTTCTTTTACTTTGTCATAAACGCCGTTTCGCTTAATACTTCCTCCACCATATACGATCAGCACTTTTTTGCCGTACACTGAGACTTCTGTCGAAAGCTTGTCCATCTGTCCTCTTCCAAAAATCAATTTTACCGGATTATAGAATGTGAAATTATCCATATTGAATCCTCCTGTGTTAGCACGCGACATAACCATTATTTTGTATAAACTATGACGTCCATTTCAACTAGGACGTCTTTCGGCAGACGGCTGACTTCCACTGTAGCCCTTGCAGGGTATGGCTCGGTCAAGTATCCGCCATATATCTCGTTAACCGTTGCAAAGTCTTCCATCGAGTTTAAGTAAATCGTGAATTTCACTACCTGGGAAAAATCAGTCCCAGCTTCTGTTAGGATTGCTTTCAGGTTTTCCAGAACCTGTTTTGTCTGCATTTCAATTCCCTCCACCACTTCACTGGTAGATGGGTCAATCCCGATTTGTCCGGAAACATATACAAAGTCTCCAGCTTGAATTGCCTGTGAATACGGACCGATTGCCGCAGGGGCATTTTCCGTATGTATTGCTTTAATCATTATCATCCCTCCCATGTAAATCTTATCATTTACCAATTTGTCAATGCTACTTTTTAGCAAACACATCACGGTATTCTAATACATCGCGGACATAGTAAATATCCCCGTAACAAGCATTATACTGCTCAGCGCCTTCCCGCAGGCAAGTATAGATTGATTGATTGGGCGCGCTTTTATACATCATTTGCGAGAAATTGATTGCAGCCTGTTGTGAATAGGTTCCCGAATTCTTTTCCACATAATCTATAAATCCCTTCCCAAAGTTATACGACTGAATGGCAAGCTTTATATCACCGTTCGCCTCTTCCAATGTCAGGGAAAAATAATATACGCCCTGTTTAATCGAGAGCTCCGGATTATCGATACAGCCAATCTGACCACAATAGCTTTCAGAAGACTGCATCGGGTCGTTCCCACGTCCGCCTGACTCCTGCATCATCATAGCCATCAGGACATCCACATGTGCCGCTACTCCGTACTCCGCTGCATACTTTTCCACCAGTGGCCGGTATTCCAGTACCTGTTTGCTCACCGCGGGCCCGCGTGATACAGAACTACTTTTTCCCTCGATCGTCAGAAACGATATTAATAGAAATACTCCACAAAGCACCAACATAACGGATGCCGTTTGCTTTATTGATTGTTTTGTCTTACGTTTCATTGTTATCCCTCTATCTTCCTTACCATAATTCCGACTGACAACCCGTAAATAAAGTGACCCAGCATCCAGTAGCTGAAGGCCTCCATATCTGTCAGTTCCGGTGTCCGGGCTGATAATACTGTTGTAAGGTAAAGGAGTCCCCCGACAATTAAATTGATAGAAATATATAATGTAAGCGGATGGTAGTATTTTTTTAAAAGAATATACAGCGTAAATACCAGCAAGACCGCTACCACGAGATGAAGCATGAATTCCTGCGCACCGGTCATGTTCCACTTGCGTATGACTGGAATATAATCCACATTCATGAGGAGGGTGTATACTTTTTTACCGGTAAGCTGTTCAGCCATTTTTAGCAGCCCACCAAGGATTAAACCGGCTATTAAACCAACAGCAGTTAATTTTACTAGTCTCATAGATTTCTCCCCGACATGAAGTTTACTTCGCTCTGGCAAATAGCTCTTTCTCCCTCCATTTACCGAATCGGTAGTATAAGAAGGCGATGAAGCTGCTTATGATAAAGCTCGCTCCCATACCAATGGCGATACCTGTCTGTCCAAACCATTCGGAAAATAAGGCAGTCAATGGAAAACGAAGCACCCAAAAAGAAATGATATTCAGGACAAGAACCTGGTACATTGCCCCGGACGCCCGGACAATTCCGTTCAGAATAAAATTAATCCCGAGAAATGGATAGCATAGTGCAATGATCTGTAAATAGGTAGTACCAAATTCAATTGCATTGGTATCATCAATAAACAGGTCAATTCCGTATTCCGCAAATGACACAACAATAATTCCAACAACCAGCATAATGGAGAAGTTGTAAAGCACCCCGTATTTGGCGATTCGTTTTACGCGCGGCCAGTCCCTGACACCGATATTCTGTCCGGCCATACTGTTAACTGCTGTTCCTAAGGCATGTGCCGGCAACATCAAAATACTGTCCAGTCGCTGAGCAGCGCCGTACCCTGCCACTACAGCTCCACCAAACCCGGTTACAACACTCATGATTGCTGCAGAACCAGCTGAAATAACAGCCATTTGCAGGCCGGCAGGAATTCCTAGATTAAGGATAAGCCCGACTGCTCGACGGGATGGGAGTTTGGGAATCGTAAAGGGTGCCAATTTACGGTAGAGGACAAGAATCAGCCCATAAAGAAATGCACTGCCCTGGGCAACTATCGTCGCATATGCTGCACCGCTGATCCCCATATCAAACCCAGCTATAAACAGTGGATCAAAAATAATATTCAAAAGAACCGCAGTCACCACAAAACGAAGCGGAGTTTTGCTGTCACCGAGTGCTCGTAAAACTGTACTGATAAAATTATAGCCAAATAGGAACAAGATTCCGAGGAAGTTCACCTGCAGATATGTGGTTGCCTCCTCCAGCATTGATGCCGGGGTATTAAGCAGACGCAGCAGCTGTTCTGCCATAAAAAAACCAATAGCTCCAAGTGTAAAAGAGAGAATGGTTAGGATTACCACGAACGCATTCAGGTAATTTTTCAATCCCTCGTCATTATCCTGGCCTTTCTGCTGTGACAAAATGGTAAGTGCCGCGTTATTCAGCCCAATTACGAATGACAGGACAGTGAAAATAATCGTACTTGATACCGCGACTGCACCAAGTGCCTGTGCACCAAGAAGATTACCCACCCACAGGCTGTCAGCAAACTGATATGACGTCTGCAGCAGATTTGTCAGCATAATAGGTCCTGAGAATATAATTAGATGTTTTAAAATATTACCTTCTGTGAAATCATGCTGTTTCTTCATAAACGTTCAGCCTTTCCCATTTTTCCTATACACGGGAATATTGAATAATTATCCCTCGGCAAATGAGCGGACAATTTCTTCCGCGGTCTCTTCCTTGTTAAGTGAACCGACTCCCTGACCTGCCCATAGCGAGAGAAAATCAGCATTGACCTTTTCTTTCCCGGCAGCCCGGATATCCTTTGTCATCTGATTCTGGACTGGGAATGGCAATGTTTCCAATCTGCTCGCATCTACCTCATCAATAAATCTGTTCCGGATAGCGCGTGCCGGACGGCCTGAAAATACTTTGGTCAATTTGGTATCTTCCCCGCGGGCACGGAGAAGCGCTTCCCGATAAGCCTGGTTTGTGCCTGCTTCTCTTGCCAGCAAAAAACGTGTCCCAATTTGGACACCTGAAGCCCCCATTGCCATCAGTGCATCCGCCTGTTTTTTTGAATAAATTCCCCCTGCTGCAATAATAGGCAGTCTCGTGTTTTCAAGTAATTCCTCCACTAACACATGAAGACCAATGTTGCATCCATCCGGATATTTTTTAACATCAAATGTACCCCGATGACCGCCAGCCTCTGACCCTTGAGCGACAATAACATCGTAACCTGCTTCTTCAAGCTGGAGCGCTTCGTCCAGGCTGGTTGCCATTCCTATCAATACAACTTTCCCGCTTTTCAGCTGACCGATAATTTTTGCAGGCAAAACACCAAACGCCGTGCTGACAATGGATATCTTTTCCTCAAGGATAACGGACACTTTCTCCTCAAGGTAATCGTAAGCTTTGACAGTATAACTTCCAAGCTGTAACCCGAGTTCTTTTCTATATTTATTAAGGAATTTTTGCATCTCTTGTACATTACTGGAAGATGCGTTCAAATCGGCAGCAAACAGATTTACAGCGAACGGCCGGTCGGTTAAGTCACGTGTTTCTATGATGTCATTTCGTAAAGCAGCGGCGTCCATATACCCCGCGCCAATTGTGCCGAGGCCGCCTGCTTCAGCAGTTGCTGCAACCAATCCGGGCGTTGTTATCCCTCCCGCCATGCCGGCTTGAATAATTGGATACTTAATATCCAACAGTTTAAGCAATTGACTCATCATAGAACCTCCCATACTTTTCTAAAGTATACCATTTTCAAGGAGGGTAAATCTGCTGTTTCGCACCTAAGAGATCGATACATTTTTTAACCGAAATAGTTAGTGGTATAAATTGGAATTATATTTTTATTAACTTTCCTCATTTTCCTTCTTGACAATATTAAGAAAATTCCATACGATAAGAGAGATTAACGAATGGTGTCGCTAAATGTATCGTTAAATAGAATGAATACATTAAGGTGGAAACTAATGTGAAAATATCTCAGTTGGAATACAATATTCGAAGGCTTATCGAACCATATCCAGATAAGTTTTCTATCGCTATAGCGGCCGGAGATGAACGAATCGTCATCAATGCCGACCAGCCAAAAAAGGCAGCCAGTCTGATTAAAATACCTTTATTGATTGAAGCATTCCGCCAGATTGAAATAGGTATTCTGGATCCGAACGAGCTTGTTTATATCGATGAACATATGAAGGTTGGCGGTGCCGGGGTTATCAACCAGATGACCAATTCAAATATCTATAGCTATATTAACCTGCTTGAACTAATGATCATCGTCTCAGATAATACAGCAGCCAATATTATACTGGATAAAATCGGCATAGAACAGGCAAATCACTTAGCGGAACAACTAAACTGTATGGATACCCGGCTACAACGGCGATTCATGGATTTTCATGCCCAGAATATGGGGTATGAAAATAGAACAACCGCCCGGGATATACAACTATTTCTGCAAACGATTACTTTTGAAAATGACTTTTTGGATCAACAGAGCAGAAAGTCAATACTCCGCATAATGTCCAACCAGCAACTCAGTCACAAGCTTGGTACTTACCTTCCTTCAGACACTGATCTCCATATGTACAGTAAATCAGGAGAACTGTCAGGAGTGGAGCACGACGCGGCTATAATCAAGTATCGAAATAGACGAATAGAAGCCGCAATACTAACGGATGGCTGGGAAAATAATGGGGTTGGCTCGCGACATATTGCTGAAATTGGCAAAATGCTTTTCGAATACATAACGAGTTGAATATAAAATCAAGGGGGAACCACTGTGAAAATTAAAGTTGCCGTAATTGGCAGGAAAGAAATTATTGAAAGCATGGAGAACTATGTAAAAGACCAGGAAGATATTGAGGTTTACCCGTTCATCTACACGGAAACGAAAGAAACATTGGATCTGTTGGAAAAGGCCTTCATGTGTGATATTTATCTGTTTGCCGGGGCTATTCCGTACCTTTATGCAAAAGAAAAGATTGAGAAAAAGAAATTGCCTGCAGTCCAGGTTGCCTTTGACCAATATATGATCCTTACTTCATTCTACCATGTTAAAAACTACCACAACCAGGCTCTGGACAGGCTCTCGATTGATGTGCTTGACAGCAGACATGTGGATGAAGTTCTTCAGGAGATTAAACTATCGGACAATCAAATATACTCCTACAGTTATGGGGACGATGACACAGTTGACATTGAACGTATTGCCAGCTTCCACGAAAACCTATGGAATGAAGGGAAAATTGATTATGCGCTGACCTCCATTCAGGAAGTGAAGGATATTCTCAAGGAAAAGGATATACCAACCAGCTGCATGAAAATACCGCAGCTTAATCTGGAACGTGCTATCGATGAAGCAAAATCTATCGCAACACTGAACCAGTCAATCAGCGCCCAGATTGTAGCCGGCTACATTCAAATTAAAGACTATGAGAAGATAGCCTCTCAGAAAGGTGATTATCACGTACAGAACCTTCATCTCAAATTGCATCAGATTTTGCTGAAATATTCGCAGAAAACGTATGCCTCCGTACTGTTTAACGGAAAAGGCCAATTCGCCATTTTTGGCACACGTGGCATTCTGAATCATTTAACCAATCATTACCGGGACTTTCCATTACTGAAGGAGATTGAACGAGCAATTGAGACATCGGTCGATATCGGGTTTGGACTGGGTCTGACAGCAAAACAAGCAGAGGATAATGCCAAGAATGCCTTGGATGCATGCGGCCAGGCTTCCGAGGGAACGTGTTATATCGTTAATGAACGCGGGGATACAATAGGGCCACTTGGTGTTGAAAAGGAGTTTAACACTTCCGAACTTTACCGCTCCCTGATTCACAAGGCAAAACTTAACAATGAACTCTCGTACAATTTCATTGATTTTATCGAAATCAGAAATAACGAGCCGTTTTCCTCAAACGACATAGCAGATTACTACCGGGTAACCAAGCGGAGTGCTGAACGGACAGTAAAAAAACTGCTTGCTGGAAATGTGATTAAAATAGTCGGTGAAGAGAAGCCATATTTAAAAGGTCGGCCACGGAAATTGTTTCAGCTTAATCAATAAGGCCGAAGAGCGAAAGAGGCTGGGATAAAAGTGTATAAGGAACATAAAAATCGAACTATCTTATTGATAGTTCGATTTTTATGTTAGTGGGTCTTCATATAAAATATAAACTGCGCAGTAACTGCCGTATCTAACACTCCGGGTAACAAGGCACTATTTTATTTATTCGACTAGCTTCAGATGAAGGAAAAATTCTTTTTTCACATAAAAATATCGGCCACCTGTCCGGTTAAGCTGTTTAGCGGACACAGAAGACTCTATTTGTAGAAATACAGGAACCATTTAGAGTTTTGCGGACACCAGAGCACTTATTGAGCTAAATGATAGCTTGTTTTGATTAATTCATAGTAATTAAGGACTCGTATGGCCGCAAAAAAAGTAAAACCATGCTTTTAGTGGAAATAGGGTATTCTGTGTCCGCTTAGAATTATTTCGCTTATAACTTCGCGCTTTAAATCAAATTTGATCTCTGCAAAGAAAAGTTTAGGCCTTCTTTGTTAAGACTTTTTATTATCAAAAAGATAGTTCATAATGTTTTCAAAAAAAGTTACTGAGTCTGTTATTAGAAAAACAGGCAACAGCATAATGGTTAAAATTACAGCCAAATTTGAGATGAAAAACTTAAAAACACCTTTAAGTATCTGAATATCCCCATCTCCTTCACTACTTTTAAAGGCCTTTTATCATAATATGAATATTTGCAAAGGATGATAACTCAATATTATATAAGCGGTAAATAAAAAAATCGTCCTATTCAACCATTCGTAGAACCCCAAATCGAAGGATTCAACCAACAGTTGATAGGTTTGCCGGTGATGCTGTGCTATTCTTTTTCCAACAGCTGTTAATTCAAACTTTAGGAGTGATTTTATTGTTAAACACACGATTGGTTGGATCATACATTTCCAAGCTTCGGAAAGACCGAGACATGACGCAGGTACAATTGGCCGAAAAGCTGAATGTCAGCCACCAGGCAGTATCAAAATGGGAACGCGGGGATTCGCTGCCTGATACCGGTATTCTAATCGAGATGGCAACACTTTTTGATACATCAATTGACACGCTACTGAATGGAGGCCAAAAAACAACTTCACATAATGTGGGTACTTTTATTACGAAAGTCCATGAGGATAAACCAGAGGAAGCATCAGACCTTGTGAATAACAGCGATACAGACCTCGAGAGTGTGGTAGCAATCGCACCACTAATGAAAGCCAGTGCGCTTGGAAAGGTTACAGAGCGCATCAGCAGCAATAATTTTAGCATGGATCATATTGTCCAACTGGCTCCTTTCATTGGTGAGGAACAGCTTGAAGATCTGGTTAATAGAATCGATGATGCAGCTGCCAGCTGGGAAACCGTTACACGGATTGCACCATTTTTAGGTCACGAAACACTGATCGGATTTGTTGATAAGACTGTTGATGGCCACCCGGACATGAAGCAACTAGTGGAAGTTGCGCCGTTTCTCGGAAATAAAGTGGATGATTTGGTGGCTCAAATGAAACCTGAAGACATCAGTTGGACTGAGTTCTCTATGCTCGCACCATTTGTAAGCAAAGAACAGCTGATTCGCCTGGTTGAGGAATCACTTAAGGAAGATCCTGATTTAGAAAAGATCGTGCAGATCGCACCGTTTCTGGGCGACTATACCGATACACTGATCAAACGAGCTTCAGAAGACCAAGTCAACTTTAATTCAATAGTTATGCTCGCACCATTTGCCAGTCAGGCTGTTCTTGATGAGCTGATGGAAAAAGCAATACTTGAGGATGTATCCAACAGGGAGATTTCCCAAATCGCACCGTTCATCAGTTCTGATAAGCTGGAAGAAATGATCATGAAAGCCGATCTGGAACAAAGGGACCCGGGAATGCTTACCCAGCTTGCCCCATTTCTGAAGAATGACTCGTTAGGTAAAATTTTTACGGGTTTGCTTGGTAAGAGTAAATAACTATTAACAAGCAAAAAGGGTTCAGTGATTTTCACTGAACCCTTTTTGAGGTCTGTCTTTAAAAATTATCATGATTTTTTCATTTGCACATGGATGAATTTGGCTGCTCATTTTGCGGTCGCAATGTGCCTATTCCAATATACAGAGGGATGGCCTTCGTTATATACTCAGTAGTTCGCGTACATCTTCTTCGCTAAGGCTTGACAGCATGGTCTCGCCTGGCTGGATAACCTGATCAATAAGTTCACGCTTTTTTTGCTGAAGGTCGTAGATTTTCTCTTCGATGGTGCCTTCGGTGATCAGACGGATAACCTGGACGACATTTTTTTGCCCGAACCGGTGGGCGCGTCCTGTCGCCTGGTCTTCAACTGCCGGGTTCCACCATAAGTCATACAGTACAACCGTGTCTGCACCTGTAAGGTTTAGACCTGTTCCTCCTGCTTTCAGAGAAATAAGGAATACGCTTTTCTCTCCGTTGTTAAATCGCTCGCTGATTTTCACGCGCTCCTGCGATGCCGTCTGACCATGGAGATAGAAGTATTCAATTCCTTCCTGCTCGAGTTTACCCATGATGATTTCATGCATACTGGTAAACTGTGAAAATATCAGCATGCGTTTTCCATTTTGGATAGCTGTTCGGACAGTGTCCATCAGTTGCTCGAGTTTACCGGACTGACCCTGATAATTTTCCACGAACAACGCTGGGTGACAGCAGATCTGACGGAGCCTTGTCAGGCCAGCAAGAATTTTCATTCGGTTCTGATTGAAGCCGCCTTCCTGCATAGATTGGGCTGTCTCCTGCTGAAGTCTGCGCAGATAACCAAGATACAGTTCTTTTTGATCCTTCGTGAGCTCGGAAACATGAACAGATTCTATCTTATCCGGCAATTCTTTTAGAACATCCTTCTTAAGGCGCCGGAGAATAAAAGGTTTCGTCATCTGGGCGATTTTTTCATTGGAAAGCTGTTTGAAATTGCGCTGATTCGGTAGTAATCCAGGCAGGACTACCTGAAAAATCGCCCATAATTCATCAATTGAGTTTTCAATCGGCGTACCACTTAGAGCAAATTTTCGGCCCGCCCGCAGCTCACGGATTGCCCGTGAAGTTTTCGTCGCGTAATTTTTAATATATTGAGACTCATCCAGAATAAGTGTCTGAAATGTTCTTTCCCGGTAACTTCCAATATCCTGCCGCAATGTTGCATATGATGTGATCCACACATCCATGAAACTATACTCTTCAATCATTTTTGCTCGTTCCTGCGGGGTGCCGGTCATAACAGCAACCTTTAGGTCCGGAGCGAACTTTTCAAATTCGTTCTTCCAGTTATAGAGCACTGAAGATGGTGCAACAATCAGATGTGGGTTTTCGCCGGGTTCGGACAGCAGGTACGCTATACTCTGCAGTGTTTTACCGAGTCCCATATCATCGGCAAGAATTCCACCAAGATGATAGTCACTTAATGACTTGAACCACTGATACCCTGTCTTTTGATAGTTCCGCAGATCGGCATTAAGGTTTTCCGGTAAAGGATAAACTTGCTCTTCCGGTGACTTCAACCGGTGGAGAAGCTTACGGAATGCGGGATCATAATTCTTCTTCATGTCCACCAGTTCATCCACTTGCGCCCCGCGGTAAACGGGCATCCGGATATTTCCGTCCTGGAGGTCTTTCTTATCAATATCCAGATCATTAAATAGCTGTTTCATGGAGGAGAATTCTTCACCCTCCAATGATAGCAATGCACCGCTCTGCATTCGGTAGTAGCGTTTCTTTTCCATAACTGCATTGAGAATATCGTTTACTTCCGAATCATTAATCCCTTCGATGTTGAAGCCGATTTCCAACAGATTGGACGATGATTCCAATTTGACACTTGTACTTGCTGATGGTTCATTCTCAATAATTAAATTCTTGAGTTCAGATGTCAGGAACAGTTCAACATACTTATCGAGCAATGGAAGCATGTCATACAGAAATTCATATAGAGTGTCTTCATCCGCATCAATGTATAGTTCTTTACCGTTATAATGGAAATTCGAATGCTCAATCAGACTCATGATCTGCTGTTCTTTTTCCACGTCCCGGATGATGATTACGTCATCCTGTTTACGCCCATTGAACGGATCAATCTGATGCTCTCCGTAGTGGTACTCCAGTTTACCGGTAATCCAGTCTGCCTGAATCTCTAGAAACAGTTTAGCTCGCAGTGGAACCTGAATAATTTCTGAGGCGACATTTTCTGATATTTTTACATCGCCTACTTTTTTCAGGGATGGAAGGACTTCTGAAATAAACGTGTCAGCTTTATTCTTAGTGATCGGAAGGCGGTGATTCTTCATTCCTGTCTGGGTAATCTGCTCAATTACAGGGATTTGTTCTTTTGCCGGAAAATAAAACTTACCGTTCGAGAACAATAAATGATATAGCTTGAAATAGGTAACACCATCCAAATCCTCCATGGAAAGAACCAGGTCGCCCCGTTCATTTTTTGCAAGGTCAAAACGAAACGGCAATTCATCCTCGACAACTTCGATATGCTGAAAACTCTTATCTCTGGTTTCCACGGTGAAATCCCGCTCGCTTAACAGTTTGAGCAACTGTTTGGCAAGAAGCGGTGGGATAACAACCGAGCGCTCGGGTGAATCCTGATAATGATAAATTCCTCTGTCCACATAAATTTTTTCATTTCGTATAATAGAATGAAGCAGCTCAAAGATTTCCAAATCCTGTTGTAAAAGGTAATGAGTTTCGGGATTATACGTGAATGTCTTGGTAAACGGATGCTCGTTTCCCGCCATCACGTCATCCAGAAAGTCGTTTGCATTCTTGACGACAAAACAGCGTTTCTCTCCCACTTTCATCTCCAGAAGCAGATTATGATCATATGTCCACTTGCAATAATATTCCACATGCAGTGGTGCTTTTTGGGACATCACTTCTGATGTTGGCTGGTAATCTCTTAGTGATGCAAGCGAATCAATTAATCTATCTGCGGTTTTATAGTCATCAACAATTCTTCTGGCAGGATTACCCGAGTCCTTCGCTGCAATCGCAATCATAACAGCAGCAATGTGCTTGCATGACCCGTATGTATGGAATGCTGGGCAGTCACAATACGCATCTACCGATCCTTTTGTGAAATCTGCGGTATTTATTTCCACAAAATAATTTTCCGTGCCATGAACGGTTGCTGTCCAAACCTGATAATTGATATCGTACAGTAAATCACTTACCTGATCATTATTGTAATAGTCGAGGCCACGCCTGTAGACAACGGTTGGAAACATTCTTTTTATGTTAATATCGCGAAAACTTTTCAAAACATAGTGCCCTACTTTCTAACATCTCTTTGTCTATTATTGTATAGTACACACGCTAATTTTTGAACCATATACCATTACTAGGATAGGAGATTTTTGGTAAGATTATACATACAGGTGAAATGCGGATACCCGGGCAATGGGAATAGTAGTTACCGGCAAATTGCCATTCGTGGAGATTATGGACTTTTCCTGCTGAACATCTTGTAAAATGCCCTTCACAATCCGCATGAAGGACATTTATCAGGATATCATGAAGTTTATTTCATTTTCTCTGGCAGCGCATATATGGACTCAATTAGTACGTTAAGTTTTCCTTCGATCCGGTGAAGCAAATAAAATGTCACCACAATCGGAAAGCCAACTTCTGTCACAAAGGACATCCATGTTTCCACTAATTCCACCTCCTATTTTTGTGAAAAAGGCCAGGGCAAATGCCACTGGCCTTCAGAACAGTTAAATTACGTGTTTCCTACCGTTACCTTACACCAAATCGATGTCCACTACATTACGTTCCACCACACGGGCACTTTTAACCGACACAAGGTCACCGCCTGATGACGTAAAAGCATTCTGTGCAATGATAGTGTTCATCGCACTCTTTACAGTTGCCGGATCAACCGGCTCTACAGGCTGCTCCAATGAATAAGTAACAAGCTTCCCGTCAGCATTCAAAAACTTAAGCTCCAGCTTTTTCATGTTCATCCTCCTTTCCTTTAGTTACGCCCTGCTACTGACTGATTTCGGTGCTGTCTTTCCGCTGTATGTTATAAAGCGGACGAGACTGCAATCCTGCTACTGCAATTGCGATTGCAAATACCTGATCAGGCGTTGCAGTCGGTTTCACGTTATTGAAGCTTTTAGACTTATAGATTGTTTTTCCGGTCATGATGTCGTCCCCATCGTTTAAAATTAGCGTAAGCTGAGATGCTACCATTTGGGCTACTGCCATGCGAATCACCTCCTTCATTCCTATAATCGGATTTCATGAGGAAGAGGAGGCATTTTATATTTTATTCTATAGGCTTTTCCTCAAATCATGTTGCTCTATCAACTTCGAAGCTAATATAAACTGCGACATAGCTAGCTATGTCGATTTTCGCTTCGTGCAGTCGCTTTCCGCGGGCAACGCTTCAACTTCCTCGGAAGAAAACCACTTCCTGCGGGATTTTCAGCTGTTGCTTTTCCCGCAGGAGTCGACTGCCCTCCGCTCCAATCAACGCCAAGTTAGTGAAGGAGATTTATATAGAATTTAGTGACAACAAGCGTAAGCAATACGCGTAGACTCCTGTGGAAAAACGAGCCTAAGAGACCCCACAGTGAGCGATTTTTGCGAACGAGGAGGCTCGTGGTGAGTCCAAGGAAGCGAAGTGTATTGCTGAAGCGGTTATCTAACAATTCCTAAATTCACTACTTCGCAGTTTACAGTTTTTGTGTCAAAAACAACAATTTTTAGAAAACGGACTTTCGATAAGTGCTGTAGGAGTAATACCCGCTGCCGACTAGCAAAATACTAAAAGAGGGCATAATTAAAAACCGTCTTCGGCTGAAGACGGTCACTAAAGGTCAGGCTATTCAATTAGCTGAAGCTTTATTGGTCCTTACGAGTAAATATAGGTAAAGCATTATCGCTACCATTACCGATCCTGCTGCAATCTGATAAATCACAGGATATCCGAACATAAATGCAAGTTGACCAAATGCCATGGCACCTATACCTACACCCAAATCAAAGAACGAGAAAAAGGTGGCATTGGCCATTCCTTTACGGTTATTTGGAGCCTTATCGACTGCCCATGCCTGAAGTGCAGGCTGAACGGAACCGAACCCTAGCCCATACAAACCAGCCGCAACTAACATAATCAATGTACTTGGCAGCCAGGATAACAGGAGCATTGCCCCGAATATCAGAATAGTGCCGGGCAGAAACACATACAAATGCCCCTGCCTGTCATAAATTTTGCCAGCAAACGTCCGGGAAACCATTAGGAAAATGGCAAATACCAGAAAATACGATTCGATACCCCCTATATCTTTTTGCTCTGCATACAACGGCAAAAACGAAGTGATCCCACCAAAGGTCACTGTCACGAAAAACAGAAGCAATGAAGGCTGAATAGCGGTTTTTTCAAAGATATCAAATTTTATGGTTGCTGTATTTTCAGCAAGCTTTTCCACTTTTTTATACCGTATCCGCGACGACAGGAGAAACGCAACCAGACCGAGCGAAGCACAGATCAGGAATAACTGCGTAAAGGATATATAGCCTACCAGTGTGAGTCCAAGTGATGGGCCGAATGCCAGCGCAAGATTTCCAGACAACCCAAAGTAGCCCATTCCCTCGCCTCGACGGTTTGGTGGAATAAGGTCAGTTGCTATGGTGCCTGTAGCTGTGGTCGACAACCCCCATCCGACACCCTGAACTACCCGCATTACCAGCAGGAAAACCATCCCCGCTGCAAAAGCATACGAGCCTACTGAAAGAACAAAGACAGCAAGACCAATCATATATACAAAACGTCGCCCTTTAGATTCCAGAGCATGTCCAGCATAGGGGCGGAGTACCAATGCAGAAAACGTAAAAATACCAACAATAATCCCAATCATCTTGTCGGTTCCGCCAAGTTCTTTTACAAACAATGGCAGGGTAGGAAGTGTCATCTGAAACCCGAGAAAAATAAAGAAATTAGCCATGCAAATAAGCAAAAAATCCCGAGTCCAAATTTTATTTGAAGTTGGTGATGCGTGTGATTGTGATTCTGAAGCCATATTGACAGGTCCTTTCCTTCGTTAATCGAAATATATTATACAGGAATGGGCCTAGTTTTAAAACAGGTATATTGACGGTATTCACCTTAAAACTGCTGAAGGTAACAGAAGGAATTAACCAGGACACTTTTCGGCCAACGAAAAACCCGGGTACAACCCGGGCTATCTTCTGTATATTGCTATTCTTTTATAACACCACACGCAATTCGCTCACCAGCATCACCAGATGGTTGCGACTCATAATCATCAGGCTTGGAATGAATGACAAATGCACTGCCGTCCTCATCAAGCAGGGAATTTTTCTTGCCCTTAATTAATGTAACCATATCGGCAGTAGTCTGTGCTCGTACTGTACCATCCTCATTTACATCAATGTTGGGCAGATCACCTGCATGCGGCCCTTCCGGATGCTCAAACCCGTGCTTGGCATTTGTCGGGTTAAAGTGTGATCCGGCTGATTCAAACGTAGGAGCTTCACATACGCCGGTTTCGTGGATATGGAATCCATGCGTTCCAGGCGCCAGATTAGAGGCATCCAGGGTTATATTTGTCCCACCATGTACCTGACGGATTGTGGCAGTACCTATTTTTTCTTTATCGCGATTATATAGGGTCACGTCAATTTTGTTAGGACTATCTTCAACACTGCTGACCGTTTCCACACTTGGTTCCGTTTCATATATTTTGGTCTCTTCCATTTCCTCATCCTCACCACCACATCCGGCTATGGTAAAGAAAGTGGCAAGTATACCCAACGTAATCCATTTTTTCATATTCTTCTACTCCCTTCTGGAAAGTGGATAAATTTTCAAGCCTTATTCTGCTTCTTATTGGAAAACTTAAACATAAATAGTAGTATTTTTTGATATACTGAAAAAAACGATTCGGGAGGGCTACCTAATGGGACTTTTTGATGGAATGATGGGAAATGCCTCTGAGGTGGATATTAAAGATGTGGAAAAAGAACTTACAGAGCTCCTAAGCGGTGCTGAAAGAGTGGAACATGCCTACAAACTGATACGGGATTTATTTGTATTTACGAACAAGCGATTAATTCTGGTGGACAAACAGGGGATGACCGGCAAAAAAATTGAATACCACTCGATTCCCTACAAAAACATTACCCACTTTGCTGTTGAAACTGCTGGCACTTTCGACCTTGATGCCGAACTGAAAGTATGGATCTCTGGATCGGATGCACCTATCCAGAAAACATTCAATAAGCAGTTGAACATATATAAAGTACAAAGTGTACTTGCCGAATATGTAACAGGATAAATACGAAAGCTGGCCCCCGACTTGGGGACCAGCTCTTCTTTCGCTATGCGGTAACGACTTTGTTTTCACGCTTCTGTTTTGGTGTGTGTGCTCTTAGGAAAGGTACTACCCATCGATCGAGTCCAAATTTGCCTGCATTATAACCAGCAACCAGTATAAATAGTGTAATCAAGATCATTTGTCCGTTGGTGCTGACAGTTCCACTAAACAGAAAAGCAAAGTTCATGGTGATTCCCATTAGGGCTGCAAAGTTAGTGAAAATCCCAAGAATAAGGGCAATACCTACCAGCAATTCTCCCCACATAACCATAATGCTGAACAACTCGGCATTTGGTAGTGCGACTGTTTCCAGGAACGTCGCCCACCAGCCCTGAACTGCTGGATGGTCTCCAGTGGAGCTGGCAATAGCACCTTGGATAAACCCACTGGCATCAAATCCTCCGCCGGTTATTTTCCCAAATCCTCCAGTCACCCATTGATAACCGATATATATTCTTAAGAGTGCCAACACCCCGGCTACTGCTTTATTATTGCGGATAAAATTTAAAAACATTTTCCCATCTCCTTTTAAATTATGTTCAGTATTTCACAATATATATTGTAGGTCGTTCTTTGTTACAAATTAATCATACCATTTTTTCGTTTTTGGACAATAAGTTTGTTCACTATTTCACAATTTAGCAACAAAGATTAGGCAAATTTGTGACATGCTTATCGTTGAAAAAAGGAACACCACAATAGGTGCTCCTTACTATTCTATTAGCTTAAAATTCCATTCTTTTTCCGGGTGTAATGGCAGACGGAACGCACGGTATGCCTGACGGTGGCTATCGGACTTGAATCCTGACACCACAAGTTCATAGACGACTTCCGCCTGCTGCTCACCAGTTGTTTCAATAATTCGGCTGTTTCGTCCGTCATCCACCTTGATATATCCCGAAGTTAGCATTCGATTGCCCGTATCTTTATGGTAGTTGGCATCTCCCACGATACTTGAGAACATTGCCTCACCCCGCTCTTCTCCATAGGACCATACTTCCTTAACCGTCATTTTCTCCGGATTGACCCGGTACTGAACCATCCGGCTGAAGTCCTCACTAAGCGGATCATCGCCCCGTGTAATAACAACATTGTTATCGAAAAGAAGATAGTCATACGTGTTTTTGTTATTATCCATATCCGGCATTGTCATTATCGAATGAGGGCCACCTGGGAATTTGAAATCTTCCTCGATTGGTTCGAGCAGGTATCTCTCATACGAGTCCGGCCATTTTTCCTGGGCTGCCAGGATCCATTTTATCTCACCCTCCGGATAGGTTTGCTTCATAACAAGGTCTTGGTGTCGGCTGGAAACAAGAATGGTATCATCTCTGTTGTCATACCAAATTGCGTTCTGGTGAAACCAATCACCATCATCTTCCCCCGGACCGTCATACTCCTGATAAAAATCTTCAGGAAAAATATCACGGTAATTGAAGTCGCGGAGCGTTTTCCCTGTCTCACGGTCGATTTCAATCATCTCATCTTCAATATAAGGTGCTTCCATATCATGAACGGTAGCCAATATATTTCCACTCGGCAGTTCGATCGCATCATGGTGAATTACATTTGTATCAGGATAATCCTCCAAATTAACAATATATGAATCATAGACTTTACCCAGCATATCCATTTCCAGTAGCTCGTTGTATTGCTTCTGTCCCTTCTCTTTTGTCAGATATAATAGATTCCCGTTGTCCAGACGCTGAAAGACATGGGAATTCCAGAGCGTGGAGTACCAGCGGACATCACCATTATAATCCACTGCATAGGCATAACGTGTACTTGGAATGACAAACGTTAAACCGTTCTCCATTTTTTCAGGTCTCGCCTCCACCACTTCATTGGTAAGAAAATCATCCGGCAGCGGCTCGGTAGTGATTGTGACCGGTTGCTCGGTTGTTTCTCCGCCTTTGGTTGTTGCTTCAATCGTTACTGTATTTTCACTATCAGGATACAGACCAAGAATAGGGATTGTATGCTCTTTGCTGTACTTTTCGTATGTATGTGAAATATCACCGTACTGATCATTTCCTTCTACCGTTACGATGATTTTGGCTGGCTGGTCAGTTTTAAACATCATCAGCGCTGTCAACGGTGCTACCTCGTATGGGTCCGGTGTCACAAAGGGATTCTTTAACGTAAATGTGCCTGCCTGATACGTTTCTTTCAGCTGCTGGTCAATTTTTCTCTGCTCATTAATTCGTTGCTTATCATATGTGGTCAGCTGCTCAATCTCTCCATCAGATTTGAATGAAACAGGTTCACCATTTGCAGCAGGAGATTGGGATGAATCGTCAAAGTTGAAGTATTCGGTAATCCAGAAAAAAGCAATCACAAAGATTGAAACGATTGCAAATACTAATAGGGTTTTTTTCATACTTTTCCTCCTTCCTAAAATATCAGTATATATTTTATTTCCACAAATTTGGTAAAAACTCACTTGGAGAATTAGAAAATTCCATATGCTACCGATACTCTTCAGTTACTGTATAACTGAAAACCTTATTGGCAAAATAATAGAAAAGGTGGTGTTAACATGCGAAAAGTAATTATTCTAACGGGGTTACTGCTACTGATGATTCCGGTAAGCGGAACTGTAATTAGCAGTGAGCAAGTCAATATGGAAAAAGAAGTACCTTCATATGCTAAATGGGGCAGGCTGGCAATGAAAGAGACCATGGCAAAATACCCGAATGCCGAGATTGTTGACTATCTGCATCGGGGCAGTCAGGTAAGTAATGATAAAACAACACAGCAATTCAAGTTATGGTTGCGTGAAAATGACAGGGAGTTCGGTGTATTTATTGATATTACCTATAATACGGAAACAGAGGAAGTTGTGGACATTACTTTTAGGGAAACAGACCGTTAGTTGCTAGTGTTTGTCAGTGTGAATTCCTCAGTATTGCCATCCCACTGTACGCTGACTTTTATCTCCTGGTCACCCGGTTCAATTGCACCATTTCCTCCACTATATTGGGTGAATACCTTTGTATCTGGGAAATGTTCGCCAAAATCTCTTGTGCCTCCCCCACCTCCAGCAACAGTTTCATACTTCCATTCAAGCTGGTTTACCTCAGCCAGCTCATCCAGGGACCCTTTGTAAATAAGCTTAAACACTTCTTCACTTTCACTGGCTCCCTTTAGGGTATCATCTTCCTCATAAAACACTTGTTCAGCATTTACATGATATTCTGCTCGCCAGTTATCGCTTTCCCCCTTGAACAGATGCTCATAATTGTAAACGTCCTTTGCTCCTTGACCAATTGCATTATTACTACTCCCGTCCATCATCAGACTGGCAGCAATGATAAACACTATCAGCCCTGCTAAGCCAGCAATTATTTGTCTAAGCTTCATAAGGACCTCCCTGATATCATTATTTTCTTACCACAGCGGTTCTTGATCATTCGACAGTTCCATCATAAACGGATAAAAAGTAATGGTATTAATCATACACAGTAATTCAAGTATTAGGGACATAATTAATCCAAAATCAAATAATGCATTAATCGGTAAAACTATTAGTGGTAAAAGACTCAGCGTTGATGTCTACGTTTGGAGTGTGTCGTCTCATATTGTTTTTTACCACAGTATGGACATTTTATTATATACCATGGTCTGATTGTCTGTTTCCAATTCCATTCCGTCTGGCAGTTTTGACAGGTAGGCATACCTATTCCTCCTGACTTTTATTCCTGTGGATATGTCTCCCGAAGAAACTTTATCGATTGGTTGATCAGTTTCTTAAGCACTTCGACATCAATATCATCGACTTTGTTAATATATACACACGCTTTGCCGCTCGTATGCTTGCCGAATTCCTTCAGCAATGCTTCCCGTTCGGTATCTCCCGTTGCAAAGTACAGACTAATTTTAGCCTTTCTTGGTGAAAACCCAACAAGTGGTGCATCACCTTCATGACCCGAAGCATATTTATAGTGATAGGACCCAAAACCGATAATACTTGGTCCCCACATATTGGCCATATAGCCACTGGTTTCAGTGAAAATATCCAGTAGTCGAAAGGCGTCTTCCCGTTTTTTCGGGCTTTCCACATTTTCAATGAACTCGATAACATTGGACTCATTTTCCTTCGTCTTCAGTTCATACATTAATAGCCCCCCTGTTTTAGATAATCCTTGACTTCTTCTTCATATTTTTCCCTTAATTTACGATCATCCGTTATTTTATATTTCTCCGAGAGTATCGGGCGCAATTGTTCCCAGATAACATACCGTTCATAGAGATCCCGGTCGAATTCGTGATTAAGTTCTTCAAGGGTGAGCCCCAACGCATCCGCATATGCATGGTGTGCTGTTATCTCACTCGTATCGGCATTTTTGCTTATATGCTCATCAAGTTTCTTTTGATCAATCGACACGTTATATTTTTTCATAGCGTAATCTGCCCATTCCGTATGTTCGACCATTCGCTCTTTTGCCAGTTGAACCACCTGTTCGTGCGTCAAATCTGTCTTCATGTATAATGCTTCATCGGCAAGGACACGGATTACCCATTTATACAGGAGGCCGTCATTAAGATTCATTTCCTCCGCCTCGTTGACGACCTGGTCAAGTTTCTCACGGTAGTCATCATAGGTGAAGCTTTCCAGCTGCTCGCGCTGTTCCTTTTCACTTTTCATTTCAATATTTAGGTGTTCCGATGACGATACATTGGAACACCCACTACCTAAGAGAATAACCAGTCCACAGCACCATAAAAGGTTTCTAATAAGATCACATCCAGTCAATCAATTAACTTCTTGCTTAACCTCGAACCTGCTCACCAATTCATAGGGACGAACGTCAAAAGCCTCATACGGAATATAGCTCGGATTCATTGCATCCAGTGCCCGGTTTCGAAAGTTATTTTTTGTAATATAACTGTTTATCGTCTCCTTGGTTAATTCGGCAAAAATAACTTCGGAAGTCTCTCCCACTGCCGGACGGAGTTCTCCGGACTGGTACTTCCCACGGAATACCACACAGATTATACCCCGTCTGATATTCTGATAGATTCCGGTTACACCTGTTAAGCTGATTTCTGCTCCAGTCTCTTCCAGTACTTCCCGGTGTACCGCCTGTGCTAAAGTTTCTCCTTCCTCCACCTGACCACCAGGCATCTCCATCGTATCTGCGCGGTGCTCATTCCTGACGAGCAAAACTTCACCTTTTTCATTAGTAATATAACCGCAGACCGACACAATGTGCTGAGGATGATGATAAGTATCCGGGGAGGAAGTGGACGTCAGAAATTCCTGGCTGCTTTCCTCATAAAGCCTGCCCAGTTCCTGTCTTTTCAGGAACGCCTTGTGATGCAAATCGGTTGCGCGGATTTTTTCCTCGATGCTTTTATAATGATCCATACTGTTGTATTCCCAGATAGCCGTAATTTCGTCCCTCGCCTCGTTAACCCATCGTCCGACTAATTTTGCACCATGCGCCATCTGATTTGGGTACAAATATGTATGAAAAAAATCATTAAAAGTTGCCAGCATCTCAGGTTTTATCTTATACGTTTTACGTCTATAAATTGGTTGGTTCATTATTTCATACCTCTTTTCAGTCAATAATCAGCATATCGTTGGCATCAAATTCCCAACTATCCGCATAGGCAACTTCCCACACATAACCATCAGGATCGGCAAAATAACCGCTATAGCCACCCCAAAAAACCTTTTCAGGCGACTTGATTATTTTCCCACCTGCCTGTTCCGCCTGTGCGATAGTCGCATCAACCTCCTCAGCTGATTTAGCATTATATGCGAACGTAATTCCCGGGAAGCCATTGCCTGCGGGTGGGTTATCCGGATCGATATCCTTCGCTAGCTCTTCTAACGGATAGAGAGCCAATTTAGTTCCATTATTTTGGAAGAAAACAATTCCCGGATCTTCCTCATCAACTGAGGTCTGAAAGCCAAGTCCATCGCGATAGAATTCCAATGATTGCCTGATATTCTTGACACCTAGTGTAATAAGATTAACTCTATTCATCGTAAATCCCTCCTGCCTATAGATTCGCTTTTAATAGGTTAAATCCCTGCAAATGCTGACCAATTTTTGATAGAAGTCAAAAGTCCCAAGGTTAGTGCTTTCGAATGAATTTGCTGAAGAAGGGTTTAGCTCATTACCAAATAAGGAAAATTTATTTAATATTATAGCGGGGAGGTTAAATATGAAGCGTTACAACATTTTAATGATGGCCGCAGGATTCCTGTTACTCTTTTTTATACATACTTCGGTCGGCAATGCAGAAAGTTCAACAACATATGAAGTGGGCGTTGATTCACTGAATGTCAGATCAGCCCCCGCCCTCGATGCCGAAGTGATTGGCAGTCTGTCTAAAGGTGACAGGGTGGTAGTATTTCAGAAAGCATTTGGATGGGTTCAAACCTATTATGGTGGGCAGGAAGCTTGGGTCGCATCCCAGTTCCTTATGGAAACCAACAAAAACGAGCGGTCCCATGCGAAGAAAAAAATAACAGTCACTGACAATGAGGTGAGACTTCGCGCAGGGCCAGGAGTTGAGCACAACATCGTGGGCTACGCCTCACAAGGGGATACATTCCCGTTAGTAAAGACGGAAAATAAATGGCACAAGGTCGTTCTTGAAAATGGTTCTGCTGCGTGGATTGCCGGGTGGCTTACGAATTCATCCCCTAAGATAAAAAAGAACACTACCACTCAAGGTGAAGGTGCTTTACAAGGGTACAATATCGTGATTGATCCGGGCCACGGGGGAAAAGACCCAGGTGCTATTGGTATTGACGGGGTATATGAAAAGAGTCTTATCATGAAGACTGCATCAAGGACAGCAACAAAGCTCCGTCAAGCTGGCGCGACAGTAATCATGACCAGAACCAGCGACCGTTTTGTCACGCTTGAAGACCGTGTCAGAATCAGCAACTCCTATAACACCGATGCTTTTATCAGCTTACATTACAATGCATATCCTCTTTTTACGGTCAACGGGATAAGCACTCACTTTTATGGAGGGAACAAAAATCGTGCGCTTGCCAAGGCAGTGCAAGGTTCCCTTGTTAACAATACTTCCCTAAATGACAGAGGGCTCATGCAAAACGGATTCCATGTTCTTAAGAATACTAACGCCCCATCAATCCTAGTGGAGCTGGGATTCATTTCAAATTCTTATGACCTGGCCACCATTAAGACAGCGGGGTATCATCAGAGAGTGGCCACAAGTATTGTCAACGGATTAAAAAACTATTTCCAGTAATCAACAAGTACAGCTGTCCATTGAAATCTATCAATGGACAGCTGTTTTCATCTTATTCCCGGGTAGCATATAACATACTCAGAATATCATTGAATTGGTGCGTTTCGACCTTATACTTGTTAGCAGTGAGCCATTTTACTAAGACCGATTGATTAGCGTAAAATTCATCCTCAATAGCGTAAATTGCTTCAGCGTTTCCCTGTTTTTCGAAAGGTTCAATTACTTCAGCTCGGGTATTGTCATCTGGGAACATTAAATCCACAATGCACAGTTGGCCATCATCTTTAAGTACCCGGGTCATTTCCTCAAGTGCCAGCAGCTTCTCACTGTCTGGTATATGATGAAGTGCATAGCTCGACACTACCCCATCAACCTGATTATCCAGTAATGGCAGGGCGAGAAAGTGGCCTTTCCTTGTTTCGATCGATGGATGCTTTTCCTGACAGACCTTCAGCATCTCTTCCGACTGATCCACGCCAATTATGCGGACACCATCGTCCAAGAATTTAGAACCAAGGTTACCAGTGCCAACCCCAATATCAACACATATATCATTTGGGTGCAGTTCTATCGTTTCTTTTATCTTGGATAATGCCTTTTCATAATCTTGGTGAACATTAAATCGATAGCCTGCCATTTTAATATTCTGATCATAGCCCTCTGCCTGGCTGTCAAAATTCCATTTATCCTCCCAGTCTTTCCGAAGTTTCTTCATGTTTTTTAGATGCCGGGATAGCTCGAAAATCTGGTTGACGGAAAACGCTTCACTGTTTGTCTTCTCCATCATTTGGTCTATTGTATTAATCATATCCTTCATCTCAATCCACTTCTCAAATAACGCCGAACGCTGAATATTCAGGTATCCCTTTATACTCATATCCGGATTTTCCAGTATACCCTTTATATTCTTCACACTCATACCGATTTCCCTAAGCGCAAGGATTGTGCTAAGCCGTAAAATGTCATTCTCCGTAAATGTCCGGTAATCGTTTTCTGTGTCTTTTCCTGGGGAAATAAGTCCCTTTTGTTCATAAAATCGGATCGATCTGGTAGTCGTATTCAATCGTTCTGCCACTTCTTTAATTTGCATCGTATGCAGCTCCCTTCTTTTTATACTATAAACGTTGACGTTACGTTAATGTAAAGAGGGGCTTAGTTATTTTATTTGTTTGGGTTTAAAAACACAAGCATTAAAAAGACGACACAGGAAGTTTAATTCCTGTGCCACCAATAATTAACCTACTTCTTTTTCTTTTGCCGGGTCTGAGGTTGCAAGTGTAACCACAATCAGAACAATCACAGCTACCGGCAATGCAATAATTACGCTGTTCAATTCAAATGGCTTATCGAGTACTATTTCCCATAATAACGTGGTCGCAACACCAGCTATCATAGAAGAAATTCCTCCGGTCGCGTTTACCCGCTTCCAGAAGAATACGGCAAGCAGAGCAGGAGTCAATCCAGCTCCATATACGGTATACGCATACATCTGAACCTCAAGCACAGTTGGGAAATAACTGATGATGATATAGGAAAGAATCCCAAGAAGTATGACACACAGCTTCGTCATTCCTAACAACTGTTTATCCGTTGCATCCTTTTTGAATCGCTTGGCAATTATGTCATAGGTTACATTCGTTGCTGCTGACAACAGATACGAGTTCCCTGTTGTAATAATAAATGCGGTTGCTGAAGCAAGCAGGATCCCGCCGATTATTGTTGGCATAACAGTAGTTGTTGCCATTAGAGCCATTCCCGGATCAATATTCGGGAAAATGGAACGTGACGCGAATGCAATGAAGGATATTGCTGGGGAAATTAGCAACATCCCGATCAGCCAACCAATCTGGGCCTTTTTCGCAGACTTGCCACCACGTGAAGAGGCCAATCTCTGGTACATATTCTGGTCACCAAGCAGTAAGAATAGCGATGGCAAAAGAAAACCAAGTAACTGTACATTGCTTAATGTACCAGTTGCGGTAAGATGTTCTGCAGGCACATTGTTCGTGACGCCATCCCAACCGCCAGCAATAATATATATCGTCGGCAGCGTAATGAATAATGCCGCTACTGCAAAAAATGCACTTAATGCATCAGTTGGGGCTACCGAACGCAATCCGCCTATTGAAGCAAGAAAGATAATCAGAACCGCTCCAATAATAGTCCCTAGTTCTACCGACATTCCTGTGGTGATATTTAAAATAAACCCAAGACCGGTCATTTGATAGGAAACGATTCCAACAAAAGCCAAAATAATGATAACGCTTGCAATTATTCTGGCAGTTGTGCCATATTTCGCCTCCAGAATGCCTGAAACCGTGTATTTACCGAAATCTCTTATTTTGGGCGCAATCAAGTATAGAATCCCAATACCCACAAGAGTAGGCAGCATCATTAATAAAGCCGGGATAATTCCATATGTAAACGCCATTGACGTTTCACCACCGGAAATACTTCCGCTTCCTGTCCATGTAGCAAGAAGTGTACCAGTCAGGACAAACGTGCCCAAGCCTTTACCCGCGAGGATAAAGTCCTCACTGTTCGAAACTTTTCGTGAATAATAAATCCCCATAATTATCATAATAACTCCGTATGCACCCACGAACCAAAGTAACGCAGGATTGCTCTCAACACCCATAGAAATCTGCTCCTTCCGTCGATGTTCTTTTATAGAATGCTTTTCTTTTTCCCGGATTATGCACCATTCCCGAGGCCAGCTTTCCGCCACAGCAATTCAACATGTTATACTAAAGCCAATTCGAAGTAAAGGGAGGTTTTTAAGCGTGCACCAAAAATTAGAGGAAATCGTAGGATATGCACAGAAAAAGTTAGGCCTAAACGACTATTCTTTGCACGAACATACTCTTTATAGGGAAAAAGACATATTTAACAATACGATATATATTTTGAGCATGGAGTGGACACCAAACAATACGAAGGAATCGAGTCCGGCAGGGAATGCAGTGGTTGAACTGAATTTCCACACCAAGGCTGTGAAGCGGATTGTTTTCGTTCAAAATGTCACTAATGCAGATAGCGCTGTTTACCCGTCTGCTGACAAGGAAAATGTTATTGAATGGATTGAGGAACTGACAGATTTAACATTCGGTCGCCAGTTTCTTCTTATTGAAGATGAAGAAGACGTGCTCAGTTTCGGTGCGGCAGTCGACAATATTCCAGTAGCTCCGCCTGGCACGATACATGTGGAATTTAACAAGGACGGACAGCTGTGTATGTTTTCAATTGATGGACATTTTCCGGAAGAAGATGAAATCAGCTGGGAGCCTTTTGCTCTGACACCCGATACTTACGAAACAACGGCACGAAAACAATGTCAGCTGGTTGAGATGCCTGATGAAGAACAAGGTAAATGGCTGCCAGTATACGGGATTGAAGAAGTTTACCTGACAAACAATGGTAAGGGGGTTATCCCATTTGATGCAGGACTTGGATCTATGGTTATGAATGAAACTGTGCTGACGTGGGATGCCCCTGTAAATAAAGCCTTTTCCAATGTAGAGGTTGATTTTTCAACTGAAGCAGTTCTAGAGCAGGCACTAATCAATGAGCCTCATCCTGATACAAAGCCGGTTTCTGAGCAGGATGTGGATGCATGTGAAGAAACAGCGGTCGGTTTTCTTCGTATGGTTTATCCCGAGGACAGCGGTAAATGGAAGTTAACCGGGATATACCGTTCGAATGGTTATCTTTTTGCCGAGTTATGGCCCGCTGCAGGGACAAGCCGGGTCATTAAACGGAAAATTAAACTGATCATAGACCCAGGAACCTACGAGGCAGTTAACTATATCGATAACGATCGTTTGCTTGAAATGTTTGGGCATCTAAATAAAGCAGCGGAGGCAGCGATATCGAAAGAGGAAGCTTTTAGTAAGCTGCGGGAACATGTCGAGGCTGAGCCGGTTTACGTGTATGACCAGGAACAGGGTACTTATGTGATGTGCGGGAAGCTTGATTGCCCGTATGGTATAGACGCAGTAACCGGAGAACTATTACTGCTGGGAGCTTTTTAGGAGAATTCCCTTTTCGGAAATTATGTTGCTAATTTATCTTTAAAGGTGATATAAACTGAGACATAGTGAACAATTCCAGTACAAAATCGCTCCAGAAATACACTTCGCTTTCACCACTCCGGGTGCAAGGTCAACATCTGTTCAAGCTAAAGCTTTCACAGTGTTTTCTTTGCCGCGGGCGACGGTTCAGCCTCCTCGTTCGTCCCTCACTGTGGGGTCTTCACACTATCGCTATTCCCGCAGGAGTCTCCGTGTATTTCTTACGCTGAATGTTGTTCACTATATCCTGTGAATTAGCATATATTACGGCGAAAAAAAGCAAAATTTTTGAAGCATTTAAACCAGCAGCTGGAATATGCGAGACTCCTGTGGGACAGCGAGCTTAAGAGACCCCACAACGAGCGTTTTTGGCGAGTGAGGAGGCTCGTGGCGAGCCCACGGAAAGCGAGTATATTCCAGCTGCGTGGTCAGAAAGCAACTTTAATTCTGCTTCGCTATTTATAGTTTTTTGTTAGACACAACAATTTTTTATAGAGCTTATTCTCCTCCGTGATTGCACAGCCGCTCGCTTCAAAAGTACGCAGCATCGGAGTATTTTTTTTACTGGTGCTTCCAATGTAATACGAGGCTTCAAAGTAATCCTGTAATACGGCTAGTGCCTGACGGTGCAATGGTTTACTCTTACCTTTCCCCCGCTCCTCAGGTAGCAGGCCGAAATAAAACAACCGCCCTTCATCAAATGTACCCGGCTCGATATGCGGCATTACCACGCCTATTGGATTATTATTCTCATATGCCCCAATGCACGAGTCCCTATATCCCGGACCCAGTTCTTTCTCAACGCTTCTCATCTGCTCATCCATGGTTAATGAGGTAGGAGCGTTCGGTGACTCCGCCATTGCCGCGCGCCAAACATCCATAAATTCCTGAACCGTAATCTCACCTATCGATTTGAAGGTAAAATACGGCTCGTTATCGAGAATGATACCTTCTAGACTTTTAAAGACATTGATTACCTCATCGTGCAAGGTGAAACCATTTTTACTGAGAACCACGTCTACTTCGGGTGGGAATTTACTATTGATTAGAATATTGATATTTGGTATGGCATCAAACGCCAGGTCTTCGATAAAATGCTCAATAAATGATTGCAATTCAGCAGGGCTTAGCGCTTTGGTATCCTCAACTGTTACGAAATTCTCCCCCTCGAGTATCTTTACCTTCTCATAAATGCTTAGTCGATCAAATGCTGTTTGATTCCTTCCAAGACTCATTGACTGATTCTCCCCTATGGTTAAGCCATTCATCCCTCAAAATACTCATTTCAAATTGGCTCCAGTATTCCTCTCCAACCTTACTGGCATCCCTAAGCAAGCCCTCCTTCTGAAAGCCTGCACGTTCATAACAGGTGATTGCCGGCGCATTGAAATCATATACCCCAAGGCTGACCCGGTGCATATTCAGTTCCTCAAATGCAATCTTCAGGACCTGATTGATCATTTCCCTGGCAATTCCCTGTCCCCGATAGTTTTTATCTCCAACAAGAACCCGTCCAATACGGGCAGACTTATTCTTCCGGTCAATCCGGTTAAGGGAAATATGTCCAATTGCCCTTCCAGAAGTTTGGTCCACCGCCTTATACTCTAAAAGTTTTGAGTCTTCGTGATTGGCATTATTTATATTGTCAAAGAGCTGACTTTGATCAAGCGGATAGCTGAATTGATGTGCTCCACCCCATTGAAAAAGCAGTTTCTCGGAATCCAGCCAGCCGATCAGCTGGTCAAAATCTTCTTGGTTAAAATAGTATAATTTAATCATTGGAACTCCTCTTTTGTTTTTTTTCGACGGATACCAATTACGCGACCCACTTCTTTCGGTTTTTCAGTTGGGGTATGGTTTTCAGCCAGGTTCTTAACATTTTCTAATATTTCACTTGGAAAGGGTGCCGGCCTTCCTTTCGCTTGGTTCATTCCCATTAGCATTTGTTCACTTGTCGCTGCACGCTTGCCGTCTTTTCCATATAGTTCATAGAAAACATGGGCCCTTTTTTCATCATAGTCGATCAGTTGCAACGTTACTTTAAAAGCTTCACCGCGTTTCATCTCGGCTAAATAGCACACATGATTCTCCATTGTAAAAATTGTATACTGAGTCTTTTCCCGGAATTCATCTGTTATCCCAATGAGTTTCATGAACCGGTCAACTCCCCAGCTGAACGCCTGCACATATTTCGCATCGTTCATATGTCCGTTATAGTCAATCCATTCATCCCTGACATTGTCTTCGATAATCACCTTTGGCTCTCCCATATGAAATCCCCTTTCTTTTTTAAAAATTTTACCGTCTGGAAAAAAGGATTGCTACTAATATGGTTGCTAATGAGGTATAACCTGCCGGGATTATCAAATCATATAACAAGAAAGGATTGAGATATAATGAACACAAAACTGATTGATTGGCCAACATTTATCGGCGCACTTGTGTTACTTCTTTTAGTAGCTCTCCCATTAGTTTTTTACCCTGAGGCCGGCAAGGAATTTGTAAATATGGCGAACGACTTCATGACAGGCAATTTCGGGTTCCTGTATTTACTGATGGGGCTGCTGGCATTTGCTTTTCTCCTATTCGTTGCTTTCAGTAAAAACGGTAAAATTAAACTTGGCAATAAAGAAGCAGAAAAGGAATTCGGAACAATTTCCTGGGCTGCCATGCTGTTTGCCGCCGGAATAGGCTCCAGTATTTTGTATTGGGGAATGATTGAGTGGGCCTATTATTATCAGGGTCCTCCATTCGGAATCGAAGCAGGTACACAGGAGGCCATTCAGTGGTCACCGGCATATGGGATTTTCCACTGGGGACCAATTGCTTGGGCAATTTATACCTTGCCGGCACTTCCTATTGCTTATTTTTACTATGTGCGAAGAAAACCAGTACTTAAGATAAGCGAAGCTGTCCGGCCAGTATTAGGGCGTTTGGTTGATGGGCCACTCGGTATTACCATTGATGTTCTGTTTATATTTGGATTACTGGGTGGAGCCGGAACTACGCTGGCCCTTGGTACACCTATGATCGCAGAAGGAATCAATGACCTGACCGGAATTCCAATCACACTTGGCCTAAAAACCGGGATCATGCTGTTATGTACAATTATCTTTGCAATCAGTGCCTATTCTGGACTAAGACGCGGGATAAAAGTGTTAAGCGACATTAATCTGTGGCTGGCCATTTTTGTTCTTCTGTTTATCTTTTTCTTCGGTCCTACTTTATTTATCAGTGAAACAACATTCACAAGTATCGGACTGATTGCGGATAATTTTTTCAAAATGGCGACATGGCTGGAGCCATTTGCAAATGTAGAAGGGTACAGTGAAACCGGATTTCCTGAAGCATGGACTGTATTCTACTGGGCATGGTGGGTTGTTTATGCACCATTTGTCGGCCTATTTGTTGCCCGGATTTCACGAGGACGGACGATTAAAGAAATGATCCTTGGTACGATGATTTATGGAACGATAGGCTGCATTCTGTTCTTCGGCATTATGGGAAACTTCGGCCTGTACCTACAGTTAACCGGAAGCTTTGATGTAATCGGGTTTATGGATCAAAACGGGGCCCCAGCAGCCATAATTGCAATTCTAAATCAGCTCCCAATGGCAGATGTAATGGTTGCTGTGTTTACTATCCTTGCCATCATCTTTTTGGCGACGACCTTTGATTCATCATCGTACATTCTAGCCGCAGTGGTACAAAAAGAAGTGCATTCGGAGCCATTACGCTGGAACCGACTGTTCTGGGCGTTTACCCTTTGCCTGCTACCATTGGTTTTAATGTTTGTAGGCGACCTGGAAACTTTGCAGACAGCCAGTATTGTTGCTGGGTTCCCGGTAATTTTCATTATGTTCCTACTCGCCTGGTCATTTATGAAAGCGTCTAATGAGGACATTAAGGAATCACGTAATTATGAACCGCCGACTATCCATATCAACCGCCGGGAAATAGTGGAGCGGATACGCAAGAGAAGAAAAGAACGTTCAGCACTTGAAGCGCTTGAGGACAAGCAGGTAGATGACTGACAATCATGCCGGGCTTTTGCTCAGCATGATTGTATGTTACTGAGCAGTATATCCGCCATCCAGAACAACTGCCTGACCTGTTACGCCCCGTGCCTTTTCACTGGCTATAAACATCGTATAGTCAGCGATTTCCTGCACATCCAGCAGCCGTTTCTGAGGAACAAGTGGATATATCACATCCTCAAGTGCTTTATCCAATGTGACACCACGGTTTTCTGCAAGATCAGCTAGCTGGTTACGGACGAGCGGTGTATCGACATACCCCGGGCAAATCGCATTTACGGTAATTCCATGCTCTGCTCCCTCCAGTGCTGCAACCTTAGTTAATCCAATTACTCCATGCTTGGCACTGTTATAGGCAGCTTTGCCGGCAAACCCAACAAGACCGTTAATCGATGCCATATTGATAATACGTCCAAATCCTTGCTGCTTCATGAACGGGAATACTTTTTTCGTTGCCATAAATGGAGCAATTTGCATAACGTTTATCAGTTGTTCAAACTTCTCTGTCGGAAATTCTTCAATTTCGTCAATGTGCTGCAGACCAGCATTGTTGATCAGAACATCAATCCGCCCATAATTTTCCACAGTCAGATTTATTGCATGCTCCAGTTCGGCTTCATTGGTAACATCACATTTTATTCCGAGACAATCATATCGCAGGTCTAGTAAATGCTGTGATGCTTCTTTTACGCCTTCCTCATTAAGGTCAGTGATTACCACTTTTGCTTCATTTTCCGCAAAAGCCTCTGCCAGTGCGAAGCCAATCCCGCTTGCTGCTCCGGTAATAAATACAACCTGTCCTGATACCATATACAAAGCCCTCCTGATTTTATATATATATTTATTCTAACTTATTTGGTGCGGGGTACCAATTATTCACTTTTGAGCCCAGAATGTCGTTCGCATGAAAAAAGAGAATTTGGATAAGGTAAGAGAAAAGCACAAACAGCTATAAGCAACGAATAAAGAGGATTTAGGAAGTTTTTTAGTTGCTGGTCGCAGAACTAGAAAGGGGGCTGAAATTTTTGGAACATACATGGCTTTCGTTAATCCCTTTTTTAATCGTTATTGGTTTATCCATCTGGTTAAAAAAAATACTACCCGGACTTGTACTGGGATTGCTTGTCGGAGCCTTATTGGTGGAGTTCAGTATTCTCGGTGGCTCTCAGGAAACTGTACAGTACATCGTTACGACACTTTCCGATGAAAACAACATAAAAATTATCGCCTTTTTATACCTATTTGGTGGACTAGTGGGTATGATGACTATTTCCGGGGGAATAAAAGGTTTCTCCCAGTGGGTCGGCACGAAGATTGACTCGCAGCGTGGTCTCCTAAGCCTAATATGGCTAACATTGCCGTTCACTTTCATGATGCCAATGTTCCGGATTATGATGATCGGCCCTGTTGTAAAATCGCTTATGGAAAAAATGAAAATGACCAAACGAAAAGTTGGATTCACAATGGATGTATCCACAAGTTCGGTCATTGTTTTGCTACCGGTTGCCACAGCTTTCGTCGGCTTCATGGTGTCACTCGTGGAGGGAGGCATTCAAAAACATAACCTCGAACTGGAACCATATGAGGTATTCCTGCTGAGTATACCGTTTAACTTTTTTGCGATTGTAATGCTGATTATCGGCCTGATCAGAACATTTTGGTCATCAGGGGAAAAACAAGGCACTACGAACAAGAAAAATAAAGAGGAAGATCTTCACAGGGGAGGTATTGAAAAAGAACTATCAATGGTTAAAGCTCAACCATGGAATCTGATCGTTCCGTTATTTCTGTTGCTGGGATTGTCCCTCTTCCTGTTGTGGGAGAATGGTGTCTCAAAAGGTGCGGAAACTGTATTTCAGGCATTCTCCGAGGCAGATGCAACGTTTGTCATGCTACTCGCGATTTTTATTACGCTTGTAATTACCTTTATATTTTACATGATTCGCAAACAGCCAATAGGCGAGATAATATTCCATTTCTTTGATGGAGGGAACCAGCTGATGCAGGCAATCATTCTACTTGTGCTTGTATGGGCACTGTCACTAGTTGCTGAAGATCTTGGCTTCTCACAGTTTATCAGCTCCACACTTGGTGCATTTCTCCCTGCGTTTACCATTCCGGCAATTATTTTTATAATCGGAGCAGTGGTCAGCTATTTTATTGGTTCCTCCTGGGGGACATGGGGTCTGTTCATGCCACTTGGGATTGCGCTGGCCGTTTCAACCGGTGCTTCTATTCCACTTACGGTTGGGGCTGTTTTTGCGAGCGGCTCATTCGGCGCTATGACTTCTCCGCTTGGTGATACAACCATTACCACAGCATCCATTCTGGAAATGCCACTAGTGGAATATGCGCGATACAAGCTGAAACTTTGTGCAATTGGCGCAGGAATAGCTGCTGCTATTTACCTCGCTGTAGGATTCTTCTTTGTATAGTAAAAGGTGCCGCTGGGATGCTGGCACCTTTTTACGGATAAAGTATTTACTGCAAATGTTTTGGTGATGGCTTTTTCGGCTTATTTTCATCTAGCTCAGTAAAAATATTTGGTTGCTCCGGGTTTGGCATTGACTGATTCGCTGACTGGGCTTTTGCTATCTGGTTAAATGCTTGGTGGATTTCATTAGAAAGTTGTCGCATTTCTTTTTTGGTAGCAGGCTGTTCCTCTTCTTTCAATGTGAATCCAACCTGTCCATTTGGTTCAAGTGTGGCCCACTCGACGTCCTCCAAATGCAATACATTCTGTAATCGCAGGTTCATTTCAAGCTGATCAACGGTAAGGCGAAGTTTTTTCATATTATCTTCTTTCAGCTGCCCGTTTTCGATTAAAACAACTGACTTTCCGATTATAACCTTTTCAAATGCGTTACCTTTAACCTGGGCATATTCCATAACTAACAGTGTTAGAACCAGGACGCCCCCTACCGCGAGTGTTTCCCATACACTATTACCGGCAACCGGTTGGATCAATAGGGATCCGATTCCAATCATGATAACGGTCTGTGGCAGGGTCATTTGTGAGATCGATTTTCGTCCGGCCAACCTGAGTAGCATTGTACCACCGACGACAATTAAAATGGCTTTCCATATCCAATCAAGTTCCATAGTCTGCCTCCATTTATAGGATTCTACCCGCTTAGTTTTACAGAATAAGCGATTAATATACCTATCCGTATTCGAGTAAGAAAGTTTATAACTTTTTCTATACGAAAAAAAGAAGCCCAAATTACGGACTTCTCTACTAATTCACTTATTCATCTTTGCAAAAAAATCACCTAACGGATCATCATCCTCGGGTTCAGTTTCTGGCTCTTCTTTTCCCTCATGAAGGGTATCCAGCTCACCAAGATCGAGCGAATCAAGATCGAATTTCTCATTAAATTTCTCATTTTCCGGTTCAGGAGCGCGTTCATCCTCGTCATCCAGGTCCAAGTCCTGCATTATTTCATACCCATTATTGTTCATAGATGCCATTAGCGTGGTTGCCCGCATGGGATCCTGTAGAAGCTGATACAATATGCTGCCAATCAGGGCTTCTGAATGCTCATGCTTAAGCCAGCTTTTCTGTTCTTTTGTAAGCTGACGGGGTAACGGGATGGTCAAGGTTTCCCTGTCTCTGGAAAATGACTCATTCACGCCGCGCAGCACGTATTGGGCAATCACACTGGAAAAATTACGCCGCTCCGTCTCCTTCAATTTCTGCAGCTGTTTCAGCAGATAGTCAGGGGTATCGGAAGGGACTCGAAATGTAATCGATTGTCCCCGTTCTATGCTTCTTTTAGATTCCCGCATTCTATCACCCTACTTTTCTTTAGTTGCAGCAGCTTGTTCCTTTGTTTCCTTTGCAGTGGTTTTATTTACAAAATCAGTTACCAACTTATAATAAGCGTTTGCCATCATCCAAATACTCTCGTTTTCGTCCTCGAAAAACTCAATATTAAAGCCATCGAGTTTGTTGTTGAGGGCTTTCAGATAATCTTTAAGTACTGCAGAACCACCGCCGACAAAGTAACAAATTTCGGACTGTGAGTTGCGCTGCCAAACATTTCTTAAGTAACGGTATTCCTTTTTGGCAAGTTCAAGTAGAATACGATCTGTAATGTCGTGTACGTTCGTCCGGCTTCCTTTGACCATAATATGATGACGGTCGTTTTTCCGCGTGATAATATCGACGACATCACGGCGGCTATCAAGTTCAACCCCATGTCTGGTGCGGATTTCTTCCCTGATTTCCTCAAGAGACTCAGCCACGCCCAGATGGAATCCCTGTGCTTTGTCATCGTCCACATTGCGGTTACGGATAACTGCTATATCAGTAGAAAGTCCACCAATGTCTTGAATAAGAATCTGTTTATCTATGAGCTCCTTATTAATGATGTTCAAATTATTATCCATTATCAGATTCACATATGCTGCGAAACCTTCTGGATAAACTTTCACTTCATCAAACTTAATGTTAACTTTTTTCCCTTGGTGCTGCGGTGTTACAAGAAACTCCACCTGATGCACGGAACCGAGTAACTGTGAGCGGTATCCTACATCTTTTCCTTCTTTTACTTCACGCAATGGAAGTCCTGTACCTAATGTGTAATTAGCATCGATCACATCGTTCTTTGATGCCTTAAATGCTTTACTGTTTACTGCATCAAGTGCAATCGAAGCAAACAGCATTACAAGTGTTTGATCTTCTTCCGATTTGCTGCTTCCCGGATCAAGTTCTGTAGAATTGTTTGTCTTCGTTGCCAGATTACCAACACGGTATACCGCATTGTTCTCTTCTAGGGCAGGTGAGTGCACTTTAATATGCAGATTATCAATCGGATCCTTCTCATCTAAGTCCTCTATCCCAATTACCGGGCGATCTTCCATGTCCCTGGCTATTACATTAGGAATATAGTATTCATTTTCCATTTTTCCAAAGTTAGCTTTTAATGCATCATTTCCTACATCGACTGCTGCTATTCTTGATTTTGTCATGCTGGCATTTCTCCTCTCGTGAAAATGACTTACACTATTAATCTAATATATTTGGCCGTATATAGCAATCAGACTTTATTCGTATTCTTTTTTGTGTACATGTATTCTTTTACGCAAGCGTTGATACATCAGTTTGTGTACATATTTGTTTACAAGCACACCAATTTGCAAACATATTGTGTACACAGTGTATACATGTGTTCAAATTTGTATACATTGAATAAAGTAATTATTTTTCTCATATAAAAAAGATTTAGGATGATAGATTTCGGGTAAGAAAATAGAAAACCACAGATTAAGGGATGGATTATATGAACTTCATAGAAACACTTGTAAGTAATGTATCAGGATTTTTATGGACCTATCTATTATCGATAATCCTAATTTTTACTGGTCTTCTCTATACGATCAGGTTAAAATTTTTTCAGTACCGTTTTTTCGGGCATGTGTTCAAAAATACGATAGGACAAATCTTTAAGAAGAATAAAGCTAAAGGTACAATAACACCGTTCCAAGCGTTTACATCGGCTCTAGCTTCAACAGCGGGTGCAACTAATATAGTAGGTGTGCCAGTAGCCATTGCACTAGGAGGGCCTGGAGCACTATTTTGGATGTGGCTGGTAGCTTTAATCGGAATGGCTACAAAGTATGCAGAAATTACTCTTGGGATTAAATATAGGGAAAAAAATAAAGAAGGCGAATGGGTAGGCGGTCCCCAGTATTACATACGAAAGGCACTGGGGTGGAAGAAAGTTGCAGCTTTATTTGCCTTTCTCCTGATGCTGGAGATATCACCAAGTATTATGGTTCAGGCAAACTCAATCACAACACAGGTTGAAGGTGCATTCGGTTGGCCCGTTGAGATGACAGGAATAGCTATTGCAATTATCATCGCGATTGTAGTATTCGGAGGGATTAAACGGATTGGACGGGTAACCGATAAGTTCGTCCCGTTTATGGTCGGATTCTATTTACTTGGTGGCCTGATTGTTATAGGGGCCAATGTAAGTGAACTACCCAACGTTTTTGCATTGATTTTCACACATGCATTCACACCGATATCAGCAGCAGGTGGATTTGCAGGAGCCGGCATTGCCCAAGCCATTCGCTGGGGAATCGCACGCGGGTTATACTCAAATGAGGCAGGTATGGGAACCGGACCAATCGCTCACTCTGCTGCACAGACTGACCACCCTTCAAAACAGGGGTTATGGGGAATTTTCAGTGTGTTTGTTGATACAATCGTTATATGTACCATTACCGGTCTAACGGTTCTTGTGACGGGGACCTGGAAAGAAGTCGGTGCCAGCAATGCATCCACTATGATCTCTAATGCTTTTGGAAGCTTCTACGGAGAAACTTTTGGCAGCTGGTTTGTGGCATTGTTTCTATTATTTTTCGTGGTTACGACAATAGGTATTCTTATCTTCTATGGAGAAAAACAGGCAGAGTACTTATTTAACTTAAAAACCGCCAAAATCATGCGTTTTGTATATTTGATTTCAATTTATATCGGGGCAATTGGCGGTCTTCAGTTTATGTGGAAGATTCTTGACCTGATGCTAGCTTTTGTGGTGCTTTGTAACGTTATACCACTGATTTTCCTCAGTAAAGAAATCAAACAGATTACCGAAGACTATATTCACCGTGTTTACCGCCAGAACAAAGGCGAACCCTCGGTAAAACTATTCAGTGATCAATAGAGATCAAAAGAGGCCTTCCCCTTTATGGAGAAGGCCTCTTTTAATTAAAACTATAAAACTTTCGATCCCAGTGACGGTGGGCAGCAAGTGCTTTAACAAAGTCCTTGCCAAAGTTCTTCATATCTTCTGATACAACTACACCTGAGCTTTCCTTCATATCAACCGTTAGAAGATCCTTACCTTCATGTGTGGCACCTATCGGTTTGTAATGACTATATGCCTCGTTTACAAAGTACTCAGCTTCTTTTCTGAACTTACTGTCAGTATTCTTCCCTCCGACAACGTATACAGCATCATACAGAACAGACTCTGCACTGTAAAACGTATCATCAACTTCCAGTTCACCACCATCGTCGGATTTTACCTTGCCAAGCGTTTTTGCGATGACATCCGTATCTGCATCAGCTTTTTCAAGCCCTTCAAGTACTCCTTCTACTTCCTTTTTCGCAAATCCTTCCGCAATCAGGACTGCAACTTTACGTGTATCCGGCTTCTTCGGCGAATTTTCCTGACTTAGTGCTGGCGATGACTTGGTAACAGTGGAACCGCCTTGCTCAGGAGGTTCAATTCCAAGGTTCGCGGAAATTGCCTGTGCAAGCTCCATGCTGACATTGGCAAACATATCAACTACCTGGCGGCGGACAGACTCACTTTCCACTTTTGTAAGCTCGAAACTGAATGCCTGTTTGATATGTTCTTTCTCCGGATCACTCATACTGTTCCAGAAAAGCGTAGCTTGTGAAAAGTGGTCTTTAAAGCTGTCACTTCGAGCCTGTATTTTTCGTCCGTCCACTTTTTCATGATAGTGAACATAGCCACCTTCTTCAGGTGTAGATGTCTCAGGAGTATTATCAGCAAGTGAGTTTTTGTGATAACTTACCTGACCTTTGTTTATTGTTTGGCGTCCATACCCATCGCGTTGATTATTATGGAACGGACATACTGGACGGTTTATCGGCAACTCATGGAAGTTGGGTCCGCCAAGACGGATTAATTGGGTATCCGTATAGGAGAACAGCCTTCCTTGCAGCAATGGATCATTAGAGAAATCGATGCCAGGTACCACATGTCCAGGGTGGAAGGCTACCTGTTCGGTCTCTGCAAAAAAGTTATCAACGTTGCGGTTAAGCGTCATCTTGCCGATCAATTTTACTGGTACATCTTCTTCCGGCCATATTTTTGTAGGGTCCAGTATATCGAAATCGAACCTGAACTCCTCCTCTTCAGGGATTATTTGCACACCGAGTTCAAATTCAGGATAGTCGCCATTTTCAATTGCTTCATATAAATCAACTCGATGGAAGTCGGGATTTTTACCGTTCAATTTCTGCGCCTCATCCCAAACTACTGAATGGGTACCAAGTACAGGCTTCCAGTGGAATTTAACGAAATGTGATTTACCTTCTGCATTCACAAATCGGAATGTATGAACACCGAAACCCTCCATCATCCGAAGACTTCGTGGGATTGCCCGATCGGACATTGCCCACATAACCATATGTGCTGATTCCTGATTGTTGGCAACAAAGTCCCAAAATGTATCATGCGCTGTAGCGGCTTGTGGTACATCATTATGTGGTTCTGGCTTTACTGCATGGACAAAGTCCGGGAATTTTATTCCATCCTGAATAAAGAATACAGGCATATTGTTTCCTACTAAATCGTAATTTCCTTCTTCTGTGTAAAACTTGGTCGCAAACCCGCGGGCATCACGTGGCACATCAGCTGATCCACGGGAACCTTGCACGGTGGAAAACCGAACAAACACTGGTGTCTTCTTGCCCTTCTTGGAAAGGAAATCGGCTTTCGTATATTCTTCCATGGATTCGTATGCCTCAAATTCCCCATGAACGCCGACACCACGAGCATGTACAATCCGCTCAGGAATACGTTCATGGTCGAAGTGAGTCATTTTCTCACGGAAATGAAAGTCTTCCATTAACGTTGGACCACGCTCACCAGCCTTCAGGGAAAACTCGTCTTCTGACACTCGAAGTCCCTGATTGGTTGTCAGCTTCTTACCTTTATCATCCGAACGAAATTGTTCAAGCTGCTCGTCCTTACTGTTACTATAGTGGTGGTCACTCATATTATAGTTCTCCTCCCCTATCGATAGTTGTGGATTGTAGAAGCCACGTAATTATTTACCCGAATTTTAGATAGAAAAAACTGGTAATAACCTACTATTTTTCTCTATCATTTTTGTAAAGTTATGGTATGATTAAGAAAATTACTTGCAATTTAGGAACAAAAGCCCAAGCATCCACTTGGCGGCTGACTGGACTGAGTCGCTTGACACTTGAGCTTGAAAATAGCTAATACAGTTGCTCAATTACACATAGAAAAACCAGGGGGGGGAGCGTACTTTATGTTGCAGATCAGAATCTTTGTCAGCTTATTGTTTCTGGCATCAGTCAGTATTGCTTTGTACTCCGGGTCCATAAATGTAAATACTACCCTGTATCTTAAAACGCTTGGTATATACTGGCTATTTGCTACGCTTTATTCCCACCTTGGTGTGATCGTTAAAAAGGGAAACACGAATATCGACTATGGTATATCTTATAGTCTCTCAGTCGGGCTTTTTGCTGGTCCGCTTGGTCTCTTTATATATGAATCTCTCTACCGGTTTACGGTTTATTTTATTAGACGAGTGACCAACACTGCTGACCCTGATGAACTGCTGCATACCTTTTATAATATCGGTTCATTTGTTCTTAACGGTTCCATTGCTTATTACCTGTATCTTAATCTGTATCCTGTGTTTAATTCAATCCCGTTTGGTTTCTGGTTGCTGATTATTTTGCTAATGTGTGTAATAGCTCTATTATCGGATATGTACCTGATTGTGCTGTTCTCCTTTATGGGAGATATTAAAAATGTCCAGGATGCGATTGAATTTGTAAAAAGCAGAAGTTGGGTTGACCTTGGTAAATCAGCATTCTCGAACGGACTATTATTTATCCTTCTAATTGAACAGCGCTGGGAAATGCTTGTCGCTCTGTTCATTCTGAATTACTTGGTCAGCAGGTCATTTGTATCCAAATCGCAAATCATACAGAGTAAATTGGAGCGAGATAAATTCGAACAAATGGCATACACTGACTTTATGACCGGTGTCCATAACCGTGCATTTATGGATAAAAAAATGAAAGAGTTAGGGACATCTGGAGAATATCTTGGAATTATCGTTGCAGACATAGATAAATTCAAACAATATAACGACAGCTATAACCATGCCATTGGCGATAAGATCATTCAGCACTTTGCTAATAATCTCAAAAGCCATTTGAAAGAAGACGACTTTCTGTTCCGTACCGGTGGAGAAGAGTTTACCATCTTTTTACGCAATAAATCGTTTGAAGAATGCTCGGAGCTTGTGGAAAAAATGCGTTACAGCGTTATGTGCAGTCCGGTTAGCGCCGAATTTAAATCTCAGTATATTTCCATAACATATACCGCTTCATTCGGACTATATTACTATAAAACAAGTGAATATCTCCCGATCGAGAAGGCTTACGTCAATGCCGATCACCTCTTGCTGAATTCCAAGGAGGACGGAAAAAACTGCGTCTCGGTCAGAAATGGGATAACCGATCTCCCATTGTCGGTAAGATACTCCGAATAAGAACTTAATTAATGAAAGACCCCGTTTATGCGGGGTCTTTTTTGGTGAGTTCAGTGGTTTGGGAGCTCGTCGGTGAATATACCGTCTAATTATCAGGCGAAAACCATTTTTCGAGCTCCAGTCCATCCATCGCTACCTCGATATATGATATGCTTTTCGTGTAACAAGGAGGCAGCCATGATGAACAGGAAAAAAGGTATAACTTTCGTATTAATAGGTGCGGCAAGCTTTGGATTTACACCAGTTTTTGTGAAATTGGGATACCAATACGGCTATACACTTGGACAAATCAATATAGCCCAAATGACGGTGGCACTCGCCCTGTTATGGGGAATCATCTTATTCAGACGACCTTCTGTTAAGAGTTTGAATACACTCTCTGTACTAAAGATCTTTATGACCGGTTCGTGCGTGGGTCTCACTAGCATCTTCTATTACGGGGCAATGATTTATCTGCCGGCATCCATGGCCATAATCCTGTTATTTCAGTTTGTATGGATTGGGATTATACTCGATTGGGTGATAGGCAAAAACAAACCTACACGGGCAACATATCTTGCTATTGTTCTCATTATTTTCGGAGTGATCATAGCGTCCAACATAACAGCAGGCAATGCGGGGGATTTCTCTGTAATAGGCTTCTTGCTCGGCATTTGTTCTGCATTTTCGTATGCTGGCTTCATCTATTTCAGCGGTAAGACAGCTATCAAAACAGACCCCCTGCTTCGGAGTGCACTGATGGTCACTGGATCGGCATTGCTGATTCTACTGGTATTCGCTAAAGAAATGCCTGCTCTTCCGGTTACTGAGCTTAATCTGTGGAGTACCGCCGCCGGACTTGCTTTCTTCGGTGCTGTTATGCCGACGCTGCTGTTTGCGAGTGGGGCCCACCTAATATCAGGCGGACTCGCCAATATACTGAGCTCAATAGAACTGCCGGTGGCCATTATTTCTGCAAGCATTATTCTGTCCGAAACAATCACTACAGGACAATGGACAGGAACCATACTAATCATTATGGCTATCATCCTGAATGAGTGGAGAAGCCTGCCATTTCCTATTAGAAAAAAACGACATTTACCTCGTTTGTAACATTATAAAGCAAAAAAATGCGCTCCCTATCCTGGGAAGCGCATTTTCGTTAGCCTGCGTTCTTTTTCTTAATTTGTTTACTGCGCAGCTGACCGCATGCAGCGTCGATATCTGCACCATTTTCCCAACGAACACCGGAATTTATTCCATTTGCCTTCAGCGTTTCGTGGAATTCCTGAATGGTTGCTGTATCGCTTCGCTGATATTGGTTATGCTCATCGACTGAGTTATACGGAATCAGATTCACGTAACTCAGATGCCGTTTATCTTTTAGTAGTCTGGCAAGCTGTTTTGCTTCTGTCTTATGGTCGTTAACGTCTTTTAGCATAATATATTCGTAGGTAATACGGCGGTTAGCTTTCTCCAAGTAGTAATCAACAGCAGCCATAAGCTTCTCAATCGGGAATGCTTTGTTAATTTTCATAATCCGTGAGCGCAATTCGTTATTCGGCGCATGGATGGAAATTGCCAAGTTAACCTGCATTCCTGCATCAGCCCAGTCGTAGATCTTATGAGCAAGACCACTGGTTGATACAGTGATGTGACGGGCACCAATATTGAGGCCACGGTCATCGTTTACCACATTAATGAAGCTCATTAAGTTGTCAAAGTTATCGAATGGTTCACCAATGCCCATTACTACGATATGACTGACGCGCTCCCCTTCGCCTTTTTCATCAAGGTGTTTTTGCACGCCCATAATCTGCTCAACAATTTCACCGCCGGAAAGGTCACGACTTTTTTTGAGAAGACCGCTGGCACAGAACGTACAGCCGATATTACAGCCAACCTGTGTTGTTACACAAACTGACAGGCCATAATTAAAACGCATCAGAACCGTCTCAATGACATTACCGTCTGCAAGCTTGAACAAGTACTTGATGGTACCGTCAGACGATTCTTGTTTAATCTCCTCTTCCAGTGTCTGAAGAACAAAATGCTCATCAAGAAGCTCAATCGTTTCCTTGTTAACATTCTTCATTTCATCAAAAGTGGTAACGCGCTTTTTATAAAGCCAATCCCAGACCTGATCAGCACGGAACCGTCTCTGTCCGTGGTCGATCAGCCAATCTGTCAATTGTTCATATGTCATTCCATAAATGGATAATTTACTCATTCAAAACCCTCATTTCAAGTGTTGCAATTCTTACATTGTACTATACTAGCGAACACTGTGCAACGTGGTGTCTATTTCCATATCCTACTTAGTCAACTCCCTGTCGACTATCTCAGCCAGATAATCAAGTAAATCCTGTTTCAACTCGTCCCGCTCAAGTGCAAGTTCAATAGTCGTTCTAATGAACCCCATTTTTTCCCCAACGTCGAATCTTTTACCTTCAAATTCGTACGCGTACACTGGTTCATGTTTAGTAAGTTCGGCAATTGCATCGGTTAGCTGAATTTCACCCCCGCTTCCAGGCTCCTGATCTCCAAGAATATCAAAAATTAAGGGATTGAGAATATATCTACCTAGTATCGCCAAATTTGATGGTGCTTCGTCAGTCACCGGTTTCTCCACCAGATTGCGTACGCGCGAAAGGCCGTTTTCTGTTCCTGCCGTTTCAACGATCCCATACCTGGAAACCTTATCCGTTGGCACCGGTTGTACACCCAGAATGGAAGCACCTCGTCGTTCATATTGGTTTATCAGTTGCCTGAGACACGGAATTTCTGAACTGACGATGTCATCACCAAGCAGAACAGCAAATGGTTCGTTCCCGATGAACTTACGGGCACACCATACAGCATGTCCCAATCCTTTCGGTTCTTTTTGCCGAATATAGTGAATATCGACCAGGTCTGAAGACTTTTGCACCTCACCAAGCAGTTCAAATTTTCCTTTGTTAAATAACGTCTGCTCCAGTTCAAACGAATTGTCAAAGTGGTCCTCAATCGCACGTTTGCCCTTCCCCGTCACAATAATAATATCTTCAATCCCTGATTCAATAGCCTCTTCAACAATATACTGTATGGTCGGTTTATCTACGATTGGCAGCATTTCTTTAGGCATGGCCTTGGTGGCAGGGAGAAACCTTGTACCCAGCCCTGCTGCTGGAATAATAGCCTTTTTCACTTTCATACGCGTCAGCACCTCTTTACACGTTGCATTACTCTATTTTCAGTCTACTATATTCACCGGACTGATATCCATGGAAATGTCACGCGGAAGGAAATAAGAGGTGAACCAAGAACAAATAAGTTTGATTAAGCAATACCTTGCCCATTAAGCACATCAGTGGCCCGAATAAGCACAATTCCGGTTCTTTGGAGTATATTCCACCCCTAATAACCACAAATCACGTTTCAGGGCGTCTCTGTGATTCTACGAAAAAAAGCCCGGGTTCCGAGCCCCGAACTTTTTTCAATAAACATTTTATGGCAGCATAGTCTCGCCCATCAGATGGCGGTCACATTCACGTGCTGCTTCTCTTCCTTCGTTAATCGCCCAGACAATCAGACTCTGGCCGCGACGCATATCCCCAGCAGCGAATACGCCATCAATATTGGTCGTATATTTGCCGTATTCCGCGTTCACGGTACTATTAGGGCTGCGATCCACACCAAGCAGTTCGAGAAGGTTCTGTTCCGGTCCGGTGAATCCAATTGCAATCAGCACAAGGTCAGCCGGCCAGACTTTTTCTGTGCCAGGAATTTCTTCCCGGATTTTTTTTCCTTTTTCATAACGGAGTTTGACATTAACGGTATGAACTTCTTTAATATTACCCTCTTCATCCCCAACGAATTTTTTGGTCATAACAGCGTATGCACGTGGATCTTCTCCAAATTTGCCCGCTGCATCTTTATGGCCATATTCTACCCGGTGAACGATTGGATACTGTGGCCAAGGATTGGTATCCGGGTCACGTTCAGCACCTTTTTTATCATAGATATCAAACTGGGTAAGGCTTTTACAATTATGCCGAACAGCAGTGGCAAGACAGTCTGTTCCGGTGTCTCCTCCACCAATGACAATCACATTTTTATCGGCAGCAGAGATATAGTTTCCGTCTTCCAGGTTGGAATCAAGCAGGCTTTTTGTATTGGCGCTCAAAAAGTCCATTGCATGGTGGACACCTTTTAGATTACTTCCTTCCACCTGGATATCACGGTGAACCGCAGCACCTCCGCAAAGAATAGTGGCATCAAATTCGGAGTCGAGTTCAGATTCAGATATGTCACTGCCTACCTCGGTATTGGTAATAAACGTTATTCCTTCCTGTTCCAGAATATCCACACGGCGTTTCACGATATCATATGATAGTTTCATTTCTGGAATACCGTATGTCAACAGCCCACCGACACGGTCACTTTTTTCAAATACTGTAACATGGTGTCCAGCTTTGTTCAGCTGGGCAGCCGCCGCAAGTCCAGCTGGACCGGATCCTACAACTGCCACACGTTTACCAGTACGTATTTCCGGCGGTTCCGGTATCACCCAGCCTTCTTCAAATCCGCGCTCAATAATTGACCGCTCCACTGTGCGAATTGCCACAGGGGGTTCATTAATCCCCAGTACACAAGCACCCTCACAAGGTGCTGGACAGGCAATCCCGGTGAATTCGGGAAAGTTGTTCATTACGTGTGCCCGGTCGAGTGCTTCTTTCCATTTCCCCTCATAAACGAGGTTGTTCCATTCAGGGATAAGGTGATAAACAGGGCAGCCGCTGGTTACACCGTTTATTTCCATCCCGGTATGGCAAGTAGGAACCCCGCAGTCCATACAACGGGCTCCCTGCTGCCGGATTTCTACTTCCGTTAATGGTGCGGTGTAATCGGACCAGTCATTGATCCGTGTGGCAGGATTCCGTTCTTTACGTGCCTGACGGTCATATTCCATAAATCCTGTTTGTTTTCCCATTAGAACCCTCCTTTAACGATAGTAATCTATTTCACGTTCAGTATCTTGTCGTCTATTAATCAATGATTAATCAAGGACGGCTTCCAGTTTTGGCCGCTCCTTCTTTTTCTCGATTAAGCCTTTTTTGCTTTCCTCAAAGGCTTGCATTTCAGCTTCATATTTACTCATACCGCTATTAAGCAACTCAAGAATACGCTCCTGAACCTGAATATAAGACTTTGGTACGACGCGCAAAAAGCTGTCGGCGTATCTATCCCAGTAAGTAAGTATGCGCTGGGCATGCATGCTTCCTGTATATCTAACATGCTTTTCAATCATTCGGCGTACCGCAAGTTTTTCTGCAGGATCCGCAAACTGCTGAATATAAACAAGCTCCTGATTGACCCGTTCACGGAATGTGCCACCTTCATCAAATACATAGGCAATACCGCCTGACATACCTGCTGCAAAATTGCGTCCGGTAGTTCCAAGAACCACTACTCTACCACCGGTCATATATTCACAGCCGTGGTCACCAACACCCTCAACAACAACATGGGCACCACTATTACGGACACAGAACCGCTCGCCGGCAATTCCTTGAATGTACGCTTCACCAGCTGATGCCCCGTAGAAAGCAACATTGCCAATGATAATGTTTTCTTCGGGCTGGAACGTTGTCACCGGGTCTGGATGGACGATTATTTTTCCACCTGAAAGACCTTTACCAACAAAATCATTGGCATCGCCTACGAGACGGAGTGTCATACCACGAGGAATAAATGCCCCGAAACTCTGTCCTGCTGATCCTTTAAGTGTCAGGTTCACCGTATCTTCAGGTAATCCTTCAACCCCATAACGGCGGGTGATTTCACTTCCAAGCAATGTTCCGGTTACCCGGTTTATATTCCGGATGGCGGTTGTAAATGCAATTGGTTCCTTGTTTTCAATTGCCTGTATGCAGTTAGGTATCAGTTCCTGGTAATCCAGTGTCTTCTCGATTCCGTGGTCCTGCTTGATTGTATTATAGCGACCTACTTTGGCCGGTAAATCCGGCTGATAAAGGATCGCGGAAAGATCAATATCTCTTGCCTTCCAGTGGTCGATGTCTTCTTTTTTCTCCAGCACATCGGTCCGTCCAACCATTTCATCGATTGTTCTGAACCCAAGCTCCGCCATTAATTCTCGCGCTTCCTGTGCGATAAACCGCATAAAGTTCACCACATAATCCGCATCACCGGTGAATTTCTTTCTCAACTCAGGATTCTGCGTAGCAATTCCCACCGGACATGTATCCAGATGACACACCCGCATCATGACACAGCCAAGTACCACAAGTGGTGCAGTAGAAAAGCCATATTCCTCGGCACCAAGAAGAGTTGCCAGTACAACATCTTCCCCTGTCATCATTTTTCCATCCGCTTCAACGGCTATCCGGTCCCGGAGTCCATTCAGAAGCAGGGTCTGGTGGGTTTCGGCAAGCCCTATTTCCCACGGAAGCCCAGTATGCTTAAGACTTGTTCGTGGTGCAGCACCTGTTCCACCGTCATATCCACTAATCAGCAAGTGATCGGCACGGCCTTTTGCAACCCCTGCCGCAATGGTTCCTACACCAACCGCAGATACAAGCTTAACGCTAATCCGAGCTCCAGGATTCGTGTTTTTCAGGTTATGGATCAGTTCAGCAAGATCTTCAATCGAGTAAATATCATGGTGCGGCGGCGGTGAAATCAGTTCCACACCTGGAGTGGATCCGCGCACTTCGGCAATCCACGGATATACTTTTTTACCAGGCAGATGTCCACCTTCACCGGGTTTTGCCCCCTGAGCGACTTTAATTTGAATTTCATCCGCGTTCACAAGATAATGACTGTCTACACCAAACCGTCCGGATGCAACCTGCTTAATGGAACTCCGTCTCGAATCCCCATTGGCGTCAGGAGTAAATCGATCAAGCGCCTCGCCGCCTTCACCCGAGTTACTTTTACCGCCAATCCGGTTCATCGCAATCGCAAGTGCCTCGTGGGCTTCCTGACTAATTGCCCCGTATGACATCGCACCAGTCTTGAACCTTGCACAAATTGATTCTACAGATTCCACCTCGTCAATGGGCACTGGTGTATGTTTTTTAAATTTAAGCAACCCGCGTAATGACTGCAGGTTATTCCGTTCATTTGTCAGCAGCCCCGAGTATTGCTTAAACAATTCATAGCTGCCCGTACGGCATGCATGCTGAAGCATATGAATCGTCCGTGGATTGTATTGATGGTCTTCTCCATCTTCACGGTACTGATACTCATCACCTGGTTCAAGCGCACGATTACCACCTCGATTTTCCCGGAATGCATCTTTATGGCGCATCAGTACTTCCAATTCTATTGTGTCAAGCCCGATGCCACCCAATCGTGAAGATGTCCGGGTGAAATACTTATCGATAACATCATTTTTAATTCCTACAGCTTCAAAAATCTGCGCCCCACGGTAACTCTGAATAGTGGAGATGCCCATTTTTGATAGAACTTTTATAATACCGTCAGTGACCGAGGTAATATACTGGTCAATTGCCTGTTCACTGGATACATCGGTTATTTCATTTTTTTCAACGAGTGCTTTAATCGTATCGAATGCAAGATAAGGGTTAATTGCACCCGCTCCATACCCAAGCAATGTAGCGAAGTGATGGACCTCCCGAGGCTCACCAGATTCAACAATAAGCCCCACTTTTGTCCTGACACCTTTCCTGATCAAATGATGATGAAGGCCAGATACGGCAAGTAATGCAGGTATTGCAGCATTATCCTTATCCGTCCCCCGGTCGGAGAGAATAAGGAATGTCGCGTCCTCATTCATAGCCTCATCCGCTTCAGCAAACAGCCGGTCTAATGCGGCTTCCATACTGCCCTCATTCGCGTCAAATAGAATGGAAAGTGTCTTCGCTTTAAAATCCGGCTTCTGCTGCCATCTGATTTTTTCCAGCTCGGCATTCGTCAATAGAGGTGTTTCCAGTCGTATATGGTTGCAGCTTTCCGGACCAGGGTTCACCAGGTCCCCTTCCCGGCCGATCGTAGTCTGTGCCATTGTGACGATTTTTTCACGGATGGCATCAATCGGTGGGTTTGTCACCTGTGCAAACAACTGCTTGAAATAGTTATATAAAAGCTGTGGTTTTTTAGACAGAACAGCAAGCGGTGAATCATAGCCCATGGAACCAATTGGGTCTTTTCCATCACTGACGAGCGGTTTGATGATTTTATTCAGTTCCTCGTAGGTATAGCCAAAAGCCTTTTGCTGTGCTACCAGGGTATCATCCCTATATGCAGGTTCCTCCAACCCGGCTGCGGGAAGTTCCTCCAAATCCTTGATGTTCTTCAGCCACTCTTTATACGGTTTCTCTGATGCAATTTGCATTTTGATTTGCTCGTCAGGAAGTATCATTCCCTTTTCCAAATCAACAAGCAGCATCTTCCCTGGTGTCAGACGTCTCTTGTACACAATTTCATCAGCAAAAATATCCAGGGCCCCTACTTCCGAGCCAAGTACAATCATGCCGTCTTTTGTGACGTAATAACGAGCAGGACGCAACCCGTTCCGGTCAAGACTGGCACCAATCTGAGTGCCGTCGGTGAATACAAATGCAGCAGGACCATCCCAAGGCTCCATCAATGTGCTATGGTATTCATAAAAATCACGTTTCTCCTGCTTAATGGTGTCATCGTTCGCCCATGGCTCCGGGACCATCATCATGGCAGTGTGCGCCATAGAGCGGCCGGAAAGATGCAGGAATTCAAATGTATTATCAAAAATGGATGAGTCACTGCCGTCATCATCGATAACCGGCTTTATTTTTTCCATGTCCTCGTCACTGAAATGTTTGGAATTCAGGAGCTGTTCGCGCGCTTTCATCCAATTAACATTTCCGCGAAGGGTATTGAATTCACCGTTGTGAATGGTGTAACGGTTCGGGTGTGACCTTTTCCAGCTAGGGAAGGTGTTGGTACTGAAACGAGAGTGTACTAATGCTACTGCGGATTTGAAATTCGGATGATTTAAATCAATATAGAAGGAATCAAGCTGTTCAGGAATAAGCATTCCTTTATAGACAATCGTGCGGGAAGATAAACTGCTCACATAAACTTCTTCATATTGCGGTAAAGAAGCCAGCTCTTTCTCCACTCGCTTTCGGATAACATAAAGCTTCCGTTCTAATGCCATCTGGTCAGACAGGTCGGACGCTTTCTCAATAAATACCTGCCGGATAAACGGCTTGCTTTTTGCTGCCACTTTTCCGATAAATGAGTCATTGACCGGCACAGGTCGCCAGCCAAGGAAATTCTGTCCTTCTTCCTGTATGATCCGCTCAATTACTTCTTTGCACTCCAAACGTGTTTCACGGTCCTGTGGCAAAAACACCATGCCGATTCCATATTCGCCCTCATTTGGCAGTATGATATCTTCCTTCTCACACTGCTTCTTGAAAAACCGGTGTGGTATCTGTGTAAGTATTCCTGCACCATCGCCTGTACTGGTATCAGCCGACTGTCCACCACGGTGCTCCAGGTTACACAGAATGTTAATCGCATTTTGTACTATGTTGTGTGTCTGATTTCCGTTTATATTTGCAATCATGCCAATCCCGCATGCTTCATGTTCGAGATCAGGATGATACAATCCCTGTGCTTCAGGGAACCCGTTTCGTGTCATCACACCAGCTCCTTTTCTATTAGAATATGTGGACTTTTAAATCGTTTTTTTACCATAATAGCATAAATTTCAGATTTACTCAAAATTCAGATAAGTTATTTTCATACATCCGTATTCAGAATTACAATATGTAAACGCCTTCATGATTGGATTTTTATAATTGTTTATACGCTTTTAATACATGGCACACAAAGGATTAATAAAGATAGACAGCAAATTACCCCTAACAAAATATTACAATTATGTTAAATCGTAAAATAAAGATGATTATATTGAAAAATAAGCACCCATTTTCATTCAAATTTAACAAGCTAATGATTGGACTTGCGCAACATCTCGTCGTATTATTTTTTAGTAAGGAGTGAAATATATGTCGGTAAAAACCTTTAATAATATACCCTTATCTGTATTGGACTTAGCTCCTGTTCTGGAAGGGAGTAATCCATCAGAGTCATTTAAAAACAGTGTGGAACTCGCGCAAAACGTGGAGAAATTCGGATTTAACCGTTACTGGCTGGCTGAACACCATAATATGCCGGGGATTGCGAGCTCCGCGACCTCTGTTATCATTGGGCACATCGCGGGGGCAACCAGTCATATGCGCGTAGGTGCGGGCGGAGTTATGCTTCCAAACCATGCAAGCCTCGTAATCGCCGAACAATTCGGGACGCTCGAATCATTGTATCCCGGCCGTATTGACCTAGGGCTTGGCCGGGCTCCAGGAAGTGATCAGGCGACCTCCTATGCACTTCGCCGCACGTTAAATCAGAATGTGGAAGACTTTCCGCTCCAAGTGGAGGAATTGCAGGCATATTTCGAGGGAACTGCTCGGGTGAGGTCAGTACCCGGGGAAGGTCTCACTATACCAATCTGGTTGCTTGGATCTAGTGGATTCAGTGCCCAGCTGGCCGCTAAGAAAGGACTGCATTTTTCTTTTGCAAGCCACTTTGCACCGGATTACACCATTCCAGCCTTGAATTTGTATCGTGATAACTTCCAGCCATCTGATGTTCTGGATGAGCCCTATGCAATGGTTGGGGTAAATGTAATAGCCGCTGATACGGATGAAGAAGCAGAATATCTGGCAACGTCACAGCAACAACAATTCCTTAGTATCCGCCGTGGTCAGCCAACCAAACTACAGCCGCCAATTGAGGATATCGATTCTGTGTGGTCTGAAATGGAAAAAGCGGCAGTGGAGCAATCCATTAATTCCCGTTCCACCATTGTGGGAAGCAAAGAAACTGTTAAAAAAGGACTGGAGCAATTCCTTGAAGAGACACAAGCAGATGAAATGATTATCAACTCGCAGATTTACGATCAGAAAGCAAGAATACGTTCCTATGAGATTGTAGGAGATTTGATGCGATAATACGAACTTTCTTTGAGCATAATCCGGACTATCATTAAAGATAGTTCGGATTTTTTTGTTAGGATGCCTTCGTATAATCTATAAACTGCTATGTAACTACCGTATCTAACACCCCGCCACGCAACAAGGCGCTATTTTTATTTATTCGACTAGAACCAGATGAACGAAAAATTTAAGTTGTTTAGCGGCCACAGAAGACTCTATTTATGAAAATATGGAACAATTTAGAGTCTTGCGGACACCAGAGCCCTTTATTGAGCTAAATAATAGCTTGTTTTGATTAATTCATTGCAAATAAGGGCTCGTATGTCCTACAAAAAAATGAAACCATGTTTTTTAGTGGAAATAGGGTATTCCGTGTCCACTTAGAATTATTTGGCCTTAAAATTATGCACTTTTAAAAAAGGATAACATTATATGACTTCGTGCCTAATTCATTAGTCTTTAAAATATGAAGTTAAAGTTATGTCCAGCCTCATTTTTGTTTTATTCGTGAGTGCAAGGTGTTGGTTATAAAAATTACTTGGATTTCCTATTTATCCTATGTAATAATAGTACTGACCTAATTTTGGTTTTAATTAATTTTCCACGCATCTCTGGGAGGGGAAGATAATGATTCGGTTCCTGTTGGGGTTCATTGTAACCATAGGAGTTGAACTTTTCATAGCAACACGGGTAGTTCAATACAACCAAGATGAATTTCCCGCCGTAGCGTTTTTTATAGGAATGGTTGGACTTTTGATTTCTGTACTAGGCACTAATAACTCGCTAAGCACAACAATGAGTAATTATAATCCAGAACCTATGGAGTCAAATAAAGCAACGACAATCAAAGCAAAAGTAAAGGGTATCGGCTTTTTTAACCCACTGCTTGTTGGTTCATTGATCATCTTCCTTTATGGAGTTCTTTTCACTTTTATTATTACAGGATAATTATTAAAAGCTGGAGTTACGAGACTCCAGCCTTTTTATTTTACTGTCCATCCGCCGTCGATTTTAATCGGAGCTCCATGGATAAAGTCTGATTTGTCACTTGCCAGGAATACAGAGAGGTAGGCAATTTCTTCAGGTTTACCTGCTCTTCCCGCCGGCGTGTCCTGCAGCAATTGCTGAATCTCTTCACTTTCGTTGAATATTTTTTCAGTCATTGCCGTTTCCACTGCACCAGGACAAATAGCGTTAGCTTTAATTCCTTTTTTTCCGTAGTCAAATGACAACTGTTTAGTATACCCTATCACCCCGTGCTTGGAAGGTGTATAAACTGCTCCGCCGCCACCAGCTACAAAGCCTGCGATAGAAGCAAAATTAATAATGGTTCCTTTACCATTTTCTATCATTTGTGGAAGAATGGCATTTGTCATTAAATATACACCTTTAAGATTAACACCCATATACTTGTCCCATGCTTCTTCATCGATCTCCAATGTCGGTTTATAGTCATCAAGAATACCTGCTGTGTTGGTCAGAATATCAATTCTTCCAAAGCTGTCAATGCCTTCCTGGGCCATTCTTTCAGCATCTGTCTTTTTCGATACGTCACCTTCCACAGCAACAGCTTTTCCACCTTCATTCTCTATTTCCTTTTTAACTTTTTCTGCATCCTCCTTATTAATGTCAGCAAGGATAACTTTTGCCCCTTCTTTAGCGTACTCTACGGCTTGTGCTTTACCCATTCCAGATCCAGCACCCGTTATTAATGCCACCTTGTCCTTTAGTAGCAAGAGAAAACTCCTTTCTTTTAAATTATTCAGTGTCCTCTTACCTATCTTTTTAGTATTTAAACATGTTCAGGTGTTAGAGAGCTTGGTGTTAAGGGCCTGCAAAAAGGCTCATATATGAAATCCCATTAGCGTACGAGTGCAAGCCTTAATTGTACCTATGCAGAAAAAAATGTGCACACATACCCAGCACCCACAATAACCTGTTATAAAAGCAACCAGAGGTGTTTGGTATGTATAATCCTGTTGTAACAGGTTCCTATACAAACGAAAATATAAATATCTATCTGAATATGGACTATCCTATCCAGATGGTTTCTGTTGAATTGGATGGTCATTCTATTGGAACTTACCGGGCTGCGCCTTTAATCCGGCTACCCAGATTCGGAGGAAATATCCTGAACGTAATGTGCAGGTTTGCGGATGGTCAGCAAAAGACATTTACCTTTCAAATAAATCCGCATACACGTATGCCCGACACTGGCAATGATCGAACTTTCCAACCAGGAGATATACTTATTGCAAGCGATAACTACGGGAATGTTTTGCCACCTGGATATATGGGACATTCCGCAATTGTTGTGGATGGTGAATATCTGGTGGAATCGGTAACTTCCCATCCCCAAGTCCAGTTCAGTCCGATCAAAGAATTTCTGGCCATTCATCCGCAGCATACCCAGTACCGATGTAAAGACAGTAATCTTGCACAGCAAGCTGCCAATTTTGCCATAAACTACGTTAATACTTACAGTGATAAATTAAAGAACGGACAGGTGATTCCGCCTTTTACATTCAGTCTGAGTATCCCGCTTGAGAACCTTGAGGCAGGGGTATATTGCTCAAAACTTGTCTGGCACTGTTATTATCAAGGTGCGGGGATAAAATTTGAAAATGATCATTTTCTGTTTGCCCCTGAAGACCTTGCAACTATTTTGAAGAATGACGAACGTTTCGAACAGGTCTACATGCACCCCCAATTCGGTTTTAAATTAGATGCCTAGTTAGAAACCTTAGCAATTGCCAAGGTTTTTGTGTCGAATGCCATAGTAGCACTTATGCAAGAGGCTGGGACATAACCAATCTTTACGAGCGATTAAGAGGGAAGTCTACAATGTAATCTTCTTCTAGGCGATTCTTACATCGAGTTGATGTAAAAAGTGACGTAGTGTAAACTCAATTGACTAGGAAACGCTATGGATGCGTGCGTCTTCGTCGCTTCGGAAATGCACTTCGCTTTCCGCGGGCGGCTGGTGAGCCTCCTCGTGCTCTGCACTCCGGGGTCTCAACGAGGCCTTCTCTCCCGCAGGAGTCTTCGTGCATTTCCTCCGCTGGAAAAAGGCGATCGTACTGTATTTATATTGACCTTCTAATCTCATTTATTAGCGTAGCAGAATACGGAGGCTCCTGTGGGAACAGCACGAGTCGAAGACCCCGCAAGAAGCGCTTTTTGCTTCTGAGGAGGCTGAGGCCGTGCCCACGGCAAAGGAAACACTGTGAAAGCTTTAGCTTGAACAGATGTTGGACTTGCACCCGGAGTGGTGAAAGCGAAGTATTCTGTCGTAGCGAAGCTGCACTGTTATGTCGCAGTTTATAGAAAATCCGACCAATTTAAGGGGTAGGCGCTGGAGCTGTACATAGAAAGCAAAAATTTTATACATTCCTATACCACAAAACAAGGCCCCAATCCTAAACAGATTGAGGCCTTGTCATTTATTATCCGCTAACTACTTTTGATGCAATTTCAATTACCCGTTTTGCCTGATGTTTTACAGCACCTTCTACATCTTCAACCATCTTGCCATCCTGATCGACCGATACACTGGTTCCATAAGGGTTACCACCCGCTCCGAACAGTACCGGATCCGTGTAACCTGGAGATACGATGATCGTACCCCAATGCATCATGGAAGTATAAAGTGAAAGTAGAGTAGCCTCCTGACCGCCATGCGGGTTTTGCGCAGAGGTCATACCACTTACGACTTTGTTTACAGTCTTACCGGATGCCCACAGGCCACCTTGTGTATCGATGTACTGCTTCATTTGTGCCGGAAGGTTTCCAAAACGTGTTGGAACACTGAAGATGATTGCGTCTGCCCACTCAATATCATCAGAAGTGGCCTCCGTAACGTCTTTCGTTTCTTCTAGATGTGACTTCCAGGCAGGATTTGATGCCACTGCTCCCTCAGGTGCAAGTTCAGGTGCTTTTACAACACGTACTTCTGCACCGTTTTCCTTTGCACTTTCTTCAGCCCATTTCGCCATCTGATAATTCGTTCCTGTAGAGCTGTAGTAGATTACAGCAAGTTTTACGTTTGCCATGTGGTCATTCTCCTTTATATGATAATTTTTTTACTAAAATATCCCATGTAAACATTGCCTGCTATTATTTTATCTCAACCACCTCATTTTATGAGAGATTGATGATAGTGATTAAAAATAAGTCAATCACTTTACGTAACATATGGTACAAACAGTCAAAAAGTAAGTCAACCATCCTGTTTTGTTAAAGGAAAAACGCCTGCTGATGAACAGGCGCGTATTCTATATAAACAGCTAATAAGCGCTATATTAGCTGTTAAAATAATTATTGCCTGTCGAAGCCCCATGAATGTTCATCTCAATTATTAGCGCCTTCTTCTGATGGTTCCTCATCCAAATCAGGTTCTTGGGGATCTGCTTCCTTTTGTTCAACATCGCCCTCTTGTTCTGTGGCATCATGGGCACATCCTGATAACACAAGGCCTCCAGCCAGTGGGATGGTCAGAATTAACTTCCTGCTGTTCATATCAACCCACTCCTTGAAATTTGTTGTATAATACTGTTTCCGAGAATTATACAACCTAAACCTTTAGCACACTTCGCTAAAAAAAGAGCTATAACCCTTATAGGATTATAGCTCATAACGATTATTCCAGTTCAGCCAATTTAACAGCAATGTTCGCACCAACCAATGCATTATGCTTTACTAATGCAATATTGGCGGTGAGACTCTTTCCGTCAGTCAGCTCTTTTACTTTGCCGAGTAGAAACGGAGTCACTTCTTTCCCTGAAATATTGCGTTCTTCGGCTTCCTTCAGTGCTTTTTCTATAACAGCCGTGATATCCTCTTCGGCCATTGCGGACTCTTCAGGAATCGGGTTTGCAATGACAGCTCCACCGGATAAATTAAGGTCCCATTTTGCTTTCAGTACAGAGGCTGCTGTTTCCTCATCGTCCACCCGGAAATTTACCGGAAAGCGGCTTGTCCGTGTGTAGAATGCTGGGAGAACATCAGTCTGATATCCCATAACAGGTACACCGTTCGTCTCCAAATATTCCAGCGTCAGTCCGATATCAAGGATTGACTTAGCACCCGCACAGATTACCGCAACATCAGTTTTTGCTAATTCCTCCAGGTCGGCCGAGATATCCATCGTTGATTCGGCTCCACGGTGAACCCCGCCAATTCCACCGGTCACAAACGTTTTTATCGAAGCAAGCTCAGCACAGACCATGGTGGCTGCAACAGTCGTGGCACCCTTTTGCTTCGTTGCCAGCAGGTATGGAAGGTCACGGCGGGAAGCCTTGGCAACATTCGTACTGTTGCCAAAATCCTCAAGTTCCTCATCACTTAGTCCGATTTTTATTTTTCCATCCAAAAGAGCTATTGTTGCTGGGACAGCCCCATTATCCCGAATAATCTGCTCTACTTCACGCGCCGTCTGAACGTTTTGCGGGTACGGCATTCCGTGGGAAATAATAGTTGATTCCAAGGCCACTACTGGTTTGCCTTGCTCTTTTGCCTGAATGACCTCTTCCGATAATTCGATGTAGTTTCTCATGATTGAGCCTCCGTATCTTCTTGTAGTTGTATTGCGGATAAATCTCGTCGCACTGTATATGGCGACTGAAGTGTTTTTGTTGCGTTAACTATTCCTGCTTTAGCAATATTCTGAAGCGAGTACCCTTCAAGCCAGGCATGTGTGACGGCTGATGAAAAGGCATCTCCCGCACCAGTTACATCAATGATTTTATCCGTCTTTATTGCGGGGACGGGGTGAATCTCTCCTTCGTTATTACCAATTACTGCACCATCTCGTCCTTTTGTGACAACGACATTTTCAACCCCTTGTTCAAGCCACATACGGGCAGACTCCTGATGCTTCAGCTTTCGGTTGAAATATGCCTCCGATTCTTCATGGTTAGTTATTATCCATGTAATCCCGTCAAGCTGATCGGGTATATGTTTCATTTTTGGTGCAGAAACAGTTACTAGGATAAGTGGAATTGCATGGCTTTTTGCAAATTTACATAAGAATTGTAGAGTTTCTTGCGGACAATTTAAATCCGCCAGTATACATTTCGCTTGGTTCAGTATGGGTACATGCTGCTGAATCCACTCGGGAATCATCAGATCAAAAATATCCATATCTGCTAAACCCAGAACCAGATCTCCCGCTTCATCAAGGACGGCAGTATACGATCCAGTTGATTCCTTAGAAAAGTGGGTTACTTCGCCAAGGTTCATGTATGGATCTGACTGTTCCGCAATGTATTCCCAGCCCTGGTCTACTCCACTTACAGTAAGCAAAGTGATATCCAGTCCCAGCCTGCCGAGGTTTTCAGCAATATTTCGCGCTACACCACCAGGGTTTTGAGCTGAGTAAATCGGATTGGAGGTCCCCATTTGCAGCTTGTCTTTCACATAAAACTTTCGATCGATATTCGCACCACCGATGCAGACAATCTGCTTTAGGTCATTAACCACATACGCCTTTCCTCGTATATAGCCTTTTTTAACCAACCCGGATATCAAATTAGCAATAGATGACCTCGATAGGCCCATGGTGTCGGCAAGATCCTGCTGCGATATATATGGATCTTTTTTTATCAAGTTAAAGATTGATTGCTCCTTGTCGTTCAATTGTCCACCTCCTAATTAAACTTTTGTTTAAATTATAAACTTTTGTTTATAGGTCGTCAATCCTATTTCAAAAATCCCTTTCCAAAAAAGCGAAAATATTTAACCCGAGTAAACAACTGTGTATAATGTGTTATAAAGAGAAAGGGGTGAGAAACTTTATGAGTATTCCCAAACCACTGGTTCAAACCAACCAGATATTTATTTTCATTATGGTTTTAATAGGTTTGATTATTCACCCCGCTATTTTGCTTGTGCCATTCACAGTAGGAGTCTATACACTTCTGAGAAAGCAAAACCCAATTATCATGTTTGGCAAGAGATTTTTGAAAAGGTCAGCCAATCAATATAAACAGGAAGATAAGGATCAGCAAATCTTTAACCAATGGATTGCGACAATCTGTCTCGGATTATCACTGATTTTCTTTTATACAGAACTCACTATACTCGGATATATTTCCAGCCTCATGGTGATGGCAGCAGCTGGTATTGCACTGATGGGTTACTGTATAGGTTGTACAATACGATACAGATATATGATGTGGAAATACAGACGGAGTAAAGCTTAGAATTTTTCACCACGAAAGAAATCCACGCTCAGCAAATGAGCGTGGATTTTTTGTCGGGGATGACAAATATTTTCATTTCTTATACTGGTTGAGTTACTTTATTCAACATCGTTCCCTTCTCTTTAAAATTGGTGTGCCAGGATAGCGCTTTTTCGAGAACATGCGGTGTCTGGCCGCCGCGCTCCCTTGCCTCCTGATAATAGTCCCAGAGCTGGGCACGGTACATTGGATGTGCACAATTCTCAATAATCATCGGCACTCGCTCCCTTGGTGCCAGTCCACGAAGATCTGCATACCCCTGCTCGGTCACGACTACATCGACATCATGCTCGGTATGGTCGATATGGGAAGCAAACGGCACAATGCTTGAAATATCGCCATTCTTGGCAATTGACTTGGTGACAAAAATGGCAAGCCGCGCATTACGGGCGAAATCCCCTGAACCGCCTATTCCATTCATCATTTTAGTTCCGGAGACATGTGTTGAGTTAACGTTTCCATAGATATCAAATTCGAGTGCTGTATTAATCGAGATAAGTCCAAGACGTCTGATGATTTCGGGGTGATTGGAAACCTCCTGTGGCCGCATAATCAGTTTGTCCCGGTAGTTTTCAAAGTCCGTAAACACCTGCTTCATTTTCTGTTCGGACAAAGTAATTGAACAGCATGAAGCAAAATCAACTTTGCCGGCATCAATCAAATCAAAGACCGCATCCTGCAGTACCTCTGAGTAAACCTGTAGATTCTTAAACTCTGAATCCACCATGCCATGCAGGACAGCATTCGCTATAGACCCAATCCCTGACTGGAGCGGGGCCAGCTGTTTAGTTAGCCTGCCTGCATCCACTTCACTTCGCAGGAAATCCAGTAAATGTCCAGCCATGACCTCAGTTTCCTCATCCGGCGGTACAATTGTTGACGGTGAATCGTCCTGGTCCGTGAAAACAATCCCCTTTATCTTTGCTGCATCAACCCGAATGCCGCTGGTACCAATCCGGTCGTCAGGAGCGGTCAATGGAATCGGATCACGTTCTCCCTGTTTACCAGGGCTGTATAAATCATGTATACCTTCCAAATTCTCTGACTGGGCCATATTAAGTTCAATAATCACATTTTCCGCATGCTCAGCGAATGCCAGTGAATTACCAATCGAGGTGGACGGTATTATCAAACCATCCTCCGATACCGCAACCGCTTCCAAAATGGCGTAATCAATGGTATCAAGAACATTACTTCTAACCAGTTCTGCGGTATGTGACAGATGATGATCCACAAACAAATGCTCACCCTGGTTTATCTTTTTCCGCATGGTTGAATCAGCCTGAAATGGAAGACGTTTATTAATGATGCCCGCTTCGGCAAACATCTTGTCTACATCCGAACCCAGTGAAGCCCCGGTAAACACATTGACTTTAAATGAATCCGTTTGTGCACGGTTAATCAGTGCTGCTGGTACCGCTTTCACATCACCCGCACGTGTAAACCCGCTCAACCCCAGCGTCATGCCGTCTTTAATCCATGCTGCAGCTTCCTCAGCTGACACAACACGATTATGAAGACGAGGGTCCCTGATTCAACCTAGTTGAGTATTCATGATAGAATCCCTCCTGTTTGTAACTTTCTAATAATTCTATCGTACAAGCGCTTACAAAAGGGGTTTTTGGAAGGAGAAAGCAAAATTAGACATAGGCAGGAATATTCCGCGAATGAACCAGCATTTATTTACATATAGGAGAAAAATAGTGACTGAAATATAGACAGGCGGCGTCAGAGCGGGGTGAGACATGGCTCTTGTTTTGGTTTGCGGGATCTTTTACAGTGGGGAACCGGCCTCCTGCGTTCGGATATAGTATCTCACCTGAATTTGGAAGCCGGTCTTCTGAGATTAGGCGATTTTCTCACGTTATTAGGCGGTTTCACCTTGAGTTCAGGTGTTTTTTCTCCATTTCAGGCGATTCGGCTAAAACCCTCCTAATTCCAGTCCGCTAGAATCCCAGCAATTTGCGGAAATAACTCGAATATGATTGGCTGACCGGGATATTTGCCCCATTGTTCATCGACAGCAAAAACGTAGAATGTGTATCTGGGAATATATCACGGATATGATTCACGTTTACGATAAAAGAACGGTGACACCGTATAAACGTTTTACGGGGCAGCGTGTACTCAAAATCTTGAAGAGCTTTTTTGTTTACTCCGATAAACCCATTGGTATACACATGGGTTTTCCTGTCTTTGGCCTCTAAATAAGATACGTTATTAAAAGGGATGGGCTTCCAACCATCAGGCGTTTTAACTGTTACAACAGATTTCCCCTCTGTAAGTGCAGGGTAAATAGCGGTTACACAGCCCTCCACTTTACCGTCATATTCAAACGGTACAGCTTCTCCGTGATATGGCACGCCAAAAATATCCCTATCAATGAACTCCGAGACTTTCTGGTTAGTCTCCAGTGCTTTATATGCGATGGTTCCTTCCTTTACAGCATCACCACGCCTTATTTTCAGGTCGATTCGTTTGCTAGGCCGATAATAGACATATTCGTTCGTATTGGATACTGCAATGGAAATTTCGTCGGAAAATAATTCTCCAACTACATCGAGCAGTGATCCGAGTGTCAGACTTTGCATACTGGATACACCTTTCTATTCTCAATCTTTTTCCTCTAGATTATCATTGCACCACAGACTCTGCATACTTTTTCTAGTTTTCCTTCACAACTTTTGGTAATCTTAGTAATAGAAGCATATGAAGCATGTGAGGGGTTTTGTTATGAGAAATTTAGTCATCTTAGGTGGCGGATACGGCGGGATGAAAATAGTTTCCAATCTGATTGATCAGAACTTGCCTGACGACGTCCAAATAACCATTATTGACCGCAATCCGTATCATTCTGTCAAAACAGAATTTTATTCGATTGCAGCCGGCACGTCAGCTGATAAAGATTTGCGGATTGAGTTTCCGGTCCATGATCGAATCAGCTATGTTTATGCAGAAATTAACCAGATTGACCATGAAAATGAGCAAATCTTATTTGTAGACCGCAGCGAGCCTGTGTCATATGATTATCTGGTAATCGGGCTTGGTTGTGAGGACAACTATCATGGCATTGAAGGAGCCAGGGAGTTCACTTACGGTGTCCAGACTTTCCGTGCAGCACGCAAGGCCGGAATGGCTGTTGGAAACCTGAAAGCCTTTGGCAAAGTTACAATCGTCGGGGCAGGGCTAAGCGGAATTGAGGTCGCTGCTGAAATACGTGAGAGCCGACCTGACCTGAATGTACGCCTTCTCGACCGTGGAGAAACTGTTTTGAAGGCATTCGATTCTAAAATTCAGGACTATGTGGAGGACTGGTTCCGTAAAAATGATGTGGAAGTGCTTCATGGAGCAAACGTCGAATATGTGGAAAAGGACGGGGTCTGTAACAACGGGGTTTGCTATGTAAACGATGTAACCATCTGGACTGCAGGGGTACAGCCAAACTATCTGGCAAGAGAACTTCCATTCAAGAAAGATGAACAGGATAAAATCGTCGTTAATGATTTTTATCAGGTTCCAGAGCAGCCTAATGTATACGTTGTTGGTGACTGTGCATCATCCGATTATTCACCAAGTGCACAGCTTGCCGGACAGCAGGGAGAACAGATTGCCGACGTACTGGGAGCTGTTTTACGAGGCGAAGAACCTAATAAACCTAACGAACTTAAACTTAAGGGAACTCTGGGGTCGCTTGGAAGTTCTGAAGGGTTCGGAAATATGATGAAAAAGCCTGTGACCGGGTATATCCCACGACTTGCCAAAAGTGGTGTTCTTTGGCTCAATAAACGGCATTGAGAAATGCGCAAGCGCCTTGTTCACCCCCGACAAGCTTAAGCAGAGGCTCGAAGTGGCGGTTTTTGCCACATAGAGTCTATGCTTAAGACCTCGAGGGGGTAGGCGCTGGAGCTGGACACCGAAAAGCAAAATTTTATACTTTCCTACATATTAAAAAAATCGGGATCTCCCATCACGTGGGGATGCCCGATTTATTTTACCACCTTCAACGTTTCATACTGAAAACCAATATATGTATAATTCTGCTTCTGGTACATCTCTCTTGGTGTATCCTCACCATCCGCTACAAGAATAACCGTACTATCCGGAAAACTATCCATTACAAATTTCTGGAGTTGAGCACCAATCCCCTTTTTGCGAAAATCTTCATGAACATAAAGGCTATCAATTTCGGCTGTATTTTCATTCAGGATTATATCGACCGAGCCGGCCGGTTGGTTTCCATAAAATGCGATAACCTGTTGAATGTGCTTCCTTGAATAATTCCGTTTATGTTCTTCCAACTTCTGCTCGGCAAATTCCTCGCCATACCCTTTTTCCTGACCATACTGCAATTCAAGAAATTGAGCGAATGTATTCTCTGAGACAAACTTTATACTGATTTCGGCATTTCTTTCACCCGCCGGAAAATCAGCAGGTTTAATTGCATACAATTCGAGAAATCCAGTTTCATAATCCGACTGGTTGAGATAGTCCAAAAAGGAACCGGGTGGTTTTTCATTTGCAGGAAAGTAAAATTTCAGGTGTTTTTGTCCATTTCGCTGATGGAAATTCCTGAGGTGATTTTCAACATCCATAAACTCTACGACCGACGGCATCTGCTTAAACTTTATAAAATTACTGTCATAACGAATTAGCATTTCCGGGTCATGTATGTGAATAAACTGTGTGTTATCTTCTTTCACCCGTCCGGGTGTATAGATATCTTTAAAGGTTATCGTATTCATTTGTCATTCTCCCAGAATTGCTATCAGAAAGTTGAGGGGCAATATTTCTGATAGTCTATTTTTTAATAGGGGATAAACATGATGTATTTTGCAGGATGGAACAGAACTTATTCGCCCGCTTTTACTTTTGCCCGAAGCTCCTCCAGTTCTTCTACAAGGTTATTAATCATTTCATCGCTTCGCTCAAGTTCTTTATTTAGTGACTGAATGGTTTCTTCTTCCCACTCAAAAGGATTACCGTTTGCCGGCGTTACCGGAAGGTCCTTATATACCTCTCCATCTTCCCTGTCAGTGGGCTCAAAGTATACAGCAACTTCACATCCTGCATCGCCAGCAGCAATTCGTTTCCGGAGGTTGACCTTTCCATAGCCGAATCTTCTAGAAGCAATTCCGCCAAACACGCTTGACGTCATATTACAGAGATGAGGGGCATCCTGTACGATTTCACCAAACGGGCACCCGCTTGCCTTTACAACTACATGGTCCGGATGTACTTCTGCTATATAAAAATGTCCGCCAATTGAATTCTTAATATCTATTATTACGTCAGCATATTGCTCTGGTGTCCAGTTTGCCAGTTTGCTTGAATCATAAAAGGTTTCCAACCATTCACCAGTCCTGATTCCAAGTTGGCTTATATATTCTTTTGCAGCCCCACCTACTGATTTTTCGTGCAGCTGAGCATATTGTGTAATAAGTTTTGATAGGAAAATAGTCCCTGTTAACTTGGCCATACCACTCATAATGTATCCTCCATTAGTTTGTGAGTCTTTCTTCGTTCCACGTTAGGTGATATTACCCCCATCTGTCAACTTCTCCTATTGGAATACTCCATTTTACGTACTTTGCGAGATTATATATTTAATAGCTTCTTTTGAAGAATTGAACTTGCGGACGCGATAAATGATTCTACCTGCGATACACTGGGCTAATTTGGGTTTCACACCCACGATAATACACTGGGCACCGAGGAGCTCCAGGTTCGTGATCAACTTCTCAATCTGAACAGGGAGCTCTTTGTCCCAGTCATTTAATCCACTCATGTCGATGAGAACGTACTCTGTCTCCATTTTCTCACAGGTCTTAAGTAACTTATTCAAAATAATACTGAAACGATTATTGTCGACCGTCCCTATTAGAGGGAGCGCAAGGGTATTATCCCAGATATGTAATGTTGGTCCGGAAAGTTCCTGAATTATTTTTTCCTTCCGATTCTCTTCCTGTACTTTTGTGGTGACATCGGCGAGCATAACCACGTAACCGATGATTTCTTCCTTATCATTTATCGGGTTAATAATAATATCAGCAATATAGGTATCCTTAATGTTAATTCTGGAACGGTATGTAGTTGTCAGGCTTTCCATGATTTTTTCCTGGTAGGCAGGATTTACATGAAAGCGCCCCATGTTCATTCCAATCAAATCATCCAGACTCTCAATATCAAACAACGGAATAATTTTTTTCAAAAGTTCTGTTGCGTAAGGGTTAAGCCATACAATATTGTATTCTGCATCTGTTACAATTATATTTTCACTGATTGACTCCAGTATTTTGGTTGGAAACTTTTCGGAGGTTAGCTCTCCTGTTCCAGTTAATACCATTTCCCTACAACTCCTAACAGATTTTATATATGTATCCCTTAGAACATAGCTAGTTCAATTATAAAGTTTTTTTACTAAATTATCCATAAATCTGCAGAAAACGTAACTCATTCAATCTTTAATTATAACCTCCAATGGAATGTTCCAAAGTGTTACAATCCATATTGCTGAAAGCGCCCAGGCTAAAAGTGGCCGATGATAATGAATCTTTAGCATAGAAAATAAGACAAGATTAAACAGAAGTGACCATCCAATATGCCACCCGTTATCATAGGAGATTAATCCGATTTGATAATCAAACGCCTCAAACGCTAAATATAATGCAACCCAAAACAGGATCCATCCAACAGCCTTCCATTTATCGGATGGAAATCTTCCAAGGTAAATAAGAACGGTTGCCGGGTAACGTAGCAGCAGAAATGAAAGCACAATAAAAAACTCATAATGAAAAAGAGGAATAGGGCCATCATGGAAACGCCACATCGGGTACTGGAACAGCGCATAGTTATAAAACAGGTCACTCAGGACATAAAACAGGATTGTCGGATAGTATAGCCGCCAGTTTCTCCAGTCCCCCCATCGGTAAGCTGCCAGGGGCATACAGGATTTTAATTAATAAATGAATCATAAAATCCAATCCTTTTGCTTTGAAGTCTCCTTACTAACCAGATGTTCAATTAATCGAAGAAAAAGTATATTTGATATATAAATCAGCGTGTAAGAAATAGCGGAAAAAACAATACTCCAGTTAATATAGTGAAAAACACCAAACAAAATGGAGACTAATTCCAGAATCAGTGTTACCAGTACAGCGAGCAATACATAAGGAATCAGCAATTTACGTTTCACCAATAACTCCACCCAGCGCATTTGACCTGCCGGATATCTCAGGCTAAACAGCAGTCCTATACAGAAACCCAGTTTAATCACCAGATAAAGAGCAAGCATATAATTTCCACCTCAGAAATTAGTAGTCCTGTCAGGTTAGTTTTTCCAATAAAAAAAACGGTCATGCATTTAGCTCTCTTATAAAGGTTTGACTTGGAGATTTTCAATTTTATGTTAAAATTGTTGTGAGAATATTATGACGTGCGCAGTAAACATATAGGTCACAATACTGTAGGAGGAGACATAATGAATGATAAGTATATCCATCAAATGGCTTTAGCGGGATCTGCTTTAGGTATAGTTGGATCGGTCCTCTGGGTGTACTATGGGACCCTTTTTATCGGTGGGTGGATTGAAGGGGACATGAAGAACTCATTGACATTGACAGACAGTGCACTTCGGACCGGCCTGATTATTGCCTTTATTCAAAGCGTTGTTTCCATCGCTTTTTTCATTGTGACCCTTGTCAAAACCACACGTTGGCATATCGAGGTAAACTCCATTCATACAGGCAAATGGTTCCTGTACAGTGGAATTGGTATTGCGGTAATTAATTTATTTCAATTAGTGCCATGCGCATTGTTGATTACGGCAGGTGTGTTTTGTCTCAAACGGCAAAATAAACCGACAGAATCGTCCCGGGGCAGTCAGAAGCCAGATGAAAACACTGCTGGTGTTATCCAGCCTTAAAAGGAAAGGATGAGTTGGTATGACGACAAAAACCGAACTGGGTAAAACCGGCCTCTCCATTCACCCGATTGGGCTCGGCGGAAATAAAATCGGGCATGAAAGTCCGGAAACTAACACCGAATATGGTGATAACATTGTTGCAGCAGCAATTGACAATGGTTTGAATTTCATAGATACTGCATTCATGTACGGCAAAGGGCTGTCAGAGGAAATCATCGGAAGAACTTTAAACGAAACCAACTGGCGAAATAAAGTTGTGCTGGCAACCAAAGGAGCTGATGAATACAAGGGTGACGACAGAACTTTTAACAATTCGCCCCAATTCCTTAAAAACGCTGTTGATGAAAGTCTTCGAAGACTGCAAACAGATGTGATTGACCTGTATTATATTCACTTTCCAGACGAGAATACACCTAAATACGAAGCAGTAGGTGCCCTGCAACAACTTAGAGAGGCAGGGAAGATCAAGGCAATCGGAGTCTCAAACTTCTCACTAGAGCAATTAAAAGAGGCTAACCAGGATGGCTATCTTGATGTGGTGCAGGGCAATTACAGTCTAATTGACCGGTCTGCGGAAACCGGTCTCTTTCCATATCTGATGGAGAATGACATTTCGTTCATTCCTTATTTTCCGCTTGCTTCCGGTCTTCTTGCGGGGAAATATACAAAGGACACTGTTTTATCCGAGTCCCAGAAGCGGCGACCGCAATTTCAGGGCCAAACGTATTTGACCCACCTGGAAAAGGTAGACCGAATTCGTGAAATAGCCAATCGACATAAGGTCGATGTGGCTCATGTCGTCCTGGCATTCTATCTTACCAAAGAACCAATCGATGCCGTTATCCCCGGAGCACGTAATTCCGGCCAGGTAATTAACAACTTGAAAGCTGCCGAAGTGAGTCTAACGGCTGAGGACTTGAAGATTATCGAGGAAATCTATCCGGTCGAGCAGTGATGATTCTGAACGGAGCTTCTGTTCGTTATTTGCTTAACAATAGCCGTTTACGTAAAGGCGTAGCTTCGCTGATATTAGTTTTTTACTCTATAACATCTGTTATCTTAAACATTCGTATTATGGAAAAAGCAGGATACCCATCATAAGGTGATTGGTATTCTGCTTTTTATTGATTTCAATTTCCTTCCGTGCAGTGTTGACACGATTAACTTAAATTTCACTACGGGCGCCCTTTCGCTTCTACTCTATTTTCCATTCGTCCTATTTTATCAATTTCTAGGGTTACGGTATCCCCATCTGTTAAAAACTGTGGCGGGTCCATCGCAAATCCGACTCCATTTGGAGTACCCGTCAGGATAATATCGCCAGGGTTGAGGGTAATCAGATTAGATATAAACTCTATTAGGAATGGAACATCAAAGATTAGCTGATCTGTATTTGCTGCCTGACGTTCCTGTCCGTTTACAACAGATCGGATGGACAGTTTTCCGGAGTCCCCAACCTCATCTGGTGTAACGACCCACGGTCCTACAGGAGTACTCTTGTCTAAGGTTTTTCCCTGCAGCCACTGTGGCGTGCGTTTCTGTAAATCTCTGGCTGATATATCATTGCCGATTGTATAGCCGGCAAGATACTCCAGTGCTTCCTCTCGTTTAACCCCGGATGCTTCTTTGCCAATTACAAGTCCAAGCTCAACTTCATAATCAAGCTTCTGTGTGGCATCTGATTTCATAATTGAATCCTCTGGTCCAATCAGGGAATTTGCGAACTTAGCGAACAGAACAGGATAATCAGGAATATCACTTTTCATCTCGGCGGCATGCTCGGCATAATTTTTTCCGACACAAATAATTTTCGACGGGTTTGGGATTGGAGTGGATAAATAAACCTCTTCCCGTGTAAGGCTGATCTCCTCGAGGTTAAGTTCTCCAGCATTTTTGTATACTTCCCCCGCACTAGCGATAACCTGGTTTCCAGCGGAAAAGAAACTGTCAGGATCTGCTGGCATAATATGTTTCAGATTATAGGCGAAATCTTTTTCCCCACGTGAAAGAAGATGTTGCCTGTAAGCCTCCTGTACATCAACAATCCTTTCACCATTCATAAAACCTACCCTCAAGCTTCCGGGTTTACCTTTATATTTATAACTTACTAGTTTCAATATATTTTCCTCCCTCTTTCAGTAACCTTTAAAAAATATGTAAGTATGGAATTTCGCATACCAGTAGAGGCTTGGACAAAAATGTATAAGTTATATAATAATCCGAACTATCAATCTTCAATATATCATTAATCCCTAAGGTAGTTCGGATTATTTCTGTTAGGATGCCTTCGTATAATCAATAAACTGCGAAGTAGTGAAGGCTTCTAAGATAGAGTGCTGATACACTGCTACGGAAATACACTACGCTTTCCACGGGCGGCTGTTGAGCCTCCTCGAGCTAACGCTCTCCGGGGTCTCATCGAGGCCTCTGCTCCCGTAGGAGTCTCCGTGTATTTCCTCCGCTGATAGTGAGCTTCGTATTTGCTTTTTATCTTTCTTACGCTTGAGGGACTCTATACAAGGGTACCTTAGAACAGCTCATTTTTCATCAGGAAACCTCTAATAGAGTAGGCAGAATACGTAGACTCCTGGGGGAACAGCACGAGTCCGAAGACCCCACAGCGAGGAACGAGTGAGGAGGCTGAGGCCGTGCCCCCGGAAAGCGAAGTATTCTGCCGGAACGAGTCCCAACACTCATATATAAAATTTCACTACTTCGCAGTTTATATCAACTTTGAAATAAGACCCAACTATAAAAAAATAACGTTATAAGATTCTTTGCTTAATTCGTTCATCTTTAGAATGTAAATTTATAGTTATGTCCCAGCCTCGTCTACCTATTGTTTTCCAAAAGAATCTGGCATTACCACCGCGGTAACCGTTCCACTGGCACAATGCTCGTCAGCAGCATAGACGTCGGTGGTCACTTTGAATTTCTTCGGATGAATCTCCTCAATTGTACCAACCGCTTTCAGGGTAACATCTTGTGGGGTGGGTTTCGTGAACTTAATCTCCAACGATGCCGTCACAAACCGGGGTGCTTCTATTCCATCACCTGGATCATGCCCGTTTTTCCGGTGCAGAGCCAGTGAAGCAGATCCTGTACCATGGCAATCTATCAAAGAAGCAAGCAATCCTCCGTATACAAAGCCTGGAATTGCAGTATGCTCTGGCGCTGGTTTGTATGCGGTAACTGTCTGTTCCCCGTCCCATCCGGTACGAAATTGATGTCCTTTTTTATTCAAGCGTCCACATCCATAACAATGGGAAAAATCATCCGGATAATCATCTTGAATTGCATGTTTCACTTCCTCAAGCATCTGTTGTCCTCCTCTCCGCCGGGGTAATTCTATACAACCTTTTCCTTGTTCACCTGTTTAATGAACTCCCGCATTAACCCGGGAAGGTCAGGCCAGGCATGCCCGGATATCAAATTGTCGTCCGTATGGAGGGGTGCTTCCACATACGTAGATCCCGCCGCTTCTACCTCAGGCTTACATGCGATGTATGCAGTCATTCCACGACCCTGTATGTGCTCCCTTACCGTTGTCAGCACAAGACTCGCATGACAGACAGCCGCTATTGGTTTCGCTGCTTCAAAAAAATGACTTACAATAGCCGGCACATATTCATTTAGACGTATGTGTTCCGGCGCACGGCCACCAGGAATAATTAATGCGTCGTAATCTTCCGGAATAACTTCAGAAAATTCGGCAGTTGCCTCGATGAGGTAGCCCTCTTTTTCCGTGTAAGTTTCCCAGCCGATGAAGTCGTGGACCACGGTGTGAAGCTTCTTTGCAGACGATGCTGCGATTGTAACTTCATAACCTTCTTCCAGACATCGGAAATAAGGATAATAAATTTCCAGCGCTTCAACTGCATCCCCTGCAAGAATTAACACTTTTTTAGCCATAATAATAACCTCCCAGAAAGAATTATTGATTCTCTTATTTATATTCTATCCGGGAAACGATAATCCTTTGTTTTGGTGATAAAAAGTATTGTCGCTATTTGTTCATTGTTTCACATTAAGAGATGTTCATGCGGGAACCAATTTGGACAACCCACGGTATGTATTCAACGGTCCGGTCACCAACTCCTCGATTATTCCTCTGACAGCTGATTTCCATTACTTGCACGTTCGAGCTGATTCAGCAGCTGGTCCAGTTCCTGTGATATAAGCAACAAACGATGGTCGGTAGGGTTATCCTTATAAATCTGGTACATTTTTCTTCTGGTTGATTCAATTCTTTCCTCTAGTTTACTGATAGTAGCCAGTCTTCCTCTTCCTCTCCACCAAAAATCTTCGTCTGCCAGCTGCGAAAAACAGAACTGCTAATAGCAGTCCTGCCAGACCATATGCAGACACTATATTTGGTGGTAATACCCACTAAGAGAAAGCGTTAAACATGTTCGAGGCAGATGGTTAAATATCGACGTTTCCCGACTTTTTCAGACGCTTTTTCATAGCCTTAAGCAGATAACCTCCCCTGAATTTCCGGGGTTCATATGAAATAATGAATGCATGTGGTTCATCTTCTTCTATCATCCGCATTAGCTTATCTTCCAGACTTCTGCTTGTCAGAATCTGCAGTTGGAAACGTGGACCGTTTTTTCCCATGCCTTCAAAAACGGTCACCCCAAATCCTTCGTTACGCAATTTGCTGACAAGCTCCACGTTTTTACTTGTCAGATTTACAGTCAAGGTTGTGTACCCGATTGCGAGTTTGTTTTCAATCATCCCGCCGATATAGATGCCGATTCCAAATCCAAGCGCATAAATCAGCATTTCTGCAATACTCTGTTCACCGCTCAGCACGATGGATAATCCAAAAACGTATATCAGGGCTTCGAGAAACCCGAATACGGATGCCAGGATATTCATGTTTCTGACCACAAAAATGATTCGCAAAGAAAGGATCGGTACCAGGACAATCTGGAGCAGGAAAATCCGGATTATATCATACATCGTAATTTAACTCCTTTCGCCGATAAACATTCAGGTATCCATTCTCCTAGTCCGTTTCCGATTTATAAGCCATTTGAAAAATAATGGTACAAAGAACAAAACAATCAGCAACCTGAAAAGCTGATAACTAGTTACTACGGATACATCCCCTCCAACCGCTACAGCTGTCAATCCCATTTCAACCATACCTCCAGGAGCCGTACTCAGCAAGGCCGTGCTTAGTTTCAAATCATAAATCGACGTAAGACCGTAGCCCAATACAAAGCCGAAAAGAACCAGTACAATAATCATCCCAAATGTTAAGGAGGTTGTTTTTTTCCAGCCCGGCAGATCTCTTGGGTTCATCTGCAGGCCTATATGTACACCAATAAGTATTTGGGACAGCTCGACAAACGAACCCGGCAATGGTGGTGTAGTAAATCCGGATAATGTAAGTACAATCGTAAACACCATAGGACCGAGCAGATATGCTGTCGGGATATTCAGTCTGACAAACAGCCAGACACCAGTTGCCATAATCAGCGGGTAAAGCAGGAAAGCATACCATGGCATGTCCAGCCAGCCTGGTGAATCAGTAACTGCTTCAATTAATTTTCCCTGGTTGGCAGGAAAAATAAACACAGTAAGAATCGGCACGGCTATAACCACAACCATCACACGCATTGTCTGCATGAACGTAATAACGGTAGGATTAACTCCCTTTAATTCATCCATCAGGACCATGATTTGTGACAGTCCACCTGGAATGCTCCCCATCAGACAGCTGGACAGATCAAGCCCGGTAACTCTTGAAAACAAGTATCCCAGCAGTAGACTGAAGCCGATGGTCAACGCAGTTACAGCAATCATCGATGGAATATGTTCGCCCATTTCAATGATTGTTTCTTTTGTAAAGGAAGTACCAATCAGATAACCCAGCAAAATCATTGCAGCTTGTCTAAACGAAAGTGGCCAATACAGCCTCCGTCGTGTAATAATACTCCACGTAGCGACCGTTACCAGGGATCCAATCAGCCATGGCAATGGTATCCCAGTAAATGAAAATACCGCCACTCCTACGAGACCAATGATGAATGTTTCCAGAAATGACCGCCATTCAATCACACTTTTTCTCCCTCTCTTTTCCTGTTGCTATGTCAATAATCCACGTGGAAGTTTTGATAATAAGCATTTTACGTCTCTGCCTGACTAAAATCAATTACCTGATACTTCCAGACAAACGCCTGATGTTTACACCACCCAGGAACAGGGGAATTTCAGTTAGAAACAGAAAAACTGAAGGTGATTGCATGGAATTATGGCTTGAATACGGCTGGGCCTTGCTCGTCATAATTGGCCTGGAGGGGCTTCTTTCAGCCGATAATGCCCTGGTTATGGGCGTAATAGTTAAAAATCTTCCAGAAAAAAAACGGAAAAAGGCACTCTTTTATGGAATTGCCGGGGCATTTGTATTCCGTTTTGCTGCTCTCTTTGCAATTTCGTTTGTCATGAATATTTGGCAGGTACAGGCAGCAGGTGCCCTGTACTTAATATATCTGGGTGTAAAAAGTATTATTAAAGACAAAAAGAAGGATGAAAATGACGACGAGTCAGGTTCGTCAGTCAACGAAGACCAGAGCCTGTGGAAAGCAATTTTCAAAGTAGAGCTAACCGATATTGCATTTGCAATTGATTCCATTCTGGCGGCGGTGGCCATAACGGTATCTCTTCCTAGCACGCCACTACCCAAGTTCGGCGGCATGGACGGAGGGAAATTCGCTGTTGTCTTTATCGGGATGATGATTGGTCTTGCGTTTATCCGTGTGGCAGCCACGTACGTTGTTAAGTTCATGAAAAAATATCCGATTCTGGAGAAGGCAGCATTTATTATTGTTGCCTGGGTAGGTGTTAAACTTGCGGTTCATGTTCTAGCCCATCCGGATGTAAAATGGGGGCTGCTTACTGAATCATTCACTCACAGCATCTGGTGGAAGGTAACCTTCTGGGGTGTAATGGGACTGATTGTCCTTATCTCTGTTGTTATGGCCAAGAAACGAGGACCTATCGAGCAGGACGACGATAAGGAAGATAGTCATAATGATGATGAGGCAAATTCTGATAAGGTTTAACGAAAATCAAGGCTGTTTCGCAGAGTTCTTGGATTGCAGCGCTGATTAATTCAGGTGGGAGCTGAATATTCATAAAGAGCCGTCGATTAATTGACAAATCATCCAATTAGCGCTGAAATATTTTGTGGCGCGCTGAATTAAAATGGACTGAGAAGTTTATATTTGATGTCCGAATCAACAATCTTTTAGAAAACAGCTTTCAGCAAATACCTAAAGAAAAAGATTAGGAGCAGCCGCTCCTAATCTTTTTTACTTGGCAGATAGACAAGCTTTCTGCATAAGGGTAACTAAAGACATTCGTCTAAGAGCTTGACGAATGTCTTAGTTTTCTAATATTCTCCGATTATATCAAGGACTTCTTCCACTAGTGACAAATCTACTGACTTATCAAAGTTCACATCACCTTTAATAGCGCCATTATCCTTATAAAATTCATACTGCTGTTTTATATCTTCAACGAACATCCTGCCGTCCGGATTCAGCCCTGTTACAGCAACTTTTTTCCATACCGCAGGATCTTTAAGTGCGGTATACTGCGTCATTATGCTGATAATCTCTTCTTCATCGCCCTGGCCTTTGACGAAGACATCGTTATAGTCACGTACCCCTTTCAGGTATGCAGCCATGAACCGTAGTGCCACATCCCTGCGCTCTGTAAGAAAGTCAGGGGAACCTAGTACCATTGCAATCTGTGCTTCCGGCGCAAAGTCGGTTACATCACCGAGTCGGACGTGCAGTCCTTCTTCAATCCCCTGGGTGATCAGCGGTTCGATCTGGAGGGCAGCGGCAACCTGGTCGTTTCCCATAGCAGCCATCATATTTCCGAAGTCAGACATTAACGTAAACTCCACATCCTCCCTGGTCAGGCCTGCATGTTCTAACATTCGCTGGAAGATATAGTCATCCACCGCATTTTTGGTGGATACGGCAACCCGCTTCCCTTTCAGATCCGCATAATCTTTCACTTCATCTTGAAGATCCTTTCTGATGACAAAGGAGAAATATGAATCCCCTTCAACGTTATGACCTTTATCGGCAATCATCCGTACATCAATTCCTTGTGCAATGGAATTGAAGAATGAAGCGGAGGAGATCCCGCCTGCTACATCAATCTTTCCTGCAGCTAATGCCGGAAGCATTTCGTCACTGTTGCCGAATTTCACAAACTCAACGTTAATATTGAATTCCTCAAAATATCCTCGTTCCTTCGCAATATAGAATCCTGCGCCGGATGCGGAGCCATCCTCCGCGATGGTGACTGTAGCTCCGTCTTCAAGCGGGTCCAGCACGCCATCTGAACCAGCATCACTGCTACCTGAAGAGCCATTCTGTTCCTGATTGTTATCTTCCCCTGTGGATTTCTCTTTCTGTTGGTCATCCGGAGTATTCTGTGCACCGGAGCAGCCTGCAAGCACCAGTATGCCAGCTACAATAAGAACCCCAAAAACCTTCAGCCATTTCCCCATCATACTCACCCTTTCTGTTCTTTTGCCCTGCGTGAATTCTGTACTTCGGTCTGTAAGTGTTGCCATATATCAACAAATTGTTCTGCCATCTGCGGGTCAGACCGCACATCCTCAATCTTTCGTGGACGCGGCAGATCAATTGTTTTCTCTTTTAATATCCGGCCTGGCTGCGAACTCATCAGTAAGACCTTATCACCGAGCAGCAGTGCCTCATCGATACTATGTGTAATAAACAGAACTGTCTTTTTCGTCTCCTCCCAGATATTGAGCAGTTCCTCCTGGAGGATGAATTTATTTTGCTCATCGAGTGCCGCGAATGGTTCATCCATCAGAAGTATTTCCGGGTCGTTGGCAAATGCCCGGGCAATGCTCACCCGCTGTTTCATACCTCCCGACAGTTCTTTCGGATAAAGTCCTGCGTATTTTTTGAGCCCTACCTTTTCAAGATAATAATCTGTCTTCTCCTTGATGATTTTTTTAGGCAAATGACGCATTTTTAATCCGAATGCTACGTTTTCCTCCACAGTCTGCCATGGAATGACGCCACGTTCCTGAAATACCATCGATTGCAGGGGTTTACCTTTATCCGACTGATGTATAGTAAACTCTCCGGTGCTTGGCTTCTCAAGGTCTGCTAGTATCCGTAACAGCGTGGTCTTTCCACAGCCGCTCGGCCCCAGTAGACAGACAAACTCGCCATCAGCTATATCAAGTGAAATATCTGTCAGTGCGGTAACACTCTCATTTTTCTTATAAAATACCTTTGTCAGATTCCGGATTGTGATTTTACTGGAATGTTCCATTTTCCACCGACCCTCCTTCATTATTTATCGCCAAGGCAGTAATTTACTTTGCAACCCTCTTAGAAGCAGTGAGAAAAAGTATCCGAAGAAAGAGATAAGCACGAGACCAACATACATTTCCGTCAGTAAAAACGCCTTATAATTCACCCATATGAGGTAACCTATCCCACTGTTGGCAGCGACCATCTCTGCAGCCACTATTGTTAAGAGAGCAATCGCCTGCCCCATCTGTATTCCTTCCAGCATCACCGGCAGTGAACCCGGCAGCGCGATTTTGAAAAAGAATTCCTTTGGCCCGGCGCCATAATTCTTGGCGACATCGATGTAAATCCTATCAATGTTTGTAACCCCGGCCGCGGTATTAATTACCACTGGAAAAAATACACTTATTGCAATAATCATCATTTTAGAGAACTCACCGATACCAAATACGATAAGGATAATCGGCAGCATTGCCAGCGTCGGAATCGGCATCAGCGCCATTATCAACGGTGAAAAGAAATGCCTGATCGGCGAATACATTCCTATTAAGAGTCCAAGTGCAATCGCCGGTAAGACGCCTAGCAAAAAGCCGGAAAAGATACGGTATAAACTTATTTTCAGATGTACAAATAGTTCCCCGCTCATCCCCATCGATACTAGTGCGCTCAGTATTTCGGAAGGGGGAGGAAAAAAACGCGGATCCATCACTTCTATTTGCGAAAGTATTTCCCAAAGAACTAAAATGAAAATAGGAGATGAGATTGTCAATAAACTTTTTAATCGCTGATTTCGTTGTCTTTTTTGCCATTCAGCACGTTCCAGTTGAATTGCTGACTGATCGTTTTCCATATCCTCGCCACCTCTCATGAATTATGCTATGCATCCGCCCAGAAAGTGTGAGCGCCAACTTAGGTATTTTACCTACGCCCAGTAGAAATATCCTCGCTTTCACGCTCCGGGACTAGGCGCAAGCTTTTCAGCTCGTTCCTAGCTTGTTAGGTCTTACTCAGATTTAACCCATTACCTGCCAGTGGTTCATTTTGTTTAGCTGCCCTTTCCGTATGAGGAGCTGTTTCATATAATAAAGCGGAACGATCAATAGGAGGTCGATTCAAAAATGCCGAGATATGATATCAGAAGGGATTACATTGATTACGGTGATTCCCGTTCAGGCGAAGAACTACAGAATGTGGAGCTTGACGATTAAATTAAAAAAACCCTATTGTGCACCTGACACAATAGGGTTGGTTGTGTTATATAACCATTAATTATCGTATTTCTCTTTCATTTTGTCTCCTCTTTCATTGATCTGCTCCTTGAGTCTGTCTCCTTCTTTTTCCACAGTTTCGAGAAGCCGATTAAATTCCTCCTCAAACGCCGCCAGGATCTCCTGCCGCTGGTCAATCATACTAATCACTTCATTGCGTACCTCATCACCTATCTGTTCTTTATCTTCCAAGTAATAAACGGCGTCCTTCAGATTGCCTTCCTCATCATAAGTCAGATTCATGAAATCGGTCCGCTCACCGTATAATTCATTCATTTTATCGGTTTGTTCGCCGGATACATCATTGTAGTTTTCCGCATTCCAGGAACTCCATTCATTGTAGAGCCGTACACGCTCCTCTTCCCATACCTCACGGAAGTCCTCCTCGGAATTTACTGTTTCGAATACACCGCCGCCAGCTTCAGCCACCTTAAGGAGCTGTTCCTGACCATTGCTGTCTACATCAAAGCCGATGATATTCACGACTGCCTTTATGTTCGAGTCGTGAAGGTTCTTGGCAGCTGCGACCGGGTCACCATCACACGTCTCAACTCCGTCACTTACAATATAAATAATATTCTGGCCAGAGTTTCCTGTGTCCTCAAAAAGCTTTTTAGTCTCTGTTATTGACTTGGCAATTGGTGTCCATCCAGTTGGTTCAAACTGACCCAATGCTTTCTCAAACTTCTGTTGATTGTATGGCTGTAAATCGTACACCACTTCTGAACTATCACAGGAAATCTTTTTATCACTGTCCGCATTGCTTCCTTTGTGCCCGTAAATTCTTAAGGAGACGTTCGCACTTTCGGGCATGGAAGCCACAAAACTATTGATAGCTTCTTTCGCCTGCTCCATCTTTGTTCGTCCACCCACTTTTTGGGCCATACTGCCGCTTGAGTCAAGCAAAATTGCTATATTAGCCGTCCCGTTAACCTTCTGGCCATTATCAAGTTCCATTCCGCCTGGTGTCTCTGATAACGCTGTTTCGATATGAGGGTTGAACGCTTCCACAAAATCGTAGTATTGCTTATACTGTTTTGATTCGCTCATCAAGTTTAATAAATGGGCGTAAACCTGAAAACTGTCTTTATCCTGAAAACTTTTTTCATCTAATGCCCGGTGAACCACTGCCTCATTATAGGCATTTCCAGAATACTTGCCCCCGTCCTGTTCAATAATCTCTTTCAATGTAGTTGCTACTTTAAAGTCCTCCTCAGGACTTTCCGTTTCAGTCTGCGATATGGTTTCTTCCACTTGTTCTGCTGTTTCAGCAGATTCCTTATCTTTAGGTTTCTGATCTTCCCCGGATGCTTCTTTTTCTGATCCACAGGCAGCAAGCACTCCGCAAATTAAAAATACCATAAAAATAAAGCTGATTTTCCCCTTCATCCACTCCACCTCATTTATTATTTAGCTATTACTAACATATACTACCAAACTCAATTAAAGTTTCAATAATTTTCGTGAAACCGGAATAGACGTCTTGTCCCTTTTATTGAAGCAATTTTCGGAGTTCGGCTGGCCTATTTACTATAATAACTCTATCAGAACAATAATTTGTCACCCGGTGAAAATTTGGTTTTCCATTCTTCTCAAAAAAACGATTCCACTTGAACATCTTCAAGAATATAGAAAAAGTAGGCTGATAGTTTGCTGATTCGATTCCCGCCTTTTGCCGGATAAACCTTTTAATAATACGATATGTACGTAAGTGGTAGTTAAGGTCCAGAAAAACGATCAGATCCGCTTGGGTAAAAGTCTTGCGTGTCCATTCTTCATTATGTACCCCTTCAATTATCCAAGTATCTGACTGGATAATCTGCTGCAGATAGTCATTCCGCTCGGATTCGGTTCTTCTAATATCTCCCGACGGGTCCCTGATCCAAATAACGTTATCAAGTTCGTAGTATGGTATGCCTAATTGAGCGGATAATTCTCTGGCTAGAGTTGTCTTGCCGCTCCCCACCGACCCTATTATTCTGATTTTTTTCGTTGCTTCTTTATTTAATTTCATATCCACCACGTACTCCCCACCCCTTTTCTGATTATATTTTACCAAATTATCCCTCAATTCTTTACTGAAGAAAGGAAATAGGTTACATTTAATAGTGAGAAAATTTATAACCTTTTATTTTTTAAGCGCTAACATAAATATACACCCTGTGCGGGACACGGGGACAGGCACCCTGTCCCAAAAGTGGGTGAACTAATGAATCTTACTTATTTCCTATTTTTCCTGTGCATCATTGTGTGCACATTGATTATTACATATTGGGCCGCTAAGCAGAACAAAACAACCAATCAGTTTTACGTGGCATCAGGCAGTTTAACAGGCATACAAAATGGACTGGCAATTGCCGGTGATTACATCAGTGCTGCTTCATTTCTCGGAATTGTGGGGACAGTCGCAATTAACGGGTTCGACGGTTTTTTATATGCGATTGGTTTTCTGGTCTCTTATTTAATTGTGCTGTTTTTCATCGCGGAACCTGTTCATCATCTGGGGAAATATTCGCTTGGTGATGTGGTCTGCGCGCGTTTCCCTAACATCAAGGTACGTTGGATGATGGCAATCGGCACCTTCATTATTTCGATTCTATATATGATACCGCAGCTGGTTGCTGCCGGCCTGCTTATTCGTCTTTTACTTGATATTGATTATTCTACATCCGTGATGATAATCGGAGGATTAATGACAGTTTATGTTGTCTTCGGTGGTATGATCGCTACGTCATGGGTTCAGATAGTCAAAACTGTCGTCCTCTTGTCGGGGACATTCCTGCTATCATTGATTGTCTTATCCCGGTTTAACTGGAATATCGGAGAGCTCGTCTCCCATGTCCAGCTTGGAACACCGCTTGGAAATCAGTTCTTTATGCCTGGGAACTTATTCGGGAACCCATTGGAAACACTGTCACTGCACCTTGCGCTTATCTTAGGTACAGCGGGTCTTCCCCATATCCTGATTCGCTTCTTTACCGTCCGCAATGTCCAGGAAGTACGGAAATCTCTGTTAACCGCAAGCTGGATTATTGGCGTTTTTTACCTTATTACCCTGATTCTTGGCCTTGGAGCGGTGGCACTTATCGGATACGAGGGGCTGGTTGCCCATGATCCAACAGGAAACCTTGCCGCGCCGTTACTTGCAGGTGTACTTGGCGGCGATTTCCTTATGGCCTTTATTGCTGCGATTTCTTTTACAACAATCGTTGCAGTGGTTGCAGGACTGGTCATTTCTGCTACAACTGCCTTTTCGCATGATATTTATTTTCACATTATAAAAAAGAAAAAAACGACAGAAAAGCGACAAATCCAGGCTGCCCGGTGGACCGCTTTCGTTGTGGGTCTAGTTTCCACATTGTTTGCTCTTGGTCTGGAAAATATCAACGTCACGTTTCTCGTTTCACTGACTTTCATTGTAGCGGCATCAAGTAATCTACCAGTATTACTGTTCACGATTTACTGGAAAAAGTTTAACGCTTCAGGTGCAATTACCGGTATGGCGTGTGGGCTTATTGCTTCGCTCGTTGTTCTGATTCTTGGCCCCCATATCATGAATCCGGTTAATGGATGGATTGGAAGGGAACCACTACTCCCACTTTATAATCCGGGGATTTTTGCAATTCCTGCAGGGTTTATAGGAGCGTATCTGGGCGCAAAGCTTTTTCCGGAAAAGAACGTTGACAGGAAGGGCTACAAGCAATTTTACATCAAAGCCTTGACCGGGATTGAAACGAAGGAGGACAACCAGTGAAAGACCTGACAATAATTTTGTTTGAGCGTCTGGGCCTGTTGCTGGTACTTGCCTTTGTTCTAACACGCGTGCCCGGATTCAAATCGTTATTGGACCGTGAGTATTCCAGGCGGATGTCGCTTGCCCACGTCTTTATGTTCGGACTGTTTGGGATTGCCGGAACCGTAACGGGCATTGTGCTGGACGGGGGTTCCATCCTTACACGGGGGTTTATCTGGTCTGCGGCAGACGGCCAAATGGTTGTCAGCTCCAGCCTTGTCGCCATCGTTATTGCCGGATTGCTTGGTGGTCCTGCAGTCGGACTGGGCGCAGGGATCATAGCGGGGGCCCATTTATTCTATCTTGGAGGCATAGGCGTATGGGCCAATTGTCTGGTTAATCCACTAACAGGAATTCTAGCCGGACTAACAGCTAGATTTTTTTCAAATGAGCGGGTTATTTCACCGTGGAAAGCACTGTTCATTGGAGTATTTCCACCTGTTCTGCATATGCAGCTGCTGCTGATTTTCGAGCCGCACACCGAAGGAATTATATCAATCGTAAATACGGTTGGCCTGCCGCTTGTTATATCAAATAGTATTGCCATTGCAATATTCACCGCAATGGTGGGCATCGTCCTGCGTGAACAGGAGAATGAAGCAGCCTTTGCAGCCAAGCAGGCACTTACCATTGCTGAGGAAGCTCTTCCTTTCTTGAAAAAAGATAGTGCACGCGAAATGTCAAAAGGGATTGCCGAACTGCTTTACAATAGACTGGAACTAGCCGCGGTTTCCGTAACAAATGAAAATCAGGTGCTTGCTCACAAAGGAATGGGCGAGGACCATCACAGGGAAGGTGATCCGCTCATAACCGGTTTATCTCACCAGGCAATTGGTTCGAAAAAAATGCAGGTGGCCTACACCCAAGCGGAAATACAATGCCGCCATGCTGATTGTCCCCTTAACGCAGCTATCATCATACCTATTATCAATGAAGGTGGTACCACGGGGCTCATTAAGTTTTATTTCCGAAAGGCCCAGCATATCCGCCCACTGGAACTGATGCTTGCGGAGGGATTGGGCAATCTTATTTCCAATCAGCTTGCCGCGGTAGCCACCGAGAAATTACGCCTGCATATCCGGGATGCGGAATTGCGTAATCTCCAGGCCCAGATTAATCCGCACTTTTTGTTTAATACACTTCATCTGATAGTAGCCCTCTTCCGAAAAGATCCGGAGAGCGCGCGCCGTATCACGGTTAATCTTGCTCATTATATGCGTTTCAATATTGGTCTTGTCTCTTCTTCACTTGTAAGTCTGGAGAAAGAATGCCAGCATGTCAGATCATATATCGAGATTGTTCGGACCAGGTTTTCCAATCAGCTGGAGATCACTTTTCCGGAAACAGAAGAAATTGCGAACGTATCTGTACCGCCTTCAACCATACAGCCACTTGTGGAAAACAGCGTCCAGCATGGATTGAAGGAAACCACTACTGGCGGATTAGTCGATGTTTCTATCGAAAAAGCCAATACATGGATTCGTATAGCCGTCCGGGATAACGGATGTGGCTTTCCGGTGGAACTGCTAAATACAGCGGGCAGCGAAACACTTTCATCAGGAAAGGACAGTGGTACTGGCCTCTACAATGTCAATCAGCGCCTAATCGGTCTGTTGGGCGAAACATCCAAGTTACATATACACAATTTACCTGATGGTGGCAGTGAGGTTTATTTTTACATACCACTTTCAGATCAGTAGTATGCAGGAGGGATATACATTGAAAAATATTCACGTGCTGATAGCTGAAGATGAACCACTTGCCCGAGAGGAACTTACTTTTTTACTTGAACAGGAACCTGGTGTATCTGTCTGTCCGGGTGCCGAGAATGGCCATCAATTAATCGAGTTGTACAAAAAACACGAACCCGACGTTATTTTTCTTGATGTACAAATGCCGGGAATGACGGGGATTGAGGCAGCTAAGCAAGTTATGGAGGCAGCCTATGCGCAACCCCCTCTGTTCGTATTCACGACTGCGTATGATGAGTATGCATTAGAGGCTTTTGAGATAGAAGCCGTTGATTATCTATTGAAACCATATGAGGAAGACCGTTTCCATAAAACCATCAGACGTATCCGCAAAAAAATCGCACAGCAGGATGGAAAGCACGAGAAGCGTATGCAGCCAGATGAAAAACCACAAAAATCGAAATTGCTGTTGGATGATGGCGAGCGAATGGTCGTTCTTTCACCTGACGCGATCTACTATGCTGTCCCGTCGAACCGCATGCTCGAAATCCATACAAAAGATGATGTACTGGAAAGCCGGATGACCTTGCAGGAGTTGGAGGAGAAACTAGATGGCAACTCCTTTTTCAGGGTTCATCGCAGCTATCTGGTAAACCTGAATTATATCCGGGAAATCACACCTTGGTTTAACGGAACCAGTAACATTACCCTTAGCGATAAAAAAGGTACCTCTATTCCTGTCAGTCGTTCTGCCAGAAAAGTTCTGCTTAAAACATTCAACTATTAACCATTCAGACCCGAATTTTAACAATTCAAACAACAATAATAACAATTGAGCCGATTTTCCCCTCAGACGGACAAAGAATGTTTTATACTCTATTGTAATCGCTTACAAAAAAGGGGGAGGTGCGAGTTAGTTTCTATATGCTTGAATACTAGCAAGCTTAAACGGCCATTATTTCTAATCTTTACTATAATTGGGAGGGTTCTGAATGAGCAATGCAAATGCCAAAGACTTATCCGGCCACACGGATAAGGAAATCGACTTTGAAAAGATCGAGCAGAGCAGCCAGTTTAAGAAGCTGATGGCGGATAGGAAAAAATTCATCGTTCCATTAACCATCTTTTTTCTGGTCTTTTACTTTTTGTTGCCTATACTCACGTCATATACCACATTCCTGAACACACCGGTAATTGGTGATATTTCCTGGGTCTGGCTGTTTGCCTTTTCACAGTTTGTAATGACCTGGGTGTTATGCTCGATCTACGTTAGGAAAGCTGCGACATTTGATGACCAGGCAGATGAAATCCTCGAAGAACATGTAGGCAAAGGAGGCAATTCCTGATGAATGTAACGGTAGTAGTATTATTTCTGGCAATTGTCTTTCTCACACTCGCGATAACGTTCTGGGCAGCCAAGCAGACAGAGACAACCACTGACTTTTACACAGCAGGCGGCGGGTTAAAGGGCTGGCAAAACGGTATTGCCATAGCAGGAGACTACCTGTCGGCTGCCTCTTTTCTCGGGATTGCCGGGGCAATTGCACTTTACGGATTTGATGGATTCTTTTACAGTATTGGATTTCTTATCGCATATCTCGTTGTTCTTCTCCTTGTTGCCGAACCACTTAGAAACCTAGGTAAGTATACACTCGCTGACATGCTTAAAGCCAGGTTCGATGCTACCAAGGTAAGAGGAACGGCAGCACTTAGTACAATCACTATCTCCATCTTCTACATGATTGCGCAACTGGTTGGGGCTGGCGCACTTATTCAATTGTTGTTCGATATTCCTTATTGGATTGCTGTTCTGATTGTCGGAGTGATGATGACTATCTACGTATTGTTCGGTGGAATGATTGCTACCAGCTGGGTGCAGATTGTAAAAGCTGTTCTGCTGATGGCAGGTATGGTCATCATTTCCTTCCTTGTTCTGATGAAGTTCAACTTCAACATCGGCGAAATGTTTTCCCAGGTTAAAACCGTTACGAGTCATGGTGCAGATTATCTGAAACCTGGACTGAAGTATACCGAACCACTTGGAACAATTTCCCTGATGATTGCGCTTGTGCTGGGGACTGCAGGATTGCCCCACATCCTCATGCGGTTTTTTACCGTTAAAGACGCCAAAACAGCAAGGAGCTCGGTTATCACGGCAACATGGACCATTGGTATCTTTTATGTGCTTACCCTGTTTCTTGGTTTTGGAGCAGCTGCGTTTGTTGGGGAAGCAAATATTCTTGCCGCCAACCCTGGCGGAAACATGGCAGCCCCATTACTGGCAGAGGCTCTTGGCGGTGAATTGCTGTTCGCCTTCATCTCCGCAGTGGCATTTGCTACTATTCTCGCGGTTGTGGCAGGTCTCGTGCTATCAGGGGCTTCCGCATTTGCCCATGATCTTTATGGACAAATACTTAAAAAGGGCAAAGCATCCGACAGACAGCAAATGCTGGCAGCACGTTATGCTTCACTAACAGTGTCAGTATTGGCAATAGTTCTTGCGCTGTTTGCCCAATACTTGAACGTGGCATTTCTTGTCTCCCTGGCATTCTGTATTGCAGCAAGTACGAATCTGCCAGTAATCCTGTATACCGTTTACTGGAAAAAGTTCAATACGACCGGGGCAGTCTCCGCAATGCTTACCGGATTGCTTTCGTCCTTAATTCTCGTGTCTATCAGCCCAAGTGTCTTTTCACCAATTGAGGGAGCAGCACTGTTTGTCGGCGATCCAATTTTTCCATTGACTAATCCGGCACTGATTTCCGTGCCTTTGGGATTCCTCGGAGGATTCCTTGGAACTGTGCTCTCCAAAGAAGCTGACATGAAGCGTTATGCCGAAGTTAAGGTAAAAGCAAACACTGGCTACCGTGAGGCCGGTAGTTAAAGAACAAAAGCGCAAGCGCCCTGCTTATCACCGTATGCCCTGGACGGAATCGTATGAGATAAAGGAAACACAATGAGCAAAGCGAATTGATGTTGACTTATCGTAAGAAGAGACCGGAAGGGCACTAGGTGATGGGCGCTGGAGCTGGACGTGACTCTTGCTGACAAAGATTTTTATAGAGCCAAAATTTTATACTTTCTTACCTCTGAACAAAGGGAGCAGATGCCAAGTGGTATCTGCCCCCTTCTTAATTGGACCTAATCGTCTTCAACTTCTTTATTATTTTTTTCCATTTCCAAATACCGCTGATGCTGACGGTACCCATACATGATCTTCCGGACCGTGTCTTCACTCTCAAGTCCCGAGCCGATTGCACCAGCAAGCGTTGCAATAGAAGTAACCAGCCACGTCAGCTGCAGAAAGTGTTTGATTGAAACCTCGTCAGGCTTAAGTCCGACCGCTGAAGCGTATAAATCGGGTGGGACAAAAAAAGCAACAGCAATTAAAAAGAGCGCATATAACATTACATAGTATACGATTACCGCCACACTTAGTGTGATTATGGTGGCAGAATTGTAAAGCATTCGAAGTTTTCTGCGGCTTTTTTTCGTCGGTCTCTCCCATAAATTATGGGCAAACATAATCCAGACAATCATACATAGAATTGCACAGAACATCAGTAGTACAAACCGGAAGGCGCCATACGCCGCACTCATATTCCACATAGATGTAAAAATCAGCCCGTAAGTACCTGTCGCAAAAGCAATGCCCACGACGCTTTTAAATGCGGGTATAATAGTCCATGGGCGATTTGCGTATGCCATTCCACTTATCACCCGTAGACGCCCATGTGTCCTTGGAAGTAAAATAAATCGGACATCAACTTCCTCTATTGTATTGGGAGGCGTTATTTTTCGAATTGGTGATAAAGGAAATTGCGTCCTCAGTAAATTTTTATTATTGCGTGCAGAAATATCGTCATTTAGACTTTGGCCGTGGCCGTTTACCCGATAATACAACTCACTGACCAGCTGAACGATAGCGTTTTTCACCCGGCGCCGCATAGGGAAAACTCCAAAAGCAGGAACCGATATCTGAGCGACGCCCTCTCTGTCATTCACATCCCCAAGCACAACATTCTTTTTAGAAAATATAGGCAGGTCTGTCAGACATACTGCATATGTCCAGTTATGACTCTTTTTTAGTTGCGCAGCCTGTTTAATAATTTCATCCACTTTTCCGGCGGCTCCAGTGAGAGGGTCTCGTACTATTTCTACTTTCCATTCAAGTTCCCCATCAATCATTTCGGCGAAATCATCTGGCAAGCTATCCTCCAATTTATATGCGATGGTCTCCGGAAGTTCTGGGGCGGGAATCAGGCCAACAGTTATTTCCTTCACATTATACGACCTCCCCTGCTATATCGTTAATATAGTTATAATTAGTGGTTATTCCTGATTTTCTTATAATACCCTTTCCGTAAGCAATAAAACACGGAAGGTCTCTTTTGGCGGTTTCAATTCTTCCTGCACGGGTACAGATTTATTAAACAATAAACAAGTAAAGGAGATAACCAGGATGCGTAATCTTGTGACACATTATATTAATGGAAAATGGACTACACCTGCAGGAAAAGAAACTACTGAAGTGATCAACCCAGCAACGGAGGAGATTATTGGACGTGTCAGTCTCGGAACAAGGGAAGACCTTGACCAGGCGGTAGTTGCTGCACGTGATGCCTACACCTTCTTTTCCAAAACAGCCAAAGAAGATCGTGTTCGTCTACTCGAAAAAATCGCGGAGGAATATTCAAAACGCAAGGATGACCTCATTGAGGTGATAACGGAGGAACTTGGCGCCCCTATTACGCTTACCGAACAGGTTCACTATGAAATGGGCTATAATCACTTTAAGATGGCTGCAGAAGAACTGAAACACTTCAATTTTGTCGAGAAACGAGAGAAATCAACTGTGGTTAAGGAGCCGATTGGTGTAAGTGGTTTAATCACACCTTGGAATTTCCCGACCAACCAGACCTCTACTAAAATTGCCAGCGCCATCGCAGCTGGAAGTACAGTTGTACTAAAACCGTCTGAGTTAACTCCATATTCGGCAGTTATTTTGACCGAGATTTTTGAGGCAGCAGGGGTTCCAGAAGGTGTGTTCAACTTGGTTAACGGGACCGGCGAAGTTGTTGGTGATGGCATCAGTTCACACCCAGGCATCGACTTTGTTTCTTTCACGGGGTCTGCGGCAGTCGGACAGAAAGTAATGGAAAACGGGGCTAAAACCATTAAAAACGTGGCCCTTGAGCTTGGTGGCAAATCACCACTTGTTGTGCTCGCCGATGCGGATATAAACGAGGCAGCTAAAACTGCTGTTAATCATATTATTAAGAACAGTGGACAGGTATGCTCGGCTGCAACACGGGTACTGATTCCTTATTCCATCAAAGAAGAATTTGAACAAGCAGTAATTGATGTTTTGCCGGAGTTTCCAATCGGTAACCCGCTAGAGAAAGATACCACTGCAGGTCCACTGGTAGCACAAAAGCAATGGGACCGTGTTCAGCGCTACATCGCTAACGGAATAGAGGAAGGCGCAACCTTACTTGCAGGCGGCCCTGGGAAACCAGAAGGATTAAGTACGGGCTTTTATGTACGGCCAACTGTTTTCACTGATGTCCGAAACAATATGACAATTGCCCAGGAAGAAATCTTCGGACCTGTGATGTCAATCATAACTTATGAGACAATCGACCAGGCGATTTCAATTGCAAATGATACCATTTATGGATTATCCGGTTATGTGGTTGGTGAAGATCCGACTATTTTAGCCGAGCTAGCATCTGGAATCCGTGCAGGCCAGGTAACGGTAAATAACGGAGAAAAAGACTTCTCAGCACCATTTGGCGGATTCAAGCAGTCTGGAATTGGCCGTGAGTGGGGTAGCTTTGGAATCGAGGAGTACCTCCAGCCTAAGGCTATTATGGGCCTTTAATCAAGCCTTGACACAAAAACTATAAACTGCGAAATACAGCGAGGTTGATTTCCGCTTCAGCCAGTCGCTTTCACCACTCCGGGTGCAAGTGCGACATCTGCTCATACTTTCGCAGTGTCTCCTTTGCCGCGGGCAACGCTTCAACTTCCTCGGAAGAAAACCACTTCCTGCGGGATTTTCAGCTGTTGCTTCGACGAACAGGACGTTCTAGTACCGGTGTTGGTCACAGGACGTGACCGGTTTAGCCGGTAACCCGCAGGAGTCGACTTCCCTACGCTCCAATCCATGCCAAGTTAGAGGAAGAGATTCATGTAGAACCCTGCACTTCCGTTAGCCATACTCAAACTCTTATGGGTTATGGACATAAAGCGTAGGCAATACGCGTAGACTCCTATGGAACAACGAGCCTAAGAGACCCCGCAGTGAGGGGTCTTGGCGAACGAGGAGGCTCGTGGCGGGTCCAACGGCAAAGGAAACACTGTGAGAGCTTTAGCTTGAACAGATGTTGACCTTGCACCCGGAGTGGTGAAAGCGAAGTGTATTTCCGGAGCGCTGTTACTATAATCAAAACTTGTTCACTACGTCGCAGTTTATATCATATGCGAGCATACCTAAAGCAACAGAAGTTAAGAAAAAAACTAAGCAAAAAAGCTCGATGGGTAACCGAGCTTTTTTTGACGAATATATATTACTAATACCACTTCTAGCACTTTGGCATCCCCCGACAAACTATTGAGGCTTTTCATTCTCCATTACTGAACACGTTATTTTAAGTCTGGTCTTTCATTGTGGAATCAGTTTTTTTCCAAAGTTTCCCCGGCCAGAATGCAAATCGGCCAAGAACTGTAGTTAGTGCCGGCACCAGAAGTGGCCGAACAACAAATGTATCAAGCAGCACACCAATTGCCGTAACTGTCCCGAACTGAACGAGCACTTGGAGCGGCAGTACCGCAAGCACGGAAAATGTCCCGGCCAGAATCAGTCCAGCTGATCCGATCACGCCACTTGTTTCTGTAACACCTTCCTTAATCGCTTGCTTGAGTGGCATATGTTTGCGTTTCTTCCAGATGCTAGAAACCATAAAGATATTGTAGTCTTCGCCCAGTGCAACGAGGAACACAAAAGCGTACACCGGAATAAGTCCTGACATGGCAGGTGCGTCATAGATATAGTGGATGACAATCCAGCCAAGACCAATTGCCGCCAAATAGGAAAGTACCACTGTCGCAAGCAGATAAAGCATGGCAACGATGGAGCGGAGATAAGCAAGCAACAGGACAGCGATGATAATCAGGACAGCGGGAATGATAACCCATTGATCTCGGCTGGTGACCTGCTCCGTATCATATAATTTTGCAGTTTCTCCGCCTATCCAGACGTTGTTATCAGCTTTCTGCACACCGGCCTCTTCCAGATTTTCTTCAGTAATTTCTTTTATATCCGGGATACTATCAATAGCCTTCCGGGAATAAGGGTCAATCGACAAAATTACCTCGTACTGTTGGTAGGACTCATCAGAAGAGCCAGTCTCCGGATCACTTACCTGCTGCACGATTCCCATTTCGGCAAGGTCTTCTTTGAGTGTAAGGTCTCCATTCTCCTCAGTGTCTACGATTACCTGAACAGGCGCTACTTCACCAGGTGGATAGTGTTCAGCAATAATTTCAAATCCTTCCCTGGATGGCATATCTTCAGGAAAAGAATCCAGCAGACCATATGTGTATTTTACGTTCCCTACAAAGAGAGCCAGTCCGCTCAAGACTACGGTACATATTATAATCACCATCCATGGACGGTCGGTGGACAGGGTTGCAAACGCCTTATTGATCCGGCCGTTCTTCTTTGGCCGACGAATTTTCTTGCCTTTTTTCTTCTCCAGTTCCTGTGTCATTTCTTCGGTTCGCGGGATAAACGGGATAAACGCGAATCGGCCCAGCAATGCCAGAATAGCTGGGAGCAGTGTTAGTGCGGTTATTCCCATGATAAAAATGGACATGCTGAATGGTACTGCAAATCGGTCATAGGAAGCATAATGTGCGAGTCCAAGTGTAGCAAGGCCAGCAACCGTAGTAAGCGCACTGACCATAATGGCGCCGCCTGTTCCACCCAGTGCTTTAGAGAGTGCAACATATTTATCAGGTTCCAGCCGCAGTTCGTCCCGATAACGCGAAACCAGGAACAAGCAGTAATCTGTCCCTGCCCCAAACAGTAATACTGTCATAATAGAAACAGCCTGTGCGTCGACTTCAATCCATCCTTCTTTTGCCAGAAATCCGAGCAGCGGGCTAATCAGTCCATATGCAAAACACACTGCCACTAGCGGGACAAGCGCAAGAAGCGGCGAACGGTAAAGGATAATCAGAAGGGAGAGTACCAGAATTACGGTCGCAATCAGCAGCGTAACATCCGCGTTACTGAACAACTGCGTGGCGTCCGTCTGAATTCCCGCCGCGCCAGTAAAGCGGACATGAAGTCCATCCGCTGAAAGGTCGCTCGTTACTATTTCCTTACCAGCAGCGCTTTCTATCCGACTCTGAAGTTTATCCAGCATACCCTGAAGTGCCTCTGTGGAAGCTGCTTTTTCGAAAAATACAGGCGTGGTTAGCGCAACTTTATCCTCCGAAGCCGTCTGCGCTAGCGCCTGTACCGGTGTTTTGGCAAACGGCGGAATAAACTTCTGGTGTTCTAGCGGATTGCTTTCAAGATTTGTATAAACTTCCTTGATCAGCTGGAAATCACTTTCTATCAATCCACCTTCCCGGTACCACGTCAGAAGCAGAGGCAGACCTGAATCACTCGCGAATTGTTCGGATGCAATTTCACCTGCCTCAACGGACATTGTATCTTCAGGCAGGAGCTGATTAGACTTAGTCTCTTGACTGTTCACCTGTGGCCAGACCATGGAAACTGCCCCGACGAGGAATATCCAAATGAAAATAGTAAACCAGCGGGTTCTTTTACCAGACGTAAATTTTCCCCAGTCTGAAATCAACTTTTTCAAAAAAATCCTTCCCTTCCATTCATTCCCTTATGTATATTCCTGCAGGCTTGCTCAGCTTGCTGTGTATTTCTAATTACTTTATAATTATATATACTGTATAGTTAATTATCAAAGGTAAATCTGAGATTTATGTGACAATATATCGCCGGATTGAGAGGATGGAGATTGACCATGAGGCAGTTGGGAAGACCCCCGTCAGACAGCACCAGAAAGCCAACAAATGAACGTATCCTAGTTACAGCAGCTGATCTTTTTTTAGTCAAAAGTTATCAGGAAGTCTCAATGGATGATGTAGCGGAGGCGTGTAATGTTACAAAAGCTACTGTTTATTATTACTACAAAACAAAAACCCGTCTATATACTGAAGCCATGGTTGGGTTGATGAATCGTGTCCGCAGCAAGATTAACTATTTTCTGGAAGAGGAGAATTCTCTGTACGACCAGCTGGTAAATATAGCTGAGGCTTATTTGCACGTTGCCACCGAGCTTGACACGGAGCGATTCATGCACAGTGCGAGAAACTCTCTGTCAGATGATCAAATTAAAGCGATCCAGAAAGCTGAGGAAGCTATGTACAGTGGGATAGAGGATGCAATCAGGGAAGCTGACGAAAAAGGAGATATTCATACTGAAAACCCTGCTTTTGCTGTCCGGGCTTATATAGCTCTGGTAAAGATCGGTCTTTATCATAATGCAGACGGAGAAAGTCTCTTTAATGATAAAGAAAATAAAGCTAAACAAATTGTGGAATTTTTTTGGCGGAGTTTGGAGAAATAACAGGCTGGACAGCATCGTGCATGCGTCCAGCCTTTTGGTATCAGTTATTAATATACTTTTCGAAAATCTCACCAAAGTCACGTTCATGATACTGTTCACGTACAGATTTAAGCCAGGAAAAGCCATACTCCGTAAGTTCTTTATACTGATCTGCCAGGTTTGCCTCGGTTGAACGTGAGTTTTGGAGAACAGTTACTGCCTTATCAAGGCTCTGACCAGCCATATCAAGGATAATTCCATTCTCGTGAATGGTTTCAGCGATATGAAGAAGTGCCTTATAAAGGTCTTTCAGTTTTTCAATTTCATCTTTATGTACGTCAATGCTGAGTGGATTATTCCCAAGAGTGAATTTAATTTCAATGTCCATGTCAATCCTGCCTGCAGTTTCCAAAACTACATTGGATATCTTGTTCTGTGAATAAGAATAGCGTTTCAGTGTTCTCTTGGATGATGCTGCATTTTCCCCATCAACATGAATCAATGCCAAATTGGTGAAGCAATACTCATCAGACTTTGTTTTAATCAGGAAAAAAATCTTCTCATCATCTTCATGACGGACATAATCATCGGCATCGGTTTTGTCGTAATCTTCCGGGCCGATAATTCTACCAATATCTGAGAGGCCGAGCGCGTCCGAAGCAATTTTTTTGAACATACGTATGACTCCCTTTCCTCTTTAATATTTTTCAATTCAGAATAATTATAACACACTTACGCGTTGTTTGAATCACTCCCTCTTCAGGAATATGGAATAGGAGGTGAAAATATGCCAATTTATACAATCGGGCATTCGTCACATACCGAAGATAAGTTTCTGGAAATGCTTGAAGTTGCACAAATTGAGGTATTGGCTGATGTTAGAGCCCATCCGGGAAGCCATAAATATCCTCAATTTTCTAAAGACCATTTTCCTGATTGGCTGCACCAGGCGGGAATAGCATACCAGCACTTCCCCAATCTGGGAGGAAGACGCAGCCGCTCGGCAGATATTTCTCCTGTTTTGAATGGCGCGTGGAATAATCAGTCATTCCATAATTATGCGGATTACTCATTGAGTGAAGCGTTTCAGGAGGGTATACGGGAACTCACCAATCTCGCCACCAGGAAGCGGACTGTGTACTGCTGTTCTGAACGCCACCCTGCCAGATGCCACCGCCTGATTATCAGTAACTGGCTGGCGCTGAATGGATGGGAAGTCAAGCACATTATTAACGGGGCGGGAGATTCTATTGAGCTAATTGACCATAATCCCGGTCAGTGGGGTGCCACACCTATCGTCGAGGACGATGGAACGGTAGTGTACCCGGAAACATTGTAAAACCCCCGGGCGTGCCCGGGGATAAGATTGAAATGATAGATTCAAAGAGCGGGTTGCTGCTGCTCGCTCGAGTTTTGGGTCTGTTCGCTCGACTTTGGGAGACCCTCGCTCGAGTCTGACGCCTGTTCGCTCGACTTGGAGGCGTGCTCGCTCGAGTCTGACGTCTCCTCGCTCGATTTTGATACCATCCCGCTCGAATTGGAGGCTTACTCGCTCGACTATTGAATCAAATAATAAACCATGCTTCCGAGATAGTTACCAATTACGTACCCTAGTGTACCCACCAGCATAATCGGGGCAATCAGCTTCGTCCATCCCTTGGCAATCGCAAATGCTGCGGCCGTTGTCGGTCCGCCGGCGTTCGCGTTGCTGGCGAGAATCATTTCTTCCAGGCTAAACTTGAAAATCCTTCCGAACGTAAAAGTGATAAGCATATTAAAGAAAATAATAATTCCCATGAACAGTACCAAAATCGGCGCGTTTTGAATTAATAGTGGCAGTGATGCCGGTACGCCAATTACCACGAAGAATATATAGATAAGATACGTTCCGAGTTCCTGGGCACCATGGATATTTTCAAAAAATTTGCTGAAGATAGTAACCGCCAGGACAGTCAATGTTGTCAGCATCAAATAGCCGTCACCCAACAGACCATTCATTACATTTAAAAAGAACCCCACATCTTCGCCTGATGGGATCGCTCCATCAATGACTTCTGCCAATTTGAACGAAACCGCAACAAGCACAAAGGCACTTCCCGCTGCAAAAGCAATATCCTTCAGGGAAATATCTTTTCGTTTCCAGTAATCCGCCACCGTATTTTCATTATCTGAAGACTTGTTTTTTTCCAGTTCATCGACATATGGGGTATAGAACTTTTTTCGAAAAAAAGCCAGTGACGGCATAATGATCAAAACAAAGAAATATAACGCCATCAAAAGGTTATCCGCCACAATGGCTGAAGCACCCAATTCCCCCGGCAGTTCAAGCTTTGCTGACAAAGCTGCGAAGTTGACTCCTCCCCCAGTGTACGAGCCGGTCTCCACTCCTGCGAGTTTAGCCGCATTAGGAACGAAATCCTGTAGCGTGGCATAGGCCACAAAAGCTCCCACCACAGTTCCAATTGAACTGATGAGGAAAATACCCAACATCTTCCCACTCTCATTCCATATTTTCCGCAAATTAGCTTGGAATAGCAGGAGTGGAATCGCCAGTGGGACGACATATGTCCAAACAGCATCATACGCCGGCGCTGCACTCGGAATAATATTAAAATTCACCAATACCATGGCACCAATCAACGCAATGATGGCGCCTGTTACTTTAGATGCCCATTTGTATTTCTGTTCGAGATAAATACTGACCGCGGCCCATCCTGCCATAAAGCCCCATAAGAGCCACGTATCATCCGGATTAATCAAGCTTGAATTCACCTGAACCTCTCCCCTCAGTAAATTGTCAGTTAAAATATTACTTAATTCTTATAAAAATTTCAAAAATTTGATACGAAGAAAAATTACGCCAGAGTTGAATTTTTTCTGTCACTTATTCGTCTTATATTACAGAAGCATTACATTAATGTGTGGATGAAGGATGGTGTATGTGGAACATCTCGTGGAACGGTATCGAAACAACGAAATAGATAAAGAACAATTTTTTCAGGAGCTGATGACAGCTTATGGTTCACAGGTGACCAGGCTGGCTTACTCCTATGTAAAAGATATACAGACAGCTGAAAATATAACCCAGGAGGTTTTTATTAAATGCTACAAGAAAATGAATCACCTGAAAAAAGATGCATCCATCAAATCATGGATCAACAGCATTACCGTAAATAAATGCAAGGATCATTTCCGGAGCGGGTGGATCAAACATCTCCGGCTGAATGTGGATTTTGCCAATTGGCTTAAAAGCACGGTTCCCTCCCCGGAAACCGAAATAGCAAAATCGGAAGAGCATGATGAGCTCACCGAAAAAGTTCTTGGACTGCCTGTAAAGTATCGTGAAGTCATTATATTTTATCATTATCAGGAATTGTCCATAAATGAAATCAGCCAAATACTGGGCATTAAAGTGCCAACCGTATCATCCAGACTGCGACGAGCCCGTTTGATGCTGAAGGATGAACTGGAGGGAGACCAGCCATGAAACGTAACCTTGAAAATTTTTCAAAACAATCCACATTGAATAATATTACTTTTTCAGAATCGAACCGGGAGCGGATTAACAAACGGGTTTCCAATCATAAAAAGGGAGGTCTGTTCGTGATTTGGAATCCAAAAATTCTAAGTGCAGCAGTGTTGCTTTTCCTGTTAGCAGTCCCTGTATTCATTGCTTACGACTCCTATAATGTGAAGGCACCTGGCACCCCGGAAGAAACACCGAATACCATCAAGGGACCAACCCCCGAAGCTACGCCACTTCAGCCACCTGTGCGCGAGCTGGAAAGGAAATATCGTAACTTCATCAATAATCAGGAGACAACCGACAACATGAAGCTTGTTGAATATAACACAAAGGAAGAGCTGATTAATGACTTTGCTGAATTCGTAAATCGTGATCTAGCGAGAGAAAAGGTCGATACTTTCTTCAGGGAAACCGACTCTGGTGTATTTATAGTTGGCACAGGTGGGCCGACCACCCTATTTCCGGAGAAAAATTTCATTTTGGAAAAAGTAAATAAAAAACAATACGAAGTTGTTCAGGAGCAGGAGAAAGAAATGACCGGAAATATTAGGCTGAGCATCACTTACCACTACAAAAACGGCAAATGGAAAATCAGCAATCGCAATGTAGATAACCTCAGTAATCAGCCATAATAAACCATGAACGGAGGGAGATAATGCATCTAAAGAATTTTATGATCATTTCGTTAACAGCCATTATCATCACTGGGTGTAGCAATGGTGAGGAATCATCCGATGAAAACGCTGATGAAGATCCGAAAACTGAGCATACTGCCGAAGGGGACGATAAGGCGAATAAAGAAAAGCCTGACGAAAATCAATCTAATAATGATGAGCAAAGTGATGAGACTCGTGAGGAAAATCCAAATGAAGATGAAGGCAACGAAAAAGGTGATAAGCAATCCGATGAGGAAAATAAAGAAAATGATAAAGGGTCCAAGGATACCCATTCCTACAAAGATGATAAAGCACTGCCAAAGGTAACACTCGAATATGGAGACCAAGGAAATAAAGTTAAGAACGTTCAGCAGGCGCTCAATAAGCTTGGTTATTCCCTTACACTTGACGGCAAGTATGGCTGGACGATGGTTTGGGTTGTAAAAGACTTTCAGGCCCAGTTTAACGAGCTGCAGGTTGATGGAATATACGGACCCGGCACGCGTGCATATATAGAAGATGCACTAGCCGGAAATCTGGAAGTCCAACCTGGCAGTGGAATGAAAGCAGATCAAAATAATAAAGACAGCACCAATAATAATGACCAATCGTCTGATCAAAACAACCAGTCAGGTCATGGATCTGCTCAAGTCATTTCCGACCCATCCGCTGTAGGCGTTCTCGTTAATAAAAAGCATCATCTGCCAGCAGACTATATACCGCCTAATCTTGTTGTACCAGATGTCCGTTTCCCATTTACCGAAGACCTTCCAAAAAGACAAATGCGGCAGATAGCTGCAAACGCACTCGAGAAAATGTTTGCCGCTGCAGACCAAGCTGGTGTTGACTTATTCGCCCAGTCCGGGTACCGGTCATACGACCGACAAGAAGCAATTTTTGCAGCGAATGCCCGTGAACATGGACAAAAAGCAGCAAACCAGTTCAGTGCACAACCAGGTGAAAGTGAGCATCAAACCGGTTTGGCGATGGACGTAACCAGTGCCGACATCAACTTCAGGCTCACCACTGCTTTTGCGAATACCGATGAAGGGAAATGGGTAGCTGAGCATGCCAGTGATTACGGATTTATCATCAGGTATCCAAAAGGTAAAACCGACATTACCGGCTACCAGTATGAACCTTGGCATCTTAGATTCGTAGGAAGAAAGGTCGCAAAATATATTGATGCTAATAATATAACCCTGGATGAATATTGGCATGATCAATAGCTATAAAACCATTAATGGACCGCTTGGATGATTTTATCCGGGCGGTTTATTAGTTATTACCAGCCTTATCGTCTTCCACCTTTATCTTTTGCTTATCGAGATAGTGATAGACTTTCTTGATCTCCTGCTCGTAATCCCGATCAACCTCGAAGTAATTCACATTTAAATCCAGGCATTTTTCTCTAAAATCATTATGTTCGGCGATGAAGTCACTCATCGTTCTTTCCTCTTGGCCTCCACGTGTTTCAATAGCATTTCTGTGACCAATGATATTGGACTCGAAATTTTCCCTGATATAATTGCTCGAAAATCCCAAAAAAACGGAAGTAATTTCATTTGCATATTCTGGCTTAATATCGTTCACATGATGAGGCAGTATATAACAACCCTCTATAATCAGATTTTGATTATTCTCGATATTGGTCATGATAATTCCTTTTAGGACCGGCCATAGTTTTTCGCCAATAAGTTCATTACTGTCTGTAGGTGTAAACCCGCAGTCCTCTTTACCCCTGTATAATCCCATCTTAAGGTGATCAATTGATAGATAGGGAAAATTATATTTTTCAAGCAGCTTCTGGGCCATTGATGTTTTACCTGTAGAACTAATCCCACTGATCAGAATAACCATAATTACCTTTCCCCCTTACGCATCCAGTGTGAGCAAGGCTCCTACAGCACCGCTAAATTCCCCATTTTTAAGGAATACAGGTTCTTTTCCAACCATTTTCGTGTATTCCTTAATGATCTCTTTAAGGAGCGGATTGGAGCGGAACGAAGAACCTACATAGACAATGGATGAAGTATCATTTATAAACGCCATTTGGGTGCTGATTGTCACGATCACTTCTCCAATAAGTCCGACCACCGCTGCCACTTTATCCGCATCTGAAGGTGCTTTACTAGCCATTGCATTTTTTTTCCCGAAATTACTGGCAGTCAGATCACCAGAAATGGGCGGGAGGCTTCCCTCGAAGATATCTTTTACCTTAAGATCAACGTTCCCCCGGTCACCCTCAGAAGCGGAGCGGATTATCTCTTCATAATCCAGTTTGCCCGTCAGCAAATAGGCAAGCCCCAATAGGGTTCCTCCACCGATGCCCGAGCCACCAACACGTTCCTGCTGACTTTCTTTTACCGAGTGGATTGATGTACCGGTACCTACATTCACAAACAGGTAGTTCTGCCCAAGCTGATACCCCTGTTTTTCCGCCAAATATTTAATACCGCTTGCAGTTGCATCGAATTCGACGACAGTTTGGGGCTGAGCGTCCAGTAGACCTGCGAGCTGTTCACTTCTACCTCCAGTAATACAGATTGATGGATTATTGAACTTTTCCTTTATCCACTTGCTGGCCTCATCTGTCTCTCTGGAGTTAAAAGTTTGATAGTTAACTTTCTCATCTTCTATGTATGCGATTTTTATCAAGGTGCCGCCTGCATCGATACCGATTTTTACTCTTGTCATATAAATCATCCCTCACTATTAAACTATTCTATAAGTTAAACAGCCCAAACCCTTCTGTTGTAAAGGCAAAGTAAAATACTGCAAGTAGGAAAATCATTTGGATGAAGGTATATAAGTAGTCGTTGTGTCCCTTCTTAAACTTCCATTCCATTATTGCTCTAAATGTACCATCCATTATTAAAAATACAACTGCAAATCCTATTACTAACCAAGAATCGTATTGCACATGACCACTCACAGTTACAAATACCAGTACCAGGGACACAGCTGTATATAATATCCGTATCGTCCTATCACCTTTTTTATGGAGTTCATTTAGGTAATCCTGGGAAATTAATTTTCTGCGTTCTACCTTCAGCACTTTTCGCAATATAAAACTGAAAATACATATAATTAGGACCAGTAATGCTATTAATAGTATAAAGTTTCCAAAGAAAGGTTCTCTATGTGGCATTTTGACGCAATCACTCCATAATGAGGTTGTTTTATATTAGTTTTACATCCCATGCGGAATATAAAGATTTAGAAATACAAAGACTAATAGATTATCAACATCCATCAGCAAATGCGAGTAAACAGGCCAGCGGAGACTGCCTGTCTTCAACCGGATCAGGGACAAAAGCACTCCCATTGCGAAGAGCGGAATTTACAGGTGACTTCTTTAGACCCCTGAAGAAATAATAATATAAAAGATGAATAGCAAATAAAATAATAAGCCGAGTGTCAAGACGATATTGATGAGCCCCCACAGGATGATCCGTTTTGCAACTACAAGATAGACCGAAAACATAAAGCCGATCAGGACTAGTCCTATGAAAGCCAATGGAGTTGCAGACCCTGCTGCCCCGGTCGCGACTACCAAAACGGCTAATACGGGAAAAGCAAACTGTAATATTGCGTAGCCTCTTTTGCTCATATGCCACCTCTTTCTGACACTTGTTCTTTTAATAATTTTATTTTATCAGATTTTTGGGACAAGGGGTCTGACCCCTTTGTCCCACATTGTTTCAGTTTTTTTACCAGCTGCTGTAAAATGTACCCATATATTGAAAAAGGGATGATCAACCGTTATGAAAGTATACAGCGATGTGACACAGTTCCGTGGCAGCCATTTTGACTTCGGATATGCCCAGGGCCGTTATCTTAGAGAATCAAATGTACTTATAAACCGGCAGAAAGGCTGGAAAACAAGGAAACCCCGCTTTTATACCAACGTACAAGAAGCGAAACAGGCATATATGCGATTTACCCCGGGTATCTGGGATGAACTTTTAGGTCTTCAGGAAGCACTGGAATTACCGATGGAAGAAATTCTCCGTAACTTCGGAAATTACCGGGTGAATGCAAAACCAGGAGGATGCTCCATTTTGACAGGTACCGATTTTATGGTCCGAAACTATGATTATAATCCGATTACATATGACGGGAGGTACAGTTTTTTTCAGCCAACAGATCAAGGCTATGCTATGATGGGACCCGCTTCCCGCGTAACCGGGCGAATGGATGGTATGAACGAGAAAGGACTTTCCATGGGGTATAATTTTATGCAGCGCCGCCGGCCAGGTGACGGATTTATCTGCTATATGATTGGCCGAATAATTCTGGAAACCTGTGCCACGGTTGATGACGCTATTCAATTACTAAAAGAAATACCACACCGCGGGTCCTTCAGCTATGTTGTAATGGATCCCAGTGGAGAAAGCTATGTTGTAGAAACCACGGCCCGGTCGGTGGGAGTAAGGGAATCCAATATTTGTACCAATCATTTTGAAATCCTTACCCATGAGAATCGCTACAATCTGGATGATTCCCTAAGGAGAAAAAATCTGATTGAGAAAAATGGCAAGCCCGACATTACAGCCGGTGAAGCATTCTGTTTGATGAACGACACGAAAAGGGATATATTCTCCAAATTGTATGGAAGCTGGGCCGGAACAATTCATACTGCAGCATATTTCCCAAAAGAATTGAAAGCCTGGTTCTCACTTGGCGGTGATCAGGATCCGATTGTCTTTGATTTCGGTGACTGGTTGAAAGGCAATGACATTGAAGTGGAAAAAATCACGGGTGAGCTGGACTCCGAAATTGAACTTGCGAACATGTAGGCTTTCTCTTATATTCGCATCTCAGCGTTGGAAGGAGGCATGTAAACTTAATTGTTTGCATGCCTCTGTTTGGCTGCAACATTCGATAATATAGGTGAAGGTTATCCCGTGCAAATCATGATCCGGTTTCCGTCTGGATCAACAACATTAAAAAAAGCGAAGTCATCAAACGTAACAATTTCTCCCGCTGTCTCATATCCCAGCTGCCGGACATATTCGTATGCTTCGTGAATATTTTCGGTAGCAAAGTTGAACAGCGGTTGCTGACTTGGCGCGAGTTGTTTGGTTGACCCTTCTGGTCCCGCATCAAGCGTAACCCCGGTATGATGGTTTATTTTCAGGTTATAAACCGGCCGGGAGATTGCCGATAAATCGTATTCCTGTCCGAGCAATTTGGAGTACCACTCAACGGAACGCGTCAAATCACTAACATGAATAAAAATTGTGTTTACCTGGTTTTTAATCGGACTATTCATCAATCTTCCCTCCATTTTAAAAAAACCCGCAGACCATTTGCCTGCAGGTTCGTGTTGTTTTAGCTGAATTGTTTAATTGTACGGTGTAATTTATCGGCAACAGCGTGTGTACCCTGGCTGATTTCCTCGTTGGTGAAGGAGACCCTGACAAAGCTTTCATCCATTTCAAGGGCTTCGGCAAACAGCCCACCAAGACCATTTGCACGACGATCCACCTGTAACACAATCTCCACACCATTTTCACGCATGAAGAACATTGCTTCCAGTTCATCAAGGTCACGACGGAACTCTCGACCTGGGAGGAATTCAAATTCCTGAACGTAGTTGTAGCGCTTGGAGTATTCCATTTCCACTTTACGAAGCTGGAATCCAAGCTGGTTGGTTAACGCGTCAAGTACCGTATTCATACTACGATGAGGTTCCACACGAACGAAGTCCCGGTCTTTTGGATCCACTGCATTTGGAACATCCAGTCCAGTCTGCACCCATACTTTCGTCCGGCCAAGTGTGGGCGGCGTATGTATCGGCAGCGTGAAACTGAAATCAAGTTCTTTTTTCTCACCTTTACCAATGGTAAAACCGCTTCCTACAGTAAAAGAACCAAGCGTTACCTTTTGACGGACTTTGTTATCGTTAACCTCGCGGAGTGCTTCTGTCATAAGGAAAAGATTGATTCGGTCAATCTGTTGTTCGGCATTTCCACCCTTGATGACAACCTTACCACTGACGACTTCCCCTGGAACAAGATTGTCATTATCAAGCTGGGTATCTACCTCCGCACTGCCTATTCCAGCGCTAGCAAGCCATTTCTTTAACATTTGAATTCCTCCCCTATCCTAATTATCCAACCTATATATTCGACGGGACAATGATAATTTCCTTTTACTGATGGAAATGAGCGCTTTTATGCCGTTATTCACGCTTTATCACTGTTATTGAGCGCTTATCTGTCGTTATTGAGCGCTATTTCCTCTACATTCAGCGCTTAGAGACTTTTCAAAGCAGCCTCTATCTCCGTATCACCGGATATTAGGTCGAACGTCTTTTTATACGTTTTTTCCTCGGTTAGGGTTTCATAAACCGTCCTTGCTACATCAACACGTGGAATAGATCCGCGTTCCAGACCGGAAACTGCAGCAGCAACTTTACCGGTTCCTTCCTCATTCAGAAGCCCTCCAGGGCGAACGATTGTATAATTAAGGCTGCTTTCTTCAAGCATTCTATCGGCATAATGCTTTGCCACATAATATGGTCGTAGTTTCTCATTCCAGTTTTCACGGTTGCCCGCTTGAAACGCACTTACCATTACATAGCGTTTAATACCAGCTTGTTCAGCAGCTTCGAAACTTTTCACCGCTCCATCCAAGTCAACCAGGAGCGTTTTGTCTGGACCCGTTTTGCCGCCTGAACCAGCTGTGAAAATAACAGCGTCACAGCCCTGTGCTGCTTCAGCAATCTTATCCACGCTTCCTTCAAGATCAGCAACTACTGCTTCTACTCCCTTTTCTTTCAATGCGGCAGCCTGTTCTTCTTTTCGAACCATTGTCCGAACTGTATGTTCACTCTTATTTGCAAATAAATCAACAAGATGCTGACCAATCTGGCCATTGGCACCAATCAGCAGAACGTTCATTATATACATCTCCTCCAATTTGGAATAAGTCTTCACTATTATTATTCCAAACACGGAATTTAATGACAATTATGCTGTTTGAGGCCGATTACACCTTTACGGTTATAACCTTTCCACCGCTTCTTTTATATTACTTGCTCTGGTTACTGCAGAGATAACGGCTACACCATCAGCACCACTTTTCATGACCGATGAGGCATTTCTTGTGTTTATCCCGCCAATACCGACCACGGGCAGATTTGGGTACAGCTTTTTTAGCTTTTCAATCCATTCCAAACCTACCGGAGACTTGGCATCATGTTTGGTGGATGTCGGGAAGATAGGACCCGCTCCAAAATAATCAACCCTATCAATGGGACTATTCGCTACTTCAGCGTCATTCGATACGGAAAGTCCGATGAGTTTATCAGGGAAACGTCTTCGCAATTCCACAACGGAAATATCATCCTGGCCAACATGTATCCCATCCGCTTCCAACGGGTCGACCAGACTCACATCATCATTTACTAAAAATAATATGTTTTCCCGTTTACATATGCTGCGCAGTTTCCGTCCTAACTCCAATTTATCCCTTCCGTTCAGGGACCCGGGACCTTTTTCGCGAAACTGAAATGCTGTGATTCCGCTATTAATAGCTTCTTCTAAAATAATTACTGGATCCCTATCACAATTTTGGCTTCCCATAATTAGATATTTTCTTAGATTCATTTGCTTACTCCGCTTAAATTAGTGGAATCAAGTGACAGAGCATCAATAAAATGTGGAACGAAAGTACCCGGTCCGGATACATCTGCCCTGTCAGCAGCATGTTCTGCAGCTGACCCGTAAAATGCCGTCGCGGCCAACAGTTGTTGATCAACGGGGTCATCTGTGGTCAAACATGCTGCAGCTATAGAACCTAACAGGCAGCCGGCTCCGGTCACTTTAGCAAGCAGCGAATGTCCTGTCTCATTATAGGCAAGCCCATTTGAAGTACAAATGACATCGGTCTTTCCAGTCAGTAAAACAGCGGTCTGATAAACCTCCGCTACTTTTAAGGCGATTTCATCCGTATCCCCATCACCTACAGATTCGACACCTTTTGTTTTCCAAGGTATTTCCACCAGGTGTGCAAGCTCCCCAGCATTCCCTTTGATGATCGTTGGATGAACCTCGCTTAATATTTTTTTCATAACTGCTGTCCTAAAAGGTGTTGCCGCTACACCAACCGGGTCCACTACTACGGGAATCCCCTTCTCGTTTGCAGCTTTTCCAGCTTTAATCATCGCAGGGATTTCCTGCTTCGTTATTGTTCCAATGTTCAGCAACACACCGTCAGCCAGGGTTGCCATGTCACTGGCTTCCTCCTCAGATTTTGCCATAACAGGTATTCCGCCAAATGATAATAAACCATTTGCCGTAAAATTCATGACGACCTGATTAGTCAAATGGTGGATCAATGGACTTGTTTCTCTTACTTTGTTAATAATCGATTTATTCATTGTTCCACTCCTTCGCTACGATGTGCCCAATGATTGGTTGGTCCGTTTCCCTTGCCAATCGAAAATGAATGGCGGATTGCAGCCGTCACAAAGTCTTTTGCTTGTTTAACTGCGTCCCCTAAAGAATATCCCTGGCTCAAATACGCTGTAATTGCCGCTGAATAAGTGCAGCCGGTGCCATGTGTATTCGTTGTTTCAATACGTTCTGAAGAAAATGAATGGATGCTTTCGCCGTCATATAAAAAATCAATTGCATCCCCTTTAAGATGTCCGCCTTTAATCAATGCAGCACCTGCACCGAACTCGTGGACAATTAAAGCAGCAGCACATCTCATATCCTCAAGTGTTTCGATTTTTTCTCCTGTGATTTCTTCCGCTTCCGAAATATTCGGTGTTACCAAGGATGTCATCGGCAAAAGATGGTCACGCAAGTAAGTACGGGCATCCTCTGCAATTAATGGGTCTCCACTTGTGGCGACCATAACAGGGTCCATCACGTATGGAACATCCAATTCAGATACTTTTCCAGCAAGCATTTCCATTATCTCAATGGTTGGAATCATGCCCGTTTTGAATGCATGAAGCGGCATATCCGATATAACGGAATCGAGCTGTTGTTCAATCATATTGACAGGAATATGATGAACGGCCTGAACACCAGTGGTATTTTGTGCAACCACAGAGGTAATGACCGACATCCCGTATGTTTTTAATTCCTGAAAGGTCTTCAAATCCGCATGAATTCCTGCCCCGCCACTAGGATCAGTTCCGGCAATTGTCAGTGCACATGGGATATTTCTCATCGGCTGACCACCGACTCAGGCCACTCTTCACATGTATACGCCATTTCCCAGAATGCCAATTCCAGCTGACAGCTTTTTCGGAATGCATCTTTCATTTTTAACTGTTCATGTTTAGATGAATCCGCTGCAATAGCATCCAGACGCTCGCGCATTTCCAAAGTCGTGGCTGCAGTTCGTTCATCCGCATAGAAACTGATCCACGGGTAGAAAGGATGGTCGCTTGTTGGATTAAACGTACTCATTAACTCCCGGCCAATTTCCAGATAGGTCCACGGACAAGGTAACAGAGCACTTAAAATCTCGCCAAGACCGCCTGTTTGCGCGTGATGCATCATATGTTTGATGTAATGATCAGCTGATGGCGGGAGAGGATAACCTTGAAGCCCTTCATAATCCACTCCTACATAGTCACAAAAATTGTGATGCGGGTGAATCTCACTGTTCAAAATAAATTGGATTTTTTCATGGAAAAAGTTAATATCGTCCCTGTTTTGCGACTTCGCAAGGGCAATCCCATAAACACGCATGAACGCATTAAGATATTCAAAGTCTGCTTTAATATAATGTTTAATTGACTCAGCAGGAACCTCCCCTTTTCCAATACCATCAACAAATGGATGGTCAAATATCGCATGAAATATATCCTGATTTTCTTCTCGTAAAGTTTGTGTGAATGTCATATTATTCCTCCTGTTTGATACAGGAAGCTACTAGGGAGAATAAAAGTAGATTAATAGAGGGTATAGTAACGCTCCGACTACTTTCCTGCGCTGGCATTATCCAGATCAGGTTCAAAGGGACTAAGGAATATCATCCTTTTCTCAGCCATTACAGCGCCCCTAGTAGTTTTCCTATATGCTATTTTGTAATATATTTCTCTGCTCAATTTTCGAAACAACCAGCCAGCCTATCAATGCCCCTGTAACACTGCTGACCAGAAACGATGGGATAAAAAATAATGCTCCGACAGAGCTTCCCATAAGTATTTTTGCAAAGGGCACAGCAAAAAGTGCTCCGATTATACCGGTACCAATTGCTTCACCAAGCGCTGCCATTCCTTTTTTACCAGTCTTTCGAAATAGATAACCCTAAAAATGCACCGATCATGCCACCGGGAAACGCCAGCAGCGTACCAAGCCCAAGCATATTGCGCAGCAAACCAATCATAAATGCAATCATAACCGCCGGACCTGGTCCGAGTGTCACTGCAGCCATAACATTAACCGCATGCTGGACGGGATACGCCTTGGCGACCCCTGCTGGGAACCAGAGTAATTGTGCTCCTAATGTACCAATCGCCACAAAAACAGACATCGTCGTTAAAAGCCGCGTCCGATTCAATATGACCCTCCTTTCATTAAAGGGTGTACTGATCTGTGTGAGATAAAAAACACGAAGAGGGAATTCTACTAAGCGTTGGAACTGGACGAAGCTTATTCGGTATTTTAGAAATCCATAGCCCCAGCACCTAAATCAAAAAAGCCAGATCCGTTTATGGACCTGGCTCGAAATAGCTGAAAATAAGCTCATCATCAGACTACTTCCCTCCGCTGGTATTAACCAGATCAGGTCCGTAAGAGTCGGGAAACTGTTCGTGCTTCCCTCTCAGCCCTCGTTCTTTGGGCACCCCTAGTAGTAATTTATTGAAAATATTGAGTTGTTCTTCCTTAGGATAACAAATTAAAATCCGTTTGTCATGAAACACATCATCTATTTTGCAATTACTTCACTTTCAAACCCAATTTTCTTATGTGTACCATCGCAAAACGGTTTGTTGGACGACTGCCCACAGCGGCATATGGAGAATGCTTTTTTCGTTTCAAAGACATTTCCTTCCGCATCGATCAGTTCCACGTCTCCTGTCACAAGCAATGGTCCGTTATCGTTCACTTTAATTTTACCTTTGCCACTCATGAAATCCCCCCTAATTTTCTACTATTGGTATATAGTATTCTCCAACTAGGGAAAAAATCCTTTTTTGCTTGCCTAGGGATTAATCTCCTGCCTTCTCGTTATTCGTAAGCCATTCAGCAAATTCTCTGAGATCCTTAAAAGAATAATCGGCGTTGACCTGGTCGCCCTCGCGACTCCCTACGAGCACTGTCTTTGTACCCGCTTCCTTTCCAGCTTCAATATCGGGCTGCCTGTCACCTACCATAAAACTCTCCGCAAGGTCAACGTTATGTTTTTCAGCCAGGTCAAAGATCAGCTGAGGTTTAGGCTTACGGCAAGCACAGTTAGCATGCGGCTTGTGCGGGCAGTAGGCAATATCATCGATCCGCGCCTCAAACGTTTCAAGCTCCGACCGCATTTTCTTGTGAACCTCGGCGAGTGCAGTCTCTTTCATATAGCCAAGTCCAATTCCACCCTGGTTGGTTACAACGAATACCCTGAAACCCAGGTCGTTGAACTGTTTTACTGCCTCCCCGACGCCTTCAAGGAGGTAAAAATCATTCGGTTTATTAACAAATTTAACTCGTTTGCTTAGGACTTCATTGATAACGCCGTCCCGATCCAGAAACATACCCCTGTTCATCATGTCACCTTCTATTTCAATTCGATTCGTTGTCCCTCGTATTCGGGCTTGAGAAGGGAGAAGACGACCGTATCATGATATCTCTCCCCGTCAAAATCAGTTTGCCTTAATACGCCCTCTTTTATGAACCCGTGTTTTTCGAGCAGCCGCTCTGAACCTCGGTTTTCAGCAAAAATATCACCGACAATCCGGTTAAGGTTAAGCGTTTGAAAGCCAAACCGTAATACTTCCGGCATAATTTCCGTCATGACGCCTGAGCGTTGGTATTCTTTACGGATAACAACCCCCATTTCAGCTTTCCGGTGCCACATGTGGAGTTTGTGATAGCTGAACTTACCGATGAGTTCGCCGTTTTCCTTATTCAGAATCACCCATGGGATTTCTTTTTGAAGCTCGTACTTCTCCAATTGACGCTGAACCTCTTCCTTCATAGCTCGCTCAGATTTCACAGGGGTTGGTGTTATGTATTTCATCGTTTCAGTATCCTGCATAAATAAGAATAGCTCAGCTGCATCATCGACAATGAGGCCTCTTAATAAGTAATTTTTTGTGTACAGTTCAGGTACCGATTTGAAAATGCTCTCTGTATCCATCCTGTTCCTCCCCCATTAAAATAGCAGTGTGAATTTAGTTTATCACACTGCTGGAACATGCTTTGTTATTCATCTTTTTTACTATCAATAAACTCATCCGGTGCATTGTCACCGCCATGCGTGCTGTGGTTCTTATACTGGCTTTTGCGCCCGTTACGGTGCTCACCGTGGTTTTTGTTTTCTTTAAATTGATTGTTCTTGTTAGCCATTTAACCACCCCTTTCCGCATTATTTTGCGGTTGAGCTGGTTTAATTATACATCCATCTATTCCAGCCAGCCATTCTCTTTAGCCTTCGAAACCGCTTCAATCCGGTTGCCAGCCTGAAGCTTATCGAGAATAACTGAAATATAATTACGGACCGTCCCATTTGTAAGAAAAAGTTCCCCTGCAATTTCCTTTGTCGTTTTTCCCTCTGCAATCAATCCGATCACTTCAGTCTCACGATCGGTTAGCGGGTTATCGGAATCATATGCCATGTCGATCAACTCGGGTGCATATATTTTCCGGCCTTTCATTATTGTCCGGATGGAATCAGCCAGTTCATCGCTTGGACCATCCTTTAGAAGGTAGCCGCTGACCCCGGCATTACGTGCACGTTCGAAATATCCCGTGCGGGCAAATGTGGTCAGGACAATCACTTTACATGGGTCTTCTTTCAGTTCCTCAGCAGCATCCAACCCGCTTTTCACCGGCATTTCGATATCCATGATACAAATATCTGGGCTATTTTGCTTAACCAGATTTACTGCCTCTTCACCGTTTTTTGCCTTCCCCACGACTTCCATGTCCTCTTCCAGATTAAGCAGAGATCCCAATGCACCAAGCAGCATCCCCTGGTCTTCTGCGATTACAATCCGTATCATGTTCTTTCCCCCTGTTTTGACTGCTGAATGGCGTTCGGAAACCTGAATATAAGCTCCGTGCCATTGTCTGGTTTTATTTCAAGACTGCCATTAACAAATTCAAGACGTTCCCGCATACCTTTAATTCCGTTTTTCCGTTGAAAGTTCTCCTGATAGTCCATCCCTTTTCCATTGTCGCTGACTTTCAGGACCAGTTCATCCGGTGATTGATTTATATTAACAGTGCAAATCGTTGCCTCGCTGTGTTTAACCACATTGGTTATTGCTTCCCGTAAGCACATGCTTACCACATTTTCCACCAGAAGGGGCGTATGAGTAAGACGCGGTTCTCCCTCCAGACGAAAGGCAATCGAGGCGGCTCTCAGCATTTGCCTGATATGTACCATTTCATCGGCAAGCTTCACACTCTTCATATCAGAGACCATTTCACGAACTTCTTTTAATGCAGTCCTAGCTGTCTGGTTAATGTCATGGAGTTCGTTTTTGGCAAAATCCGGTTCGACGCGTACGAGTTTCCCGGCCAAATCACTCTTCAATCCAATTAGGGATAGCTTCTGCCCAAGCGTATCATGAAGGTCGCGGGCAATCCGTTGCCGTTCTTCCATTACCACCATCTGAGAAAGTTTCTGATTGGCGATGCGGAGTTCACTCTCCAGTTTCTCCCGATTATTTCTGGAATGAATAGTAAGTGGCAGCAGGATAACGCCAATGACACTTATAATAATAAACGGAAGCTGAGTCTGAAAGATGGCCTCCTGGGTAAAAAAAGCAACTGCGACTGCAGCTAAAGTGGTCACCAAATGAACGACATACAGTGATATGAACCTTGCTTTCCCCTGAATACTACCGATATAGAATGCCAGAAACAAAGCAAAATAAACGTATCCTAACAGCACTGTCATTACGATGCTTATTAACATCTCGATTCCGACAGACAGATAAACTGTCCAGCCTTCAGATATGAAAGAAACCCGGTATGCTGCGAAAAACAGGAGAATCATCAGGATTCCGAAAAAAATCTCCAGTGTTCCTGACGTACGGAAGATAAAGTAAAATGGAAGTATGCAAAAAATAATCCATGCATATATACTTAGTCCGGTATTTTTCGGTATGATATGGTACCACTTCTGCATACAGTCCATCCTTTCATTTTCACTCATTATAGTAGATATCCCGGTTTATCGCCACAGAACGACTATTCCTAACTATCTGTTTACACTAGTACAGCCCTTCAGCAAGCTGAAGGGCTGGTTCATTTCATTAAATACTTCTAGGATTTTTTTGCAGCTTAGGTTCTTTTTTCTTCAAAAGATGTTTTATCTCTTTGAAGCTTACAAAAGATTTATTTTCTTCATCAAACAACCTGAACCTGATTGACTTCAGGCTGGATGCCAATGTGATTGTCGTAGCTTTCTGAAGCGGCGGTGTGGACTCGTGCGCTTCTTCCAGTTTATAGTTCGGCACCCGCGGGGCCAGGTGATGGACGTGGTGAAACCCAATGCTTCCGGTCAACCACTGCATAACTTTTGGAAGCTTGTAATATGAACTTCCGTCAACCGCAGCTTTCACGAAATCCCATTCATCTTCATTTTCGAAATAAGAATCCTCGAACTGGTGCTGCACATAAAACAGCCAAATACCTGCTGAACCTGCCACGAACAGAATCGGCAGCTGAATGATCAGGAATGCCTGCCAGCCAATTGCCCATATAAGCAGGGCATAAATCGCTGCAACTGAGGCATTGATCACATACGTGTTAAGGCGCTCTTTTCGCTTAGCACCTTTACGGTTAAAGCGATTGGAAATACCAAACAGATAAAACGGTCCGAACCCAAACATTACAATTGGATTCCGGTAAAGCCGATATGCAAGCCTTCCCCAGAAGGATGCTTCGATATATTCATTCACCGTCATAACCCAGACGTCACCAGTGCCTCGTTTATCCAGATTACTGCTGGTCGCATGGTGGATGGCATGACTTCTCTTCCATTTTTCAAAAGCAAACAGCGTCACAATGCCGGTTATTGTTCCGACAATCCGATTGGCCTTCGCATTTTTGAAAAAAGATCCATGCGTACAATCATGAAAAATTATAAAGATACGGACAACGAACCCTGCCGCAACAATTGACAGTGGAATCGAGAGCCATACGGAAATCGAAAGGCTCTGGTATGCCAGAAACCAGATTATAAAGAACGGCAATAATGTGTTCAGTAACTGCTTGATGCTGGCTTTCGTATCTGGACTTGCAAATGTTGAAACGCTCTTTTTTAATTGTGCTTGTTTTTGTTTACTCATATTTTTTCTCCTCCAAAGGCAGAAATATCTATGTTTATTTTTTACACTTTTACTTGTCTTAATCTCTATATTAAACAAAATTTGTTTTTCCATTAAGTCATAAATGTAAGCAAGCATATATGACAAATGTCATGTCTTCATTAAAGGTCATTATTTTCACCCCTTAAACATAACAATTAATTAAACAATCCGATTGGGGGAAGTGAATATGGCAAAATCGAAGGACAAGACACCAACTATTACAGAAAAAGACCTAAAGCGATATATGGAGTTGAATAAGCAGAAAAAAGAGATTGAGGCGGAAATGAAGCATCTCAAGAAGCAGTTTAACGATGTACTCGACGGGTTAATCGGAAAAGGCCAAAAGGGCGAATTTGAGCGTGGAGGCCTAAAAGTACAGCGCCAGGTCCGTGAGGCAATCAGTTATGATAAATCATCCACCGTGGAAAAGCTGGAAGAGCTTAACCTGGAGGATTGTATACAGGTTATCAAGCAGCCGGATGCTGAAAAGCTTGAAGCCGCGTTCCGGCTTGGATTGGCTGATGAAAACGTGTTTGCGGAGCTGAGGAAGACAAAGGTCACGCAGGCTATCATAGTGAAGGAATCTTGAATAGCGGGAGAACGATCTGATGGGACGCTCATCTGAAAGTTTCGCGTTTCCAGGCGGACGTTTTACGTTTTCCTCCGAATGTTTCGCGAAAACACCATTAAAGAAGGCTGTCGTTGTTAACAATCGACAGCCTTCTTCCGTTACTTTTGCTTCATAAAATTGAACACTTCTCTATCAATTTTTCCACGTTCCAGCTCACGTCCCTCAAAATTTTCCGTGTGCAGAAACGCTGTGAACTGTTCGTGCAGTTTATCGTCCTCCACCTCAGTGGAATCAAGGTATCCCCAGCGGTTCAGATTGCCGACGAGCTCTTCCCGGACAGAACCCTCGATATCCAGGATATTCTCTTCTTTTACCGTTCCAAAATAAAGCTGGTGCAGTTGATGAATTCGGATAAGTTCCTTGATTGGATCCGGGTGCTCATCTACTCGCAGGTCAATATAACGGTCGTTCACCCCGAGATACCCACCTCTTTCTTTTACTATATAGATAGCCGCTGATTGCTTTCCACGACTGTCTCCACCTGCTCCCTGGCCAGCATCAAGCGCAGCAAGCAGCCGGTCAGCAAGGGTTCCGGTAGCTTTTTCGAAAGTCTCAGCCATTGCATCCACGGTTTCCTTATTCACCAGAATATTGCCCTGCGCTGCATAATGCTCTCCTGCACGGCCACCAGCCCAGTCGTAGCACTGCTTACCAGTAAATGTGGCCGAGTTGCCGTTTGCATCGACAATACCCACCTGGCGATCTTCTTTTCCTTCATCGTTTGAAATTAACGTATCGATTGCCTCCTGTGCTGACTTGCCCTGTGAAAGCAGGTTAAGCCCGTCTGGCCCATATGCTGGATTGGCAAATGCTTGTGTCGCCACCGCGCCAACACCAGCTTTCGCCCATGGTACGACCGATCCTACGCCGAGGAATATTGACTGAACAGCTACTCCTAGTTCCTTTGTTTCCGGGTCATAACCTACGATTGAAAATGTCATATGTATCCTCCCCTTTGCTTTATTATAATAGAGTGATAATTCAGAATACCAGTGTAACAACCGGTATTATGCTTAAAATCGCGTTTAATGTTCTTATCCTGCATCTATTCTTCCTAACCCATCCACTGCCCGCCTGAAATTTTTAGTATAATGAAATGAATCATATTCGGAAATGGCAGCGTCTTACTTATGAATGACCAGGTGAGGGGGAAACAGAGTGGGCCACTCGGAAGCTTTCCATTCCCCGTGCAGGGAAATTGAACAAGAGATTTTGAACACAGCCCCTACTAGGGCGATAGAAAAAATCATGGACCTGTACGGCGATGAAATTAAACGATTAATCTACACCTATGTAAAAAATACCGCGGATACCGATGACGTCACACAGGAAGTATTCGTGACGGTATACAAAAAATTGGACACCTTTAAGGGACAGTCCTCACTAAGAAGCTGGATTTATTCCATCGCAATCAACAAAGCAAAAGACCATCTGCGCAGCTGGCAGTCCCGCAATAAACGGTTGAAAGACCGGTTGATACAATCGGCAAGAGTTAAAAAAGATACCAGTGATTCACCAGAAGATCACACTTTAAAACAAAGCGAATTCAGCAGCCTGCTCAATCAGGTGATGGGTTTACCAATTAAATATCGTGAAGTGATTGTGCTTCATTATTTTAAAGAATTATCGACAAAAGAAATTGCCGATGCACTCAGCATGAAAGAAGTCTCGGTGAGAACGAGACTGAAGCGTGGCCGCGATAAACTAAAACAGCTCTTATCGGCAGAAAGAGGTGTTACCAATGGATAAGGAGTTAAACGAACTGAAAGACCGGTTTGAAAAAGAAATCCCGACATCCTTTACAGCGCGTGATAAGCAGGCTGTCATGGACAGGATAAATGAACAAGAACCCGAACGCGGTTCCAGACATATTTTTCCGAAAGTAATGACAGCAGCAGTTTTTGCGACCCTTTTGTTTGTTGGCGTGATCATTGCTAATGACCAACTTGGACTTAGTATGGATGGTGATATACCGAAACCAGCGCCTCAAAATAGTGATTCACTTACAGCAGAACCTGAGGAAAAAGAAGAACTTCTTCTTCATTTCACCAAGAATCGGGAATATGATTCGCTTACTTTTGATCCGGAAACGATTAAATCTGGAGATGTAGTCGGGGAAGATACATCTGATGCGATGAAAGTGACAGATGTAAGCAGGAACAGCGAGGGAACCGTGATTACTTTTGATGGTCTCATGGAACTGACAGGAGGACTCTACGACAGTGCCGGAAAGCTTCAGTTCATTCCGAATATGGAATCAACGCAGCAACTACCCGTTGCAACCCAGGATTTAGGTCGGTTGGTGAAAGCAGGATTACTTAATGAAGATGTGGTACGAAAAATATTCGGAATTGGAGCGTCTTATGAATCAACTGATGAATTGTCAATCGTCATTGAACAAATTGAATATATCTACTCTGAAAAGGGTTCGAGTATAAACTTTAAAGTCAGGAATGCGGTAAGTGCGGAAAATGAATTGGACTTTCCAAGAGAAACATACGAAACTTCAATTAAGCTTTCGGAAGACTTGCGTAACGTTTACAACGCGTATGCTGAATCACTGGATGATACCCTTTTAAAAGGCCTGAAACCGATTGATGTCTTTAAAATGTATTTTCATGCAGAAAATGAGGGTGATGAGGAAGTTCAGTATGCACTCTATATAAAAGGCCATCCGCACGGTACACCTGATAAGGAAACTTATTTTAACGACCCATTCTTTGCTGATACAAAGGCAATGGAACTAAATGAAAAGGAATTTTATAAAGAACTGCAGAAAGTTAAGGTTTTTGAGGAGATTTATTTGAAGGAAAATGAAGCAGTAGTCAGCTTCGATTTTGGGTCATCTGAGGGAGACCCGATGTTCAGGCTTTACAAAAATACTAAACTTGACGTCTGGAAGGTTGGCTGGTTGCCGATGCAATAAATATAACAGTAGAAAAAAGGACTGTACCCCCATTTGCAGGCATTGTCCATGGGGGTACAGTTTAACTCTTATTGTCTTTATACCTCTTAAGAAGAGCGATCCATAAAAATAAGATTCACTCTTTCATCACTTACTCGATTATATTTCTAACAAACAAATGCTTATTTTTAAAGATGATTATACTTATCACAGCAAGTAATAGCCCTGAAATAATGAAGACTGTTCTGACTCCCATTAAATCTGCTAAAATCCCCATAATGAGCGAGGATATACCAAACACACCAGTTCCAATTGCACTTAGGGAAGTGTAAACAGTCGACAAATTTGCCTTTGGAACACTTGATTGAATTACCGTTTGCTGAGGAATGTTCTTTATTTGCCCAAAAAGCCCCACACAGAGAGACAATAATAAAGCAATATACGGATTACTGGTCATGCTGAACAATACAGTTATTATAAAACCAAATAATGAACCAACTAAAATAACCGTACCTAGTTTCTTTTCAAGTGTAGAGGAGTATTTAACACAATACACACTCCCTATTATTAAACCCAAAAAGAAAGCACCATTAATAAAGCCCCACCATTTTTCACCAACCTGTAAAGCTTCACTGACAAATACATATAAAATGGCAGCAATCCAAACCGCTCCTGCCGTGGTCTCAAGAGAATTTATTAATGCGATTTTCCTTAACACAGGCGTTTTCCATAAGGTTTTCCAACCCTCTTTAATCTGTTCTAATTTTCCTTGTGTCTCAACTGGAGCTTGTTTGACATTCCTTAAGAAACACAGCAGGATACTTGCTATGGCGAATAAGCCGCCTACGACCCAAATTATCTGCTGGGAACTCATAATTATTAAAAACAAACTTCCCACAAACCACATTACTGTTTGAATTAGTTGAGTTACTGTTTCAGCAACCCCATTTGCGTGTAATAATTCTTCTGACTTCACATAATGTGGAATCAGCGTCAGCCTGATTGGGTTTGCACATCCATCAAGCAATGCGATTAACCCGATAATGACAAATAAGAGAAAATAATTGGATGCTGAAATCCCAAACAACATCAATCCTAATAGAATGATTAAACATGTTTTTCCCAGTTGTGAACCAGCCAGTAACCACTTTAAATTCACTTTTCCGATCAAGAGTGGAGTTAACAGACTGGATACAAACATCGATGAAGTAATTGTAAACGGAACGAACGATGCTGCAGTCGCTGATCCTGTTAAAACAAAGATTGTACTAATAATACTCACTATATACAGAACATCACCTATATTCGCAAGTGATTGTCCCACCAATAATAACGAAAAGTTTTTATTCAGTTTCATACTATATCCCCCAATAATTAAATAACTTTTTTATCTAAACGGGGAATTTTAAATTGGACTGTTCATCGATATATAGCTCCTCTCTCCTTACAGATAAATCCTGGGGGATATAGATTTATCAAAAATTTATTTTAACGGTTTGTTATTACATTCTATGCAAATATTATTAATTACTTCTTTCACTCTTCTAATCTTTTCACCCCAAATACGGACGACCCTGGTAAAGGGGAACAGGGATGATATGATTTTCTCGACTTCTCTTTTATCGACCCGAATCCGACCAGGCAAAATTCCTTTAGACCGTGATGCCCGGGGAGACAGGTGATGAGACTGCAGATTACAGGACTTATGATCTCAGCTGATTCTGTGATAATAATCTTTAACCTTTACAATCTCAAAACCTCTCGTTAAGATAAATATAGAAAACTGCATATTAACCTTGCACTAGGGGAGCTGTGAAAGCGGCTGAGAGGAACTGTATTGTTCTGACCCTTGGCACCCGATCTGGATAATACCAGCGTGGGGAAGTGTGGTCGACGCATGTATTTGGATTCTTACTATATATACATTCAGACTGCATTCCCCCGGGATGCAGTTTTTTTATTTGAAAAAAATAGAGGAGGAATTCAGTATGGCAAATCAGCAATGCAGTGGCGGTACGGGAATCGCGGGGTGCAGCTTTTCAGTTCACCCGATGAGCGACAGATTTATCGAAATTATTACGGGAGCTCTCGAAAAAGCAGATACCTCAAAAGTATGGATGAATACGGATGATGTAACAACAACGGTACGAGGAAAGTTAACGCATGTTTTTGATGTGACCAAGGCAATCTTCATCCATGCAGCGGAGACTGGTGAGCATGTAGCATTTGAAGCAACGTATTCACTTGGATGTCCGGGAGATTCAGCGGGTGATGTCTATCTGGCAGAGGATGATGCTCCGGCAAACCACGAGCAGGTAAAAGAAATCCACCAGCCGGTTGCGGCCAAATTTTCATTGTATCCGCTTGGGGGTGGCAATTATATGGATATTATTATGAATCAGATTGAGGCAATGAAAAAACATGTCGATGTATCACATGCCCACTATGCAACAAGGCTTGATGGTCATTCGGTTAAAATATTTGAAGGTCTTCAGCAAGTATTCGAGGCCACCGTTGAAGGCGGATCAAGCCATACGGTTATGACGGTATCTATCTCAGCGAACAGCCCATCCCACAAAGGAGGCAGCAACAATGAATAACTGGCGCTTTAAAGAAATCGTTGTCATGTCAGCATTAGCTGTGGTTTTTGCCGTCGTATACCTGGCATTTCTTCCGGTCGGCAAGGTTCTCGTGGGATTTTTTGGCCCGATTGGGTACGACCTTATTTTCGGAATCTGGTTTATCGTTTCCATTATTGCGGCGTACATTATCCGGAAACCGGGTGCAGCGTTTATGTCCGAAACCATTGCCGCGATGGTCGAAGTGCTGCTCGGTAATGCGGTCGGTCCGATGCTGATTGTATCGGGCATGGTTCAGGGACTCGGCGCTGAGGCAGCGTTTGCGATGACCCGCTGGAAAAACTATCATACGTGGGTTCTGATGGCGTCGGGTGTCGGAGCAGCGGTGTTCAGCTTTGTTTACGGGTATTTCCTGGGTGGCTTTGCTGCATTATCCACTGGGTATGTTACAGCAATGTTCATTGCCAGAATCATTAGTGGTGCACTGATTTCCGGGTTGCTTGGAAAAGCGATAAGTGATGGGCTTGCGAAAACTGGAGTGCTTTCCAGCTATGCCCTCGGAAAAGAATACCGAAAGAAGCGGACCGCATGAGCACCAAGCCATTATTACGTGTATCGGATTTATCTTTGCGATTTGAAACCCGGGAACAAAACACCCTTTCCGGTATTAATTTTGAACTGGATAAGGGAGAATCACTTTTACTGCTGGGGCCAAGTGGCTGCGGTAAAAGCACATTGACCTTTTGCCTGAATGGGTTGTATCCCCGTGAGCTTGACGGGGAACTTGGCGGGGAGATTTTTTTCCATGGTAAAAAAACTACCGCATTTCAGCCAGGCGAACTAAGTCGTTATGTGGGGGTAGTATTTCAGGACCCGGAAACGCAATTTTGCATGTTGACGGTGGAGGATGAGATTGCATTTGGCCTCGAGAACATAAATACTCCCCGCGAGAAAATAGGCGAAAAAATCGAGGATGCCCTAAAGCTTGTTAATCTGCATGAATTCAGGAATACAGAGGTTGCTACACTATCCGGCGGGCAAAAACAGAAACTTGCATTGGCATGTATTCTGGCGATGGAACCGGACTTGCTAATACTGGATGAACCGACAGCAAACCTTGACCCCGTTGCAAGCAAAGATTTAATGCGGACGATTCAGAATCTGAAATTGCAGCAGGATTTCACACTTATTGTCATTGAACATCAGCTGGACGGATGGATGGAATTTATGGACCGCAGTCTGTTGCTTAACCGCAATGGTGAAGTGTTTTATGATGGTTCACTCCGGGCCGGGGTCAAGGCGATTCTGCCTAGTCTATATGAGCAGGGAATCTGGCTGCCAAGAATCACGCAGTATGCCTTGGCGCATAATCCGGAATCTATCCCTTTAACTATGGATGAGGTTTCCAGTAACTGGATTTCATTCGAACGGCAAAAAATACCCGATAAACGTAAACGGGAAGTCTTTTTAAAAGCATCCAATCTATCATGGCAAAAACGAAAAAGAAAAATAATTGAGGATATCTCATTGGAGATTCATGAAGGGGAATTTATAGCGATAGCCGGCGCGAATGGCAGTGGCAAGACCTCCCTTTCCAAGATTCTTGCTGGGATTCAGAAGCCCAGTACCGGGAATATCATGCTAAAAAATAAGCCACTTGAAAAATGGAATGAGGCAGATTTACGCCGGGAAATCGGATATGTCTTCCAGAATCCGGAGCATCAGTTTGTCACGGATACCGTTTATGAGGAAGTGGCCTTCAGTCTCCGGATAAAAGAGGCTGCAGATGAAGTAATTCAGAAATCGGTTACGGACATTCTTGGGGTTTGCGGGTTAACCGGGCTGGAGAATGAACATCCTTATGCGCTTAGTCAGGGTCAGAAACGCAGACTTAGCGTAGCAACCATGATTGTTGATGATCAGAAGATGCTGATTCTTGACGAACCAACCTTCGGGCAGGATGCGCACTCAACCGGCGAACTAATGGATCTGCTCGAGGAACGGAATAGGCAGGACACCACGATTGTTATGATTACGCACGACATGGAAATCATTCATCACTATGCAGATCGTGTTATTGTACTGGATCAGGGAAGAGTTGCTGCGGATTGTCATCCATTGGAGCTTTGGCAGCAGCCAGAATCCACATTGCAGGGCTGGCAACTGGAACTTCCGGTTGAGGTCCAGCTCCAACACCTGTCTGAAAGGAATGCTGAATATGTTTCTGCATCACCTTAATCCAAGCATCAAAGCAGTATCCATTGTAGTAGTCGTAATTTTGCTTGCATTGGTATTTGATCCAATTACCCCTTTTTTATTTATGGTGTTCACCATTACACTAACCTTTTTCGGAGGGGAAATCAGCATTAAAAAGTATGCCTTGTACTTTCTTCCGTTCACCATTATTGCATTTGGAATGCTTTGGACGACAATCGTTTTTGCTGATACGCCGGACAATCCGGCTGAACGCCTCACAATTTTTGGCTTCAGCTTTCCGGAAGAATCCTTTATCACCGCGCTTGCCCTATCGCTCCGGGTTCTTAGCGTGGCGGCTTTATCTTTAATGTTTATTTTCACAACAAATATAGTGGACTTCATTTTAAGCCTGATTCAGCAGCTGAGACTTCCTCCTAAAATTGCTTATGGAGTCCTGGCCGGATACCGATTCCTGCCCATGATGAAGGATGAATTATTCTTGGTCCGCGCCGCCCATCGGATAAGGGGATACAATCAGGAAAAGACATTACGCGGAAAACTCAGCCAGTTTAAAAGGTTTTCCATTCCATTACTGGCAAGCGCAATCCGAAAGGCAGAGCGAACCGCAATGGCGATGGAATCAAAGGGATTTACCGGGGAAAAGAACCGTACCTTCTACCGACAATTCACGGTCAAAGCAAAGGATTGGTTATTTTTAGGCTGTATGATCATTACCGTCCTTCTTGCAGCAGGAGTATCATGGTATCTTGGTTACTTTAAATGGTATAGTGGGGAGCTTTGAGAGCCGGTTTTAGTTAAACCGGCTTTTTTCCTGTTAAATTAATGGTATTTTTCATGATATTGGAAAAGATGAATGCTATGATGGTTAAAATAAAAAGACATTGAAGGAGGCGAATGCTGTGCATGATTTGGATCTTCATCATCTATTTTCACTTGCTCTGATCCTTGTAATAATTGCTGCTTGTATTACCGCAATTGCTATGAAATTTAACAAACCTTACCCCATTGCACTAGTGATAATTGGTGCAGTTATCGGCATGATAAACATTCCGTTTCTTACACCGTTAAAAGAGTTTATTACCGAGGGGGAGGTCTTTAACTTTGCTGTTATCACGTTATTCCTGCCGGCACTATTGGGAGAAGCCGCGCTAAAACTGCCGTTCTCCCATTTGTATGAAAATAAACGACCTATACTGACACTAGCCTTTGGTGGAACCTTTCTCTCGTTTATCGTCATTGGATTTTCATCCATGTGGTTATTGCAATTCTCCATTCCAGCTGCCTTTGTGTTTGCGGCGGTTATGAGTGCAACAGACCCTGTCAGCGTTTTATCGATATTCAAAAACCTCGGGGTGAATAAGCGGCTTTCCACCATTATTGAAGGGGAAAGTTTGTTTAACGATGGTTTAGCAGTTGTGCTTTTTAACATATCTGCTTTCTCCCTGCTTTCTTATTTAGGAATGGGGGTTGAAGGGGTAGGACTTGGCGTATGGGAATTCGTACAAGCGGTCGCACTAGGAGTGATGATCGGAGGAGTTTCCGGATATGTCATCTCCCGGATAACAAAGCAATTTGATGACTATCCACTCGAAATCATTTTCAGTATTATACTTTTTTACGGTGTATTTCTATTGGCGGAAAGTGTTCATGCTTCCGGGGTAATCGCAGTTGTGGTTTCCGCACTTATTTTAGGAAATTACGGAGCGAAAATCGGTATGAGTCCCACCACGAAACTGAATATCAGCAATTTTTGGGATGTTATTACGCTGCTTGCCAATTCACTTGTATTTTTGATGGTTGGCCTGGAAATCACCCGGATTAGTATGGCTGACAAATGGTCTCTTATCTTCCTTGGCATATTAATTGTCCTCGTCGCCAGAAGTATTGCCGTTTACACCAGTACATTATTCACAAAAAATATTCCAACTGCCTGGAAACATACACTTAACTGGGGTGGTCTAAAGGGTTCCCTGTCGATCGCTCTGGTCCTCAGCCTTCCAAGAGACTTCGCCGGACGTGAAGATATTCTGATTGTCGCTTTCAGTGTTGTGCTCTTTTCCCTGGTCGGGCAGGGTCTTACCATACAACCCCTAGTGAACTGGATGGGTGTAAACAAGAAGGAGAAAGGTTATGTAGAATATGAAGCCTTACTGGCCCAAGCGTACAGGTTTGAAAGCGGAATTAAAGAAATTTCCCAGGTAAAACAAAATCTCAGGATTGCAGACGCAGTAACAAAAGAGATTTTTGATGACTATCATGAAAAATTGGATAATATCCAGGGTAAAATTGAGCATCTCTTTGAAGAACATCCTGAATTAAAGGAAAAGCAGCAAAATACTGTCATACGCCATTCGCTTTACGCCCAGCATGAAGCAGTACAGCAACTAAACAAAGAAGACATCATTTCGAATGAAGTTGCTGATGATGTTATTGAACAGATTATGGACCAGCTGGCAGAACTGGAGAGTGAACATTAGAAAAGAGAGTGTTGGTTATGAAGCTTAGGTACTGAGTTACATGGACCTATGCGTCATAACCGCCACGCTCGGCCCAGCCCACTACCGGAAAGAACTTAACGCACATTTCACGGAACCACTGGCGCTTCTCTCGAGCGGCAAAATCGACATACGCTTCCGCCCATTTACGTGCCCAATAGTCCCCATCGTCCAACCGGTCATATCCAGCCGTACCGACCCAATCTTGCCAGGCAAATTCACGTGAATCTTTTATCCCCATCCTCCGCTGTTCCGGTGAATCTATTAAAAATAACCCGCCAAATGACCACCATGCTTGTCCACCGAATGACGCTTCCGGCTCCTGGTCTACTAGAAGCACTTTTTTTCCAGTGTCAGCCAGTTCCTTCGTCGTAACGAGACCAGCAAGACCTGCGCCGACAACAATCACACCATAGCCCGCCACAATACTTCCTCTCTCTTAAATCTGTTTATTTAATAATATTCCAACTATTTAAATAAGTGAATAGAGGGTATTCGACCCATTTGTTGAAGTTTTAAGAAAAAATACTTCACATGCTGCTAATAGTGTTGTATGCTATTAAAATATTTAAAAAAGGAGAATGAAAAATGAGGGTATTAGAAAGAATCAGTAATTTTGTCGGAAGTACATTTGCAGTGTGGGTTTTACTTTTCGCTGTCTTATCATTCCTTCTTCCAACCGGGTTCACCTGGATTGCACCCTATATCGTTCCGCTTCTTGGAATAATTATGTTTGGTATGGGCCTCACGCTTTCCGCCAATGATTTTAAAGAAGTATTTCGTCGACCCAAGGATGTGGCAATAGGAGTAGGTGCACAATTTACAATCATGCCACTGCTTGCATTTGCACTCGCTACTCTCCTACCCGTATCACCAGAAGTTGCGGTCGGGGTTATCCTTGTTGGTTGTTGTCCGGGTGGTACATCATCGAACGTTATGACGTATTTGTCTAAGGGAGATACGGCATTATCTGTTTCCATCACCGCTGTCTCAACGCTGTTAGCACCGTTATTAACGCCTGTTTTGGTATTGTTATTTGCGAGTCAGTGGCTTCCAGTTTCAGCAGGGGCTTTATTTTGGTCCATCGTAAAAATTGTGCTTGTTCCAATCTTGCTTGGACTTCTAGTAAAATACTTATTTGGCAAAAAAATTGAAGCAGGGGTTAAAGCACTGCCTCTTGTGTCGGTAATAGCTATCGTTGCCATTGTTGCTGCTGTGGTTAGTACCAGTCAGGAACAAATAGCCGAAACAGGTGCCCTCATATTTGCGATTGTAGTCCTCCATAATGGCCTTGGTTATCTAATTGGATATGGACTTGGTAAACTATTTAAAATGACTCCAACAAAACAACGCGCTGTGTCGATTGAAGTTGGGATGCAAAACTCAGGGCTCGGTGCGTCATTAGCAGCAATCCACTTCAGTCCGATCGCCGCTGTTCCTAGTGCAATCTTTAGCGTGTGGCACAACATTTCAGGGCCGATCATAGCTACAATCTTTAGAAAAAAACAAGAGAAAGAAAGTGACGAAGAAAATAAGAAGAAATCAGCATAGTTATATGATCAACAGGCTGTCTCTACAAGGTTAAATCTACCTTTTGAGACAGCCTCTTTTTTATGGGATCGTATTAAAAGAAACTTTTTTAGGTAGTCAATGCCAAGTCGTTTTATAGATAAATAGACTCACTAAACAAGAACACATAATGACTATATACCTAATTCTATATAGGTAATTTATCGCCTCTTTTGTAATATAACAGTTACAATATTTACAATATTCTACAATTATTTTACTATTAAACTGTTCCACATTTTGGATAAATTCTTTTTTTATGAAGGGGGCTACCAAAAGAAAATTCTTTTAAAGTAGCAATCTTACAATATCTTATAGGAGGAGTTTTATGGTAAAGAAGAAGGGGTTAATTTTCTCTACGACATTGGCTTTATCCCTTGGTTTGGGAATCGTCAATGCGGATACAACACCTGTTGTAAACAACGGACCAGAACTAACTGCAAAACCTGCAGCCTATACTGGTTCACCAGTTGACCTGGGCATTGCGAACGATGAGAAACTGATCAAAATGCTCAAGGAAAATGGAACCATCGCACAAGATGCTACACCGGCTGAAGCGCAAAAAGCGTTAAGCAATTACTTAGCAGCAAAAGCGAAAAATACTTCCAAGCGAAGTGAGGAAGTACCAGGGAAATCTCTTGGAAATCCGCTTAAAGATGATAAAAGCAACAGTCCTAGTCTGAAAGAAGGTAAAGGTAATAAACTTGGACAGGCTAAAAATGCTGACGTAGATTCAGTGGAAGAAGAAACATATAATGGTGAAGTACGTAAGGATAAAGTACTCGTACTTGCTATCGATTTCGCTGATTATGCACATAATAAGATTGAAAAAAGCGAAACAGATATGTGGTATGAGAACTATCCACTTTCCCATTATCAGGATATGATTTTCGGTGACAATGGTTATGAAGGACCGAACGGCGAAAACCTTACTTCCATGAAACAGTATTTTGAAGCACAATCCGGCGGCAGCTACACTGTCGAAGGAGACGTAGCTGGCTGGTACACTGCGGATCATCCTGCAGCATACTACGGTGGCAACTATCCTGCTCCGGATGGAAGTGACGCACGACCTAGACAACTGGTATATGAAGCACTTACTAAAGCTGGACAGGATCCTAATGTTGATTTAAGTGAATATGACGTTTGGGACCGTGACGACTATGATGGCGATGGCGTAAAAGCTGAGCCAGACGGTATCATTGACCACCTGATGGTAATCCATGCTGGTGTCGGTGAAGAAGCTGGCGGCGGTAAACTTGGTGGCGATGCCATTTGGTCACACCGCTGGAACCTTGGTGGACTGATTGCAGTTCCAGGTGGCGAGTCTGATAGTGACCGTTTCGGTGGTCTTTTGGCTGCTTACGATTACACTATCGAGCCTGAAGATGGCGCAGCTGGTGTGTTCACCCACGAATATGCACACGATCTTGGTGTTCCGGATGAATATGACACTATCTACAGTGGCGCTGGTGCAGCAGTTGAATACTGGTCGTTGATGGCTGCTGGTAGCTGGGCTGGAGATATTCCAGGAACAGAACCACCTGGTATGAGTCCTTTTGCAAAAGAAATGCTGCAAGACCTTCACGGTGGAAATTGGTTAAGCGGAACAACCCTTCATGCTGATGATATTACAAGCGAAGGTAAAAACGTTCTTCTGGACCAGGCAGTAACTAAAGGTACAAACAATGACGCTGTACGAGTTGACCTTCCAGACAAGGTAAATGTATTGAACACCCCTGCTGCAGGTAACTTTGAGTATTATGGCGGACAAGGCGATGAGATTGATAACAAAATGGTTGCAAGTGTCGATCTGACAAACGCAACTTCTGCAACACTAGATTTCGATGCATGGTATAACATTGAATCTGATTGGGATTTCGCTATGGTTCAAGTTTCTACAGATGGTGGACAAACCTGGGAATCACTGGCTACTGAAAGAACTACAAATGAAATTCATCCTAATGGATATCCTGCAATCAAGGAAAATCTACCAGGATACACTGGCTCAAGTGATGGATGGGTTCACGAATCTATCGACCTAAGCAAATATGCTGGACAGGAAATCAAAATCCAGTTCCGTTATATGACTGACTGGGCAACCAACATGGATGGATTCTTCGCAGACAATGTAACCGTAACTGCAGACGGCGAAGAAGTATTCTTTGACGGAGCAGAAGGTGAACCAGTATTTGATCTAAACGGATTTGAAAAAGATAATGGTAAGTACACGTCTAACCATTACTACCTGCTTGAGTGGAGAACCCACAATGGTGTTGACGAAGGTCTTGCTCATATTCGTCGTGGCGCAAGCCTAATGAGCTATGATGAAGGTCTTGTTGTTTGGTATGTCGATGAATCGTATGACAACAACTGGACTGGCGCACACCCTGGGGATGGCTTCCTTGGTGTAGTAGATGCCGACCAGCACACCCTTTACTGGAGTGACGGAGCAGTTGGCTCAACTCGTTACCAGATTCACGACGCGGCCTTCAATTACGAGAAAACTGAAAAAATGTTCCTGAACTATCCAGGACAATTTACAATGACAGACAACTTTACAAAACGCACTCCACTGTTCAGTGACAGCGCCGATTGGAGCAATCCAGGTCTGGTTGACGCTGGCCGGAACGTACCTGAATACGGACTTAACTTCCGTGTAACCGGTCAGAGCGACGACGGTACAGTTGGTAAAGTATTGATCTTTAAGTAAATCTAGCTTGATAGAACCTGCCTTCCCATTGCGAATGGCAGGTTTTTTGTGGGACACGGGGTCTTTATGGGACATCGGGGTCAGACCCCGATGTCCCACTTTTTCTTGTCAGTTTGTCAGTTATTAAGGACCATTATTATGGCTGATTGGGCGATATTATCACTTCTTTTGTCGTATAATGTTTTAAATATTTACAATATTCAATAATGATATTATCATATAAATGATTCATGCTTGTCTTACTATTTTTTTGCAAAAGGAGGCATCTAAATAGGTCAAAAGGTTTACTTACCCAAAAACAGTATAGGAGGCGTTACATGGTTATGAAGAAGAAAGGACTACTCCTCTCAGCAACGCTCGCACTATCATTAGGATTAGGAAGCGTGAGCGCAGAATCAGTATCTTCAGGTGATGCAGATGCTGATTTATCCGAAAAACTTGCAAAACATTCAGGAGCACCCTTTGATATTAGTATTGCCAATGACGACAGATTAATAGAAATGCTGAAAAGAGAAGGTAAAATTGCCAAAGGTACTTCTCCTGCTGAAGCTCAAAATGTTTTAGGGAAATATTTAAAGAAGAAATCCTCAAATGCTGGAAAAACACTTGATGAATTACCAAAAGGGTTCAATAACGGTAAAGGAAATAAATTAGGAATTGCTAAAAGAAATAATACAGACCCCTCTGTAACTGATCCATACGACGGAGAGAACCGCAGTGATAAAGTATTAGTACTTGCCATTGAGTTTCCAGACTACAATCACAGTTCTATTACCAAAGAGGAAACGGATATGTGGTACGAAAATTACCCACTATCACATTTTCAGGATATGGTTTTTGGAAGTGAAGGGTATGAAGGACCGAACGGCGAAAATCTTGTATCAATGAAACAATATTACGAAAAGCAGTCAGGTGGAAGCTATACTGTCGATGGTACGGTAGCCGGTTGGTATACTGCAGATAATCCGGCTGCGTATTATGGTGGTAATTATCCAGCACCTGACGGAAATGATGCACGTCCAAGGGAATTGGTTTACGAAGCACTATCTAAAGCGGGGGCTGATCCTAATGTCGATTTAAGCGAATATGACGTTTGGGACCGTGATGACTATGACGGTGACGGTGTCTACAATGAGCCGGATGGTATAATCGATCACTTGATGGTAATTCATGCCGGCGTAGGTGAAGAAGCTGGTGGTGGCTCTCTTGGTGGCGATGCGATTTGGTCACACCGCTGGAACCTTGGTGGATTAATAGCTGTTCCAGGTGGTACTTCTGATAGCGACCGTTTCGGGGGATTATTAGGAGCTTACGATTATACAATCGAGCCTGAAGACGGTGCTGCCGGGGTATTTATTCACGAGTATGGTCATGATTTAGGCCTTCCTGATGAATATGATACTATCTACAGTGGTGCAGGTGAAGCTGTTGCTTACTGGTCCGTAATGGCTAGCGGCAGCTGGGCTGGAGATATTCCTGGAACTGAACCTCCTGGTTTCAGTGCTTATGCCAAAGAAAAACTGCAGGAATGGCATGGAGGTAACTGGTTGAGCGGCGCTACCCTACATTCGGACGAAATAACAAATAAAGGTACAACTGTACTACTTGACGAAGCAGTTACAAAGGGTACAAACAATGATGCAGTACGAGTTAACCTTCCTGATAAAGTTAATGTCTTAAACACACCTGCAGAAGGAGCTTTTGAGTACTACGGTGGTAAGGGCGATGAAGTTGACAATAAAATGGTTACAACTGTCGACCTTACAAATGCCACTAATGCAACGCTTGATTTTGATGCATGGTTCAACATTGAGCAGGATTGGGACTTTGCGATGGTTCAGGTCTCGACCGATGGAGGAGCAACTTGGACTTCATTATCCAGTGAAAGAACCACTGATGTGATTCACCCACAGGGCTATCCTGCAATCAAGGAAAACCTCCCAGGATACACAGGATCAAGTAATGGATGGGTTCATGAAACAATCGATATCAGTGAATATGCAGGGCAGGAAATCCAGCTTCAGTTCCGTTCGATGACCGACTGGGCTACTAATCTGGACGGATTCTTTGCAGATAATGTTTCTGTCACTGCAGATGGTAGTGAGGTATTCTCTGATGGTGCTGAGGGAGAACCAAAGTTCACCCTAGAAGGATTTGAAAAGCACAATGGTAAATACACAACTAATCATTACTACCTTCTTGAGTGGAGAACCCATAACGGTGTAGATGAAGGGTTAGCTCATATTCGCCGTGGCGCCAGCCTGATGAGCTACGACCCTGGTCTTGTTGTCTGGTATGTTGATGAGTCGTATGACAACAACTGGACTGGTGTACACCCTGGCGAAGGATTCCTCGGTGTAGTGGATGCGGACCAGCATGCAAATTACTGGAGCGATGGTGCAGTTGGTTCTACACGCTATCAGTTGCATGATGCTGCTTTCCATTATGAAAAGACTGAAAAAATGTTCCTAGATTACCCTGATTTATTTACAATGAGAGATAATTATACGAAACAGACACCATTATTCGATGACAGTTCGGACTGGAGCAATCCAGGTCTTGTGGACGCTGGACGTAACGTGCCGGAATATGGTCTCAAATTCCGGGTTACAGGACAAAGCGAAGACGGCACAGTCGGTGAAGTGTTGATCTTCAAATAAGCATAAATAAAACCTACCTTCATTTTCCCTGAAGGTAGGTTTTTTATTCCTCGAAGTGGGACACGGGGTCAGACCCCGATGTCCCACTTCATTTCCTACAAACCGCTATGCCGACTGGATAGTGCTTGACCCGGGACACGGAGCCTGTCCCCCTGTTCCGCTCCGCACCAAAGTCAGCTGGCATGATCAGTGCACCTTTTTGAAAATAAAACTCACTGCTCGTATACTCCTCAAAAAGATTTCTGAACTCTCCCTTTGTAAGCTGATGTACATGAAATGGGTAACCGCTAGGAACACCGCGTCCCTCTCCAAAAGGCGTGGACATAATCAGCGTCCCTCCAGGCTTCAGCATCCTGTATATATTACTTAAAAACCGCTTTTCATCTTCAATGTGTTCAATTGTTTCAAAGCTAAGAATACAGTCAAACTGCCCCAACTTCTCCGGCAATTCCGGATCCGTTACATCAGCTTCCATAAAGGTTGAGTTGTGATGAAAATACGTTGCTTTTGCATATTTCACTGACTCAAGGTCAATATCGACGCCAACCACTTCATTCACACGGCCCTTGCTCTTCTTGATAATAATATGAGCTCCGTACCCTGAACCGCACGCAAAATCGAGCACGCGTCCATACGCATGCTCCCTGGCAAAGTGATACCTTGCAACATGCTCAATCAATAATTCATTTGTTATTTTCATTTTTTCAGGAATAACTCGTTCACCTGTATCCTCTAGCAATATGCTCACCGCTAACATTATTATTTTCGTTCTATTTTAACACAGGTATTTTAAAAATGGTTTTTTCCTCCTCGTATATCCGCCTGCACTCAGCTAAAAATATACATACCACCTGATAAAGGAGTTAGAGCATTATGGATAATCAGCGTGCACAAGAGATTATTGACTCACTTGCGATGGTAAATGTGAGCTACCGGGGAATCCCGGTTTATATAAAGGAAGTTCACAACAGTGAAATGGCAACTGTATTTCCGCTCGACGAGATGAACCACGAGCAGCAGGTTGACCTGAAAGGACTTTCTGAACAAGGTACCTTTTAATCAGATAAAAATCCCTCCTTTTGCTTAATTTTCCATTTGTATTTTTATAAAAAAAGCAGAAATTAAGTCAAAAGGAGGTTACTTTAAGGTGAAAAAGATAAATAAACTTCTACTATGTTTACTTAGTATTGTGTTAATTACGCTTGCAGCCTGCGGAGGTAATGAAGAAGCAGGACAGCAGGAAGAGGAAGAGCTGTTTGCTTCAAGTACAGCAACAGACCAGCCGAGTGACGATCGGCCCAATACCCGCAATATTGGAAATCGGGATAATGAAAATGGATTGAATGAAGATGACCCTGGAATGGACCTGGGAGCGCAAACCGGAGATGAGGAGCAAAATACAGGGAACAATGAACAAAACCGGGAATTTCCTTTTGAGGATGGAGACCTTGGAAACGGTAATATAACTGGCGGCGATAATCCTCCCAACAGGAATGGCCAAAATCAGGATGATCAGCTTAACGGGGACCGCAATCGTGATACCGGACTGAATGAATTCGAGACGCAGCAGGGATTCAGTGAATATTCTGCAACAGTAGTTAAGTTAACAAATCAGCAACGCCGAAATGCAGGTTTATCTGAACTTAAGATAAGCAAGAAATTAAGCCAGGTTGCTAGAAAGAAATCAATGGACATGAATAACAAAGATTACTTTTCGCACAACAGTCCAACATATGGATCTCCTTTCGACATGATGCAGGAATTCAATGTTTCCTACCAGTCCGCAGGAGAAAATATTGCACGTGGCCAGCAGACACCACAACAGGTGGTCGGAGGTTGGATGGACAGCCCGGGACACCGTGCCAACATCCTGAATGAAAACTTCACCCATATCGGTGTAGGTTACGTAGAAGACGGCAACTACTGGACCCAAATGTTTATCCAAAAGAAATAAAGGGACAAGGGGACAGGCACCTTGTCCCAGCCTTGGAGCTGGGACGGGAGCCTGTCCCAATTTTATGTTATGCTTACATCAGAAACCCGATAGTAATAGTTGGGATTATGGGGAGGTTGAAAACTTATGAAAAAATTCTGGAATGGCTATATAGAAGCATCACTTATTGTTAAGATTACGATTGCACTTATACTTGGAGTTATTGTTGGATTGATTTTTGGCAAAGACGCTGCGGTACTGGCGCCTTTTGGCGACCTATTGATTAGGCTGCTTAAATTCCTGATTGTACCGCTTGTGTTATTCACTTTAATAGTCGGTGTCAACCAGACCAGACTGGGAGATCTTGGCCGAATGGGTGGAAAGGTGTTTATTTATTATCTTGCAACTTCTGCCATAGCAATAATAGTAGGACTTGCTGTGTCAGGGTTTTTCGACCCAGGTACAGGGATGACCCTGGATACCGAAGAGGAGTTTAATGTTCCAGAAAATCCAGGTCTCGCAAGCGTTCTTTTAAATATTGTACCGGATAATATTATCACCGCTTTCAGTGAACTGAATCTACTGGGAATTATTTTTACCGCGATTGCTTTTGGCATTGCAATTTCTGCACTTCGCTCATCAAGCGAACACGCTGAATTGGGAGAGAGTGTATATAAAGTTGTTAACGGATTGAATGAGGCTACTTTGTCCATCATGAAGGTCATCATCCAGTATGTGCCGATCGGTGTCTTTGCGATTGTAGCTGAGATTGTTGGTAACCAGGGACTGAGCACCCTGCTCGAACTGGGTAATATGATTGCCGTTCTATACGTTGCATTATTTGTTCAGCTGGTATTTTATATTATTCTGCTAATCCTAACCAAAACAAACATAAAACAGTTCTTCAAACATGCGCGTACCCCTATGATTACGGCATTTGTGACGCAGAGCAGCTCGGGGACATTGCCGCTTACCTTGAATGCTGCCAGAGAGTTAAACCTGTCCAGGAGTCTTTATGGGTTCAGTCTACCGCTTGGCGCCACAATCAATATGGACGGTGCAGCCATCAGGATTGCAGTTTCCGCTGCATTTGCTGCAAACATCGTCGGTGATCCTCTGAGTTTTACCGATATGCTTCAGGTTGTAATTGTTGGTACGTTAGCATCCGTCGGTACTGCTGGCGTTCCGGGTGCTGGAATCATCATGATTGCGACTGTCTTCGCACAGCTCGGTCTGCCTATGGAAGCAGTTGGTCTCCTAGCTGCGATTGACGTACTTGTTGGGATGGGTTGTACAGCTCTAAATGTTACGGGCGACCTGGCAGGAACCACGGTTGTCAACAAAACAGAAGCGAATCGTGCTGAAAACCAGCCATCGTGATTAAAAATCGCTATGCCCCGCTCACAGGGGCATAGTAATTTTTTGTATACTAGTTCCAAATTCCGACAGACTTCTCAGGCAGAATAACCTATACTTTGGACATGCTAAAAAATAGGAGTGAAGAAGATGAGGAAAATTTTTAAGTTGGCTGTGCTAACTATCGTAATGAGTTTGCTGTTTACCACCGGGGTATCCGCCAAAGAGGATAACGGTAAAAAATCCTTCGTGGCACTCGGGGATTCGATTCCATTTGGGTACAATCTTAGCAATAGTAACAACAATGCAACTGCAAGAGTCGCCTTCCCGTATCTGATTGGAAAAGAAGGTGATCTCCGCGTCCGAAACCTTGGAGTGCCGGGATGGACAACCGGTCAGCTATTGGAGGCTGTAAAAAATGATGAGAAGTACCGTCAGGCATTGCACCATGCAGATTATGTATCCTTGACGATCGGAAGTAATGATTTGTTGGATGCATTAGCGGCAGCAGGCAGTCCGAATGGTGGTGGCTTGATGGAAGAAATCGGGAAAAGGAAAACATTCGAAAACATCAGCAACATAGTTAAAGAAGTAAATCAGCTGTCGGACGCAAAGGTTGTTGTATACAATGTCTATAATCCATTTCCTGCGGGGACCGACCTCCATAATCTTGGTGATACTATTCTTCCGTTAATCAATGGAAAAATCTTTGCTACTGTACCAACCGTGATGCACGCCGATGCCTACACGGCTTTCGGGGATAACCAAGCCATATTTATCTTAGGTAACGATATCCACCCCACAGAGGAAGGACAAGAGATACTCTCAGCAATAGGGCTCGAAGCATTAGGGCTGACAGAATAAGGCAAGAATGAGGCTCGGGCTGCTCTGTCCGGGTCTGATTTTTTTCATTTCAGCTTGCGTTTTGTATATGCTCGCTCGAGTTTAGGGTGCACTGGCTCGAGTTTGAGGACTGCTCGCTCGACTTCAGGGTACACTCGCTCGACTATGAGGTCTTCTCGCTCGATTTTCTATTGCCATCCATCCTTAAAAGAAAAACATGAGAATCTCGACTCCGAACACTACTACATAAATAACTGTTCTGACAGCATTTTCTTTTTTGGAGATCTGAGCTCATTTCACCAAGTACCTTTGATACAGAAGCACACACCATATTCCTAAGAACACTAGCCACTGTCCTATCACGTCATCCAAAATAACTATTAACCTTAATACAGCCAATCCTAAAAATAGGAGACCAATATCCCCTATCACCATATATAGATGTCTTTTCTGCTTCTCTTCATCCATAAGTGGACCTCCTCGGATTAAAAAATTCAACTATAGATAACCATCTTGTCATTTTCATAAATTTTCACTCTCTACTCACTTGTTTACCCCTATTCTGCCCCGGGAATAAAGGTTTGTGGATTTATCATGAAGGAGGCGTTAAAATTGGGTAAAACAATTTTGATAACCGGAGCTGGTTCCGGGCTTGGAAAAGGCACAGCAATTGGCCTTGCAAAACAGGGGCACCGCGTCATTGCACCCGTGGAGATACACGCACAGGAAACAGCATTGATGGAGGCTGCGGACGAAGCTGGCGTTGATCTGGAGATTTTCAAGATGGATATTACCAATCTAGACGACCAGTTAAATATGCTGGAGTACGACTTTGATATATTTGTAGCGAATGCCGCAATTAATGAAGGCGGTCCACTTGGCGAGGTGCCTATGTCTGTTTTCCGCCAGATTTTTGAAGTAAATGTTTTCAGCACGTTGGAGACAGCACAAATAGCTGCACGCAAACTTGTGGAAAAAGGAAATGGAAAAATCATTTTCATGTCATCGATGGCAGGTCTTATGGCTACACCGTACAGCGGATTATATGCTGCTTCAAAGCATGCGATAGAAGCTATAGCTAAAACAATGCAGAAAGAGCTTCACCAGCACGGTGTAAAAGTCGCAACCATTAATCCCGGTCCATTTGAAACAGGGTTTAATGACCGGGCAGTCGAGGCCAAATGGAAATGGTTCGATGAGGATGTTCACTTTACACCTGCTGAGGATATGAAAGAACAGGAAAAAGGGATGAACAACCAGTTTGATCCACAGGATATGATTGATAAGATGATTGAGATTATTCCAAAGGACTCACATAAGTTCCGGACCGTTTATCCCGAAGAAACTGAAAAACAAATGAAAGATCAGGAAAAAGAATTCTGGGAAAAAGAAATCTAGAAACAAGAAAAGCAATAGCTTTGGCCGAAGAAGCCATCTGCTATTGCTTTTATTTCTATCTAAGCCACTTTATGAATATCTCTATCTTCTTTGTTGAAAATCACATTATCCAATGACAGTGCTTTGCTTCCGTTAATTGCCAGGAATACCGCCATAGCAAGGAATGCCAAATCCAGTTCATATCCTGCCATTTGTCCATTACCCAGGAAACCGATTGTCAATTTGACTTTTAGTATAGCACCAACCATTATAATGGAAAGCAGTCCGGCAACAACACGCGTACCCAGACCTACTACCAACAGTATGCCACCAACGAGTTCAAGAGATGCTACAACATAGGCCAGAAAACCAGGGATACCAATACTATCAAACCACATGGCTGTATTGGCAACTCCTCCCTGGAACTTGTCCAATCCATGGACAAAAAAGCTGATTCCCAGTACCACGCGTAGAATTAACGTACTTACTTCATATTTATTCATTCCTAATACCTCCAATAATTAATTTTTTTCAATAGAATCAAGAAGCCATTCCCTAACATCATGATAATTTTGTTCCGAGACCCCGTGAGCAACCTGGTATTCTTTAAAAGTTACCTGGGCCCCTAAATTAGAGAAATATTTGTTACTAGCCAGGCCCCATTCAAATGGCAACACCGGATCCATCTGGCCATGTGAAATAAACAAAGATGTCTGTTTTACTGATGCGGAGCTGTTCTCATCCTTTACAAATTCAGGTATATAACCACTGAGCGCAGCAATTCCACGAATTTTTTCGCCTAGTTTCAGGCCAATCGACTTAGCCAAAATAGCTCCCTGGCTAAATCCAAGCAAATATACGCGAGATCTATCAATTGGATATTCATCCACTGCATAGTCGATAAAATCTGTTAATTTACCGATTACTGTGTCAAACGTATCTCTGTGCGGCTTCCCAAAACCCTCTATCGTAAAAAAGGCAAACCCGGGAGGTTGTTGTAACGGACCGCGGATACTGAATATATAAAAGTGGTCTTCCAAGCCACTCAGCAGTGAAAGCATATCCTGTTCGTTACTCCCCATACCATGCATTGCAAAGATTACTGGATAAGTTTTCTGTGACTCTTCTTCCGCTGGCTTACGAAGCACATATTCCATTGGTGAGTTCATAACTCGATCCCCCTCCCTATAGTTTCAATTAAGAATAATATATTCATATTTGAAAACATAAAGATAAAAAAATAAAAGCTCACTCAAACTAATTGTTTTTCATTATGAATATTTATTATCTATAAGATAACAACAAACACTATAGAATGTCAACTTATTTTTTGCTAATATAGAATTAAGTTGTTTATAAAGATATACATGAGGTGAATATGTTGGAAATCGGTTCTAAAATCCGTACTATTAGAAACAGAAAAAAAATAACTATAGCAAAAATGAGTGAAGCGACAGGACTCTCAAAAGGATTCATCAGTAATGTGGAAAATAATAATACCTCCCCATCCATCAACACCCTGCAAACATTATCCAGATATTTAAATGTACCATTGACCTACTTGCTGCTGGAAAAGAAACAGCAAATGCGGGTAGTGCGAAAAGATGAACGCGCATATTCCTCATTCAATAATCTGAAGATCCAACATTTAACTTCCAAGGGTGGACTGAGAATGATGCAGGTGGAATTCCCTCCTGGCACCTCAATGGGAGAAACCAATGCTCACGAGGGTGAGGAATGTCATTTAGTCCTAGAGGGAGAACTTCTTGCTGAACAGGGAGAGGACTCCACGGTTGTGAAGAAAGGCGACTCCTTCAGCTGGAATGCAAGCGTCCCCCATTTTGTTAAAAATATTGGTGAGGGAAAAGCTGTAGTATTAATATCAGTATACTCGGATACGGAATTTACGGATATCTAATAAAAAACCATTTTAGGAAGCCAGATTTTGGTTAAATAATATCTGACGGACCATTAATGATGGTCCGTTTAACTGCTGATAACACAGAGGAGCTAAAAAAAGAATTAAAGAACAAATTAGCCTCGAAAAAGGTTGCTTTCTAAATTTATTTTTTGTCCTGAAAAAGAGAACAACTTGAAGGAGGAATATTAATGTCTGAACCAACAAATCAGGAGATCTTGAATGAACTCAGGAAAATAAATCATAAACTTGACCAAATTGATAATAAACCAAAGGGAATTTCGGCTCCCATGGCAATAGTTGCACTATTATTAGGCTTTGTAATCCTCGGTCCGATTATTTCAATGTTAATTATGTCGTTATTTTAACTGATTAAATACACCAGTAACTCTCAGATACAATACGGAGCGTTACTGGTGTATTTAAACGTGTCCATATGACTTAACTATTAATGTTAACAGGCTTCCCCAAATCTTTTACCCTTATAGCCCGCCTCAATCAAGTAATGGTTCTTACTTATTACGCATATTAATTCATAATCCTTCTCTTAATCATGCATTTCCAACACCCCATTTGTGTCCAATTATTAAACTAAGATTTATCTTCCCATTTAATTACTGGGGGCATATGCTGATTAAAAAGTGGAGGTATTTATATGTTCAGGTACCCTTATTACGATGTACCACAGTACTATCCAATGGAGGATTATAATCAAAATATTACTTGGGATATCCGTCAACAGCCAACTGCACAGGAGATTTTACAGATTCTTCGTTCGCAGCATTCGAATCTTTATAGCCAAATCCAGCGGGCGGGAATGCCAAGACAGACGGTAGGTTATATTTTTTATTTTGTCATTTACTTTACACTTCAGGCAAACACTAACTTGACAGCAAGCCAGATATATAACCGGTTTCGCCAGCAAATGCCATGGATAAATTTCCTTCTTTTGCAAAATAATGTGCCACAAAACCTGATTGATCGTGTGCTAACTCGCGTCATTGAAATTACATTAAATGCATTGAGACCAGATGATTACGGACAGGGATGGTCTCGCTGGGAAGATTTGGGCGGTACATTGACCTCCGCTCCTGCCGTTGCCTCATGGCAACAAAATCGTCTTGATGTGTTTGCACGTGGAACGGATCAGGCGCTGTACCATAAGTGGTGGGACGGAAGCAACTGGAGTCAATGGGAAACACTTGGCGGAGTATTAACCTCTGCACCGGCAGCCGTCTCTTGGGGACAAAACCGTATAGATGTATTTGTGCGTGGAACCGACCAAAGTCTATACCACAAATGGTGGGATGGTAGAAGCTGGTCCGAATGGGAAAGTCTTGGCGGTACGTTAACGAGCGGACCAGCTGTGTCATCACGCCGGTCCAACCAGCTTGATGTATTTGTCAGGGGGACTGGCAACAGGCTTTATAAAAGAACATGGAATGGAACCAGGTGGGAGAATTGGGAAGATCTTGGTGGAACATTAGCCTCTGAACCTGCCGCCGTCTCATGGGGCCCTAACCGAATTGACGTATTTGCGCGAGGCCAAAATAACGACCTGATTCATAAATGGTGGAATGGTTCCACATGGAGTAACTGGGAAAGCCTTGGCGGAACGTTAACGAGTGCTCCAGCTGTCTCATCACGCCGGCCAAATCAGCTAGATGTATTTGTCCGAGGAACCGGTAATCGTCTCTACAAACGAACATGGAACGGTTCCAGGTGGGAAGATTGGGAGGATCTTGGCGGTACATTAACTTCCGCTCCAGCTGCAGTCTCGTGGGGTCCTAACCGGATTGACGTATTCGCCCGGGGACAGAATCAGAATCTTATTCATTCGTATACTGGACAGTGAAAATTTCAGGACCACTTCGTTAATGAAGTGGTTCTTTTTTACCCATTTTTAAAGTTACCTTTACCTTTTTTGGATTGTGTAGTAGAATAAAAATCGAACATTAAATAATTATTTATCAATATAGTTCGTGAATTGAGTAATTCACAGCAAACACAGCACAAAACTAACAACTAGGAGCGATTAACCATGAACATTACAAAACACATTAAAGTGCTGCTTTTATTCGGATTAATAACCGGAATCCTGATGGCATGCTCACCACAAGCCGAAACGAATGAAAAGGAAGTTGCAGCCAAAGAGAAAGATGAAACCGTTATTGGAATTATCGGACCTATGAAAGAAGAAATTGAAATTCTCCATTCACATATGGAAGTAAAGAATTCCGAAGATATTGCTGGTATGACATTTTATAAGGGAAAATTAGAGGGCCAGAATATTGTCCTTGTACAATCTGGCATCGGTAAAGTAAATGCAGCAATGGCTGCGCAGCTATTAGTCAGTCACTTCGATGCGGACAAGCTCATCAACTCGGGGATATCTGGAGCAATCCATCCGGATGTAAAGCTTGGAGACATTGTGATTTCCACAGATACTGTACAGCATGACATGGATGAAACGGCAAAAGGCTTTGAACCTGGTATTATTCCGCGGCTTGAAATAGGCTATTTTAAAGCAGATAAAGAACTTATATCACTTGCAGAAAAAGCAGCTGAAACGCTACCTGAGAATGTAACTGTTTTTAAGGGCAGAATTGCTACAGGTGACCAATTTATCGCCGATGAGAAAAAGAAAGAATGGATTTACAACACATTTAATGGCTATGTAGTCGAAATGGAAGGTGCTGCAGTCGGACAGGTGGCACACTTAAACGACGTGCCTTATATCGTAATCCGCTCTGCTTCCGACGATGCTGGTGAAGAAGCAGTAGTCAAATGGGAAGACTTTAAACAGACGGCAGTGGAAAATTCCTCATCTATAATAGAGGGTATGTTAAAAAATATGGAGTAACAATAAAGAAGTCACTTCCCATGGAGAAGTGACTTTTTAATTTATTGGATAGTCCTTTCGGCATTTAGATAGCCGGATCCATAAATATTAGGGTCACGGTCATCCCAGAGCTCTGCTCCCTTTTTCAGTAATTCTTTTATTTCCTGCGGTTGCAATTCAGGGTTACTCTGAATTACTAACGCTACAACACCAGCACAGATTGGGGTTGCCATAGAAGTCCCAGATAGCATAAAATAATCGCTATCCACACGATTTGCCTTCTGTATTTTGTCCAAATACGAACCAGGAGACCTCAAGGAAATAATATTCACTCCAGGGGCCAAGATATCTGGCTTTATTTCTCCATAAGCTGTTGGACCTCTGCTGGAAAAACTAGCTACTTCATCGTCATTCTGGAGTTCTAGTGTGTCACTGTCATCGAGGGCACCTACTGTAATGACCTGATCACTGTGCCCGGGGCTAGCAATTGTCCTGCTTTCTGGTCCTTCATTCCCGGCAGCAACGCATACCGTGATGCCTGATGCCCAGGCGGCTTCGACGGTTTGAACCATGGGATCGGCATTCTCATCTGCATAAGGCTGGGCAGTGCTTCCCAAAGACAAGCTAATAACATCAATCTTATTAGACGGGTAATCCTCGTTATACTGGATGCACCATTCAACACCCTGCATGACGGTTTCAAGCGATCCGGACCCGACTTTATCAAGAACCTTAATTCCGAATATATTTGCTTCCGGAGCAGGCCCCACATACTTGAACGAAGAAGCTGTACCGTCCCCGGCTGCATCACCTGCACAATGGGTACCATGGCCATTATCATCGTATGGCTCGGCTCGATTATTAATGAAATCCACAAATCCAGCAATTCTGCCGGCAAGATCCCGGTGCGGGTGGACTCCTGTATCAATCACCGCTATATTTACCCCTTTTCCTGTAAGTTCCAGACCCTCTCTTACTACGTTCTTTGCATTCACGGATGGGACCGCAACATCGAGAAGTGCCTTAACTTCTCTATTTAAAAATATCTTTCTGACATGTTTACAGTCTGAAAGAATTGATTCCAGAGCGGCGGGTGTGATGTCTGCACTGCAGCAGGCTACCCGTGGAAAGTAATCCTTTGCCTTGCATCGCGTATGCTTTTTCAGCATACCATTTATTTCATGGCATCCTGTTTCGTAATGGTCCTTCTCAAATTCAATGATCACGGACAGCTTTCTTGTTCGTTTGATTGTCCCTTCAATAACCTTGTGAAAAATACACGGCGTCCATTTAAATGGTTTGTAAAGGTTTAAAATTTCCTCCCGTGCAGGCCGGTCGACTCTCGCAGCATTTGCCCGAACCACCTGAACCAATGAATATCCAAACAAAATTCCCCCTCCTTTCCCCGCTTGTAAGACAGGTTATGAAGGGATTGGAAAAGCAGGCACGGTGGCAGTCCAGGTGTTAGAAAAACAAGCTATCGCACAGTGGAGCATCGTCTACAGAGATTAAATAAATTAACATGGAGTCCTGTACTTAAAAAGAGACAAAATAAAACAGACAGTCTCAAATCGAAACTGTCTGCTATAAATTAGCCTTTTAATAGAAATTCATTGCCATCTTCATCGTAGAAGTGGGTGAAAGTCCCCCAGGGCATCTCCTGTGGTGCGTCCTTGAATTCCACTCCATTTGTTTTCATGTGTTCGTAAGTTTCCATTACATTGTCGCATTCAAATACGATGGACGCCCTCATGTTTTCTGACCCTCGCATCATTTCCTTTGGATAAATTACCAGTCTGCTTTTTGCATCTTTTGGTCCAACCTCAAGCCAGAATGCATCCGGGCCCATCTGATGCTCCGCATACACATCAAACTCCGCTTTCTCCGTCCAGAATTTTTTTGCCCGCTGTTGATCATTCACGTATATTGCTACAGTTGCTATGTTTGTGATCATGCGCTTCCTCCTCTGAATCAAGATTTTTTATTCCGCGTTTTTTGCGTAATTACCTTCAATTGCTCATTAAGCTGCTCAGCTGAAACCATTGCTTTTTTATCCTGCTTTATCTCTCCAGGCTTGTTTGCTTTCCCTAACACATATCCTCCAAAAGGCAGGTTAACAAAATCACAGATGTATTTAAATTGCTGAACCAGCGGGAGACCTTTTAGGTAAGGGTCGTCCCCACCAGCTGTTATCAGAAATGCCTGTTTTTGAGCCATACGTTCCTTGAAATCAGCAAACTCCGGATCACGCATCGTATGAGACCAGCGATCAACGAAGTTTTTCATTGTTCCCGACATTCCATACCAGTATATGGGCGTGGAAAAAATAATAATATCCGACTCCACCATTTTTGAGAAAAGGGCTTTATGGTCGTCTTTCACATCTTTAAACCCCTCTGGAGCATGCCGCCCATCCTCAATTGGCTGAATGGCATAGTTACGAAGAATAATTCGTTCTACATCAAGTCCTTGAATGGCCTGTTCCGTCAGTAATTCCGTATTACTGTCTGCCCGGGTACTACCGTAAATAACTGCAATGCTCATTAAACATTCTCCCCCTGTTTTTAAAATTGGTTTATGTATATCTTAATTGTTATCACTATTCATCATTTTGTTCAATAATGAAAACTTTTAAAAAAGAGACCGGGACAAAAGTCTATAGGTCATATAAAAACCGAACTATCAGGTAGTTCGGTTTTTATGTTTCGTATAAGATATAAACTGCGAAACAACTCGTAGCTTCGCTCCAGAAATACATTCCGCTTTCCGCGGGCAACGCTTCAACTTCCTCGGAAGAAGACCACTTCCTGCGGGATTTTCAGCTGTTGCTTTTCCCGCTGGAGTCTCCATGTATTTCCGTCGCTGGATTGAGGTCGATTATTATTTAATTTAGATTGTTCTTTAAATCCTATTAACAAACGCCTATTAGCGGAGGCAGAATACGAAGACTCCAGTGGGAACAGCACGAGGCGAAGACCCCGCAAGAAGCGTTTTTTGCTTCTGAGGAGGCTGAGGCCGTGCCCACGGCAAAGGAGACACTGCGAAATCATGAGCAGATGTCGTACTTGCACCCGGAGCGGTGAAAGCGAAGTGTTCTGCCGGAGCGGAGCTTCGATGATATGTCGAATTTTATATCAACTCTGAAATGAGATCCACTTACAGAAGGGTAATATTCTAAGATTCCTTTACTAATTCGTTCCGTCTGTGAAAGCAAAGTTTTAGTATTGAACCTTCCCTTACTCTTCCTTCGTTTTGTTTTTCGGTGAAAACCAACCTAACAGTGCAATCGCCACAAGTACGCCATAGAATATAATTGTCCATCCTGTACTGTGCGGGAAGTCATGGGGCAGAACACCAATGTCGTCGTGCGCAAGGGTGATTACCGCAAGCTTTACACCAACCCACGCAACTATCGCATATGCAGTTGTTTCGAGAGCCGGACGTTTTTCAAGCAGCTTAACAAACCACGTTGCAGCATATTTGATCAGAATTAGCCCAGCGATACCCCCAATGACAACGACTGTGAACTTTGCTGCATCCATCCCGCCAAAATCGCCAAACGGGGAATCCGGAAGTCCAAGGGCCAGCGCAACAGCCGCAAGAATCGAGTCAATTGCAAACGCTAAATCCGCCAGTGCTATCTTTCCTACAGTCGGCCAGAAGCCTTTGCCCGCGGACTCTTCTTCAATATTTTCCTCTATTTTTTCATTCTTTTTACCAAACCGGGCCTCAATAACATGCTTCAGTCCCAGATAAAGAAGATAGGCTGCACCAATGGCTTGTACCTGCCAAACGTTCGCGATAAATGAAATGGCAAACAGTGCGATGAACCGGAAAACAAATGCCATGATAATACCGTAATTGATTGCCTTCTTCTTTTGATCCTCAGGTAAATGTTTAGCTATAACGGCCAGTACCAAGGCATTATCTGCTGATAATAAACCTTCCAATCCAATAAGAATTAATAATGTCCATCCATATTCCAGCCAGATTGACTCCAACTATACCTCTCCTTTCGGTACTATAATGTTTGCTGTATCTCATTCATAAAGGTCTCGCTAACAACAAGTGTTGCCAATCAAGCCGGAGGTAAACCTCGTGATGACGGCGTTAATTGTCCAGCTACTCCCCTTTACTGTTTTCTCCCTGCGTACAAATATTATGTAGAAAAGCGTTATAACACGATCATTGTTTGTCCATTATACAACATATTGTTTTTCAGTCCATTATCTTTACACGTAATACCTTTCCACAGCCAGATATAAACCTATCATGTAAAAAAATTGCCAAGTCAGATGGTTTTAAAAAAGGAGGTAAGGGAAAATACAACTAACTAATACACACGTTAAAATATAAACCAGAAGGGAGACGAAATATATGGACCGGCAAGATGAGAATGTAGAAATAGAGCGGAAGGAAAAACGATCAGATTCCAGTCAGGTGGCCACAACCCTCATAAAATACACAGCATATATCGTCATTCTGGTCATTATTTTGTGGTTCCTGATCAACTATATTCTGCCGATGTTTTAAATAGAGGGGCAATTTACTTGTCCTTCTTTATTGCTTTTGTGACCGGTCGCAAGGATAGTTTACACAAAAATGAGGACAGTGACTCTGTCCCCATGAATTACATTTACTCATCGTTAATTTCGCCGTCACCGATTTCATCTTCTTCCTCAACATCTTCGAGCTGCTCGCCTTCCTCTGGGGGTTCTTCATTTCCGCAAGCTGCCAGGGTAAACATTGAAGATGCGAGGAGAAGCATTGCCAAAAATTTTCGCATATTTAACCCTCCTTCCCCTTAGCTTATCCATCGCTAAAAGTTTTATGTAGGGACAGAGGGACAGGCACTGTGTCCCAGTCTATGCATTGGCACGCTTAAAACTGATAGTTGCTAATAATACCAAGACGACGGTGAAAACCACAATAAACAGGATTTCCTCAAAAATGGTAACCTGCCTTCCGAGCACAGTTAAATTCAGCCCCATTGCGTCCAAGACTACTGACGGTAAGCTTTCTACATCTATCATTATTTTTTTCATTACATCAACCCCATATGTGACCGGATTGATTTTAACGATAAAATCCATCCACGCAGGCATATTGTTAACCGGAAACAAGGCTCCTGATAGGAAAACAAGCGGCATGACGAGTATCTGCACCGTCAACTGGAATCCCTGCGTTGAACTGATCAGACTTGCAAATAAAAGCCCAAGGCCAGATAATGCGCATCCTAACAGGAACATAAACGGTATCACCTGAAGGAGCGCAAAAATATCATATGAGAGCCCCAGTAACGGAATCAGCAGAAAAAGCAGTACTCCCTGAATCGTAGCAACCGTTGCTGCTCCAAGCATCTTCCCTACCGCGATGCTAACCCTTGAAATCGGTGAAACAAGGATTTCTTTCATATAGCCGAAATCCTTATCCTCGATAACCGACATCGCCGAAAATATCGATGTCATCAACAAGGTCATCGCAACGATTCCCGGAAACACAAACTCCACATAATTGAAGTTCTCTGCTCCCTCCGGCATGGACCCGGTCATCATCGCATCCATCGTTCCGCTTAATCCTCCGCCAAATATAAGCAAAAATAATATCGGCATGGTAAAAGAGCCGAACAGTCTAGCACGATCCCTGAAAAATTTAGTCAGGTCCCGTTGCCAAATCGCAATTACTCCTTCCATACAACACCCCTCCTAGTCCTTTGCTTCGCCTATTTTTCTACCTGTATACGCCAGGAATACATCGTTCAACGTTGGTTTGCGGATATTCAGGCGGGTAATCGGAATTTCCAGTGTTTTAATGAACGAGGAAATAAACGCATCACTGCTCGCTACCTTCAGGTGAATTGTATCTCCTTCTACTGAAACTTCCGCTCCATCAACCTTTTCATTGATTTCCGCCAGCGCTTTTTCATTATCTTCTGTTGATAACTCTATCAGGTCACCACCAAGCTGATCTTTAAGGGCTGCCGGCGAATCGATGGCAATAATCTCGCCCTTGTCCATAATCGCTACACGGTCACTTATTTCCGCTTCATCCAGGTAGTGAGTTGTGAGGAACATCGTTATTCCCTCTTTTTTCTTTAATTTCAATATGTATTCCCAAAGATGCGCGCGCGTTTGCGGATCGAGCCCCACTGTGGGTTCGTCGAGAAATAGAACCTTAGGATAGTGGAGCAGGCCACGAGCAATTTCCAGCCGGCGTGTCATCCCACCAGAATACGTCTCAACCCTCTTCTTCTGTTCATCAACCAAATCAACAATCTCGAGGACCTCCTGAATGCGCCCCTCCCGTTTCTCCTTAGGTACGTTATAAAACCGACAATGCAGCATCAGATTCTCATGGGCTGTCAGTTTTTTATCCAGTGTATTCTCCTGAAAAATAATGCCGATACTCCCTCTTACTGCGTCTTTATGTTTTTTTACATCATATCCATTTATTACAATGCTTCCAGAGGTTGGTTTCAGCATCGTACAAATCATATTTATCGTCGTACTCTTTCCGGCCCCATTTGGTCCCAGAAACCCGAAGATTTCTCCTTCTTCCACTTCAAAATTGATTTGCTTAACTGCCTCTGTCTTCTTATATGTCTTCGTTAAATCCTTAACTGAGATAATTGAACCCAACATACAAACCTCCTTTACACGACTTCATAATCAATGGAAATCGTAATCTTTTATTATCATAACATTTTTCTGAAACTCTGTTTTTTTGAAAACTTGCCATATAGCACTTGTTCGCATTTTTCCTAATTTAGGTACAAAGTTTTTTACGATAACATATTGCTTTCCACTTCGGTGGGGATTATGATAGTCAATGGCAAAGGAGTACCGCCCTTAAAATAGTTTGAAACTTTTGAAGATGCTATCATCCTTCCATGATTTCACACTACTAAAAAAACTACACTTTCACATCCTATTGTGTTTACTAATAAATTTAGGAGGATATACGTTGAGGAAAAGATATATCTTATTTTCAGGCTTCACACTCTTTTCATTATTCTTCGGTGCAGGAAATTTAATCTTTCCACCATCCATTGGCATGGAATCCGGTAATTTCTTTATTCCTGCGATAGCTGGATTTATACTGACATCAGTTTTCCTGCCTTTTTTAGCTATAATTTCTGGTGCCTTATCCAATGATGGGCTTTTATCAATGGCACAACGCGTTAACCCGGTTTTTGGATTAATTTTTGCCAGTGTCGTGTACTTGTCGATTGGCCCGTTTTATGCCATCCCACGCGCGGCAAGTGTTGCATATGAATTAGGTTATTCGCAAGTGCTTAATGTCGAAGGTCAACTGCCTTTACTTATTTTCTCAGTTATTTTCTTTGGGATAACCTACCTGCTAAGTGTCAATCCGACGAAGATTATCGACTATGTGGGTCAGTTTCTTACACCGGCGCTACTCATCGTGCTTGCGATACTGGTGGTAAAGGCTTTCCTGACATATACGTATGCAGATGCTTTGCCCGCTGAAAAATTCCAATCCAGTCCTTTTCTAACTGGTTTTTTTGAAGGATACTTTACCATGGATGCAATTGCCGCCCTTGCATTTGGCATCGTAATCATCAATGGTTTAAAAAGTAAGGGCGCGACGAACAAAAAAGAACTAATGCGTGGAACCATCCTTACTGGACTTATAGCAGCCATCGGTTTAGCCGCCGTTTATATATCACTCAGCTGGATTGGCAGGGTAATGCCGCATGAAGATCCTATTGCAAACGGAGCTGAAATTTTAGTACTAGCCTCTCAGCAATTGTTTGGGTTTGGGGGAAGCGTATTATTTGGAATCATTGTCACCCTTGCATGTTTAACCACTTGTGTAGGACTGATTAATGCTTGCGGCACCTTCTTCCATGAGGTTTTTCCTAAGATTTCGTATAAAGGATATGCTCTCTTGTTTATCGTTATCGGTATGCTTATTACAAATCTTGGACTAAATCAAATCTTATCAGTGGCTGCACCATTGCTGACATTTATTTACCCAATCGCAATAGTGCTTATCGTCCTAACCTTATTCCAGCACTTCTTTGGTGGAAGCAAAAAAATGTATATTTACGCGATTGCCGTAGCGACAGTATTTGCCTTTTACAGTGCGCTTAGTTCGTTTAATATCCAGATTGACCAACTAAACTCTATTCTATCCGTCCTTCCCCTTTATGAGAATGGACTAGCATGGACTCTGCCGGCGCTTTTGGCCGCAGCAATTGGTTATACAATGGATCGAAAAGAAACGGTAAACCAGTAAAAAATGGGAAGGTTCCTAATTAGGAACTTTCCCATTTTCTTATCTTGGTATAAAGCTTCTACAGGTTTTATAACTGGTTTCCTCTGCTTTTCCTTCTTCTCTTCAATTTGTCTGGATCCATCCTTCTCCAACTGAAATGTCACCTCAGGATATTTCTTTGTAAATGTTTAATTTCCATTCAAATCGAACACCTTTATACGTCTAACGCCATTTTCAAATAATCCATGAGCAGTTTTGACTGATTTTCCACCTGCACAACATCCCCCGGCAGAATTGCGTCATCGAGCGCAAGCCCATCAATGAACGTAATGATCGAACGTGCAATCAGTTCACTGTCATAGCGGTCACTGAACTCTCGAGCCTTCTGTCCGGCCTTAATGACATCCGCATAAATACGGAGACCTATTTTGTAACGCCTCTCACCGTATGCTCGTCTTCGCTCATCATTTCGTCCTGTGATAAAGAATTCCAGCTTACTAGAGGCAAGCGGGTCCATTTTTGCGTCCGGCGTTCCATTTTCTCCATATATCAACTGCATTAGAAGTTCCCAGTGGGATTCGGTATTCGTAAGCAAGCTCTCCGTGTTCGCTGCCTCATCGTTCAGGCCTTCTTCCAAAATTGCTTCGAACAAGTCTTCTTTATTGGAAAAATATTGATAGAGACCTCCCCGGCTGACACCAGCTGCTTCCATAACGTGTTTCATCGTTGTATGCTCGTAACCACGTTCCATAAAAACATTGGAAGCGGCCGCAAGAATATCAGTCCGTCGTTGCTGCAGATGTTGCTCGCTCACCCGTGGAGCCATCATCATTCCCCCGTTCTACTTTCTGTCTTGTAAAGAATCCTATTAATGATACGAGAATCAGCAATCCAGCCGTAATTGTAAAGGCAGGAATGACACCGATAACGATTGCCATCCAGCCGCCAAGCAGTGGCCCGATAATCGTTGCCGTTGTCATGACGCTGTTAATGACTCCAAACACACGACCAGTCATGTTAACAGGCGTTTCAACCTGGACTGTCGCCTGGAACGGTACGAAAATCAGGCTGGCTGAGAATCCGCCGATGAATCCAAGTGCCGGTCCCCAAATAATTGAATAGCTAACATCATAATTAGTTAAAATTCCCATCATACCAAAGCTCAGACCAATTCCACAAACGCCGAGCAGCATAAGCGGATAGGCGCGATAGTCAGTTTTTTTAGCAAGCAAGAAGCCAGCGAAGAACATGCCAAGCCCTGATCCTGTAACAAGATACCCGAACAAATCAGGAGAGGCACTAGTCAATTCCCGCAATAATACAATCAGTTGCGAGTCGGACATCTGAAGAATTAAGAGACTAATACCCATCATCAGTAAGCCGATAACCATAAAACGGCTTGACTTGATAAACGAAAGTCCTTGAACGAATTCTTTCTTAAACGACTGCTGTTTTTCCTCTGTTTCTTCCGCGGATTCGATTTTAATTTCATTGGGTAAAAAAAGCAGCAGAACGGCAGAGACCACAAACGTTGCTGAGTCAATTAAAAACACCTGCTGAGCGCTAAATACCGTTACCAGTACCCCGCTGATAAGTGGTCCAAGAACCTTCGTCGATGAATCAATCATCGAGGTGATGGACATTGCCCCTTTCATATCCTCTTCCGGTACAACTTCTTTCAGCTTGCCGTTCTTTGCCGGTATAAACACCGCTGAGAATAAACCGATTGTAAAGAGTGTGATGTACACCATCCAAAGTTCACTTGCAATCGTTAAAATAAGAATCAGACCTGCCCTTACAACATCCGAAATAATCATGATTGCCTTCCTGCTGAACCGATCAGCAACGATTCCGGCCACCGGTCCTAGCAAAGCCATCGGAACTGCAAGACAAAGGATTATTAAGGAAACTTCCATTGGGGAAGCATTCCACTTCAATCCAACAAGCGTAATGATTGCCACAATACTTAACCAGTCACCGATACTTGATATAGCCTGTGCACTCATCAACGTCATGTACCCTTTGTTCTTCGCTAACTTTTTCATGCCAGTCTCCTCGTTTCAAAAGCGACACTTATGTTGTTATAATTTTTTATTTTATTATACCGACACCAATGTCGTTTTACAACGGGTTTTATCAAAAAAATTGTTTAGAAAGTAAAAGCCCCCGCTTTTCAGCAGAGGAAAGAGTACCTTATCGTTCCGTTTTATACAACACATGGCGGTATAGTTTGCTTTCTGGATCGACGTTCGGGTGATTGAATTCTCTCTCAAACTGCAGACCTATTTTCTTCATTACATTTTGCGAGGGGGCATTTATTTTTGCAGTAAAACTGTAGATTTTGTTGAAGCCAAGTTCCGCGAATCCATATTCCAGGCATGCGCGTGCCCCTTCTGTCGCGAAACCCTTCCCCCACGCTTCCTTTTTCAGACGAAACCCGATTTCCACACAGGGATTAAAGTCAGCTTCGAATGTCGCTCGATGAAAGCCGATAAACCCTATGAATTCATTTGTATCATTTGTTACTACAGCATAGAGACCGTACCCGTGGTCATGAATCTCTTGTTGAATAACTTCATAAAATTTGTTGGTCTCTTGGGAAGTCAGTGTGTTAGGGAAATACCGCATGACTTCCGGATCGTTATTCATGTGGCGGAACGGAGCAAGGTCTTCTGATTTCCAATCACGTAAAGTTAGACGAGGTGTATTTATGTAGATCATGGTAATAGGTCTCCAATCTTATTCTTTTTGAAACAAATCTACTAGTAACGCGTATATTTAATATACAAATTAACAGAAAAGGAGAGATACAGCGTGAAATCTATCCAAGTAACTCTTGGCATTTTATCGTTACTCCTATTGAGTATATCATTACTAGTTAATTACAATAATGGCGTTATTATATCTTTAATCGGATTGTTCATTTCACTTATACTTAGACAAGTTCGACTGCAAAAATATGCGTATATATTAGGGCACCCCGACCGACATGCAGGTAAGTATGGAAGTGATAATTCAAGTGACCTGTTAACACAAGCCGAAACCTATGAGGAAGACATCAAGAAGAAGAAAGGGAATTAATAGGATTTCAAAAATGATAAAAAGCCCTTAATCCTCACCCTTACAAGGTTATTAAAGGTAAACTATTTAACAATACCAGATTCGATTCCTCCATTAAGAATAACGAATACAATAAAAAATGGCGACCTATATTCCAGGCCACCACTTTTGTATAAATCTCTTTTATAAATTAACTACTGTGCACCGCTTCTTTTTCGATTTCAGTCAGACCAAGTGTCTCAGATGTCTTATCCTTAATCTCCTGAAGAAGTTCAGGATTCTCAGCAAGTGACAGGCCATAAGAAGGAATCATTTCTTTAATCTTAGGTTCCCATTCTTTCACTTGTTCCGGGTAACATCTTTTGAGCACATCAAGCATGACGTGAACTGCTGTAGATGCACCTGGAGATGCACCTAGCAATGCCGCTATGGAGCCATCTTTTGCACTCACAACTTCGGTACCGAATTGAAGTGTACCTTTTCCACCTTCTTCAGTATCTTTAATAACCTGCACACGCTGTCCAGCTACAACAAGATCCCAATCATCGCTCTTGGCATCAGGTATAAAGTCACGGAGAGCTTCCATACGCTGTTCTTTTGATAAAAGAACTTGCTGAATCAGATACTTGGTCAACGGCATTTGTTTAGCGCCTGCTCCGAGCATAGTCAAAACATTATGCGGCTTGACGGAAGTAATCAGATCCATCAGTGAGCCGTTCTTCAAAAACTTTGGCGAGAAGCCAGCAAACGGTCCAAAAAGCAAAGACTTGTTTCCATCAATATAACGGGTATCCAAATGCGGCACCGACATCGGTGGGGCACCAACCGGAGCTTTCCCATAAACTTTAGCCTCGTGCTGTGAAATTATATCCTCATTCTTGCATACTAAAAATTGTCCGCTTACCGGGAAGCCACCAATCGCTTCACCTTCAGGGATTCCGGATTTCTGCAACAGATGAATGCTTCCTCCACCCCCGCCGATAAAGACGAATTTAGCAGTATGATATTCCAGTTTACCGTTTTCAATATCATGCACTTTAACTTCCCATTTTCCATCTTCTGTACGTTTAAGGTCTTCCACGCTGTGTCGGTAGTTGACCTCGACATTCTCCCGCTCAAGATGATTCATCAGCGTGCGTGTCAGCGCTCCAAAGTTAACATCGGTACCCGTATCAATCCTGGTTGCCGCCACCGGTTCGTCAAATGAACGGTTTTTCATGATCAGTGGAAGCCATTCTTTCAGTGTCTCAGGATCATCGGAGAATTCCATTTCCTTGAAAAGAGGATTGTTGGACATCGCATCAAAACGCTTCTTAAGGAAGTTGACATTATCCTCACCACGCACCATACTCATATGCGGCAATGGACGGATGAAGTCCTCCGGGTTTTCAATCAGTCCGTTGTTAACCAAATGAGACCAAAATTGTCTGGAAACATGGAACTGTTGATTTACTTTTATAGCCTTCCGCATATCGATGGAACCGTCAGGCTTTTCATTCGTGTAGTTCAACTCACAAAGTGCGGCATGTCCTGTACCGGCATTATTCCAAACATTGGAGCTTTCTTCCCCTGCTTTATCAAGCTTTTCAAATACAGTAATTTCAAAGTCAGGTGCCAATTCTTTTAATAGCGACCCCAGCGTCGCGCTCATAACTCCGGCACCAATTAAAATAACATCTGTTGACTTAGGCAAGTTGCTCATATTTACCATCCTTAAAATGTAAAAATTTATAAAAGTGTGCAGACATAGTCAAACACATTACAATATAATCCTCCTTATAGTGTATCATAATTCTTTACAAGTGAGTGGAATAATTCGATTATATACGACATCGTTATGTACTATATCTAGGATTAAATCAATGCGAAGAGGCTTGCTGCAAGGGTTTTCGCCCTGTAAAACCAACCAATCAGGTATGTTATAATTGCTGTATTATATTTGTATATAAAAGGAACTCATTTTTACTGGATTAATTTAATCTTGGCAAGGTAATATATGATGCCATTATCGGGATGGTTTTAGCGGGATATAGCTTAATAACCGGGACTTCCGAGACCTTACCATATATGATGTTTTTATTGAGTACCATGTTACTGGTTATGGGTATTACGGAAATCAAAAAGGGACAAAATCGAATGGGGTTTATGATGATTGCGGTTGCTTAATTCGTGTTTTACGTTCCCTTAATATGAACATAACGGAGGAAATACGATGCGTTTATGGCATGAACAACTACTTGCAAAATTACCCCGTCAGCAATTGCTCGGTCAGCACAGGGAGTGTTGTGCCTTGAGAGGAAATGGGTGGGGGAAAAATCATCGTACGGTTAATTACGTTTTCAACTACTCCCCATATAAATTGTACCAGTATCACATGAAGGTCATAGAAGAAATGAAACGACGTGGCTACAAAAATGACAGCCTGTGGGAAGGTCCATTTTACCGTGGAAAGGCCTGCCCACCTTTTAAGAGTGAGCAGCTGATTAAAAAAAGCAGTACCGATGAAAATCCGATCTATCCGGAACACAATCAGGAGTATCTGCAGGAATGCATACAAAACCTTGCAGAAAAAGGCATCAGCTTATAGATTAAGTGATCGCCATGCCAGAATAGTGTTCATCGTTTTTAATTATTATTTTCGCAAAATCTTCTCCATTGCTTTTCCCTTGGCTAATTCATCAATCATTTTATCCAAATAACGAATCTCCTGCATGGTTGGTTCCTCAATGTCTTCCACTCGGACACCGCAGACCACACCTTTGATTAAAGCCCGTGAAGGATTCAGTTGGGGAGCCTCCGCAAAGAAGGTCTCAAAGTCTGACTGTTTTTCCAATTGCGCTTCTAATTGCTCCTGACTATACCCTGTCAACCAGCGGATGATTTCATCGACTTCTGATTTCGTACGTCCTTTTTTCTCCGCCTTCGCAACATAATGTGGATAGACACTCGCGAAACTCATTGTATAAATCCGATGTTTAGTCATGATACACATCCTCGTTTAGTTTTTCCTTTATTTTATCACGAAACATAAAACGGACAACACCTGATGAGTAAGTGTTATCCCGGTCACTGAATATCAGAATTAACCGCTATACCAAATCTTCCAGGCCCGACTTAACCGAATCAGGGAGCGTCCGGTAAAACAATCCTTTATATTTAATATCAAGCAGACCTGCAATGATTACTATGACAGATACGCACAATAGTTTATTAGACCGTTTCAATCGATTCACCTCCAGAAAAAATATTCATTAAATCCATTATAGAAGATATATAGCATAAAATTAAAATCCCAAACATCAGGAGTCAACAAAGACTCTGATGTTTGGGATCCTTATTATTCACTTAGATACGTAGCGATATATTCTTGTACCACTTCGTACACATATTCCTGATTTACAGCGGCTGTGTTCGGGTTATATTCCCCGCCATTTGTTTTATTATTAGACAGGATTCTAATTCCAAGGAATGGTACATCGTAAGCTTTGGCAATCTGTGCTGCTGAAGCAGTTTCCATCTCTTCTACGGAAGTGCCGAACTTCTCATGGAACCACTTAATTCTATCGACTTCATTATTCCAGACATCAGCAGAACCTATCGTTCCTTCAACAACCTTGCCTTTTGTGTGTTTATCCTTCACTGCATTTGCAGCTGCAAGTAAATCCTTATCTGCCTTGAAATACCGGATGTTCTCCGCATCTGGATCCTCTCCGGCACTTCCTTCAGACGCCATCAGATCCATTGGAATCCACTCTTTAGGGGCAATACCTTCCCCTTCACCTCGCTGGCCTGTTTTCAAGGAACCGATATTAACTGATTTTTTTCCCAACACAATATCAAATACATTAAGGGATGGATCATGTCCACCGGAAGTTCCCTGGTTGATGATCGCAACCGGGTTATATCGCTCAATAGCCACCACTGTCGCAGCTGCACTATTCTCCATTCCTTTGCCTGTTTGCGCAACAATCACTGGATAATCATCCACGGTACCTATATAGTAGTCAAACGTGCCGGACGTCTCTTTCTCCACATTCTCAAGCCTTTCAGCAAACTTTTCTGCTTCGATTGGCATTGGACCTTCAACCAATATAGGCCTTTTGGAATCTTCCTCCGCTGCTGCTTCTGACTTATCAGCAGAGCTGCATCCTGCCATTACCGCTAAAAATAATACTGTAATAAATGCTAGTGAAATGAACTTATAAAACTTTGATTTTGTGACGATCATTCTGTCTCCTCCTAGTTGTGTGATTCACCCGCTAATACGGCCATAAGAAAAAGGTCCAGAAGCTGTAGAATGATTTCTACCTTCTGGACCTGTACAAGTCAAAGTATGGATTGTTAAGCATCAGATTAATTGATGCAAAAAACCTCTAAACGGCAGGGACAAAAAAAGCCTCCACCGAGCACTTCAACTCGTAGTCCGGTTCTTTTCGGGAACCTGGTAGAAACGCTCAGACCATATTACCGAGCATATACGAGTGATTCATATAAATGATTACCTAGACAATATAGCAGATTTACAAGAGAGAATCAATTAAAAACTTAACAATAAATTTTTATTCATTATTATTGTTCGGATTTTACTGCTAATCGAGCGTCTAATCATAAAATTATGCAAATATGTTAAAGTGTATATAATGAAGCAGGCTGGCAGACTTTAAATCAATCCTGCAATACTTTAAGGCGAAGAAATTTTAATTAAAGGAGCGTGATTAAGTGCTAATTGGTCAAATAAAGGAAATTGTGCGGCATCCTGTTAAGTCGTTTCGTGGAGAGAATGTACAAAAAACAAAGATAATGGATTATGGCTTATATGGGGATCGTAGTCATGCTCTTATAGATGAATCGAATAATCGAAATTTTTTATCCATCACCCAGTTTCAGGAGATGGTTCGATATAAAGCAAGATTTGTAGGGGAAGAGCGAGTGGAGGAATATCCGAAAGTCGAAATAGTTACACCAGAAGGTAACGTTTTTGATTGGGACAATAAAGAATTAATGGCCGAAATAGAACAAAAATCAAACCGGAAAGTATCTACTATTACTTATCCCCCGGCCCATGTACCTATAGGGCCAATTGCAGAAGAAAACATACAGTTGGTGACAGATGCCTCCCTAAACAAAATTGAAGAATTATGGGGAGAAGCAAAAATTGATCATCGACGTTTTCGTCCAAATCTAATTATATCCTTGGAAGACAAAAATCCTTTCGAAGAGGAAAAGTGGTTTGGCAAACGATTAAAAATAGGTCCTGAAGTGGAAATTGAATTAATTAGGCATTGTAAAAGATGCATGATTATTACGGTCAACCCTGATAATGCGGAACGGTCTCCGGATCTGCATAAAACAGTGGCAAAAGAAAGAAAGAATAACTTTGGCGTTTATGCTTCTGTGATTAAAACCGGTGACATTCATGTGGAGGATGAAGTGCATCTTTTGGATTGAATTCTTTTCATTAGTTTAACTTCAGTCAACCTTTACCCCACTTGTGTCAGGGCTAGAGAGAGTCATCTTCTCTACAGTAAACTTATTCAGTCATAATAAAAATCCCCTTCAAGTTCGCAATGAATTGAAGAGGATTTTTAACATGGATTAGAAAAGAACTTTTTTAGTATTCGTCACTCGCACTAAAGAAAAGCCAATTTGTCAAGACAGATTTCTGTTTAACATTGGTACAACTTTGGTTGCTAGTAAGTCGATACTTCTCTCCACCTTTTGGAAGGGAACGCCACCAATATCAACTTGAGCCAAGAAACGTGTATGCCCATATAGTTCGTGTTGACGCAAAATCTTTTCAACAACTTCTTCTGGACTCCCCACAAACAACGCTGTTTGCGGGCTGGACATGTGTTCGAAATCTTCTCTAGATATTCTTGTTCCCATCCCACGCTGACGATTCACATAACGCCAATAGTTAGCGTAATAAGGATAAAACTCATCCTTTGCCGCTTCTGTCGTATTGGCAAGGTAGGCATGCCCAGTAACACCGACATTTAATTTATCCAATGAGTGTCCAGCATCCAAACCTGACGTGCGATAAATGTCCACGAGTGGCTTAAATCTCATGGGATCACCGCCCAATATAGCTAACGCCATACCAACTCCTAGTCTTCCCGCACGTGCAGCACTTTCTGGCGTGCCTCCAACCCCAATCCAAATTGGCAGCTGTTTTTGTACAGGGCGAGGGGAGATTTCCGCATTCTTTAACGAAGGACGAAACTTTCCGCTCCAAGAAACCGTCTCATTTTCATTCAGCTTTAATAATAAATCCATGTGTTCACTGAAAAGCTCATTATAATCGTCTGTGCTGTATCCAAATAGTGGAAAGGATTCAATGAAAGCTCCTCGACCAGCCAGGATTTCAGCACGTCCCCCAGATACTACATCTAATGTGGCAAAATCTTCATATAGTCGAACCGGATCAAGGGTGCTTAATACACTTGTGGTACTTGTTAATTTAATACGCTTCGTCGCCTGCGCAATGGCCGATAATACAACTGCTGGAGAGGAAACAGCATAATCCAGTCGATGATGTTCCCCAACCCCGAATATATCGAGCCCTGCTTCGTCTGCCAGTTTTGCTGCTTCAATGATTTCAGTCATTCTTTGCTTCGTACTTATCGTTTTTCCGGTAAAAGGGTCGGGACCTATATCTGCAAGTGTATATATTCCCACTTCGATTCCATTTTGTTTTATAGAAGACAATACGATTCCCCCCTCTTAAACAGCTAGCGCAACGCGATTACCTGACGGATCATACGTAATAAGCCTTCCGTCTTCTTCTGTTACTGCCACTCCAATTTTTTGCAGGTTATCAACCGTTTCTTTGATTGCATCTTCATCAGGCAGAATGAGTGTGAACGATTCCATTCCAACACTATTCTCTGGTGGTTGTGGAGCTCCAACTCCATTCCAGGTGTTCACCCCAATATGATGATGGTACTTCCCTGTTGAAAGGAATAATGCTTGTCGGCCGAAGCGATTAACCACATCGAACCCAAGTCCTTTTACATAAAATTCTTCCGTTTTCGTTAGTTCAGAAACATGTAAATGAATATGCCCCATGACCGTGTCCTTAGGCATGCCCTTCCACAGGTTACTTGGATTGATACTCGATAATAAATTTTCAAAATCCAGCGGGTCAACAGCCATGGCGACTTCTTCCCCACTCCATGTCCATTCAGACGGATCTCGGTCGATATAAATTTCAATTTCATTTCCATCAGGATCATGTAAATACAGAGCTTCACTGACAAGATGGTCAGATGACCCGAAACGGATTCCCTTTTCGGTTAAGTGAACTACTATATTAGCCAAGTCAGACCTTTTCGGCAATAAAATGGCAAAATGATATAATCCAGTTGTTCGTCCTTGTTTTGGAATAACATTTTCAGGTTGTTCCAATGATAAGAAACTTGTCTTTCCGTCAGTTGTGAGTTTTGCGCTATTTGGAGACTGTTCCAGAATATCGAATCCCAGTATTTCCTGATAAAATGTTAAAGACCTTTCCAGATTCTCGACCTTTATATTGACATGACCTACAAATTTCGTTGGTTTACTGTGAAACCCCATATTAATCCTCCTAGTTGTTTGCTGGGTTAAATAGCTTTTGTTCTAAGGATAATGCGGATTTGTTTGCGAATATAAAGTAAATGGATGCTGCTAATAATATCAATTCAAGTTCATATCCAGCCATTTGACCATTCCCCATAAAACCAGCTGGTAACTTAGCCGTAACGATAGCTCCTGCCATAATAAGCGCAAACAATACACCAATGATTTTAGTTCCAACACCTATAATTAAAGCAATCCCTCCGATTAACTCTATAGCAGCAACTGCATAGGCAAGAAACCCAGGAATCCCAAGACTGTCGAAATAACCTACTGTATTCGAGATCCCTCCTTGAAATTTTGAAAACCCATGGATGAAGAATGTAAGACCTAATATTACTCTTAAAATAACTTTCCCTATTTCTTGTTTATTCATTTTCTTACTCTCCTTTTCTCAGTTAGTTACTTTATGTAACCTAGTTTACAATCGTATTTAGGTTATGTCAAGAAACTAATTTTATTTTAATAATCTAGTAACTTTTTGTGGTATAATATATGCCAAGAGAGGTGATAGTCATTGACACAACCCGAAATCTGTCCAAAGTTTGAAAAAGCCCTTTCCTTGCTAAGCCAGAGATGGACGACTTTAGTTATTTATCAATTATTAATGGGTGCCCAACGTTTTAATGAAATTCAATCCTCTATAGGTATAAGCGGAAAAGTATTATCGGACCGCTTAAAGGAATTAGAACAACAGGACATCGTGAACCGTGAAGTGATACCCGAAACACCAGTCATCGTAAAATACTCCTTAACAGAAAAAGGACATTCCATGGAACCAATTTTAAAAACAATTGAGGACTGGTCGCAGGCTTGGATAAAAGTGCAATCTTAGTTGCCTGCAAAGTAAGAGGCCGAACAACTGGAATAATGTTAGCGTAAAGGACCCACTTCGGAAATATAGTCTATCGTGCACCTTAGTAATTATGAGGGCTGGATATGTCCCGCCTCCGTGCTTTAGACTTTTCCGTACAAATAAAACTCCCCTTCAAGTCCCTAATGACTTGAAGGGGAGTTTACTATTAAAGGTGTATTACTCTTTAGGCTGAAGATCTTCAATGGAATCAATATCCATATAGGCCGGCACGGCTAAACCAATCTTTGCACCTTCTACGTTTGGTCCTAAATCCACAAATTGCCCTTTATACTTTTCATAGAATGCACCATGAGTCGTTGGCATCCATGGAGAAAGGGAAGCATCAGCTTCACCTGAGGAAATAGCTCCAAAAAGAATAGCCGGGTCAACTGGTGTAAGCTTAACATCGTATCCTTGTTGTTCGAGTACAATTTTTGCTACATTCGCTGAAAAAAGTTCTGTATCCCAGGAAGTTGTAACAAGTTCTATCTCTTTACCATCTACAGGCTCCACACCTTTTGTCCACTTTTCAACTATGTCCTGATTGTTATCCACCCACTTCTTCGCTACTTTTTCGAATTCAAAATTCATTTTTTGAGCTTGGAGCAGAGCGGATTCCATGGTTGAGAGTTCCCAGTGAATTCGGTCTATAATCTTATATGCTTTTGGCATATCATCTTTTAAGCCTTTTCTTGCAATTGTAGTAATTTGCTCATCTTCGCCAAAGACACCTTTAGGATCCTCCAGATACTTCAGATCCCATTTGGCAAATTTATAGTGAGGCGACCATGCAGCAACTATTATCGGTTCTTCGTTATCAATCGCGTTCTCTAATGCTGTCAACATGGCAGCAGACGAAGCAGTTTCCTGTTCCCAGCCTGCAAGACTATCATATTCAGCTATCGCCTTTTCATTTGTCTCTGTTTGGCCGGCACCAGGTTCAATACCGGTAATTGTATATTCTAATTCTTCACTTACATTTGGCGCAGCTTCTGCCTGGTCACTGCCTCCTTCATCACCTTGACCGCAACCTGCTGCTACTAAAGATAAAGATAAACCAGTAATTAGTCCTAACCTTTTCCTTTTAATGTTTAACATGTTATATATGACTCCCCTTTAGCTGTATTATGTGATAATTTTCCCAGTTGTCTCAAAGGTTCCACACTCTTATTGCAAAAAAAAAATGCATTATTTCTAAAAAGACAACTGTTTTAAATTCTATATCTTTTTGACCGGATAACTCAAACCGTGAATCTATCGGTTTCCTCGCAAAGAGATGGCTAGGATAATCTCTCGAAGAATTTTCAAGGGGATAACGTAACCATTCTTACAATTACTCCTTTTAAGATACCCAACTGTTTTAAAGGATAATAGCTTTTTTCCGTTATTCCCCGATTTGATAATGAGTTTATTGAGGATAACGCTTTAAAAACGAACATTTGAAAATATGAGTAATATTATGTACGGATTTTGACCATTTCCAAGATAAACGTAGGATTAGAGAGATGAAAGGGCTGTTATAGAAAAATATCAAAAAAATTGCAGTTTGTATTAATGCTCCCTTCTTGATACATTAGATTAGTTGTACTTCCTGATAATTTCCTTGAGGTATGGATTTTATAAACTACAATAAGGAGCTGATCATATGGAAGAAAACCAATCTCAAGAACTTGCCCAGTCAAAGGGAAGTGGTGATGATTATTCACTGGAAAGAGTCCCTCGCGCGAAGCGTAATATGGGTTGGTTAAGCATAACGAATATTACATTCGGAATTGCGACAGCCATTTTTTATTTTCAAATGGGAAGTGTTATGGCGCTTCAATTCGGGGCAATCAACGCCATAATTTCTGCCGTTTATGCCATCATTGTGGCCGGAATATTAGGGACATTCATTGCATATTTGTCCGCTAAGTCCGGAATGAACGTAAACCTTTTATCAAGAGGTGGAGGTTTTGGCTATATCGGCGCGTCCCTGACCTCATTAATTTATGCCACGAATTTCATTATGTATTGTGCGCTGGAAGGTTTAATACTCGTTTCTGCAATCCATGAGTTTTTCCCCGTTATTCCAGAATGGGTACTGATTCTATTCTTTGGCTTAATCGTTATTCCATTGAACTGGTTTGGAATCAAACAATTGGACAAACTGCAGAAATGGTCTTTACCATTATTCTTTCTATTCCTGATTGCTGCCATTGTGATGGCCGCTATGAAAACATCCGGTTATGATGGCGCATTCTGGTCATACATGCCTGAAGGTGTTCAAGTTGGAGGCACTGCATTACTGTTATGTATTGGAATGCAACACGGAATTATGGGCTTAACCCCTCTTCTTGCTTCAGATTACGCCCGCTTTTTGAAACCAAAGGATACGAAAATTGGAATCTTTGCTATTGGATTCATCCCTCAAATATTCTGCTTTGGAGTAATGGGTGGACTAGGTATTTGGTTCGGTGTTCGCCTTGGAGAACCAAATCCAGGAGTATATATTGTACTGCTTCTTGGTATTTGGGGAGCTTTATTTACAATGCTGACCCAAATTAGAATAAACGTTACCAATATTTATAGTGGTTCTTTATCCTTATCTAGTTTCTTTGAAAATATATTTAAATTTAAACCGGGAAGACATTTCTGGGTGGTCGTCACTGGTGTATCAGCAATCATCCTGATGCTTCTTAATATTGTTGAACACTTGGAAGTTGTCATGACATTTCAGGGAGTATTCCTATTGACATGGGCAACAATCCTGGTGGTGGACGCTATTTTCGTCAAAAAAATCCTGAAGATCGGTCCTGGCTATTATGAAGCAGAACAGGACAATTTATATAAATGGAATCCGGTTGGTGTAGGAGCACTTATCATAGCAAGCGGCATCGGTACCATTGCGGCATTAGGATTCATGGGAACATTTCTGCAAAGCACTGCTGCATTCTTCGCCTCAATCCTTGCTGCTATCCTAACAATTGTACTGGCAGTTGCCACAAAAGGAAGATATTATATCAAAAAAGATAACGAGGAAATTGAGCGGGAAGACTATATTGCTTAGAGAACAGGGCTATTAAACACTCAGAAATTGCAGCAACGATTACCGGCTAAGCGCTCGCCGTCACTGGCGGAGAATAACAGCTTTAAACAAAAGAAACAAAAAGTCTATGAATTTAGTAAATTAAATTGACAAAGCCCTTAAACTGTATTATGATAATCAGCATCAATTAAAAAGCGACTAACTTTTCTTCTTATCTAGAGAGGTGGAGGGACTGGCCCTACGAAACCTCGGCAGCGGAACTGATCCGTAAAAAATGATCAGAAACTGTGCCAACTCCAGCATGTGCCACGTGCACGTGAAAGATGGGAAGAGACGGTATCTCATATTATGAGTACCCCTCTTCTTATTTTTTTACAGAAGAGGGGTACTTTTTGTGTATAGGAGGGACAACATGATTGAGTTCGAGAGTGTATCAAAGGTTTACCAGCATAATGGCAGTGACTTGAGAGCAGTGGACCAGGTGAATTTGACGGTACATAAAGGGGAGATTTTTGGTGTTATCGGCTTTAGCGGAGCCGGAAAAAGCACCTTGGTCCGATTAGTCAATTTACTGGAACGTCCGACCGAGGGGCGAGTGATTGTAAATGGTGAGGATTTGCTCCAGCTCTCTAAACCGGATTTACGAAAAGTGAGAAAGCGAATCGGCATGATTTTTCAGCACTTCAACTTGCTGGAGTCCAAAACGGTTTATCATAACGTTGCTTTTCCCCTTGCTTTGTCGGGCACTCCGAAAAAGGAGATCAATCAGCGAGTTACGGAAATTCTCGAATTTGTCGGACTGTCGGATAAGGCCAAGCAGTACCCGGAAGAGCTTTCAGGCGGGCAAAAGCAGCGGGTGGGCATCGCCAGAGCGCTGGCTACATCCCCGGATATCTTATTGTGTGATGAAGCGACCTCTGCTTTAGATCCCGAAACAACGAAATCCATCCTCAAGCTTTTGCGAAAAGTTCGTGATGAATACGGAATCACCATTTTGATGATTACACACGAGATGAACGTGGTCCGTGAGGTATGTGACCGGATAGCTGTGATGGAAAACGGCCGGATCATTGAAAAAGGATCGATTTTCGATTTATTTTCCAATCCACAGCACCAGACTACACAGAACTTTGTGCGAACCGTGATGGAAAATGATATCCCTGCTTCCATTTTAAATGGAATTGAAGCGAGAGGATCATTAAGGAATATCTACCGTGTGACCTTCGTGGATGAAAGTGCCGGGCATCCTGTCCTTTCGCAGGTTGCTAAGAAGTTCAATGTGGAAGTCAATGTACTGTTCGGGCAGATTACAGAGCTTCAGGGAATTCCGTTCGGCAATCTTATTATAGAGCTTCAGGGAGATGAAGCAGAGATTTTACGCGTGATTAACCATATCCAGCAAAAAGTATCGATTCAGGAGGTGACGACATATGCAGGTTAATTTGATGGAATTTTGGCCCAGGATTTGGGAAGCGACATATCAAACCTTAGTGATGGTAGGCATTTCCCTGGTCGCCGCTGCATTAATCGGATTACCGTTAGGAATTCTCCTGGTGGTCACGCGAAAAGGCGGACTTCTGGAGAACATGCCAGTATTCAATGGTTTCAGCACCGTTGTGAACTTCTTTCGTTCTATTCCATTCATTATTTTGCTAGTTGCAATTTTACCTTTCACAAGGCTGATTGTGGGTACATCCATCGGAACCGCCGCGGCTGTAGTCCCACTCGTCATTTTCTCTGCTCCATATATATCAAGACTGGTGGAAAGCAGTTTACTGGAAGTTAAGCCAGGTGTTATTGAAGCAGCAGAGGCTATGGGGGCGACTCCCTGGCAGATTATCTGGCGTGTGTATATACCAGAGGGTTTGAGTTCGATTACCTTAAACTTAACTATCGCGACTATTGGACTTGTCGGAGCCTCGGCCATGGCTGGATTTGTCGGCGGAGGAGGACTTGGTGACCTCGCCATCGCTTACGGTTATCAGCGATTCGAGACCGATATTATGATTGTCACCGTTTTACTGCTTGTATTAATTGTTCAGCTCACACAGACCATTGGAAATTTCTTATCTAAAAAAGTACGCAGACAATAAGGAGGAATCATCATGAAAAAATGTATTTTTACACTAACACTATTACTTACAGTCGGTTTTATATTATCGGCCTGCTCGGAAGAAGGAAAATCAGCCTCTCAGGAAACAACAAAAGTTAAAGTAGGTTTAAATGGATCGGGAGTCCCAATCTGGGAAAAGGTTAAAGAAAAAGCCGCTAAAGAAAATATTGAACTTGAATTAGTGGAGTTTGCGGATTATGTAAGACCTAATTTGGCGCTTGCCGATGGAGATATTGACTTAAACGCCTTTCAGACAGTTTCTTATTTTGATGCATTCATTAAGGAGCGTGGCTTAGATCTTGCTCCGATTGCCACCACGTTGATCGCACCAATGGGTGTATACTCCGATAAATATAAAGATGTCAGTGAAATACCTGATGGAAGCTCAATTGCTATACCTAAGGAAGCTACGAACATGGGACGGGCTCTACTGCTTCTTGAAAAATCGGAGTTGATTGGCTTACCTGATGACTTTGATGGCAACGGGGACTTGAGCAAAATTGAAGAAAACCCTAAAAACCTGAAATTCGAACCAATCGTGGCAGCCCAAACACCGCGTGTGCTGCCTGATGTTGCAGCATCCGTCATTAATAACGGAGTGGCAGTGGAAGCTGGATTTGTACCGGTTGAAGATGCGATTGCCATTGAAGATGATACTGCAACGCCTTACATTAATATCATTGCCGCTCGTGCAGATGAAACAGACAAGAAGGTTTACCAAAAGATTGTAGAGATTTATCAGCAGGAAGATGTGGCGAAGCATATCAGAGAGGTCTTTAACAATTCCCTCATCCCTACATTCGTTCCTTTAGAGGAAATTGGATGGTAGTATAGAGAAGCTTTGACAGAAAGCATCATAAGAATCAGATAGAACCGGCTGTGCATGATAAATAATTGCACAGCCGGATTTTGTTATTGTTTGTCTTCCTTATTTTGAGTTACTGTATTTCATGAAAAAGCCTCTAATTCACTAAATATATGGAGTTGAAGAACGAAAATAGCCTTTTTAGTGTGGTTTGAGCAAAAAAGATAGGGATCAGATTGCAGAAACAGAAACAGCAGAATATGGGAGTGTAAACTCCCGTTTTTTTCCACCTCATTAGAGACTATGATGCACGAGATCCGTCCCCTTGCTTCTTATTTTTTCAAATCCCCAGCTGCTTTCACACGGATTCTGGTTGCGTTTCCTGGAAGGTATGCTAAAGGGACATCTTCTAAGTCAACAATCACAAGGTTACCTGGCTCTGCGCCTGCTGTAATCGCCTCTTGACGTGCAAGTTCTTTAGCTGTTTCAATCGTTTTCTCACGACCTAACTCGTCCATCTTGTAGATCTTCTCAATTTGTCCACTCACTTGGGAAATCGCAGAACCAATTGCATTCGCCACACCAAAGTTATTTGGCTTGATTACTTCTGAAGCACCTTTTAATTTATTTGGAATCAAAATACTTCCGCCACCAACTAAAATAACTGGCGTATCTTCTGCACTGGTCTTCATCTTGTCTAATGCTTCTTCTACCATCTCAATCATTTGTACATAGACCTTTTCCACAAAGGTTTTGTCGAGGTGAGCTACTTTAGAAGCGTCACCGAGTTCCGCTTTACCTAAAGCTACAACAATGTCAGTAGCTGTTATCGTATCTCCACCGAAAATAAGTGCTTTTTCCGAAAGACGGTGTCCAACGCTTTCAGGTCCAATTGCTACGGTACCATCTTCGTTTTCCCGAATTATTGTTCCGCCGCCAAGTCCTACAGATAAAATATCTGGCATACGAAAATTCGTACGAACGCCACCGATTTCTACTGCTAAGGATGATTGGCGGGGGAAGGAATTGTTTAACACCCCAATATCGGTTGTTGTTCCTCCCACATCGATAACGATGGCATCTGCTTTATTTGTTAAATAAGCGGCACCACGTAAGCTGTTTGTTGGACCACAGGCAATGGTAAGGATTGGATATTTCACGGTATATTCCACCGACATTAATGTCCCGTCATTTTGACCGAAAAATACCTTTGCATCAATGCCTTCTTTTTTTAATGCATTAACGAAACCGTTTGCTGTGGTTCTTGCCACATCTACTACCGATGCATTAAGTATGGTTGCATTTTCTCTTTCTAATAATCCAACGTTGCCAATTTCGCTGGAAAGGGAAATCGCAATGTCTTCACCCAGCACTTCTCGCAAAATTTCTTCTGCTCGAGCCTCATGGACATTGGAAACAGGAGAGAATACGGAAGTAACCGCTACGGAGTCTACCTCACCTTTAATTTCGTTGGCGATTTGATAAAGATGTTCTTCATCCAGTTCTGCTATTAAGCGGCCATCAAATTCATGTCCACCATGTACTAGGTAAACATGCTTCTTTAAAATATCCTTTAAGTCATCTGGCACACCTACAAGTGGTTTAATAGCAAGTGTTGCAGGTGCACCAATTCGGATAATTGCCACTTTGTTTAGACGTTTTCTTTCTACAATTGCGTTAGTACAATGTGTGGTTCCTAGCATAGCATAGTTGATTTGCTCTACAGGGACATTGGCTTCTTGGACGATTTTACGTAGAGCATTATAAATCCCGCTACTTACATCCCCTGTCGTTGAAGATTTTGTCTCTGAAATAACGTTATAGTTCTCATCTAGTAATACAGCATCGGTATGGGTTCCACCAACATCGATTCCGATACGATAGCTTGTCATGTTATTTTTCCCCCTCTAGCAACTCTTCTAATGGTGTGTAATCTAGGTCATAACCGAAGTATCTCGGACCGGCTGTTTCGATTCCTTTCTCCGTACGCCATTTAGCATCTGCAGGCAATCCAATAACGACACACCGTGCACCGTAGCGTAAGCCTTCCGTAGTGATTGGAAGCCCTGTGTCTGTATCTAGAACAGCAATTAAATCTGGTGTCATACATAATACTTTATCTCCTGATTTAGCTAAAAGATGTTCGTTTTGGAAGTAAAGGGATAGTGTCTCTCCTTGGTTATCCTCCATCCCTTCAATGGTTGCCTTTCCTCGAGCAAATCCAGTTTCTGTTTTACGATCAATGTCACTTACTTTACCTTTAAATAAGGTATGTCCATTTGTTAGATTCAAAACTTCTGTAATTGGATTTAATTTATTCTGTTTCGCCTCACGAATCGCTTTCCCAATATTCTCTTCTAATAATAGGGTATTGTGAATCGAGCTTTGTTTTACTGTTTTTCCGTCCATTGGATAAATCGACAACATGGTGGAACCACCCATCTCAACGGTGGCGACACGCGCGATTTTCTCTGCCCATACACTATTTACAGTATTTAGTATGGAGCTATTTCCTTTTTCATCGGAAAGAACCATTGGCGTTGCGGATACGCCGTCTAAATAGAAGGTAACCATCTGCAATTCAGGAAACGCACGACCCATCCCGTCTGCATCAATAACAGGCAAGCCTAATTTGGCTGCTAAGGCAAACGGAAGAAGCGAGTTTACACCGCCAGCCTCAATTGGCATGGTTGCATAAATTTCTTTTCCGAGGTAATTTTGTAATGCTTCAAAGGCGCCAAGCGCTTCGTTTCCACTAGGGATTTTTTCTACCATGACAGTTGGCGCTCCCATCATTGCCGATGGAACAATTAAAGCATCATCTGGAACTTCGTCAACAGAGATTAACTTGATTGGTCCAAATTCTTCAACTGCTTGTTGTGCCATTAATTTTCCAATATAAGGGTCACCACCGCCTCCTGTTCCAAGAAGCGCGGCTCCAACTGCAATATCTTCAATTTCTTGTTTTCCGATTAGTCTCATGATGCTTGCTCTCCTTTAAAACTCGTTGTTGTTTGTAAGCCATTTCCAACCTGTATTTTACTCGCAATCAATTGCAAGATAAAAGCGACGATAAAGGCATCAAATCCAGATGCGCCTGTTAAAGTGAATACTCCAAATCCATTTGGTTCTGGGGTTGTAAGGAATGCAACCAACGATGCTATAACCCAGATGCTGATACTTAGGATATTTACACTTTTCACGTTTTTTAGATTTTCAAAAGCATAGTTTTTTCGGTTGATAATAAAATCTGCTACATATATTCCGCCAATTGGTGGTATTAATACACTTAAAAAGCTTAAAAACGGAATAAAACTATCATAAATACCTGCTACTGCTAATAATGTTCCAATCACACCGGCAGCAATCGATAAGTAGAATTTTGGCACCTTTTGAAAAATAACGGAAAATCCTAATGCAGAGGAATACAAGTTATTATCATTGGTTGTCCACTGTGCAATGATTAGGATCACCAATGCTCCAGATCCCCAACCAAGAGTTAACATGATTTCTACAATATCTACCTGTGTTGTTGCTTTTGCTAAAATCGATGAAATAATAAGAACGATACTAAAACCGACAAAGTACCCGACAAAAGAAGCAATAACTGCATCTTTGGTTGATTTTGCATAACGAGAGATATCCGGACCAATGATTGCACCTGTTGCTAGAGAACCAATGATTAACGAAATCGCAACCCCTGTTGAAAGTGGATCTGAGGTCAATGGTGCTTGTGCAACTTCAGAAACAGATGTGCCATTCAAGACACGGACCAAGGAACTAATTAAAAGAATCGCTAGTAATGGAACAGCTACCATACTTAATTTTTCAATTGCTTTATAGCCAATTATAGCTGATATAGACATAGCTAAACCGCCAAATAGAACAAGGAAGATTGGATCCACATTTATACTGAACGTTTTTAAAAGAATGTTTTGCAGGCTTGTGCTAAACAAATTCAATTGAACCCCGAACCATCCAAATAACGAGATGGCAATAACGAAAGACACTGCATAAGAACCATATTTACCTAGAGCAAAGCTTGATACAAGTGCAGTGGATAATCCAGTTTTTGCTCCAACAATTGAACATGCTGCACTAAGTATCGCTAAAATAAATGTTCCTATGAGTGAAGCGATGATAGAATCTGATAATGTCATCCCACTTCCTAAAGTTCCTCCTAATACAACTGCGGATAGAGCAACTATACCTGCTATCCACACTAAAGATAGTTTCCCCCATCCTTTTCGTTTATCCTGTGGTACAGGCTCACGTTCATAGTCTGTAATGGCTTTGGATTTAAATCGTTCTGACATGCGTTTTCCCCCTCTTGATGTTTTTTGGTTTGAAATTTGAAAAAATTCAAAGTAATACTTAAAACTTTTTCAAATTGGAAAAAATAATTAGTCGTAATTATACCCCCATCCTGAGTGTATGGCAACCTGCTTTTATGCATTTTTTATAAGTTTTTAGACTGATATTTATTGGTAAACGCTTTCAGATAAGAAGTGGATGGTTATGGCGTAAACAATGGCATCGCTACCAATAAAGCGAATGGTTTTCCAATAATTTCATGGGAAAATATTATAATTTAATATAAATCTAATTGTATTTTTATACATATATATTGCATCGTTCTATTTGTCATAAAAAAGAAGTCAAATTGAAACTGGGACTCCTTAGGGGGACAGGTTCCTTGTCCCACTGAAAGTAATTAGGACGAGGTACCTGCCTCATCGTCTCTTAATCCGGTTTCGCTTCATGTTAGCCCTTCCAGAAAAAGAGGAATTCGTCTATTTTTAATTAAACTGAATTAATGGGTTGATCCCTTTTCGCTTCTTTCATAATTGGCTATTCACTATTTATTTAAATAATTATAATACGATAGGCAATAATAGAATTGAATTCCCCACAGGAAAGAGGCGAATTGGTGAATGCTGTTAAAGTATAAAAACTTTTTTTCAGTGCTGGGTCAATGGATTATCTTTGGAAGCATAATTGGTATAGTTGTTGGCTCGACAACCTATTTCCTTTTAGAGATAAACGATTATCTGGGAGATGATATACGATTAAAAAGAGATTGGCTTATCTTCCTTCTCCCCTTTGGAGGAATTATCATAGGATACATATATATGAACTACGGAAAGGTATTTTTGAATAATACTCTGAATGACACTGCAAAACTAAATAATCTGGTGATAGACTCAGTTCATGGAAAAAAAGAGGTGCCGCGGAGAATGGGGCCTATCGTCTATTTCGCGACTTTTGTCACAGTCCTTTTTGGAGGTTCAACTGGAAGAGAAGGTGCTGCTGTCCAAATGGGAGGAAGTGTAGCTGCTGCGGTAAACAAATTTTTTAAGGTAAACATATTCAACAAGAAAATTTTAATGATGAGCGGTATAAGTGCTGGTTTTGGGGCTGCCTTTGGAGCACCTATAACAGGTGCTGTTTTTGGGATGGAGATGACTGCTTTAGGAAAGCTGAAATTTGAAGCACTTGTTCCTTGTCTTACGGCAAGCTTTGTTGGTCACTATGTAACTACAGCAGCTTGGGGACATAAACACGAAAAATTTATAATACAAACCGTACCGGAAATATCTATTAGTACATTTATAATAGTTATTCTTCTAGCAGTCATTTTTAGCCTAATAAGTGTTTTATACTGTCAGTTGAGGCATGGAATAGAAAAATTCTCTGAGAAACTTTTCAAAAAAAACCATATGAAAAGAGCCTTTTTTGGAGGTATTGTCATTGTAGTATTAACTTTAATCGTTAGTTCACAAGATTACAATGGCCGAGGATTACAGATGTTAGAACAATCTTTTATAGAAGACGTTCCACCCTTTGCTTTCCTGGCCAAGCTAATATTTACAGCAGTAACTCTTGGTACAGGCTTTGTTGGCGGTGAAGCCATACCTTTATTTTTCATTGGAGCAACATTAGGCAATACCTTACACACATTCATCGATTTACCTATGTCATTTCTCGCTGCATTAGGATTAATCGCTGTTTTTTGTGGAGGGGCTAATACTCCTATAGCAGCTTTCCTGCTGGCAATGGAAATGTTTGATGGAAAAGGGTTAGAGTACTTTTTTGTTGCTTGTTTAGTCAGCTATCTATTCTCAGGACATCATGGACTATGGCCATCTCAAAAAATATATGAGCCTAAGAGCAGGTTATATAATACTCTTCTCGCGGAAACTATTGAAAACGTTGAAAAAAAGAAAAAACCTTAGAAAATTAGACGTAAACAGGAATAAGCTGCCCTTTTATTGTTCTAGTTATATAAAGACACTTCACTAAAGAATAAAGTAAATGATTTCATCCACAATAATCACTAGATATTAAACCAGAAAAAGTCAACCGTAAATATATTTTTAGCAACATTTGAAAAGAGGGGATCCTATTGGATTTACACTTCATATGGAAAGCTGTTGTCGTCGTGATAGGAGGAATCCTGATTTTACGGTTAGCTGGAAGAAAATCAATCTCACAGCTTACTGTTGCTCAGACTGTCATGATGATAGCTGTTGGATCATTAATTATTCAACCTGTTGGCGATAGGAACATTTGGATTACAATGTTGATTACATTTTTAATGGTAGCTACACTTCTTTTTATTGAGTATATCGTTTTGAAATCGAATGCTCTTGAAACTTTAATTTATGGGAAAGGGCTTGTAGTAGTTGAAAACGGCCAAATTAATGAAAGCAATTTAAAGAAGCTGCGGTTAACGGTTGACATGCTTGAAGTACGAATGAGACAACAAAACATTCAGGATTTTACTGATTTACAATGGGCTACTATAGAATCGAACGGTCAGTTAGGATATATGTTAAAGCCTGATAAAAAATACGCTACTAAAGAGGATATTGAGATGCTGAAATCGCTGATTGAATCAAATCAATCTAATCCTCCAAATGAAACATCGAAAACTAAAACAAGTGTGTCAGATAACATATTTACTGAGGTTAAAAATAGAAAGCATAAAGAAAAACCTAAAGAGAAATTGGATTAACACTAATGTTAAAATATTCCAACTAAGCAAATTATTTACATTCTTGCTCAAGAACATTCTTTAGGAGAATTTACTAGTTCGGCTGCATCTTTCCTCTAGAGACAACCAGTAAAACGGAATCTCTTGTTTTCCTTTGGGTGCCTGTAGTCCAGCCCCTTAAAAATGGGTAGTTAAAATATGACATTTAAGCGTTATAATGAGAAACGTATACTATTTCTGTTACTAAAAAACAGCTTTAAATTCAGTTATGTCATATATTTATCATACACTACCTGTCCATTATAAGGGGGGCAACCACTGGAACTTACCGAATTTTGTCATATTATATCGTAAAGGTTGTACATTAAAAACTCATTTTATTTATGGTAGGATTCATCGCACTCATCATACCTTCATTTGATATGAATACTTATGAAAGGATTAGCTTTATAACTTTACTTAGTTTTTGAATTCCTTCTACTATCTCTTTTTGGTCAGCATAACTAAATGATAGACGAAGGTACTCTGCTCCATCCTGCTGATTTAAGAAAAAATGTTTCCCCGGGATATAGGAGACACCTTCATTGAGAGCCTGAGTTAAAAATTCCGACGTATCAACACCAACAATTTTGACCCACACAAAGTAACCACCTTCTGGCACATACCAGGAGACCGATTTGGGCATGTGTTGTTCCAATGCAGAAAGTAAGACGGTACACTTACGTTGATACGTTTCTCTTAAGGTTTTGAGCCTTTTCTCTAAGTCAGTTCTTTCTAAAAAGGAAGCCATTGATGCTTGGGCAAATGGATGGTCTAAATCTTTTTTAAACCAAGCCAAAGCGGTAATAAATTCGGTTGTTGCAGTTATCCATCCGATTCGCATTCCCGGTGCTACTACCTTGGATAAAGAACCAACATGTAGAACACGTCCTTCGTTGTCCATTGCTTTTAACGGAACTGAGTGTGTTTGAAAGTATAATTCGCCATAAGCATCGTCTTCTAAAATAAGAAAATCATACTCGGCAGCAAGTTCCAACACATGTTTCCGACGATCCATTGTCATCGTTGTACCTGTTGGATTTTGAAAAGTTGGGATTGTATATAAAATGCGAGGAAGCGGGAACCCTTTTCTTTTCCTTTCCGCTAGAATCTCTTCTAATTTATTTGTTTGCAGTCCGTACTCATCCACAGGAATACTAATAAAGTGCTTCGTGTAGTTTTGGAATACTTCTAATGCTTCCATATACGTTGGCGATTCTACGGCAACGACTGTTTTATTATCCATAAAAATGCGGGCAACTAGATCGATTGCTTGGCATGCCCCGGATGTAATTAAGAGTTCTTCTTCTGAAACGCGGATACCACGTTGTACCAACCTCGCTTGAAGCTGCTCCTTTAGCTTTGCCATTCTAGGGCTTCCAATATAATGTAACGGTAAATCCCCCTCTTCTTCAAGCAGGCGTCTAACTGCTGCTTGAAGCTGCTCAACTGGGATAAGATTAGGTGCTGGGAATCCAGAACTTAAACGTACACAACCATCTGGGAGTGTTGGCATCCATTCGCCCGGTGGCTCATTCCGAAGGGCGGCTTTCGTGCTTTCAGAAAAAAAAGATTCCATATTCATTTCTATCATTCACCTTTCCATTAAATCTTGCTTTTATTATTATATACAGATTACTAAAGAAAGCATTGGCGGGTACCAATGCTTTTTGACCTTTTATTAAATTATAGGTTGAACTTCCAATTACCATTCTCTAATTCACTTTTACTATACTAGATTTTAGAAAAATAATAAATGTGCCATTAACGCAGCAACTGGCAACGTAATGATTGTTCTTTGGAGAAATATAATAAATAGTTGCGCAAACGAAACTGGAATTTTTGATTTTATTAATAGAATTCCAATTTCAGACATGTATATTAACTGTGCTAAGGACATTACACCTATAACAAAACGTGTAAGTTCTGACTCAATCCCACTTCCAATTACAGCTGGTAAAAACATATCTGCAAAACCAACAAGCATAGCAGGCGCAGCAGCTTGAGCCTCTGGAATTTGCAGCAACTGAAGGAATGGTACGAAAGGATAGGATAAGTAATTAAATATAGGAGTAAACTCCGCAATAACAAGGGCTACCGTTCCTAACGCCATCACCAATGGGATTAAACCGAACCAAATATCAAGCACATTTTGTACCCCGCCTTTTATAACACTGGGATAACTCTTGACTTGATCTGCTTTTTCCACGGCCTTTTTTACTCCCCACTGGAAACTAGACACCCCTTCTGGCACAACTTCATCTATTTGTTTCCCTACCGGCTCGTAATACGTATTTTTCTTAAACGAAAGAGGCGGGATCCTTGGACAAATAATTGCAGCAATTACTCCTGTTACAATTACAGTAAAATAAAACTGGATAAACATATGGTCAATATTTAAAAACCTTGCAATAACAAGACTAAAGGCAATCGAAGCAATAGAAAAGTTCGTTGCAACAACAGATGCTTCACGTTTTGTATAGTAACCAGATTCATATTGTTGTGTTGTTAATAATACACCCACTGTTCCACTTCCCATCCATGATGCTAATGCATCAACGGAGGAACGTCCAGGTAATTTAAATAAAGGAAACATTACTTTACGTACCAATGTTCCTATAAAATCCATCAACCCAAATTGAAGTAAAAGAGGCATAAATAAACAAGCGAATAAAAACCAAACCATTAATACCGGAATTAAATCATATAATACTACCCCGCCCGTAATACTCGACCAAATAAATTCAGGACCTATTTGATTCAATGTAAAGACAGCAAATAATGCGCCAATACATCTCAAGATTAACCAGAATGGCGTAATATCAAATAAACTAGTTAAGAATGCACTCTTTTTAACTGCTTCTATTGTTGTATATTTAACGATCAAACTACCAACGGCAGAAATACAGAGAATAACTGTCATTATCGAAGGAATATAATCAGCTATGGCACCCTGTAAACCATCCGCTAAAACTCCAAGTCCGATTGTTACTTTTCCATTTACAGAGATAGGGACTAAAAATAGCAAAACTCCAATTAATGAGGGAAGCCAAAAGCGCATATATTGTTTTGCTGTAAATTCCTTTTTGTTAGTAAATTCTTCTATCTGTTGTAGTTTTTCAATTTCCATGTAGACTCCCTCCAATTTCATTATATTTTTAGTAGATAGTATTGATCGTACTATCCCCGCTTAGCTTAATAATCTATAATATATCATTTATTTGTATAATTATGCAATGGTGTGTTTTATTATCTTATGTTGGATTTATCATAATACAAAAGCCTGTTTTCTCTTTAAATAACTAGAAAACAGGCTTTTGGAGTATATAAATAAATGTATAAAATATAGTATATTTTTATGAAATTTATTGATAGGTCATTTTTAAGCTAGTCTTGGAGGCTTTAACCTACACCCTTGCAATTTTTAATTGGCGTAGTTCTTTTACATTTTTAACACCGGACAACATCATAGAAGTTTGAAGATCCTGAAGAAAATTAGCTAAAAATTGTCCTACCCCTTTTTCACCACCTACAGCTAAACTATAGACATATGGACGGCCAGCCAAGACAGCATCAGCCCCAAGAGCTAGCACCTTTACGGCATCAATCCCTCTTCGAATCCCACTATCAAATAATACAGGAATTTGACCATCTACAACCTTTACGATTTCAGGTAGAGCATCTACGCTAGAAATAGTACCATCTAACTGTCTTCCACCATGATTTGAAACGATAATTCCATCAACCCCATATTCAATAGCACAACGAGCATCTTCTGGATGTAAAATCCCTTTTAAAACGATTGGCAATGACGTTCTCTTTTTCAACGCTTTGACATGCTCCCAATTTAAAGCTGGATAATTAATATTATCTATAATTTCCTGAAGTATAGTGCGTGAATTAACCTTTTCTAATGTTGATAAGAATACAGGATCTGATTCAAAGTTTCCTTGACCATAGCCTAGCGCTAATGGGGAAAAGCGATGATGCATGTCTTTCTCTCTATAACCTAGTGTAATAGTGTCTATCGTTAATACAATCGCTTCATACCCTGCTTCTTCAGCACGTTTCACCATATTAAAGGAAATTTCCTCGTTGGTGGACCAATATAATTGAAACCATTTAGAACTACCATTTGTAGCTTGAGCTACATCTTCAATTGAATAACTCGAAACAGTACTTTGTATAAACGGAACCTTATATTTAGCCGCTGCCCGAGCAACAGCCAGATCCCCCTGCTCATCAGCTAACTTTAAAACACCAACTGGTGCAAGTAATAGTGGCGTAGGGTATGTTTGTCCAAAAATAGTTATACTCGTATCCAAATTAGATACATCATTTAATAATCTCGGGGTAATTGAATATTTCTTAAATGCATCGGCATTTTTCCTTACTGTCTCCTCACCACCGGCCCCGGAAGCGATATAACTAAAAGCAGGAGCAGACATAGCTTTTTTGGCTACACCTTCTATTTCCTCAAAACTAATTGGAAAATTTTCCTCTGTATCAATAGATTGAACGACATTATCATTACTTTTAAAAGAATTAGACATCCCTTGATCATCCCTTTAATATTTATTCACGGATACTACTAAAAATAAGTTTACCATTTTCTCATTTGTCAAAAAAGAAAATCCCCGTATATTTGCCCTCGAAAGTCTAATTATTAACTTATTCATAAATTTAAAATGCGGATACATACATTAATCATACATTAATATGCTCTTTTAATTTTATTAAACTTTTAAAAAGGGGGTTGGAATATCTGTGGATATGAACAAGGGATCGTTAAATGGGAAACTTAAGGGAAACCCTTTCTCTCCTTATTTTACGCTTATTTATGATACGGTTCACCGTAACGGTTTGTAGGGTTTCCAAAAAACATAATAATCTCTCCCTTTTTAGTTTTAGGGGTACATGCTTAGAAAAAATATACTCCCCGATTTTCAAACCTATTAATTAAAAAATGATAGTTTACTGTTCTTCGTTCCCAGATTAATCAATCACTTTTCACTGACTTGAAAAATTCAATCTGTTTAAACAAGGTGTTATCTCATTACCTCCTAATGGATAATACCTTTTTTGCTATTTATTCCTATCGTATGAATTTTTAGCTTGCATCTTTGAAAACATCTCCTAATGATTAGACTTTTTATATTACCCCAAATCTAGTATTTAGATCCTCCCTATAAACCTTTTGTATTACCTTGTATAGGTCGAACAACTAATTTCAATAGTCAGTTGTCAGTACTTTTGGACTTATAACAAGGAACAGCTAATATACTTTGAGAACTATACTATATAAATTCTATAAAGGGAGGATAAAGACTTCATGAGAAGAAGAAAGCTTGTTGCCGTTTTCAGTATAATCGTACTTTTGGGGGCACTAGTAATACCCAGCCAACTCATCGCCGAACAGATTTCTGGGCCAATTCAAGAAACGAGTGTACTGGAGAAAGCGGAATCAGAATTTTTTGATGTAAGAGATGTGATCAACCGTGTTTTGCCAACCGAAATCCAACTAGACTCGGCACAATCATTAGCAGAAGAAGTAGGAACCGGGGTTAAAATTAAATGGGATCCACTGTTTGGAACCCCTTCTAGTATTGTAAAGAATCACGGTTATTTAACCGAAGAATCTTCTTTAAACGCTGAAACGATTGCCTTAAATTGGATTAAGGAAAACTCAAACCTATATGGTCTAACACAAGAAGAGATTAATAACCTTAACGTAATCCGAAACTATAAAATGCCAGGTACAGAACTTCAACCCGTTACCTTCCAACAAACATTCGATGGGATTGAATCCGTCTATGGAGGCAGGTTGATTGTCGCCGTAAATAAAGAGGGGAAAATATTATCTGTAACTGGAAACCTCAGTCGCTCCACAGAACTACTCGCCGACTTTGAGTTATCATCTATGGATGCACTTAACCAGGTTCTATCACTTGAAGTGCCTAATCTTAGTTACACACCAACTCTAAAAGGAGAAGAAAAAGGTTGGGATGTATTTGACGGTGGAGATATTTTACCAACTGACCAACGAGTTAAAAAGGCAACATTCATTACAAATGATGGTGTCCGCCCCGCTTATCGCGTTTTATTTATTGAAGAGTTAGACAAAGGCTATGAAATTGTCATCGATGCAGCAACTGGTGACCAACTTTATAAACGTTCACTTGTTGATCAATTGTTAGGGCCTGAAGGTTTAATTTTTGAAAATTACCCAGGTGCAACGAACGGTGGCGAGCAAGTTAGTAAGTCTTTTAAAGGGGATCCAAACGCTTCACCAAATGGATGGCTCGTTACAGGAACAGATTTAGGAGTTACAACCTTTGGAAACAATGCTGATTCATTCGCTAACTGGAGTAACTTTTTGGCACCTGCAGACCAAATCGTTCGTCCAGTAAATCCACTAGGCAAATTTAATTATGAATTCACAAATGCTTGGCAGGAAACAGAAGGGGAGATTGTACCACCATCCTATGCAGAAGACGTTAATAGTGCAACAACAAACCTTTTTTATCACCATAACCTTTTCCATGACTATTATTACAATTTAGGCTGGGTTGAAGCAGCTGGGAACTTGCAGCTTACCAATTTTGGCAAAGGTGGTATGGATGGTGACCCTATAATGGGATTGGTTCAAGCCGGAGCAATATCTGGTGGCGAGCCGACCTACACTGGTCGTGATAATGCCTATATGTTAACACTACCAGATGGACTCCCATCTTGGAGTGGCATGTTTTTATGGGAACCTATCGCCGGAGCTTTCGAAGGGGAATATGCAGATGGAGACTATGATGCCGGGATTATTTATCACGAATATTCCCACGCTTTATCGAATCGCCTGGTTGCCGGTGGAGAAGCTTTAGGTAGCCATCAATCCGGCTCGATGGGTGAAGGCTGGGGTGACTGGTATGGGATGCATTATTTAGTTAAAAACAGTCTCCAGGAAAAGCCCGTTGTTGGCGGTTATGTGACCGGAAACCTTGAGCGCGGAATTCGAGGCTACTCATTGGATGAGGCACCTTATAATTTCGGTGATATCGGTTATGATATCGTAGGTCCAGAAGTACATTCTGACGGAGATATTTGGGCAGCCATTTTATGGCACATGCGTGAAGAACTAATTGACCAATTAGGAAAAGATATCGGTGAGACAGTTGCTGAACAACTCGTTATGGATGCCATGCCAATTTCCATTCCAAATCCTTCCATGGAGGATATGAGAACGGCCATCGTTACAGCCGAGTTTGAACGGTATGGTGGCGAGTATTCAGACGTACTATGGAAGGCGTTCGCCCAACGCGGATTAGGTGTTGATGCTTTCTCTAACGGCGGAAATGATACAGATCCTATTCCTGCCTTTAACCATCCTGACGAAGACCAAAACGGTTTATTGTTTGGAAAAGTTGTCAACGCATCGACTAACAAGCCTATTGAAGGGGCACGTATTATCATTGGACAGTATGAAGCCCGAACAAGTCCTGCGGTTGTAACTAGTTCTGGTGGAAAGTTCGGATTACCAATGGTAGAAGGAACGTATGATGTTACCATTCAAGCGGAGGGTTTTGGTTCCCGTACAATCGAAAGCGTTGAAATTACAGCAGGTAAAAAGAATCGTATGCAATTAAAAGTAGAACCTAATCTAGCGTCCTCCTTTAATGGTGCTGAGGTTATAAGTGCTTCGAGTGTATCGGATAGTAACCCAGTTAAAATGGTCATTGATGATACAGAAGCTAGTGTATATGCTTCTGAAACAGAAGAGAGTGGTTTTACTGGAGCAGAATTCGTTATTGACCTAGCAGGGGATCAAGCAACAAAGCTGTCACATATCCAAGTCAGCGCGTTTAAAGATGTATCGAAAAATCGTTTTGCCACTTTAAAGGATTTCACCGTCCAAACTTCCATTGATGGGGAAAATTGGGAAACAGTGATTGAAGATACATTTACAGCAGGCAAACCACGTCCAAATGCACCAGACTTACAATATAAAGGATTTGATTTAGATCAACCTGTTGAAGCAAAATATCTGAAGTTTATTGCAAATAGTGCTCAAGATAATTCCAAAGGCTATGTCCAAGTAGCTGAAGTTCAAGCTTTCTCTTCTGATAAATCCAAAATAGAGCCATTAACGCTTGAACCAGAAGAGCCTTTTGTAGCAGAAGGGTCTGTTGAGGTTGGAAACGCAGGAACTGGAATTGGTAGTTTGGCTGGAGTACCAGCTACATTAGCTGTAACAGAAAATGAATTTGTTACAACTCAAAATCCAACCCCAACCTCCCAAGGAGTTGACGGGTATGTTATTACGTTACCTGAGCCATATGGAGATGGGATACACAACTTCACTTTAACTGGACCTGGTGGAACATCCTATGATTATGACGTTTATTTCTATAACCAAAACTTTGAGGTGATAAACGGAGTCGCAACAGCAGGAGCCGATGAGTCAGGGGTAATTCCAGGTGGAACAAGGTATGTATATATTGGTCTATGGTCAGGCGCGGACGTACCTTTCACATTTACAGCTAAACGTCCGTATTAGGGTAAATAGGTAAAGAGCAGGATTGTGGTCCTGCTCTTTTTTACTAAACTTATAATGATAGAGAAACATCTCTCCATGTTTGAATAACGTTTTGTTTAACAAACATATTAACACCCAAAAAACACATTAAGTTATTTGCATCTCATCAATTGTTAATTCATTTACAACCTTATCTTTTCCTGTTCGCTTCGCTACATATAAACAGGCATCTGTATCCCGGAAAAAAATCTCTTTTCCAGTTCCCTCTTTATAAGATTGTAAACCTATACTCACAGTAACATGGCCTTCATCCAATTCATCATGTTGTAATTTAGAAATGTTACAACGTATTTCCTCTGCTATTTGGTTTGTTTCTCTATTTGTTTTATCAGTAAAAAGTTTTTTTCAAGCTGATTATTGCAGATGAATTGAGCCACGAGTGCGGAGTTTTGAGCCAGTGATTGCGGAGGAAAGAGCCACTATTTGCGGACTATGAAGCCAGCTTATAGAAATAGAAAAACCTCCTGTATAATTGAGATTGCATGCCAACAAGCATGACTCTATTATACAGGAGGCTTTTTTATGATTAATTATCGTAAGATTCTGGAACTGTATTTTGAAGATGTCAGTCAGAGGACAATTAGTTCTAGCCATTACACCTTAAGAACTCCAGTGACCCTGTATGAATTATCGTTTTGATGTTCATCTGTTCATTATTCAAGGGCATTCTCAATAATATGAGTGGATGGTCGCAACCAAAAAATGACTAGCTTAGTATAGAATATTAGAAAAGGCCTGCACATTAATGTACACCCTACTTGGTTATACTTATATAAAGTTCTTCTCTAATTCCCTATTCCACAAACTAACAAGTATTTTTACAATTTTCTACTTTTTTCGAACAAATTATTAAAAGAAGTTGTTATAATAGTAGGAACGACCTAATAAAATGTGAGTAGCTTAAAAGGGGGTAATATTGTGGAAAGATTAATAACCTGTGAAGTTGAATATGATGAGAGGGTTAGCTTTGCCCTTCAACAGAACCATGTACCATTTATTAAACGTTTAGCCATTGAGAATGTTAGTGAAGAGAAGCATAACGATATTAAAATAGAACTATCCTCTAACCCTTCGTTTTTCAATCCTAGAACATTTCATCTTGAGGCAATAAATCCCGAAGAATCGATTGAACTGCATCCAGATATTCAATTATCGGCGGAGTACCTTAGTAATTTGGATGAAAGTATGACCGGGCATTTTAGCATTAGAATTTTAATCGGTGAGAAGGAAGCTTACCAGAAGAGTTTACCTGTTGATATTCTGTCATTCGATTCGTGGCCGGGCTCAAACGTAATCCCAGAAATTATTTCAAGCTTTGTCACCCCTAATCGTCCTTTTGTGATGGAGATTATTAAACACGCGTCCAGAATCATGCAGAAGAATACCGACACCAACGCAATGGATGGTTATCAAAGTGGTGATCCTAACCGTGTTATCGCGCAGCTTTCCGCCATCTATTCCGCCATTCAGGCTCAGGAGATTGCATATGCCAACCCTCCTGCCAGCTTTGAGGCACAGGGACAAAAGATACGTTTTCCTGACGTGATAAAGGAACACAAGCTAGGTACCTGTCTGGACTTAGCGCTATTATATGCGGCATGTGCAGAAGCAATAGGGATTCATCCGCTCATTGTGTTTTTCCGTGGACACGCGTATCCCGCTTTCTGGTTGAGAGAATATGCTTCTGCAGAGAGTTATCAGGATGACAAGAGTGTACTAACTAAGAGTATGGCTGGCGGGATTAATGAGATTGTTGTTGTTGAATCCACTCTACTAACCAATGAGATATCTACCTTTAATAGTGCGGTTCAATCTGCAGAGAGCAGTCTAAACAAACCCGATTACTTCGACTTTTTTGTGGACGTACATAGGAGCAGAATCGGACAAATTAAACCTCTCTCCTTAAAAACCAGCGTTGGGGCCAGCATTCAGGTTGCTGTTCAGCCGGAAGAGCCTGTACGGATTAACGATAATTTTGCTTTTGAGAAGGTAGAGATCATTCCGGAAGATGAGCAATCACCAGATCAAAGAGATGAGCATGAAGATAAGATTACGTATTGGCAAAATAAATTAATTGATATGAGTTTGCGTAACAACCTATTGAACTATCGCATTCAGACACAAGGAATCCCTGTGGTTACCTCCAAGCTTGATCAGATAGAAGATTTTCTGTCCATGGGTAAAAAAGTCTTTATCGAACCCTTGCCAAACGAGTGGCGTAATAAGGTGAGAGACTTTAGAGATCAAAAGGAACTCCTGACCAGCAAGATATTGTCCGATGATATGAAAAATGACAGGCTAAGGTCGGTTCTATCCGAAGCGAAATTGGAGAAAGAGCTCGTCAAGCTGTACAGAAAAGCCAAAAATACGCTTGAGGAGACTGGAGCTAATTCGTTATTTATTGCCCTGGGATTTTTAAAGTGGTATGACCCTAAATCATACTCCCAAGAGCGTTATGCACCTATTCTGCTTCTGCCCGTAGACCTTGTACGTCTTTCCGCAAAAAAGGGTTACTACATAAGGGCCCGCGACGAGGAAATACAAATTAATATTTCACTGATTGAGTATCTAAAGCAGACGTTTGGTATTGATGCATCCAGGCTCTACAACATACCAAAAGATGAACATGGAGCAGATGTGAGAAAAGTACTTACAACAATGAGACGGATTATTATGCAAATGAAGAACTGGGATGTAGATGAAACCGCCAGCATTGGTGTATTTTCTTTCTCTAAATTTGTTATGTGGAATGACCTTGTCAATCATTCAGACGAACTGAAGAAAAACAAGGTGGTTAAAAGCCTGCTAAAAGGAAGTTATACCGGTAACCAGGATGAGTCTTTCTCAGGCTCCCTGACAACGGAAGAAGATGAAGAGGCCAAAATATATGCACCTTTAAGCTCTGACAGCACACAGACCGAGGCAATCCTGGCAACCGGGGAGGACAACAGTTTTGTACTGCATGGACCTCCAGGATCGGGTAAATCGCAAACCATCACCAATATGATCTCCCATGCACTGGCAACAGAAAAAACTGTTCTCTTTGTTGCGGAAAAAATGGCAGCCTTAAATGTCGTACAAAATCGACTGGCCTCTATTGGACTGGGTGACTTTTGCCTGGAAGTATACTCGAATAAAGGCCAAAAGAAAGACATCCTTAAACAGCTGGAGAACTCTTTTGAGGCCCAGCGAAATGTTAAAGGTACAAATTGGAGTGAGAAGTTTGAGGAAGTTAAAGCTCTGAAAAAAGAGTTAAATAAGTATGTGTATGAACTTCACCAAACTACTTCACTTGGCCAAAGTATTTTTGAAATGATTGAAACCTATTCCGCTCTGACAGCACCTAAAGAAATGATTGCGTTTGATAGAGATAAAGTTATGGAAATGGACGAAGTTAGATTACGCCGTACTAAACAAACCATTGAAGATCTGGAAGTTATCGGAGAGACATGTGGCAGTGTAACAGAAAACCCATGGTTGGGAATTAAACAAACAAATTATTCACTGGCTCTGCAGGATACCATCAAGGAAGAATTATCCTCTATTGAGTCGAATACTGAAAAACTTCTTCAGCTGGATAGGAGTTTAGCTGAAATAGGGATATCACATGACCTCAAGGATCATAGCTGGCACTTGTTCATCTATAAGATTATTCCCTTATTACAAGAGATACCTACTGCTGAAATAGAGCTTATTGGTGATGACCAGTTTGACAGGGTGAAAAGAGAAATCAAAGAAGTCATTACTGTGGGGCAAGAGCACGATGAAGCAACCGGCAAGCTGGAAGAACGTTTTGATGATTCAATCATAAAAGTTGATGCAGAGGGGCTGCTCCAGGACTTCAGATTAGCTGAGAACAGCTGGTTCATTAAAGAAAAGCTGGAGAAAGGGAAGATTAAGAAGGAGCTTAAGAAATTCCTGAAAACAAAAGATAAAATTGAAACAGATGAGCTGGAGACCATTATAACAGCTATCCGGGATATTCAGGAAAAGAAAGAGCTCTTAAGACAGAATGATGATCTGATGAAACGGCACTTCCCTAATCTGTGGAATGAGGGAAAAGGAGATTGGAATGGAATAGAGGAAGCTGTCCAATGGATGGAAGATGTCCGCACTGCTATCAATGAGTTGCAACCATCACAGGAAATGCTCTTTAATTTTGCCAAGAGTCTGCAGGCCAATAAACAAAGCCTATCTACTGCCCAGGTAAAAGAACAAATAAATAGTTATACAGAAGGCTATGAAGTAATCATGGGACACTGGGATAAAGTTGAGAAAGAATTGGTTGCTGAAAACCTTTATGAACGTGATAAAGCAGAATGGGCGGCTTATAGCAGAGACAAAGCTGCTCTCCTGATTGACGCCTTACCGAATCTTAAAGATAACTGTAAGCTGGCCAGCGTTATTAAGGAAGCTGAAGAATTTGGGTTGGAGAATGTAACGAAACCTTATCTGTCCGGTAGTCTGCAATACGATGAGCTTCTATCCTCCTATTTATATGGATTTTATCGCCTCAGGATAGACGGAGAAATCTCAGCAAGAGAACAACTATCCCAGTTCTCGAAGGCAAGTTTTGAGAATAAGCTTGATAAATTTCATACCTCTGATGATGAACTTAGTGAGCTTACTAAACTTGAAGTATATGTGAAGCTAATGGGCCGCGTACCTGACTTAATGAATAGTACTATTCAAAGCTCTGAACCAGGTATCCTAGCCAAGGCAATCAAGGGTAAAGGACGAGGCATCGCCATCCGGCAGTTATTTGACAGGATAAAAAATCTGTTGCCTAAAATTAAACCTTGTATGCTGATGAGCCCATTATCTGTTGCTCAATATCTGGACCCATCATTTCCTAAATTCGACCTGGTCATTTTCGATGAGGCGTCTCAGTTACCAACGAGCGAAGCAATCGGTGCAATGGGTAGAGGCAAGAATGTCATCGTGGTTGGCGATCCCAAACAGTTGCCGCCAACGAACTTCTTTGGGACTAAACAGGAAGAGGAAAACTTTGATTTACAGGATCTTGAGAGCGTTCTTGATGATAGCCTTGCAGTACAACTACCGCAGAAGCACTTGAGGTGGCATTATCGAAGTGAACACGAGAGTTTAATTTCTTTTTCAAACAATCACTTCTATGAAAAGAAATTGGTAACCTTCCCATCTATAGATGATATGGCTTCTAGAGTATCATTTAAAAATGTTGAAGGTGTTTACGACCGTGGTAAGACCAAGCAAAACAAGCTTGAGGCAGAGGCGATAGTCAACGATATCTTTTCACGGCTGAGCAATCCGGAGAAGCAACATGAGAGTATTGGAGTAGTTACATTCAGTCAGCCGCAGCAAACGTTGATTGAAGATATGATTGATGAACGGCTTAGACAAGATGCCTCCCTGGAGAAGTATTTTACTGACGAGGTAGAGGAACCAGTCTTTGTTAAGAACTTGGAGAATGTACAGGGTGACGAGCGTGACATTATTCTGTTCACGGTTGGCTATGGCCCTGACTATACAGGACACATGACCTTGAACTTCGGACCGTTAAATCGTGATGGTGGCTGGCGCCGGCTAAATGTCGCAGTTTCTCGCGCGAAAAAAGAAATGGTGATTTTCGCATCAATGGAGCCAGATAAAATCAACCTCTCTCGCACGAAGGCTGAGGGGGTGCATAGTCTAAAAGCATTTATGGAGTTTGCCAAAAGAGGTAAGATACCCACCGATATTGAAAACCAGGTAAACAGCAAACGGGCAAATTCCAACGTCATTATTCCAAAAATAAAAGAGGCTCTACAGCAGAACGGTTATCAAGTGGCGACAAATGTAGGGAACAGTGATTTTAAAGTAGACTTAGCGGTAGTAGATCGTAAAAGTAACGGGGAATACCTTGCTGCCATACAGGTGGATGGGCATCGCTATGCTGATTTTACGACTACCCGGGACCGTAATAAACAGGGAGACCTTATGCTGGGCCGACTGGGATGGCATATTATCAAAGTCTGGTCAGTTGAATGGTGGCACAATGAAGAAAAACAGATAGAGGATCTGCTTGCACAACTACAGGAAGCCGAAAAGAATAGTGCTAAGACAAAGAAAGAGACAGAAGCCCAGCCTGTTAAAGAACAAGAGTCAATCCACGAAAAAATTAGTGGCCTGGCGATGCCTGTAGAAGAGAAACAGCAAGCAAGCTTTTATGAGCCGGCAATTTTAGAAGATGTGGCTTTGCCTAACGATTACTTCTACTCTTACGAAGGTAAACCAGTAATCCAGGGACAGATCAAAAAGATTATTGATAAAGAAGCCCCTGTAAGTTTTTCAAGGTTAACCAAAGAAATCATAAATGCGTGGGGATTCTCCAGAAGTGGTGCAAAGCTCGAAAAAGTAATACAGGAAGCATTAACCGGATTAATGATTTATGAAACTACTGAAGAAAAAGGAAATTTCTTATGGCGAGACAAAGAACAGTTCACTTCCTACAACGACTTTCGAGTTAAAAACCGTCATCGCAGAGCACTACAGGACATTAGCAAGATTGAGTATGCCAATGGCGTAATCCAGATTATGAAGACAGCACTCCGACTGCCAAAAGCTGATTTAGTCCGGGCGATCTCTAAACAGCTCGGTTATAATCGTACCAGCTCTAATGCGGAAGTGTATGTGCAGGAAGCCATTGATTTGAATGTGAAAAAAGGATTGATTGCGGAGGACGCTGAGTGGAATTTAGAGTATATAAGTGATTAGAATATACAAGGAGTCTTAATCGATTGGTTAGGGCTCTTTTTTTAATCCTATTGAAATAAAAGTTAGAGATCAGAAAGAGAACCTTAAGGTGTTTTTTTATAGATAAAGTTTGGGTTGAACAAATAAAAAGAGAACTCCTACAACGTTCGAAGTCCTCTATGGCTTATACTCTTCACCGGTGCGTATGTAACGAGAAACGAAAGAAAAGGCATCATCTAAGGTCAAGATGTCCCAATTTTCCTTTCGCTGCCCCCTATTACCAGGTACATGATGGTGATGATGGGGTTCTGATTCAACTTTATATTTCTCCGGGGTCCACGGTGCAGCGTGCGGTTCGTTTTCCCACGCCGAAATATGATGATAGAACTTTCCCATTTTGGGGATGATAATTTTCCATTGATAATGGTACTCTATGACAAAGCCAGCTTCATATTTTTCAGTTGCATGTAGTCCTGTCTTCCCGTGTACTGGATGTTCAATTAGCGGAAACAGTACCGATAACTTATTATTAGTCCGCTTATAACTGCCATATATTGAGTCCTTAGGTGGTAATTGCGGATAGTTGCAGAATAAGTCAGCATATTTCTCTAATATCTCTGGAATGTTAGCAGGGAGAAGGATTTTTTCCGTCTCTCTACTCAATATCCTTCTCTCCTATAAGTTGATTGGTTAACTCCTCTTCTTCTTCTAACAGATCCCGCCACTCATAATAATCTGAAGGGTCATCTATCGCATCAATGTCTACTCCTTCAAAGGCTTCTTCAATATTTGGTGTCTTATATTTCTTTTTGTATTGCATCAGCTCTTTATAAGTCTCACTCAAACGTTCTTCCGGTGTTTGACGTAATCGCTTCTTCTCTTGATAGAGGTATTGCATCTTAACACAATAAACTGGATCCTTCCAAAGATCTACTGCATGCTTTGGAATCTTATTATGAGAAGACGTATCTATATGTTCGAAACCCTGTTTCATATACTTGTTCAATGTCACATTAGATACACCTAGAAGTACTGCTGCTTGCTTTGGTTTGATCAAATAGTTCTCTCGATACTCGAAATCAATATCTTGGCCACTAATTTGATAGTACCAGTTCTCTAAATCCAGCTTGAGCTTTCCGAATTCCAAATCACTGGTTGGTGTACTAAGCAACATCAAACGTTTTAACCATTCTAGTAAGGCTAGACGGTTTTTGTCTGATAAAATGTATTGCTCATTGAAATGAAGGTAAGTCGTGTCAAAGGCGATTTCTTTTAGGCGTTCCTTAAAAGTCCCTAACATGATGACGATAATTTGGCTTAACACATAGCTTGTCTCTTTTTCAATCTTAGGTTTATTTTGTGACTTATAAGCATTTTCAATGTCTTTTTCTGTTTCTTCAAAAATCGTCAAAGTCATCATTTTCACCTCTCTTACCTCCATTATAGCTTTTTTGTTAATAAAAGGTCAATTTTAGTTAATTAACGATTTATATGATATCATTAATCATTCTATCCAACTTTAGAAACCACATACCTGATCCACTCTATTAGGAACACCATATCTCTCATTTCCCTTTTTCTTATAAAACTATATGCTAGGGGTAAAGAAGATAGACTAACAAAGATGTTATCTCCTCTGATAAGCGTATGCTTCACCTTAATTAAAACCACATTCGTATTTAGCTATAGAGAACCGTCCGCATAATACCGACCAGTTTATTTGAAAAACTAATCTGGAAAAATATTATGTGGTTTTATTTTATGAGTTAATAAATCCTTTACTTCTACAATTCCAATCACGGGATACTCAATTCCACGATAATTAGTAAAAAAACCAGCACTAGCTGCCTCATTAATCATAGGTTTAGTAGGTTGTTTAAGAGTTAAAAATACACCTAGTTCTGCACTTTCTCTTTTTATAACTGAATCAAATTCCCTTATATCTTTAACACTAACTTTTCCACTTTTAACTTGAATAATACACTTTTTAAGATTACCAATTTCCCCATTTTGAAAATACCTAACTCCATCAACACCTCCATCAGCACCCTTTTTAAGTGAGTTAAAATCACTTTTATAATCTATCCCTAATAAAGAAACTGCCCATACCTGAAATTGAAATCTATTGTTAGAGGCTAATTCTCTAGCACCATCTATATCTATCGGTTCACCATCAACTTTATAATCATTAAGGAATCCAAACTCATTATTTAATCGTTCTTTAATTGTATGTATAGCTATATGAGTAACATCAATCCCAATCCATTTCCTTTTCAGCCTTTGTGCTGCTACGATTGCAGTACCACAACCACAGAAAGGATCCAGGATTACATCATCTTCATCAGTAGTAGCTAATATAATTCTCTCTAATAGAGCAACTGGCTTTTGAGTAGGAAAACCCACTCGTTCTTTAGAAGTAGGTGTCAGAGCTGGAATATCCCACCAATCTTCCGGTATTTTTCCTTTTGGATTTGGTTTATATCTTTTCCCATTTACAACGTTTCCGTTATTATTATTGACGTAACCTCCTGTTCCATTATAAGGAATTCTAATCTCATCAGAATTAAAGGTGTAATTATCGTTCTTAGCATAAAAGAAAAGTGTATCATGTTTTTTTGCAAAATTTCTCTTCCCTCTGCCTCCTTGTCTATAACACCAGATTATTTCATTTTCAAAATTCCTAAAGCCGAATACAGCATCTAGTAAAAGTTTTAAATAGTGAGCAGATGAAGGATCGCAATGTAAGAATAAAACCCCATCCGGTTTTAAAACTCTATATAATTCTAATAATCTAGGCGCCATCATTGTCAGATATGCCATCATCTTATTAGTGCCAAGAAATTGTCGCATTGATATTAAAAAATTTGATACAAGGCTATTGCTGTAATATTCAATTGTTTCTAAAAATAATTTTTCCGCTTCATTATTCCAATGCCACGTATCTTCAAACACTTTTATTTGTGCAGAGGCTTTATCTCCTTGCTTATTTGTAAAAATTTGATTATAGTCTCTATCACTGTTGAATGGTGGATCTAAGTACACTAAGTCAATAGATTCACTTTTAATGTCTCTTCTCAAAACAGAAAGATTATCACCAAAATACAAGTGATTTTTATCCCCCACAATTTCCACCCCCTGAATAGTACAAGGGTATGAAACAAGTAGTTTGTCCTAGTACATGTTAAACAAAAAAGAAACACACTAATTAAGCGATTTTAAGTAAAATTATTCTATTGTTTACGAAGCAAAGGGACTGTTCTATCGCTTCATGGAAGCGAAGAACCATCCCCTTGCTTAAGCCATTCTTGATCAATTTACAGTTCCACTAGTTGTCTTATCACTATTTATGGTAAGGTCCCCCCCGATTAATCCGAAATCCACGATAAACCTGCTCTAACAATATCAGCCGCATAACCTGATGTGGAAATGTCATCTTCGAAAAAGACAATGCCAGGTCACTGTGTTTCTGAACGTCTTCACTTATCCCAAGCGACCCGCCAATCACGAAAGATACTTTACTTTTCCTATAGGTTGCAAGCTGTTCGGAGCTAAGCATTTTACCGTTAATCTCGAGCGTCGCCACGTATGTATCCTGCTTAATGTTGGAGATAATCCGTTCGCCTTCCTTCTGTTTAACTTCTTCCATTTCTGCATCGCTCATATTCTCTGGTGCTTTTCATTAGCAACTTCAACAATTAGATTTTTGCATAGGTGCTGAGCCGCTTCAGATATTTTTCCTTCAGTTTTGCACGTCCTTTTGCTAACTGGTTAATCTAAGTAATTTGCACAATAGCTAAGACCACAAGAAAAACCGACCTCACCAGATCGGCTTCTTCATTGTTATTTTATAAACCATTGCCTCATACGATTGGAGAGTGAAGTCTCCGTAACTCATGTTATGCCAATCAGCAGTTCACTTTCCAGCGGGTTTTTCAACTAAGCAGACATTTCAAAGTCCAGCTGTTTTTCCGCGAAGTTTCTCATTACCATCATCTTTTCTCCGTTCAACTCTCTAATAAAGATGAAATCCTGCTCATTACTTTGGCGTAATGGCGCATAAGAGCCATAGACTTTGATGTCATATCTTTCCGCAAGGGATACACGGAATTCGGGTCGATAGTGATCTTTAAAGCATAACCGAAGTCTATATTATATCTAATCCCTTTCACCTTCAACTTCTACAGGTATATAATTATATATTTCACCAGATTTAGTAAGTTTGGTGAGCTTTTCCAACCAATGATAATAGATCAGGGCATCGTCAAGTTGTTGATAATGCAGCTTGGCTCTTTCTTGTAATGCTTCTTCTATTTCACTATCTTCAATCACCTCTTGGAGTTGTTCTTGAGCCTTCTTAATACTTACCAAAAACATACTCACTTCGCGTTCCCATTTCATCCCAAAAAATTGGGAGAAGTAATTGAAGAAATTTTTTTCAGCCATAAATGAATCTTTTCTCGAGCCTTTCTGCCATACCTTTTGAACGATATTGATCTCTTGAAGCTTTCTAACAGATGTACTCATGCTGGGTTTACTCATACCAAGGGCTTCTTTCATTTCATCGAGGGTCATTGGCTGATGTTGAAAATACATTGTTGCGTACAGACGTCCAACTGAAGGGGTAACACCATAAAGGTCCATCGTTTCTGAGATTGTATTAACCATCATATTTTCAGCCTGGGCAATTTTCTCTTCGGCTTTTTCATTAATTAAATTTTTCCGATTTTCTTCCATTGTGGCACCTCTTTTTGGTGGATTAGAAAAGCCAGGCATTCGCCTCGTCTTATAGCGAATGCGTAAGTCTTTTTATAATGTCTACCATAATTTATACTTATCGTTAAATCGAGCGTTTTTCCTGTTAAATTAATTAATAATGTATTAAATGTTTCTTTTAGTTTATTATTAATATGACTAAGATGCAACTTCCCCTATAAACTACCTGGCGAAAGTTTCATTCTTCATAGAAAAAAGACGATTCTCCAATAAATTGGGATATCGTCTCTTTCCATTATGTTTACTTCATCCACTTGTTAATTACATCCTGATTTTCTTCCACCCATTTTTCTGCACCTTTAATAGGGTTATCTTTGTTTTCTTTAATGTTAATCATTAATTCACCAAGTTGCTTGTCACTTAATTTAAAGTTTTTCAACCATTTATTGACTTTCTCATAGTCTGAGTCAAACCCATCGCGGGTTGCCATATAAATTTTTTCTACTCCACCAAACGTTTTCTTCGGATCTTCCAGGAACTTTAAGTCCACTTCAGAAAACACATAATGTGGTTTCCATAGCGGTGCCACGATAGGTTCTTTATCTTCAACTGCTTCCTTAATAGATGAAATCATTGCTGCCGTACTGCTCGCTACCAGTTCATAATCAAGCCCGTATTCCTTGATTACGTCTTGTGTTACCAGCATTGTTCCTGCCCCGGACTCAAAACCTATTATTTTGCCATCGAATTTTTCTTTGTGTTCATTTAAATCTTTAATGCTGTTTATATCTTCCATATACGTTGGAACGGCCAATCCTACTTTCCCATGTTCATACCACGGGTCTTCGAAAAAATTCACTTCGTCTTTATACTGTTCATAGTAATTTTTATCTTGCACCGGCAACCAAATTTCCGGCGCCACATCTAAATCTCCTGAGGCTAAAGCGGCCATCTGAGGACCCATATCAAGAAGTTTTAACTCCACGTCATAACCTTTCTCTTCCAAAATAGTCTTCCACAAACTTGTGACTGCAATATTCTCAGGCCAATTAATCTGGCCAATCGTGATTGGGTCTTTGCTTTCATTCGAATCGCCTGTTGAACTATCCGAACCGTCACTTCCGCTAGTTGAACCGCAAGCTGCCAATACAGTAAGTGAGATAGTAAATAAAATTAATTGACTCATTCTGCGAAAACTCATAAATTGTCAAACACCTTTCTGATATATATTATTTTTGGCAAACATCCAATGAGAAACACACACTTTTGCCAAAAGTGCTTTTAGATAGCATTAATTACTAATTTCGCCCCCTTTTCATTAAATAAAATAAATACATTTAATTTTTTTTAAATGTTTTTTACTATATGTACTAGGTTAACGAAAGATTTTGTTTTGTCAAATCCGAATATTTCGTTCATCTTGCTTTCTTGTTGATTTAACAGGGAAAGAACAAATTCGCATTGTTTCCCAGTTTGACAAGTAAATAAAAGTACTGATACGATAACTACATTAACAATGTTTAATTTTTATTTAACAAATTTAACAATATAATTATAGTTAAGGAGTGATGATTTGAGCTTACAAAGAATGTATATAAATGGTGAGTGGGTCAACGCCCAGTCTGGAGAAACACGAGATATCATCAACCCGTATAATCAAGAAGTCATTGCAACTGCTGCTGAGGGAAATGAAGAAGATACTCGAGCAGCTATTCAAGCAGCAAGGGTGGCATTTGATGAAGGTAGCTGGAGCACATTACCTTCCAGTGAACGTGGTGAGCTCGTTTCTCGAATAGGTACGTTGATCCGCCGAGACCTGCAAGAACTGGCTGAATTGGAGACATTGGATACAGGGAAAACAGTCGAAGAAAGCCGTGCTGATATGGCTGACATCGCCAATGTTTTTCTTTATTTCGGTGGTTTGGCAGATAAAGATGGCGGTGAAGTCATTTCATCACCGATACCTAACAGTGAAAGTAAAGTTGTTCGTGAGCCCGTCGGTGTCTGTGGTCAAATCACACCATGGAACTATCCTTTATTACAAGCCGCATGGAAGATTGCACCGGCGTTGGCAGCAGGTAACACCATTGTTATGAAACCGAGTGAGATTACACCATTAACAACCGTTAAAGTCTTTGAACTAATCGAAGAGGTTGGCATTCCAAAGGGTGTAGCCAACTTAGTGCTTGGTTCCGGGGCATCTGCCGGTGCAGAATTATCAACGAGCAATGACGTTGATTTAATTTCATTCACCGGTGGTATTGAAACCGGAAAAACAATCATGCAGGCAGCAAGTCATAATATGAAAAAAATCGCACTTGAGTTAGGCGGAAAGAATCCGAATATCGTGTTTGCCGATGCGGACTTTGAAACGGCAGTTGATCAGGCGTTAAATGCTGTATTCTTCCACGCAGGACAAGTTTGCTCTGCTGGATCCAGGCTTTTAATCGAAGAAAGCATCCATGATGAATTTGTTGAAGCACTCATTGAACGGACGAAACACATCAAATTAGGCAATGGTTTTGATGAAAACACACAAAGCGGCCCAATGATTTCTGCAGAACACCGTGCGAAAGTTGAAAACTATGTGGAAATAGGCAAAAAAGAAGGAGCCAAACTAGTTGTCGGCGGAAAGCGTCCTGATGATCCCGAACTGCAAAACGGCTTTTTCTATTTACCTACCATATTCACAAACTGTACAAGCGATATGCGCATCGTCCAGGAAGAAGTATTCGGGCCTGTATTAACCGTAGAAACCTTCAAGACCAAAGAGGAAGCTGTCAAACTTGCGAACGATACGATTTATGGTTTGGCTGGAGCCGTCTGGACGCAGGATTTGAGTAAGGCTGAATTCGTTGCGGCACGCTTACGCATGGGTACCGTTTGGATCAATGACTTCCATCCTTATTTTGCACAAGCGCCATGGGGCGGGTATAAGCAATCAGGTATTGGCCGTGAACTTGGTCGTGAAGGTATGGATGAATATACCGAAGTTAAGCATATTTATCGTAACAAACAACCTGCACCTGTTAATTGGTTTAAATAATCCTGGTGTGAATCTTTATTTTTTAATCAATAGCTCTAAGCCTTCTTTAACAACAAGGTTTAGAGCTATATTGAGTTCGTACCAACCAGTGACTTGTAAAGCTCCAGAAGTAGATTACTTCCGGATTTACAAGTTTAAATAAACATAACTAATAGAGTTAAAAAATGAAACAGTTTGCTGGATTACTGAATTCGTTCAACTAAATGAAACTTCGGACGCTTTTGATGAATGCTTTCAACTTCCTTTGTAGGCTGTATTCCATTGAAAATTTTTATGGAGGTATTTTATATGAATCAAACATACGATTATGTAATTATTGGCGGAGGTAGCGCAGGTTCTGTGCTCGGAAACCGTCTAAGTGCAGATGAGAATAGCAGTGTTCTTGTTCTGGAAGCGGGGCGCAGTGATTACTTTTGGGACTTATTTATTCAAATGCCCGCAGCGTTGATGTTCCCATCGGGCAATCGCTTCTATGACTGGATTTATTCCACAGATGAAGAGCCGTATATGAATGGACGTCGTGTGGCACATGCCAGGGGGAAAGTTCTTGGCGGATCAAGTTCCATAAATGGCATGATCTATCAACGCGGCAACCCAATGGACTATGATAAGTGGGGATCAGACCCGGGCATGGAAACTTGGGATTTTGCCCATTGCCTTCCGTACTTTAAACGACTGGAGACAGCATTTGGATCTGATTCATCGGATGAGTACCGCGGCCATGATGGTCCGATTAAGTTAAAGCGCGGACCTGCAACAAATCCTTTATTTCAAGCCTTTTTCGATGCAGCTGTTGAGGCTGGTTATACCAGAACACCCGATGTGAACGGGTTCCGTCAAGAAGGCTTTGGCCCATTCGACAGCCAAGTGCATAACGGAAGACGTGTCTCTGCTTCACGCGCATATTTACGTCCGGCAATGAAACGCAAAAACCTTACCGTAAAGACTCGTGCTTTTGTGACAAGTATCAATTTCAATGGTACCAAGGCGCAGAGTGTAACCTACCAAAAGAACGGTAAAACCTATCATGTCAACGCGGGAGAAGTGATTCTTTCTGGTGGTGCTTTCAACACGCCGCAGTTATTACAATTGTCTGGAGTGGGAGACGCTGACCATTTACGCTCACTTGGCATTGACCCGGTTCTTGATTTGCCAGGCGTAGGTGAAAACCTTGAGGATCACCTCGAAGTATACATTCAGCATGCTTGTCCACAGCCAGTTTCAGAACAACCTAGCTTAAATAAAGCTAAAATGCCTTGGATTGGCCTGCAGTGGCTACTTGGACGTAAGGGACCGGCAGCATCGAACCATTTTGAAGGTGGCGGGTTCGTCCGTTCGAATGAAGAAGTTGATTATCCGAATTTGATGTTCCATTTCCTTCCGCTCGCGGTTCGCTATGATGGACAAAAGGCGGATACAAAGCATGGATTCCAGGTACACGTCGGACCGATGTATTCCAACTCCAGAGGAAGCCTGAAAATCCGCTCACGTAACCCTTTCGAGCATCCAAGCATCGTATGTAACTATTTATCTACCGAAGAGGATCGACAAGAGTGGATTGAAGCTATACGCGTTTCACGAGAGATCCTCTCTCAGCCAGCGTTAACACCTTACAGTACGGGTGAAATTTCACCTGGTCCTTCTGTTCAAACAAATGAGGAAATTTTAGAATGGGTAACGAGAGACGCGGAAACAGCACTTCACCCATCATGCACGGCAAAAATGGGACCTGCCTCCGACCCGATGGCAGTGGTAGACCCGGAGACCATGAAAGTTCATGGACTGGACAACGTACGGGTAGTAGATGCATCTGCTATGCCATCTACCACAAACGGGAATATTCATGCACCGGTGTTGATGCTGGCGGAAAAAGCAGCAGATATTATCATTGGAAAAAAACCATTGGATCCGGAGTATAAAGAATTTTACCGCCATGGCGTTCACCCGGCAGATGCGGGCACAGTTACAAAATAAGTTATTACTGGAAGGGCACCTGTTATCGGGGTGCCCTTTATTTTATGGATTTTTAATGGTAAAGCATGCATGGATAAAAGAATATCAGCATAATGTTCTTTTAAAAAGTTTGGAGATGATCGCTTGAGCGAATTCAAACCAGATAAATTATTTGTGGAATTCAATAATGGCATTTCTCTCACAGCACCTGTCACTCCGAGGTTGTACACATTGACTCACTCTGATACTGCGGGTGAGCTATTTTTATCAATTGGAAAGCATTATGCCTGGGATAAAATCAATCCTATGCGAAATGAGGTATTAGCTGAATGGAGAGTAAATGGAGATCACTTGCATTATTGTGTCTATCTATATATTGATCAAGGAGAGCATGACCTCCATGTATCAGAAAAACGAAATGAAATATTCAGGCGTGAATTACCTCTGGCATTAACAGCTATCCGATACGGTGATAGGCTTCTTTTCAATGCACACCCCAAACTGGATTATGCTCCAATAATCATTAACTTCATGTCCACCTATCCTCAACTTTCCAGACAAGAAAATTGGGGGACTTTTTACAGTTATACATAAAACAAGGGGACGGTCCTTCTGCTTCCATGAAGCAAAAGAACCGTCCCTTTGCTTTTAGCCAATTGAAAAGGACTCAGTTGCCAAGCTTTACTTAACAACTGCAAAAATGAGAAAAGTTAGCATTCTCACCAGAAGCGGAAAAACAGAAGATAATAAACCTCTGCGTTTTTAATTACCTTGTGAATCGGGCCCTCTATTTAACCAAGCCACTTAAAAAGTCTCTTGTCTACTATGGATTCTAATTTGTTGTTTGTTCCTTAGTAAATCATCCTTCACCCATGGTTGTTTTTTGTTTTTATCTAAATCAACTTTTGTGATATAAATCACAATTCGCTATCCATAATAATGCTATCATTATTTATGAGTTAGATAATAATCACCTGAAAATAGATTTTTACTATTACATTCTTCTTATAGAGGGAGAATGCATAAAGGGGAGTTCTAGATGTTTAGAGATAAATTGTCTGAGTTAATTAGTCCTGAAGCTGTCATTAACTTTGAAACCGGTGCGGTCAAAGCAAGTACTTTGGATTCAATCATCAACCTTTTGCCATTTGAAATGGGCTTTTGTGATGCCAATGATATTTTCCGCTGGTATTCAAATAATCTAGACCGCGTACATGGTCGCCGTAAAGAAGCGATTGGTCGCAATGTGCTTGAGCTTCACCCAAAAGCGGCTCACCACGTTGAAAAGTTATTGAATGATTTCCGTTCAGGAGCACGTGACGATTGGGAATTTTGGTTTCCAAAACGCTCCGGTGAAGAAACCGGGCAAATCTACCAAGAGTTCATGGCGGTACGTGATGAAAATGGAAAATACTTTGGCTGTATGGATGTAACCGTTAATTTGGACCTTTTCAAAGGAAAAGAAGGTAAAAATACCCCTGAAACTATTGACGAATTTATAGCTGTTACGCCTGAATAAAAAGTATCTTTTCAATATGAAAGGCCTCTGAAAAACACACTGGATTCCCAATTTTTTGTGTGCTTTTCTTTATATAGAATCATCCAAAATAAAACAAGGGGACCGTTCTTCTGATTCAATGAAGCAGGAGAATCTTCCCTTAGCTTTTCCTAAGATAGCAATGAAACCAAATAAAAAGGCCAGTTGTCCCTTATGACTCTTCCATTTTCTTAAGCATCCAACTTCTACTTGAATGCCTTTTCATCAGTTGACAGTTGTTTTAAAAATCACTACTAACGATTTTAAATTCTTTTATCTTTTACAAGTCTCCAATAATGAAATCCTAATGCAGTAAGTTTACATGATTTTGAGTTCATTGCAGCAAAATACATGTGTTCTTCATCAACTGGAACAACGAGTCCCACACTTTCAAGTTTTTGAAGATCATTGAAGATCCTGACATTCTCTTCTTCTGCATAGGGTTTCTTTAATTCAACCTCAACATCAGGGCTATTCATTTCTTCATAGGATGGGTCTAATTGATATTCTTGTTCAGGTTGTGGGAAATACTTAGCCAAATTCCTTATTATCGAAGTAGGCACTTGAGGGACAACAGATTTTAAGGATGTAAACTTTGATATATTCGTTTTGAATACTGGTCTTTGATCCCATGGTCCAAGTGATTGATCAATATATGCATAAATACTCCCTGGCGTTATATATCCACTAAGGTCAGCCGCTCCGCCTTTCAGTGCATCCAGTAACAATGATGTAAAAATACCCTGCCCATCAATCTCAAATGAAGGTTCACTATCTTTACTTGCTGTTAGAATTGTGACTCCTTCTACTATCTGGGATGAAACTCCTCCACTGGTTTTTGGGGTCCCCATTGCACCAGAATGACAACAGTCAAGGATGATGATTTTGTTTTTAGTCTCTGACTCATTTGCAATACTTAGAATTTCATCCATGGAAACCCCGTAATCATGTTCTTTAGCATCGGGCGTAACAATGTAACCACCAATATCATCAATATAACCGTGACCCGAAAAATAGAACAGTGCAGTTTCACTATCACCTTGAAACAATTCAGTGATTAATCGTTTCAAATCTGCTTTAGTCTGTACATCTGTACATAATCGAACATCAAAGTTGGGAGAGCCATCCCCATTAGTTTCAATTACATTCTTAAGTGCAGTTGCATCATTTACACAGCCATTTAGTGGTGCAGTAGGATAATCATTTATACCAACAACTAATGCTTTTTTCATGCTTATCTCTCCATTTCACTTTATAATTTTTTAATCCACGAACTAATATTTTCCCAATTCCAATAAACGACCTTTACTCCTTTCAATTCATCAGGCAAATTAGAAGTTTTGTTATCTGCATTCCCCCAAATTCCTCTAACAGGAACACCCTCTTGCCTTGCACATTTTATTTCCCAAAGCTGACCATCAGCCTGTTTCGTATTTTTTGTAACAATAGCAATTACCCCATCGCACCCCTTAATTCTCGTTCTGCAATTTGTTTTCCAAGCTGAATCCCATGGTTTTTTGACAGACATATCGACAAATTCAAATGGAGATTTGTCATTTCTCCCCTGCCCAACCAAAAAATCTCGTAAAGTCTTATCCTCCATAGCAAAGCTAATAAAAATTCTTTTTTTAGTCATTTTTCATTCCTCCATTGATTTTTTTATAAAAAGAAGACAGCTCTATACCCTTGTAGTTAGCTGCCTCATGATGTAAGTTAGTTATATTGATTTTTTCTTAACACAATTTACAATTCAAGCTCTCTTGTTAACGTCATAGCTCTTTCACTATCTCTTCATCCAGTATTCGCTTTCTATCCTCCCAATCAGGCATAGAAACGTCTAACATCGTATAAAAAGTCTCCGAATGGTTATTGTGAATAAAGTGTATAAGCTCATGCAGAATCACGTATTCAATACAAGATTTAGGAGCCTTAATTAATTCAGAGTTCAATTGAATCATTTGTTTATCTAAGAGAGCTGAACCCCAACGCACTTTCATCGTTCGGATAGATATTTCAGGTTTGTCTATGTTGTATTTGCCAACCTTCTTATACGCTTTTTCAAGTTGTTCATGAAAAACAATCTGAGCACGATGACGTAACCATTGTTCAAGTAAGTTCTTCTTCCTTATCTTATCTTGCAAATTTTTAACATAGAGGTGAAGATACCCTCGCAGATACTTTACCCCTTCATCTTTTTGTTGGTCAACTGCATAAACCCCCAAGCGATATTGTTTTCCGAGATATTTGAAGCTTTCACCACTTACGTATTCACGTTCACTTCTTCGCTCTGGCTGCACCTTCTCAAACCCTTTAACATTTTTTAAAATCCACGGAGCCTTCTTTCGAATCAATCCTTCAATAAAATCTATTGGAACTCGGTTATTTGCGGAGACCACAACAGTCATATCAGGTTTAATATTCACATTGACGTTTTTAACATCTTTGCGCTCAATAAAGAATGTAATTGTTTTATTGTTGTGTTCGATTTGATGTTTTTCCATGAGAGTCGTCCTTTTCTAATTGTTATATCGTCTAATGGCAATTGTTTTAACCTGATCAATGATCTTGTCGATTTCATCGTAAGAAAGCTTAACCCCATGTTTTTCAGCAAAATCGAAGAGTAAGTCATCGATTTCTTGCTCAATTTTGTTGTGAACGTCTGTATTATTCTGCCAATCTACCTTAGCGTGGTTATTTACTACCCCGTTCATCTCTTTTGCTAAGTCCCCGACAACGTTATAAGACGGCATAGTTTCATTTACTTCTTCCATAATATCTTTGGTGACACCGTAAAATGCTTGAGCAGTACCATTCCCGCGAACTGCTTCAGGATAATTTTCATCAGACGATCCAACTTGGTATTCTTCTTTTAGTTTGTTCATTTGCTGCCAATATTCCGCTTCTGTGATTCGTTTTTCTTTATAAGCATCTAAAGTTTCTCTGATGCGCTCAGAGAACTTCTTGTAATACGCTGGGTTTTCTTCATATTTTTCATTGATGCTCCGCGTCATCCGTGTCCGAATCGCATCAGCTTTCGCACGCTTGGAGCCCAGCCGTTCCATTTCTTCTTCAAAACCTTTCCTATCCAAAATGTCGACAGGGTTGGTAATTTGCATCATATCTTCGGAAGAGATGTACTGATCCATAAGCTTTTGCATTTTCGCTTCATACTCTTTATGATCGATATCATCTGAATAACGACGTTTCACACTTCGACGTAACTCTTGAAAGAACTTCAGCTCCCGTTTATATTTTGATAGCTCTTCTTCACCTAAAGCATCGTAGACCCGTTCGGACTCTAACGCTATCGCCATATTACGACCAAATTGACTTAAGATATCATAAAAATCTGTCCGAATCTCATCATCTGCCAATAAGACCTCGTATTCTTCTCCATCTTTTTTATTCTTAACTGGAGCAAAGATATCCCACAAATCCGAGTGACTTTGACGAATCTTTCCGATAATTGATACAACATCGTGTAAAGCTCCGTTAAGGTCTTCCGGATCAAAGTTATCCAAGCCTGAACCAGAATACATCTCCATCGCCTCATCGAGTTTCTCAAGAAGCCCACGGTAATCAATGATGACGCCATAATCTTTACCTTCATATAAGCGATTCACACGTGCAATAGCCTGCAATAAGTTATGCTCTTTAAGCATTTTGTCGATATAAAGCACCGTTGCTCTTGGTGCATCAAAACCCGTTAAAAGCTTGTCTACTACTATGAGGATATCTATATCATCCCCATGAGTAAATTCATCTTTAATGCCATCCTCATACTTATCTGCATCGCCATAGCGATCCATCATTCGTTTCCAGAATTGCTGAATCATATCTTGAGACTCTTGATCGACGGCTTCGTGACCTTCGCGTTGATCGGGAGGAGAGATGACAACGGCACAATTTAAGTCTCCCAACTCTTCAAAAGCTTCTAAATAGCGAATAGCTTCAATCTTGCTATTCGTTGCAAGCATTCCTTTAAAACCAGACCCTTTTGTTTTGTAATTACGTAGGAAGTGGTCGTTAATATCATAAGCAATCAAACTGATTCGTTGGTTTGAGGAAGCAATGTGTTCAAACCTACTCCACTTCTTCATCACTTGATCTTTCTGTTCTTGATTCAGATGACGTGTAATCATGTTTAAACGATTGTCGATCGCTTTTTGATTAACGGTTTGTTCCACCATACGCCCTTCGTATAACAACGGTAAGATGGCTTTATCTTCTACTCCATCCGCAATCGTATATTTATGAATGAGTTTACCAAATTTTATCATCGTGCTTTTCTCTTTTTTTAACAATGGCGTGCCTGTAAATCCGAGATAAGAAGCATTAGGGAAAAGCTTTTGCATCTTAATGTTCAGTTCACCATATTGACTTCTGTGCGATTCATCAACTAAGACAAAGATGTCTTGTGATTTAATCGGTTCTTGGTTATTAACCGCTGTATCGAATTTATGAACTAACGTTGTGACGACGTCCGCTTTATTGTCATTGATTAATTCAACCAAATGTCGCCCTGTTCGAGCTCGGCTGGCTTTTAATCTCGAATGATTAAACGTCTTGTGGATTTGTTTATCCAAGTCTATTCTATCCGTCACAACAACCACTTTAGGGTTGTGCTTCATCAATTCGGACAAAATATACTTGGCTAACATCACCATAGTTAGTGATTTACCAGACCCCTGAGTATGCCAAATGACACCGCTTTGACGGTTGCCATTTTCATCACGTTCTTCGATTGTCTTGATGATTTCTTTGATGGCATAATATTGTTGATATCTTGCCACCTTTTTAACGTCTTTATCAAAGATGACAAAGTATCGCGTAAAGTCGATGAGACGCTCAGGGTGGCAGAGCGAAATCAAGTTTTTGTCTTGTTCAGTCGGAAGACGTCCTTTTACTGTCCGAACCAGTTCGGTATCTAGCAATTCGGAATCTTCCTCTTTCCAAACCGACCAAAACTTTGCTGGTGTATTGCATGTTGCATACTTCACCTCATTCTTATTAGTCGATAAAACGAGCTGAATAAACTTAAACAATTGAGGCGCATAATCAGGCTTTTGATTTCGAATCGTCTGACTAATACCTTCTGAAACAGGTATAGATGCACGTTTACATTCGATTGTGACGAAAGGGATACCGTTTATGAATAACACTAAATCAACACGTATGGTGTCTTTTCCATCCCGACGTTCCACTCTGAATTCCTCTGTCACATGATATTGATTGTGTTCAGGTTTTTCCCAATCAATGTATTGAATAGTAAATGATTTTTTTGAACCATCGGGCAGAGTCTCTGAATAACTCCGACCTAACATAATTGTTTCATAGATTTTCTCATTAGTTTTAACTAAGCCATCTGTCAAATTCTCATCTAAATCTTCGATGGCTTGATGGATATTTGCATTGCTGAAAGAATAGGTTTTGTCATTGTATTCAAATTCATTCAGTCGTCGCAATTGACCTTCTAACACGTCCAAAAGCAATACATCATATATACTTTTGCGTTGCTGTTCCGCTTCTTCCGGTGTTAAATACGTGTAGCCTAACTTCATTAACACATCAATAGCAGGTTGCTGGCTAACTGCCAATTCTGATTGATCAATATAATCCATTTCTTCACCTCCAACTAACAGACGAGGCATGTGGTATCAAACCTTTACACGCACTTTTCCTGTTAATAATAATTGCATGAGACCCTTCTTCTGTTTTTTCAGTACTTTGACTTCCTTAGATAATAATTCAACTTCTCTTGACACTGCATTTAATACATCTGCAATTTTTTGTTGTTCATTTAACGAAGGTATTTGCATTTTAATTTTCATTATTTCTTTCTTACTTAAATTGAATCGAGTTGAGCCTTGTGCCAATCTCAATGTATGTTTTCTGAAAACCGAACTTCTAAATAGGTATTGAGCAAACTCTGGTATAAGAGTCTGTGTGTCATTAAACCTGAACCCAAAACAAAAACTATTTAAATATAACTCATCGTATTCGTCCAAAAGGACCGAACTCATACCCACTTCTGCTGCTACTTCAGATGAAGTAGTGAAGAAAACATCTCCATACTTAGCTCTGTTTTGATTTTCTCCTTCTTCTACATTCACGTATCCAACATGATTTAAATTAATTTTAAAGTCATCAAATATCATTTTGTATTGAATATAAGGTTTACCAGACCCAAAATCGTCTTTTGTTTTCCCTGATAATCCGTTATAAGTTTTACCAATATCTCCAAGCTTAACTTCTTCCCACTCGCCATCAAGCCCAGGTAACCTCACTTCACCAGTTAGCAACTTCTGCATTAACCCTTTTTTCTGTTCTTTCTTCTGTTCGATTAATTGCACTTTAAGTTCGATGGCTTTGTCCCAAGTAGAGAGGATATCGGCGATTTTTTGTTGTTCTTTTAATGGTGGAATATCTACTTTGATACTCCCTATTATTTTTAAATTAAGCCCACCTCTTCCCCCATCACCAGTGGAAAGTCTTCTAATCTCAGAATATCTATTATCAAGGTTATAGAATAAAAACTTATGGTTAATTTTTTTATTAGGAATAATTGCGGCAATAGATTGGTTAGTACATAATTCTATTTTGTTTATCGCGACAGTGGCCCTCGTTTTACCTTGACCTGCCAGTGCAATGAGAATGCTTTCTTTTGGAATCATTTTAGTGCTGGTCGCCTTAAATCCCTTCACTGTGATTTTTCTATCTGTATTAAAAACTTCTCTTTTATTTATCTCTCCAGAACTCATCCAAGGAATATCCCCATCCCAAAAATCAGGAATCTTTGTGCTCGGTGTTGCACCAGCTGTAATACTCTCGGATATTTCCTTTATTTTAAAAGTATCCCATTCTTTTTTCACTAAAGTCACCTACAATCCTAAATCTATTAAATAAGCTTCCATCTTCTTCTCAACGTCTTGAAGTTCCGCCTTTATTTCATTGATATTCTGCTTAACCTCTTCCATATCCACAGGCTCTTCTTCCTCAAAAGTGTCCACATATCTTGGAATATTCAAGTTAAAGTCATTCTCTTTAATCTCATCCATCGAAGCAACATAAGAATATTTATCAATTGTTTCATAGGTTTCATAAGTTTCGACGATTTTCTGAATGTCTTCTTCTCTAAGTTTGTTTTGGTTTTTCCCTTTTTCATAATTCCCTTCACTTGAAGCGTCGATAAAGAGGACGTCATCTCGTGTACGGTTCTTTTTAAATACCATGATGCAAGCAGGAATGCCTGTTCCAAAGAATAACCCTTCTGGTAACCCAATTACAGCATCTAATAGATTCATCTCTAAGATCTGCTTACGAATCTTTCCTTCACTTGCCCCGCGGAATAGCACACCATGTGGAAGAATGGTTGCCATTGAACCATCTTCTGCTAAGGAATACAACATGTGTTGAACAAAAGCATAGTCCCCCTTAGAACTTGGTGGCACACCCCACTCAAATCGTCTGTAAGGGTCTAATGAAGCATCCATTTTGAACTTCTTATCATCTGAGGTATCTTCAGCAAAACCCATCGCCCATTTGTCTAAAGAAAACGGAGGATTAGCAACTATCCGTTGGAATTTCATGAGCTTGTCATTCTCCAAGTGAAGAGGGTTAGCTAATGTGTCACCCCACTCAAGTTTCGCATCATCTATGCCGTGCAGGTACATGTTCATGGTTGCTAATGATTGTGTCTGACCATTACGTTCTTGCCCATAAATGGCAACTTTTTTATTTGGAACTTGATTGGCAACACGAATCAATAAGGAACCTGATCCGCATGTTGGGTCATAAATTCGATCGTTTTCTTGCGGTTGAACCAGTCTGGCTAATAACTCAGATACCATTGAGGGGGTAAAAAACTCTCCTCCCTTCTTCCCAGCATCCGATGCAAATCGTTCAATCATGTATTGATAAGAGTCGCCAATGACATCTTCACTACCAACAACAGATGGTTTTAATGAGATTGTGTTAAAATCTTCTAAAAGTGATCGCAGCATTGAATTGCGATCTTTAGTTTTGCCTAATACAGATTCTGAGTTAAAGTCAATGTTACGGAATACCCCACGTAGTTTTCCTGTGTTTTCATCTTCAAGCTTTGCTAAGGCTTTGTTGATTATCTCACCGATTTCAGGATTATGACGCTGATCATAAAGGTAATCAAACGAAGCGGACTCTTCAAGTACAAATCTTTCACGTGATAAGGCACGTTGGATTCGTCTTTCATCCCCATTATATTTTTCAGTGTACTCCGTAAGATGCTCTTTATAAGCATCGCTTATGTATTTAATAAACAGCATTGTCAGAACATAATCCTTGTAGATACTTGAATCAATTTTCCCTCTAAACGTGTCTGCCGCTCGCCATAGTACAGCGTTAATATCTGATTGTGTGACTGTTTCTTTAATCATGTTTACTCTCTCCCTTTATAATTTGTTGTGTTGTATACTGATAAAGTTTCTCTTTTTCTTCCCAAAGCTTTTCTAAAAGTTGTTTTTCTTTGTGTTTTAAACGGTTAATTTCTTGAAGCCTTTCTTGATCTTCCAATTGAAGTTTTTTGATTTCAATAGACCCTACAACTTTTTTGTTTGTGCTTCCAATTACAGAACCGCTTTGGATGGATTGAATGTATTGTTTTATGGATGATTGATTCAAAAACCAAGCAACATACGAAGGCTTAAACTCCCTATCAATTATTCGAATAACTGCAAATGACGAGGGGATAATCAAGTCTTCAAACGTGCTATCAATCAACAAAGTTGTATATGGGTAAGTTAAACGCATGATTACATCATCTTTTTTAGTGAGAAAACTCTGTTTAATATTCTCTTTTGATTTGTATTCTTCAAAAACCCCTGCCTTAATGTATCCTGAAGGGTCAATATCCGTTAAAGAAAGCATTGTATAAGTGAAAATATTGTTATCTGTTTCATCAGCTCGTTTTCTCGAGAGAACCAACCCAGGGTTTATAGACGCTATTTCTTCCAGAAGCATGAGTCACCTCCGATTTATTTTGTTATATATAACTTATAACAAAATAAATTGCTTGTAAAGTATAATTGCCAAAAAAATTATATTATTTTTTTCCTATAGTCAAGCTTTGAGTCCGTTAAAAGTAAAAAGTGAGACGAATTACCGCCCCACTCAAACATAGCAATGTAATTATCCCTACATGTATACTTTATGCTTTTATTTTTAGGATATAAAAGCATTAAGAAGAAACTTGTAATTGTTGAAGATGAGGCAGAAATTGTAAGGACTATTTTTGATAATTATGCCAACAATTAATATCATTTTGAATAATCGAGATATGAAGTGATTTATTTAAGTTAATGAATGGGAGAAAAAGAGAAGAATAGGAACACGAAGATTCTATGTTATTAAGAGCCTTATATTTCACCCAAAAAAACCTTACCTAATTATGATACGGTTCCCCCCGATTAATCCTAAATCCGCGATAAACCTGCTCCAACAAAATCAACCGCATAACCTGATGCGGAAATGTCATCTTCGAAAAAGACAACGCCAGGTCGCTGCGTTTTTGCACATCGTCACTAATCCCAAGTGATCCGCCGATAACAAAAGCAACCTTACTTTTCCCGTACGTTGCAAGCTCGTCCATTTTGGCTGCAAGCTGTTCGGAGCTTAGCATCTTTCCATTGATTTCGAGGGTTACTACGTATGTATCCTGCTTAATGTTGGAGAGAATCCGTTCGCCTTCCTTCTGTTTAACTTCTTCCATTTCAGCATCGCTCATATTCTCTGGTGCTTTTACATCAGCAACTTCAATAATTCGGACTTTTGCATAAGTGCTGAGCCGCTTCAAATATTCTCGTATTCCCTGCTTGAGATATTTTTCCTTTAATTTTCCGACCGCAATGATGGTTATATTCAATTCAATCCTTTTTACCGATTACTTTATGTTGTTCTTTACATTGTACCAAAAATACGGCGGCACTTCTCACAGTGCCGCCGCTCCCTTCAATCTCTCTTATTCTCTACCTTCTCTCGTTCTTTCGAAGCAAAGGGACGGTTCTATTGCTTCATGGAAGCGAAGAACCAACCCCTTGCTTAAGCCATTCTTTATCAATTTACAGTTCCACTAGTTGTCTTATCACTATATGATACGGTCCCCCCGATTTATCCTGCAACCTCTATAAACCTGCTCTAACAATATCAGCCGCATAACCTGATGTGGAAATGTCATCTTCGAAAAAGACAATGCCAGGTCACTGTGTTTCTGAACGTCTTCACTTATCCCAAGCGACCCGCCAATCACGAACGCTACTTTACTTTTCCCGTATGTTGCAAGCTCGTCCATTTTGGCTGCAAACTGCTCAGAGCTTAGCATTTTACCGTTGATCTCGAGGGTCACCACGTATGTATCCTGCTTAATATTGGCAAGAATGCGTTTGCCTTCTTTCTGTTTCATCTCTTCCGTTTCAGCCACACTCATATTCTCTGTGACCTTCTTATCCGCAACTTCCACTACCTGTACTTTTGCATAGGTGCTGGGCCGCTTCAGATATACGAAGGTTCATTATAATAGATCAATCAGAATGGCAACCCTATGTTTCGTATACGAGAGTGCTTTTACCCGAAATCATGAAACCTCTCTAAATACCAATCCGTATAAACAGTAAAGGAGGGAGCTCTATGTTTAAAAAGTTCCTAAAGAAAGTTTCTCATGAGATGAAAAAGCACGGCAGCAGCAATGGCCGGTCAAGATACCATCGTCGCAGCTCTAGCGACAGAAAGAAGCGGCCGTATTACGGAAGCAACAGTGGACGACGCGGACGTTATCCCTACCAAGGCTCACATCGTTACAAGAAAAAAGGCTTTTACCGAAGTAGTAGCTGATAGCTATCTGGATGACTTGCTACAGGGCTCCATTGGGCGGGAAGATAACACCCTGCTGAATGGAGTTTTTTACTTATGGTCAGTGGCTGAAAGAATGGTGATTGCTTCTTCCATATCTGCAAGGATATCTTCACACCGATGGTACGGCTGATTAATCTGAAGCAACCTTTTGAGGATATTTGTTGTTTTTGGATTTAATGTTAGCTCTTCGGTCCAGGATCTATTTTTCTTTGTTTCAGCCTCGTAGGGAGAGTATAGAAGAAAGAGCAGGAAATCCCCTATGTCATAAAAATCTTCTTGAATTAACTGTTCCTGATGTTCTTTGGCGTGGTTGTCTGTATGCAGGTTGTGGGCCAATCCAAAATCTATCAGATATAACTCCCCACGGTTAAGGAGTACATTCGGAATCCTGATATCGCCATGGATAACTCCTTTTTCATGAATATAGCAGGTAATGGCAGTCAGCTTCTTTGCCATTACCAGGCATTCGCTCTCACTGTACTTCTGCTTCGACGCAAATAACGTATCTTCTAAATTCTCCCCCTCGATAAACTCCATAGAAAAGAACTGCTTATTCTGATACGAAAAAGTTTCAATCAGTTTGGGAATACCCGGATGATCCAGCATCTGAAGAATGGCCGTCTCCTGCTTATAGTTTTCTTCATTCTCTTTTTTCTTACTCTTGCGCATCTGTTTGACCACGCATCTTTGGTTGGATTCCAGATTCCAACATAAATAAATGATGCCATAACTGCCATTCCGTAATATTTCTTCAATCCTATACCGCCCGGCTAGCGTTTCATGAATCGAATATTGGTAGTCCATCACCGTTTGACGCACTTTTTTTATCATCCAATGTATAACTTCCATATGCACCTCTGAGTTTTACGGTTGTTGGTGTAAATTATATCAGATTTATCTATCTATTATCATTATTGTATTAATCATCACGGCTTTAGCAGATTAACTAAGAATGGAATGCACCTCGGTCATCTTAGATTTTACAAACTAGTGAAAAAGCAAAAAAAGTGTCTGATACTGTAATTCCTGAGTTCGATACAGTTCCTTCAAAAACCACTGGAAATTTACTTCTTAAGATTATTGTTCTCAATAAATCGTTCAAAATCATCATTAGTATCATGGTTAATTCGATGTTGATTAAATCTCTCGTATTCTTGAATGGCTATTTCATCTGCAACAACTTTAGAGACCTTTCCAGCATTTTCAAGAATTTCACGATCATTGAATTGCAAAAATGCATTTAGTTTACCAATCCAATCCTTCATATGCATTGGTCGCTGTCTTTCTGCCTGGTCCTCGGCATAATCTAGATACATCGTAACAATTCGATTAAGCGACTTTAACTCTTTTTCTGATAAACAATTCTTAGCAACAGTGACATCCTGTTTCCGTACTTTATCTCCCTTCCATGATTTAAGGCCCATATTTTCGGTCTCAGCATTTGCTCTATCTGAAATGAGTTCAGCAGCAGTTTGACCATGAATTGCAAAGTGGAGTTTATTTTGAACCGTTGCAAAGAATTCCTGAGTGATTTCTGCCTTAGAATCATAGTCAACAGAGGTAGCGTAAATGTCCGTAATCTTTTGATAGAACCTCTTCTCAGAAGCGCGGATGTCACGGATTCGCTCCAATAATTCATCGAAGTAATCCTGGCCAAAGTTACGCATTTCTTTCAAACGATCATCATCCATAGTAAAGCCTTTAACAAGATACTCATTTAACCTTTCAGTAGCCCACTGACGAAATTGTGTGCCACGATGGGAGCGAACTCGATAGCCGATTGCAATAATCATTTCGAGATTGTAGTGTTTTGCTTTTCTAGTTACCTCTCTTGATCCCTCATTTTGAACTTGTAAGTAATACTTACAAGTTGAGTCTTGCTGCAATTCTGCTTCTTCATATATATTTTTAATATGAAGCGTAATATTTTGAGGTGAGGTTTGATATAATTCTGCTACGGCCTTTTGTGTCATCCAAACGGTTTCATTTTCTAATCTAACATCTATTTTTGTGTTTCCGTCTTCTGTTTGATAGATTAGGACATCAGTTTCATTTTGCAAACCTATCACTCCCTCTTTAATAGAAACTTACTTACCACTTTCTAACCTTCTACTATGTAATATTATACCATCTATACATTGGAAGAATTAATAAAAGGGAACATTTATTCTCTTTAATAATTAATTCTTTTTATAAAAAAACCCCCAACTTGTGTAGGAGTTCTAAGGGGACTTGTTGTTATATAACTTGTTATAATTCGTTACCACCTTACAACACTATTTGTGATAAGGTTCACCGAAAACGCATGTATGTGAGATTTCCTTTAAATTTATTGAGAAAAACACCAATCCACAACACTAAAATTCCTACATGGCTATGAAAATCTTCTGGCAGTTTCAAAGAAGTCTATTATAAAATCATAGAAAGTTTTTTCTGAGGGAAGTAATTTCCGATCACTAGGAGTAATGATTCCAACTGTCCGGGTGACTTGCTGGTCCGTAATATGTAATTTGACTGTGGAGCGTGGCAAATTATCAATTAACGTAATCTCAGGAATCAAGCTTACCCCTAAACCTGCCGAAACCAAGCCTTTTATGGCATCTATATCCTCTCCCTCAAATGATACCTTGGGCTGGAATCCTTGATATTGGCAAGCGTTGACCACAATATCCCGAAGTATGAACCCGTCAGGAAATAGAACGAATGAATCATTTTTCAACTGACTGAGCTTAAGTAGGGTATTTTCAGCTAGAGGATGGTTAGATGGCAAGAGAGCGACGATGTTATCAACAAATAATATCTCTGTTTTAATGTTTTTATTTTGCTTCGGTAATGGTCCGATGAGGGCCATATCCATCTCGCCTTTTACAACGGCATCTACCAGCTGATGATAAGATCCTTGTTTGAGCTGGAATTTCACATTTGGATAAGACTCCCGAAAGGCAGAGATGACATTTGGAAGCATGTAAGTAGCCAGACTGCTTGGAAAACCAATTCGAATGGTACCACGATCTGGATCTATATATTCTTCTACTTCACGCCGCGCAGTTTCAATAACCTTCATGGCGTTCTGCATATGCTCCAAAAAAATCCTCCCGATAGGGGTTAATTTTACATTTCTTCCTTCCCTTATAAACAAAGGAACTCCTAATTCTGATTCCAAATTAACAATCTGACGGCTAATGGCGGATTGTGCAACATGCAGATTATTAGCGGCCTCCGTTACATGCTCTCTTAAGGCTACTTCTATAAAGTATTGTATTTGCCTTAATTCCATTGGGTTCACCTCTTGTTTCAATTAATCTTACTTCGGCATTAATATTATCTAAATTAGATATTGTTTCGATTAATTATAACTTATAAAATACATTTAAGTAAAAAAACTGAAATTTTTCTTTTAGGGCTTTTATTAGATATAGCTTTTTTAAATGTTAGGGAGTGAATAATAATGGCAACAATTACGGAGATCAAGCACGATGGGATACAAAAGGCTAAAGATTATGTCAACGAGGTCTATGAAGCAGTTAAAAAACGTGACCCTCACGAAAAAGAGTTCCATCAGGCTGTTAAGGAAATCTTTGACTCACTTGTGCCTGTATTTGTTAAACACCCAAGATACATGGAGAGCGGGGTTCTTGAACAGATTGTTGAACCTGAAAGAATCATTACCTTTCGTGTCCCATGGGTCGATGATCAAGGGAAAGTGAAAGTGAACCGGGGTTACCGTGTTCAATTCAATAGTGCCATTGGACCCTATAAAGGCGGAATAAGATTTCACCCTTCCGTGAATGCGAGCATTATTAAATTTTTAGGCTTTGAACAAATCTTTAAGAATTCTTTAACTGGCCAGCCCATCGGAGGAGGAAAAGGCGGTTCTGATTTTGACCCAAAAGGAAAATCCAACGGGGAAATTATGAGATTCACGCAAAGCTTTATGACAGAACTATGTAAACACATTGATCCTGATACCGATGTTCCTGCAGGTGATATTGGGGTGGGAGCCAGAGAAATTGGATATATGTTTGGACAATATAAAAGAATTATGGGCAGCTATCGTGCTGGTGTATTAACTGGAAAGGGACTTAGTTATGGAGGAAGCCTCGCCAGAACAGAAGCAACTGGATACGGCACTGTTTACTTTGTACAAGAAATGTTAAAAGACAAAGGATTAAGTTTTGAAGGAAAAACCGTGGTGGTATCAGGGACTGGAAATGTATCGATTTATGCAATGGAGAAAGCTACTCAATTTGGAGCTAAAGTCATAGCATGCAGTGATTCCAACGGCTTTGTTTACGATAGGAATGGAATAAACCTCCAAACTGTAAAAAAATTGAAGGAAGTGGAGAATAAAAGAATTGCAGAATATGTAAATGAACATCCTCACGCTGAATACTATGAAGGATGCACAGGAATCTGGACGATACCTTGTGATATTGCTCTACCTTGTGCCACTCAGAATGAAATCGATGTGAATTCAGCCAAGTTATTGGTAGCTAACGGGGTAATCGCAATTGGAGAAGGGGCAAATATGCCATCCACCTTAGAAGCCATTGATGTGTTCCTAAATAATCGAATACTTTTCGGACCAGCTAAAGCAGCTAACGCAGGCGGAGTTGCAGTATCTTCGCTAGAAATGGCCCAAAATAGTATGAGACTTTCCTGGACATTTGAAGAAGTTGACGCGAAACTACAACAGATTATGCGTAATATTTACCAAAACAGTGTAAAAGCTTCAAATGAATATGGTCACCCTGACAACCTTGTTGTTGGTGCTAATATTGCAGGGTTTTTGAGAGTGGCCGATGCTATGATAGAACAAGGTATTGTCTAGGCCATAATTTTTGATTACAAATAACCGGATGAATATCATGTCGCTAGCAGTGAAGTTTATCTGGTTATATATTTTGTCCTTAAAGCCTTTAAGATTGTATTCGGGCTTTCTTTTCATCCCTCGAGTCTAAGATTAATGCTTTATGCTCTTCTGCTCTACTAAAACCTCATTTACTTATGATACGGTTCAGCGTAGTTATTTAAGAGGCAAAATATAAGAAAATGAAGGCATTGGAATCAAGTTTCCAAATGCCTTCACTATATTTCTATGTGTTTAAAAGGTACGGGTATGTTGATGTGTGACCAAAAATAACATCCTATCAAATGTCCATATCTATTTGCTTTTTATAACATTCAGGATATAAATAAACCAAAAAATTGGGAGCAACCACCATAGCCCTTCCCAAGCGAAATTCAAATTAACGTTACTTAATTTTAATGCAACTGCGATTAAACACAATAACACTAACATCATATGAACAATAATAAGAGTTGGGTGTCTTTCAGTCAAAGTTGCCGACTCTCTTTTAGAACTCGAAAGAGATTTACCTGTTAACTTCGCAACTCCATTTAATAAGAAAAATAATATTAAAATTACAGAAGATGCTCCAATGGAACTAATAATCAATACCTCAAATAATTCCAGTCTATAGGCATTCTCGTAAATACTAGTAAAACCTTGAATTGATCCAAAAGCCCCCATCAATATTGCGGCGAAAATCCCTAAGATTGTAATATAATTTGTAGTCATTTTAGCATTTTCTTCTTGGAGTTTTTTATTTGCTTCTTGCAAGTCTTCAGTTGTTTTTTGTAATTCCTCAACCTTTTTAGACTTGTCCAACAGTACTTTTTGCATTTCTTCTATATAATGTATCTTTTCTTCTTGCTTTGCAAATAATGCTTCTTTTTGTTGTTGAGCTAACTCTAAGTGTTCAACTATCTTTAATCCTTTTTTATAAATTTCATCAGTGACATCAAATTCTTCTTTAATAGAATCCTCAATGCTTTGTATTAAATAGAATCCTTCTCCGTTTTTTATATTATTATAAAGAAACTGAGAAGCTGCCGCATACGGTAATAAGTCATATTCCATTTCGTTTAGAAGGTCAAAGAATTCTTGAAAAGTGTTTTTTTGGATTTCTTCATCTACACCAGAAGAAGTTGCCCCATATAACTTATTTAAACAATCGATAAGTCTTTCTGATAATTCTTGTCTATCTAAAGTCATTTTGTAGGTCCTCTAATGAGTAGATAATTTTTTGATTTCTAAGGATGGCTTCTCTGTTATTATACCATGTAGGTCTATTATGGCTATCTTCTATTAACGAGCTAATACTTCTATTCACATTGTTGTTAAAGTATGAATTCAATTCATTATAATTACTATTAGTAGTTGTTTCTCTTCTAATGTTATATCTACCAAATCTTTGATTTCTAAAATATTCTGATCTAACAACAGGACCATACGACCATGCTTCAAAAGGTTCTGTATAAATATCATTGACCAAATCATTAATCCCGTGATCTTTTATATATTCTCCGAGTGTGAAATATAATATCTTTTGTAGCTTTAGATTACTTATTCCACCATGGTTATTGGATAAAGAAATTATATGTTCTGCAAAACGTTGCATTGTCATAGGACTTCCCCCACTTTCTATTATAAAGTCCATAGTCTATATAATTATTATATTACAACTTTTAAATTTTGTATAATTCAATTCAATATCATTGATGTATTCTTTGTTCACATAAAAGAGTTTTATGCTAACCAACGCAATACTTCACTAGGCAATTTGAATAATAATACATTAAAAGTTAAATAATAATAATTATTTCTTCCTAGATTGTAGTGTCAATATCGTGTACTAGCAATACTTTGCACCGCTGTGATTTAAGAGAAAAAAATAGCCACTGGTGAAGTACCAATGCTTATTTTTTATAACTTAATACTCATATAAATATATATTTAAAATATTGCTCCTAATAATTCTTTACAATCTAATCAATGCTTTGCTAATTAGGTCTCTTCATTTTTCGTGTGTAATACACCGGGCGACTAACCACTTTCACTTGATTTAGAAAGTGTAAAGGATTTAACGCTTAGCTTTTTAAAATGATAGACTTTATTTTTTCGGTTTACTTAAAGCGTCCTTTACTTCGCCTGGTAGAATTCCCATAAAATAATCTTCTATATTATCCCAAAACCATTTTGAGTAATTTAGAATTTTCTCTTTTGGCGAATTTCCTTCTTGTTCTTTTGTAAAAAGATACTTCAACATTTCAACGCTTGTATAATGTTTATCTTGAACATCTTTTAAAATTCTATTTTGATAAAAATCACCTTGTTTAATAGCTTTTTCTAATGGATAAATTGAGTTCATCCTTAAATATATTTGTGGGTTGTTTCCACCCACAACTTGATAATTTAATAACTTTCGACTCTCCCCAATTCCAAGTGCTGCTATCTTCGCATCTAATTCAACACTATTTGCCCTCATGTAAAATGTAAGTATATCGCGACCGTGCTCAACAAAATTATCACTCGGCTTCAAAGTTGCTAACAAGCCTCTCTTAATGAATGTCGTGAATAAATCTCCATCTTTGTGAATGATATACTTCGGTTTAGAATCTCCACTGCTCGGACGTTCGGATATGAATTTAATCTCTTTTATCTTAGAATACTCAAATGCTGCGTTAATAACTGTTTGTGCAAACGTCATTGCTTCGAACTTATCAGAGATTTTTAATGTTTTCATAAAATGATATCCAAGATCATCTACCGAAAAATGTTTTCCAGACATTTTATAAATATTAACGAATGTTTCAAATCCCTGTAAGATTAAATTATACTCAGAAACAATTGGCTCAATTGATTCATTGTTATTCAACCCTACTTCTACACCTGACACATATATAAGCTTTTCAAAAATAGATTTATGCTTCAATTTCGCTCTTTCTTCTGCTGAATACAATGCAAATTTGAAACTAGGAAAAGACATACTTCTATAATACTTTTCCCATATTCCACTCAAGTTCACTTGATATACAGCAGAATAACTCTCACTCTGTATTTCGTATAGCTTGCTAAAATATTTTCCTAAGCTAGAATGAATAAAAGTTCTTTCCAATTTAGGAGTAACGAAAATTAAATCATTCCCAAATAGACTTCTTGGTCTCGCGACAAATGGCGAATACCCTAGTTTATTTGGTGAAGAAAAATCCTTTTCAATCATTAATAAAACAGTTTTCACTTTATTGTCTAATGAATCTTCATCACGTTTGTTTTGAACAAAGATATATTTAAAATCCTCTGGACTAATAATTAAATTACGGTTATAATTCTTTTCTTTATATACTGATAAAACTTTTTTCATAACCTCTATAATTTGACTCTTTCTAATCGCTGACATACCGTATAGCTGTTTAACCTCGTTCATGTCACGATTTAGAAAATCAATTAAACCATATCCGTTAGCAACTTTTTTCTTATCTCGAGCTGCCCTTCCGATTTCTTGAATATAATCAACGACATTACCAGTAGGAGCATAATGGTAAACATTTGTAATATCAGGAATGTCGATCCCCATTCCAAAGGCTTTCGTTGCTAAAACAAATTGTAATTCTCCACTTACATATTGATATAAAACCTCATCTTTTTCCTCTTTTGAAAGGCTACCATGGTATTTACCTGTAGCTTCAGCAAGATCTGGTGCATTTTGCGTTAAAAAGGTTTTGAAATCTGTCAACAATTTTACTGTTGGAAAATAAACTAATGATTTTTGTTTGTTATTATGAGCTTTTTTTAAATGTTTCAAAGCTAACGCGTGTTTCGTTTTTCGATAATCCCTTCCTTCTTTCTCTAGATCTTTTTCACTACTTCGAACAACCATAATTAACTCATCACGACGAACTTTTCCAAAGTATGAAATAGGACTTATCATATTAAGACTATTTCTCGTATCTAAATACATATCTTCTCGTCCACCGTATATAGCCGTTGCAGTGAAAGTAACTATAGGGAATTTATACTCCTTTCTTAACTTTGCTAGATAGATACCTAAATACCAATAGTCAGAGCGAAACGATTTTCCCCAAGTAGTTACAATATGAGCCTCATCAATAATCACGACACCAATATTTCTATTACCAATCAGCATTTTAATATCGGATCGAGCTTGAAGCGTTTCAGGAGATAGGTATAAAATATCAACTTTCTGATTTTGAATTTCATCAAGTATACGTTCTTTTTCATAAGGTGGAGTATTTCCATTTATTGTTGCTGAGTTTTTAATCCCTTTTCTTTGCATACTATCAACTTGATCATTCATTAGACCAATCAATGGTGATATTACTAAAGTTAAAGGTTTATCATCTGCATATTTATCCGCTAAATATAATGCCGGGATTTGGAACATCACTGATTTTCCTGCTCCTGTTGCTGCAGTTATATAAATATCACGAAAATCTTCACCATGCATTGCTTTTTCTGCCTGAATGACTATATCATCGATAATTTGAGCTTGTGAAATATTTATCGTTTCTTTAGATTGACCCTCTATGTTTTTATAAAACTCAATTTCTTTGTAATCATCGTACCCATAAACATCATTCAAAATTTTCACATATGCATCTTCATTCGCTATTACCTTTCTTCTTATTGATAAAGTTGTAAAATAAATATTTATATCAGAAATATTAGCGAGAATATTAATTCGCGCTAAATAGTTATTAGGTAGTAGCTCATTTGCGCCTGATAAAACAAATAGGACATTATTGGTACCTTCTTTTGTAATAATGTTCATAATGAGATCTAAAAAGGGAAGTTCATCATCCGATAATTCTATTTGCGAGATATTTTCTGTAGGGTAATCTTCGCTAAATTTATAGTCATACTCCTTCTCATCATAATATTTAAAAGTCAATGGTTTTTCATCAAATTCTGGATACGTCACATAATAGTTTCCACTGTGCTTCGAATAATCAATTTGCCCATAAAATTTCGAGACGTTTTCTAATATTTTTAACTGATCATTTTCTAATTCATTATCTTCTTGATAATATAGGTAATGATAAATGCTCTCAACATTTGACAGTGAACCTCTGTATGGATACTGTTTATTAAACAGATTATTTTCGATTACCAATACGGGCATTTTATTAATAGCTTCTTGGTCTTTAAATAATTGATATTCTTCAATCGTCATCCATAAATAAGCATCTGTAAAAGTACGATGTTGGATAATATCTTCTATTACCTGTTCTTGTAGAGTTGATAAATTTACTGTATCGAAGTAGTCTATACTAAACGAAAAGTACTTTTTCTCTCTTTTTAATTTGCTTGTGTCAAAACCTTTTAAAACAACTATACATGGTCCATTTTGTTCTGCAATTTCCTCAATTCTTTTTTCAATATTCATACAAATGCTCCTTTAATATTGTAGTCGTTTTTGGTCTTCGAAGCTTCTTAAGCGCCTTTGCTTCTATTTGTCGAATTCTTTCTCTTGTCAAATTGAATATTTGTCCAATATCCTCCAATGTTTTTATTTCATCGTTTTTAAATCCAAAACGATAATATAAAATTTGCATTTCTCTCTCCGTTAAATTTGATTTAAAGATCTCACCTATTGTATTTCTTAATTCAACTTTATAATATTCCTCTTCAGGCATATTTAATTTTTCGTCTAACATGAATTCACCTAATGGAGTGTTTTCATCATTTCCAACAAGGCGATCAAGACTATCCAAATTACTTTGTGAAATATAAAAGCGCAGTTCTTCTATCACGTTAATAGGTTCTTCCATTAATTTAGAAATCTCAACGGTTGTAGCAGGTCTAGCCAATTCATTCCACAATTCATTCTCGATTTTTATGAATTTATTCATTTTTTCTCTATAATGAACTGGAATTCGTATTAATGTTGAATAATCCGCTATCCCTCTAGTAATCGCTTGTCTTATCCACCAAGTAGCATAAGTTGAAAACTGATTACCCAAGGTAACATCGAATTTTTCTGCAGCCTTTAGTAATCCAATAACCCCAACTTGATACATATCATTCAGATCGAACCCCACTGTTGCTAATCCTGAATACCGCTTCACAATCTTCCAAACTAATTTTCTATTCGCTTCAACTAGATTACTAAGTGACTTATTTCGTTTTGATTCATCTCCTGAATGTATTTGATATAAATATTCAATATTCCATGACTTATCAATAACATCTTCAAGTAAATCAACATGTTCAATGAAGCTGTTGTCATCCAATAAAGAATCTAGATCATTTTCAAATAAATCATCAGGTATATCAAAATCAATTTCGTTTTTCTGTTGCGGTGTATCTTCAATAATGATATATTCTCTTCTCGTTAGATCGCTTAGAATATTCTCTTGTATACTTTCATCTATATTATTTTGTTTGAACCATTTCACAAGAATACTTCTGTTAATTTCATTTTCTAGCTCAATACATTTTAACAACTTAAATAACTTTGCCTTTAATAAAGTTTTTGGAAGATCAATGATTTTTATTTGCAAAGAATCTAGTTCATCATAAACGGCAAACTTTTCTTCTATTTCAAGTGTGTATTCTTTAAACCACTCGTCAACAAAATTTTGCTCTATTTTACTACCGAAACGAAAATTATCATTAATATGAGATAGTAGATCATCTAAATTTTTATTCATTTGCATCACTTCCCTTACCTACTAAACCGTTATTTTGTAGTAAGCTTGTAATCTATAAAAAGCTTCAATGTCATCGCCTTACGATCATATTCATTAGCATTTACAAAGTATTCCTTCATATCTCATCAAAAGCTACTGCACGAGTATGGACCATATTAATACTCACCGGACTACACAATTGAAATAACCTCTAAAATAACTTCCTTAGATTCCCTTGTAATAAAATTTCAAGAATAATAGAGATCTCATTTTCCAGCCAATTTTCTTTTTGTGAATCGAGTTGAATATTCTATGACGTATCTCATTCATCAAACTTTCCTAACTGACATAATTTTGATTAATCACTTGATCAACTACCTCAAGCCTACGTTTTCCACATTGTTGACGAAGAATTGTTGTAAATTCTCCTTCTTTCATGAACTTACTTTTATTTGTGGCATATAACTTTTGAATAAGTTCTATCATTTTTGATTCATCAATTTCATCTTCCCAATATCTATCTATAACAAGATTAATAGATGTTGCTAAATCCCTTTGTGTCTTTTGAAATAACTTTATTTTCATAAAACCACCTCGATGTACTCTTACTTTTTTTATACTTTATCTTTATTTTATACATAGTTCGAAAGTAATACAAGACTTATTAGATAGCTTGTATCATATAATCATAGTTTTTAAGAATTTTTGATTAAGTAAAAATTCGACATGGATTGAATAACCCTCCAAAGATTGGGGAATTAAATGATTATTATTTCACCAAAACACTATTAAATATGTTAATCTTTTACTTAGCAGAGTAAGAGGCAAAAAAGCATTAGGAGCTGTCCACCCCTAATGCTTTTTTACCGGTATATAAGGTTATCTAATTTACTATTTTATAGTCAACAGGGATCTCTTTTTCTTTAATAAAAAATAAATCTCCACTACTTCTAGTACAGGCTACATAAAAAAATATCTGGTTTCTTTCCTCCCTTTTGTCTCTGTTAAACTAACATGGTCGAACCTAGTAAAAAGGATATTATGTTGTTGGTGATGAAACTCAACAAATTCAGTGTCCATTCCTTTTACTTCTAAGTGCTCCTTTTTCATGAGTAATCTCCTCCAGTGTCTTAGTAATTTGAAATTCCTATCTAAACAGTTGTGCACCCACATTCGATTCCCTTTAAACATAAAGAAAAAGAGCAGTATAGAAACACCACTCTTGTTTGAAAAAGATATTTTTATTTTTTTAGTTTCTCTAAATATCGAGTATAAACCCAACCAGTAACAATTTGCTCATTTTCATTTTCGTACTCAATCAGTGTCCAGTTTTTATTTTTGTAAAGCACTTCTACCACTGTACCAAAATTAACCTGTCCAACTGGATCTGAATTTTTCTTTTTAGTTATTCTTACAATCATTTTATCTGTACTAACAATTCGATAATGTAATTGTTCTTTATTATCTAAAATAAGGCTTTGATATTCTGCTTTAATTACCTTCAATACTCTCACTTTATTTTCAACCATTATATTCGTAATAGAATCCTGTACTGTTTGCATAAATGGTGTTGCTAAAAATAGAATTATACCGCATATTAGGTTTATTAAAACTTGCTGATATAGTGGCTGTTGCTGATATTTTTTAACTTCTGATATTAATGAATTAATTTCTGTACTATTTTGCTGAATAAGTATGTTGCTTTCATGTAATGCTTTGTTAACAATATCTTGTACTTCATCCCTTGTGTATTGTGTATTTTGATATTTAACACTACCATTTTCTTCGACTTCTATCTCTCCGAATGTCATATCATTTAATAAATCAGTAATTGCTGAAATATCTACGGTTGCAATATCAATAGTCTTTGCCCTTACATTTTCAAAGACATAACTAGTGTCCTGTATCAGAGAAATTAAATCGTAATTTGCCAAATTCATGCTTTGTATCTGTTCACTTAAACGCTGTAGCGGCATAGTTATACCACTTATAGATTCTAACGATTTTCTGATACCAGAGAAGTCAATTTTTGCGTGTATTTGATTCAATGTACTTGTCGCTTTAGCAATTTCCGCAAAAGCATCTGAATGTAGTACTGTTCCTAAATTTGAAATCCTACTTATTGTAGCAATTGAATCACTAAGATCAATTAAACTTAGTTTTTTTTGTAAATCATATATAGGTAATTTGATTTTATTTAATTGATTAACAGCCTCTAACAAACCACTAGAATGAAAGTTACTGTGTATTTCTAGTAACGGATATCTCATTCCTTCCATCATATTAGATGCTGTTAGTCCAATAGATTGTATTTCTCTTTGAGCATTAAGCATTGGACTAAAATCTAATTGGCTTGTTAATTTGCTGAAGCGCTGCATTTGCTCGTTTACTCCTGAGAAACTATCAATGATATTTTTATTATTGTCTTTCCCCAAATAAGTCCCTCCACTTTACTTATGCATCAATTGGCCAATCTTTAAACTGTTCCTTTGCCTCCTCTACAAAGGCATTGGTCAAAAACTTCAACTGCTCTGGCTTTATCTTATTTTTCATTAATGTAGCCTTTACTGCGAGATTAACTTTTGATAAGATATCTTGGCGGTGTGGGTTGGTCCAATCAACTTGAAATTCTTTTTTCATGTTTTTCACAACTTGATGGACTAAACCTGCCATAAACTGATTATCGAATGTAGCGTTTTCCATATTTGCGATTATTTCATAAAACGCTACTTCCTCTTCAGTTAGCCCTAGATCCATTCTTCGCTTTGTCTCTTCGTCTAGGTTATTTCTCATCTCAACCATAAAGCGAATAACATCTGCTGCTGATATTACTCTGTTGTGATACTCTTCGATCGTTTTCTTTAACATTTCACTCATCTGTTTACCTTTTGGGTTTTTCTTTTTAAATTTAACCTTAATTTCATCCTCCAAAAGTTGCCTCAACAATTTCATTCGTAAATCAATATGGGGTTTTTCGACTAACCCTGTTAAAAAGGCATCATCTAGTACTGATATGTTAGGCTTATCGATTCCTGCAATTTCAAACAGATCCAAGGCACCATAAGAACTTACACTTTCATTTACTATTTGTCCTAATTTCTTTTCATAATTGTTATCGTTTTGGCCGTCTCCACCAATTGGTTGTGATATTTTGCGGAGTTGTGTTTTAACAATGTCATATAATAAAACTTCTCCTGAAACTGCAGTTACAGAGGAAAGGTGAGAAACAAGTTTGTGGGATTTAGCAAGTTTGACTTGTGCTTCTAAAAATACCTTTTCTTCACCACCTAAAAAGTGATTAACCACCTCTGCAATAAAATCTTCCCGTTCAACTTTTGGTAATGCTCGCCACTCATTTAAGGACAGGTTGTTAGGATAAAGTTTTTGAGGGATAAGTTCTCTTACTTCTTGTAAAAAGCCCCAAAACAGTCCTTCTGCTTGCTCAATGTCAAATGTTAAATCTCCTTTACCACCACTGTCCGTATACTTTTTAGTTGCTTCTTTTAGTTGGGTTGCAATTCCAATAAAGTCTACAATTGTTCCACCTTGCTTACCGGGGAATACACGGTTCACACGTGCAATTGCTTGCATAAGATTGTGACCCTTCATTGGTTTATCTACATAGAGGTATGTTAAAGGCTTAGCATCAAAACCAGTAAGCCACATATCTCTGACTATAACAAGTTTAAGCGGGTCTTTTGGATCTCGTAATTTTGCTTTTACAGCCTCTTGCTCCTCTTTAGATTTAATATGGGAGTAATCACTACCACCTTGTTTATGACGCCATTCTTCCGGGTCCTTTGATACATCACCAGTCATAATAATTTCAACTGGTGGACAATTTGGTAGTTTACGCAATTCATTGTAAAGAGCAACACAGTTTTCTCGACTCATACATACAATCATGCCTTTTGCTTCAGGTGTTACTAGTTGTTTTTCAGCAAAGTGATCAATAATTGTTTTTGCTAGTTCCTCGACACGTTCCTTAGTTCCAGCCAACTTAGCAAGAGCAGCCCATGCTCTGCGATGTTTCTCAAGTTCGTCGTTACCTTCACCAGTTCCTAACTCATTAATTTGGCTATCTATTTCGTCGTTAGTTACCCCTAATCTAATCAGACGTGATTCATAATAAATTGGAACTGTTGCATTGTCCTCAACTGCCTGAAGCATATCATAGGTATGAATCGTATGACCGAATACTTCATTTGTACTTCTTCCTGCAAAATCAACCGGAGTACCTGTAAAACCGATATGGCTGGCATTGGGTAGAGCCGTTTTTATATGGCCTGCATATCCGGCATCATTATATTGTGTTCTATGCGCTTCATCTGCTATAACGATAATATTCTCTCGTTCAGAAAGAACTGGATGAACACCTTCCGCCTCTTTCAAACGAAACTTTTCAATAGTGGTAAATATTATTTGACCAGATTCATTTTTTAAAAGTTCTCTTAAATCACTAGCAGAATCAGCCTGTTTCACATGACCTACAAGTGTTTTTCCCTCAACAAAAGTGTCATGTAATTGATTGTCTAAATCGGCTCGATCTACTTGAATCACAACAGTTGGATTTTTCATTTCACTATGGCGAATTAAGATACCGGCAAAGAATAACATAGATATTGATTTACCTGACCCCTGAGTGTGCCAAATAACTCCAATTTTTCTATCCCCATTTGGTCTTGTTGCTCGAATGGATTCTTGGACAGCAAAGTTCACACCAAAAAACTGGTGATACTTGGCTCCAATTTTTGCTTTCGTTTTACCATTGTCCATAAAGACGATAAAATTACGAATATAATTTAGTAGGCGGTCTTTTTGAAATAAACCCTCTACAAGAGTTTTCATTGTATTAGCGATGTTGTTGTCTATCCTTACGCCGTCAATAGATTTCCAAGCAGCAAAAAATTCAATTGGGGCAAATGGCATTCCATGTAATGTTGTTGTTCCGTCTGAAATAACAGAAAACGCATTATAATTAAATAGTTGGGCTATGTCATAGGTGTAATTTCTGACTTGTGTGTAGGCGTCCTGAACTGTGGTGTTTTCTATATAAGGGCTTTTTAATTCAAAAAGTATAAGTGGTAATCCATTAATATAAACAAGGATATCTGGTCGTCGTGACATTCTCCCTTCAATAGCCAATTGATTCATTACCACAAAATCATTTTCTAAAGGCTTTTCCCAATTGATAGGAGAGATATGGTAGAATTGGTCTTCATCATTCTCTTGCTCAATTTTAAAATCTATTCCTTTTGTTAAAACATCATGAAATCGTTCATTTCGTTGTTCAACTGTGACTCCGTCTACATTAGTAATCTGAGATATTAATGCAGGCATATGTTCTTTGGGAAAGGTCGGATAAGTATCATAAAGATACTTTTCCAACCTTTTTTCCATGACAACATCAGATAACGATGACCGTGTCCCCCACTCATAGGCAGGAATATATTCATACCCTAAATTTTTCAGCCTCTCTATAGTTGTTTCCTCGAAATCAGACTCATACAGACGGCTCTGGTTGCTCATTTGATATAACCTCCCTTACCTTTTCTACCACTTCCGGAATATCTATTTCTCCAGAAATTAAACGTGGAATCAAATAATCCCTTGTAGCGGTTAATGAAGAAAGCGTATTAATATTTTTTCCCGATAATTTATAAAAAGTTGACACAACCTTATTAAACTTTTCTAATACATCCTCCGGTGGTAGAATTATTTCAAATTCCTTAGTGACATTTGGCTTTACTCTTTGTCTACTATTAGTAGAACCTGTTGCATACGAAATAAATTCTGATTGGAAATCAAAAGACCTCAAATACCCGTTCAACCATGAAAAATATTTTTTATCTTTTGGAATGTAATGAATAAATTCGGTGGAAGATACTTGTAAACTATTATCCTCTTCTTTATGAAACACAGTCCAAATCCGTGGAGTTGCCGGATTTAATTTACTTACCAGAATAGTATCTTTTTCTATTAGATACTTATTACTTTTTATTTCCTCAGGCAAATCTATAGAAGGCGACATTCCACTATCAAATGCAGGAATACTATAATGTCTTAAAGAAATATCATTCAGTTTACTTGGGTTAACTGATTTGGTACTTATATTGACTACATCAGAGAGTTTTTTTATAACCCACCCTTTTGGAATTATGTGATTATCTAAATTTACGAATTCCCCATCCTGAAATGGCCCAAAATCTACAAACCAATGTTTGTAGAGTGTCATTATCATCTCTCCGAGGGTTTCATTAATCTTTTGTTTAATTTCTATCTGCTTATCAAGAGAATTAATAATGGAAGAGATTCTTTTCTGAATACTCATTGGTGGTAATATCATATCCATCATATTAATATGACTTGGTCCAAAGTTCGGCTGTGCTGATCCTAATGCATACCCATCGATTTGGTTTTTAAAATGACTAGAACGTAAATAGGCATATAAATAATCATGATCCAATTCAGTACTATTTGAATGAAACCTAATAACACTGGTGTTCATCATCATAGGTAAGTGTTCTTTTTTAATTTTAGAGATTTTTCCATAACTTACGCCAGAAGTAGTAATTACAATGTCATTTTCCTCTATAGCAAAATGCTTATATTTTGAATTAAATTCGTCTAAAGAAATGTGTTTATCAGTAAAGGAAATATCAATATTTCCTTCCTTAGTAACCATTCCAATCGTAATGACTTTCATACCTTGCTTGGTCCACTGATATGTACGTAATCCGGGACCTTCCTGAAAAAATACATAATCCTTTATTTTCACAGTAGGATAATTAATCTTCTTCACAGCAACTCCTCCAAGTCTTTTAGAATCTTCTCTTGAAGGCTATTATTTTCTGTAAATTGTTCTTTAAGAGTATTCCTTAACTCTTCAATTTTTTCTTCAAATGGTAAATCTTCATCATAATTCTGAGCGGTTCCAACATATATCGCTGGAGTTAACTTATAGTCCTTCTCTCGAACCTGCTCAAGTGTCGCTACTTTTACAAAGCCTGTTTCTTCTATAACATTCCCATTATTATTACGAAAATCATGGTATGCTTTTGCAATTTTATTAATCTCCTCTTGGGAAAACGCTTTTTGTCTTCTACTTACTAATGATCCCATTTTTCTGGCATCAATGAAAAGAATCTCATTCTGTCTTTCTCTATATCCCTTTGATCCATTTCTATTTTTACTTAAGAAGAATAAGCAGCATGGAATCCCTGTTGTAAAAAATAATTTTTCTGGTAGTTGAACAATACAATCAATATAATGGTCATCAACTAACTTATGACGAACCTCTTTTTCACCAGTAGTATTAGTTGTCATGGCTCCATTAGCCATGACATAGCCTGCTGTTCCACCTTCTTTTAAGTGATAAAGGAAGTGCTGCATCCACATATAGTTAGCATTGGCATTAGTAACTGGACCAATTAAACGAGGGTCGTCCTTTGAAATTCTTTCTGCTCCCCATGTATCAACGTTAAATGGCGGATTAGCAATAACGTAATCAGCCTTTAAGTCAGGATACTGGTCATTTAATAAAGAATCACCTAGTCGAATCTCAGCATTCATTCCATGTAATAAAACATTCATTTTTCCTAATCGTAAAGTTGTTTCAACATTTTCTTGACCATAAAATGACAGCGCATTTCCTCTGTCTGAGTAGGCTTCTGACTGAATAAACATTCCTCCTGAACCACAAGCCGGGTCAAAAACTGTTCCTTCAATTGGTTCCATCATTGCAACAAGAAGTTTTACAATCGATGAAGGTGTGAAGAATTCTCCTCCTCTGTTTCCTTCGCTAGATGCAAAATTTCCAATGAAATATTCATATGTACGGCCAAGTACATCGACACTATCTTCATGACGTGCACTAAAAACATCTCTTGAGAATACTTCAATTAACCCTGCAACATTTTCTGCTGGTAAGTTGGATCCTTGAAAAATACGTGGTAAGATCCCTTCTAATTCAGGATTTTCTTGCTCTATCAACTTCATAGCATTATCTAAAATTCCTTTAATATTGCTATCATTTGCTTTTTCAACTAGATAAGACCACCTTGCTTCTTGCGGAACCATAAATACATTTTCTGATTTATATTGGTCAGGGTCGTTAAGTATACTCTCTCTGACTTCTGGGTCTTCTGAGTACCAAATATTATCTGGCTCATTAACCATTTCTTCAACTTGTGTTCTTCGCTTATCAAAACGTAAAGAAACATATCTTAAAAATATTAGTGGCAATACGTAATGTTTATAATCTGATGGAGTAATACTTCCCCTCATCCTAGTCGCTGCATCGAATAAGTCTTTCTGAAAATCTATATCTGCTTTAACAGCCATTATTAAGTCCCCCTAAACATTTCTCGGAATTTCCAACTTTCTTCCTATTTTATCATATTTTTTGTCGTATAATATAAATAGATTATACCTCTTTCGAATGGGGAATGCTTAATGGTAATTTATCAGAACTTAGGTGGATTCTAGGTGATGATTGGGATATGTTAGATACATAAAATAATCCTTTATTTAGGTACACTTCCAACATCATAGAAATTGCAATAGAGCGGCATTCTTTTTAAAGGCTTAGATGGGGTTCTAACGTGTCAATTACTTATTAGAGTAGAGAGATATACCACGAGTGTTTAAAACATATTCTAGGGTTCTTTTAAGTCCAATTTTTGCCTTGTTTTAATCTATTAACAGGCGATAGTTAAGAAAGACTTTATTTTTTTGTATTGTTAAAACTCTTCACCTTTTTGCTTTTTATAAAAATGACCTGTCTTTAGTTTTTCATTTCTTTCTATCTATTTTCTAATTTACTTATGTGTTCTTAACATTTTTTTGGTATTCAATTATGTTGTATATGTAATTAAGTTCCTCTAAATTGCAGTAATACTTATGTCCATCTTCAACTGTGATTTGTACTGGATAGTGCTCAATTTTCTTGTCAATTTTAACATCAATATGACCACAAACTCCTGAATGAACAATGTCACAAATATCCTCAACATAAAAGTTTCTAAGTACCATTATCAAATCTCTCTTACTAAGAATGAATTCTTCTAAATCACGACCATCATAAAGTTCCAATAGAACCTTATTGCTTGTTGCATGTGTTATCGTCACCCTAGTTGCACCATTATAAAAATCATTGATTTCGATTAATTCTTCTACTCTTAATTTAGGCAATATCTCACCCCCTTTTTCGTTTACTTCTACATTTAAGCGATGATTACTGCATTTTAAAACAATAATTTTATAAACATATTCGGAAATTAAGGCAAATAAAAAGACAAGGATTTCACTCCTCGTCTTTGTCCAAATAAATAGGATTCAATTTTTCAACCAGTTTTAAACACTCGAAAATCGCAGCATCACCTAGAATATACTCGCTCAAGACAGCATCTATATTTTGAGTAAGATCTTCAAAGGTTGCAAAAACACTGTCTCTAATCTCTGTATTGAAAACTTCGACTAAAGAATTCTCTTTATTAATCTTTGCTAACCTTTTGTTGAATACAAATAAAAAGTACTGATATTGAGCGAACCCCTTGTATTGCATCCAGTTAATTTTTTTAAAGCGTGTAATAATAAATTGATAATCTTCGTGACGGAATTCAACAATTTCATTTTCCATTGTTTTTCTTGAGTGATTTGTTCGCTGCAAGTATATCTCCTCCATTATCTTTCGAAAATTTATTCATGACGACTCTTCAAGATAATGGAGTGATATCCTTGATTTTTATAAGTGGAAATATACAGTAAGAATTGAACGTAATAGTGGAATGTAATTCACATTCCAAAATATTGATTTGTGAGGCTCTTCCTACTGATTTTTAGGGTTGCATATCAATGAATCAAAAAGGAGAATATAGGAATCCCTATTATTCTCCTTTTACTATATATATTCTAATCAAAAGTTATAATCTCTTCTGTTCTTAAATTGATTGCCCAATCATAAGCATTGTTATTGTAGTTATAAACTATTATTTCAGGGTGATAATGCTCCACTATTCTTCCTAAACTAAAACTTAATGAAACAGGTGTAGTAGCAAATAAATGTACTTTATTAACACCGTTTTCTTTTAATTTTGATAGTAATTCTAAAAACCTTTTTTGATATAAATCAATCTGTGCGTAATTAGTTATATTCCAGCGGTTAGGATTTTCTAAACCTAATGATATAACTTGAGAGGAACCAGATACATTTTTAATCTCCTCATCCCCTATTGAAAATGACTGTTCTATTTTTAGTGCAACCTCATTGTTATACTTAATTTCCGAATTATAATTACTAACTATTTTCAGGTCAGTGTTATACTTTCTTTTTAATTCGTAAAATCCCTTCCCAAGGCACTCAGAGTCCTCTCCTTGATATTCGCAAAGAATTGCGTCATCCGTACTCTTAAAGTGATATCCGTCTAAAAAAGCAAGTGGTACATGAGGAAATCCTAGGTATATTAATGAGTTAGAGTTTTTACTACGCTTTATTGCTGTTTTCATTTTGGATTTTTTCTTTTTAAGTATTTTCTGAAGTTCTGCATCATTAATACTGCCATCTACTTTGAATTTTTTTTGAAAGTTATGTGTTATATATAAACAACCCTGTTCTTGATACTCTCTCTTTACACTAGTAAAGTTAGCCTCTTTCTTCGTAAACGTAGCCAACATAATAAATTCTCTTTTCATAAAGCGCAGAACATGATTAATTACCCAGTTATATGAGATTTGTAGCCAGCCCCACTTTTTGTACAGAATAATACTAGAAAAAATTAATATAAGTAGCATTATTATCGAAGTGATAGGGTCATTTTGTATAAGTGTAAATAATTCTTTAATTGATTTGATTACTTTCATTATATGCTCCTTTATATACTAATACTATTTCTCCATTATCACGGTTGCCGACCCAAACCCCATAAATGTTTATACCCCCAATAATAAACACTAAATAATCAGAAAATGTTTTAGACTCCCTTAATAGTTTTTTCCAGTTTCTAAGATCCTGTCGTGAATAGTGAGGGTCTATTTCAGGATGAGTATGCCACTCCCCCAGATACATTACAGTTCTATTGCTTTCTTTCCACTTCTTTTGTAATAAAGTGTTATGACTCTCTTCCCTTCGTATAAACCTATACCTTGATTGGTAGTCCTCTTTTTGGGGAAATGTGTAGTCCCTAATGACAATATCACTACTGTCAGTTAATATTGAGCCTATTAACATTCCTCCTGATTCCTTATTAGTAGGACAAATTTGTCGCATATTTTTAATTACTCTAATAACTTGCTCTTCAATTTGGATTACAACCTTTTCCCATTTAATACTGATCATATTAATAAGCCACGTCCTTTAGATTAGAACAGGCCTTGCAACTTCTATTAATATATTCATAGTCATCCTGATTTAAAATTTCCGTTGGCTGATTATACCTATCAGAAGTTTGAAAACCGCTCTCTTCAAATATTTTTGAAGACCCCTTCCATGAAACGAGAGGATTTCCTTTAATATCATTCTCTAGAAATCTAAAAACTAACCTCGAAGCAAGCAATGCTGTTTCCATAGAATCAATACTTCCATAAGGTGTAAAAGAACCTGAACACCCATTCATATTTTTGATAAATGGCACGTCACTCTTACCAGCAAGAGATGAATACAACCTTAATTCATTATCTATTAAGCATTCATAACAGCCGTTTCCTCCGTTATTAACTACAAGTGCATGTCCACCTATTCCATATGCTTCAACCCATGTGAAAATTGCAGGAGTTGATGATTCTAAAATAAGTTTATTTAGTTTTCTCTCAATATTTGGATCACCAATCGCTACTAATATCAAATCAAAATCGTTTAGTTCTATTTCTCCATTTTCAATTGTATCTAGTACTTCGTTTTCAATTGTTTTAATGTTTACATTAGGGTACCTATTTTCAAATTCTTCTTTTAGCAATTCAACTTTGGGTTTACTCTCCACAGATTTATTCATCCCGAGAAAATGTCGATAAGAGTTTTCGATTTTCATTTTATCATCGTCTATCAAGGTAAAATATTTTATTCCAGACCGGGCTAACATAAATAATAAATCACTACCCACAGATCCACAGCCTACTAATAAAGCGTTAAGAGGCTTCTTTATCCCACCGCCTCTTTCTATTAATGTGGTGTCATCATTTCTAAAAATAAACAAAGGTGTCACTTTAAAATCATTAACAATGCTTTCATCTATAAGCGGAATTACTTTTTTTGAAAGAGAATGATTTATCTTTTCGTACCATAAACCGATTATTGCTTGGTCACCTGTCAATAATGGAATTCTTAGCATATAAAAGTATCTTTTTTTATTCATTGAATACTTTGCAATCTTCAATAGTGTTTCCTCAGAAATATGATTCCTAATTAAACTTGTTATTTCTTCATTACTCCAAAATCGGTCAAATTGAGGAACCCTTCCCTTGTAGGTATAATCTAATGGAATATAATATGCCTTTTCCAGATTACGAGAGTTGATGTTCGTATTTAATAACTTCCCTAATAAAGACCTAGACTTCACATCATCTGTTAAGAAAGCAAACGGTTTACCTCCCATTGCCAAAACAGAAATTTCCTTTGGTTCATCTTCAGGAGTATATACTGAAAAAACAGGGTTTGTGTTTTCTAAGGTTCCAAAATAATAACTAAATTCTCTATGGTATTCTATTTGCGGTGAATTTGAAATTAATACCCTTTCAACTCTGTCAAAAACAAAATCAAGTGTTCTTTCTGGAATATCGCTCCAAATGACACCCTCTTTATCCAAAAAACACACTAGTCCACTGCTCATAACGTGTGGGATGTCAGGAATATGGTGGTACTTTTCATTAATATGAACAATTGGTAATTGTGTTGGAAACAATGGACTAAATGTTATTGTTAAAGGTATTTGATAACCATTTCTCAATTCAAAAAAGAGTTCATAATGATATGGTTCAACAGATATAACATTTTCCAAATATTCTTTTTTTTGCAGTAACTTTTGAAAATCAATATTCATTAATTAATACCCTTTAGCAGAATTGGATGAAGGCGCACTAGATAAAGCAACTTGTTTATATCTTGCCTCTTTTGATTCAGGTATCGGAAACTTGTCACCAAAATACTTTGGACTAAGAACTTTACATGCTTCGTGTGGATCACTCTTACCTTCTGCTTCACTCAATGCATTTTCTAATTCATTTAGTTTCTGATAAAAAGAATCCATTTGGTTATTTGACATCTTAGAGAAGACATTACTATATGGTTGTACAGGTAAATTGTATTCAATAGTATAAAAACTTTTCTCCAAATCGTAATCCCACTTTAATATAAATTTATTCTTTAATTTGCTTACAAAATCTTTTAGAGCACCCAAATCATCATCTTTAAATTTTCCTGATAAGGAGTTATATGATTGTTTATGAGAAAATAAATCGACTGCTGCAATAGTTATTCCTATACTTGGAGGACGCGAATTCCCTGTAGAGTTGAAGCAAACATCCTTCCACTTCTTCATGTATCTTACAACTCTCTTAAATTGTTTTTTTGCGTCATCTGTAAATGAATTTTTGATATGATCGTTTAGACCTTCTGGATCAGCAAGATCCCAATATTTATTGTCTTTGTTAGCAAACTCTTTGCCCCAAGCAAGATACAAATTGTTATTATACTTTGATTTTAAATACACTGGTAAATCGACATGATATGCTGGTTCATCATCTAATGAATAGGTTATGGTAACACAGGGGTTTTTTATCTTAGGTGGAGTATTAGTGTGGTTTTCAAGTATATCTCTAATCATCTTTTTAAGTTCGACACTGTCTGTATAATCTTCTTTATAAAGGTCAAAGATTACACCCTCGTCTATATCATAATCTTTATCTTCCGGTACAATCCCTAGATCTACAGCATAACTACCTTGGTCAATGAACTCTAGACTAGGAGCATCTTTTTCCATTTCTTCAAACTTGGTCTTAACACCATTCTTTATTTTATCTGTTATAATATCTCTTTTTTCCCGTAACCCTTTATTTTCCTTAAGACGTTTTAGTTTAATTGCATCATGGAACTCTTCGAATTGTTTTTGAATTTCTGCCATTTTTTAACCCCCAACTAGTTTATTATTTATTATTATACGACAAAATCTGGTAATCAAATAACTTTCTAAAATGCATGTTTAATAGAAATATTTTACTTGTTATAGGCTGATTAAGTATTTATAAACTCCTTCGAAAAAATGTAAAATTCTGTAGTTATATTGTACCATAAATTGTATAATAGAGTACAAACAATACGAACGTATTTTCGTAATAAGAATTGGAAGGTTGCATATGGATATATTTAATCAAATGTTTATCAGAAGTAAAGTTTCTCCATTACAACGTAATTACGATATTGGATACGAGGTAAAATATCATACTAATTTGATAACTAATAAAGGCTTTGAAATAATATCAAGCACTCAAAACGGGGAATTCAAACTAATTTTGTATAGACACTTTTACGACGATACTCCAAAAGATAAAGAAAAAACAATCATTCTTGGCATACGAGTCATTACTATGAAAGGAATTCTTTATCCTGATCCCGTTTTAAAAGCCTTTTTCAATGATGACCTTACTGAAATATCTTTAGCAGATATTGATATCGAAGAGTACCTTTCTAATTACGGTTTTGGAAGCATCCTATTAAGCACTCTTATTGACATTGCAAAGAACAGAAAAATAAACAGTATTTCTGGCTGGATATCCAATGTTGATATAGATCATATAGAAAGATTGATTCACTTTTATAAGAAGCACAATTTTGAGGTAATCTTAGATGACAATAATAAAGACAGTCTTAAAATTGGTAATTTAATATGGCAATGTAAGTAATGGAGGGGAGTTAATGGACAGCCTATTAAGTAGTAATTCATTTGAGTATCTGTTGGAGACGATCATTAAAAATGAGATATCTGCTTCATTAAATAATCTGTATCAGGCTAAAGACTATTCCACCAAAAAATATTTAACTATCAAAGAAGTATCCTTATTCACCGGCATTGGCTCTTCCATAATACGTCAGTTGACATTTTCGAGAGCAATGCCTCACCGAAAAGTTAAATCTCGCATTATTCTAGATAAAAACGAAATAAAAGAAACAATTGATAGTTATAAAAAGTTTGGTTGGACTGATCCAGATAATAATTGGGATGTGATTTCCGTTCAGTCTGAAATTGATAACTTCCACAAAACGAAGGGGAAGCCTACAATGATTGATGAAATAATTAGAAAAATAATAAGAGAAGAATTAACTATTTTTTCAAATGAAATAAAAAACTTCACAAAAAAAGACAAAGAAAGTTATTATGGCAGGACTGTTCTAACTATAAAAGAAGCAGCAAATCATTTTCGAACAAGCCCTTCTACTATTTATAGTTTAATTAAAGATGACGGAATGCCTCACTTTAAAATCCATTCTCGCCATTTTATTGTACTTGAAGAGGCAGAAGCATATTTATGGAGAGAAACTGCAAAATCGTATGCTGAAGAGGGAAATATATATTGGCAGCGAATTTTACAAAGGCTAGATTGGGAGGAAAAAGAAAGAAACGCCGCATATGAGAAGGCTCTTAAAAGACTTGAAGAAAGTACATATTAAGTTTTTAGAATTGTAAAGAGCACATTCCATACAAGGAGTGTGCTCTTTTACCATAACAAATTACTAGATTTTTATTATCCATTCTTTATTTATAACAATTTCTACTCGCTGTTTTACCACTATTTGTGATACGGTTCCCCCCGATTAATCCGAAATCCCCGATAAACCTGCTCCAGTAAAATCAGCCGCATTACCTGATGCGGAAACGTCATCTTAGAAAAAGACAATGCCAAGTCGCTGCGATTTTGCACAACCTCACTAATCCCCAGTGATCCACCAATAACAAATGCAACTTTACTTTTCCCATACGTTGCAAGCTCGTTCATTTTGGCTGCAAGCTGTTCGGAGCTAAGCATTTTGCCATTGATCTCGAGGGTCACCACGTATGTATCCTGTTTGATGTTGGAGAGAATCCGCTCGCCTTCCTTTTGCTTTACCTCGTCCATTTCAGCATCGCTCATATTCTCGGGTGCTTTTTCATCTGCGACTTCAACAATCTGTACTTTTGCATAGGTACTGAGCCGCTTCAGGTATTCCTGGATTCCCTGCTTGAGGTATTTTTCCTTCAATTTTCCGACCGCTATGATGGTAATGTTCACTTCAATTCATCCTTTTTACCGATTACTTTATGTTGTTCTTTACATTGTACCAAAAATACGGCGGCACTTCTCACAGTGCCGCCGCTCCCTTCAATCTTTCTTATTCTCCACCTTCTCTCGCTCTTTCATATACATGCTCACCGGCTGTTCGGAACCTGTGATGAGTTTATAGACATACGAGGATGTCATGTCATAGCTGCTTTCTATCTTTTCCGCAATGTGATTGGTCCGCTCAAACAGGATAGACCGGAAGTGGTCGATCTGTCGAAGTGTTTTTTCCATTAATGCTTCCTGGTTTTCCAAGCGATTCATTACGTTATCCTGATTGTCACCCTGTCTGGAAATCTGCTCTGACATCTCCTTGCTTGCCTCGGTCAGTTCATTGATTTTCATGGCAAGGTCCTGACTGGTGGTTTCATAGTTTGCCAGTTGATCGGTTATCTTCGCATTGGATTGCTCTAAATTCTTTACCTGTTCGATAATCCCCTGTTTCATGGTGTCCCCGTGCTCCAGAATTCCCTGCAGCTTTCGATTGTTCCGGTCCAATGTGGCCAGCCATTCCATCGCTTGTCGTTCGAATTCAGCATGCTCGATATTACTTACCTTCAGTTCATTAAGCTGATCCCTGACATCTTTCCAATTTTTTGATTGCGTCAAGTTATGTTGTACATTCAACGATTTCATTTCCCGAAAAGAATTTGCCAGTTCCCTATTTATTTTCTTTTGTTCCTCTATCATTTCACCGAAGTAATCATATTTAAAGTACTCCTGGTTAGGTTCTGCAATATCCCCGGAGTTTCCGTAAACGTCTGGATGATCATTGTCATTGATAAAAAGACCCATCACTTTCACACCCTGTTATTGTATTATTGGTTTATCATATGCTTTTTATGGAGATATGGGACATTTGCCGTTAGTTGAAAAAATACATACGATTATGGGACTTTTTTTGCCGGCATCCGTCTTTACTTATACAAGGGAGGGAGAGGGTGGATTCATGACAACTGAGCAGGAATCGCCTCCAGCCATCCACCAAAGCAACATAGACGAGACAATCATTTGGGTCATGGAGGAATACGGGGAGAGTTTGAAGCGATTTATTTTTACATATGTGAAGAGCAGAAGCCAGACGGATGATATTTTTCAGGAAGTGCTTTTGGTTATTTACCATAAAATCGATACATTTCAGGGTAAGTCGTCGTTCAAGACATGGTTATACAGGATTACCGCGAACAAGTGCAAGGATTACTTACGGTCGCCGGTTCACCGGGTGATATCTTTGAAGGATCAGTTTAAGGAAAGGGAATCGGACCAGACACCGGAGTCGTCGTTAATCGAAGTGGAGCGAAAGCATGAACTGATTGATGCGATTATGGCGCTTCCGATCAAGTACCGGGAAGTGCTGATCCTGCAATACTATAAGGAGTTCAGCATCAAGGAAATGAGCGAATTACTGAAGGTGAATTCTTCCACCGTCAAAACGCGGATCATGCGAGCGAAGGATAAACTTAAGCAGTCGCTGAAGGAGGATTATCTCGATGAGTAAATTATCCAAAGAAGATTTCGATGATTACCTTGGTAAGGAATCCTTCTATTCAGAACGGGATAAAGAGCGTTTTTTAAAAAAATATAAGGATCCAGAGAAGAGGCGGAAGAACTGGTTTCCACAGCTTGCATCGATGGTTGTTATATTAGGGGGATTCTTCGCTGGTTTGCAGTTTATTGATATGGGGCCGCCATCCACGTCGAATATGCCTGACCACCAGAGAACGCATGAATTTGGGAAAAAAGTGGATTCCATGGAAGATGTGGAGGATTTTTACAATAGAATAACGCCAGGACTGGAGAAGGCAGAGGATTTAGGTCTGGTTACTGACGTCGATAAAACAATCAAAATGGAGAACGGTTCCACACTTCATATTGATAGAATCTGGTACAACTCGGATGAAATCTTGATTTTTTACAGTATAGGCATAGCCGAGTACGATGGGAGGATTCCACCGAGGATCAGCGGATTGGTTATTAATGATGATAAAAAGGGGAGATTTTCAGGGCAGTCCCTAAGCAGAGGAGGTTTTGGAAGGTATGAAGGTGTCATTTACAATAACCGATATTATCATCAAGTGGCCATGCATCCGATCATGGGGCATTCAAATAAGCCGTTAAGTGAATTTGATGGTGTTGTCAGTGCGTTTATAGGTGTGGAGAAACAACATAATAATACAGAGACCGTTGAAGTGAAGCTACCATTACGTTATGACAAGGATAAGGAGCCGGAAGTTACCCTACTGGTTAATAAGTCGATTAAAAACCATGATATCACCGTTACGCTTGACCATATGAATATAAAATTAACTGGCACCCATGTTTCCGGAACCGTCGATATTCCTTCTGAAGATTATATCAATCGCATAGACGGAAAGCTTGTTGCTACATTTAAAGACGGAAAGGAGTTGCCAATCACGTTCAGCCAGCCAATGCGTACGGAAAATGATTTTAGCATAGAACTTCGTGCGTTTCATGCAGTTCCAGAGAAAGTTACATTCACCATTTATTCGTTGAATTTTATCTCGGATGAATCGGTCAAATTTTCAATGGATGTTTCGGACTATGAGGAAAAGCTGTCTGCCTCTTCGGGTTCTTATACGAAACCGATTAATAAAAAGGTAGGGGAAAGTAAGAACACGGAAATACTTCTTGAGAGCAAACAGTATACCAATGAAGGTGTGCGCTTTAATATCGTATATAAACCGGAAAAGCCGGGCCAGGATGTGCAACTAGTTGCCGACCATCTGACTATAGGAGATACGACAGTTGCGAACCTTCCGAATGTTATCAATGCAACAAATGAGGAGGGGAACCCACCATCTTTTAATAGAAGTTCGATACAGGATATGCAGTTTAGTTTGGAACTGAAACGTGATTTCATTAAAACATCTGAACAGATCGATATTACACTCGAAAACTTACTTTATAGAGTGAAGTTTAATGAACCAATCAGTATGCCAATTCCGGAATCAGCAAGCTTTAAGTAAAACGCAAGTAGCGGAGAAGCTGCTTATTGCTCAGCTTCTCCGCTATTTTTTTCGGTATATTGGTTGAAGTAATTCATGTTGAAAGTGGAGAGTGCTTTCTTAAGCATGTCACTGTCATATCCATTCTGTAAAAGAACCCTGCATATCTCATCTGCCCGCTCAAACCGCTCTCTGCGAAGATTGGACTCGAGCTGAATCTCAAGTGGGACAACGGGGATTTCATACTCGCCTATCCGCACTTTTTTTGCCAGATCCCATATGTATTTGCCACCTTCCCAGATCCCATCGCCATCAAAGGAATCAGGTATACCGGCTGATTCTGAAATACTGACTACCTCAACTTCCGCTCCCTTGATAACCCAGCGACCTTTTGTCCAGCTGAATCCCCAGGAAAAAGTCTGAGTGAATGTCTTTTCTTCTTTGGAAGATAGCCAGTTGATGTCGTTGTGGTCGTATGGTGATTTACGCTCAAGCGAAAATCCATCGAGCAATTCAGCAAACTGATGCACACCTTCTACATTTTTGGTATACAGGTCAATATCGTTTGGAGAAAAGGTACAGCCCTGCAGAACAGACCCTATAGAACCAACCAGTATCCAATCAATATTCTGATTTGATTGGTTATACGTCTCCAGAATTTGTTTAAGCGCAGCTTCCCAATTTTTTACCATCATCTTACTCCTTTTGTACTAGGGGCACCCTTCTCTAAAGATCGGCACCCCTGGTATTTTTTAACTCAGTTTTCCGATAAAGGTTAAGTCTTTAATGTCTATGGAATCAGTATTGCCATCCATGATTTTACGAACATCTTCCAGGGTGTCCTGAAGACTGACTGAGTGTCCCTTTTGGCCGGTAAATGCTTCAGCTACATGAAATGGCTGTGTCAAATAGGTTTCCAGACGTTCCCCGCGTTTATAAGTTTGGACTTCAGCGGCTGGCAGTCTATCCTCGCCGCTTACACTTACGATGGAGCGTAATTCACGGTAACGACGAAGTAACTTTTGTGCTTTTTGCTGGATGGTAAGGTGGTTCTGATCAAGGTGTGCGCCTTCCAGTACGGATGATGTGGAATAAAGTGGATTCACTGCTGGATATTTATATCTGGCTGCTAGATCTGCATCAAAGTGCCATAGGGTTTCAAGTGGTCCATAAGGTAAGTCCTCGTCGACAGCCTCACCTTTTAAATCGACAAGAAAGGTTGTTACCGAATCAACCCCGATATCCTGCAAGCGTTCTTGAAGGCTGAGAATCTCACCTGTAACGACATGCGAGCGATCTGCCGCAAATGCTATGTCCTTATCTTTTCCGGTCTTTGCCAATAAATCGTATGCTTCATCAATTGTGTGAACCACTGTGTCCATGTCTTCAAGCAAATCCTGAAGTTCCGGGTATTCCCCTTCCGGCTGAAGCAAAACTGTTGTATATCCATTCTGTTTCAACTGATTAAGTGTTTCGGCAAGGACTACCAGCTGACCCATTCCAGGACGCGCCACCAGCCCTATCGTTCCGCCTTTTGCAAGTGGGGCAAACAAATCCAACGTTTTTATACCGGTTTCAACCATCTCAATCTTCTCCCCTCTAATAATTAGATCATCGAGACTGCACTCCGCTAACGATGCGAGCGATACCAACGTTTTGACTTCTGCCCGACCGACAGGGATTTTGCCAGTACACAAATTTGAAACTGTTGCCGGTCGTAAACCAACAGATCGGGCTGCGCTGGTCAGATTAGGCACCCTTCTGCGGAGTAAAGCAACATTCAATCGAATATTTTCCAATATTTTCACCTCCTGTTACTTTATAGAGTAATATATTTTTCGTTTAAATGCAATATATTTTTACGCTAAAGAGTAATTATTATTTCATATATGTATGGACTTCTTATTTTAAGCTTGATAGGGTATACTATATCAAAAAGATACATATCATAAAGATAGGATGAAGAAATTGAAAAAATACAATCACACAACATACGCCATTCTTGGAATCCTAACGACAGGGTGCAGGTCCGGTTATGCCATTAAACAACTGATTGATAATAGCCTTAAGCATTTCTGGAAAATAAGTTATGGACAGATTTATCCCACCCTTAAGCTGATTGTAGAAGAAGAGTTGGCAACTGTCCGCAGTTCAGCCCAAGAAGGAAAACCGGTGCGAAAGGAGTATTATCTTACCCCTAAAGGAGAGGAAGCCTTAAGAGATTGGCTCGAGAAGCCTATCGAACAAGCACCAGTCGAACGAAATGAGATGCTGCTGAAGTTGTTTTTTGGCCGCCATCAGTCTAAGGAGAGCACGCTACTCCATTTGAACGATTACAAAAAGAAGTTAGAGAATCGCTATCAGACTTACAGTAGTATTGAACAAATGATTTCCACACATGAGCAGAATCAGCAGGATGCAACGTATTGGTTATTTACATTGGATTATGGAAAGCGAATAACCAAGGCTGCCATAGATTGGTGTGAATCTACCATCAAGCAAATTTCGAATTGGGAGGATTGACTATGGCTAAGAAAATTTATCCTGGACGCTATACGACAGCGAATGATGAGAATGTTGTAGTTTTTCTTATTGGAATGCGTATTAACAACAGAATGGCCATTCATAAATGGCTGCCTGTCTTTACCGCAATGCCGGGAATGATAAAAGAGCTTTATACCAACAAAGATGAATTAGGATTCTTATCGATGGAAAACTATTTCGGTCTTAAGACCACTCTCATGATTCAATACTGGCGCTCGACAGAAGATCTGCTGGCTTATGCGAAAGGTAAAAAACATCTAGCTGCTTGGAAGGCATTTAATAACAAAATCGGTAACAATAGTGCAGTTGGAATTTATCACGAAACATATCACGTCAATCAAGGGAATTACGAATCCATATATGGAAATATGCCCCTTCACGGTCTTGGTAAAGTGAGAGAACATGTTCCTATTACACCCGAGATCATTTCAGCCAGAAAACGGCTGAAAAACTCCACAGATAAAGACCCACAAATCCATGCATAAAGTCGACTAAAAAACCCGGATACAGCACCTTGTTTATGTGCTTATCCGGGTTGGGGTTATAGTTATGACATCCACCTTGGCGGAATATTTTTATCCCAGTAAATCTCTCCAATTTCGTGATGGTTTTCGAAGCCATCTCTGCTTACATGGTAATGGAAGTTAAACCAGTACCCTTCAAGCGGGCGATTATCACGTCGCACGTGAAACCGTGCAATATCTTTTCGTGTACGGTAATCGTATACGTTAAATATTTTTTCACCGACACCATTAGCCGGGTGCTCGGTGATTCCGTAGTACGGCAGCTGCTCTTCGTCTGCTTCTGTTAATATCATTTCCAGTGCCTCTTCAATTCTTGGGAGTATTTCAGTAGTGAAATCTTCTTCAACCTGCATTGCAATACGCGGTCCAAGCTTCGTTATAGATTGTTCTTTTGCCTTTTCCCTTAATCTATTAATCAGCCGGTCACTCGTTGCCTCTTCCTCAGGTTCACTGATGATTGGGGCCTCGGCTTTATCCTCGTCATTATTTTCTTTAGGATGATTTTCTTCAGAAAGCGCCTTATTGCCTTCCTCGGCTTCAACATCAATGAAGGAAGGTGGCACATACATCCCAAGGGTCATTATAGTAATTAGTATAACGGATATTTTACGGCTCCATAGTTTCATAGAAATGTCCCCTTTTAAGTACCTAACTAGATTTTATCACGTTAAAACACATTGTCCATAAGATTTTTAAAATTTAACAAAATAGTAATAATAATTTTACTCTTTTTACACAATTATCTGTCCACCATATTTAAAACTTACGATAAAGTCCTTCTGCAGGTTTCACAAACATTACTACCCACGATGAAAATAGGAGTATATATCTGATTGTAAACATGGTATAATCTTCTAAACGATAAAAAATGCCTAAATTCGACAAAGCTGTTATTTTTTTATAGAAAAGAGGTATCGTTGGCATGAAATATACTTGGCGGATTGTTTGTACGGCTATTCTATTAGTCTCCAATATTATTTCTGTCTATTTTGCAGAAAGCTTGTCACCGCTACAGGGCGTATTCCTTTTTGCAAACCTGTTTATCGGCTGGTTTATCGGGTGGCAAATCGATAAATATCTCCATTCCAAGCGAGAACTGGGATCAACCAGGAAAACCCTGGTTGATTACTCGTATGCGCTTGATTCCGCGGCGGATGCAATTGGCGTTCTTAATGGGAATGGTGAGGTGGAGTTTGCTAACGACGCCCTCTTGAAGCTGTACGGTTATCAGCATGGTGAATTGCTGGATCTTAACTGGCGAAACTTTGTCACCGAAGAATATCACGACAGCCTGCTGGCTATTACGAACTCAGAGCAAGAACGATCACGAGCAGAGGTGGTCGGCGTCACAAAAGAGGGAAGGACGTTTCCAATGGAAATTGCCATATCCCATATCAAAGAAACACAGAAAATAATAGGGGTAGTCCGCGATATTAGCAAACAAAAGCAGCACGAAGAATATATGATATATATATCGGAACATAACGAGCTGACAAAATTGCCTAACCGTCGCCGTTTACATAAAGACCTTGCTGTGTGTGAAAATCAATTAATGGATACATCTATCCTGTTTATTGATTTGGATAGGTTTAAAATCACCAATGATACGCTTGGCCATGATATTGGCGATGAATTACTAAAAGGATTTGCAGAACGATTGACGTACTTTAACAATGAATTTACCGAAGTCTACCACTTGGGTGGCGATGAATTTATTGTCTTAATTAAAAGATCCAGTACAGAATATATTGAGTCAGTTGTAAATGATTTATTGGAATCGCTGCAGGAACCGTTTTATATTGTTGGAAATCAAATTATTATCACATCCAGTATCGGAATCAGTATCTATCCTGAGCATACCGGAAATATAAATGAGTTGCTTAAATACGCCGATACCGCTATGTACTATGCGAAGTTGAGCGGTAAGAATACGTATAAATTCTTTAATGATGACCTCAAATTACAGCTGGATAGAAGGGCTTTCCTCGAGGCAGAATTACGAAAGGCAATCAATAATGATGAGCTGCACATCTGTTACCAGCCTAAGTATAGGTTGTCAAACCGCGAATTAGTCGGAATGGAAGCTTTAATCCGCTGGGAGAATTCAACGTTGGGCCCAGTCATGCCGATGGATTTCATACCCCTTGCGGAGGATATCGGATTAATTAACGAAATTGGAAAGTGGGTTATTAAGGAAGTTTTGGTCACGATGAATACGTGGATGGCCAAAGGATACCCTTTGGTGAAGGTTTCTGTAAATGTATCGCAAAAACAATTTAGAAGCGGAGAACTCGTACAGTATATCGAATCCTGCCTGAATGCTTATGAGATTGATGCACAGTACCTTGAGGTCGAAATTACCGAAAGTGTGCTGGAGGATTCCGAATTGGTCATCCCTCAGTTAAACGAGCTGAAGGACATGGGTGTGGGAATATCGATTGACGACTTTGGTACAGGTTATTCGTCACTTTCACTGATTAAAGACCTGCCGATCGATACACTGAAAATAGATCGATCCTTCCTGCGTGATGCCCTTAGCAATCAGAAGGAAAGCTCAATCGTAAAAGCAATTCTTAATATAGGTCATACGTTGAATCTCAATATGGTCGCCGAAGGAATTGAAACTGAGGAGCAGCTTAAGCTTCTATTGGAACTGAACTGTCCGGACGGCCAGGGCTATTTCTTCAGTAAACCACTTCCGCCAGATGAGCTGGAGGAAACAGTTTTAAACGGTACATTTGTACAGCAATAGAAAAGAGCCAATCTAAATTGGCTCTTTTCTATAAAATTTGGCTTTATTGATTCCCGTTTTTTACCCATTCAGCAACTGTTACAGTACGCTTAGCCTGATGCTTTACTGCGCCTTCTACATCTTCAATCATCTTACCGTCCTGATCAACGGATACACTGGTTCCATATGGGTTTCCTCCAGCACCAAATAATACCGGATCTGTATAACCAGGCGTAGCAATAATTGCACCCCAGTGCATCATGGAAGTGTACAGAGATAATAATGTAGCCTCCTGGCCACCATGAGGATTTTGTGCAGACGTCATAGCACTTACTACTTTGTTGATTGTTTTACCGTTTGCCCATAGTCCACCTTGTGTATCAAGGAACTGTTTCATTTGAGAAGGTACGTTACCAAAACGTGTCGGAGCACTGAAAATAATAGCATCAGCCCACTCGATATCATCGGAGGTTACTACTGGTACGTCCTTTGTGGCATCTGCAGTTGCTTTCCAAGCTTCATTTCCTTGAACAACTGACTCAGGAGCTAATTCCTCAACTTTTAAAACTTTAACCTCTGCACCTGCTTCTTTTGCTCCTTCTTCAGCCCATCTTGCTAATTGATAATTAGTTCCACTCATGCTGTAAAAAACTACTGCTAATTTAACGTTTGACATATTATTGGTCTCCTTTTTTTTACCGAATAATTTTTCAAAAAATCCCATGTCTTACACCTTCTTTTATTTTAGTTACTGCTACCCTTACCACCTCCATTGGAGGATAATGCTTTTTAAATGTTTTACTGTCCTTCTTTTTCCCTATTTAAAGGATTAAATTCAGCTTCATACATAAAAGATGGCCAGGGTAATTAACTTTGTGATTTCATGCCTTTGAAGGCGCCACCAAGAGAAAATAGCCTACTACCGTTTAGGACCATATAAATGGCAATCGTAAGTAGGATAAGATCGTAAGCATAACCATTCAGAAATCCGTTCGGCAATTTTACCGTAAATATTGCACCAACCAGTACAATACTAAAAAGCAGTGCAACTATCCGGGTCCCTATACCAAGGATTACAGCAATACCGCCTACCACTTCAATCGTACCTACCGCATACGCAAGAAACCCTGGAAGTCCAATACTCTCGAACCAGCCTACTGTATTCCCTATACCATCCTGGAACTTCGTAACTCCGTGAGCAAAAAAGACGAGACCAAGCACAATACGAAGCAAAAAAGTTCCAATTTCATTTCTGTTTGCCATAAAATACTCCTTTCGGTTTTTTATTACCAACAAGTATATTATCATTTCATATATTTCTAATTCAAGATATTAGTCCTGAAATAGCCTATTAAATACTAAATTGGGAAATATGGATTATAAATATTTAAATTCTTCTTCTTTCGCCTCCAACCATGACGGACGGCATCAGTTTTTCTCCAAGTTTACTTTTTGGTTCATCGACGGTAATCCAGGTGGATCGGTTACGATTTCGAAGCATGTTACTCAATCCAATTATTTCGGCCGTTCAATTTCAAAAGTCCGCCCGATTGTTGCATAGTTAGCTCCTGCCAACCTGCTTACAGCAGCAAGTCCTATTTGGTTGATTCGTCCTTTTTCATAAAGATTATCATCAATATGAAACTGAACCACTCTACCAATAATTAAATCGCTCCCAGGTGCATCTTCATCTCCGACCTTGAGCGTATGCTCCAACTTACATTCCAGTCGGACTTTCGCCTGCTTAACGCCGGGAACAGATATTTTTTCACTAGGCACTGGCGTTAATCCCGCCAGTTCAATTTCACTCTCGTTGGATGGCAGGCTGGCTGCCGTTTTATTCACTTTTTCCACGTTTTGTTCATCGACAATGTGGACGACAAATTCTTCTTTCACCAAAATGTTCCGTACAGTGTCTTTCTGTTTTCCCCCGGAACGTTGAATGGAAAGTGAAATCATTGGCGGATTAGAAGTTACGATATTAAAATAACTGAAAGGGGCACCGTTTAGGACACCTGTATCTGAAAGACTGGTTACAAAAGCAATTGGTCTTGGTATAATACTGCCAATCAGAAATTTATAGTTTTCCCGTTCTGTATTATGTGAAGGATCAATCGAAAGCATCGCAATCATTCCTTTTTATTTTATTTATCCAATTCTTTTACCTCGATTGGTATTAAACGGCTTTCAAGCTGCTCTCTGTACTTCTCGTACTGCTGCGGAAGCATTAATTTTTCTCCCATTGTTTCTTCCGACTCATCGTGTGCGAACCCTGGAGGATCTGTGGCAATCTCGAATAATATTTCGCCATGCTCTCTGAAGTAAATGGCATTAAAATAGTTTCTATCCTGTACAGGCGTCACGCCATATCCTTTAGCTGCCACATATTTCTGCCACTCAAGCTGATCGTTATCATCGGTGGCTCTCCATGCGATATGGTGTACTGTTCCAACCCCCATTTGACCCCGTTCGGTTGCAACTCTTTTCAAATCAATAACGTTTCCGATATCTCCTGGAGAGCGGAAGCGAATATAATCTCCTTCTTCACCAACCCTTTCCAGACCCATGATGTTTTCCAATAGGTCGGCAGTTTTGCTTGGATGAGCAGATAATAGCGTGGCCCCACCGAATCCTTTGATAGCTACTTCTGGTATTACTTCACCAAACTCCCAGGTATTCATTTCGCCTTCCTCACGTTCCACGATTTCCAAACGAAGACCATGCGAGTCCTCAAACTGAAGATAACGCTCACCAAATCGTTCAACTTCGCCATACGAAACGTTGAATTTTTCTAAGCGCTTTTGCCAAAATGCCATAGCTCCTCTTGGTACAATATATGATGTAATACCAACCTGCCCATCACCAATCTTGCCTTGGTATGCACCCGCCCATGGGAAGAAGGTAATAATGGTACCTGGCTTCCCGCCTTTATCACCGAAATACAGATGATAGGTGCCCGGGTCATCAAAATTCACAGTTTGTTTTACAAGGCGCAAACCTAGAACACCAGCATAAAAATCTACGTTCTCCTGTGGGTGACCAACGATTGCGGTAATATGGTGAATACCCATTGTGTGTTTATTCATTTCATTCACTCCTCATTTGGTGTTATTTTAAATTAATATATTATCAATTCGAGATATATAGGTAAAAAAATTAAATGCCTTGGGCGTACAATCCCATTTTTTTTAGTTTTTCTATCATATCTTTTTTTTCATTTGTGTCCAGCCCGGACATTATATCCTGGATTGCTGATGTATGCTTCGGAAAAACTTTATCCATAAGTTCTTTTCCCGCTGCTGTAATAACTGCATGAGTGACACGGCGATCAGTAGGACATGGTTTTCTCTCTAATAGGCTTTTCTTTTCCAATTTGTCTACCACATAAGTTATACTACTACTTGCAATTAATACCTTTTCGCCAATTTTCTGGATTGGCTGGTCGCCTTTACTGTAGATCAGTTCAAGAACAGCAAACTCAGTTGGATTCAGTCCTAGGCATTTTATATCTTCTTCTACACGCTTCTTAACGGAATCCAAAGCACGGTTCAGTACAATAAATAATTTTAATGATAATTCCTCGTCCAGTTTATTATCAGGCATCATTAATCCCCCTTTTAATATCTCGATTTCGAGATAATTATACATATAACTTCTCTCTTTTGTCAACTGGCTTTTAAAACTAGGGCATAACTGTCCGTGATTTATGTGGAATATTTCTGTAGTGTGCTTTCTACAGCTTGCTTTACCGTAGCATAGGACTCCATACTCGATAACTCAATACCGGCTTCTACCACTGAGAAAACCGTATCAGGTCGCATACCTGTGATGATAATATTAAGTCCCATTAGACGAAGCGTTCTTCCGATCTCGCGAAAAGCTTCCGCTACTTGCGGGTTAATAATTAGCGCTCCAGAAAAGTCTGCAATAACATGGTTGACATCCATGTTGTCAATTTCCTGCACAACACTATTCATAATATGTTCGGTGACCATCATATCCATATGACCAATCAATGGTACGACTACGATGCCATCCATTATAGGTACTATTGGTGTAGAAACTTCTAAAAGTTTCTTTTGGGTCTTCCCCTGACGTTCATCGGAGAGTCTTTTAAAAGAAAAGAAAGTTTCATTTAAGCTCACATCCAGCATTTCATTAATTCGTTTTATAATATAGGCGTTTTGGCTTACAGTTAAGTTAAGTTCAATACTGATTCTAGTTACAATGTCATTACATATCCTTCTAGTTGGTGGGTAGCGTACAACAAGTTCAGAAAACTCTCCCCCGGTTGATACTTGCATTTCCGAATTTCTCTCACTCCACTCAATAAGCTCTTCTGGTACCATCTTGGCTCTATCTTTAACGAGTGAATTCCCCAGAAACTCTAAAAGCCCGATGTACGTATCCACTGCTTGCTCTCTCTCCCATTCCGGAAGTTTGAGATTCAATTCTTGTATAACTCCATCGACAATTTCTCTAGCCAAAGTCTCTGCATGTGTACAAATATAATTTGAAAAAACGGTATATGAGGACATTTGTAACCAACTCCTTTTAATGCCTAACCTTGTATTCTCCTAGAGTCCCCTTGGGGAGGGTTATTCCGTTTTATAAGGATGACCGCTGCGAACATGACTCATATTTAATATTATGGTAAAGGGTGCGGACTAAACTGTCAAAAAAGTTTAACTTTTAGGGAGATATCCATGATTGATTCTTAACATCTGGCTACTTCCAAGCAGGATGCCAAGCGAAACAACAGCATAAAAATCCAGCTTGAATCACCTTAGAAAACTCGACATTCGTATCGTCTATAACAAGTGTGAAGGTTTTCTTGTACTATCTTCCGTAAAAACTTATAAATTCTGATAGTACAAAAAGGCGACTCGCATTGTGCTGCGTCGCTTAAATGGATCGCTAAATTAATTGTTCTACAGTTTTTCAGCTAACAATCTGACCCTGTCTAAACTAGTGCAGCAGGATTGTTTAAGAAAAGATTGGCGCAAGAAGGGGTTAGGTGAAATCAAGACACAGAAACGGAGCCCTTTAGAAATATCCAAGCCATTTTTTACTGATAATTTAATGGTGAAATTATGTGAGTATTGAAGAGTTAACTTGCGAATCACTGTTTTCACCTCACAAGACTAAGCAGCGAGGAATCTAAGAAAGCATCGAAAAAAGGTTTTAAACAGTCCTATGGAATAGCAAGAATAGGGACAAATTGACATACATAAATATGGGAAGGAAGAGTAAAATCGGGAGGGGATATATTGACGAATCCAATTGTAATGAGATCCTTGGATGAAATTCAATTTTGGTCGAGGATCATGAAGGAGCATGCTTTATTCTTAAGCTTGGGATTTACCTATGAACAGAATCAATTAATTGAAGAAGCCCAACAGTTCATCACCCTGTTTGATCGAATAGAAGAAAAGTTGGCAAGGTTTTCTATAAACTCGGATTTACGCCAAATTCAAGCCTTTAACAAAGAGGTTTATCAGGCAGCTGTTGCCATTTGGAGTTACAAAAGAAAAGTTTTAGGGTTAATTTTACGTTGTGAAATCCGAACAAATAACTTCCCATTATTAGTTGACCATGTTAGCAGAGAAGCCGCTTATTTTGCCAACAGATTAAAAGACCTCAACGAAGGAAAACTTGCCCCCGAACCTGATACGATTATCCAAGAAAATTTATTCTTCTTAAAGATTATGGCAGACCATTCCAAATTTATTGGACATCTTTTAGATCCTTCCGAAAGACAGTTAGTGGAACAGGCGAAAGAATTTACCCATGATTTTGATCAACTGGTTTTCCAGGCAGTTGATTTAGACTCTATGCGTCCCCAATCTGAAACTGTTCCAATGCTGGATCAATTCTTGGATCAAAACAGAGTTTCAGTAGTTTCATTACGGGATTTTAAGAAAACAGCAAGAGATTTAATAGAGGCTTGTCGCATTAAAAGTAATATTCATCCACTCCTAGCTGATCATACATTTAGAGAAGCTGAAAGATTTTTGGAAATTATAGATTTATTTGAGGACCATCTTTCAAGACCAAATCAGTAACAGTAGTCAAACGAGAGTTTGTGAATAAATGTTAAACACATTTTAAGTTTCAAAATTACACCTGTGTTGTTAAAGTTAGCAAACTGGTAAAAGCCGGAGAAATACATTCACATCTCCGGCTTTTATTTCACATGAACCGCCGGTGCATCCTATTCCCATCATAGGAAAAGACCGCCTGCTTTTCCTCCACGTTGGTCTCAATGTGGATATCACGCCCCCACAACTGGTAGATGTATCCGAAAACACAAGATACCGGAACCCGATATTACCCTTTATTAATTTGGCCATCCACATCCCCCTTTTTTATATATCTAGAAATTCATCGGTTTCACTTTCATCCATACTCTGAATAACCGTATAAAGGGCATCAGGTATCCCCCCTTGAAGTTCTTCTTTGGTCTCGACTACTTTCATGGAATAGCTGTTTGGGTTTGCGGAAATATCAACATCAATATCCAGGTCGATTCGTTTATGCAGTCTTTGGGATAGTCTTTCTTCAGTCTTTTTGGATAAGCTATCCACAAATCCCCAACCAAAAGAAACTTTGGTATACAATACATACCGTTCCTTTGCTGTTTTATATAACGTATATTCTGTTTTTTTATCTTTTTCTTCATCGATGTGTTGCGTTCTAACCAATTCTTTTCCCATAAACCGTTTACGGGTATACACGCCGTTCTCACCCAATCTGATGGCTATTTCCTCAAATCCTTTACTTTTTGCCTCTTCCGCTTTGATGAAACGCCTTAATGCTTCCAAAATTGTAGCTGAGAGATTGCTTCCAGCGAGTTTTTGCGCCTGTTCAAAGACAGGTAAGTCAGCCTCCGGTACATAAATTGTTTTATTTGGCATAATGGTCCTCCTTGTATATTATATGTATAAATATAATATACGTATATGTATAATGCAAGTATAAAATTGGGTTTTATTAAAATAGGGGTTGATGGAAGGAAAAGTTTAATAAGTTAACCGGGTTAAAACTCGGAATCAGAACGTTAAAGACACAAAACCCCCTTTGCCGAAGCCCGAAACCCAACTCCAGCCTAGGTCCTACCCCTTTACCGAACAATGTACAAGTTTTTTATAAGAATTAAAGATAATAGTTTAATAAGGTTATAGTGGTAAAATCACCTTAGTAACCTCCTTTTTCTTTACAGGAAATAAATAGTGAAAATTACATAGGTCACCTTACTATTGGTTTGGATGACAATAGGGACGGATATAAACATTTATTTAAAAATTTCAGATTATTATTTTTTTAATGGTTATTCTGTGGTTAAATATAACTAACAAATAGAGCTAAATATTGAAAATAATTCGTATAGATATGAGGGGGCAATTTGTGTGCTGCGTTTGATTTGGAAAAGTTGGTGGCGACATAAAGAGCGACTGATATTGCTTGTGATTGGAGCACTAATCATAAGTGCTGGGCTTAGTTACCTGATCGGACTTTCGGAAACCAGTAAAGGAACTGTAGTGGATACGTTAAGGAAAAATTGGGAAGCACAGTATCATATACTCGTTCGCCCGCCGGGTAGTCGTGGTTCTACAGAGAGTGAGGATCTGTTATCACCAAATTATTTAAGTGGACTGTCTGGTGGCATCAGTCTTACGCAATGGAATGAGATTAAAGAGATGCAGGATATTGATGTGGCAGCCCCATTGGCAATCCTGGGGTATACGACTTATCAAGTTACCCATACGACAGAGGAACTAAAAGAAATTTCTTCGGATTACATCTACAGAAAGACACGTGTGGTCAAAGAGAAAAACGGCTACGATCCTATCGTTTATCCTGAGGATACGCTTTATTATGCACAGGATAGCTTCTTTGCTGAGGAAGCAAAGGATAGCGCAGGTGAATTAGAGAGAGCGGGAAAGATTGGAATAAACGGATACGTGCTTCTTGCCGGGATTAGCCCTGAAGCAGAGGCAAAGCTGGTTGGACTGGATAAGGCAGTTATTGATGAAGGAATGAGCCGTTACTTTCAGCCCGGGGATCAGGCAAGCACCAGACACCAGGAATCAATTACCGATGAAGCAAGACCTGTACCTGAACAGCAACACACACAAATGCCAGTTTTGTTAAATGATAGTATCTATAATCGTACTCTTTATAACGTCACTCTCGAACGAATCAAACTTTCAACCAAAGAAAAGAGAGAGCTTAAACAACTGACAAAAAGAGAGGAAATCCGGGAATATCTTAACTCCCTGGAGGCAGAAAAAATAGGTGATTATTCCTACTCTTCACAGCAAGATTACCAAACCTTACTTTATGGATTGGCAGGAAAAATTTTAAACAAGGAAAAAGGATTTTCTGACACGGCAGAAGTAAGACTAAATCGCACCCTAAATCTAAGAGCTGGACCCGTCCAATATGACGCTGTAGAAGCTCCATTCCCAGAACGCTGGGAGTTTGCTTTCAGGGTGCAGCCGGTACAAAACAGCTTTTCAAACCAGTTTCAGGATGTATATGAAGGGTCTATTGACGGGTACCGGAAAATCCATATGATAAATGATTGGTCAGAGGAAAATTACCTTGATATGAAGAAGTTTATTCAACCCAATTTTATTGGGGTCTATGATTCCAGCAAACTACAGACGGCAAAGAATCCTTTAACAAAATTACCAATGCAAACTTATCGCCCGCCAACCGCCAAGCTGATGGTTAATAAGAAAGGTAATCCCGTCAATCCACCAGCTAAAATAACTCCTCGGGGTAGCCCAGGCGGTTTTCTGTTGGAACCTCCCACTATGTTAACGACGATAGAGGCGGCATCTCAAATAATGGGCGATAAGCCGATTTCCTCCATTCGGGTAACCGTCAAGGAGGTAGATCAACTTACGGAAGATAGTCAGCAAAAGCTTGAAGAAGTAGCTAGTGAAATTGAAGAAAAGACCGGGTTAATAACAGATATCACACTCGGATCATCTCCGCAGCCAACATTACTACATGTGCCTTCCTCAGGAGAAATTCCGGAACTCGGCTGGGTACAAATGCCATGGATCCATTTGGGAGCGTCCTACACCATATATAATGAAACAAAAGTCGGGTTCTCCGGTGTGATTGCGAGTGTTATGCTGGTCGCGCTTGCATATGTACTAGCCACAAACCTTGTATCCTTTTTAGCAAGACGAAAGGAGTTTGCTGTTCTTCTGGCTACTGGATGGAGAACGAGTCAACTGGTCCGCTTGCTGATTATGGAATCCCTAATGGTCGGAGCTTTTGTGGCAACTGTTGCCTGGATTATTGAGGGAATTTATTTTTACCAAAACCCGGAGAGTTTTTCAGTGTTCAAACTCATCATTGTCGGCGTGTTGGGACTCTTTATCTATTTACTGGGCGCCATTGGTCCAGCCATATTGGTATCCAGGCTCTCTCCATACGAAACGATGAAAACAGGTGAGATACGCCGAACTGCAAGAAGAGTTTCCCGTTCATCAGGACTGATTGGAATGTCATTCAATCATTTATTCGGCAAGTTCGGACGTAACACCATGTCCATATTCGCCATGGCATTCCCAACGATGCTGCTGGCATTCTTCCTGTTTGTGTCATTCAGGCTTCAGGGTGTGATGTACACTACTTGGCTAGGTCAGTATGCGGCATTACAGGTTGGAACATCTCATTATATTGCGATGGGGATAGCATTGGTTATTGCAGTGTTAACTACCGCTGAAATCATGTGGCAAAATATTGTGGAAAGAAAGCCGGAGATTGCTCTGTTAAAAGCAACAGGATGGAGGAATAAAAATATTCGGTTACTTGTCCTGTTGGAAGGAATTTGGACTGGATTAGCAGCTGGTATACTTGGTATGGCTTTAGCTGTGACGCTCATATGGATCATGTATCAGCAATTCCCAGTCAACGAACTTTGGTTACTCGCTGCGTCCGGAGTTATTCCGTTATTAGTCGGTATACTTGGATCCATTTTGCCTTCTGAGATTGCTGTAAGGGTCTTACCGAATAGAGGATTAAAAGAAGGATAAGCGCTTAATAATCGTATTAAACGTTTTGCGGAGACTGGGGAATAAACTAGAAAAAGCCGTGAGGGATTTTTCACGGCTTTTTAGTAGCTTATTTATCCTGAATATTTTATAAAAACCTCCGATGCATCCGGTTTCCGTCATAGGAGAATAATGCTTGTTTTTCTTCCACATTGGTTTCTATGTGGATATCACGCCCCCACAACTGGTAGATGTATGGAAGGACATTCTCGAGGTATTTGAGATCCAGTTCCGTACCCTCAAAATAATGCTTCAAATAAAGCTCACCGTTGCGTAGATAGTCACCGTTTTCCACACATATATACGGGAATCCGCCGTTTACGCGCATGGAAACAAGTTGATCGCGTACATTTTCGTAATCCTTGTCGGTAATCCGGTAATCGCGGCCTTGCTTCTCGAACAAGTACATATCCTCGCGCTGGACGAGTTCTTTGGTCAAATAATTGCGGATGAAGGAAATGTCACCCTCAATCTCGCGGACCTCAAAAATCTTTTCCCGCCCGGAATCCGGTTCTACACCAAGCATTTTCATTTCATCGGTTGGATTGTTGTAGCGTTCCTCGATATCCTCAAATATTTTCAGCCCCAGATAGTACGGGTTAATTTGCTGGCGTGATGGCTGAACGACATTCGCATTCAGGGTGGCAAACTCGATTGACTCGCCGCTGTTCAGGTCCATTTCGCGTAATATCCGTTGGTGCCAGTAGGAAGCCCAGCCTTCGTTCATGATTTTCGTCTCGAGCTGTGGCCAGAAATACTGCATCTCCTCACGCATCATTGTTAGGATGTCGCGTTGCCAATCTTCCAGTTCACGGCTATGCTCTTGGATAAACAGAAGCAGGTCCTTTTCTGGTCTTGGCGGGAATTTTTTACGCTTTTTGACCGGCTGCGGCTGATTGTCCTTCTTATCATCGAGACCCCAAAGATCATCATACGGTGTTTTGGCCGCCGGGATTTCCTCGTCAAAGTCATCTTCACTATTTGCCGATTGTCTTGGCCTGACGATTGATGGATCAATATGCTCCTGGATTGATAGAACGGCGTCCAAGAACTTTTCAACTTCCTCCTTACCATACACCATCTCATAGTTGGAAATCCGCTCAGCGGTGGCCGTCATGCTCTCGACCATATCACGGCGGGTGTTTGAGAAACGGACATTGTTTTTGAAAAAATCGCAGTGCGCGAGTACATGCGCGATAATGAGTTTATTTTGAATAAGGCTGTTCGAATCAAGCAAAAATGCATAACAAGGATTCGAATTGATGACAAGTTCGTAAATCTGGCTGAGACCTAGGTCGTAATGCAGCTTCATTTTATGGAACTGCTTCCCGAAGCTCCAATGCGTAAACCGTGTCGGCATGCCATATGCCCCAAACGTATATATAATATCCGCCGGGCAAATTTCATACCGCATCGGATAAAAATCAAGACCAAATCCGGACGCAATTTCGGTTATTTCTTCAATGGCGCGGTTGAGTGCCTTTGTATCCGTCAAAATAATCCCCCTCCAGGTGTTCTTTTTACAGTTTATGAGGGGAATGGAGAATGATGAACCACTATTATCGGTTTCCTAAAAAGTCGATTGTCGGACTGATCTCATCGATGTGCGCTTCATCCGCCCACAAGACGAAGTAATTATAGGTTTCTCCATTGATTTGAACTGGTCTCGGGTACCGGACAATCAGCGCTGCCTGGTTCTCCATTTCGGCTGGCTGATCGGCAGATGGGAAAATAAAACATGCCTCCTGTCCCTGAGTTCGTGTTCTGGTAATGCGAGGGTTAGAGCCGTATGGTTGCAACGGATGGAAGGCTTCATTTTGGCAGACTTCCTCGATCGGTTCGTCTGACGCTATGGCACTGATTTGAAAGAAACCATCTGGGCCTTCAAAACGCACATCGGTTACTTGCTGCCAGTTTGCCGGATATCGTAATCGAACACGGTATTCCTGGCTTACAAAGGTTCTCTTCCTGCGTTGTGTCGGAATTGGTGACCATTGCAGGGCGAAAACCGGTATACCTGCCAGAATTCGTGCCGAAGCCCCGCTGATAACATCCAACACCCACACTTCAGTTGCGTAATCCTCGGCTGTGCAACCCGACAAGTAAGCAATCCGACGTCCATTACCTGACCAGGTAACCGGAGTGGAGAAACAAGTGGATATAGCGATGGGACGATCACCCTGACCCCGTGTCCCAGTGGTGCGGATTTGGGAGTAGTATTGGTTGTTTTCCATGGCGGTGGCACTGTAGAGGATTGATTGTGAGTCAGGTGACCATTCCGGGTTGTAGTTCTTGGCTTGTGGTCCGCCTGGTATTTCAAAAACTTCACCGGTTATAAGGTCAATCGTGTAGATCAATGAGACACTAACACCAGGAGTCGTGTAAAGAATATATCGGCCATTCGGGGAAAGCCGTACGTTGTTATAACGGCCCTCCGTGTTTTGGGTAATCTGTCGTTGATTGGTGCCGTTACGGTCGATACGGTACAGCTGGCTTACTCCTGAATCATCTGGTGCCTGGTAAAGAAGTTCTTCTCCGGTTGGGAACCACTGTACATCGGTCGCTTGAGGCTGATTAATCCGATTAGCCCGGTGTGTGCGTGTGTTGTATATCATGATGTACGGATTTTTAGCGTAAGCGAGGGTCACACCATCCGGTGACCAGTCCAGATAACTGCCTGGTCCTTCTTCAAGCTGATCAATGGCTGCAATGGTACCCCGCTCCAGATTAACGACATAAATAACTGCGCCTCTCCCGACAAACGCTATACGGTTCAGGTCAGGCGACCAGTATGGTATAGAAAATGAATCGGCAAGTCCTGTGGTAAGGCGGGTGCTCGACCTGCTGAAAAAGTCGTATAACCAGATATCATACCCTGCTCCATCACCAGCAGTGTATGCGAGCTGGCCGTATTGATACGGGTTTCCACTATAAAATGTGTGCATGCAAATCCCTCCTGAAATATGCTTCTGCCCATAGGTTATTCATCTGGGGGAGGGAAGGTTCAACCGGGACAAAGGGGTCAGACCCCGGTGTCCCTGATGAATTTTTGTTTTGGTTGGTGGCAATCCTATGGGGAGGAGGGATATTTTATGGAGCATCATTTTTTATCGATCGAGGAATTTAATGCGTTGCTGGAACAATGGAGTGGGAAGAATGTTAAAATCACTAAACATGAAATGAATGATATTGATGAAACAGTAGTGGCACTTGATGAAATTTCATATGCGAGAAATACACGGCGGATTGATGATTATCAGCCAATGCATGAACTTCAGCTGAATGGTAACGGGATTACTGATACGTTATCGAGTCCTGCAGAACTTCCGGATTCACAGTACGAAATCCCGCTGGAGGATACGTCGCTATATGAGTTTGACGGAGAACGATTTCTAATCAGCACCGACCGTGCCGTATACAAAATTGAATTAGTCTAAAAGCATAGGAAAAAACCGGGAGTGACTTGCACCGCCCGGTTTTGTTTTATATTAGGATTTATAAAGAGTGTGTCTTTATAATGCTCTTTGTCAGCAGGTGTCACGTCCAGCTTCGAGGTGACAGGGCGTGCCGCTTTTATTCTAAACTGTCGCCGCTTCTGGTACGAAAAAGCCTTTCAGTGCGTGGTAGACATCCTGCTTTCCTTTTAAAATATGGTGACGGAACTTAGGATTTTCGATACTGCTGTATGCCCGCATGAGGGTTGACTGACGGTTATACATGTTTACCTCGGCATACCCGAACATATTGGATACATCCATAATTTCGTTAACCAGTTTTACACATCTTGGGTTATCCGATGTGACATTTTCCCCGTCCGAAAAGTGGAAGGGATAAATATTATAGCGAGTCGGATTATATTTTTCACCAATTAACTCGAGTGCCTGATTATATGCGGAAGAACAGATTGTTCCGCCGCTTTCACCCTTGGAGAAAAATGCTTCTTCCGATACCACCTTCGCCTCGGTATGATGTGCGATAAATGCAATGTCCACCGTTTCGTATTTGGAACGGAGAAATCTCGTCATCCAGAAAAAGAAACTGCGTGCGAGAAACTTTTCGAACGTGCCCATCGATGCGCTTGTATCCATCATCGCAAGCACAACTGCTTTGGATTCAGGCTTCTCTATATTATTCCATGTCTTGAACCTGAGATCGTCATTATAGATTGGCGTAAGGCCAGGTCTTCCTTCAGTCGCGTTACGTTTTATCGCGGTAAGAATCGTACGTTTTTTATCAATGTTACCCATTAATCCTTTTTTGCGGACATCGTTAAACTCAACGTCCTCAATGGTGATTTCATCCTGTTCTTTCTGTTCCAGGTTTGGCAGTTCCATTTCTTTGAAAAGTGCTTCTTCTAGTTCAGCGAGCGAGACTTCTTTTTCATAGTAGTCTTCGCCAGCCTGGTCACCAGCTTTCTTACCTTCGCCTGAACCACCTTTTCCCTGTTGGGGCTTACCCGGTTCACGGGCAATCACATCACCTACTTGACTGTCGCCATCCCCCTGACCAACATGTTTGGATTTATTGTGATTATAGCGAATTTTATATTCATCAAGTGAACGAATCGGGATTTTAACGACTTCCCGTCCGTTTGACATGATGATGCTTTCTTCGCTTATCAAATCCGGCAGATTATTTTTAATGGCATCCTTTACTTTATCCATATGACGCTGCTGATCCTGGTAGCCTTTGCGATGGAGGGACCAATTTTCCTTGGAGACGACAAAATTTTCTTTTGCTTCCTTCACATCTTCCCCTCCTGTCTTTTTTGCAGGAAGGAGAGGAAAAACCCTTCCTTCCTGCATAAGTGCAACTAAAGCTTTCGCTATACGAAATGGCGAAAGCTTAGTTTTCAATATTTTATGCAAGAACGGACAAACAAGTTATTCGAATCCGCCCATTTTCAGCTTTAAATCAGTAAAGTGTATAAAAATAACAAGACCAGGGTAAAACCAGTCTTGTTATTTTCCTTCAGTTATTGGACGGCGGCTACCGGTTAAGCAAGCTTCCCACATACCGGAGTAATTCGTTGGCTGAGACGGAGTTGTATCCGTACTCGTCAATCAGTCGGGCGATTACTTCGTTTATCTTTTTAAGCTGGGACTCATCCGGTGTTTTGGAGGATGTGGTGATCTTCACAACATCCTTCAGATCAGCAAATAGCTTTTTCTGAATTGCTTCGCGCAGGCGGTCATGCGAATTATAATCGAATCGTTTGCCTTTTCTCGCATATGCAGAAATCCGGATAAGAATTTCCTCTCTAAATGCTTTCTTGGCGTTTTCCGAAATACCAATCTGTTCCTCAATCGAGCGCATTAGTTTTTCATCAGGCTGCATTTCTTCGCCTGTCAGCGGATCGCGCAGTTTATTGTTGTTGCAGAATGCCTCAACGTTATCAAGGTAGTTATCCATCAACGTTTTAGCTGATTCTTCGTACGAATAAACGAATGCTTTCTGAACCTCTTTCTTGGCAATTTCGTCGTACTCTTTACGAGCAACGGAAATATAGTTCATGAAGCGTTCTTTGTCTTCGTCGGAAATTGACGGGTGCTGATCGAGTCCGTCTTTCAGCGAACGCAGGACGTCCAAGGCATTGATTGAAGGGATTTCCTTACGAATAATTGTTGATGATATTCGGTTAATTACATAACGCGGGTCAATACCGTGCATACCTTCATTCGAGAATTCTTTTGCCAGCTCTTCCACGTCTGCCTGATTGAATCCTTCCACACTGTCCCCGTCATACAGGCGCATTTTTTTGACCAGATCAACGCCTTGCTTTTTGGATTCTTCCAGACGCGTAAGGATAGAAAAAATAGCAGCTACACGCAGTGCATGCGGCGCAATATGCACGTGGGCCATATCACTTTCTTTTATCATTTTTTGATAAATGCGTTCTTCCTGACTTACCCGCAGATTATACGGTATTGGCATAACAATAATACGTGAATGGAGTGCTTCGTTCTTCTTGTTGGAAATAAAGGAACGGTATTCAGCCTCGTTCGTGTGCGCTACAATCAGCTCATCCGCTGAAATCAAAGCAAACCTTCCAGCTTTGAAATTACCTTCCTGGGTCAGTGATAAGAGGTGCCATAGAAACTTTTCATCACATTTGAGCATCTCCTGGAATTCCATCATTCCGCGGTTGGCCTTATTAAGTTCACCATCAAACCGGTATGCCCGCGGATCAGATTCGGATCCATATTCGGCGATTGTTGAGAAGTCAATGCTTCCCGTTAGATCGGCGATATCCTGGGATTTCGGATCGGACGGACTGAATGTGCCTATACCAACCCGTTTGTCTTCGGAAAGAAGGATGCGTTCGACCATTACATCTTCAATGCGCCCTTCGTATTCTTTTTCCAGGCGCATGGAATTGAGTGGTGACAGACTTCCTTCAATCCGGATTCCATATTCCTTATGGAAGTCCTCCCGTAAATGATGGGGTATCAGGTGAAGCGGGTCCTCATGCATCGGGCAGCCTTTTATGGCGTAAACCGCACCTTCATCTGTTCTGGAATATTGCTCGAGGCCGCGCTTCAGCATGGTGACGATGGTTGATTTCCCGCCACTTACAGGGCCCATCAGTAACAGAATACGTTTCCGGACATCAAGTCGCTTGGCCGCCGGGTGAAAATATTCCTCAACAAGCCGCTCAATCGAATCTTCCAGCCCGAAAATCTCCTCCCCGAAGAAATTGTACATTCTTTTCCCGTTCCGCTCGGATAAACCGGAACTTTTAATCATATTATAAACACGGGAGTGAGCTGTCTGGGCAACTTCGGGCCGTTCTTTGACGATCTCCAGGTATTCCGCAAATGTTCCTTCCCATTTTAAACGATTCTCTTCTTCACGATGGTTCTTCACTTTATTCAATATATCCATTATTGTTCCCTCCATGGGCGCGGTTTATATAGCTTATGCACGAGTCCACGCTATGATAACCAACACTTTTAAAGTGGAATAGGTAGTTAAAACTAGGTGATTATCACACAGACGGATGCCAGGCATATAGTATAGAAGTATTCATATGGAGGGGGAATTGATAGTGTACGCCCAAACCTACTTCTGTCCGCATTGCCGCAGTTACTTTAACTACCCGGCCGGGTTTCAGGAGTTCCGTCAGTATCCGGAGACAGACCCACAATTATTCGTTCAATCTGCACAGGAGTTCAAGAGTCTTTTAACAGATGCATCGGAAATTCTGGATGAACTTGCGGAGTCAGAGGACTTTGCTAAAAAGATCATGAGTGCAGCGCAGAAAAACAACAAACAAGAGGTCCAGCACCTCATCGATTCAATAGGTGTCGATTCTGACGTGAAGATTGACTACAATCCAGACAATCTCAATCTGAAAATGTCGTCACAGGTTGAAGATACGGAATGCTGTCAGCTCGAGATGGCAATCAGGTGGCGCAGGTTTCCATAATAAGAGGAGATACATTTTTATTCGGCGAATTTACCCGGGGATTCGGCCGCTTGCAACACCTATTCAGTTAATATTAGGCAAAATTCATCAAAATCAGAAGTCAGCAGTGCCACTATTCATGGTGGACAAGCATTAATACTTTTTTTACTCATAATAATGCCGCTTCTACAAAAGCTAGAAAAAAGTGATTTTTAAAAAAGGATGAATGCTGATGAAGGTAGCGGAGTTATTTGTAAAATGCCTTGAAGCTGAGGGGGTTGAATACGTATTTGGGGTGCCGGGGGAAGAAAATATCGACCTGATGGATGCCCTGAAGGATTCTAGCATTGATTTTATTGTTACCAGGCATGAGACAAGTGCAGCGTTTATGGCGGGTACATATGGAAGGCTAACCGGGAAGCCAGGTGTCTGCTTAGCAACTCTGGGGCCAGGAGCGACAAACCTCTTAACAGGAGTGGCAAATGCCAACATGGACCGGGCACCGCTTGTTGCCATTACTGGTCAAGCAGGGTTAAACCGACAGCATAAAGAATCGCATCAATACTACGACCTGGTGGCAATGTATGAACCGGTAACAAAGTGGAATGCACAGATTAAGACGGGCGAAATCACACCAGAAGTGGTCCGGAAGGCATTTCAGGTAGCTGGCAAGGAAAAATGGGGCGCAACCCATATTGATTTGCCAGAGGATGTGGCAGGTATGGAGGTTATATCCGCTCCGATCCAGCCAACAGAGCGCCCGCATACCGAGGCAAGCCGAAACACTATTGAAAGAGCTACCGAGATGATTAAACGAGCTGAGCACCCAATTATTCTTGCAGGTGACGGAATAAACCGTCAGCGTGCTAAAGAAGAAATGCGGAAGTTCGTTGATACCAGCAAAATCCCGGTTGTTCATTCCTTCATGGGCAAAGGAACCGTCTCGTGGGAGAATGATCTAAGTTTACTGACAGCTGGAATTGGCGGTAAGGACTATATTGACTGCGGGTTCGGTAGCTCTGACCTGATTATCACCATTGGATTTGATATGGCAGAATACCCGCCGAAGAACTGGAATCCGGAAGGCACAACACCGATAATCCATGTGGACACGGAAGAAGCCGAGACCGACGAATTCTACCCGGTGGTGCTGAATGTGCTTGGCGATATCAAAGCTAACCTGGAACAGCTCACCGAAACTGTCGGAAACCAGGAACGTGATATCAAATGGACAGCAGACGTTAGGAGAAAAACACTTGATGAGCTAGCTGCATTCAAAGAGGATACAAATTTTCCGGTAAAGCCACAGAAAATAATTGCAGACCTGCGGGAAGTGATGGGTGAAAAGGATATTGCGATTTCTGATGTCGGAGCCCATAAAATGTGGATGGCACGTCTATATCACACTTATGAACCGGATACATGCCTAATTTCCAACGGGCTTGCCTCCATGGGAGTCGCGGTTCCAAGTGCAATCGCAGCCAAGATGGTCAATCCCGAGTTAAACGTCGTGGCTGTTTGTGGAGACGGATCATTCCAGATGACCGGTGCAGAACTGGAAACAGCTGTACGGCTCAACTTGCCTATTATTGTACTGATGTGGCGGGATGGGGGTTACGGCCTGATTGAATGGCACCAGATGAAAAAATTCGATCGTGCTTCCTACATTAAGTTCGGCAACCCGGATTTTGGTCAGCTTGCCAAGGCATACGGTTTTGAAGCAATGGAAATAACCAAGGCGGAGGAACTGAAACCAGCACTGGAAAAAGCAGTCGCCATGAATAAACCTGTGTTTATCGACTGCCCGGTTGACTACAGCGAAAACATGAAACTAACCGAAAAACTTGGCGATATTATATGCTGATATCTTAAAAAAGCTTTCAACTGCGACATAACTGCTATATTGATTTCCGCTTCAGGCAGTCGCTTTCCGCGGGCACGGCTTCAGCCTCCTCGCGCAAACCCACCGCTGCGGGGGCTTCAGACACGTGCTGTTCCCGCAGGAGTCGACTGCCCTACGCTCCAATCAACCATAACAATTCCCTATTCAACGAAAGAGCAAATGGTCGGGTTTAGAAGGAAAATACCAGCGAAGGAAATATGCGGAGACTCCTGCGGGAGGAAAGGCATAGGTGAGACCCCGTAGTGCGAAGCACGAGGAGGCTCAACAGCCGCCCGTGGAAAGCGGAGTGTATTTCCGTAGCGTTGATAAAGCACTCTTTATTAGAGGAATGTTAGAAAGCACATCTCAAACTCTTTACATCACATCTTATATCAACTGTAAGGTTAAAGAGCGGCAAATTTAAGAAAAGTGCCTTTTACAAAGGAGGATAACGCATGCTAGGTTCCATCATAAACGGCAAGGAGTATAACGAAACGAAGGACAGCCTTCCAGTAAATAATCCCTATAACGGCGAGAAAGTATCAGAAATCGCCCTGGCATCCAAGGAATTACTCGATGAAGCAGTCAATAACTCATACGATACATTCCATGCAGTAATGAAAAAAATGCCGGCCCACCAACGCTCCGATATTTTGAGAAAAACGGCAGACCTGCTTGAAAATAAAGCCGAGGAATTTGCGCAATCCATTATGAACGAAGCAGGAAAGCCAATCAAGTCAGCCAGAGGCGAAGTACGCCGCTCCATCCAAGTGTTACGGTTTGCCTCCGAGCAGGCAAAACATATAACAGGAGAAGTCATTCCAATGGATGCTGCAATTGGCGGGGAGGGCCGCCTTGGGCTAGTTAAGCGAATCCCACTGGGAGTGGTTGCCGCCATCACTCCATTCAATTTTCCGCTCAACCTGTCACTTCATAAGCTGGCCCCGGCGATTGCGGCAGGTAATACGATTATTTTTAAACCAGCAGAAAAAACACCGGTTACTGCATATATGCTTACAAAGCTCTTTAGTGAAGCAGGTCTACCTGATGGTGTGCTGAACCTGGTTATGGGGACCGGAAAAGATGTCGGTGAACCACTGGTGCAGCATGATAAAATTCATAAAGTTTCTTTTACCGGCAGTCTTCCTGTCGGCAAGTCAATTCGGAAATCAGCCGGATTTAAAAAAGTGACACTTGAATTAGGCTCCAACTCACCAAATATCTTGTTTGACGATGCCAATATCGACGAAGCGGTCAAACACCTGGTAAAAGGGGCGTTCGCCTTCTCCGGGCAGGTATGTATTTCGGCGCAGCGAATTTACGTTCATAAGAGCATTCACGATACTTTCCTTGAAAAATATATAAAACAAACCGAAGCATTGACTGTTGGTGATCCATCCAGCGAGGATACGGATATCGGACCAATGATCTCCGAAGAGGAAGCCAAACGGGCCAAACAGTGGATAGATGATGCTGTAGAAAACGGAGCCACTATCGCAACCGGGGGAGAGCGCGATGGTACCATCCTCAAGCCAACCATTATGACCGACGTGAAAAGCAATATGAAAATCATTGCCGAGGAAGTATTTGCACCGATTGTCTCCGTTATTCCGTTTGAAGGTGAAGAGGAGGTTGTGGACTATGCCAATGATTCCATTTACGGTTTACAGGCAGGTGTCTTCACAAAAGACCTGGACCGGGCTCTTCGGGTAGCTGATAAACTTGAAATGGGTGGAGTATGGATCAACGAGATTTCTACGTATCGACAGGACAATCATCCATATGGAGGAGTCAAACAAAGCGGGATTGGAAAAGAAGGCGTTAAATACGCGGTAGAGGACATGACGGAGATGAAGTTCATCGGATTCAGACTCGAACAGCCAGAATAATAAACAGCATACGTAAGGCTCCCATTCATCACTTGGGAGCCTTTTAAATAGATATACATTCACGACGGATCTTCTTTTATCCATCCCCGGGCATGAAAGGCTTTAACCAGGTGCTTGATTGCAGCTGAATAGGCTGCCTCGCGCATCCTGCATTTCTTTTCCTGCCTGATTGAATAAATACGATCAAATCCGGTCACCATTTTTTCTTCGAGCTTTGTGTTCACTTCGTCTTCTTTCCAGTAATAGTTCATGGAGTTCTGCACCCATTCGAAGTAGGAAACTGTCACTCCACCGGCATTACACAGAATATCGGGAATTACAAAAATTCCGTTATCCTCCAGAATTTTATCGCCTTCAGGAGTGGTTGGCCCATTTGCCGCTTCTGCCAATATTTTTGCTTTAATCGAAGGGGCGGTTTTTGCAGTGATTTGGTTTTCAATCGCTGCAGGGACCAGAATATCGACAGGTAGGCCAAACATTTCTTCATTTGTAATCGTGTCGCCTTTGGAGAAATCGGATGCATTTTTTCCATCTTTTACAAATTCGAGTAACTCCGGAATGTCGAATCCTTCATCCGAGTGGATACCACCATTTGCATCCGTGATGGCAACCACTTTCACACCGAGTTCATGAAGAAACTTTGCAGTCATACTTCCGACATTTCCAAAACCCTGGATGGCGGCTGTTGCTTTGCTAAGATCCAGATCAAGTGCTTTGGCAGCTTCCCGGATAGTAAACACAACACCCCGTCCGGTCGCAGCGATCCTTCCCTGTGAACCCCCGACAATGAGGGGTTTTCCGGTGAGCATACCGGGAACATTATATCCACGCAGTTTATCGAACTCATCGAGCATCCAACCCATTATCTGCGGGTTGGTATTGACATCAGGAGCTGGTATATCCTTCTGCGGTCCAATAATCGGAGTAATGCTTCTGATATAATTACGGCTCAGCTCCTCAAGCTCCCGCTCATTCAATTCCTTGGGGTCAACGATGATTCCTCCTTTTCCGCCGCCCAATGGCAAATCGAGAATCGCTGACTTCATCGACATCCATATAGATAGCGCCTTAACTTCATCAAGGGTGACCGACGGATGAAATCGGATACCTCCCTTGGTCGGTCCCAGAACATCGCTATGCTGGGACCGATAGCCTGTAAAATTCCTGAGCTCGCCGTTGTCCATCCGTACGGGTACCGCTACTTCGAAGACCCGCATCGGCTTTTTAAGTATATGGTAGACATTCTCACTTAATTCAAGTGAGCTTACTGCCTCTTTAAGAAGATCTTTAACAATCTCATATGGATTTTGGTCATGGGTAGTAATATCAGCTTCAGCTTTATTCTGTTCGTTCATTGTTATCCCTCCAACTTTTTTACATCCATTACTCAATTTCCGCTATATTCGGTTTTTTATGTATGATGGAAGATTATTGCTGAAGAAGGAATTGAGAATGCAACCGTTAGGAAGGTTGCGAAGTCTGCCGGATTATCAGGGGCGCTCTACGGCATTACTTTGCATCCCAGTCAGACTTGCTGGAATTTTCGATGGAACTTGTAGTGGAAAGAGTCCAATCCCGTACAGAAAATAAGCAATATGACGGGACACCACTGGAGGTTATTACCGAAGCGATATGTGAAGTACTACCAGTCGATGAAACAAGGAAACTTGAAATGGAGGTATGGTTTGCATTTTCTGCAAAAACACTGGTGGACTCCACGCTGGGGGCGCTGAGTAACAAGGTATACAAGGATATGCAGACGGGGATAAAAAAAGTAATCGGTTCCTTGCAGGCATTGAACCTTCTGAACGAGAATGTGGAAATGGAGCGTGAGGTATTCAGACTTCATGCGTTGGTTGATGGGATGGCAATGCACCACTTGCTGTACCCTGAACAATTTTCCTATGACAACATGATAACTACATTAAAGTACCACCTGGAATCACTCTGCAAAGCTGCGTGAAGGCTCCCCACATACTTACTGGAAGCCTTCACTCTTGCATTATTTATGGGTGAAGTTTGCCTTTCGTTTCTGGATAAAAGCTTCCACGCCTTCTTTTACATCCTCTGTCTGGAAAACATCGGTAAAGAGCTCCGCTTCCAGTTCCAGCCCTTCTTTCAGATTTTTTTCGACCCCTTCATCAACAGCACGTTTAATTCTGGATAGTGACTGCAGCGATTTGCCGGCAATTTTAGCGGCCATCTCCATTGCAGCAGTAAAGCCTTCACCGGTCGGAACCACCTGGTTGACCAGTCCGATTCGCTCCGCTTCCTGGGCAGTAATCGGTTCACCTGTGAACATGATTTCCTTAGCTTTTGCTTCACCAACAAGTCGTGGCAGGCGTTGTGTCCCGCCCCCGCCAGGGAACAATCCGAGATTTACTTCCGGCAGCCCAATTTTGGCATGTTCTTCGGCGATCCGGATATCAAATGTTAATGCGAGTTCACAGCCTCCGCCAAGGGTCAGTCCATCAAGCACTGCGATCGTAGGCTTTGGCAGGTCATCAAGCTCGCTGAATATCGCGTGCAGTTCCATCACCCATGGAGTCATTTCAGGGTCTCCGATCATGGAAGGAAATTCTTTTATATCGGCGCCAGCCATAAATGCTTTCTCACCAGCGGTTGTGAGGACGACACAGACAACTTCCTCATCATTCTTCAGTACTTCCACACTTGTCCTGATTTCTTTTTGCACCTGGGTACTCATGACGTTCAATGGCGGATGATCAATTGTAATGATTCCTACTGCACCTTCTTTTCGATGTGAAACTAATTCTCCCATTTAATTATCCCCTTTCATATAGTCATACCAGCCCTTGCAAGTTTTACGGCCGAGATGCCCTGCTATCTGATGACCCATGGAGTCAGATCCGATCACTGCTACTTTATGTATTTCTACAGCGAAGCAAAATCTCCTCCTTTTCAGATAAGCGTTAACGGGGGATGTATTATTCCCCGCTAACCCTTATGTATAGCTACAGCCTACTTAACGGTTTCTTCACGAATTGCACGACGCAGGATTTTTCCTACATTGGTTTTTGGCAGTTCGTCTCTGAATTCCACAACCCGAGGAACTTTATAGGTAGCCATATTGTCACGACAGTAGGAAATCAGTTCGTCTTCCGTGCAATTGTGTCCGTCTTTCAATACAACAACCGCTTTTACCGTCTCACCCCTGTACGCATCAGGGATTCCTACCACTACCGCTTCCTGGACGGCAGGATGTTCATAGATAACCTCTTCCACATCACGCGGATAAACGTTATACCCGCTGGCGATGATTAAATCCTTTTTGCGGTCCACAATATATGCATATCCATCTTCGTCCACCCGGGCAATATCCCCGGTATACAACCAGCCGTCACGCAGGGCATGGGCAGTTTCCTCCGGCATATTCCAGTACCCCTTCATAACTTGTGGGCCACGGACAACGATTTCGCCGATCTCCCCTGGCTGAAGTTCAGTCTTTCCCTCTTCAAGGTCAACTATTTTATATTCGGTGGACGGAATACCAATCCCGATACTTCCGGCTTTCCGTTCGGCAAAAGACGGATTACAATGGGTGACTGGTGCACTTTCTGAGAGGCCATAACCCTCTAAAATCTTAGCGCCTGTTTTCTTTTCAAACGTACGAAGCAGTTCACCCGGCATTGGTGCACTTCCACTGTTGCATAGTCTGATACTATCAATCCCATACGCTTCAGCTTTAGGGTGACTGGTGATGGCAACATACATGGTTGGTACTCCAGGGAATGACGTAGGCTTCAGGTTTTTGATGGTCTCCAGTACCTCTTCCAGCTCAAATTTCGGCAGCATAATACTCAGGGACCCAGTGTAGACAGAGAGATTCATACAACAGGTCATTCCAAACACATGAAATAACGGGATAACTGTAAGGTAACGATCTTCACCTGGGTGAATTTCGTCCTTAAAGTACTCACAGACCTGCATGGTATTGGTAAGAATGTTGCGATGAGTCAGCATCACACCTTTTGAACGTCCGGTCGTACCACCGGTATACTGCAGTACAGCCAGATCTTCTTTCGGGTCGATGTCAACTGGCACAGGGGGACGCTCAGCCTGCTTCAGGTAATCGGTAAAACCTGTTGCCAGTCCGTCGTCTGTATTTCGTCCATCAAGATTTACTTTGATGACACGTTTTACAGAAGTCTTTTCAAGAATCTGATTAAGCACAGGAAGTAATGGTTCGTAGATAATAATTGTTTCTGCTCCTGAGTCGGTAAGTATATGTTCAAGCTCCTTACCGACAAGCATCGGGTTCACCTGGGTGACAACTCCACCGGCCATTAATATTCCGTAATAACCGATGACATATTGCGGGCAGTTCGGCAGCATGACGGCAACCCGGTCCCCTTTTTGAAGCCCATCCTGCTGAAGTGACGCGGCAAACGCGCTTGTCTGCATACCAAGATCTTTATACGTAATTTCTTTCCCATAAAAGTGAATTGCCGGTCGGTCTGCATAATCTTTGATGGTATTTTGCAGCATTTCTGCCACTGAATAGTGCGGTATTTCCAAATCTTTTTGAATATGTTCCGGATAATGCTTTAACCAATTCTTCGCCATTAATTATTCCTCCCCTTTTTGGTAACGCTTACAAAAATAAGCTAACCGGCTGGCTCCGGTTTATGGAACCAGCACAACTTTCCCCTTCGTCTTCCTTCCCTGAAGCAGTTCATGGACTTTTGCCGCTTCGTCCAGTGGGTACACACCACCAATAGTCAGTTCAAGCTGTCCGCTGCTCAAGTATTCCAGCAGTTCCGTGAGGCTCGTTTGAAGCAAGGATTTCTTTTTCATAATCTGTGGCAGAAAAAAACCTATCACCGATTGGTTTCGCTTCATTAACGATGCTGGATAGAACGTAGCCCGTTCGCCACTCGCTGCTCCGTAAATCACCAGACGGCCAAACGCTGCCAAACATTCTACCGTTTTATGGAAAACCTCACCTCCAACCATCTCGAGTGCCACATCAACTCCTTTCCCATCCGTGAGTTTCCGGACTTCTTCCTCCCAATTATCTTTGGTATAGTCAACGGTGTCGTCAGCGCCCATCTGTTCAGCGAATTGTCTTTTTTCGGGTGTACTTGCAGTTGCTATAACCTTTCCTGCCCCAAAAATCTTTGCCAGCTGAATGGCTAATGAGCCTACACCGCCAGCACCGGCATGAACCAGCACACTTTCACCCTTTTCAAGCCGTCCCATCGTCTGCAGAATGTGATAGGCGCTTAACCCCTGCAACGGCAAAGCAACCGCATTTTCAAAGTCAATACCATCAGGAATAGGGATAAGCATATCGGCTGCTGCCACGGCATACTCCGCATATCCGCCGGCTTCAATCAATGTAATCACCCGCATCCCCTTATGAACGCCCTGTACATTGCTGCCGATTTCTGCCACCACTCCAGCTACCTCTGCACCCGGGATAAATGGTAGCTTTGTCGGGACAACATACTGGCCTTCACGTCTCGCAGTATCCGCATAATTAACGCCGATTGCCTTTATTTCGATTAAAACGTCATTTTCATTGAGTGACGGCCGTTCAGTTTCCACCTTCTCCAATACTCCCGGACCGCCATATTGTTTAAATTGGATTGCTTTCATTATCTATCAACCTCCTGCGTGTTCTTTTATTATTGTTAGTACTGTTGGCGATTCCCTGGCTGAAGGAATCATAACCCTTCAATGCCGCTACACTCTCCTGGCAGTATAAAGCGCATGCTGAATGATGTTTGCGACAAATCTGTCAAAGCGGGCAAACCTTGGATCACTTGTCTGACCATTTTTATAGCGATAATAGATTTGCTGGCAGATTACGGCCAGCTTAAAATAAGCAAATGTAAGATAAAAATGAATCCCGGTTACATCGCGACCGCTCTTATTTGCATAATCGACAATAAACTCCTCGCAGGTATAAAAACCTTCTCTGACAGTTACTGGCGGCTTACCAAGCCTTTTTTTCAACAGCTCTGGGTCATCTGCCTGAATCCAGTAGCTCATTGCCGCTCCGAGGTCTGCCAGCGGATCACCACCATTGCCATCGCCCAGTCAAACAGCCCGGTCATGGTTGTCAAATCCTCTAAAAACATGGCATTGTTCAGTTTATAGTCATAGTGAATAATCATCGGGTCAGCAGAAGGGGGAATGTTGTCATCAAGCCATCTCGTAAGCTCCTTCACGCCCGGCACTTTATCCGTCTCAGCCCGAAAATACCGTTTGATCCATCCCTTAACCTGTCGCTCCATAAATCCATCCGGTTTAGCGAGCTGAGCCAGGCTTGTCTTGGTATAATCAGCAGACCATCAGGTACATCTGAAAGGTTATCTCGGAGAAACGTTAGAAGGGGCTCCTGATTCAGTTCCTCACCCTTCCGCACCTTAATAGTATCCTGATAACCCGCATCCATTTTTTCTCCTCCTTTATGCTGATTGGGCATAATCGGCCAACTTTCTTTTAAAGGACTCAGGAATTGGCATGGTCGCCTGCTTCACTGTATCAAAATAGACCAGCACAGCTTCTCCCTTAGCAATTAATCTGCCTGACTCTTTATCTTTCATGATACTGACTAGAGTGATGCTTTTATTGCCGATTCTCCCTACCTCGGTTGCAACATCAAGAATCTGGCCAAAATATCCCTGGCTGACAAAGTCACATTTTGCTGAGGCAAGCATGAAAGCAAAACTCTCACGCTCAATATCTATCCCCAAATCCTCCAGAAAGGCAATCCTTGTCTCTTCCATGTAAATGAAATAACTTGTATTGTTAATGTGGCCAAGCATATCCGTTTCACTGACACGCACTCGTATATCCAGCTTGATAACCTCCCAGAATAATAGTATTCTTCTGTGTATCCTAATAGACCGGACAGCTACTCCTCAATTCCCTTCAGTACAAGGTCGACATATATATCCACCAGTTCTTCAGGTGTAACCTCACCATCAGGCTTGTACCACTGGTAACTGTAATTGGTAATTCCTAGGATGCCAAACGTAATCATATCGGTGCGCAGGTTCTGCCGGAATTCTCTTTCTTCTATGCCTTCATGGATGATCTTTTCGATATTAAGCCTGAACTGATCACGCTTTTGTTTTATATTCGCTATGTTGTCGTCGGTCAGATGTCGTATCTCCCGGAAAAAAACCCGTGCACTTGGTCCTTTATCGGTAATGTCTTTAATGAGCAGTTTGATAATTTCCCATAATTTTTCCTTCTGTGATAGCCCCGTATTGTCCATTATTTTTTGCTGACGGCCTAGAAGATTGGATATATACTCGAGATGAATTTCCATAAGCAGTTGTTCCTTGCTGGAAAAGTAATAATAGAAAGTGCCTTTTGTTACACGAAGTGCATTTACAATATCCTGAATCGATGTCTGACTGAATCCATTTTTCTCAAATAGTCTGATGCTCTCTGCTGTCATTCTATCTTTCATATAAAAATCCTCGCTGTGTTTTTAATTTTTTTGGCATTTGCCGTAACTTTGTTGCTCCTTAACTCTGACTGTTCATATAAATTGTGATGCATATTAATATGACTTTATAACCACGCAGCGGAAAGCGAAGTGTATTTCCGGAGCGGTGTCATTATACTCAAACCTTGTTAACTACGTCAGTTATAGGTTTTTTGACAAAACACCAACCTTTTAAAAAGCGTGGGCTCCTCCGTCGACTGCCAAAATATCACCGCTGACATAATCGGATGCCTTGGACGCCAGAAAAAGTGCTACTCCCTTAAGGTCCTCATCGCTGCCAAGTCGGTTAAGCGGGGTGCCCTCCAAAATTTTATCTTTCCCATATTCGATTAACGCCTTAGACATCTTGGTTGGAAAAAATCCCGGTGCGATTGCATTCACGCTAATATTATACTGACCCCACTTTACAGCCAGGTCTTTTGTGAACGTCATTATTGCACCCTTGCTAGTGTTATAGCCAATTGTATCCATAAATCGTGGATCGGTACCGCCGAATCCTGCCACCGAAGCAATGTTGATGATTTTGCCAGCATTCTGTTCGATCATCACCTTGCCAACCTCCTGACTCATCAGAAAGGTTCCTGTTACATTGACGTTCAACACTTTTTGCCATGCTTCATACGGCATATCCACTACTGGAGCGCCCCAGGTGGCACCACTGTTGTTGACCAGAATATCAATCGAACCAAAGTGTTCTTTTGTACCCTCGACAACCGTTTTAATATCATCCCGGCTGGTAACATCACACTGGAAGGCCAGTGAATCAACGCCAAGTTCTTTTAATTCATCCCGCATCGCTTCACAGGCCTCCAGTTTTCGGGAACAGACCACAACGTTTGCTCCTGCTTCCGCAAATCCCCGGGCAATTTGAGCTCCCAGTCCTCGGCCACCTCCAGTAACGATTGCCGTTTTGTCATCAAGCCTAAATAAGTCAAGTACACTCATTTTGACTCCCCCTTATACATATTTACCAAGTTCCAGTTTTGCAATTTGCCGTCGGTGTACTTCATCAGGCCCGTCTGCCAGTCGTAGGGTCCGGGCATTCGCCCAATGGGCAGCAAGTGGGAAATCATCGCTTACACCTGCACCGCCAAAAGCCTGAATCGCCCGGTCAATCACCCGAAGAGCCATCGATAGTGCAACCACTTTAATCATAGCGATTTCAGTTTTAGCTTCCTTATTTCCAACTGTGTCCATCATATATGCGGCTTTCAGTGTCAGTAGCCGTGCTTGTTCAATCTCGATACAGGCTTCAGCTATCCACTCCTGGACAACACCCTGGTCAGCCAGTTTTTTACCAAAGGCTGTTCGGCATTGAATACGCTTACATAATTCCTCAAGTGCCCGCTCGGCTGCACCAATACGTTCGCTTCCATAAACGCCGTGATTTTTTTCTTTAACTCTTTGACCCTGTTTGAATAGGTGAAGTCCATCCTTTTCCTCCGTTCATCTTATTAACTAACCGGACAGTATGTTCAGAATATTTTAATACATTATAGACCAAGTATACTGTAAACGCAAATTAGTCTAATAATAATGATCAAAAAAAGCTGGCAGACAATTAGGGTTAATTGCCTACCAGCTTATGTAGCTTTTAATTATCTTTAAGAACTTTAAACGCCTCGATAAATTTAGTTGGGGAAAACTTAACTGTATAAGTATAGACCCCTTTAATGGTATGCAGATAAAGAAGGCCGCCATCACCGCCAACCTGGCGATACGACATATCAAGCACATCTGTGACCGGAAATTCCCTGTGCTGGGTAACAACTTTATCATCATACAAGTAAATCATCCGATTCAGTTCAATATCAATCTGTTCAATGCTGTGCACTTCCCGTTTCACTTTCACATACGGTTGCTGTGCAATCAGTGGCATATACCTCCAACTTTCTGTGAATGTGATTTACAGATTCTCAAGAAATACCCGGATAACATCAGCGCCACCAATAAACGTCCCGATTGAACTTCCCAGATTGGAAAGAACCACGACAAGGAGTATCCTGCTGACTTTGTTATTCCAAAAGCCTTTAACGGTAAATACGTCCTCTGACAGTGTCTCGAAGTCACCGACATTCGGCCTGCGGATATATGCCTGTACAATACCAGCAAACCACCCGGCTGCGATTAGTGGGTTAAGCGATGTAATTGGAGCAACAATGAAAGCTGTGAGTATTGTCAGTGGATGTCCTAGCGCAATTAGTGCTCCCAGAGCTGAGCAAAAGCCATTCCATAGTACCCAGCTTATTGTCTGTTCCATTCCCGCCGATGGATTAGCTATAAACGTATACAGGATAATTCCAATGATAAGAATTGGTATCGACCAGCCGATGATCTTTGGTATTTTGGACTTGGGTGGAACCTCTGATAACTGCCCGAGATTGTGCTCTTTGTTTATCTCTTGTGTTATACCAGGAACATGGGCCGCTCCCAATACAGCTACCACTTTATCGCCTGGTGCTTTTTTTATCTTTTGGGAAAGATACTGATCCCTTTCATCGATTAAAGGAGTCTTCAACCGCGGAAAGTGATCCGTGAATTCCTGCAACATAGAATTGAGCATATCCTGTGATTTCATTTTTTCCAGTTCTTCTTCGGTTATCGTTTCCTTGCTGAAAATACTGCCGATCACCTGCATAAGCAGCATCGACTTACCCTTTAGGCCAATTCCACGCCAGATTCGTGCGAAGGTTGTCTGGATATTGCGGTCGGCAAGGACTAGTTCAGCACCTGTTTCCTCTGCTGACTCAATCCCCTGAATCATTTCCTGTCCAGCTTTAATACCAAATTGCTTGGCCATCCGCTTCTGAAATGATGAAATAGCCAGGTTCATTAACAGCAGTGTCGCCTTTTTTTCTTTTATAACTTTAAAAATATCGGTGTCCCGCCATTTATTGCCTTCCACAATTGACTGGTATCGCTGCTGATCGAGTTCAACACATACACTGTCCGGCTGTTCTGCCTCGATAACTTCCTTTACTTGTTCAGCACTGTGCTTAGAAACGTGCGCGGTCCCGATCAGGATGATCTCTTTACCATCCAACTCTATACGTGTAATATTATCTTCGGACATACCAAAACTACCTTCCCTTATCTATCTAAAAAGCCTGGTCTAAATCCAGGCTTCCATGTTCTTTATGCAATTAAACCTTATCTTATAGTTAAAATTCTATCACTTCAACAGGAAATGTCCATAAATACTCAGAAAAAAAGAGCCGATTAAGGCTCTTTAATTCAACTTTTCGATATGCGTAACGGTGAAGTTGTTTTTTTCAAGATCGCTTTTAACCTTTTCAACTATAGGTTCATCCACCTCATTCGGCAACACAATGCAAACACGTCTTACATAATACGATCCATTATTCAATGACACAACACTCTGGACATTGCAGTATTTATTAACAATTTTAAGCATCTTACGCAAAGCTCCCGAAAATTCGACTGTTCCAATTGTTAATGAGTAACTGCCATCGTTTACTCCCCAGGCATTTTCCAGCACGGTTATTACGTTACCGCTGGTCAGGATTCCGCGGAATTTCTCGGACTCATCTACCATTGCCAAATACGGTAGTCGTTTAATCGAGGAAAATACCTTGAAAAACGGGTCATCTTCCTTTACGGCACCGTCTTTATCCTCGATCAGGTCTTTGACTGTACCTTCCAGAGGACCCTTCAATTCCTGTTCGAGCAGATTGACTTTATATATATTCCCTGCATAGTATTCAGCTGAATCATCCAGTACAGGAATACAGCGGTACCCGGATTCCTCAAGCTTTTTTAATGCATCCTCTTTACTGTCACTCTCTGTGACATAGACGACGTCCTGTTTTTTAACATAATCGTTTGAAACGAGCATACTCTCCAACCTCCCCATTATTCCATTCAATCTATGCGTACACTATCGTTGATTATACCATCGTATTATATTTTCATAATTATTACAATAGTATAATACTTAGAGCATGAATTGGAGATGGGTTTCCTAAAAGTCTTTACGTATTCTTCCAGACTTTTTGGTATTTCTTCCTATACTTTTGGTCGTCTTCAATGTCTATTAACCCCAATGCAAGTTCCCTGATTTCACCATCATCGGTTGCATCATATAATTTTCTTAAACCTTCCTGGATATCAGCTCGGATAAGGGTATAATTCTTTTCATCTTTACAATTTTTGAACCTGTCCGCAAGTGTTTTTACCACCAGATTCTTCTGTTCTTCACCACCGAGGCCAACTTTCCAGATGGATTGAAGGGCATGACGGGCAGTAACGAACTTTTCATCCTTTGTTACTTTCCAGACAGCAGGGAAATCATGAAGCATCCGGTTTTTCGGGTCACTTTTTGCAAGGCCACTTAAAAACTGTGCTGCCCGGGAACGCTCATGCGGATCGGCATCAGTCAATTTCCCTTTTAATTCATCCCATATCTCATACGGCCAGTCAACTTCTTTTTCCATAGCGGCCATAATCTCCTGAAAGGCCCTATATTGCTCCGTTTTGTCCCCATTCTCCAGCTTATTAAAAGTTTCCCGAATAGCTTCATCCATAAACAGATAATCCTTCTACTTCAGCTCAGACGGATGTTTCATAAAGAATGGCACTCGTTCGGCCCCTGCCATTCGAACATATGTAAATAACTGGCCTTTATGGTGTACTTCGTGATCAATCGCATTGGACAGCCAGAAGCTTCCCGGAGCAATATCTCGGTTGAATTCTACTTCGTCAGTCAGCTGCTGCTTTGATAACGACCGCAAATCATTTTTAGTAATTTCGGTATATTTTTGGACAATCTCCCGCACGTCCTGGATGGTCTTGAAATCTTTTTCTTCCTGCGGTGGGGCAAACTTACCGTTCTTTACTAGTTTAACGAACATATCCATTGAAGTTGCTATATGAACAGCCAGTTCTCCAAGCGTGCTCGCACCTTCCCATGGTTTAAAATCCACATGTTCATCACCCACGACCTCAAGCAAATCATGCACTACCAGGCGATGTTTCAGCCAACCATCTACTACTTCGTCCATTGTACTCATTCTATTATTCCCCCCAGTTCGATGAAAGTTTACTTACTATATCTATTATGCTATACCCTCCTACCAGAATATCAACTAAAAAGTGTCTAATTTAGAAAACTCTCCATAAGGCTTAAAATCATCGCGTGTTTATGTGATTTTTCAGTCGGGAATTGTAATCATGAGTATTAAAATAAGGGAGGATTATACCCATGGAACAGATTTTATTTGTTCAAACAGGCACGGGTGTTGATGTGCACGGCCAGAATGTGACAAAGGCATCAGTTCGTGCAGTTCGAAATGCGATTTTCAGCAACTCCATGCCAGGAATAGAAAAAAGCCTGCCAGAGCAAAAATTAGAGAACATGAAGGTCAACGTCCGGCTGGCAATCCCACGAGATCGTGACAACCTTGAAGTCGACGAAATTAAAAAAATAATCCCATACGGAAACGTCACTGTGGATGCGGTTGATGGTGGAATGGCCACAACCAGTGGAATCGTACTGGAAGATAAAGAGGACAAAAATGATTTAATGTATATTGTCAATGCGGCTGTGGAAGTTGGATTTTAATAAGTGCAGCGCAGACAATTCACATGTTAAGATGGAATTCCGATGGAAGATATGCCTACACTAATTTCAGAAGTCTATCATGTAATGCAACTCACGAAAATTGGATTGAAGATGAATGTGCTTCCACGGATTATAGCAGAATAGACGGTGGCAGAACGATAAGTAGTTCAATGTCTGGGAAATACCACAGTTGGAAGTATTATTTTGATAGCCAAAGAACAGACTTACAGCATGATATTACTATCGAGGGATACTATACAGGCGGTTATAATTACTATTTCGATATATATACAAGCGGTGAGCAAGATGAAGAGTTAAAAAGTGCGGTATATGTCTATTAGAACTTAAATAATCAAAGCGTGGAGTTATCTCCGCGCTTTATTATTCATAACTATAATAAATGGGGGGATTAAACATGAAAATAAGTTCAAAGATCATTGGTGTCATAGCAGGTTTAACCGGCATTATTTTGTGGGTAATTCTCAACTTTTTTAATCCATATTCAAATAATCCGGAGGGCGATTCGATTACAGGAACATTCTTTATGTTATGTTTACCTGCATTTGTGGCCATCATTTCCTCTTTTAAAACGAGCAAAACACTAATGTTCATTTCATTCTTATGGTCATTGCCATTTAGTTTATATTTAGGCTTATCACCGAGTATATTTTCTTTATTTGGGTTAGTAAATCTATCATATTTAATTTGCTTTTTCCTAATGTTTATAAGTAAAAAAAGAGAAGTTACAAATAAATAAAATTACTTTTATATGTTTGTCATATAGAATACCTTCTGCTAAAATATACATATACTTTTTTTAAAAATTCATCTTAGGTCAAGAGACCCGAGAAATGTGATTTAAGAACTCGGAAGTTCTTTTTCTAATGCTGTATTCAGCTTTATATGAGCCACAGGTATGCTCAAATGACCATGTCCGGAAACTTAGACTAAGGTCATTTTTTTAGTTTCCGCAAAAGGCGCTATTTTTATTTGTTTGACTCGATCCATTAGAAGGAAAAGTTCGGTCCCCTGTCCCATTAATCTATTTAGCGGACACATAGGACTCTATTAGTGGACATAGAGCAACAATTAAGAGTTTTGCGGACATCAGAGCACTTATTGAGCTAAATGATAGCTTGTTTTGAGTAATTCATAGTAAATAAGAGCTCGTATGTCCGCTTAGAATTATATCGCTTATAACCTCGTATTTTATATCAACTTTAAGTTCCAGCTATGTGCCAGCCCCAATTTTCCTCGTCCTTTAAAGCTGTTTACTATAACATCGTTACTCATAAAATTTTAAAAAAATCCAATTATTTACACCTTTCCTGCTAAATTCATGGTAAAATAAGTGCAAAACTCACAGGCGGGATACTTATGTTCATCATTGAGATTGATAACGAAATAGCACTAAAACCGCTGGACATCAAGGATGCAGGGTTTCTGTTTGAGTTAACCGATTCTTCCAGGGATGTTTTACGCCAATGGCTCCCTTGGGTTGATGGCACTAAAACCATTGAGGATTCCAAAACATTTATTAGACTTGCTGAAAAGTCACTGATTGAAAAACGGGGACTGACCACCGGTATTTTTTATGAAAATAATTTAGCTGGTGTGATAGGCTTTAATAACTTTGACTGGTCCAATGAAATAGGCTATATCGGATACTGGTTGGGGACTGATTTCCAGGGAAAAGGCATTATGACCCGTGCCGTGAATGGCCTGATTGATTATGCCTTTCATTCACTAGGGCTTAACCGGATTGAAATTCGTGCAGCATACGGGAATAGACGGAGCAGGGCTATCCCAGAACGGCTCGGTTTTCAGATTGAAGGGCAGATTCGTCAGGCTGAATGGCTTTACGATCATTATGTAGACCATGTTGTATACGGAATGCTGGCAAGTGAATGGAAATTTCGACGGGATATATAGATTAAAATGCGAGCGTATTTGGCTGCTCGCATTTTTCATTCCATCTTATTTCCCTGTACGGGAATCGGATTTTCTTTTAACAGACCAGCAAAGTGAATCAGGTTGTACGTCATAAATTGAACATGCTGCTGGGTAAAGTCATTTTCATATCCTTCTGCATCAATAAATGATTTTCCGGGTCCCGCTTCACCGACCCAATACGTATCCACGTTTGGTGGGATTGTAAAACCGATGTGGGATAACCCATAAAGAATGGACTGGGCTGCATGTTTGGCACCATCCTCGTTACCAGTAACGACAACACCTCCAACTTTGTTATAGTAAACAGACTGACCCCATTCATTGGTCAATCCACTACCACCATACAACCGCTCGATTACTTGCGTGGCCACACTACTTTTCTCCCCGAGCCAGAGCGGAGTACCGATAATCAGGATATCCGCTTCTTTCACTTTGCTGAACAACTCAGGCCACTCATCGCCCAGCCCTTCATCATCCGAGACGCCAAACGCTATATTGTAGTCAGTAGGACGGATTATTTCCGTTGCTACTCCTTCCTGCTCAAATATCTTAACCGTCTCTTCCATCAGCGCTTCCGTATTTGACCGCTCCGGACCGCTTTTTAACGTGCAATTAAGTAATAATGCTTTCATATGGCAATCCTCCCTCTATGGATTTTTTTCCCCTAAGAAAAATATTAAAACAAAATCCCTGTCATTAAACCGGACAGGGAGAAGCGGGAAGAATTATTCAGTTATCTCGCTATATAATCGATCAAATTCCTTAACCATCTCAATATCCAGATCAGTAAGTCCCTTCATCTGCCAGGATGAAATTTTCAACGTAACCACTTTATAATCAATCGAAATGAAGGGATGGTGCTGTTTCTGTTCTGCATAGTCGGCAATCCGATCTACAAAACGAACACCCTCCAAAAATTCCTTAAATCGGTACTTCCGCTGAATCCACTTCTCATCCAGCCGCTTCCATTCAGGAAGTTTTTGTAACTCTGTAATGATTTGATCTTCATCCAACCGTTTCATTATAAAGACCTCCTCACAATTTACATTCAGTATACCAGTCGATAGAAATGTTTCAACTGAGTTATACACAGGTTATCAACAGAAAATTGTGCATAACTGACAGAGAAGGGCAATAATTGAATTTATTTATTTTTTTCTTAAAATTACTGGACTTTGCAAGTGATAATGATTATCATTATTAATGATAAAGCATTTATACATACTGGAGGTTGATGACATGAAATTTAATAAATATATCACTTTAGCCTTGATTTTATTGGCTATCGCAGGTCTAATGGGGTGCGGAACAGTCGGTGGTGAAAATAGTGATAAAGATTCGAAAAGCACAGATAAGGAATCCGGGGAAACAATCACCATTGAACACGAAATGGGAGAAACAGAGGTACCTGTTAACCCCAAGGACATCGTGGCATTAGAATTTTCATATGTGGATGCGTTGGCTGCACTTGATATTACACCGGTCGGCATTGCTGATGATAATGACTCCAGCAGAATTATTAAACCCATTCAGGAGAAAATAGGGGACTATACATCAGTCGGCACCCGTAAACAGCCAAGCTTAGAGATTATCAGTTCGCTTAAACCTGATCTTATAATTGCCGATCTACAACGTCACAAAGATGTTTATGATCAGCTCTCTGACATTGCGCCGACAATTGTACTTTCATCTTTGGCTGCAGACTATAATGAAATACTTGAAGGATTTAAAAAAATCTCCGTTGCAGTTGGAGAAAAGGAAAAAGGCGAGGAAGTATTGGCTGCACACAAAAAACGAATGAAAGAGATTAAGGCATCTGTTCCTGAAGACGAAACTCGAATTGTATTACCGGCAGTTGTGACTGCTGATGGATTTTATGCTCACAATATGGATTCTTATACCGGTTCATTACTAGAATCAATTGGGTTTAAAAATGCCATTCAGGATGGTAGTGATCGATATAATAAGATAAACCTTGAACAAGTAGTTAAATTTAATCCTGATATTCTATTTCTCATGAAAGCCGGTGAGGAAACAATCATAAGTGAATGGGAACAAAATTCACTCTGGGGCAATATCAGTGCAGTTCAAAACGAGGACGTGTATGAGGTAGACCGAGATACCTGGTCACGTTTCAGAGGGTTAATTTCTTCCGAGGCAATACTGGAAGAGGCTGTTAACAATCTGTATGAAAACTAATTAAAGAGCGGTTAGACTCCGCTCTTTTATTTCTGTTTCTTGAAAGACAGGGTGATTGGGGGATGTATGTTATGGGATTTAAGCCATCTAGAACTTTATTATTTTTAATAGGTATTGTCATTTTAATAATCAGTATGTTGTTCAGCTTAAGGGTAGGGGCAGTCTCTATCGGCTTTGAAACAATTTACCAGTCATTTATCTCCCATTCCAATAAGCAAAATATCTTAATTGTGCAGGATTTACGGTTACCACGAACCATAATAGCTGTCGTAATTGGTGCCAGCCTTGGAATTGCCGGTGCAATTATGCAAGGTATCACCTTGAACCCTCTTGCTTCACCGCAAATCTTCGGCATCAATTCAGGAGCTTCCCTAGCAGTTGTAATTGGCCTTGTATTATTACCGGGAATTTCACCAGACTTAATTGTATATTTTGCTTTTGCTGGTGCTGTTCTTGGCGGGTCAATTGTCTATTATCTAGCAGCCACAGGAGGTACCTCATCTCCTGTTAAACTTGCCCTGGCCGGGATTACAGTACACCTCTTTCTCTCAGCGATAATTGAGGGACTTGTTCTTTTTCACGAGGATTCCACTGAAAATGTGCTTTTCTGGTTAGCAGGCGCGATCGATGGGGCAAGCTGGGATGACGTCCGTATCGTTCTCCCATGGGCGGTAATAGGAATAACTTTAGCATTTATATTCGCGAGACAGCTTACTACGCTTGGTCTTGGGGAGGATATGGCACAGGGTCTGGGAATAAATGTAGCGGTTATACGCCTGTTTTTCAGTTTCCTTGTCATAATTTTGGCAGGTGCATCTGTCGCAGTTGCCGGCCCAATTGGTTTCATTGGTTTAATCATTCCGCATATTGTACGCAGGCTGGTCGGAGTTGATTACCTCTTTATTATTCCTTTCTCTGCTCTTTTCGGTGCGATACTTTTGGTAACAGCGGACGTGTTTTCCCGGTTCATCGCTTTTCCTGCCGAGTCACCAGTTGGAATAGTAACGGCTCTGATTGGAGCACCTTATTTTCTATACCTAGCACGTAAAGGGGGAACTATCCAATGAAATCTCCCTATAATAAGTTATTGATCCTAGTCATCATAACGGGCATTGTAGCAGTGATTGCGACTGGGATTGGTGCTGTTTTCATTAGTCCAATGGAAGTTGTCGGTTCATTGATTGGTACTGCTGAAAAGGGCTCAAACGTCATTATTATGCAATATAGGCTCCCTCGGATAGTGATGGCCATTCTAGTCGGCGCTGGCCTGGGAGTTTCCGGTGCCATTCTCCAGGGAATTATACGTAACCCGTTGGCATCCCCGGATGTAATCGGTATTACAAAAGGAGCAGGATTGGCCGCAGCTTCTGTCGTTTTACTAGCGCCGCAAGCTCCTATAATTGCACTTCCACTTGCAGCTTTATTCGGAGCCGCAATTATTACGATAGTACTTTATTTGTTTGCATATAATCGAGGAGTAAATCCCTCAACGTTAGCATTAGTTGGGATCGCACTAGGTGCAATTTGCCATGCTGGAATTCAGTTTTTAATGGTTAAATTTCCAGTTGAAATTAATGCCGCTTTAATCTGGCTGACAGGAAGCCTATGGGGGAAAAGCTGGAATGATGTGTTACTGTTACTTCCTTGGATACTCATCTTATTCCCAATCAGTCTAATGCTAGCCAGAAGAATGGACATCTTAAATTTGGGTGATGATGTAGCTGAGGGACTAGGGGAGCCAGCAAAACGAACTCGTATTTTGCTCCTTGTTGTAGCGGTTGCCTTAGCAGGAGCCTCCGTTGCAGTCGTCGGGTCACTTGGATTCCTTGGCCTTATTGCACCGCATATTGCCAGACAGCTGGTGGGAAACAGACACAAGTTACTACTGCCAATGGCTGCCGTAACAGGGATGTTATTATTGTTACTAGCTGACGCACTGGGTAGGGGAATTGCTCCTCCTTCCGAAATCCCTGCAGGTATATTTACCGCAGTACTTGGTGCCCCTTATTTTTTATATTTATTAAGGAAACTCAGAACTACCACTTAATCAACGATTATATTCACGCTCTTTTGCATAAATATCTTCCTATTAATGAAAACTAATCCTTATAGGAGGAATTCATGTGACTGAGAAAGAATTATATCAACAGATATACACAACTAAGGAACAGCTAGGCAACCTTTTAACGGAGCATTGGCAATTATATTCCAATATGACAACCTGGTATTTTTGGGTTAACCTAGTGATTCTCATTGTCCCTTTCATTGTTCTGTATATGTATGTGGACAGAAAACGCATTTTTGAGGTTGCTTTCTATGGTTATTCCATACATATTCTCTGGTATAACGTTGACGGATTTTTGACTGGAAACAACTACATGAATCATCCGCACAGTCTGACAACATTTCTACCGGAAAGTTTCACGGTATCCGCTGTATTTTTTCCTATCTCGTTTTTGTTGCTATACCAATATTGCACGAATAACGGAAAAAATTATTACATATATTCGGTGATTGGTTCATTTATCTTCGCATTTGGATTCGGAGGGATTTCACTATTGGTTGAACTGCTCCGGTTTCATAAAGGAATGAATCTGTTTTATTTGTTTCTGATTGATATCGTTATTGTTCTCACAGCACTTGCCATGACAAAAGTCTTCTTCTGGATAAAAAATACCAGACAACCAAAAAGATTCAGTGACTGAACATCACTGAATCTTTTCTTAAGAGGTAAAAAAGTATAAAATTTTGGCTCTATTAAATGGCAACGTCGACCCACCCCGTTTGACGGGGCGCAGGGCATACGGTGATAAGCAGGGCGCTTGCGCTTTTGTTCTTATCGCATCTGCACTTTATGAAGATGGGCAAAAATCCCATCGCGTTTCAGCAGTTCTTCATGACTGCCTTCTTCTTCAATACCTTCCTTCGTTACTACCATAATCCGATCAGCATTTTTAATGGTTGCCAGCCGGTGTGCAATAATTAACGTTGTCCGTTCTTTTGCCAGTTCAGAAAGTGCCTTCTGGATGATTGTCTCTGTTTCGGTATCAAGTGCCGATGTTGCCTCATCTAAAATAAGGATCGGTGGGTTCTTCAAAAACATCCGGGCAATCGCTATCCGTTGTTTTTGACCACCTGAAAGCTTGAGGCCACGCTCACCAACCTGTGTTTCATAGCCATCAGGCAGTTCCTTGATGAATTCTACCATGTGGGCTTTTCGTGCAGCTTCCTCAATTTCCTCATCACTTGCATCGAGCCGGCCATAGGCTATATTTTCCTTTAAAGACCCCGTGAACAAAAAGACATCCTGTTGCACAATCCCTATTTGATGCCGTAAAGATTCTTTGGTCATTTCCCGCACGTCGAGACCATCAATTTTAATGCTTCCGCCATCCACATCGTAAAATCGGGGGATTAGTGAACATATGGTTGTTTTCCCGGCACCAGAAGGACCAACGAATGCCACTGTTTCACCAGCATTTATTGTCAGGTCAAGTTCATTGAGCACAGACCCTTGTGTTTTTTCATATCCAAAGGTCACATCCTCGAAAGTAATATCACCCTTCAGGGAAGTTACCTCTCTGGCGTTTTCATGGTTAACAACGTCGGGTTCGACATCAAGCAAATCTGTAAAACGTTTGAAGCCGGCCATTCCTTTTGGATAGAGTTCAAGCAGCGCACTGATCTTTTCAATCGGCTTAAAAAGCACATTCACATACAGGACAAAGCCAACCAGTTCGCCTGTTGATAGCCTGTCCGTATATGTAAGCCACGCGCCTACCACCAGGACAATAAGCACAATAAGTCGCATCATCATATAAATGTTTGAATGGACAAACGCCATAACCTTGTATGCACCGATTTTCGCTTTACGGAAGCTGTAATTGTCCTTGGTGAAGCGTTCCATTTCAAATTTTTCATTCGTGAACGACTGAACAACCCGAACACCAGAAACGGCATCCTCAACTCGGGCGTTGACCTCGGCAATATCATGGTACATCGAATGCCAAGCCTTATTCATCTTGATATTGCTGTAGGCAATCAGGAAAATAAGTACCGGTACAGCGATCAGAATAATCCATGCGAGCTGTGCGTTTTGATAGAACATAATCCAGAATGCACCGACAAATGTCATAATTGCGATAAAAAAGTCCTCCGGGCCGTGATGGGCAAGCTCGCCAATATCAAATAAATCATTTGTTATCCGGCTCATGATGTGACCAGTCTTTGTATTGTCAAAGAAGCGAAATGATTGTCGTTGGACATGGAAAAATAAATCCTGCCGCATATCAGTTTCAATATTGACACCAAGCTTATGTCCAAGGTATGTAACAACATATTGAAGAAAGGTGCTGAGTATATAAACGAACAGCAGACCTATACTTACCAGGATAATTAGGTTCCAGTTTTCTTTTGGCAGCAATCTATCTATAAATTCCTGCACAGCAATCGGAAATGCCAGCTCCAACAAGGCTACAATCAATGCCGATGTGAAATCAACAACAAATAACCGGCGATGCGGTTTATAATATCCAAAAAAACGTCTGATCAAAAGATGCACTTCCTTTTCATTTCATCTATTAGGATTATAAGTTTTATTACCTGGCTTGGCAATAAGCAGGTTTATAAAAGAAAAAAGGTTGTCAATGTTGTCCTCTATCCTGCATAAGATTACATATGAACTTCTGGAAAGGGGGACAAATGTTGAGACAGTTATCGATGACTAACTGGATCTGCTATGCTGTTGGATATGTATTTATCACTACCGGAATTGTTAAATTGACTGTCGGCCAATTTAAAGTGATATTCAGCAGCCTGGGACTGCCGTATCCGGACTCATTCCTTTATCTGGTTGCAATTGTGGAAATAGTGTGCGGCACTCTCATTATCAGCAGGCTTTATATGAAAAGAGCTACTGCAATTCTAATCTTCATTATTCTGGCCGCTATATATCTCACCAAGCTTCCAATCCTCGCGAGCCAAGGCATCTTGATGTTCGCATATGAGGCTAGACTGGATATTGTTATGCTTATTCTACTACTATTGCTGTGGCAACGTTCCGGCGGGAAGACATTACTTTAAAAAGATTACTTACCCCTGAAAAGGGGTATATTTTTTTAGGTAGAGGTGATAGCTTACTTCCCAGCTTAATTGCAACTAGTGGATAACTTGCTTTTTCCACACATAAATAACGTTTTATCCACATTTTTATCCACATATGCACAAATGTTCGCAGATATTTAGTTATGGAATAAATGTTCCGTACTATATATGGATGTTATAAACATGTTATTCACATCTTGTGGATAACATGTTGCAATTAAATTTAAAAAGAGACTAACCCTATCAGGTCAGCCTCTATTAACATTCATCTAGCGTTGTTCACTTAGCTTTATCGTTGTTTCATGCTGCTTTCCATCTCTGTAAAACGTTACCTTAAGGTTATCCCCAACTTCTTTTTCATGGTAGAGGATTTTACGTAACTCAATTATGTTATTGACTTCCTTACCATCAATTGCAGTAATAACATCTAGACGATCCAAACCAGCCTTATCAGCAGGTGAGCGCGATTCCACACTCCAGATGTACACACCACTATCTACATCCTTAGGCAGTTTCAGTGATTCATCCCATTCGGTCTGTGGTATTTCCTCCAGTGAATAGATTTCAACACCCATATATGGACGCGTTACTTTTCCGGACTGTTCAAGTTCGTCGATAATCGGTTTGGCGGAATCGACCGGGATTGCAAAGCCAATGCCTTCAACAGTCGCCTGGTTAATCTTCATGGAGTTGATCCCAATCAGCTGACCACTAAGATTGATTAAGGCACCACCACTGTTCCCTGGGTTGATAGCGGCATCAGTCTGAATTACCTCCGCCTGCCAATCAGGTCGACCATCCTGATTAAAATCCTGGGGAATTGTACGTTGCTTTCCACTGATAACCCCTTGGGTAACCGACCCTGAGAACATCATGCCTAAAGGGTTACCGATTGCTATAGCAGGTTCACCCACTTTTACATTTGCCGAGGATCCCATTTCAATGATTTGCTTAACCATTTTCTCGTCCATCCGCAGTACAGCCAAGTCAGAAAACAAGTCACTTCCGATAACTTCCGCACTAATATGCGTTCCATCTGACAAGACTACCTCAACCTCATCAGCTCCTTCGATTACATGGTGGTTGGTAATCACGTACGCATATCCGTTATTTTTTTTATAAATAACTCCGGAGCCTGTGCCCGCTTCCTGTTGATTTTCCTGCTGTTCCCAAAAATTACCCTGATGCTGGATATTGATGACCCCAACAACAGCAGGTGCTACATTCTCTACAACCTCGGTAATCTGCGTGGAGATGTCCACATTCATAAACTCACCAGCGCCTGGAGAACGGCTAATTTCTCCATCACCATTCGCGGTGGAAAACTGCTCGGTCCATGCCTGAGGTAACAGATTTGAATTTAAAATGGTCGGTAAAGCAACTAGTACTACGATAACCCCTATGACAATACCTGCTAGCACCGACACCATCCACTGACGATTTTTAGGCTTGCGGCTTGGCTGGTAATCATCATCAAAATAACCCATTGGCCCATCCCCTTACTCATAAAGGATTTTTCCTGAAATTGACTATTATATTAGTATTCCCTGATTATCCTTATTATTAACCAACCTCGTATAACTTTGTCGGTGACTTGGGGTCTGTATCGTAAAGATCAAGATTGATTCCGCGTTCTTTAAGTACGCTGTCAACCGACATACGAGCAAGGTCCTTCATGTTATTATCCTGACTCAAATGGGCCAAATAAATACGTTTTGTCCGGTTACTAATGATATCGCTCAATGCCAAACCGCAATCTTCATTGGAAACGTGGCCGGAATCACCAAGTATCCGCCGTTTTACATTCCATGGGTACCTGCCCATCCGCAGCATACTTACATCATGATTAGCCTCAAATATATAAGCGTCTGCATCTTCAACGGTTTTCTTGATACGATCCGAAACATAGCCAAGGTCTGTTACAAGGGCAACCTTTTTGCCAGCTTGATGAAAGGTATAAAACATCGGCTCAGCAGCATCATGCGATACACCGAAGGATTCCACATCCATATCACCGAATGTTTTAACCTCTTCCATACCAAAATAAAATTTTTGGTCAACGGTAAGCTTTCCAATCGAATTCTCCATTGCTTTCCATGTCTTCTCATTAGCATAAATGGGCAGATTATACTTTCGCGCGATGATGCCAAGCCCTTTAATGTGATCACTGTGTTCATGCGTAACAAGAATCCCTGTGAGTTCTGAAGGATCGACTTCCACTTCGCCAAAAAGACGGTCCATCTGCTTACCGCTAAGACCCGCATCGACGAGCAGTTTTTCTTTTTCAGACTCTATATAAAAAGCGTTTCCTGTACTGCCTGAAGCTAGTACACTAAAACGTAATGTCATTCTGTTTCACTCCGATTAATTGTTGTCAGTTTTTCACTGAGATGATTGATCACAAAGGTCTCAAGCTTTGTGTTCTCCTCCAGTGTCTGAACTTTATTCATTATATCAGCTGCTGTCTCTGTCAGGAAGCCCAGTTCATCACTGGGAATAACAAGTGTTTCCATGGCGTTAACATAAAAATTCTTTTCCTCATTAACAGTTATTGTCCATGTCGGTGCAAAAACCTGTTCACCGCTTGGTAACGGATAAAATGTGTAATAACCAAGATTGATTCCAGTTATTTCATCGCCAGATTCCAGGCGATTGTCATTAAGCAGCTGTTGAATTGCCAACATTGGTTTAATTTCTGATTGCTCATTTTCCGAAGACACCGCATCTCCTAGCATTGTCTGTGTATAAAAAATTGCTTCATTGTCATCGTTCAGAAAGACGAGGATAATTCCATTATGGTTATAGTAAATGGGCCGTCCACTTTTCTTTTGGAAAAACACCAGCACATTCATCTCTTCATTCCAGTCCCAGTACTCATAGTTTTCCGGTAAGAGGAAAGTATCTTTCAATAAACCATTAATGGTTTCCTTGCTAGCGTCTTTCGGTATCGGAACAGGATCTTCATACCGAGAAACAATCAGGTCTTTTGCCGCCACAGCTGATTCTAAATTTTCTTTTTTCATCAGAAGCTCTTTCTCTTCCTCAGAGAACCGCTTCTGTTTAACCGTAATATACGACTCTTCAATTTCCTCATCAGGCAAATCTGTCTTAATTTCAATCTTCTCCTCTTGCATGCGTTCCTCTATGGACAACTCAGCTGTCGGAGCAGTTTTCGTGCTTTCACTTTCCTGCTGCTGATTAAAGAACAGGATAAGCAGATATACATCAAGAACAAGGAAGCAGAGAATAAATAAGGTCTTAAGCTGATTCCATTGCAAGCTTACCCCGCTCCCTTCAATATTGGCGGATCACTAAAAGACACCTTTTCCCAATCACCATTGTTTTTTATATACCATGCGGGTTCCATGGTGTATATTTGTGTCACGTGTGGTGACTCTTCCCATAATGAGAGGTGATAGCCAATCCGTATATCACTGATGTTTTCAACATTATACTGCTGACTTTTTTGCAGATAGGAAACAACCTCGGAACCTGACTGTAATGTTATTTTATCGGGATCGACTTTATTGTTCTTGCTGAACAGCGGACGAGAATACTGTGTCAGTTCCTGGGTTCTTTCCAACGCCTGCCACTGCTGCTCAATTATGGAAAGAGAAGGATTGGCTCCACTGTAAACCGGATATCCGTCATGATACATCTGGTATCGGATTGTATGGTTGACCGTATTAATATCCTGAAGGTTGTATTCATCTGTCCAGCCTTTATGCTCATTAATATTTTTCAAGCTCCAATCAATCAGTTGCTGTTCTGTCACAGGCAGATTGGATTGTTCGGACTGGGATGGGTACTCATAAACTATGCTTGGCCACTGCTGAAAAACACGCATCCCCCGCTGATCATCCGTATAATATACTTCATTGCTATCCACCTCATTCCTGCTTACGATTTCAGGATTAGGAAATAGAAAATCTACAAGCTGAATAGCCGCTATTGATCGTATTGTCATGTTCAGGTCGGTTATTTCCATTTCATGTCGAGGGATGTAAACCGGCTGTTCATCAATGAAATCAACCCTCATATACTCACTTAAACCTTCAAATGTGGTGACATACTCCCATAAGATATCAAATTTGTTCGAGTTATTCACCGTCGCCCTTGCCTTTTGGTTACTATCCTCAGAAAGAAAAATGACATTAAGGGTAGAATTATTACGGTTGAATGTTATATAAATCCGTTTAAATCGCCATGTAGGAGTGTTTACTTCTTCACTGAAGGTGAACAAACTGTCGGCCAACTCCATTGACAATGCTTCTGGGAACACTATTTCGACTTGATAGTCACTTACAGGAGGGTTATTTCCTTCTTCAAACCGAAGACCGTACAGCACCCAATTTTGCATGTTTTGATAAAGTGACCTTTCATCCAGTGGGTTAGTAAATCCATATGGAGTTCCGTTCGAATGAAAAATATAATTTGAAGGTTCAATGACACTTTGTTTTGTCTCGGTAAGCCCTCCTAAATCAACCTGTTCTTCATAATCACTGGAATTGACATTCTCAACTCTTGGCTGATAATTCCAAAGCCCAAATGTCAAAAGGAGGCTTAGCCCTACAAGGGCAGTTAATATAAACGATTTCACAGTTTCCCACTTCATTTTTTATCCCTCCGCTTCTGATTCATCAGCGGAAGTGTAAAGAGAACTGTTGTCCCTTTACCTTCTTTACTTTTTGCCCAAATTCTTCCATCATGTGCCTCGATTATTTCCTTGGCTATTGCCAATCCAAGACCCGTACCACCCAATTTTCGTGTCCTTGCTTTGTCAGCCCGATAAAAGCGCTCGAATATCTTTTCCACTTTATCCTGGGAAATTCCCATTCCTTGATCCTCAATGCTGACCAAAAGTTGGTTTTTCTGTTTTTGGGCACCGAAACGGATAGTACCGCCTTCTGGTGAATATTTGATTGCATTAGAGATAACGTTATCCAATACCTGGGTCAGTTTATCTTTATTAACCCATACAATAAATTTCTCACTAGGCAAGTTACGTTTAAATGTTATCTTTTCCGATATATTCATGCTGAACCTGTCGATAATATCATGGTACAGGTTAATAAAGTCTATTTTTTCTTTGTGCAGTGGTTGGTCTTTACTATCCATTCTGGAAAGCTGCAGCAAATCATTCACCATCCGAATCATGCGGTCAGTTTCTTTTTGGGTAACCTGTAGGAACTTAGGTGCAATTTCACGGTCTTCCCATGCACCATCCGTCAAAGCCTCGATATAACTTCGCATGGTAGTAAGTGGTGTACGCAATTCATGTGAAACGTTTGATACAAATTCTCTTCTTTCCTGTTCAACCTTCTCCTGCTCGGTAACATCACTTATAACGGTTATAAAGCCTGTAATATCCCCATCTTCATCAGAAATGGTGGAAAAGTTTGCGCGTATCAGGAAAAGGTTGCCCTCATCGCTAAAATCAATAATCATAGAGCCGCTATCAGGCAAGTCGGTAATGTCCACAGTCTTCTCATCGAGCTGAAGTACATCAAGGAGGAACTCTCCTCTCACCTTATCCTGCCTACGTCCAATTAACTGTGCGGCTGCTTCATTCATCAGGGTTACTGCCCCGGATTTATCGGTGGCAATCACGCCATCCGACATATTCGAAAGAACGGAGCTAAGTTTCCTGCGTTCTTCCTCGGTTAACGCTCTAGAATGTTTGAGCCTGGAGTTCAGATCATTAAAAGTTTCTGCAAGCTGACCGATTTCATCTTTTCCATATACGTTAACCTTCTGCGAGAAATCACCTCTTGCCATTGTCTGTGCCTGTCTGCGCATTTCCATGATCGGTTTGGTAATAGTCCTCGCAACGAGAATACCAATCACCGCGGATACTGATATAGCCAGAATAGAGCCCCGCAGCAATATCGAATTAATGCTTTCCAATTGGCTGTAAACACTTTCCATGGAAGCCTGCAGATAAATAACACCCACCTGATTTCCCTCATTATTCATAATAGGAATAGACCGGGCTTGCACATTTTCATTATCTGGTGTTCGTAATTCTACCTGGTCGGACTCACCAAAACGCAACGTAAACGAGACAAGAGGGTTATTAGTTATCTTTTTACCGATTTTACTCTGATTTGAGAATAAATTACTCTCCGCCAGGACACGGCTTTGCATATTAATGATTTGAATGTTGGTTATATTATCGGAATCAAATATTTGTACAATGCGCTGTACCTCTTCCTGAAGGGTTGAATCTTCACTATCTTCTGTTTGATTTTCACTGAAAGCACGCTCGAGATTTTCCTGAAGTATATTAACTTTGTCATCTATAGACTGATCGAACGTGTTTTTCAGTTTATCCTCCAGTTTACTACCAAAATATCCGCCGATTACCTGAACTGCAATAAGCAATATTAAAATGAAGATAACGATGAATTTTAACTGAATCGATCGGAAAAACCCTACCTTATTCATAAAAACTACTCCTGTTCAGGATTACGTAAATAATACCCTACACCTCTTCGTGTAACGATCCAAATTGGATTACTTGGGTTCTCCTCAATTTTCTCACGTAACCGTCGTACTGTAACATCCACCGTCCGGACATCGCCAAAATAGTCATATCCCCAAACAGTCTCAAGCAAGTGTTCACGGGTCATTACCTGTCCGATATGACGGGCCAAATAATGGAGCAGTTCAAACTCCCTGTGAGTCAGCTCAAGCTGTTCACCATCACGCGATACTGCATACGCATCCGGATGGATGACCAATCTGCCAATTTCTATATTTTTAGTTGTTTTCCCGCTATCTTCAGGTGCCTGCTGTTGGCGACGCAGATTCGCTTTTACCCGGGCAATCAGTTCCCGGTTGCTGAATGGCTTTGTAACATAATCATCTGCGCCAAGTTCAAGTCCAAGCACCTTATCAATTTCGGCATCTTTTGCCGTAAGCATAATTATAGGCATTGACTGAGTCTTCCGGATTTCCCGGCAAACTTCATTCCCATCTTTATTTGGCAGCATTATATCCAAAAGAACCAGGTCGGGCTTTTCTGTTTCGGCGAGTTCAATAGCCTCGTCTCCATCATAGGCCACTACAACCTGATATCCTTCTTTCTCAAGATTGAATTTCAAAATGTCAGCGATAGGCTGTTCATCATCTACTACTAATATCTTTTGACTCATAACAGTCACATCCTTTTTAGCATTCCTTTGCTCTATTTTATCGTATTTTACCTTAAATGTCTTATTATATATAAGAAAAAGACTGACTTCGTAGGTCGATACCGTGAAGTCAGCCTCTATTTACTATTTAAATTTATAAGTGATCTTGTGGATCCTGTAATGCGCCGTTCTTATATACCTCGAAGTGTAGGTGAACTCCGGTGGAATTTCCGGTTGCTCCCATTGTTCCAATCCTGCTTCCTTTTTCAACCGTTTGGCCTGGACTTACACTTATCGACGATAAATGTGAATACGTTGTGCGCATTCCATTATTATGATCGATAACGATTCTTTTTCCATAGCCCCCGCTATTCCAGCCAGCAGATACGACTGTTCCATTATCTGCTGCAAGAATTGCCCGGTTGCTAGGGCCTGCTATGTCCATTCCCTTATGCATTGACCCCCAACGCATTCCAAGATTACTTGAAACGTAACCACCAACCGTCGGCCAGTGTAATTCACCTGTGCCACGGGACGGGATTACCTTCGTTCCTTTTACAATAACTTTTTTGACTGGTTCTTTTACGACCTTTTCAGAAAGAACTTCTCTCTTCACTACGTTGCCATTTTTAAGTTCTAGCGCATAATGAATCTGTTTCTTACCTTCCTGACCGGACTGTCGCACTTTTTCTTCACCTTTGTAAAGTTCATCAGACTCAACTATTTCTATTTCGTAATCCAACGTTTGCTCCGTCTTTGTCTCTTTTTTAACCAAGACGTCAACAAAAGGCTGATAGTCCGTTACGTGCACTTCCTGATCAATCTGAAGAAGAGAGTCCTCTGTAAGTTTTTTGTTCAATTCAAGCAAACGCTTAAGTGACAGATTGAATTTTTCGGCGATATCGACCAGGACATCACCCTCTTGCACTTTATAAATTTCCTCTTCCAAAGTTCCTTTTTCAAGAAGTTTAAGTCCTTCATCAATTGTAAGAATGTCCGCTGGGTTAACTTTTTTCTCTGTAAATGAAACTTTTTCTGACAATACTACGTCTTTAATAATAGAATCACCAACAGCGAGAGCCTCTTGAGAAGCATCATTGGTCACCGGTTTTTGGCGACTTTCTGATAATTTTTCTTCCTTTTTAAGACGTTTAAGTACATCCGGGTCGACAAACTTTGCTTTATAGGCTTCTATTACTTTTTTGGCTGTTTCCTGATTTTTAAAGAATCCAGCCGGCTTACCAGCGATCGTAAGCTGAACAGCCTCAGCCTTTATGGATAACTGCTCATCCAGAGTTTTAATAACCTTGTCATTATTGTATGACGGATTAAATACCTTTTCAGAAACGTAGGTTACTTCCTCGCCTGGTGTAAGGGAAAGCTTTTCATATTCCTTCGCTTGGTCGCTTACCAGTGACTCGACATAGTCCTGAATGATGGTTTTATCATTAACTTTTCCAATATGTTTACCATCAATGTAAACGTGGTATACAGTCTCTAGTGACTCACTGTCATCCGCGTATGCTGTTGTGATTGTGAATGATAGGCATAAAAAAGTAGCTATTATTATTTTTTTCAGCATATGTATTGTTCCTGCCTGTCTATATTTATTAACGGCAGCCTTTCCATTTATATTTTGCAATGCAGTATTCCCCCTGCTAACTATTACTTCTGGTTCATTTACTAGGTCAAAAGGCTTTCTCTATTCCTCTATTAATCTACCATAGCCAACTGTTTACTGAAAAGAGACACCGACCAATTGTAAAGCAAATGTATAATAAATTACATATTTTTACTATTAGTCCTTAAATTCCATGGATTGTAGTGTAAAAAGTTACTTTTAATGTAAAAATACATTTTAAAACCCTGTAAAAGTTTACATTCTTGTTACAAAATCGACAATTTAGGCAAGGTGTTTGTGTTATTTATGGAAGTATATGGATTTTATTAAGAAAGTTGTACATCTTGTGAGCAGATTTGTCTTATATTTTGTTGGTAACTTTCCTGAATCCGGGAAAGTTACCGATAATTTAGAAGAATGTCTTCTTTTTATTGAGGTGAGAAGAAAGGCAAGGTTAATCATTTTAATAATCCCTTAAAGGGCAGGGACAAAGAGTGTATAGGGCATATAAAAATCCGGACTGTAATGATAATTTTGATTTTTATATACAATGCGTAAAAACTATAAAGTGCGAAGTAACAGTGATGTAGGAAAAAAAAGAGGAATGAGGTTCCATATGGAAGGGAAAAAGGGAAAAAGGGAAAAAGGGAAAAATATAGTGAATAACGGAACGAGGTTCCTCAAAAAGCGAGCGAACCTCGTTCCAATAGATTTGCATACGGCTAGATGAGCGTACCCATTATTCACTACGTCGCATTTTATATCAACTCTGAAGTAAGGTGTCCCAGTCTCTTTACTACAATATTAACTGCTGTATACACTCCGGACCACATTTGTCTGGGAGCGGTCTGGACCTACAGAGAAAATGGAAAGCGGAATACCTGTCAATTGTGAAACCCGCTCCAGATAGTGCCGAGCATTTTCCGGAAGTTCATGAAGACTTTTAACACCCGTAATATCTTCTGACCAGCCTGGCATCTCCTCATAAACAGGTTCACACTCAGCAAGTACTTTAAGACTTGCCGGAAATTCTTCAAGCATTTGACCCTTATATTTATAGGCCACACATATCTTCAATGTTTCAATTCCCGTCAGCACATCAATTGAATTAAGAGAAAGATCGGTAATACCACTAACTCGGCGTGCATGACGAACAACTACACTATCAAACCAGCCCACGCGGCGTGGTCTGCCGGTAGTTGTGCCGTATTCGCGGCCGACTTCCCTAATCTTATCGCCAACTTCATTATCCAGCTCTGTAGGGAATGGACCATCACCAACACGTGTGGTATAGGCTTTTGATACGCCGACAACATGATTTATTTTGGTCGGACCAACGCCAGAACCAATGGTCACGCCACCTGCAATCGGATTCGAAGAGGTAACGAACGGATAAGTCCCCTGATCGATGTCCAGCATAACACCCTGAGCTCCTTCAAAGAGAACACGGCGTCCATTATCCAGTGCTTCGTTTAAGATAACTGATGTATCACTTACATATTTGGCCAGTTGCTGACCATATTCATAATACTCTTCAAAGACTTCATCAACGTTTATCGGGTCTGACTCATATACTTTTTCGAATAGACGATTTTTTTCCTTCAGATTCTGTTCAAGCTTGTCACGGAATACCTCTTTATCAAGTAAATCGGCGATCCTGATTCCACTCCGTGCTGCTTTGTCCATATATGCCGGACCGATCCCTTTTTTGGTAGTTCCTATTTTATTTATCCCTTTATCTTCTTCCTGAAGAATATCCAATTTAAGATGGTAGGGTAAAATAACGTGTGCGCGGTTACTAATTCGAAGGTTATCAGTGGAAACATTACGTTCTTCAAGATATGCAATTTCTTCCGCAAATGCCTTCGGATCGATAACCATTCCATTTCCAAGCACACATATTTTTTCATTAAAGAATATTCCTGATGGGATTAAATGCAATTTGTATGTAACTTCGTCAAATTTGATCGTATGTCCAGCGTTGTTACCACCCTGATAGCGAGCAACAACCTCGGCGTTCTGAGATAGAAAGTCAGTTATTTTACCTTTCCCTTCATCGCCCCATTGCGTTCCAACCACTACTACTGAGGACATAACGCACCTCCACTTTTTATCATTTGTCTTTTCTAATGCAACAGAGTAATTTTATCAAGAATAAATAGACTTGTCAATTTAAAACACGAACGTTAAATAATTATATGAATCTATTGTTCGGTTAACATGCGTGCAAAAAAATAGCCCCGCTAGACGGGGACTCTATTATGCGTGAACCGGTTCTGGCGGAACATCACTACTTGAATAGCGGTGATCAAGGTCCACGAATTTATTATATTCTTTTACAAATGCCAGCTCAACGTTCCCAACTGGACCATTACGCTGCTTCGAAATGATGATTTCGATGATATTCTGCTTTTCCGACTCCTGATCATAGTAATCATCCCGATAGAGGAAGCCAACAATATCAGCATCCTGCTCAATACTTCCTGATTCACGAAGATCGGACATCATTGGTCGCTTATCCTGACGCTGTTCCACACCACGGGAAAGCTGTGACAGGGCAATCAGCGGAACATTCAATTCACGTGCCAATGCTTTCAGGGAACGGGAAATCTCGGAAACTTCCTGCTGACGGTTCTCCTTGGAGTTTGCACTGCCCTGGATTAGCTGTAGATAATCGATAAGAATCATTCCAAGACCATGTTCTTGTTTAAGACGCCGACATTTTGAGCGAATTTCACTTACCCGGATTCCAGGTGAATCATCGATGTAAATACCAGCATTGGATAGGCTTCCCATTGCCATTGTTAACTTACTCCAGTCATCGGCCTCCAACGTTCCAGTACGAAGGCGCTGTGCATCAATGTTACCTTCCGCACAGAGCATACGTGACACGAGCTGATCAGCACCCATTTCCAGACTGAAAATAGCTACATTTTCATCCGTATTAATTGCCACGTTCTGCGCTATGTTAAGCGCAAACGCTGTTTTACCAACTGAAGGACGCGCAGCAACTATTATTAAATCGTTCCTCTGAAATCCGGAAGTTATACGGTCAAGGTCGCGAAACCCAGTTGGAATACCTGTTACGTCTGCTTTATTATGATGGAGCTGTTCAATATTGTCATAAACATCTATCAGAACATCTTTAATAGATTTAAAGGCTCCGGAATTTTTCCGTCCTGATACCTCGAGAATGTTCTTTTCAGCTTCGTTGAGTACGTCTTCCACTTCATCCTCAGTTGCAAAACCTGATGTTACGATATCAGTAGCTGTTCGAATCAAGCGACGCAGTAATGCTTTCTCTTCAACAATCTTACTGTAATACACCATATTAGCTGCTGTCGGAACACTGCCGGCCAAATCGGAAAGGTAGGAAACCCCTCCAACCTCATCCAATTTCTTTTCATTAGAAAGAGCGGTCGTTACTGTGACAAGGTCAATCGGTTCACCCTTATCCGACAGCTTGAGCATGGTGCCGAAGATTCGCTGATGGCTTGCACGGTAGAAATCTTCCGGCATTAGCAACTCAGCTGCTGACGGTAATGAGTCCGGCTCCAAGAATATCGCGCCTATAACCGCTTGTTCAGCTTCTATATTATGTGGCGGTGTACGATCACTCCACATTTCACTCATTTACGTTTCCTCCTTATGGAGATGTTGGACCTGCTAGCTTTCTAGCAGAATTAAACCTATTCCTCCACAACGTGTACATTAATTATGCCGGTCACTTCCTGATGCAGTTTAACGGGTACTTTGGTATAACCCAGTGACCGGATTGGGTTATCCAATTCTATTTTACGTTTATCAATTTTATGGCCGTGATCTTTCTTGAGAACTTCCGCAATCTGTTTACTGGGAATAGATCCAAACAGGCGGCCGCCTTCTCCAGACTTAGCTTTAATTTCAACTGTTGTATCTTCCAACTTTTCCTTAAGGCGTTCTGCCTCGGCTACTTCTTCTTGTGCTTCTTGTTTTTGTTTCTTCTTCTTTGCTTCGAGTACTTTCATGTTCCCCGGAGTTGCCTCTTCAGCCAGATTGTTTTTTAAAAGGTAATTGCGTGCATAACCGTCCGATACGTTCTTTACCTCGCCTTTTTTGCCTTTACCTTTCACGTCCTGCTTAAATATTACTTTCATTCTGCGTCTCCTCCCTCAAAGTACTCCTGTATTATATCTTTTAATAATGATTCGGCATCATCAATTGTAGTATCTTCTATTTGTGTTGCGGCATTTGTCAGGTGGCCGCCACCATTCATCTGTTCCATAATGACCTGGACGTTGACTTCCCCAAGCGAACGTGCGCTAATGCCAACTCTGCCATCGCTGCGTTCTGAAATAACAAATGATGCGTTAATACCGCTCATTGTCAATAACGTATCTGCAGCCTGGGCGATCAATACGCCATCATACGCTACACCATGGTCTCCCTTGGAAATAGCAATGGAGTCCCGATAAATCTTTGCACGCTCAATCAGTTTGCTTCGCTTAACATAAACATCCAAGTCTTCCTTCATGAACTGCTGAACAAGCACGGTATCCGCTCCTTTTGAACGGAGATAGGAGGCCGCATCAAATGTCCGCGAACCGGTTCTGAGTGTAAAACTTTTAGTATCCACAATAATTCCAGCAAGTAGTGCTGTAGCTTCAAGCATACGAAGTTTCAGATTATCTGACTGATACTCAAGCAATTCTGTAACCAGTTCGGCAGTTGAGGAAGCATATGGTTCCATATAGACCAATGTAGGATTATCGATGAACTCTTCAGCACGACGATGGTGGTCAATGACGACTTTATATTCTGTTTTACTCAGCAGTCGTTCATTGGACACCATGGAAGGTTTATGTGTATCGACTACAACGACCAGACTGCGACTCGTAATCACGGCCTCAGACTCTTCAGGGTCAATAAAGTATTGCCATATATCGTCCTCTTCCTTCAATGCTTTCACTAGACGGTGAACACCTGTATCAACATCATCCGGATCAAATACGATATAGCCTTCCACACCGTTTGTCTTGGCGATATTTAAGATTCCAATTGCAGAACCGAGTGAATCCATATCGGGAGCTTTGTGGCCCATAATAATGACATTATCACTTTCTTTAACCAGCTCTTTTAATGCGTGGGAGATAACCCTTGCTCTGACCCTGGTCCGCTTCTCCATCGGGTTGGTACGGCCGCCGTAGAAACGAACCTTACCTGATTCATCTTTAATGGCAACCTGATCCCCACCACGTCCTAATGCCAAATCTAGACTGGATTGTGCCAGCTCACCAAGCACAGGAAGGGATACATTTCCTACACCTATACCGATACTTAATGTGACCGGGATATTCTGTTCGGCGTTCAATTCACGAACCTCATCCAATATATCGAACTTGGACTTTTCAAGTTGTTCGAGTATCTTTTTTGTTGATACAGCTATAAACCGGTCCTGTGACGTCCGTTTGAGATATATTCCATAGTCGTTAGACCAGTTATTCAAAACCGATGTAACCTTCGAATTAAGCTGACTTTTCAGCGTATCATCCATGTTCTGGGTAATTTCTTCGTAGTTATCCAGGAAAATAATCGACAATACCGTTTGCTCGTTATGATAAAGTGTCTGAATCTCAGACTGTGTGGTCCGGTCAAAAAAGTAAAGCAGGCGCTCTTCTTTTTTAACAGTTGTCTGAAACTTATAACCATCAAGCTGAAGCCATAATTCCCCTTTGCTTTCTTTTATCCTGGCAGGTAAATCATCAGACAAGCTGTTCAACGATGTCCCCACAAGTGTATCTTCTTCCGCAAAACGGTTCATATAAGGATTAGCCCATTCTATAAAATATTCTTCATCAAAAAGAATGATTCCAATAGGCATTTCCAACAGCGCTTCTTCCCCTACCCGTTTTATCCGATGGGATAGGGTCGATATATATTCTTCCGTTTCATTCTGTAATGTTCTTTCTTTACGCAGACTGTAGTAGAACGATGCTGCTAAGAGCACAGTCATCGCTGAACCCAGAATCCAATGATAATACCAAATAAAGCACACCAAAATGATGGATATCAGGTAAATTATCCATAAATGGCTGCTGAACTTTGGCTTGGTACGTAAATCCTGCATTAAATCAGCTCCTACTACTTAACTCCCGTTTATTTCTTACCTTCTGATAAGCGATCTCTAAGTGAGAAGCCTATATCAATTATACCTAATAAACGTACAAGGTAAAGTAAGAGAACCGGGAAAAGTAATGTCAATATAACACTCATGATTGGTAGTGCTTTTGACTTATTCTTAAGATGAGCATAATAAAAAATAAATGAAAAGCCCTGCAGTGCCATCAGCATTCCTGCAAGCATCTGGACATTGTTTACTGCCATGTATAATGTTCCTGATTGGTCAAGATCGAAAAACATAAAAATCACGGTAAAGAAGTAAATCCATACCAGGGAAATCGGCAAACGAAAGGAACGAAACGGCGGAAACGCCAACTTCTTTCTCTCCAGTCTGTTTAAGGCCTTGTAACCAATCCACTGACTTACGAATGCCATCATAATAGCCAGAAAAGCAATCATTACCGGCAACAAGGTCGTAAGCATTTCCATTTGCTGCTCAATTACTTCAAGTTCTTCTTCTGCCAAATCAGCCATATTAAATTGTTCCATTAACCCAATTGTCGTATCTGCAGTCTCGTCGAACATTTGATTTAGCTCAGTGACCAGATTGACTTGGAAAACAAATTGGGTAAACGCAAAAGCAAATAAAAGTCCCATCACGAACCCAAGGGTACCCCGCGCCCATGTTTCATAAGGCGATAACTTCCTGTGAATGGCACTTCCAATCATTATTCCACCAATACCGGACAATACCGTTACCGGCAGCGTAAAGATTGTCGCAAAGAATACAGTGAGAATCAGTGCTACTGCAAGAAGTAAAAAAGAAGGCTTCCAATCATGCCTGGAAGCAAAGATAATAAACGGGACCGGCAAAACAAACGGCGCCACTAAGGAAACAAGTGGAACAAACATTGTAATAAGCAGCATAACAATATATACCGCTATAAGTAGTGCTCCATCAGTTACTATTTTTGATTGATTCATTTATAGCACCTTCATATCTGATTTTTTACCTTGTTACAACATGATAACATGATTTAAGACCTAATTGGTATTTGAATTCGTAATAAAAATATTTCCCGGGGAATAATTTGTTGAAATATGTAGGAATATGTATTACCCCTCATATTTCCATATCCATTAAATAGTCATGGAATTTTCAAAGCCCTAAAGCGATTTTACAAGCGTTTTCCCTTATAATAAACAATATGAACGATTTCGTAATCAAGGATGAGGAAAAATGATTTTTTTGCGTGCTTTTATTTATAGTATTAAATTGCCGAATAAAAATGCCGTTTTTAAATTAAATAGGATTGGTATGGACATTACGGTTGTATATATGTTCATTTTATTGCTGGTTTCCTCTTTACCTTCACTAGCCAATCAGCTGACAGCTACCAGTGGTTCAGGTTCCGACATGGCACTTCCATTAAAACTGGTTTATTTTTTCATATTTTATTATCTACCGTTGACCGTTATGGTGTTTCTTCTGCTTTCCCTACTAGCATATGCGGGCACTTTTATTGCAAGAATGCTAAAGCGCAAAGTCAGATTCCCGCTATTATGGAAGATGAGTGCGTACACATCGACGATTCCACTTCTTGTGTATACAATTTTGGCCTTTGTGTTTGCAATCGGTGATACATATTTATGGCTGTTTATGCTGTACTCACTAATATTTATTGTTAAAATAATTACAGTTTATCCTAAACGAAAAATACGTAACTAGGGGTTTTGATCATGAAGTATATTCAGCTTTTACTTTTCGCAGCAGTCATGGTTTTGGTCAGTGGTTGCAGCCAAAATAGCGGCGATGGAGAAAAAATACTTGTATCGGCAGCGGCCAGTATGTCAGGTGTTTTGTCGGAATTAACCCGTGCCTTTAACGAAGAGTATCCAAATACCACGCTTACTTTGAATTACGGGGCATCCGGAAAGCTGGCTCAGCAAATTGAACAGGGAGCACCCGTCGATGTTTTTCTTTCAGCAAATCAACGCTGGATGGACAGTCTTGAGGAAAAGGACATGATAGATCCCAAGACACGTGTGAATTTCACACAAAATAAACTAGTACTTATCACAGCAAAAGATTCCAATATTAAAGTGGATTCGCTGGAGAATTTGGCATCTATGAATCTTAATCAGATTGCGGTTGGTAACCCAAAAAGCGTTCCGGCAGGCAGTTATACCAAACAAGCCCTGACGTCTGTTGGTGTATGGAATACGCTTGATGAAAAACTTGTACATGCTAAAGATGTACGGCAAGTGCTTACATATGCAGAATCCGGCAATACCGACATCGGTTTTGTATACGCCAGTGATTTGGAGCGCTCCGAGCTAGTAGAAGAAATTATGATGGTTGATCAGTCATTGTACGAAACAATTAAATACCCGGCAGCGGTGATATCCTCCAGTGAACATAAGGAGAAAGCGAAAGCATTTATTGAATTTCTTAAATCCGATAAGGCGCAATCCATATTAAAAAAATATGGTTTCAGCGGGTAAAGGTGGAACGTTAAATGGACTTTACCCCTTTATTTCTTTCATTAAAGATAGCCAGTACCGCTACAATTATCGTACTTGTGTCGGGTATCTTTCTGGCAAGGATGGTTGCTCGGAATAACTTCCCAGGGAAACGTATTTTGGAGTCCTTACTGATGCTCCCCCTTGTCTTACCACCGACAGTTGTAGGCTTCGGACTGATTTACCTGTTCGGTAAGAACGGACCGATCGGAAGCCTACTTCTGCAATGGTTCGACTTTCAAGTTGTGTTTACATGGGTCGGTGCAGTGATTGCCGCTACAGTAGTTTCATTTCCACTCATGTATCAGAGTGCTGCGGCATCATTCCAGAATTATGATCGCAACATCGAAAATGCCGCTCTTACCATGGGAGCATCCAAATGGCGTGTATTCTGGACCATTTCCTTTCCCCTCGCATGGCCAGGCTTGCTTGCGGGCCTAGTGCTCACCTTTGCCCGTGCATTGGGTGAATTTGGTGCAACATTGATGATAGCTGGATATATTCCCGACCAAACTGGCACGATTCCATTGGCAATCTATTTTGCAGTTGAATCTGGCAATATGGACGCAGCCATTTTCTGGGTTATTGGGATTATTGCTGTCGGTTTTACTGCAATCCTATGGCTAAACTGGTGGAGCGGGCGAAATATCCTGCGATTCTCAAGCGGAAAATGATTGGTGGGTCGATTAATGCTGTCACTAAATATTCAAAAGAAGCTGAAAGCCTATGAGCTTGATATAAAGTTTGAAATCGATGAGGAAATTGCTGTTCTGTTCGGCCCATCAGGTGCCGGTAAAACAACAATCCTTAACTGTATTGCCGGACTGACCAACCCTGATTCAGGCACAATTATCTTAAGCGAGCAGACGCTGTTCCAGAGCAGGATGAAACCAGTCGCAATTCAGAAACGCAATATAGGATACCTTTTTCAGGATTACGCCCTGTTCCCGCATATGACAGTCCGAAAGAATATTGAGTATGGAATGAAAGAGAAGGAACTCGTTGACCAACTGGTTGACGTAGTAGGAATCGAAAAATTGCTTGATAGATATCCGAGGGAAATATCCGGTGGGGAAAAACAGCGGGTGGCTTTGGTCCGTGCATTGGCAACCAGGCCTGAAGCACTTCTATTGGATGAACCTTTTTCATCCCTGGATGACCAAACAAAGAAAGAGTGTCAGGATGAACTCATGCGCCTCCATGATGTCTGGAAGATTCCAATCATTATGGTTACCCATGATTATGAGGAAGCTGAAAGGCTTGGAGACCGAATTTTACGGATTGACCAGGGAAAATTGATATAAGAAAACCCTGTCCTGTATGCTATAAAGGCATAATGGACCAGGGTTTTTAATCTGAATTACTCAGATACGTACGGCAATAGTGCCATAGTACGAGCACGCTTGATTGCTCTTGTAAGTTTACGCTGGTATTTTGCAGAAGTTCCAGTTACACGACGTGGAAGAATTTTTCCGCGTTCTGAAATGAAACGTCTTAGCAAATCAACGTCTTTATAGTCGATGTGGGTAATTCCGTTCGCTGTGAAATAACACACCTTACGACGCTTACCGCGTCCGCGACGAGCTGCCATTACTATTCCTCCTTTAAATTATATAGTAAGATTCCATTATATTAGAATGGTAAGTCATCATCCGATATATCGATAGGTTCCCCGTTATTTTCAAACGGGTTCTTTTCGGGTGTTTGATTTTGGTTAGGATTCGGGTTCTGATTTCGGTTTTGGTTCTGCTGGTATCCTGATGTCTGGTCTCCTCTGTTTTGTGAGGAACCTTTTGATTCAAGGAATTGAACACTGTCTGCAACAATTTCTGTTACAAAAACAGTTTTACCATCCTGTCCTTCAAATGTACGTGTCTGAACACGTCCATCCACACCGATCATACTGCCTTTTTTCATGAAATTAGCCAGGTTTTCTGCCGGTCTCCGCCACACGACACAGTTAATGAAGTCAGCTTCCCGGTTACCCTGCTGATTTGAAAAAGGTCGATTTACTGCAATTGTAAAGTTCGCTACTGCGACTCCGTTTGGTGTATAACGCAGATCAGGATCCTTCGTTAACCTGCCGACAAGTACGACACGATTCAACATCAGAACCACTCCTTATTATTGATCTTCTTCTCGAATAGCCATGTGACGAATAATATCATCAGAGAACTTAGCAAGACGATCAAACTCGTTAACAGCTTTTTCATCACCACTGAAGTTAATGATTACATAATATCCATCACGATAGTCATTGATTTCATAAGCAAGACGCTTCTTGCCACGTTCATCAACTTTATCAATCTCCGCCCCATTTTCAGTAAGAACGTTGTTAAAGCGCTCAATCAATGCTGTTTGAGCATCTTCTTCAATGTCTGGGCGGATGATATACATGATTTCATATTTTCTCATCCGGTACACCTCCTTTTGGTCTTAGCGGCCCCAATCAATAGTTGAGGCAAGGAGTAATCTAATTTCATTACTCACAATTGTGTATTATACCAAATATTATACTAAAAAACAACTCTTCGAGAGATCCTGTCACGTTATAGTAAATCACCAAATATTACTTACAATCTACAGTTAAGTTTAAACATTAAAGCGGAAATGAATAACGTCGCCATCCTTAACAACATAATCTTTTCCTTCAAGACGGAACTTTCCATTTTCACGTGCCTGTCCCATAGACCCGGCCGCAACCAGATCATCATAGGATACCGTTTCTGCCCGGATAAACCCGCGCTCGAAATCAGTATGGATTATACCTGCCGCCTGAGGTGCCTTTATGCCTTTGCGGAACGTCCACGCACGTACTTCCTGTTCACCCGCAGTAAAGTACGTTGCGAGACCAAGCAGGTCATAAGACGCCTTAATAAGCTTGTCCAGGCCTGATTCGGAAATACCTAAATCCTCAAGGAACTCTTCTTTCTCCTCAGGTTCCAGTTCAGAAATTTCTTCCTCAATCTTGGCACATACTACAATTACTTCAGCGTTTTCATTTGAGGCATGCTCTTTTACCTTCTGGACATTTTCATTTGAATCCGGATCAGCAACTTCTTCCTCACTTACGTTTGCCACATAAAGCGTCGGTTTGCTAGTCAGCAAATGAAGTCCTTTTACTATTTTCCATTGATCCTCGGTAAAATCCAAGGCGCGAGCTGGCCTTTCTTCCTCCAGACCATCTTTCAATTTCACTAGGATATCTTTCTCTGCTACAGCATCTTTATCTTTCTGTCTGGCAAGTTTTTCAACCCGCTGCATCCGCTTATTTACTGTCTCCAAATCTGCAAGAATAAGCTCCAGATTGATAATCTCAATATCATCTATTGGATCGATTTTACCTGATACGTGGGTGATATTCTCATCCTGGAAACAACGGACGACCTGGCAGATTGCATCCACCTGACGGATATGGGAAAGAAACTGGTTACCCAGACCTTCACCTTTACTTGCACCTTTAACAATACCTGCAATATCTGTAAACTCAAAAGCGGTTGGTACTGTCTTTTTCGGTTTTACCATTTCTGTTAATTTATTTAAGCGATCGTCCGGAACTTCCACAATACCCACATTCGGATCAATGGTCGCAAACGGGTAGTTTGCCGCCTCTGCTCCTGCCTGGGTAATTGCGTTAAACAATGTTGATTTACCAACATTGGGAAGTCCAACAATTCCTGCTGTTAAAGCCATTCAACTTTCACTCCTTAAGGATTCCATTCATATGAACGCGTTAGTCATACCAATTATAGATACTAGCTATTAAAATGACAAGTTGTGAAAAAGCAAAAATAAGCATCCAGCTGATGCTTATTTTCCAATTTTCACCCTGATGAAAATCAATTTTTCATATACGGTGACGCGGTGAAACGACTTATTGGCCTAATTAAGGTAATTTATTCTTCTGCCTTTTCTAGTACCTTTTTCATTTTTTTGGTGAATTCTCGGCGAGGGATCATTACACTATGATTGCAGCCCATGCATTTTATCCGGATATCCATACCCATCCGGATGATTTTCCAGCGATTTTCTCCACAGGGATGCGGTTTTTTCATCTGTACAATATCGTTAAGTCCATACTCCTTATCTACCATTGTCCGTCCCCCTCTACTCAATTTCCTTATCTCTTTCCATCTCTAAAGAAGTTGGCTCCTGATTCCTAGAGTACATAACAAGTCTTGGTGCAGGTATTTCAATGCCCCGCTTGTACAGTACTTCTTTTATTTCTTTTCGAATAATCCTGGCCCCTGCCCACTGGTATGCCGGCAGAGTTTCGGCAATTACACGTATAACATAATGCGAAGCCGCCAAGGTCTGAACGCCAATGATTTCAGGTTGGCGAATAATTTCTTCGTATTTATCGGGAAGTGTCTTACCTAATTCTTCTATAATCTTTTCAGCTTCCGCAAAGTCACTTTCATACGGAATATTGACGTCAATTATAGCCAGCCCATTATGTACCGAATAATTGGTAACCTGTGTAACATTCCCATTCGGCAGAATATGCTGTTCTCCAGTCCAACTCATAATTTTTGTTGTCCGCAATCCGATTTCCTCAACTGTTCCTTCAACTCCTGAAGTTAGGATATAATCCCCTACAGAAAATTGATCTTCAAAAATAATGAAGAAACCAGAAATAATATCCCGCACAAGATTCTGTGCACCAAAACCAATGGCAAGGCCTGCTACACCAGCACCAGCAAGCAATGGACCTATTTTAATAGTCAGCGTGTCCAAAATCATAACAAATGCCGTGAAATAAACCGTATATTTTAATATATTCTCAATCAATTTTTTAAGCGTATTCTCTCTTCGTTCAGTTATGCGGAACGGTCCTCGGGACTTATTTTGAAAAATACGAACAATAATTTTCCTTCCTATTCTTATTAAAAGCATCGCAATTATAATTATAAGGAAGATTTTCAGTGCCCCTGTTCCTATATTCATCCACAATTTAGGTTCTGTTAAGTAATTCCAGGTGTTTTCAATGATAGACTCCACTTAATACCCTCCGACTTTAAATCCAACATATAATTAGATTTTAACCTAATCCTAATTTTTTTGGAAGAAAATAAGTCAGGCACGCCCTTTTCCTAAATTATTCCATATTGGGTAGAGCAACAATCTCGTCAGAACATATAAATTCAAAATTCCATAAAATGGATATATATAACTTATTAATGTAGAGAATCCGAGCGTTGTTAAGGGAACCATCGTTAATAGCAGGATAAGCACCAACAGCCATATCGGGATACGCCAAATACTTTTGAGTCTCGAAACGATTCCAAGCACTCCGGAAGCTGCCGTGGTAAATATGGCAAACCAGAGTAAAACTGACATAAAAATTAGCATGCCAAATGGGTAATGCTTCAGGATGGCAAACAAAGGAATTTCATATAACAGTAGTTCGTCAGCAATCTGAATTAGACTGTTATTATAGATAAAGGAAATGACACCCAGGATCAGCCCGCTGCCTAAAGAAGCAATCCATATTTCCTGTTTTGATTTTACTTTATCACCAATCGCTCCAAGTACAGCAATTAGCGGAAGAATGTTCAAAGCAGTAAACGGAAAGGCTGCTGTCCAGTTACGTTGCTCGTTCAAACCTGAAAACAGCAGTAATTCCTGATCAATTGTAAAAAGCAGCAATATATACAGGAGACCTCCAAGGAGAAGCGGAAGAATAATCTGGTTTATTGCCAACAAGCCGTTTATCCCTTTAATAAAGAGGACAATCAGAGCAGCAACAATGAAAAATACACCCCACCAATAAGAGACATTAAATGCCTGTCCAGTTGCACCGCTTCCCGCAATCATCACTACAGTAGTGGTAAACAAATACAGTATGATCATAATATCATACATTTTCGTGAGACGATCTCCTACTATATTACGAAGTACCGGCAGATAATGGCTAGACTGTTTCTCAAAACTCACCCGCATAATAACGTTACAGCAAATAGAAAAAAATATCATAAACAGCAAGATGGCCAGTCCACTTTCATAGCCAAAAAACTGCCATAATTCCCTACCTGATGCATACCCTGCACCAATGGTTGTACCAATAATCAGGAACATCCATTTAAAACCTGCTCTCCACATTGCGTTTCCTCCAATATTTTATCGCATCCATGTATAGATCGATAATTTTTTCCGTATACTTATAAAAATATGTTGGTGGAGGAAAAGCTATGAATCTAATGAACCGTTTTGTCCCAAAAAACGAGAAAGTTCAGTTATTACATACCGATCCTGACTTAAATAAAAAAATGAGCAACCGTATTATCTCATGGATTTCCGGAAACCACCGGGAATTGGTAGTCGTATGTATTGGGACTGATCGTTCAACAGGTGATGCACTTGGCCCCTTTACTGGATCCTTTCTGGAAGAAAAGCAGCCTCGTAACTTTCATACATATGGAACGTTGCAGGACCCTGTTCATGCTACAAACCTAAAAAACTATATTAAACTTATAAATTTGCAACACAACAATCCATTTATCATTGCGGTGGATGCATCTTTGGGGAAAACTGAATCTGTTGGAAACATAATTGGTGATACTGGTTCCTTACGTCCTGGGGCAGCCCTTAACAAAGACCTTCCAGAGATCGGTGACATACATATTACCGGCGTTGTTAATATAAGCGGTTTTATGGAATATGCTGTCCTGCAGAGTACCCGTCTTTCCTTAGTCGTAGAAATGGCAAAGAGCATTGCCGGACTATTATGTGAAGTGGATAAGCAATTAACTTCCAAAAGAATGTTTACTGCCCCTATTAAGGAAGAAAACTACAGATTAAAGTTAAATAAATAGTAAGCAATTCTGATATCGTCATAAAAGTGTAAACATCATGCGATTTTAACTAATTGTTTTCTTACGCCTGATTAAACTAGCGAATAAAAATAGATAATCACTCTCCATTTAGAAAAAAAGACCAAATCACTATTTGATTTGATCTGAGGGCTATTTTATTTTATACGTATCCCTATCGAAATAGAACGAACAGAATTCTTTAAAACAATAAGTAAACATAATAAACAAGGCCAACTGTCAGCAGTGAGGGCAGCAAATTTCCCACACGGATTTGCATTATTTTCAGCATATTTAGACCGATTGCAACAATCAGCAGTCCACCAACGGCAGTAAGTTCTACAATCAAGCCATTCAAAAAGCTTTCTGGCAACCAATTTTCAATTTGCGTAGCCAATAAAGCTATCGAGCCCTGATAAAGTACTACCGGAATCACTGAAAAAATAACACCAAATCCCAATGTAGTGGTTAAGACTAGCGCAACAAAGCCATCAATAACCCCTTTCGTTATAAGAACTTCATGGTCTCCACGCAACCCACTATCAAGAGCACCAATCACCGACATTGCTCCAATGACAAAAATCAGAGATGCGGTGATGAACCCCTGTGCCACACTAAAGTTTTCATTTGGAGTCGTGAAACGCCTTCCAATCCATTCACCAAGCCGATTCAAACCTTCTTCTAAATGCAGAAACTCCCCGACAATTGCGCCTGTCAGCAAGCTAAGTAAAACTACAATTATAATTTCAGTTGAAAAAGCCATCTGCATACCAATTAACATAACCGCAAGCCCAATCCCGTGCATAACGGTTTCTTTATATCGTTCTGGTATCTTTGTGAAAAACAGTCCAATCAGACTGCCTGCAATAATACATGCTCCATTAACTAACGTTCCAAATAAAACCATTCTACTCCATCTCCATTTGTAGTTTATACAAGTCTGTATGATTCTGTTATTTCTTCGATTGCCTGGAGGAATTCATCAACCTCTTTTTCTGTATTGTATATCCCAAGACTCGCTCTGACCATTCCCTGTCTGGTTGTATCCATTGCCTTATGTGTTAATGGACTGCAGTGAAGACCTGCCCGCACTGCAATTTTATAATGGGAGTCAAGGATCATGGCTACCTCTTGCGACGCGATGTCCAGTATATTAAAAGCGGCAATCGGTAGATTAATATGTTCGGGGTCTCCATAATAAACAACTCCATCTATTTGTTTCAGTCCATTAACAAGCTTCCTTATCAGAATTGTTTCACGTGGAACATTTTGTCGTTTACTTGATTCGTAAGCCTTTAACGCTGCATTAAGACCTGCGATACCTGGAGTATTTAATGTTCCACTCTCAAGTCTTTCAGGAAGTTGTGAAGGCTGATTAGGGATTTCGGAAAAGTTGCCGGTTCCACCTTGTAATATTGGCTGAAGTTCGATATCACCATTTAACAATAACATCCCAGTTCCCTGTGGGCCCATTATACCCTTATGTCCAGGAAAGACGAGCATATCATAACCTGATTCCTTCATATTTATGTATATATGGCCTGCAGTTTGTGATGCATCGACTAGAGTCAAAATGTTATGGTCAATTGCAATTTTCGCTACCTCATCAGTAGGGATTAGCGTTCCAGTTACATTTGAAGCATGCGTCATAGCTATCAGTTTGGTAGTGGGTGTAATCGATTTACGTACTTCCTTTAAGAAAAGATCTGTACTATTGTTCCAGCCTATATAGGTTACCTTCACCCCGAAGACTTCTTTCAAGTGTTCCAGTGGTCGTCTAATTGAATTATGCTCAAACGTGGTAGCTATTATATGATCTCCTTCTGACCAGCTTAACCCTTTTATCGCCTGATTAAGTGCAGCGGTTGCATTAGGAAAAAATATAGCATGTTTGGGATTATCACATCCAAAGATATTAGCAGCTCTTTCCCTGGTTTCCTGAATCAGTTCAGCCGCTTTCCTTGCCAATGAATGACCACCTCTACCTGGGTTAGCGCCAATTTCATTTACCGCATAAGCCATAGCTTCCCCTACCGCAGGAGGTTTCGGAAATGAAGAGGCAGCCTGATCAAAATAAATCATCTCATACACCTCGCCATTTTAAAATTGACTATTAGAAAACTTGGCTCTCATTGAACCTAATGACGAAAGCCAAGTTACACTTATGTAAAGAAAAGCGCCCGTTTAGCAACGTACAAACTGGAGCACTCTGCAATGAGATAAAGGAAAAACGGCGAGGTACGAGCCGATGTTAACTTTCACCACAAGGGTATAAGTGCGACTAAACCTCTGGTTACACCAATCGGCAAGTCTTCTTTTCACCCAGGGGTATAAGTGCGACTAAGCCTCTGGTTACACCAATCGGCAAGTCTTCTTTATCGTAGTGAAGGAGTGTGAAGTTTGCTAGTTGCTGGGCGCTGGAGCTGGACATGGGTTGCCCTGTCAAAAGCTGAACCACGCCTCAAATTTTATACTTTCCTGCAAAAAAAGACTGACATCACTATACAAATTGATTAGTCAGTCTCTGTATACCTATTGTTCCAGCGTTTCCAAAATCCTTTCGAGATCGTCGTTTGAATAGAACTCAATCTCGATTTTGCCTTTTCGCTTACCGCGGTTTATACTGACAGCAGTCCCCAATCTATCCCGCAAAAGTGACTCTCTTTCCTGTAGAAAAATGTCCTTTTTAGGTTTATCTTTCTTTTTATTACTCTTGTCATTCATTTGAAGGATAAGTTGTTCCACCTGACGGACATTCAGTTTTTCTTTACGGATTTTATCCACGAATAATAACAGTTTTTCTTTATCTTTAATTCCCAGCAGTGCCCTGCCGTGCCCCATAGATAGTTCCCCATTATTAATATAGGCGACTACTTGATCTGGGAGTGATAAAAGGCGGACTATATTAGCAATATGCGATCTGCTTTTCCCAAGACGTCTTGACAATTCATCTTGGGTTATATTTAACTCATTCATTAGATTCTGGTATGCATGCGCCTCTTCTATCGGAGTGAGGTCTTCACGCTGCAAATTCTCCAGAAGTGCTACTTCCATCATCTTGTCATCGGTTAGTTCCTTAACAACAGCTGGTACCTTGTCTAATCCAGCTTCTTTTGCCGCGCGGAATCGACGTTCGCCGACAACTATTTCATATCCCTTAATGCTTTTACGTACAATTAAAGGCTGAATAATACCATATTCAAGTATGGAGTCCTTCAGTTCCTCAATAGCATCAGCATGAAAAGTCTTTCTTGGTTGATAAGGATTCGGTCTGCATTCATTAACAGGGATCTCATGTACGGTGTCGTCCTCTTTTTCCTCTATTTCAGGGAAAAAAGCATTAATTCCTTTACCTAACCCTTTCGCCATTACTCATCACTTCCTTCGCTAATTCAAGATAGACCTCAGAACCCCTTGACTTAGGGTCATAAGTTATAATTGGCTGTCCATGACTTGGAGCCTCACCTAATCGTACGTTTCTAGGAATAATAGTCTGATATACTTTATCCTGGAAATACTTCTTAACCTCTTCTATTACCTGAATTCCAAGATTGGTCCTGGCGTCAAGCATCGTTAGCAATACACCTTCGATCATCAGTGTTTTGTTAAGATGTTTCTGAACAAGGCGAATAGTATTAAGTAACTGGCTTAGCCCTTCAAGCGCATAATATTCACATTGAACAGGAATGAGAACGGTATCGGACGAAGTAAGTGCATTAATGGTAAGCAACCCTAATGAAGGCGGACAATCTATTATAATATAGTCATAGCTTTCCTTAAGTTCTTCTAAGGACTTTTTCAGCCGTATTTCACGGGATATAGTAGGTACTAATTCTATTTCAGCTCCCGCCAGTTGGATTGTTGCCGGGATAATGTCCAAGTTAGGGACATTTGTAGGAACACACACTTCTTCTGCCGGTAAATCCTCCACCAGAACATTGTATATGCATTTATTCATGTCAGCTTTATTAATGCCGACACCACTGGTGGCATTACCTTGCGGATCGATGTCGACCAGTAACACTCTGTTATTTAAGTGGGCAAGGCCAGCACTTAAGTTTACCGATGATGTCGTCTTACCTACGCCGCCTTTTTGATTTGCAATGGCCATAATTTTACCCATGCTGTCACCTTCCTAATTATATACTAATTATTTTACCACTTTTTCTATTAAATGGACTATTAAATTGGAATTAAGTTGATAGATTATTTTTAGCAAATCTTGCATTCAGCAAACTTTAGCTGCACTTTTGCGGAAAAGTATTCGCTAGTTTCGCTACTGTTAAAAGTCATCCTGAACTAACACACCAAGAATTAAAGCCATCCATCTTACTTACTCAAGATGAATGGCCTCTGAAATTTTAAAAGATGAAAGTTATGCAGTATGGCTGAATATAATTAATGTATTATTTCTTTTTCGGGATCTTTATGGTTATCTGATAGTAGTCATCCTTATCCTCTTCATCAGTTTCCAGATTTATACCGGTGTCAGAAACCATGCTTAGAGATTGTCTAATCGTGTTCATTGCAATTCTGATGTCCTTGTTGACACCCTTCAGTTTTGGCCGCTTTTTTTCTTGCTTTTTCTTAGGCTTTTCCATTTGCGCTATATACTCTTCGGTTTGTTTTACATTCAGGTCCTTTTCTAGAATTGCCTGAAGTAGTGCAATCTGCTTTTCCGCATCACTTAATTTAATCAAAGCACGGGCATGCCGTTCTGTGATTTTTTTATCCATAAGTGCTTGCCTTACTTCTTCCGGAAGTTTAAGTAATCGGAGTTTATTGGCAATAGTCGACTGGTTTCTTCCCAGTCTTTGTGCAAGTGCCTCTTGTGTCAGTGAGTGTAATTCTATTAATCTGGCATATGCATTTGCTTCTTCAATGACACTTAATTCTTCCCGTTGCAGATTCTCAATTAACGCAACAGATGCTGTTTCCGTATCAGACATACTACGAATGATTGCAGGGATTTTCTCCCATTCAAGTGATTGAACCGCCCGCCACCTGCGTTCGCCTGCAATCAATTCATATTTGTCATCCTCCAGCTTACGGACGACAATTGGCTGGATCATTCCATGTGTATGTATAGTTTGAGCTAATTCTTTTATTTTTCCTTCATTAAATACAGACCTTGGCTGAAATCTATTAGGTTCTATTTGATCAATTGACAGTTGGATAACCTCATCCTTATCATAGGTTTCCATATCTGGTTCAGTAGAAGATTTTTCGCTGGAACCAAATATCCGATTAAAAGGACTCACCACTCCCAAACACCACCTTTACAACAAAACTGTTTAGAAAAAAATCTGCTTATCGCTAAAATTTTTATGAAGCGCCTATGCTTAAGTACAAGATTCACCAGCGATCGCCTTAATTACATTTATTCTATAAAAACAAAATGTTTCACGTGGAACATTTTTAAAAATGATAACTGCCTATGAGAATCTATTTCTATTTTACCATATATGTAAACGGATAAGTAAGTTATAGAAAAAAATATATTACCTAAGCTCTTCAAACTATCAATTAATTTAGTGGATCTTTATTAGGTGTGCCAGGTTTTCTAGGATATTTTTTTGGAGTTTTTCTTTTCTTACTCACGACAACAATCGACCGTTCGCTATTTTCTCCTGGTAAAGAAAAAGTATTTACGTTTTGTACTTCCCCACCCAACAGTTCAATCGCATTTGCGGCTTCTTTCAATTCTTCATGGGTTTGGGAGCCTTTCATAGCCATAAATAATCCATTTTTCTTCACTAATGGAAGACATAATTCGCTTAATACTGACATGCGGGCAACGGCACGGGCCGTCACAATATCATACAATTCTCTATGTTTAGCGTTTTTTCCGAACGTTTCCGCACGGTCATGAATAAATGCTACATCTGACAGTCCAAGTTGTGCTGCCAACTGATTCAAAAAGTTTATACGTTTATTTAATGAATCTACAATCGTAACTTTTATATGTGGAAAGCATATTTTAAGTGGGATGCTGGGGAATCCAGCCCCAGCCCCCACATCACATATATGCAGTCCGTCTGTAAAATCATGATAGAATGCAGGAGTAATGGAATCGTAGAAGTGTTTCAAATAAACGTCTTCTTGTTCGGTCAATGCCGTCAAATTAATTTTTTCATTCCATTCCACAAGCATTCTATGATAATCAGCAAATTGATCTATTTGCTGTTCATTCAGTTCAATTCCTTGCTCGTTTAATATAGCTGCAAACTGTTCTGGATTCATACAAACAGGACTCCTTTAATACTAATTAGCCATTCGGGCAATATTACCTTGTTCAATATAAACAAGTAGAATAGATACATCAGCTGGATTCACACCGGAAATACGTGAAGCTTGACCCACTGATAGTGGACGAACTTTTTTCAGTTTTTCACGTGCTTCTGTTGCAATACCGCTTATATCGTCATAATCGATATCCGCTGGTATTTTCTTATCTTCCATTTTAAGCATTCGTTCTACCTGTTCATTGGCCTTTTTAATATACCCTTCGTATTTGATTTGTATTTCCACCTGTTCACAGACCTCATTAGATAGTGAATCATCAGCTTCAATTACTTGTAGAAGGTTATCATAAGAAATTTCGGGCCGCTTCAGAAGGTCATACGCTCTTACTGCTTCTTTAAGCGGAGATGCATTTGCCTCTTCCATCATTTTCTGCACGTCATCGGTTGGTTTAATGATAATTTTAAACAACCGCTTCTTTTCCTGCTCCACTAGACGTTTCTTTTCGACAAATTTTTCATAACGTTCTTCCTTGATCAAGCCGAGTTCGTATCCTGTTTCCGTCAGACGCAGATCCGCGTTATCATGACGAAGCAACAGACGGTACTCGGCACGTGATGTCAATAAACGATATGGTTCATTTGTTCCTTTGGTAACAAGATCGTCAATCAGTACACCGATATAGGCTTGGGAGCGGTCCAGGATAACAGGGTCTTTGCCAAGTACTTTAGCTGCAGCATTAATCCCTGCCATAATACCCTGCGCTCCTGCTTCTTCATAACCTGAGGTTCCGTTGATTTGTCCTGCGGTAAACAACCCCGGAATCTGCTTCAATTCAAGTGTAGGCCACAATTGGGTTGGCACGACTGCATCATACTCAATCGCATAACCTGCACGCATTATTTCTGCATTTTCCAAGCCAGGAACTGTCTTCACCATCTCATGCTGGATGTCTTCAGGCAAGGACGTAGAAAGCCCCTGTACATACACTTCTTCTGTGTTGCGTCCTTCAGGTTCCAAGAAAACCTGGTGGCGCGGTTTATCATTAAACCGGACAATTTTATCCTCGATTGACGGACAATAACGTGGCCCTGTTCCTCGTTTCATACCAGAGTACATTGCAGACAATGTCAGGTTATCGTCGATAATTTTGTGTGTGAATTCATTTGTATACGTCAGCCAGCATGGAATCTGATCCGTAATATACTCGGTTGTTTCGTATGAAAATGCTTGCGGTTTATCGTCTCCAGGCTGAATTTCTGTCTTTGAATAGTCAATTGTATGGCTATTCACACGTGGTGGTGTACCTGTTTTAAAGCGTGTAAGCTCAATACCCAAGTCTTCCAGATGCTCAGAAAGTTTTACCGATACACGCTGATTATTGGGGCCACTTTCGTATTCCAAATCACCCATCAGCACTTTACCGCGCATAAACGTCCCAGTGGTTACAATTACTGTTTCCGCATGATACGCAGCCTTTGTTTCGGTGATAACACCTTTACATACTCCATCCTCGACGATTAACTCATTCACCATACCTTGTCTAAGTGTAAGGTTTTCTTCATTTTCAAGGAGGTTTTTCATTTCTTTAATATACATTGGTTTATCTGCCTGCGCTCGCAATGCTTGAACAGCAGGCCCTTTACCTGTATTAAGCATACGCATCTGGATATGCGTCTTGTCGATTACCTTAGCCATCGCACCGCCGAGTGCATCAATTTCGCGCACAACGATTCCTTTTGCAGGACCACCAAGTGATGGGTTACATGGCATAAAGGCAATCATATCCAAGTTGAGCGTCAACATGAGGGTTTTAGCACCCATACGGGAAGCGGCAAGGCCAGCCTCCACTCCAGCATGCCCGGCACCAACAACAATTACATCATAATGCCCTGCATTATATACCATATCATTACATCCTTTCTAGAATACTTGCCATTTGCGGATGGCTTCGTTTCTCTTTTACAGAAAAGAAATAATTCCTTTTCTGCTTTAAATATATACTTCGCGTTCTATTTTCCTAAACAAAACTGTGAGAACAACTGGTCGATCAGACTGTCACTTGCAGTATCCCCGATTATTTCACCAAGGAATTCCCACGTCCGTGTTACATCGATTTGCACAATATCTAGTGGCATGTTCATGTCCAGACTGCCCATTGCATCTTCAAGCGCTTGTTTTGCCTGTTTCAGTAACTGAATGTGCCTAATATTTGAGACATACGTCAGGTCACCTGTATCTATTTCACCGGCGAAAAAAGTTTTGGCAATAGCAGCTTCCAGCGCATCGACACCTTCCTCTTTTATTAAGGAAGTTGTGATAACAGGTTTACCTTCAGCCAATTCCTCTACCTTATCTAGGTCCAGTCTTGGTTCAAGGTCAGACTTGTTGACAATTACAATATAATCAAGTCCCTGAACCGCCTCAAACAATTTTTCATCTTCAACAGTCAGTTCCTCATTATTGTTTAACACAAATAAGATGAGGTCTGACTCCTTGAGTACTTTCCTGGAACGTTCAACGCCGATTTTTTCGACGATATCCTCAGTCTCACGGATTCCCGCAGTATCTACCAGTCGAAGTGGTACTCCACGAACGTTTACATATTCTTCAATAACGTCGCGAGTAGTTCCCGGAATCTCGGTGACGATTGCTTTATTTTCCTGTACAAGTGCATTCATCAACGAAGACTTCCCTACATTCGGTCGCCCGATAATCGCGGTCGCCAATCCTTCACGAAGAATTTTTCCTTGTTTTGCAACCTGCAACAGTGATTCGATTTCCTGATGCACTTCTTTCGTCTTGGTTCGCATCATTTCATTCGACATTTCTTCTACATCGTCATATTCTGGATAATCAATATTCACCTCGACGTGTGCCACCGTTTCAAGCAATTCCTGACGAAGCCGCTGAATCAGCCCGGATAACCGTCCATCCATCTGTTTTAAAGCAACATTCATCGCCTTATCCGTTTTAGCACGAATCAAATCCATTACGGCCTCAGCCTGCGACAAATCAATCCGTCCATGCAAAAAGGCACGTTTGGTGAATTCCCCTGGCTCTGCGATTCTAACACCATTACTTAAAATGATTTCCAGCACACGATTTACGGCTACCATACCACCATGACAATTTATCTCCACTACATCTTCACGTGTAAAAGTCTTTGGGGCTCTCAGTACGGAAACCATTACTTCTTCGGCTACATCACCTGTTTCCGGATCGACAATTTTCCCATAGTGAATCGTATGGGATTCTACATCAATTAAATCTTTCCCTTTAAACAAGGATGCTGTTACTGGGATTGCTTCTGGACCACTCAGTCGTACAATTGAAATGGCGCCTTCACCTATCGGAGTCGATATCGCTGTTATTGTATCTGTCTCCACTTTTTCCACCTCCATTATCCACAAAATTTTATATATATATTCAAGCATTAGTTTTAATGTCACTAACTTAATAGACTATCACATTCTGACATAAAAAGAAAGTTATCCACAGAAGAAATTATCGAGGACAAAAAAATCCCGCTTATCAACATGTGGATAAGCGGGTAAACAAAATATTTTTTTAAAAAAATTAAAGGTTTGGCTCTTCGTAATAATAATCCACAGGTACGGGTGCCACTTCTGATTTGATCAAAGCTGGTGTATCTTTTCTTGCAATCTCAAACACGGCAGCGCCGACTATATCACCAACATCCTTCAGCTTCTCTTTGCTGATGTATTTCAGTACGTCATCTTCTGTATGATACCAAGGTTCAAGCGGAGTATGAATGAACAGTGCTGCTGGTATGCCAAGATTATGGAATGGTACATGGTCACTGCGCCCAAGCTCACTGTATGGAACCAGTTCACTAACACGGGAACCCGCTGCGGCCCCAAGATCAGTTACCGTATTCTTTTTCCCATCAGCAGTAAACATAACAAGGTCTCCAGCATCCTTACTTCCTACCATATCAAGTTGGAACATTGCCACTGTTTTCTCAGCCTCTTCAGCAGCCATTGCCTCAGCATATCGACGAGATCCCCAAAGCCCATATTCTTCAGCACCAAACGCTACAAATTTTACAGTGGTGTCTGTTGGTGTGTTTGCAAATACTCTTGCAAGTTCCAGAAGTGCCGCTGTCCCAGAAGCATCATCATTTGCTCCTGCTCCCCATGGAACAGAGTCATGATGTGAGCCAATAATTATCTGCTGACCTGTATCATGATTTTTCATTGGTTCCTTTGTTGCTTCCACGTTATAGGAAGTGACTTGTCCGTCACCAAAAGGAAACGTAAATGGGTGCACCTCTACATTTTCGTATCCGTAGTTGCGAAGTTGTTCCACCAGATAATCCACGGTCGCTAATTCATTTTCCGTCCCTGCGCCACGCGGACCAATCTCTTGAGATAGATAAGCAACATGATTATAAATATTATCTACATTTACCTGTTTAACGATTTTATTATCAAAAGCCTGTTCTGACTGACCCTTAGCTGGTACTTCAGTTGCCGCATATGCAGGGGATCCAACCAATAAAGCTGCCAACATTACCATCAGGATTTTTCCATACTTTTTCATCCACTACACTCCCTTTATGGTTTAGTAAAACATTCTCCGGTTGTGCCTTGGAATCCTCCCTTATTCTGAAAAATGGGATAATAGTATGTATTTTTATAAGTAATTTCCTTATTAATAATTCTTTTGCACCAACAAAAAAGCATTAAAAAAACCCCGGTAGTCCGGAGTTTTTGTTATTAAGGATTTATGACAATGTGGCGATGTGGCTCCACGCCGTCTGAATATGTGGTTACATTTTTGTTTCCCTGTAGGGCATTATGGATAATTTTTCGTTCAAATGCCGGCATGGGATCAAGCGCTACCTTCTTGTTCAGGCGAACTGCTTTATCAGCCATTTTCATTGCCAGCGATTCCAACGTTTCTTTTCTGCGTCCACGGTAACCCTCTGCATCTACGGTAACAGAATAAAACTTTTCGCTGTCTTTATTCAGCACAAGATGAACAAGGTACTGGATTGCATTCAAAGTCTGTCCGCGCTTACCGATCAGCAAAGCTATTTTTTCCCCTGAGAGCTCAAATGTTACATGGTTTCCTTCCCAATTGGATGAAACCTTCGCTGGTACATTCATTTTTTCCGTAATATCTTTCAGAAATTTTTCTGCATCCTCAACCGGGTTTTTAGCAATGGATACTTTTACAATTGCCGGTTTGGATCCAAAAACACCAAGTATTCCTTTTTTTCCTTCATCGATAACATCAACTTCAACTTGGTCCCGAGTGGTGTTTAACTGCTCTAACGCTGATTGGACCGCTATTTCAACAGTTTGTCCGCTAGCAGTTATTTCTCTCACTTCTTGTCTCCTCCAGTATTATCTTTCATCATTGGTTTACGTATGAAAATTGTCTGTGCAACCATAAAGATATTCCCGATTACCCAGTAAAGTGCCAATGCTGCTGGGAAGAAGAATGCAAACACGGTAATCATGATTGGCATTACATAAAGCATAACCATCATTTGCGGATTCTGTGCTGCTGGACTTCCTGCCATCATCAGTTTCTGTTGCAGGAATGTTGCTGCGCCGGCGATTATTGGCAGAATATAGTCAGGTGAACTTAGATCAAACCACAGGAATGTATGCCCATCGATCTCTTCCATCCGCATAATTGCATGGTAAATCGCAATCAGGACTGGCATCTGGACAAAAATCGGCAGACAGCCCGCAAGCGGATTTACGCCGTGTTTCTGAAATAATGCCATTGTCTCCTGCTGTAACTTCTGCTGTGATTGTGCATCTTTAGACGCATACTTTTTCTGTATTTCTTTCAGTTCAGGCTGGATATCCTGCATTGCCTTCGAGCTTTTAAGCTGCTTCACGTTCAGTGGCAGTAATACCAGACGAACAATGATAGTCACGATTATAATAGATAAACCGTAGTTTCCATCAAACAATCCGGCGAAATAATTGATCAGCCATACCATCGGCCAAACAAAGTATTCATTCCAAAATCCTTCTGAACTTTCATTTATGGGTTCGTTTACATCCATACATCCGGATAAAACGGTCAATAACCCAATCAAGGTTATCAGTAGTAAAACCTTTTTACGCAATTTGTTTCCTCCTAACTACTCGACAAGCTGCAGCCACCTTGTCCAGGTGCTGAGCCAGACAGTAAACCCCTATGTAATCAATCTAATTGCTATTTTATCAAGAATGAATGGAAGATTCTATATAAATCAGTCCAATTACTATTTTTTTAATACACGTTCTTTCGAAAGCAAGTGAATGAGACTCTTTTTTACCTCGTGAAAGTTCATATTCTTGGTCGGCTGCCGAGCTATTACGACTATATCGTACATGGGCATAACTTTATCTTCCAGCTCAAGAAAAGCCTGTCTAAGATAACGCTTAATCTGATTCCGCATGACGGCATTACCGATCTTTTTCCCAACCGAAATGCCAATTCGAAAGTGAACCTGCTCCGGCTTCTTCACATAATATATTACCAGCTGGCGATTTGCAAAAGACTTTCCAAGTTTTAAAACATCCTGGAATTCCTCATTATCTTTAATTCGGTACTTCTTTTTCATTACGATCACCTTTATTCAAAACAACCAGCATTTTATTGTTTCTGTATGTAGTCTAATAAGGCAGTGGCTCTTTCAAAGAACCACTGCCTCATAATGGAAAAACCACTGAGTTGGATTCAGTGGCTTATGCTGACAATACTTTTCTGCCTTTACGACGACGACGAGCCAAGACTTTACGTCCGTTTTTAGAGCTCATACGTGTGCGAAAGCCGTGTACTTTTTTACGTTTACGGTTATTTGGTTGAAATGTTCTTTTCATTTTATCATGCACCTCCCTGAGGAATCAGAAATCTGGTTAATAAACATATCTAATAGACAGTCTAAGTTATTATACGGAAAAATCGTGGGTTCTGTCAACTTAATCCCGCACATTTGTTACCTATAGTGAAGTTTTATTTTTAATTCGACAATAAGATATTAACTGGCTATCAAACTTTTGATATTTAAACCTCGGTTGTAAGATCTCAATCAAGCTCTTTCAAATTCATTCATGTTTCACTTTTCCGTCCACTTTTTTCGTTATCCACATACCTCTGTTAAATACTTTTCTCCATATTTTTTCTATCCACAACAATTATCGACAAGAAAATCACAAAATATAGTGGTGTGGATAATTTTCATCTACAAGCGATGGACTTTGTGGATAAGTGGGGAAAAGCCATTGCGCCAACTGATTTTTTTTGGTATTATATTTGTGTTTTAGTATGTGTAAAACTTATCCTCAAAATATATTTATCCACAGAGTGTGGACAACCTGTGGATAGTTATAAACATCCATGTACTCAAACTTATCAACAGAATTGTGGATAGTGCTGACAACCCAATCAACTTTAGTCCATACAAGGCTTGAAAAGTTCACAGGGAATGTATGTAAATAATTTTATTTTAGGGATATCGGCGGGATATTAGTTTTTACTACATATTTATATTTCATTTATATATCTGATATGCTACCGGATTCGGCAAAGAATATCCGTAAGGTATAAATTAAAGTGCCTTTCCCTCTTTCATCCAAAACATCAATGAAAGACTGAGAGAGGTTTTTTCTGTCATTTAACTGAAAGGGGTGAACCAGTTTGGAAAATATTAATGAACTATGGGCAGCAACCCTGGAAAAAATAGAAGAAAAGATAAGTAAACCCAGCTTTGATACATGGTTGAAAAGCACAAAAGCAGAAGCTTTGGATGAAGATACACTGATCATATCAGCCCCTAATGAATTCGCCCGTGACTGGCTTGAGGGAAGATACACACAGCTTATCAATGACATCCTGGAGGATATAACAGGAGCATCCCTGTCAGCCCGTTTTATTATCCCTGACACACAGGAACCGGTGGATGAAATAAAGCCGGCCCCAAAAAAGGTCCCTGTAATGAACCAGAATAACGGGACCGATTCACCAAGGACCATGTTAAATTCCAAATATACCTTTGACACATTTGTAATTGGTTCAGGTAACAGATTTGCCCATGCTGCATCACTTGCAGTAGCCGAGGCCCCAGCAAAAGCCTATAATCCGCTGTTTATTTATGGGGGCGTTGGACTGGGTAAAACACACCTGATGCATGCGATCGGCCACTATGTCCAGGACCATAACCCGGATGCAAAAGTGGTTTATTTGTCATCAGAAAAATTCACCAACGAATTCATTAATTCAATCATGGACAACAAGGCCACCAACTTCCGGAACAAATACCGAAGTGTTGATATTCTTTTGATTGATGATATTCAATTTCTTGCTGGAAAGGAGCAGACACAGGAGGAGTTTTTCCATACCTTCAACACGCTTCATGAAGAGAATAAACAAATCATTATTTCCAGTGACCGTCCACCAAAAGAGATTCCAACGCTGGAAGACCGGCTGCGCTCCCGCTTTGAATGGGGACTAATCACAGATATTACACCACCGGACCTTGAAACGAGGATTGCTATTCTAAACAAAAAGGCCAAAGCGGAAGGGCTCGACATTCCTAATGAAGTTATGTTGTACATCGCTAATCAGATTGATACTAATATCCGTGAATTGGAGGGGGCACTGATCCGGGTGGTAGCGTATTCCTCGCTGGTCAACCAGGATATCAATGCTTCACTTGCAGCTGATGCACTGAAAGATATTATTCCAAGCAGTAAGCCACGGACAATTACCATCCATGGTATCCAGGAAGCTGTCGGAGAGAAGTATAATGTGAAGCTTGAAGACTTCACAGCCAAAAAACGTACAAAGTCAATTGCCTTCCCGCGGCAGATCGCTATGTATTTGTCCAGGGAACTTACTGATTTCTCATTGCCGAAAATCGGAGAGGAGTTTGGTGGGCGTGACCATACTACCGTCATTCATGCTCACGAAAAAATTTCTAAAATGATGGAAAATGATACGCTTCTTGGTAAAGAGATTGAAGAACTGAAAGAACAGCTGAAGTCTTTTTAATCTATCAACATGTGAATAATGTGAATCTGCGTGCATACTTATAAACAATCTATCCACATGGGGATAACTTTATATTTTCTAGGATTTTTAAGGTTATCCACATAATCACAAGCCCTATTACTATTATTACTATATTTTTATAAAAATAATAATAAATATATGTCCATAAAGGAGAATTATTTCCATGAAATTTATTATTCAGCGTGACCAGTTAATCGCCAGTGTTCAAGATGTTATGAAAGCAATCTCCTCACGAACTGCAATTCCAATTTTGACGGGAATGAAGATTGACGCCAAATCCCATGGAATTACTCTGACAGGAAGTGATTCTGACATCTCAATCGAATCATTCATCCCTGCAGAAGAAAATGGCGTTGTTAATGTCGAACAGATCGAAGAAGGAAGTATTGTACTTCAAGCTCGGTATTTTCCGGATATTGTTAAAAAACTGCCGGAAAAAACAGTAGAGATTGAAGTTGATTCCAATTTGAAAGTAACAATTCGCTCTGGTAAAGCAGAATTTAACCTTAATGGGCAGGATGCTGAGGAATATCCACAACTTCCCAAATTGCAAACAGATGACAGCTTTGCTCTTCCGACAGATCTGCTGAAAAGTCTAATCAAACAAACTGTTTTTGCAGTTTCTACAATGGAGACACGTCCAATTCTTACTGGTGTAAATATCCGACTGGAAGATAATACACTTAAATTTACAGCAACTGACAGCCACCGATTAGCTTCACGGGAAATTCCCGTAAAAGATGCTATTGGAGATCTTCCAGGGATTGTAGTTCCTGGCAAGAGTTTGAGTGAACTTTCCAAAATTCTTGACGATACCGAAGAAAACGTTGAAATCAGCGTCACTAATAACCAGATACTGTTCCGGACCAAGCATTTAAACTTCCTCTCCAGACTTCTGGATGGAAACTACCCGGAAACTTCCCGGTTAATCCCGGATCAGAGTAAGACAGTTCTTTATGTAAAAACAAAGGAACTGATCAACACAATTGATCGTGCTTCATTGCTTGCGAAAGAAGAACGTAATAATGTGGTTAAGTTATCCACAATTGGCGATAATCTCCTGGAAATCACCAGCAATTCACCAGAAGTTGGACGGGTAGCTGAGGAAATATCGGTTCAATCCATTGAAGGTGAAGAATTAAAAATCTCCTTCAGTTCTAAATACATGCTGGATGCCCTCAAGGCGATTGATAACGATGAAGTTAAAGTTGAATTTACCGGTGCCATGCGTCCGTTTATTATCAGACCAGCAAATGAAGATCCAATTTTACAGCTTATTTTGCCAGTCAGGACTTATTAAAACTTTTGATTAGAGCTCTTATCATCGAATGATAGGAGTTCTTTTTTTGGGGCAAAGCCCTCTAACATGCGAATATAAAGAAATTATGAAGTCCTTCCTTCCCTTAAGGCCAAAACTTTAGTAAAATAGAAAGGAACGACATGTGTACGTAAATTAATGTTTATTGGGTGCGAACCTGATTTTTATATTCTAAAAAAGAAACTGGTGATTACATGCATGAAAACGTCGAAATAAATACTGAGTATATTACGCTTGGCCAGTTTATTAAACTTATTAATATTCTTGAATCCGGTGGTATGGTAAAGGCATTTTTGCAGGATCAGGGAGCAGTGGTGAACGGCGAACTGGAGCACCGGAGGGGAAGGAAACTTTATCCCGGTGATGTGGTAGAAATTGAAAGCATTGGTTCTTACACTGTTACCAAAGAATAATTGTGAGGAATTCTCATGCATATTGAACAGTTAAATCTGAAAAACTACCGCAATTATCCGCAGCTGAACATTGAATTTAATGACAAAGTAAACGTCATTATAGGTGAAAATGCACAAGGAAAGACCAACCTGATGGAAGCAATCTATGTTCTTGCTTTCACAAAATCCCACCGTACACCCCGGGAAAAAGAACTTATCCAATGGGAGCAGGAGTATGCTAAAATAGAAGGTAGAGTGACGAAACGAAAGCAGTCGTTTCCCCTTGAGATTATTTTATCCTCAAAGGGTAAAAAGGCACGTCTGAACCGGATTGAACAGAAACGCCTAAGTGATTATATTGGAGCCCTTAACGTTGTTATGTTTGCCCCGGAGGACCTGACACTTGTAAAAGGCCCTCCGCAAATAAGAAGACGTTTTATTGATATGGAGCTGGGCCAGATTCAGCCAAGGTATATCTACCACCTCGGCCAGTATCAGAAAGTATTAAAGCAGCGTAATCATCTGCTGAAACAAATGCAGCGCAGAGAGAAACAGGACAGGACCATGCTTAATGTTCTTACAGACCAGCTGACCGAGCATGCAGCCACCCTGCTTGAGCGCAGATTTGCCTTTCTCGAATTACTGCGGAAATGGGCTGCTCCGATTCATCATGGTATCAGCCGGGAGCTGGAAACGCTGGAAATCAGCTATAATGCAACGATTCAAGTATCAGAAGCGGCAAATAAGGAGAAAATAGAAACCATATACGCAAATAAATTCCATGAAATCCAGGAAAAGGAAGTCGAGCGGGGCACTACATTGATTGGACCGCATCGTGATGACCTTATTTTCCATGTCAATAACAAAGATGTACAAACTTTCGGATCCCAGGGACAGCAACGGACAACAGCATTGTCCGTTAAACTTGCTGAAATTGAACTCATATACAACGAAGTCGGTGAATATCCGATTTTGCTCCTTGATGATGTTCTAAGTGAACTTGATGATCACAGGCAGTCCCACCTCCTGAACACAATTCAGGGTAAAGTACAGACCTTTGTTTCCACTACAAGTGTGGATGGAATCAATCATGAAACATTGAGACAGGCTGAATTGTTCCGGGTAGAAAATGGAACTGTACATGTATAGGTATGGGGGGATACGATGTTTATTCATATTGGAAATGATAATGTTATACGGTCGGAAGACGTAATTTCCATCATTGATCGCAATGTCATCACATCTTCATCGATTATGGAAGAAATGATGGAGAATGCCGCAAAACAAAAAATAGTGGTTAGCCCGGTTGATGAAGCAAAATCTGTTGTGATAACCAATCAAAAAATCTACTACAGTTCATTATCGGTTTCGACACTGAAAAAACGTGCAAGTATGATTTCAACAATTAGCAAGCTTGATGACTTCTCCGATGAGCTGGAGTGACAGATAAAGAACAAAAGCGAAAGTGCCCTGCTTATCACCGTATGACCCGGACGGAGTCGTATGAGATAAAGGAAACACAATGAGCAAAGCGAATTGATGTTGACTTTCACCACAAGGGTATAAGTGCGACTAGGCCTCTGGTTTCACCAGTCGGCAAGTCTTCTTTATCGTAAGAAGAGTCCGGAAGGGCACTAGGTGATGGGCGCTGTAGCTGGACGTGGCAAAAGCATAGGCGCCTTGCTCATCCCCCACCAATTTAAAACCTTGTGGGGTAGGTGCGGGCCGGTACGCCATGTTTTGAGGCATATCCGGCACTAGGACGTCTTATCAGTTTAAGCTAGACAGAAAAACCTCAAAAGAAACGTAGGTGGAAAAATGGCAGCAGAAAACAAATTATCAAATGAACAAGCATATGGTGCTGATCAAATTCAGGTGCTAGAAGGACTGGAAGCGGTCAGGAAGCGACCAGGTATGTATATTGGTTCGACCAGTGAACGGGGTCTTCACCATCTTGTCTGGGAAATCGTCGATAACAGTATCGATGAGGCACTGGCAGGATATTGTGATCATATTCAGGTAATTATCGAAGAGGACAACAGTATAACGGTTAAAGACAATGGCCGCGGTATTCCGGTAGATATCCAGAAAAAGACCGGGAAACCTGCCCTTGAGGTAATTATGACCGTTCTTCATGCTGGTGGTAAATTCGGCGGCGGTGGATATAAAGTTTCCGGCGGTTTGCATGGTGTAGGTGCCTCAGTCGTTAATGCGCTGTCCAGTAATCTGGAGGTTTATGTGCACCGTGATGGAAAAATTTATTTCCTGGGTTTCGAAAAAGGAGTACCTCAGGGTGATATAACCGTAGTCGGTGAAACAGAAATCACCGGAACGGTTACACATTTCAAACCAGATACGGAGATTTTCAATGAAACAAACACTTACGATTATGATACCTTGGCACAGCGGCTTCGTGAACTGGCTTTCCTGAACAAAGGGATAACCATAACTATTGAGGACAAACGCTCGGAACAGGAGCCTGTAAGTTATTTTTACGAAGGCGGAATCAGTTCCTACGTGGAATACATTAACCGCAGTCGTGAAGTTCTTCATGAACCATTTTATGCTGAAACGGAAGAAGAGCAAATTACTGTTGAGGTTGCCATTCAGTATAACGATGGCTTTGCAAGTAATATTTACTCGTACGCAAATAATATACACACCTATGAAGGCGGGACCCATGAATCCGGATTTAAAACCGGTTTAACCCGTGTGATAAACGATTATGCCCGAAAAAATAACATGTTTAAAGAAAGCGACCCGAACCTTTCTGGAGATGATGTCCGTGAGGGTCTTACGGCGATTGTCTCTATCAAGCACCCTAATCCTCAGTTTGAGGGACAGACAAAGACCAAGCTTGGAAACAGTGAAGTTAGAACAGTCACAGACTCTGCCTTCAGTGAGTCGTTCTCAAAGTTTCTATTCGAAAACCCGGATGTAGCTAAAATAGTGGTTGAAAAAGGGTTAATGGCTTCCCGTGCAAGAATGGCGGCCAAGAAGGCACGGGAGCTGACTCGTCGTAAAAGTGCTCTTGAGATATCAAACCTTCCTGGTAAACTTGCTGACTGTTCATCAAAGGATGCAAATATCAGTGAACTTTATATCGTTGAGGGTGACTCTGCCGGAGGTTCTGCAAAGCAGGGCCGGGACCGTCACTTCCAGGCAATTCTTCCGTTACGCGGTAAGATTTTAAACGTTGAAAAAGCGCGACTGGATCGAATTCTATCCAATAATGAAGTCCGCTCGATGATCACAGCACTTGGAACAGGGATTGGTGAGGACTTTGATATCAGTAAGGCAAGATATCATAAAATTGTGATCATGACTGATGCAGATGTTGATGGCGCGCATATCCGGACGCTGTTACTAACGTTCTTTTACCGATATATGCGTCCCCTTATTGAACATGGATATATCTATATTGCTCAGCCACCACTTTACAAAATTCAACAGGGTAAGGCTGCGTATTATGCCTATAACGATAAAGAGCTGGACCGTATCCTGGCAGAAATTCCTAAGACACCAAAACCAGGACTGCAGCGTTACAAAGGTCTCGGTGAAATGAATGCAACCCAGTTATGGGAAACCACGATGGATCCGGAAAATCGTACACTACTGCAGGTAGAACTGTCGGATGCCATCGATGCCGATCATATTTTTGATATGCTGATGGGCGATAAAGTTGAGCCACGACGGAACTTTATCCAGGAGAACGCACAATACGTGAAAAACCTTGACGTATAAGTTAATTCAGATAGAAAAATTGTATTAACCCGTTTAGCATAGCGTCGTTATCGGCGCTTATGTTGTTCTTTCCGCTATCAGGATTAAAAGCTGGTGCGGATGAAAGTAAGATTTGGAGGTAATGTAATGGCGGATCAACAACGTCCAAACGTACAGGAAATTAATATCAGCCAGGAGATGAGAACGTCATTTCTGGACTATGCAATGAGTGTAATCGTGTCGCGGGCCTTGCCGGATGTCCGTGATGGCATGAAGCCTGTTCATCGGAGAATATTGTATGCAATGAATGACCTTGGTATGCATTCAGATAAGGCATATAAAAAATCGGCACGTATTGTCGGTGAAGTAATTGGTAAGTATCACCCGCACGGTGATTCAGCTGTTTACGAAGCAATGGTACGGATGGCTCAGGATTTCAGTTACCGTAACATGCTTGTTGACGGACATGGTAACTTTGGGTCAGTAGATGGTGACTCGGCTGCTGCGATGAGGTATACCGAAGCAAGGATGTCCAAGATTTCCATGGAAATGCTGCGCGACATCAACAAAGACACGATTGATTATATTGATAACTATGACGGAACAGAACGGGAACCAGTTGTTTTCCCATCACGATTTCCGAATCTGCTGGTAAATGGTACATCAGGAATCGCCGTTGGTATGGCAACCAATATACCTCCCCACAATCTCGGAGAAACTATTGATGCTGTACTTGCGGTCAGCAAAGACCCTGAAATAACTATTGAAGAGCTAATGGAAGATTATATTCACGGACCTGACTTTCCAACTGCGGGTCAAATCCTTGGAAGAAGCGGAATTCGAAAAGCATATGAAACTGGTAAAGGATCCATCACAATTCGCGCTAAAGTGAATATTGAAGAACAAGCTAATGGAAAATCAAAAATCATTGCAACAGAGCTTCCATACCAGGTAAACAAGGCTAAATTGATTGAAAAAATTGCTGAACTGGTACGTGATAAACGGATTGATGGAATCACCGATCTTCGTGATGAATCTGACCGTAACGGATTACGTGTAGTAATGGAGCTGCGTCGTGATGTAAATGCAAATGTCCTCCTGAATAACCTGTACAAGTTCACAGCTTTACAGACCACTTTCGGAATTAATATGCTTGCATTAGTTGATGGTCAACCGAAAGTATTGACTATTAAACAGTGTCTGGAACATTATCTGGAGCATCAGAAGGTTATCATTAAACGACGGACATTATTTGATTTGCGAAAAGCAGAGGCACGTGCCCATATACTTGAAGGTCTAAGAATAGCTCTGGATCATCTGGACGAAGTAATCACCATGATCAGAAATTCAAAGACTGCCGATATTGCTCGTGACGGATTAATGGAACGCTTCGGCCTTTCAGAAAAACAGGCCCAAGCTATTCTTGATATGCGTTTGCAGCGTCTTACAGGGCTGGAGCGGGAAAAAATTGAAAATGAGTACAATGAACTTCTTAAATTAATTGACGAATTAAAGGCTATTCTGGCTGATGATGAAAAAGTACTCGAAATCATCCGTGAAGAACTTAAAGAGATCAAAGAGAAATATAATGATCCGCGCCGTTCTGAAATCGTCATTGGCGGAGCAGATTTCTTTGAAGACGAGGATCTGATTCCAGAAGAAAATATTGTTATAACGCTTACCCACCAGGGATATATTAAGCGTCTGCCGGCATCCACCTACCGTACGCAAAACAGAGGTGGCCGTGGTATTCAGGGGATGGGTACCAATGATGATGACTTCGTCGAACATCTTGTATCCACATCAACCCATGACACGATTCTGTTCTTTACCAATAAGGGTAAAGTGTATAAGGCCAAAGGTTATGAAGTACCGGAATTCAGCCGTACTGCAAAGGGTATCCCAATTATTAATCTATTGCAGGTTGAGAAAGACGAATGGATCAACGCAGTAATCTCGGTTAATGAATTCAGTGATGACTGGTTCTTGTTCTTCACAACCAGGCATGGAATCTCTAAACGGACGACCATTTCACAATTTGCCAATATCCGTAAAGGCGGGCTGATTGCGGTAGGACTTCGTGATAGTGATGAACTAATTTCAGTACGTCTGACCGATGGATCAAAAGACATTATGATTGGTACGAAAAATGGCTATCTGATCCGTTTCCCTGAGGATCAAGTACGTTCGATGGGTCGAACAGCAGCCGGAGTTCGCGGCATATCATTGCGCGGCGATGATGAAGTTGTTTCCATGGAGATACTTGATAAAGGGCTTCAGATACTGCACGTTACCAACAAAGGTGTCGGCAAGCGAACACCTGAAGAGCAGTACCGTGTTACTAACCGTGGCGGTAAAGGGATTTTCACCTGTAAACTGGATGACGACAATCATGTTGCTGCGGTTAAAGCAGTCTCTGGGGATGAAGATATTATGCTGATTACAGTGGCGGGCGTATTGATTCGTATACCTGTAGCAAGCATTTCCCAGACCGGACGAAATACACGGGGTGTACGACTGATTAGTTTGAAAGAGGATGAAGAAGTAGCAACTGTTGCCAAAATTGAACCGGAAGAAGAAGAGCCGGTTACTGAAGATGGCGGCGAGGTTTCTGAGGAAGCTGTAGAGGAAACTCAAGAAGTAGATTCTGATTCTGCAGACAATCAGGAAGAATAAAAAAGTAGATGTAAAGGTTGAGGTGGCTCATTGAGGATAAATATCAGGTTCTCTTGAGCCATCTTTTTTATAAGGGGGAACTTTCATGCGGGTAGAACCGTCACAGCTTATTGCGGGCTGTGTACTGTTAAGTGATGTATGGGGAAAATCAAATAAACCAATTGTTCCAAAGCGTACCGTTATAACGGAAGAACATATTACCGTGCTGCATAAGTTTATGATCGACAATGTCGATGTAGCTGCAAAGCTTCATGATGGAGAGATATACACACCGAAACCAATGCCGGCTGGACAAGACAAAAAACCTGAAGTAACCAGCCAGGAGCAGAATTCATTCGAAGATCAATACATAAAGACAGTGAAAACTTTAAAAAAACTGTTCACTGCATGGCAGAATAACTCAAGTATTAAAATGCCGCTTGTCAGAAAGGCCCTGTTACCTCTGTTTGAGCGTGCAATTGAACAAAATGCGGAAGTTTATACGTTACATAAATATGCTGTAAAAGAAGACTACTTTTTTCATCATTCGGTTGCTGTAGGAATTTTATCGGCTTACCTGGCAAATAAAATGGGATATGAAAAGGGAGAATGGCTTCAAATTGGCCTCGCAGGTGCGCTTGGTGACTGCGGTATGTCTAAAATGGATTATTCTATAATAGAGAGAAACGGTCCCTTAACTTTTCAGGAATTACAGGAACTTAAGAAGCACCCTACCTATTCCTACAGGCTTGTTGAAAAAACATCAACAATAACAAAAGAAGTTAAACTGGCTATTCTTCAGCATCATGAGCGGATGGATGGGTCCGGTTATCCGTTTGGGCTAGAACAATCAAAAATTCACATGTATGCAAGAATCATTGCAGTTTGTGATACCTACCATGCGATGACATCTGAACGCAATTATCAAGGGCGAAAGTCTTCGTTTCAAGTAATCGAAGAACTTCAGAAAGATCAGTTCACAAAGCTTGATCATCGTGTAGTGAATATATTTATTAATAGTCTTACCAGCTTATCCATTGGAAAGAAAGTAAGACTTTCAACGGGTCAGGAAGGACAAATTGTTTTTATGGAGGCAAACCAGCCTGCACGCCCAATGGTGAAAATTGATGAATCAGAGGAAATTATCACATTGAAGGACAATCCTGGCATATATATCAGTGACATAATCGGGGACTAGCCATTGCGTTAGTCTCTTTATTTAGTACAGAAAAACTTACATTATATTACATTTGTGGCTGATTTCGTGGAGTTGTAGGAACCTCATTGCGTTATCACGTGTAATTTCACCTCTAAAAGCAACGTTTCGAGCCCTCATGCCGCTATATGAATATTTCTACATGATATTCATTTGGTTATGTGCAATTAACTTCACAGAATCCGTTTCCTGATCCGCCGCGATTATTCTACAGCTGATTTTTTTATCATTATTTTAGTGTAGAAAATTCACATGGTTTAGTAATTCCTCTCCTAGGAGATGCGGTATTTTCTCTGCGGTAACCTCGAGAAAATGGACAATAAACGGGTAATCAGCCTCTGACTTGGATGATAACAGATCCCCCCACCATTCAGGCTCGTAGCGGCAGAGCATACTGAGGTTGAATAACAGTAAGTAATGCACCATAACTTCCGAAACTGGAATAAATTGTTCCCTGGCAGCCGGAAAATAGAGCGTCTTATCCTGTGAATGAACATAAAAAGGTCCCGAATTTGCGGTTAGCGGACTATCCAGTTTTATAACAGCGGCTGAATTTGTCTGTTCTATATTTTTAATTGTCGGTAAAAAAGGACGAATCCGTTCAATAAATGTGTTAACAGTAAGGTGATAGTGATCAAGTAGTGAATCAGGAAATCTGAGTGTTGCCCCACCTATATCCCCCACCGGTACCATTCTTCTTTCTCCCTGCATGGTAAATAAAGAATCCATTTCCGGGATCAATCCAAATAAAAGATCCATTTTAATTTTTTCGAATGGAACACGAAGCTGTTTAAACAGATGTTCAGAGAAATACGGGAACAATCCATTATGCTGTACTTTTACTTCATCGCCCATAAAAGTATAATCTTTCTTTTTGCGTTTCCGGGTTGATACGCCATGGGCGAGAATGGTAGTTGATTCAGGGTAATCCGGTCGTATTGTGAGCAGATTCGCTTTCAAAAGATGCACCATCCCATAAAAGAAAAGAATGGGCTTTAGCAGTGTATTAAGTTTTTTGCCATTTGCATAAAACTGCCTTCCATGCATCATGTTATACATAAACGCGTTACAGTTTTCATAGCTCTTTGTGGCAGCATCCACCCCATCCAGGTGCTGATAACATTTATATAAAAAGTCCTGGCAAGTCTGTTGTGATTGCAAATATGTATAAACTGTATCTGTACTACTTTTAGCCATTACTGATTCCCCTTATAACTATAAAAATATTTTGAATCTATTTTCTTTTAATCTGTGCGGAATATCTTATTGAAAAAGCCCGAGCGTTGAAGTATTGTAAATAACAATAGAATTGCTTATTAGTCTGGCCATGTTAGTAAAAATTACTCATGCCACTATACAAATAAACAAGGGATAGGAGGAAGAAAATGCGTGAAGATAAGTTTGCTAAAGAAGGACTGACTTTTGATGATGTACTGCTGGTACCAGCAAAATCGGAGGTACTGCCACGTGATGTAGAAGTCAGTACAAAACTGTCTGGAAAAATTCAACTGAATGTACCGTTTTTCAGTGCAGGGATGGATACAGTAACGGAAGCAGAAATGGCGATCGCAATGGCAAGGCAGGGTGGAATCGGTGTTATCCATAAAAATATGTCGATTGAGGACCAGGCCGAGCAGGTTGATCGTGTGAAACGTTCGGAAAGTGGTGTTATCACCAACCCATTCTTCCTGACTCCTGAACACCAGGTATTCGATGCGGAACACCTAATGGGAAAATTTCGTATTTCTGGAGTACCTATTGTTAATAACACTGATGAGCAAAAACTGGTCGGTATTTTAACCAACCGTGACTTACGTTTTGTTGAGGATTACTCTATCACTATTAAAGAAGTGATGACCAGTGAGAATCTGGTAACTGCGCCGGTTGGCACAACGCTTAACGAAGCAGAAAAGCTTTTACAGCAACATAAAATTGAAAAACTCCCTTTAACCGATGAGCAAGGTATCCTCAAAGGGTTAATTACCATTAAAGACATTGAAAAAGTAATCGAGTTTCCTAATTCGGCTAAAGATCAACAGGGCAGACTGCTGGTTGCAGCGGCTGTCGGGGTAACTGGAGATACGTTAACGCGGATTGAAAAACTGGTCGATGCCGGTGTGGACATGATTGTTATTGATACAGCTCATGGCCATTCAGAAGGTGTGCTGAATCAGGTTAGATCCGTTCGCGACGCTTATCCGGATCTGGATATAATTGCGGGCAATGTCGCAACAGCCGAAGCTACAGTTGACCTGATTAAAGCAGGAGCAACAGTTGTTAAGGTGGGAATCGGACCTGGTTCCATATGTACTACCCGTGTAGTAGCAGGTGTCGGCGTTCCACAGATAACTGCTGTTCACGACTGTGCTCGGGCTGCAGCGGAGTATGGCGTTTCTGTCATTGCCGATGGTGGAATCAAATACTCTGGAGATGTAGTGAAAGCATTGGCAGCTGGTGCTAGTGCGGTGATGCTTGGAAGCATGTTTGCAGGGGTTTCAGAAAGTCCTGGGGAAACGGAAATTTTCCAGGGCAGACAGTATAAGGTCTACCGTGGAATGGGATCGGTCGGTGCCATGAAAGCAGGCTCGAAAGACCGATACTTCCAGGATGCGGAAGATGCCAAAAAACTAGTACCTGAGGGAATAGAAGGACGTACAGCCTATAAGGGTCCTCTTGCAGACACTGTTCATCAGCTGGTTGGTGGATTGCGTGCAGGTATGGGTTACTGTGGCACAGGTTCAATCGAGGCACTGCGAAACGATGCTCGGTTCATCCGCATCACAAATGCTGGGCTTAAAGAGAGCCATCCACACGATGTACAGATTACCAAGGAAGCACCAAACTACTCTTAATCTCCTTTAAGTGAAAGTAGTAGAGATTTCCTACTTTAATGTGAAATAGATAGGGATTTTTCCCTGTCTATTTTTTTCATTAGGTGTAGTATAATTTGTATTTGTACGGAAGCATTTCAACCCCTAACAAGAACACTGTGCAAAGAGGAAATGACGTATTTTTTTGCACGCTGTTTTGTGGTAAAATAGAAAAGGTGCTTACTGTTCACAACAATAGACTTAAAATCAGTGGAGGTAAAGAAAGTGAAACATAATTTACAAAAAAGTATGTCATTACTTCTTATTGCTCTATTAGCAATGACTGCTATATTTACACAGCCAATTACTGCCAGCGCAGCAGAGACATTAGACTTAGAGGCAGAATCAGCTATTTTGGTTGATTTTGAGACTGGTAAGATTTTATACGAGAAAAATGCTGATATGGCATTACCTCCAGCTAGTATGACTAAAATGATGACAGAATACCTTGTATGGGAAGCTATTAAAAATGGTGAGATCAGTTGGGAAACAACAACCCAGGTAAGCGACTATCCATACAGTATTTCTGCAGATCCATCTTTTTCCGGTGTGGGACTTACACAGGATAAGGATTATACAGTAAAAGAATTATACAATGCAATGGCTATCAATTCCGATAATGCGGCGACAATTGTACTTGCCGAGCTGATTGCCGGTTCAGAAGGCAAATTTGTAAAAATGATGAATGAAAAAGCCAAAGAAATGGGATTGCCCGATTATAAATTTGTGAATTCCACTGGACTTTCCAACTCAAGCCTTGGGGAGAATTATCCAGAAGGAACAGAGCCGGATGCCAACAATTTATTGTCTGCACGTTCAGCTGCATTGCTGGCCTATAACTTGATAAAAGATTATCCAAAAGCACTGGAGATTTCCAGCATGCCAACAGCTGAATTTGACGGCATGACAATCCGTAACTGGAACTATATGCTTCCTCATGAAGCTACTTATCTGAAACAATATCACTATGAGGGAATTGACGGACTGAAAACCGGTTATACCGACCTAGCTGGTTACTGTTTTACTGGTACTGCAGAGCGGAACGACCAGCGGTTTATCTCCGTTGTTATGAAAACCAAAAGTGAAGAAGCACGTTTCGCGCAGACTGCTAAGCTGATGGATCATGGTTTTTCACAGTTTGAATCGAAAGAAATTTTCCCTAAAGGCTACCAGCTTAAAGGTGAGTCTGATATCCCTGTAGCAAAAGGTAAAGAAGAAAAGGTTGAGGTTGCTGTCGATAAAGCTTTCAAGGCGCCTGTTCAAAATGGGCAAAAGAAAAAGTACAGCGTGGAATATAAAATTGATAAAGACAAATTGAATGAAAATGGTGAACTTATTGCCCCGATTGAAAAAGGAGAAAAAATAGGTGCTGCCAAGCTAGTCTTTAACGGAGAGACAGATTACGGTTACATTCAGCCTGACAAGAAGTCGCAAACTGCTCCACTTGTAACAAAAGATGCAGTCGAGAAAAGTAATTGGTTCATGTTGACTCTCGGAGCAATTGGTGATTTTTTCGCTAATTTGTTTAATACGATTGTTGATACTGTAAAAGGATGGTTCTAAATAGTAAAATAGTACTGATGAATTGTTTTCAGACATAGGAGGAATAAATATGACAAATACAGGTACAGATCGAGTAAAACGTGGAATGGCGGAAATGCAAAAAGGCGGCGTTATAATGGACGTCGTGAATGCCGAACAGGCTAAAATCGCGGAAGCGGCTGGAGCAGTAGCTGTAATGGCTCTTGAACGTGTTCCTTCTGATATTCGTGCTGCCGGTGGAGTAGCTCGAATGGCCAGTCCAGAGGTTACTGAAGAAGTACTAAATGCAGTATCAATTCCAGTAATGGCTAAAGCACGTATTGGCCATATAGTTGAAGCACGTGTACTGGAAGCAATGGGTGTTGATTATATTGATGAGAGTGAAGTACTAACCCCTGCTGACGATGTTTTCCATCTAAAAAAATCCGATTACACTGTACCATTTGTCTGTGGATGCCGTAATCTTGGGGAAGCAGCACGCCGGATTGGCGAAGGTGCATCCATGCTTCGTACAAAAGGTGAACCAGGTACAGGAAACATTGTAGAAGCGGTTCGCCATATGCGTCAGGTTCAATCGGAAATCAGAATGCTGACTGCAATGTCTGAAGATGAAGTCATGACATTCGCAAAAGAAATCGGTGCTCCTTATAATTTACTACTTGAGATTAAAGAAGAAGGCCGTTTGCAGGTAGTTAACTTTGCTGCAGGTGGAGTAGCAACGCCAGCAGATGCAGCACTTATGATGCATCTTGGAGCAGATGGTGTGTTTGTTGGATCAGGTATCTTCAAATCCAACAACCCTGAAAAGTTTGCAAAGGCGATTGTAGAAGCGACAACACATTATAACGACTTCAAATTAATCGCTGAGCTGTCCAAAGGTCTCGGTACTGCAATGAAAGGTATTGAAATGAGTACCTTAGAGGCACATGATCGTATGCAGGATCGCAGCGAATAAGAAAGAAGGAATTCTTATGAATACAATTGGTGTGCTTGCACTCCAGGGAGCTGTTCGTGAACATATTCGTTCCATTGAGGCAACTGGTGCAAGAGCCGTTGAGATAAAACGTAAAGAACAGCTGGCTGAAATTGATGGACTGATTCTTCCAGGTGGAGAAAGTACAACAATGCGCCGTCTGATCGACAGTTATGATTTCTTTGATGCAATTCGTGAATTTGGAAGGCAAGGAAAACCAGTATTCGGAACTTGTGCAGGATTGATCCTTATGGCACAGGAAATCGAAGGTCAGGAAAAGGCCCACTTGGGACTTATGAATATGAAGGTTGCCAGAAATGCGTTTGGCCGTCAGGTTGCAAGTTTTGAAGCGGATCTTCCGGTAATGCATGTTGGCGATAACTTTAACGCTGTGTTTATCCGTGCGCCGTATATTCTGGAAGCTGGTCCCGAGGTTGAAGTCCTTGCATCCTACCAGGAACGTATTGTGGCGGCCAAACAAGGGCAGTATTTATGTACTGCGTTTCATCCAGAGCTGACTGACGATAACCGGTTTATTGAATATTTTGCCCAAATGGTGGAACAATCCAAAATGAAAGCGAGAACGGTCGTTTAGCGACGTATAAACTGGACCTAACCGTATGAGATAAAGGAAACATGGTGAGTAAAACGAACCAATGTTGACTTATCGCAAGGAGGGCTCGGGAAGTTTACTAGTCGCTGACCGTTGGAGCTGGAAAAACAAACACTTGCATCTTAGTATATAATTAGCTATGATATATCATAATATATGAAACAGTAATGCAAGGAAATAGTACCTGGAGTGCTTGACTGAAGAGAGTCGGTGGTTGGTGTGAACCGATGCAGGCGTCTTGGGAATCCATCCTTAAACTGGTTTATGAAAACGTTGATTAAGTAAACCCGGTTAAGTACCGTTACCAACTTTGAGCCGGAAGAGTTAATCTCTTCAATCAGGGTGGCAACGCGGGAATACAACTCTCGTCCCTATTCATTAGGGACGGGAGTTTTTTAGTCTATTTTTAAGCTTTTTAGTAAAGATTGTTACTTTTTAACCCTCGCAGTTGATAAAAAAGTACGACATAACAGCACACATTCGCTTCTGGAATAAGTTTGATTTAATCTTATAAATTAAAAATCGTAAGAAAGCGCAGGCAGAATACGTAGACTCCTGGGAGAACAGCACGAGTCCGAAGACCCCACAGCGGTGTTTTTCCGCGAGGAGGCTGAGGCCGTGCCCCCGGAAAGCAAGTATTCTGCCGGAGCGAAGCTTCGCTGTTACATCGCAGTTTATAGATTTTGTATAAAAACAACAATTTATATAAAACAACCTAGACAAAGAAAAATTTAAAGGAGGAATTATCATGCTTGATATGAAATACTTACGTAACAACTTTCAAGAGGTAAAGGAAAAACTGGCCCATCGTGGTGAGGATTTGTCTGATCTTGACCGTTTCGGGGAGCTGGATATTCGCCGCCGAGAGCTTATTACCGAAACCGAACAGTTAAAAGCAAAAAGAAATGAGGTTTCCAAGCAAATTTCCGTTCTGAAAAAAGAAAAGAAAGATGCAGAGCCAGCAATCAAAGAAATGCGCGAGGTTGGCGATCGTATTAAGGCGCTTGATACTGAGCTGAAAGAAATTGAAGAATCTCTAGAAACAATGATGCTATCCATTCCAAATATTCCACATGAAAGTGTACCTGTTGGCGAGGATGAAGATGATAATGTAGAAGTCCGAAAATGGGGTGAATTGCCTACGTTCGATTTTGATGCACAGCCACATTGGGACATAGCAACCAATTTGGATATCCTGGATTTTGAACGAGCTGGTAAAGTAACAGGTAGTCGATTTGTTTATTATAAAGGATTGGGTGCACGTCTTGAACGTGCGTTAATGAACTTTATGATGGATCTTCATGCTGATGAACATGGTTATGAAGAAATGCTCCCACCATATATGGTTAACCGGATGAGCATGACTGGAACCGGACAGCTTCCTAAGTTTGAAGAGGATGCATTTAAAGTGGAAGACTGGGACTACTTTTTAATTCCAACAGCCGAGGTTCCAGTAACCAACTATTACCGTGATGATATCCTGAAAGGTGAAGACCTGCCGAAAAAGTTTGTTGCATTCAGTGCCTGCTTCCGGTCTGAGGCTGGTTCTGCAGGACGCGATACACGTGGACTAATCCGTCAGCATCAGTTCAACAAGGTGGAGCTTGTCCATTTTGCCCAACCGGAAGATTCTTATGAAACCCTTGAAACCCTGACAGGGCATGCTGAAAAAGTACTACAGCTTCTTGAATTACCATACAGAGTTATGAGCATGTGCACAGGAGATCTTGGTTTCACTGCGGCCAAAAAATACGACATTGAAGTGTGGATTCCAAGTCAGGATACCTACCGTGAAATTTCTTCTTGCTCCAATTTTGAAGATTTTCAGGCAAGACGTGCTGGTATCCGTTTCCGTCGTGAAGAGAAGAGTAAGCCGGAATTTGTTCATACGTTGAATGGATCTGGTCTGGCGCTTGGCCGTACAGTAGCTGCCATTTTAGAGAATTACCAGCAGCAAGATGGTTCTGTTGTAGTTCCAAAAGCATTGCGTCCATATATGGGGGGCAAGGAAGTCATCAAATAAGTGTTAACATTTCTAAGTCTGGAAGTTATTCTTCTGGGCTTATTTTTTATGCAATACTGGAATTTATATAAACCTTTTAGCACCTTTTGAAATAGCCCCTGATAAAAAAATATAAAAAAATAACACCTTTCGTTGACAAGGTATTATGCGCATGTTATATTATATTTTGTCGCACGGAGGTATACCCAAGTCTGGCTGAAGGGATCGGTCTTGAAAACCGACAGGCGGGTCAAACCGCGCGGGGGTTCGAATCCCTCTACCTCCTCCATTTTTTAAAAAGCGCATAAAATTGGAGATAAACACCTTAAGCCGCTACATCAGTAGCGGCTTTTAATATGGTACACGAGCATCTTTAAGAAATTCGCCTAATGCTGATATCAAAATAGAGGACAATTAGATTTGAAGAGAGGCTAACACGTCTATTGTGTTAGCCTCTTTAACCTTATTACTTAATCGTTTTCTTCAAGAGTTTCGTCGTGTTGCTCCCCGGTAGTTTCACTTACTCCATGTGGTGGTGTCTCATTACGCTTATTAAGACCCTGAGCAATAGAGCCAAGTTCGCCTTTTAGGTTACTTTTCCCAGAGAAATTATTGATAATATCATTAAGGTCCAATCCAGTCATCTGGGATAAACTATCCTGGAGATTTGCCATCATGCCCGTTACACTGCCTGGTAGATTGCTTACGCCTTTACCGTCTCCGCCATCCAAAATTCGGATTGATTCAACATTACCCAATGGTTCTGCGATTGCTTTAGCAAAGTCAGGCATCATCTTGATAAGCATTTCAGTCATCATGACGTCTTTATGTTTATTCAGTGCCTCAGCACGTTTTTCGATGGCTTCCACTTCGGCCAGACTCTTAATTTTGATTACTTCTGCTTCCGCACGCCCTTCTTTTTCTTTGGATTCTGCTTCAGCGTCTGCGGTACGGATTTTTTCATAGTAGTCGGCATCCGCTTTCGCCTTTCGTACCTTCACTTCTTCCTGTTCCAGTTTAACATTTCGTTCACGCTCAAGCTGTTTCAGACGAAGCTCTTCTTCCTTCTTCTGACTGATTATTTTCAGTCGTTCTTTTTCTACTTCAAGTTCACGTTCAGCTTTCTCCAGTTCATACGCTGCTTCTGTTTTTGCTCGGGCCTGTTCGGTTTCTTCCTTGAATACTGCATCTTTGATTTCTTTCTCTTTTCGCGACTCAGCAATCGAGGTTTCACGTTCGTATTCTTCCCGCTGTGTTTCCTCATTCATCTTCGCCTTATGTACTTTTGTTTCCCGAGTATTGGTTGCCTCAGCGATTTCAGCGGCCTTTTGGACTTCAGCAGTTCTTGGACGTCCCAGGTTTGTCAGATAGTCACTGCCTTCAACGTCTTTCAGGTCAGTCAGTCCTAGACTGGTGATTTTAAAACCCATTGCATCGAGCTGATTTTGAGCAATTTCACGAACCTGATCATTAAAACTTTCCCGGTCATTATTGATTTGCTCTACCGTCATCTTGGATAAGATAGCACGCAGATTCGAACCCAGCACTTCTCCAATATCAGCTTCAAGTTCATTTTGCTTACGTCCCAAAAACTGTTCCGCATATTTAGCGATTCCTTCTAGTGAATCTGCTACCTTTATCATGGCTACAGCTTCACCAACAATGGGAACACCCTGCTTCGTATAAACGGTTGGAGTAGTAATCTTTAACTGAAATGCGGTTAAAGATACCGGTGTATGGGTTTGAAACATCCTTAACCGGTGCCCGCCTCCGCGGATAACTTTCATATATCTTCCTTCATCATCCTGAAATACATTACTGTCTGTTTTCGGGTCACCCAGTTTTGGACCAGTAATTATAAGTGCAACGTTAGACGGCACAGTTTTATACCGGAACTTCATATAAACGAACCAAAATGCTCCTCCTACCACCGCAAAACCAACAAAACAGCTAAAATAAAAATAATTTCCATCTAAACTCCCTTTTTTTCAATTATAATTCTCTCTATATAACGTAATACGCAAATAACCGAAAATAGTTTCAAAATAATAAGAACATTTAAGACAAAAAACCTGCCATACAAGAAGATAGTATGACAGGTTAGAAATCGATATGCGTTTTACTTATGCTCCAAGTCCCTGTTGGTCACCAGTCTGAACTTGGGTATGCAGCGCTGCAATCATTCCGTAAAAAGCATAGAAAAATTCATCAGGCGCTGAAACACGGATATGCCCCACATCACTGGAGTCGAAATTCATTGTGGCCTCAAGTAGTCTATATGTGGAATAGGCATAAAAATAGAAATATTTATATTCAAATTTAGGCATCTTCTCATAGATCATCGCAATCTCATCTTTATAGATGTCAAAGTTTTTCACTGCCTCATTGGTAAATGACTGCAGATCAGACAGGTCTGCTTCAACCACTAAATCCCTCGTGTTTTCCATACGAATAGTAGCCACTATATTCATCCTTTCCTGTTTTATTATCCCACTATTCACTTTAGCGAAATTTTCATCCAAAGGTGGTGATACATATCACAGGAAAAGAAAAAAGATGCCCCATTCAGGTGCATCCTTTGATTATTATTTAATTAGTTCCCGTGTCGTCCATCTTCTTGATTGTTGGATAAAGTGACCAATTTTCTCAAGAATTGGTTCAATGGAATTTTCTTGTTGAATCAGGTCATAATCTGAAATGTTAATTCGCAAAATAGGACAAGAATTAAAGTTATTAATCCAATTTTCGTAGCGTTCGTACATCTCTTCCCAATAGGAAATTGGAGTATTGCGTTCCATTTCTCTCCCGCGGCTTTGAACTCTTTCCAGGATTTCTTCAAAAGAACCTTCCAGATAAATCAGCAGGTCTGGATGCGGGAAATAAGGCGTCATGACCATTGCCTCGAACAAATTGGTGTATGTCTCATAATCTGTCTTGGACATCGTCCCATTTTCATAGTGCATTTTGGCGAAAATCCCGGTATCTTCATATATCGAACGATCTTGGATAAATCCTCCTCCATATTCGAAAATTTTCTTTTGTTCTTTAAAACGCTCGGCGAGAAAGTAAATCTGAAGGTGAAAACTCCATCGTTCGAAATCATCGTAAAATTTCCCCAGATACGGGTTGGTCTCCACTTTCTCAAAAGACGTTTTAAAATTTAGCGCATTGGCCAGCGCTTTTGTCATCGTTGATTTACCGACCCCAACTGTACCGGCAATCGTAATGATGCTGTCATGTGGAATCTGGTATTTATCACGTAAATTCATTTCATTGGTCCCCTTTATGGTTTGAAAGTAACAGGACGCTGAGTAAGCTGCTTTTCAACCTGTTTTATAATCGCGTCCAGGTCGTCCTGATGCTTCACAAAGTCGGTCGCATCTCCATCAATCCGAATAACAGGAATTTCAGGATGGAGTACTTCAAATTCATTCATATAGTCTTCGTAATCCTGTGAAAGCTGTGCAAGATAGGAAGGTTTGATATTCTGTTCAATATCTCTTCCCCGCATTCGAATCCGTTTTAATATAGTATCGAGACTCGCATGCAAATAAATCATCATGTTGGGAACAGGCATATCTTTCGTCAGGATATGGTAAATTTGCTCGTATTTTTCAAATTTATCTTCTTGGAGTGTTCGTTTAGCAAAAATCATGTTTTTAGATATATGATAATCGGCAATAACTGCCTTATTCTTATTTAAGTATTTCTTTTCGATATCTTCCAGCTGTTTAAACCTATTGCATAAAAAGAACATTTCCGTCTGAAAGCTCCACTCATCAATATCATCGTAAAACTTTCCCAGAAATGGATTCTCTTCCACAATTTCTTTCAGCAAATGAAAATCAAAATGGAAAGATAGTTTCTTTGCAAGTGAGGTTTTTCCAATCCCAATCGGTCCTTCAATAGCAATGAACGGGACTTCCGCCATCACTTCCCCCCCAATCTTTAATACAATATTCGACAGATGTATCTTATTTTAGCACATCCAAATCGACACTTCCATGTCAAATAGTAATTCAGGCTTTTCAATAACGATTGTATTTTGTATAATAGTTATTGTGACTTTTAAGCTGTCTAGCTTCAGCGCTAGATCCTTGAGGTCATAAGCAGGTTAGTTTTGAGTGATAAGAGAGCATACTTTTTTCAATATATATTAGCTTTTATTTTCAATCATGCCCCCGTAGCTCAGGGGATAGAGCATCGGTTTCCTAAACCGTGTGCCGCAGGTTCGAATCCTGCCGGGGGCATTATAAGAAGCTTGGACATAAGAAAAATTGAGAAGCCAAAAGACGAACTATAATTTTAATATATTTTTAAAGCAATTATTTTGACGGCGACGATTTAAAATATTTTCTTCTCGACAAAAATCCGAACATGGATTTGAATTCTAAGATCAGAATTCGAATCAGTTCGGATTTTACTTTTATACACTTTTGTCCTAACAGGTATCATAAAGTCTGGAAACATATTTGTTGATTTATAGTTACAAAGTGTTAAAATATAGTTAAATCATATATCTCTAATTGAAGATATTTGATTTAAAAATATATTAGGAGGAGAATTATCGTGACACAAAAAAAAGTCTTTATTTCACCAAAAAAATATATTCAAGGTGCAGGGGTTCTTAATCAAATCGGGGAAGAAATTGCGAAAATCGGGAACTCACCACTCGTTTTATCTGATAGTAACGTTTGGGGAATTACCGGAAGTACAATAGAAGAAAGCTTTAAAGCATCGAATACTTCTTATTTTTATGAAGAGTTTAATGGTGAATCATCGAATGCAGAAATGGATCGTCTTACTAAAGTAGGAAAAGACAAAAATGCTGACGTAGTAATCGGACTAGGTGGCGGGAAAACAATCGATACTGCAAAAGCAGTTGGTGATACACTAGGTATTCCAGTTGTTGTTGCACCAACAACAGCATCTACGGATGCACCAACAAGTTCACTTTCAGTAGTTTATTCAGATGAAGGTGTGTTTGAGGGTTACAAATTCTATAATAAAAATCCGGATTTAGTTTTAATTGATTCAAAAGTAGTTGTTGGTGCACCAATCTTTCTTCTAGCTTCAGGTATGGGAGATGCAATGGCAACACTTGTTGAGGCAAGAGCTTCACAAAAACGAAATTCAGATACAATGGCTGGTGGAAAAGCAACCCTTGCTGCACAAGCTATTGCTGAAAAAGCAGAAAAAGTTTTATTTGATCAAGGAATAGCAGCATATAGAGCAGCTAAAAAAGGATTAGTAACTCCGCAAGTTGAAGCTATTATTGAAGCAAATACACTATTGTCTGGATTAGGATTTGAAAATGGTGGAGTAGCTGCAGCTCATGCGGTTCATAATGGATTTACTGCATTAGAAGGTGAAATTCATCATCTAACTCATGGTCAAAAAGTAGCTTATGGTGTCTTAACTCAATTAGTACTAGAAGGATACTCAGAAACTGAAATCTTACGTTATGCTAGCTTCTTCAAAGAAATTGAATTACCAACAACATTGAAAGATCTTCATTTAGAGGATGCTACTTATGAAGACTTAATTAAGATTGGTAAATTAGCAACTGCAGCAGGAGAAACATCGCATAACATGAATCCAGAACTTACACCAGAACAAATTGCCGATGCAATTTTAGCAGTAAACGAAATTACAACTGCTAATTTATAATCTATTGAAATATAGGCATGCCGTTTGTAGAAAAGATGTATGATTTAAAACGTTACGAAGCTTTACCCCTTTGGTTATGGTAAACTAAAGGGGTTTTTAAAATATATGATGAAGATTTTTTTCAGTAAAACTACTCAGTTGATTTTCTAAGATGTGCTGCAAAATTAAAGATATAAAAGTTATTGCGACGATACAGCATAAGGATTAGTCGGGCTTATGAATGTCCTAAATAATAGTGCTCATAATCATTAGGAGGAAAGTGTTATGTACAAGTATATGGACGACAGTTTCGCCCTCCACACGGACCTGTACCAAATCAATATGGCAGAGTCTTATTGGGAAGACAATATTCATACCAAAAATGCTGTATTTGACCTTTATTTTCGAAAATTGCCATTTGGAAACGGATTTGCGATTTTTGCTGGATTAGAGCGAATCATTGATTATCTCCAAACATTTCATTTTTCCGAAAGTGATTTGGAGTATTTAAGAGAACTTGGTTATAAAAAAGACTATATTGAGTTTTTGCGATCTGTACGTTTTACAGGAAATGTGCGTGCGATGAAGGAAGGGGAAATTGTATTTGGCAATGAACCGATTCTTCGTATTGAAGCACCGTTAATCGAAGCACAACTCATTGAGACGGGCTTGTTAAATATCGTTAACTATCATACCCTCATCGCAACTAAAGCTTCTCGAATGAAACAAGTCGCAGGTGACCAACCCATCTCAGAGTTTGGTACAAGACGCGCACATGAATTCGATGCCGCCTTATGGGGTACCAGAGCTGCTTATATTGGTGGGTTCTCTGGTACAAGTAATGTTCGAGCAGGAAAACGGTTTGGTCTTCCTGTTTCAGGAACACATTCTCATTCTTTTGTTCAAGCGTATCGAGATGAATACACCGCTTTCCATAAGTACGCAAAACGTCACAAAAATTGTGTCTTCCTAGTGGATACGTATGACACGCTCAAATCAGGTGTTCCGACGGCAATCGAAGTCGCCAAAGAACTGGCGGGCACCATTCACTTTGAAGGTATTCGGATAGATAGTGGGGACTTGGCATTTCTTTCTAAAGAAGCGAGAAAGTTACTAGACCAAGCGGGATTTCTTGACACCAAAATTTTCGCTTCAAATGATCTTGATGAATACACCATGATGAATTTAAAGGCACAAGGGGCGAAGATTGATGCATGGGGAGTTGGTACGAAAGCGATAACCGCCTTTGATCAACCGGCTTTAGGTGCTGTTTATAAACTTGTCTCTATCGAAAATGAAAATGGACAAATGATTGATACCATCAAAATTTCTGCGAGCCCTGAAAAAGTCACTACTCCAGGATTAAAGAATGTGTATCGCATTATCAATAATCATACAAAAAAGTCAGAAGGAGATTATATCACCTTAAGCTTTGAACAACCAGAAAAAGAAGTCGGACTCCATATGTTTCATCCAGTGTATACGTACATTGGAAAATTCGTCACTAACTTTACGGTTAAAGATTTGCACGAAGATATTATCGACCATGGCGCACTTGTGTATAAAAGTCCCTCGGTCCAAGAAATTCAATCTTATGCACAACAACAATTAAATCTATTATGGGAAGAATATAAACGTTCCTTACATCCAGCCGAATATCCTGTGAATTTAAGTCAGGCTTGTTGGGACAATAAAATGAAAAATATAGAGGAAGCAAAAAAACACAATCGAAAATCTGTACTCGTATAAAATACCAAACGATCATTATATTTTAAACGAATAATAAGGATAGAAATACGAGAAAAAATCCGTAATTTTAAAACAAAAGATTGAAGACTGTCTTGGATTAATCTTATAAATAGATGTTAAATAACATGCTGCTCTATACCAATTTAACACATAGCATTTGTAGTAGTACATTGGTATATCAACGTTTCAAGTGCAATTTCGAACTCGATCACCAGTACCTACTTAATATAAAAAATAAGATAAAAAAGACAAGACAATTGTTGCTTGTCTTTTTTATACTTCGTTAAGGTATCGCACTATTTTATGTTACTATAGTCAAAAGTAAGGCAGAGATCTGCGTACTTTAACCTAGGTTCAAATTCAGTTAACGTCTCTAATTTTTATTTTCTTTATTGATGCAGCAATAAATTGGCAAACACGCGGGCTTCAATATTTTTGTGCGAGCAAAAGAAAAATTGGCTGGATTGAGTCCAGTCCAATACCGAATTCAATCTAGCTAATCTGCTACATAATAAAACTCTAACTTTTGAGGTAACCAACAATGAACTGAGTTATTTGTTATTTTATTTCAAACACTTATAAAACTAAAGCCCCCGTTACATTTTTTCCCAAGTTTAACTCCATTTTTTAACCTACTTTAATGCCAAACGCAATCCATCTCATTTTATTAAAGAACAAATATAGGAAACCATTTCTCTTGCTGCATGGGATACATACTTATCTTTTTTTAAAATAATTCCTAATTTCCAGATAATAGGTGGGTTAACAATAGGAGTAGCTTTAATTAGACTTTGATCTACTCTTGTTGCAACATATTGAGGAAAAATGGAGATGCCAAGATTCTGTCCCACCAACCCCGTAATAAAATCCAATAGATACTTTGATAGGCAACATTGGGTTGAAACCCTGCTTGTATACACTCATGCATAATTTGCTGGTAGAGGGTAGAATCATCTTGGAATAAGACAAATGATTCATCTTTTAATTCTAGTAAAGAAACCTTTTCTCTAGTAGCGAGAGGGTGGGAAGGATGAACAAAGACCATGATCTCTTCTTGGACAAAAGGAGTAACGTCAAATTGATCCTCTACCGGTAATGCTACCACACCCAAATCAAGTATTCCTTCATTTACGTCTTGCTTTATTTTCACTACATTATGCTCTACTAACTCTATTGAGATTTCGGGTATAAATCACGAAATTCTTTTATAATCTTCGGAAAAAGGGGATAGCTGGGTAGTTAGAAACTGGAGTGATGTTTCTGAATGGACAGCAGCAACTGCATTATCTGTTCTATTAAAAGACTTAATCGCAACTTACAACCAAGGGATTAAACATAATGTATCTATGCCATTTAATGCCTTGTCATCTACACAATTATTTGACTCAATGGGAAAAGAGAAACCAGAAGTATAAAAAAGGAGAGTTCTTTAAGAATGAATATATTAGTAGTAAAAGCAAACAATCGCCCATCAACAGAAGGAATTTCTAGTAAAATGTACGAAACTTTTATGGCTGAATTAGAAGGTAAAGACGTAAACGTAATAACTTACGATGTTTTTGAAGAAGACACACCTTTCTTCGGAGAAATTTTTATGCTTTAGGCAAAGACAAAATAGTGGAGATTTAACAGACGTTGAATCACGTCTTTTAGCTGCAAAGCAAAAAGTAATGGATGCCATCTCAGCTGCAGACGTAATCGTATTCGCGTTCCCATTATGGAATTTAACAATACCAGCTAAATTACAAATATTCATTGACTATATATATGCTGCAGGATTTGCATTTAAATATGATGCTGAAGGCAACATGATTCAATTAATGACCGATAAAAAAGCTGTTTTCCTAAACGCTCGGGGTGGGGTTTACTCCACACCAGAAGCAGCTCCAATGGAAATGGCTGTTAACTACATGCGTAACGTATTTGGTGGCATATTCGGTATGCAAATTATCGATGAGGTAATTATAGAAGGTCACAATGCTATGCCCGATAAAGCGCAAGAAATTATTGCTGAAGGAATGGAAGAAGTGAAAGCTTCTGCAAAACATTTATTAGAGTTAGCTGTTACAGCATAATTAAAGTTTACAAGGAAAAATAAATGTCTAAAGGTAAGATAGAAGGAAATCTACAAAGGTTCATTATCATTGGCCTTTGTAGATTTCTTTTTTCCATTCACAAAGACGAGTAAAAATTCATTATTGCTCTGGGTAAGATCGAGCGGGAATTGTAGTAGCTTGTTGATATTAGGGGATGATTGCAAGGCCTGAAGAAGTACGATTACTTTATCGTTACAGTAACGCATTAAGTATGTTATTGTATTTAAAAAGTCAAAAGGGTTACTTAAAGGGACGGCTCTTTCTAATACTTCTACGATGAATGGGACATTAAGTGATTAAAGACGTTCTCGCGGTTTAAATCGTGAATTCAGCAGGTTAGCGATAAAGCCTTGAGGTTTTATTTTGTAAACCAATTTTTCCTTTGTTTTGCCATTAGGGTTGACAATATACCCTTAGGGGTATAATATATGGTCATATTGTTTTTAAGAAAAGGGGAAAATTAATGACTACAGCAATTGTAATTTTAATCTCATTTTTTTCCTTGAAGTTTCTCTATCGCAGATATATCCCTGTAAGGGGAGTCTGGAAAATAGAATTAAGTAATGTTGCTGTACAGAACGACTCGCAAGTCACAATAGTCGACACACGCAGTTATCAGACATCATTCAAGGATGCAATAGAGCAAGCTTATTGTTTGCCTCTAGCATATCTGAACAGACACTTTCGTGATATTCCCAATAAAGATGTCATAATAGTGGCATCAGATCATGTTGATAAGAATCTCAGTATCCGTTTACTGAAGCGAAAGGGCATACAGGTTGTCGGGTATTACTTAATGAGATAATAAGGAAGGAGCGATTGTTTATGAAATACGATGACCAGGTCAAAAATAGAATGAAACGGATTGAAGGACAAGTCAGAGGTTTGCTGAAGATGATGGAAGAAGATAAAGAATGCCGTGATGTGGTTACACAGATGTCAGCGGTTCGAAATGCAATGGATCGAACTATTGCATTAATAGTTAGTAAAAACTTGGAACAATGTATCCGTGAAGAAAAAGAAGCTGGTGAAAGTTCAGAGGACATTATCAAAGAAGCAGTCAACCTGCTTGTTAAAAGTAGATAAGTCATTGGTTTGACAAATTATTTATGTATATTTAACATGTGAGTTGGGTTAAGTGAAACATATTAACCCTATTTTTTAAACTAATTCATATACCCCTACCCGTATATGTATAAATTATAATTAATTAAATTAAAGGAGAATGTATATGACAGATAAAAAGAAAACAACGATCGTATTGTTTAGCGGGGATTATGACAAGGCAATGGCAGCATATATCATTGCGAATGGTGCGGCTGCATATGACCATGAAGTAACTATTTTCCACACCTTTTGGGGACTGAATGCGCTCCGCAAGGAAAATCAGGTTCCGGTAAAGAAAAGTTTACTGGAAAAGATGTTCGGAAAGATGATGCCTAGAGGCGCAGATAAAATGGGACTTTCTAAAATGAACTATTTAGGTATGGGACCAAAGATGATTAAAAATGTAATGAAAAAACACAACGCGCTGCCACTTCCACAATTGGTAGAAATGGCGCAGGAGCAAGATATTAAACTTATTGCATGCACCATGACAATGGATCTCCTTGGTCTTCAGAAAGAGGAACTACTGGATGATATTGAATATGCCGGAGTAGCAGCATACATTGGTGACTCGGAGGACGGAAATATAACTTTATTTATTTAATATTTTTTTAGTTTTAATAATACCCCCTCAGGTATATATAATTATAAATTTAGGAGGAATTAGAATGCATGAAATTTCAGCAGCAGACCTTGCAACAAAACTTAACGTTGGGGAAAAGTTAGACATTATTGATGTTCGTGAGGATGAAGAGGTTGCACAGGGTAAAATCCCAGGTGCAAAGCACATCCCTCTTGGTCAGCTTCCGGACCGGCTCAATGAAATCGACAAAAACAATCATTATTACCTTGTGTGCCGTTCAGGTGGCCGCAGTGGTAGTGCCTGTGGTTATTTGGAGGAACAAGGTTATGATGTAACGAATATGGCCGGCGGTATGCTGGACTGGGACGACGAGGTTGAAAAATAAAGACGAGGAGGATTTACTGTGAATATTTCAGCGAACGAAATCTTGGATGTAAAGGGACTTGCCTGCCCAATGCCAATTGTTAAAACGAAAAAGGCAATTACAAATCTACAGCCTGGTGAAGTAATAGAGGTACAGGCAACTGATAAAGGTTCAACGGCTGATATTAAGGCTTGGGCTGATAGTACAGGACACCAATACCTAGGGACCGTTGAAGATGGCGATGTCCTTAAACATTATCTGCGTAAAGCCAATGATGAAGAAACAAAAGAAGAAACAAAACATGACGCCGTTACTGACTTGGAAGAACTTCGCAGTAAGGTCGACGGGGAAGAAGATATAGCCATTCTAGATGTACGGGAACCTGCAGAGTATGCTTTCGGTCATATACCTAGTTCGGTAAATATACCCCTTGGGGATCTAGAAGAACGTTTCAATGAATTAAATAAAGATAAAGAAATACACGTCATTTGCCGTACAGGTAACCGCAGTGATCTGGCAGCACAGAAGCTGACCGAAAAAGGTTTTCAGGATGTTAGGAATGTAGTCCCTGGAATGGCTGAATGGCAAGGGCCAACAAATAAAAACAACTAGGAGAAAATTAATTGCCTGCCAGATGACCATGGATGTAATGAACCTTGAGAAAGATGCATTTGTCGAAGGAATTGAAGTTGGCGGAGCTGCGTCATTTATTGATTATGCAAAGGATGCAAATATCTCATTTCCATTTTAAACAGGAGGGGAAATGTATGGCTAAAACAATAACAACCAATGAATTGGCAAAAAAAGTTGTTAATCACGAAGAAACTTTGATTCTAGATGTTCGGAATACAGATGAGTTTGATAATTGGAAAATTGAAGGCGGAAAGGTTGAGTTGATCAATGAACCATATTTTAACCTGCTTGAAGGCATTGAACCAGTAGAAGGTAAACTCAATAAAGATCAGGAAGTTATCGTTGTTTGTGCAAAAGGCGGATCATCTGAATTTGTAGCGGATCTTTTGGAAGAAGCAGGCTATTCAAACGTATACAGCCTTGAGGGCGGAATGAAAGCGTGGAGTGAACACCTTGAGCCGGTGAAAATCAGTGAGCTGAAAGACGGTGGGAGTCTTTATCAGTTTGTTCGTCTGGGTAAAGGTTGCCTGTCATACTTTATTGAGTCTAACGGGGAAGCAGCAGTAGTGGACTCCAACCGTATGATTGAAAACTACGCGGATTTTGCGGCTAAAAAAGGAGTTAAAATTAAGCATGCGCTTGACACGCATTTGCACGCTGACCATATTTCAGGTGGTCGGCAGTTGGCTGAAAAAGCAGGGGCAACGTACCATCTTCCACCTAAAGATGCTGAAGAGGTAACGTTTGACTATGCACCACTTGAAGAAGGTAACGATATTACAGTAGGAAACACGACCATTACAGTACAACCGATTTATTCACCAGGTCACACTATCGGAAGTACATCTTTAATTATTGATGATCAGTTTCTTCTTACTGGTGATATTTTATTTGTTAAATCAATTGGACGACCTGATTTAGCTGGTAAAGCAGAGGACTGGGTAGGCGATTTGCGTAATACCCTTTACTCACGTTACAAGGAACTATCTGAAGATCTGATTGTTCTTCCTGCACACTATTCATTTGTAGAAGAATTAGGAAATGACGGAAGTGTTTCTGCAAGACTAGGTGATTTATACAACAAGAATGAGGGATTACAGGTAGAAAATGAGGATGCCTTCCGAAAATTGGTAACGGAAAATCTCCCGCCACAACCGAATGCTTACCAGGAAATTCGTGAAACAAACATGGGTAAAATCAACCCTGAAAATGAAAAACAAAGAGAAATGGAAACTGGACCAAATCGTTGTGCGGTTTAAGGATAAATAACTAAGGAGGAATTAATAATGGATGTAACAAAAGTACTGGATGCAAAAGGATTGGCATGTCCAATGCCTATCGTAAAAACAAAAAAAGCAATGAACGATCTTAACAGTGGTGACGTACTGGAAGTTCATGCAACAGATAAAGGTGCAAAAAGTGACCTTACAGCATGGGCGAAATCAGGCGGACATGAACTGCTGAAGGATACGGAAGAAGAGGACGTACTCAAGTTTTGGATTAAAAAGGGTTAAAGGAGACCCACTTATTGTGGGCTCCCTTTGTTAGGGGGAATCGAGCAATGGAATATAGCTTAATCTTTATTATTACAATCTTTCTAATTGGATTTGTTGGTTCCTTCATTTCCGGAATGGTAGGGATCGGCGGATCGATCATTAAATATCCAATGCTATTGTATATCCCTGCTTTAGTAGGTATTTCTACGTTTTCTGCGCACGAGGTTTCAGGTATAAGTGCGGTTCAAGTATTGTTTGCCACTATTGGTGGTGTATGGGCGTACCGAAAAGGCGGTTATCTAAATAAAGGTCTTATACTTTACATGGGAATCAGTATTCTAATCGGAAGCTTTATTGGCGGTTATGGCTCCCAGTTTATGACGGATGCAGGAATAAACTTTGTATACGGTGTACTTGCAACTATTGCTGCAGTAATGATGTTTGTGCCTAAAAAAGGACTGGATGATATACCGATGGACCAAGTGTCCTATAATAAGTGGCTTGCAGCCGGTCTTGCACTGCTCGTGGGTGTAGGAGCGGGTATTGTAGGTGCAGCCGGGGCATTTATCCTGGTACCAATCATGCTAATCGTCTTGAAAATACCAACCAGAATGACAATCGCAACATCACTCGCGATTACGTTCATTTCTTCGATCGGTGCGACGACTGGGAAGCTCCTCACTGGACAGGTACTGTTTATCCCAGCAGTCATTATGATTATCGCAAGCCTGATAGCATCACCACTCGGCGCAAAGTTTGGGCAGAAAGTAAACACCAAAATACTCCAATGGATTTTGGCAATTTTAATTCTCGGCACGGCCATAAAAATATGGCTGGATATCCTGGCATAATGCTAGAGACAGTATAGAAATAACAATTAGGGGAGAAGAGCCAAAATGGAATTAATTATACAAGTTGTTTTTCTGGCTGTGATTATCTGGTTTATTATGAATCGTTTCTTACCTGCGAAGGGGATAACGAATATAACAACTCAGGAAGCAAAGGATAAATTCAAGCAAAAAAATGAAATCCAGTTTGTGGATGTACGGACACCAGGTGAATATGGTGCCAATCATCGTAAACCGTTTAAAAACATTCCCTTGGGACAATTAGCAGGCAAGACAAAGGACCTTAATAAAAGTAAAGAAATTGTTGTGATTTGTCAGAGTGGGATGAGGAGTATGAAGGCAGCTAAAATTCTTAAGAAACAAGGGTTTGAAAAAGTGTCCAATGTAAAAGGCGGCATGAGCGCTTGGGTTTAAACATTGAATAAAGGGAAAATACCTGTGAATGCTCATATTTACGAAAGATCGCTTTGCAAAGGACAGGGTTTTAGTAAATATAAAAATTACGTTATGGTCTGCAGTTTTTATCAGTAAGGTCTTTGCAAAAAGAACCCATTATAGAAAAGGAGATGATTTATTGTGTTTCATTATACTGTCGAGACAAATAAATCAATGAAAGAGGCAATTGAATCTCTTGAGGGGAACTTGAAGGATGAATGGTAAATGACGAATCGATAAAGGAATTTGCAGCTGACATTGAAAATAGGTTAATAACATGTATTGATCAAACATGTATTGATCAATCTGTATAACTGAACGACAAAAAAATCTTCTCGAAGGAGCGATAGGGGTATTAAACTGCCCCTATCGCTATATTTTTGACTGATTTTTATTAAACTTTCTCATTAATTATGGGTTCTTTCGTATTTAGTTGGATTGGGACTAGGCCTTGCTATATCAACGTATGACAGCTATCCTTCATCGAAGAATGCTTTATTTGCAAGGGACCACGCCCACCGGTGTCCCTGTTTTTTTTGTCACAAAGTGTATGGTTCTCTTTTTTTGTGATATAATACGAACAAATGTTCCGATTAAGGGAGGTCATCGTATGAATAACATGGTTGTACAATCTCTAAAGACCAATAGTAAAATCGAGATTATCTACCTGGACAGCTCGAACAAGTTCTCTCAAAGAATCATCCGGCCAGTTAAGCTAAAGGAGAATATTGTTGTGGCTTATTGTTATTCCAGACGGCAAATACGTACGTTCCATATCGATAATATTATGTCCGCAGCCCCGCTACAGGGCAGGAACAGAGTTTCTTAGAAATGCTCCTTTCTTCCCATTCAGAATTTTTAGTGAGTAAATCACTTTAAAATTGTCACCAATTGTTCTAAAATAGAAATCAGTTACCAAAATGTTAAAACAATTTCATATAATTGCATATTTAATGCGATTGAATCGTACAAGTTAAATAGGGACTATTGTAAACGATTCCAAATACTTAGGATGGGGTGATTGTATGGACATGCAGCGCATTCCTGCACGAGATGGAGATTATAATCTGAAAAACTATGACAAAATGCGCGATTCTTTTTCATGGGACGAGGTAAAGAAAAACTTTAGCTGGAATGAGACAGGTAAGGTAAATATTGCATATGAAGCAATTGACCGGCATGCGGAAAATCCGGATAAAAAAGATAAAGTTGCCTTACTCTATTCCTCTCCTGACCGCGAGGAACAGTTGACGTTTGATGATCTCAGCAAGAAAAGTAATCAATTCGCAAATGTGTTGAAAAAATATAATGTGAAAAAAGGTGACCGGGTATTTCTATTCCTTCCTAGGAGTCCTGAGTTTTACGCGTCGTTCTTTGGAATTTTAAAGACAGGTGCAGTGGCTGGTCCGCTATTCGAGGCGTTTATGGAGCAGGCCGTCCGTGACCGTTTGCAGGACAGTGAAGCGCGGATGCTCATCACCACACCTGAATTACTTGAACGTGTACCACAAGAAGACCTTCCTGACCTGGAGAATATTGTTCTGGTTGGAGACCATAACGAGTCTTCGGATAAATACATTGATTATCATAAAGAAATGAGCGATGCATCAACCGATTTCGATATTGAATGGGTTGATCTTGAGGACGGTATGGTTATTCACTATACATCCGGATCAACCGGCAAGCCTAAAGGGGTTTACCATGTCCATAATGCTATGGTACAGCATTATGCAACAGCTGAATGGGTAATCGACCTGAAAGAAGATGACGTTTACTGGTGTACTGCAGACCCGGGCTGGGTAACCGGAACAAGCTATGGTGTGTTCGCTCCATGGCTGCACGGTGTAACAAACGTAATCCGTGGTGGCCGCTTCAGTCCTGATGACTGGTACGGTACACTTGATAAGCATAATGTAACCGTTTGGTATACTGCCCCAACAGCGCTTCGTAAACTTGTAAGTGCAGGTGAGGATGTTGTGAAGAAATACGACCTATCCTCTCTCCGCCATATTATGAGTGTTGGTGAGCCGTTAAACCCTGAAGTTATTACGTGGGGCTTGAAAGCATTTGATCTGCGTATCCACGATACTTGGTGGATGACCGAAACTGGTGCAATGCTGATTGTAAACTTCCCTTCAGAGGAAATTCGCCCTGGCTCAATGGGTAAACCGATACCTGGGGTGGATGCGGCAATCGTTGATAATGAAGGAAATGAGCTGCCACCTAACCAGATGGGTAATCTGGCAATTAAAAAAGGATGGCCATCAATGATGCGCCACATTTGGAAGCGTCCGGAGAAATTCCAGAGTTATTTCATTAATGAATGGTATGTTTCCGGAGACAGTGCGTACAAAGATGAAGATGGATACTTTTGGTTCCAAGGTCGTCTGGATGATGTTATCAATACATCAGGCGAGCGGGTTGGACCATTTGAAGTCGAAAGTAAGCTGATCGAACACCCTGCTGTTTCAGAAGCTGGGGTTATTGGTAAGCCGGATCCCGAGCGAGGGGAAATCATCAAAGCGTTTATTACGCTGAATGAAGGATACGAGGATACACCTGAACTTCTGGAGGATATTCGTAAGTTTGTTAAGACCGGGCTGAGTGCCCATTCCGCACCACGTGAACTGGAAGTAAAAGATAGCATTCCAAAAACACGGAGCGGTAAAATTATGCGTCGTCTCCTGAAGTCATGGGAACTTGGCCTTCCGACTGGCGATACATCAACATTGGAAGAATAATAGAGAAAAGGGTGCCATTGATAGGCACCCTTTTTATATGTTACTTAACCCTCAATAGTTTGTGATGGACCGAAAAATTCATAGTTAATATCGTTATCAGCCACACCGAATTTAGTCAGGCTTTTATAAATAGCACGCATGAAACCTTTTGGTTCGCAAAAGTAAAAGGCAGCATTGGGCGTTGGAAGAAATTCAGATAGCCACTCGTAATCAATGTACCCTTTTTGTCATAAGCTCCCTGGTCCTGAATAGTTGGGTTATCATAAACGGTATAGGTATAGACATTACTGAATCGGTCAGCGATATCCTGTACAGTGGTCCGCATCGCATGTACATTTCCATTTTGTGCAGCATGAATATAGTATACCTCACGCTCCGGCTGATTTTTAACTGTACTTTCCAGCATACTGGCCATAGGAGTTAACCCCACCCCGCCGCTTATCAATACTAATGGTCTTGTATCATCGGGATGGCGGACACTGTGTAATCTCGCCTGCGTGTAACTTGAAACATGTTTTTCGTGAAGCAATTGAAGCTTTTTTTCAAGTACTGGATAATTACACCCTGGAGGATTTAATCGAAAATGATCGACAACTCCGTGAGCTAATGGGGATTAATCCCTGAGTTTTAATCTTTATACAGCGGGTAGATTCAATTATGTAGCAACATCATTGAAAGGAGCGGATTATAATGGGTAAAAAAATAGCAACAGTACTGACAGATATGTTTGAGGATGTCGAGTATACAAAACCTGCTGAAGCATTTAAAGATGCCGGTCATGAAGTAATCACAATCGAAAAAGAAAAAGGTAAAAAAGTGACTGGTAAAAATGATGATGTAACCGTAACAATTGATGAAGAAATCGATAAAGTAAATCCGGATGATTTCGATGCGCTATTCATTCCAGGTGGTTTTTCACCTGACCAGCTTCGTGCGGATGAGCGCTTTGTGGGATTTGCCAAGCATTTCATGGATGAGAAAAAGCCTGTTTTGGCAATTTGCCATGGTCCGCAACTGTTAATTACAGCAAAAACACTGGAAGGACGTAAAGCAACCGGCTTTAAATCCATTCAGGTGGATATGGAATATGCAGGTGCAGATGTACAGGATGAGGAAGTAGTTGTATGTAAAGACCAGCTTGTAACTAGCCGTAATCCGGATGACATCCCTGCATTCAACAAAGAGTCACTAAAGCTGTTAAATAAATAACTATAAGGTAAATCCCCTGCACTTAGTGGCGTGCAGGGGATTTTTTCATTCTTGTTTTTCGATTGTAAAGTTATCCTGAAGCAGCAGCCAGTTTTGCGGAAAGGCAAGCCCCAATTTCCAGTAACTGATTCCAAGTAATCCATATTGCTTTATTAAATCAAACTTAGCCTGAATCGAGCGGGCATCCTCAAACCATACCTCATGCCGATTCCCCTGTGCATCGGTATAAAAGTAAAACGGTGCTTGTGCTTCTGTATCATACTCAATTGCCACGTTTTGTTGCCGTGCCCGTGCAATGGCTTCCTGGGGGCTGAGAGCCTCAGCAGGATCTCCGCCTTCTACAAATGGAAGGGTCCAGTCATAACCATATAAATTTTGCCCGAGGAGAATTTTCTCAGGAGGAATAACACTTACTGCATAATCCACAACTTCACGGACTTCATTAAGTGGCGAGACTGCCCTCGCTGGACCACCGCTGTAGCCCCATTCGTAAGTCATTAGGACAACAAAATCGGCAATCTCGCCGTGGGCTGCATAATCATGTGCCTCATACCATGCACCTTCCTGTTCAGCGCTTGTTTTTGGGGCAAGTGCTGTGGACATCAATAAGCCCGCTTCAGATAATCGTTGTTTCGCTTTTCGCAGGAAGTTATTATACGCTTCTCTGTCCTCCGGCGGTAAAAATTCAAAGTCAAAATGGACATCACTAAAGCCTACCTGATTTGCCACGTTAACAATCTGATCAAGCAATGTGTTCTGGACTGCCTGAACGGTTAGAATAATATGGCCAAGTTCCCTGCTGAACGCCCCTTCCTCCAGGTTGGTGACAACGAGCATAAGGGATGTATTATTTGTTTCAGCAATTTGCGGAAAATTATCAAGGGGAGGTGCTGTTAATGTGCCATCACGGTTAATTTGATAACTGAATGGAGCAAGGTACGTCAGATTCGGTGCATGTTTTTGGGCAGCATTGACAAGTGTTTCAGAAACCTGTCCGCCAGTCGGCTCAATATAGGCGTTGGAGGTAATCGGCGGTTTAGGCTGCGGAGGTATATACAAACGAACACCAGCCTGAAGTGGACCGCCCACTGGAATGTTATTAATCTGTGCCAACTGCTGAGGCGAGGTTCCAAAGCGCTGGGCAATAGCGTACAGACTGTCACCAGGCTGTACAAAATAAAACTGGCCGATGATCGGGATTACCAGGGTTTGGCCAACCACAAGGTTTCCCGGTGCCTCCAGTTCATTTGCCTCAATAATTTCATTCATTTCCGCCCCATACATATTAGCAATCTGAAAAATAGTGTCACCTGGCTGCACTACATGAATCTGCAAAAGAATCCCTCCTTCAAAGCGATCACTGACGCTTTTACTTTCCTCTTACACTTTATGAGTCCAAAAGGAGGGATATGTCATTAGATTGGTTCTGTATTTGCATCCATGACCGATTGCATCAGATATAAAGCATACTCATTATTTTCTTTTCTTTCCGACGCCATACAGTTTTTCGGTACATGCATCGAGTATCCGTGCATATACGCATCTTTGGCCGAAAATAAAATACATATATCTCCTGCAACACCAGCCATAATCAGATTGGTCTTTCCAAGTTCACTTAATAATGAATGGAGCGGGGTTTGGAAAAAGGCAGAATGCTGTGGTTTAATAAGGAAGTAATCATCCTGATCCGGTTTCAACGTATGGATGATATCATGGCTCCAGTCGTTGTCACAGTGATCGATGATTTTCTTAAAGTCAGCCTGCCAAAGACCGTAGTGGTCATTTATATAGATAATCGGGATACTATTTTCTTTCCCGTATTGTTTCAATTTCTTAAGGTCAGGAAGGATTTCTTTTGTATGTTCATGGAGTTTTTTACTGCCGTCGAAATCAAAATGATTAATTATATCCACAAACAGAATAGCGCTGTTTTCAATAGAATGGTTCATAGCCGATCTCCTTTTTTAAAACTAAAATATTTCTTTTTTACTATTCTTTATTTCCTTTAAAATTATTTTCAAACTAGTTAGGTGGTGGTTAACCAGTGGATGATATAAAACGTATGCAAGAAGCCATCAAACAGGCGGAAACGGCCAGAAAGCTAAATGAAGTGCCAATTGGTGCTGTGATTGTTTTCCGTGATGAAGTAATTGCCTCGGGATACAATGTGCGGGAAACAGAACAGACCACCTTGTCCCACGCAGAGTTGCTTGCGATTGAGAATGCCAATAAAAAAATCGGCAGCTGGCGATTAGAGGACTGCACGTTATATGTCACCCTAGAACCCTGTCCAATGTGTGCTGGGGCTATTGTTCAATCGAGAATAAGGCGGGTTGTGTATGGGGCAGCTGATCCTAAGGCAGGGTGTGCCGGAACATTGATGAATCTTCTGGAGGACAATAGGTTTAACCACCAGGTTGAAGTTACCAAGGGTGTTCTTGAGGAAGAATGTTCCAGTCTGCTGACTGATTTTTTCAGGGAATTGCGAAGGAAGAAAAAAGGAAAAAATTCCATATAATCCAGCCGGTAACGACCATTGCATTTTTACTGTAAAATGTTATAATGGTTATTGTCGTGCTAAGCGGGGAGGTAGCGGTGCCCTGTACTCGCAATCCGCTATAGCGAGGCTGAATTCCCATTCGAGGTAAGTCGTCCTTAAGGTCTGCCTTAAGGGAGTGGTGTTGACGCTCAGGTCCTGCGCAACGGGAACCCATGAATCCTGTCAGGTCCGGAAGGAAGCAGCAGTAAGTGGTTATTCCCGTGTGCCGCGGGGAAGCCTGGGCCGAGCCATGAACTTAAGTAACGCTTAGGGACGTCTTATCGACAATGGGTGCACGGCTTACATAGCAGAAAAGGCTGTATCACCAAAATGGTTGATAGAGCCTTTTTTATTTTGTCTCTTTTTTTTTTCGTTAAAACTATAAACTACGAAGTAACTCGTAGCTCGCTCCGGAAATACATTCCGCTTTCCGCGGGCAACGCTTCAACTTCCTCGGAAGAAAGCCACTTCCTGCGGGATTTTCAGCTGTTGCTTTTCCCGCAGGAGTCTCCATGTATTTCCTTCGCTGGATTGAGGTTGATTCATACTTATTAAGTTTGTCCTCTTAATTTTATCAAACACCAAACGCCTATTAGCGCAGGCAGAATGCGTAGACTCCTGGGGGAACAGCACGAGTCCGAAGCCCCCGCAGCGGCGTTCTTTCCGTGAGGAGGCTGAGGCCGTGCCCCCGGCAAAGGAAACACTGTGAGAGTTTTAGCTTGAACAGATGTTGACCTTGCACCCGGAGTGGTGAAAGCGGAATGTATTTCTAGAGCGAAGCTCGAGTTACGTCGCAATTTATATCGACTGTGATAAGAAAACCCATAGATATTTTGTCAGCTGTTTCATCTTTTAGGTTCACAATCAACCCTTAAATCGAGTATAATTTAGGTAGAATTCATAGAGGGGAACGTTCATTATGAGTTATCAGGCATTGTATCGCGTTTGGCGTCCGAGAACTTTTGAGGATGTTGCAGGACAATCACATATCACAAGAACACTGCAGAACGCCATCGTTCAGGAGAAGTTTTCGCATGCCTATATTTTCTCGGGGCCACGTGGTACGGGAAAAACAAGTGCAGCAAAGATTTTTGCCAAAACGATTAACTGTGAGAAAGCCCCTGTAAAAGAACCCTGTAATGAATGTGCATCCTGCCGTGGAATTCAGGATGGTTCTATTTCAGATGTAATCGAAATGGATGCCGCTTCCCATACAAGTGTAGAAGATATACGTGATATCCGAGATAAGGTAAAATATGCCTCAAGCTCAGTTCCGTATAAGGTGTACATTATTGATGAGGTACATATGATCTCGGTCAATGCATTTAATGCCCTCTTAAAAACTCTTGAGGAACCACCGAAGCATGTTGTTTTCATTCTGGCTACAACCGAACCGCATAAAATTCCACTAACCATTCTATCCAGATGTCAGCGGTTTGATTTTAAACCGATTTCCTCGCAGGCAATAGTCGAGAGGATGAAAACCATTATTGCGTCAGAAGGAATATCAGTCTCAGAAGAAGCACTTGAAACAGTTGCACTTGCCGCAGAAGGTGGTATGCGGGATGCACTGAGCATTCTCGATCAGGCAATCTCTTACAGCGAGGAAACAGTTCAGCTGGAAGACGTTCTTGCGGTTACCGGCGGGGTATCCCAGGAAATCCTGACCGATATAGTACGTTCCATGCATGGAAAAAATGTACAAGAGGCATTGTCTCTGCTTGATGAACTGATTCAGAACGGGAAGGACCCAGCACGGTTTGTATACGACCTGATTTATTTTCTTCGAGACCTTCTGCTGTTCAAGAGTGCTCCAACGCTTGAAGGGATTCTGGAAAGAGCTATCATCAATGATGGATTCAGGCAACTGGCAGATGCGGTTACAGCTGATTGGATACAGGATGCCATCATGCACCTCAACAAATGCCAGCAGGAAATAAAATGGTCGAACAGCCCGAAAGTATTCATTGAAATTGCAATCCTTACGATTACGAATAAGGATAACAGGGAAAACGAAACAAACAATGCCGCCGATTCGGAGGCAGTTACGAAACTAATGGGCCGACTGGAACATCTGGAAAAAGAACTTACGGCCTTGAAAACCTCTCCACCGGCAGCGGGCAGGCAGGCACCCGCAAACGAACCGCGGAGGCCACAGGCTCGTCCAGGTAAAAATAGTTATAAAATACCGTTTGAGAAAATACGGTATGTTCTTCAGGAGGCAGAGAAGCCTGCACTCAAAGAAGTTCAGTCACAGTGGGCTGCGTTTCTTAGCCAGCTGAAGTCCACAAGTGCCCCTGCACATGCTACAATACAAGACAGCAAGCCTGCAGCAGCATCCGATAAAGCGATTGTGGTCCAGTTCAAGTATGAGATCCATTGTTCCTTGTTTCTCGATAACCAGGAAACAATTGAATCCGTACTTACAAGTGTGATTGGCAAAAAGTTAACAATTATTCCAATTCCAGCGAATAATTGGCAGGAATTACGCAATGAATATATAAGTAAGCAAGAACAGTCAGCAACCAGCGATGAAGAAGAAAAGCAAGATGATCCGCTGATTGAAGAAGCCCGCAAACTTGTAGGCGATGAATTATTAGAAATTCACGATTAACCATTAATTTTAAGGAGGCGATTTCCATGAAAGGTGGAAATATGGGTAATATGATGAAGCAAATGCAAAAGATGCAGAAGAAGATGATGGCTGCACAGGAGGAACTGCAGGAAATGACGTTTGAAGCGTCAGCTGGCGGTGGCATGGTAACCGTTGTCGCTAATGGAAAGAAAGAAGTAACAGATGTACAGATTAAAGAAGAAGTAGTGGATCCCGATGACGTGGAAATGCTGCAAGATCTTATCCTTGCCGCAACTAACGATGTAATGAAGCAGGTGGACGATAAAACTAACGAAACTATGGGACAATTCACGAAAGGAATGAACTTGCCTGGAGGAATGTTCTAGGAGGCATACAGGATGTACTATCCAGAACCGATTTCCAAACTGATTGACAGTTTTACAAAATTGCCGGGAATCGGACCAAAAACGGCTGTCCGGCTGGCGTTTTTTGTTTTAAATATGGAAGAGGATGACGTAATGGAGTTTGCTAAGTCACTGGTGAATGCGAAACGTGAACTGACGCATTGCTCCATTTGCGGACATATAACTGATCAGGATCCATGTTCCATTTGTCAGGATAGTTCCAGGGATCAGTCCATTATTTGTGTAGTGCAGGATCCCAAGGATGTAATCGCAATGGAAAAAATGAAAGAATACCATGGTAAATATCATGTTCTTCATGGGGCTATCTCACCGATGGACGGCATTGGACCAGAGGATATTAATGTGCCTGATCTGCTTAATCGATTGAAAGACGAAGAAGTTAAAGAGTTAATTCTTGCGACTAATCCAAACATCGAAGGGGAAGCAACAGCGATGTATATCTCCCGTCTAGTTAAACCATCTGGAATAAAAACAACTCGTATTGCACATGGTTTACCTGTCGGAGGCGATCTGGAATATGCTGATGAAGTAACCCTTTCAAAAGCACTGGAAGGCAGAAGAGATTTATAGAAACTTCCGTAAAGCTTTCATAAGAGAAACACAAGAAATTCAGGATGATGACAAGCGTCTTTCAAAAAGTTAGGTGACTATATGGGTAGGAAGATTAAAACACGTGTAGATGAGCAATTATTAGATTCTATTTTTATATTAGAACACGAATGGAAACAGATTCAATCCATAATGGACAGAAGCATTGAACCTAGCGAAGATGGGATGTTCAAGGAAAATCTTGCGCAGGCGAAATATTTATATTTATTACGGGAAGCGCGTCGCAGGAAAATCCGTGCAATCCGTTATCGATAATCATAAAAGGACCGACGGGTGCCCGTCGGTCTTTTGTATGAAATAGAAACTGATTAAGCAGATCTAACATGGAAAAAAGATCTTTTCCCGACTATTTCTCATTTTGTTCTTTTTTACTTGCTCTCCTCATATGTAATTAATAGGGACAAGTTTAAAGGAGTGAGTCGGCTTGAGTTCTACACTGGTTATTTCCATAATGGTTGCATTGATTGTGATTCTGTTGTTTGTAGGGGCCCCTGTTAAACCGATGCGGTTCCTCGCACATGGTACCGTAAAGCTTGGCATTGGCATACTGTTTTTATTTTTCTTTAATGTATTCGGGGGAGCGATAGGCCTTCATATCCCTATTAATCTGTTTACCGCTGTTGTCTCCGGTTTTCTGGGGCTGTTCGGTCTGGCCTCGCTTGCGGCAATTCACTTGTTTATTATATAGCAGCGTGAACATTGGTCACTGCAGCTAAAACAGATAAGTGTAAACATCCAGGCCCACCAGTCATATAGTTAGTGTAAGAAGTTTCGTTGTTTCAAAGATTTTTATGTATATAATTCGTTAGATTAGGAGATACTAAGCTAACGGAGGTGGGGAAATGGAACAGGCAATCGTTCACGAACGCTGCGGTATCTGTGAGGAAGAGAAGGAACGAGGAATTCATTTATACAAGATGTTCATCTGCTGCGAGTGTGAAACTAACATGATCCGCACGGAACCAAGAGAAGAAAAGTACCGTTATTACCTGCAAAAATTAAAAAATATGAATCAGCCAAAATTATACTCTTAATCTATTAAGGTCTCCTGCGAATTCTTGCAGAGGCCTTTTCTGTTGGATACTATTAGGAGAGATGAAGATAAAGGATGATTTTCTAATGAAACAGCGTTCAATGCCACTATTCGATAAGCTTATCCAGTTTTCTGAAAGCAGTCCGGTATCCTTTCATGTTCCAGGCCATAAAAATGGTGAAATAATTCCGGATAGAGCAAAAAAATATCTGCAGGAAATTATGGCCATCGATATGACGGAACTAACCGGATTGGATGATTTGCATGCTCCACACGGGGTTATTGCGGAAGCACAAAGCCTTGCTGCTGACTATTTTGGAGCAGATCACACCTATTTTCTGGTTGGTGGCAGTACAGCTGGGAACCTGGCAATGATCCTGTCAGTCTGTACAAGCGGTGATGAAGTAATTGTCCAGCGGAATGCACATAAATCCATTTTCAATGGACTGGAATTGAGCGGAGCCTCGCCGGTTTTCATCGCTCCGGAATTTGATGAAACTGCAAACCGTTATACAGCACCTGCTCTACAATCAGTAAAAAAAGCAATCGAAACCTATCCTGATGCAAAGGCTCTTATTTTAACGTACCCGGACTATTTTGGTACTACATATGATATTAAAACGATGATAGAACTTGCTCATGCATACAATATACCTGTGCTGGTGGATGAGGCACACGGGGTACATTTTTCGGTAAGCGACCAACTTCCGGAGTCAGCGCTTGAATTAGGTGCAGATGTGGTCGTTCATTCGGCTCATAAGATGGCACCAGCAATGACAATGGCCTCCTATCTCCACTGGAAAGACGGATTGGTCTCCAGAGAAAGCCTATCACATTACCTGCAGATGGTTCAGTCAAGCAGTCCATCGTACCCGTTGATGGCATCGCTGGATATCGCACGACAATTTCTTGCGACAATGAAAACGGAAGAAGTTAATAAAATATTGGTCAGTGTAGAACAGGTAAGCCATATTTTACAGGCAACGGATTATTGGGAGATTCACCCATCCAATGATCCGCTTAAAATTACTCTGCAAATGAAAAAAGGTAAATCAGCCAAGGCAACTGCGGATTTTTTTGAAGAAGAAGGAATCCATCCAGAACTGGTTACTTATAAACAATTACTGCTTGTTCATGGGCTTGCTCCATTTAAAAATACCAGCCGTCTAAAAAAAGCAGTGAAGCATGTCAATGAACGATTAAAAAACACAGTAAATCATGCTACAATAGAGGAAGGTAGTTTATTTCCAGAACCGATACAACAGCTTGCCCACTCCTATCAGGAAATGCGCAGGCGATCAACGATAAACCTCCCGATACATCAGGCTTCAGGTCATGTGGCGGCTGAAGCAGTTATTCCATATCCACCCGGGATTCCCTTAATCCTGAAAGGTGAGCGAATTACAGAGACACATATAGAAATGATCGGACAACTAATGCAGCAGGGTGTCACGATACAGCATGACAATATTCATGATGGCATCCGTGTTTTCAAATAAAGGAGCAGAACTACGTGAGCGGATATTTTATTACCTTTGAAGGTGGTGAAGGTGCCGGTAAAACGTCCATTCTTCACTCGCTTGAGAAAAAATTAACTTCACTCGGCTATGATGTTTTGGCCACAAGGGAACCCGGCGGGATTGATATTGCCGAAAAGATACGGCACATTATCCTGGACCCTGCCCACACAGCAATGGATGGAAGAACAGAAGCTTTGCTATATGCGGCCGCACGGCGTCAACACCTTGCAGAGAAGGTATTACCGGCGCTTGAAGAAGGAAAGATAGTCTTGTGTGACCGGTTTATTGATAGCAGTCTTGCCTATCAGGGCTATGCCCGGGGGCTGGGAATGGAAGAAGTATTTTCCATCAATCAGTTTGCCATCCAGGATTGTATGCCGGATATGACATTGTTTTTTGACATCCAGCCAAAAAAGGGATTAGAACGTATTACGGCGAATAAAGATAGAGAAAGGAACCGTCTGGATTTGGAAAAACTGGCGTTTCATGAAAGTGTGTATGAAGCATACCAGTTGCTTGTTTCCAAATTTCCACAACGGATTCACGTAATAAATGCTGACCAGCCATTCACCCAGGTTGAAGATGAGACCTGCAGTCAGATTGTTTCCCGGCTGGAAAATAATGTGAAAGGGAGGTAAGGATAGTGAAACTGATTATCGCTGTTGTTCAGGACAAAGATACCAATCGTCTGACAGATGCGTTGGGTGAGGAAAACTTCAAAATTACTAAGCTTGCTACAACCGGTGGGTTTCTGAAAGAAGGAAACACCACATTGATGATTGGCTGTGAAGATGAGTATGTAGATGAAGCGCTGGATATTATCAAAGATAATTGTTCCCAGCGTGAGCAGATGGTGGCACCGATTTCACCTATGGGCGGGAATGCCGATTCGTATATTCCGAAGCCAGTAAAAGTCGAAGTCGGTGGAGCAACAGTATTTATCCTGCCAATCGAGTCATTTATGCAGTTCTAGTAAGCAAAGACAGCTAGTTGCTAGGAGTAGTAGCTAGAAAGTAAATTACAAAACAAAAAGGGGGCTGTTCCGATGAAAGTCAGTCAGGATATACGGTCACAGATGGATACAACAACCAAACATCATAAAGCAGCAACAGAAGGCCGTCCCTCCTTCGATGGTATGATACAGTCCCAAACACATAAATTAAAGCAGCAGGAATTGCAGCAGCTTATGAAAAATATAACCATCCAGGGTAACAAGCTTGCCCGGTTCCGTTCATTTCAGGACCTGGTTAAGTTTAAACGGATGGTAAAAGGATTTTTACAGGAAACGGTTAATAATGGGCTTGACCTGCAGAAATCACACAGTTTCAGTATGAGTGGGAACAACCGGAAGCTTACGGTTGTCAAAGAAATTGATGAAAAGTTGATTGAGCTTACAGACGATATTATGAATCAGGAAAAAAAGACGGTTGACCTTTTGGGATTAATAGGTGAAATAAAAGGTCTGCTGGTTAATTTATATATGTAATTACCGATTTATGTAAGGGCGTGGGGAAAATGAAGACGTGGTCTGAAGTAGGAGAAATCCAGCCGCTGGCCAGTAAAATCATCACCAACAGCATAAAAAAAGACCGCATTTCGCATGCCTATTTACTTCATGGAGCACGAGGCACAGGAAAAGAAGCTATTGCTGTTTTACTTGCCAAGGTGCTATTCTGCACAAATCGTTCAGGGGTAGATCCGTGTCTGGAATGTAATGCCTGCAGACGGATTGAATCGGGAAACCATCCAGATGTGCACTTTCTGGAACCTGACGGACAATCGATCAAAAAAGAACAAATTGAACATTTACAAAAAGAATTTGCATACTCAGGTATGGAATCAAGTCAAAAGGTATACATCATAAAGGGGGCTGATACGTTAACGGTGAATGCTGCGAACCGGATACTGAAATTCCTGGAGGAACCAAGCAGGAAGACAACAGCAATCATGATGACCGAAAACAGTCAGTCAATAATCCCTACGATCCGTTCACGGTGCCAGATTATCGATTTGCAGCCGCTTAACCCGAAGGCATTCCAGCAAAAATTAATGGATTCAGGCATACAGCGACAAAGTGCCATTTTACTGAGTGCCATGACGAATAATCTTGATGATGCTATAGCACTGAATGGTGATGAGTGGTTTGCGCAGGCGCGAAAACTAATGATACAATTAGTAGAAATGGTTTCCAAAAAACCAGATGAAGTGTTTTTATTTATTCATAATCAGTGGATGCCCCACTTTAAAGACCGAGACCAGCATGAGCAAGGACTTGATCTGTTGCTGCTGGCATTTAAGGATATATTATATTTTCATATCGGTAAGGAAGAAGCGATGGTGACTTTAGATAAAGATGATGAGAAAGCCGAAAGCTTTGGCATGGTTTTTTCACAGGAGCGACTGCTAAGGATTCTCCATACGCTTCTCGATGCAAAACGCAAGATTAAGCAGAACGTTAATCCAACACTTGTGATGGAGCAGCTTACCGTTCAAATACAGAGGTGATATAAATTGATTAACGTTATTGGCGTCCGCTTTAAAAAAGCGGGTAAAATATATTATTTTGATCCAGCTGACAAAGACATCGAGCTCGACAGTTACGTGGTAGTAGAAACTGTTCGAGGAATCGAATTCGGTAAAGTTGTGATTAAGAACAAGCAGGTTGATGAGGAAGATGTCGTACTGCCGTTGAAAAAAGTGATCCGTGTTGCGGAGGACAAGGATAAACATACCGTTGCGGAAAATCAGGAACATGCTCAAAAAGCATTTGACATATGTACCGAGAAAATTGCAGAACATAAACTTGAAATGAATCTGGTTGATGTGGAGTACACATTTGACCGAAATAAGATAATTTTCTACTTTACGGCTGACGGACGGGTGGACTTCCGGAATTTGGTTAAGGACCTTGCCGCTCAGTTTAAAACCAGAATCGAGCTGAGACAGATTGGTGTGCGTGATGAAGCCAAAATGCTTGGTGGAATCGGTCCATGTGGGAGAATGCTGTGTTGTTCCACATTCCTTGGTGACTTTGAACCAGTCTCCATTAAGATGGCTAAGGATCAGAACCTTTCACTCAATCCAGCTAAAATATCCGGGCTCTGTGGCCGCTTGATGTGCTGTCTGAAGTATGAAAATGACGATTACGAAACAGCTAAGCGAGATTTGCCGGACATTGGTAAATCCATTAACACACCGTACGGCAAAGGAAAGGTAGTCGGCCTTAACATTCTGGAGCGGCTCATTCAGATAGAAATCCCTGAGAAAGAGCGGGTAATTGAATACACCTTAGATGAACTAATTGATGAAGGTATTATTACAGCGCAAGCCACAGAATAGTGGGGTGAACAGGCGTGAATAACAGACAGGTTTTTGACCAGGTATCAGATATGGAAAAACGTATAGGTGAGTTATACGAGCAACTTGGCGATTTGAAAAATGAGCTTGGTGAACTTCTGGAGGAGAACCACAGGCTCGCGATGGAAAATCACCATTTACGCAATCGGCTTGACGGGAGTACCACAGAGGAGTCCCGGGAGTATGGGGAAAAGAAACGCGGTGCGGATATTCCAGGTGAAGGATATGATAATCTGGCTCGGCTATATGAGGAAGGATTTCATATCTGTAATATTCAGTTTGGAAGTCCCAGACAGGATCAGGACTGTATATTCTGTCTGCAATTCCTTAATAAAACGAAATAAGAATAACACAGCTGTCTCTGTAATTACGAGGCAGCTGTTCTAGCATGGAAGGGTTTTAATAATGGTACCACTACTTGATGATGAACGAATTGACTACTTGTTGGCTGAAGATAATATGCATATAATTCAAAGTCCGACTGTGTTTTCATTTTCTCTGGATGCCGTATTGCTGGCACATTTTGCTTATGTGCCAATCCGAAAAGGAAATATTCTTGATTTGTGTACAGGAAATGGTGTTATACCTCTTCTAATGTCACGCCGAACCAATGCTATGATAACCGGAGTGGAAATTCAGGAACGCCTTGCAGGCATGGCAGAACGAAGTATCACCTTGAATGGATTGGGAAATCAGTTGTCCATTATCCGAGGAGATTTAAAAGAAATGAAGGATACGCTTGGGCATAGCGCCTTTGATGTGGTTACATGCAATCCACCTTACTTTCCCACACCCAAGACAACCGAGCACAATAAAAATGAGTATCTGACCATCGCCAGACACGAAGTATACTGTTCACTGGAAGATGTGGTGAAAGCCTGTAAACTTCACGTGCGTCCCGGTGGAAAGGTATCAATGGTTCACCGGCCGGGAAGACTGATCGATATATTGACGCTGTTCCGTAAACACAACCTGGAGCCCAAGCGCTTGCAGTTTGTCTACCCGAAACGGAACAAGGATGCGAATATGATTCTAATCGAGGGTACCAGAGATGGTAAGGCTGATCTGAAGATTTTGCCACCTCTCTATATTTATGAGGATGACGATACATATACAAAGGAAGCAGAGGATATTATTTATGGAAGAGAATGAGCATACCGTATACATTTTAAAGTGTGGCGACAATAGCCTTTATACCGGATATACAAACGATTTGGAAAAGAGACTTGCAATGCATAATGAGGGAAAGGGTGCAAAATATACCCGGGGCCGCGGGCCGTTCCAGGTAGTTTTTGTGGAACGGTATCCGACAAAAGAGGAAGCGTTAAAGAAAGAATACCAAATCAAACAGTTTTCCAGGAAGGAAAAATTCCAGTTAATCCGGGATAAGCTGAAAGAAGTGATGCAATATGAAAGTTCAAAAGAGCTTTAATCAGAGTGATTCAGGAACTTTATATGTCGTTCCAACCCCAATTGGAAACCTGGAGGATATTACATTCCGTGCTCTAAAAACATTAAAAGAGGTATCGGTCATCGCTGCTGAAGACACCCGTAATACGCGTAAATTGTTGACTCACTTTGAGATTTCCACCCCACTTGTCAGTTATCATGAGCATAATAAAGAAGGCAGAGAAAAGCAGTTACTAGGGCGATTGGAAAATGGCGATTCAATAGCCGTTGTTAGTGATGCGGGAATGCCGGCAATATCTGATCCGGGTTATGAACTTGTTCAAGCTGCAGTTAAACATGATTTCCCCGTTGTGGTACTGCCGGGGGCCAACGCGGCATTATGCGCCTTGGTGGGATCAGGTCTTCCGGCGACTGAATTTCTTTTCTATGGTTTTCTTCCCAGGAAGAAGAAGGACAGGTTGGAAGAGCTTGAGCGACTGAAGGGACAGCAGGCTACGCTCCTTTTTTATGAATCTCCTTATCGGTTAAAGGAAATGCTGAAATCATTGCAGGAAAGTTTCGGCGATCGACAAGCTACAGTAGCACGCGAGCTAACTAAAAGGTTCGAGGAATATGTACGGGGGACCATTCAGGAGCTAATCGTCTGGGCGGATCAGCAGGAACTGAAAGGTGAATTCTGTGTGATTGTTGAAGGTAATGACCAGCCCCATTCCGTTGAGGATGAGTTATGGTGGAGCAACATTTCAATCATTGAACACGTGGATCATTATATAAGTGAGGGATACTCCAGTAAAGGTGCAATCAAGCAGGTTGCCATGGACCGAAAAATCCCAAAACGTGAGGTTTACCAGAAGTATCATATAGAGCAATGAAAACGGCTGACGTTAATTAACGTCAGCCGTTTTCATTGCTCTATGTTTATTTGCCTAATCTCGTCTGAATCTCATTAATTAGGCTTTGTGCTCCCTCTGGACTTAGAACAATCTTACCATTTGCCAGTGAGAAGTTTTCATCTGATGTATCGCCGGTAATATGACAGGTCATATTTGCTTTGTATTTCTTCAGGACAATTTTATCGTTGTCAACGTAAATTTCCATTGCATCCTTTTCATGAATATCAAGTGTGCGACGCAGCTCTATCGGAATGACAACCCGTCCCAGCTCATCAACTTTACGTACAATACCTGTTGATTTCATTTTTTTATTCCCCCTATTACAATATGCAAAGCCCAGTTATCGATAACTGCACTTTCCTGGCTCTATAAAAATTTCGGCATGTTTCGACATCTGTATATCCAATATAGTACCAACCATTCCCATAAGTGTCAACAAATTTTTCCTCGAAATATGAAAATTCTTTAAACTTTAAAATTAATGGAATTTTTTGTAATTTCCCCTAAAATACCATCTCCTATAATTATTCGTAAACTTTGCTCCCCTGTAACCGTCGTAGTTGATATAAAATGCGACATATCAGCGAAGCTCCGCTCCGGCAGAACACTTCGCTTTCCGTGGGCACGGCCTCAGCCTCCTCAGAAGCAAAAAACGCTTCTTGCGGGGTCTTCGCCTCGTGCTGTTCCCACAGGTTTCTTCGTATTATGCCTGCGCTAATAGGCGTTTGACGTTGATATAAGTATAAATCAACTTCAATCCAGCGACGGAAATACATGGAGACTCCAGCGGGAAAAGCAACAGCTGAAAATCCCGCAGGAAGTGGTCTTCTTCCGAGGAAGTTGAAGCGTTGCCCGCGGAAAGCGGAATGTATTTCCGGAGCGAAGCTACGAGTTACGTCGCAGTTTATTGATAATGTGACTAAAACAACAAACTTTTAGAAAAAAGTCTCACTATATAAAGAAGTTTAAGGAGTTAAATTAATCTCAAATTGGCTAAAATGGAATATTGGCAGTTTGAGTACTACCATATTGGCAAACTTATGTTAAAATCGCTACAATAGGAATTAATGATTGAGGAGGTAACACGATGCCAGATGAAAAGAAAACTTTTTATATAACTACACCAATATATTATCCGAGCGGCAATTTACATATTGGACATGCCTATTCAACTGTTGCCGGGGACGCTATTGCCAGATATAAGCGTATGCGGGGATACGATGTTATGTATCTGACTGGAACCGACGAACATGGACAAAAGATCCAACGAAAAGCGGAAGAAAAAGGCATGACTCCACAAGCATATGTCGATGAGATTGTGAGCGGAATTCAAGATTTATGGAAAAAACTGAAAATAACCAATAATGACTTTATCCGTACTACCCAAGAGCGGCATAAAAAGGTTGTTGCACAAATCTTTGACCAGCTTGTAAAGCAGGGAGATATCTATCTGGATCAGTATGAAGGCTGGTACTGTACTTCCTGTGAGTCCTTCTTTACGGAACGTCAGCTTGATGATGGGCATTGCCCAGATTGCGGAGGACCTGTAGAAAAAGTAAAAGAGGAATCTTATTTCTTTAAAATGAGTAAATATGTTGATCGATTATTGGAGTTTTATGACGAAAATCCGCAGTTCATTCAACCGGAGAGCCGTAAGAATGAAATGCTTAATAACTTCATTAAACCGGGCCTCGAGGATCTTGCTGTGTCGCGGACAACCTTTGATTGGGGTATTAAGGTGCCCGGCGACCCGAAACACGTTATTTATGTATGGATTGACGCACTGACTAACTATATTACTGCACTAGGGTATGGCACAGATGATGACGAGAAATATCAGAACTTCTGGCCGGCCGATGTACACTTGATGAGTAAGGAAATTGTTCGATTCCATACTATTTACTGGCCAATTATGCTGATGGCGCTTGACCTGCCATTACCTAAAAAAGTGTTCTCACATGGCTGGATTCTTATGAAAGACGGAAAGATGTCCAAATCCAAAGGGAATGTGGTTGATCCAGTACAGCTGACAGACCGGTATGGCCTTGATGCACTCCGCTACTACTTGCTCCGGGAAGTACCATTCGGATCAGACGGGGTGTTTACACCTGAAGGATTCGTTGAACGGACCAACTACGACCTTGCCAATGACCTTGGTAACTTGCTGAACCGTACTGTTGCTATGATCAATAAATACTTTGACGGAGTAATGCCTGAATACCGTCCATCAGAAACTGGGGTTGATGAATCGATTGAAAAGTTTGCTAAAGAAACGATTCAAAAAGTGGAGGATGTAATGGAAAACATGCAGTTCTCTGTAGCATTGTCTTCTTTATGGCAGCTAATCAGCCGCACCAACAAATATATTGATGAGACGGAGCCATGGATTCTTGCGAAGGATGATTCGAATAAGGACCGTCTTGGAAATGTAATGGCACATCTTGCTGAATCATTACGGAAAGTGGCAATTATGCTGCGGCCGTTTCTTACCGAAGCTCCTGATGAGATGTTTAGGCAACTTGGTGTAACAGATGATTCGCTGAAAGAATGGGATAGTGTTTATGCTGAGGGCAAGATAAAGGCAGGTACAAATGTTCAGAAGGGTAATCCAATTTTCCCTCGGCTTGAAGTCGAGAAAGAGGTCGAAACCATTAAGGCAATGATGCAGAAGCCGAAGCAGGAAGAAAAAGCACCTGCACCGGAATCTGCAGCAAAGGAACAGATTACGTACGATGACTTTATGAAGCTGGATATGCGGGTCGCTGAGGTGATTCAGGCAGACCCTGTAAAAAAAGCGGATAAGTTGCTGAAACTTCAACTTGACCTTGGCACGGAAAAAAGACAGGTTGTATCAGGAATAGCGGAACATTACAAGCCTGAAGAACTTGTAGGGAGAAAAGTTATTTGTGTTACAAACCTGAAACCTGTAAAGTTACGTGGTGAAATGTCAGAAGGAATGATTCTTAGTGGTGAAGACGAAGAAGGACAACTTGCGCTTGCTTCTGTTGAACAATCATTGCCGAATGGTTCCGTTGTAAAATAATTTTGGTAAAAGGTCAGCTCACCCGAGTCTGGCCTTTTCCATGTTAGAAAGGAATGATTTTAGTGTTATTTGATACACACGTCCATATGAATGCACGTCAGTTTTTGGAGGATAGGGATGAAACAATCCAGCGGGCGTTTGACACTGGGGTAAAATATATGGTTATTGTTGGTTTTGACCGGGAGACTATTCCGCTTGCAATTGAAATAGCCGAACAGTATGAATCTATTTATGCTGCGGTCGGCTGGCATCCGGTTGACGCGATTGACATGACAGATGAAGACCTTAATTGGATTGAAGAGTTGTCTGCTCATCCTAAAGTGGTAGCAATCGGTGAGATGGGTCTTGATTATCATTGGGACAAGTCACCGAAAGATGTCCAAAAAGAGGTTTTCCGTAAACAAATCGAACTTGCAAAAAGGGTTAACATGCCGATTATTATTCATAATCGGGAGGCAACGGAGGATATTATTGAAATTTTACAAGAGGAAAATGCACAGGAAGTTGGTGGCATTATGCATTGTTATAACGACTCTGCTGACTATGTACAGACCTGTCTGGACATGAACTTCTATATTTCCCTGGGAGGTCCTGTAACCTTTAAAAATGCCACCATGCCCAAGGAGGTTGCTGTTCAGGTTCCAGCCGACCGTTTACTGGTTGAAACGGATGCACCATTTCTTGCTCCTCATCCAAACAGAGGGAAGCGAAATGAGCCGTCATATGTAAAATTGGTTGCCGAAAAGATCGCTGAACTGCGTGGAACATCGTTCGAGGAAATCAGTAAATTAACTACAGAAAACGCATTTTCGGTGTTTAAAATTGGTGGAAATGAGTGAGTAAAGTCGTAATTTCCCTGTAATAAAATTTAGTTTTTACAAGGGACTGGCATAATTGTCAGTCTCTTTTTGCTTGCCATGAATCTTATTGCATCAAGGGTTTAAGAGGGTTTGTCACATAACGGTTACTTTCTGTTACTTAATTGTAAACAAACCGTAACCGTAAAAGCATTGCTAATGAATATAACTGTTTTATATAATCGGAGTTCCAGTCAAAGGAGGCAAAAAGCATGAAAATATTTTCAAAGCTATTGCCGGCATCGAAAATGAAGCTGGTTATGTCGTGTCTTGGAGTGTTGGCACTAATGGCTTTCACCGCCGTAATTCTGGTTGAAGCCACAAAAGCTGAAGTAGTTTTAACCGCAGATGGTGAAGAACAGACAATCAGGACACATGCAGATACAATCGACGAACTGCTCGCCGAAGCGGGAATTACAGTTGGCAAACATGATGCACTATCACATAAGCTTACTGCAAAAGTAGAAAACGGAATGGACATTACATACAAAGAAGCCAAAAAAATAATAGTTAACGTAGATGGAAATGAAACAGTTTATCATACAACACTTGATACAGTTGGCGCGTTTTTAAAAGAGCAACACATAAACCTCTCAGAGCACGATCAATCATCACATAACGCCTCAGACAAATTGAGTGAAGGACTCAAACTCACCATTGATAAAGCATTCCAGGTTACCATCAATGACGGCAAAGACAAAAAGACAGTCACAACAAATGGCGGTACAGTTGAAGAAATTCTCAAAAGGGAAGAAATTACACTGAGTGATTTGGATAAAATCAAGCCAGGTTTAGACACTCAGGTCAGTAAGGATACACCTATTACTATTGTACGCGTGGAAAAGGTGACCGATGTCGTCAAAGAAGAAATTGCCTATGACACCGAGAAACGGGAAGATCCGAACCTTGAAAAAGGGAAAAAGCGGGTTGTTGCCCAAGGTGAAGAAGGGGTACTTGTAAAGAAGTATGAGATTATTAAAGAGAACGGCAAGGAAGTAAGCCGTAAACTTGTCAGTAAAACAGTTGAGAAGGAAAGCGAAGCACGTGTAGTCGCTTTCGGTACTAAAGAAGAGCAACTTGTTACACTTTCCAGTGAAACCAGCAACAGTAACGAAGAATCAGGTGACAGTGGAAAGGTTCTTTACATGAGTGCCAGTGCATATACGGCTAGTTGTTCCGGATGCTCTGGATATACTTCCACAGGAATTAACTTGAATGCGAATCCAAACATGAAGGTAGTCGCAGTGGATCCAAGTGTCATTCCTCTTGGCACAAAAGTATGGGTTGAGGGATACGGAACAGCCATTGCAGGTGATACAGGCGGCCATATTCTGGGCAACCGGATTGACCTTCACTTTGCGACAAAGAGTCAGGCATATGCATTTGGACGCAGAACAGTAAAAGTGAAAATTCTGGACTGATATATGTTAAAATACTCCTACCAAGGTAATTGGCAGGAGTATTTTTTTGGCAGGTAAAAAAGTATCGAAATTTCCTGACCTGCCTACATAAGTAACTATGGCATTTGCCACATAAGCTTGGTAAATGCCAGGTTTTCTAATAGTATTACGAACGGCAATGAAAAGAGGTTAACAGGTGAAAATCAAGGAAATAATCGTGGTGGAAGGCCGGGATGATACGGCAAAAATTCATCAGGCCGTTGAGGCAGACACTATTGAAACGAATGGATCGGCAATAAATGACACAATCCTAAAACAGATACGGCATGCAAAAGAAAAGCGTGGCGTGATAATCTTTACCGACCCGGACTACCCAGGCCAGCGAATCCGTCATATTATTGATCAGGCAATCCCGGGTTGCAAGCACGCATTTCTTACACGCGAAAATGCCCGGGCAAAACAGTCAAACAAAAAAAGCCTGGGTATCGAGCATGCATCCATACAAGCAATTCAACAGGCATTAGAGGACGTATATGAGCTAGCTGAAGAGCAGGTAACTGATATTACCAGGGAAGACTTGGTCGACTACGGACTCATCGGAGGTAAGAAATCAGGCCATTTGCGGAAGCGGGTCAGTGAAATTCTTCAGATTGGGCATACCAATGGAAAACAACTATTGAAACGCCTGGCCATGTTCCAGATTACACGAGAGCAGCTCGAACAATCCATTCACCAAGTATTGCAGGAGGACTATAATGACGACTAAAATGATCGCCACCCCAACACGGACTCAAGAGATACTTAGGAAATATAAATTTTCGTTTAAAAAAAGCCTTGGCCAAAATTTCCTGATTGACGTAAATATCTTGGAAAATATTATTGCACATGCTGGAATAGATGAATCGGCTGGCGCTATTGAGATTGGTCCGGGTATCGGGGCGTTAACTGAACAGCTTGCCATTCATGCCGACCGTGTGGTTGCATATGAGATTGATCAACGGCTTCTTCCAATTCTGCAGGATACGCTGAACGGTTATTCTAATATCCATATTATCCATCAGGATATTCTGGAGGCAAATATGGATGAGACTATTAAAGCAAATTTCAGGTCTGATCAGCCTGTCCATGTTGTGGCTAACCTGCCATATTACATTACGACGCCAATTCTTATGAAGTTGCTTCGTGACCGATTACAGGTCAATAGTTTTACCGTGATGATTCAGAAGGAAGTTGCCGAACGTATGGCAGCAAAGCCTAACAGTAAAAGCTATGGTTCCCTGTCGATTGCCGTTCAGTATTATACAACGGCCAAAGTGGTAATGAATGTTCCGAAGCGTGCTTTTATGCCACAGCCAAATGTTGATTCGAGTGTCCTCAGACTAACCACCCGAGAGAAGCCACCTGTTGAAGTGGACGATGAGGATTTCTTTTTTGAACTGGTTCAGGCATGTTTTGCTCAGCGGAGAAAAACATTGCGGAACAACCTTGTGAATTATTTTAAGGATAAAGAGGGATTCGATAAAGTAACCATTTCAGAGACTCTCGAGAGGATTGGTCTGGATGGAACGCGTCGAGGTGAATCACTTGATATAGCGGAGTTTGCTTTGCTGGCCAATACATTTTACGAGGAGCTAAACTACTAACATCAAAAGCTATTGCCGATGAGCAATGGCTTTTTTTTAGACTCTTTTCGCAAACTTTATTACTCTACCCTTCATAATTGATATAAAGTGCGACATAAAAGTTTATTGATTTCCGCTCCGGGCAGTCGCTTTACAAGGGAAACGCTTCAACTTCCTTGGAGGACCACTTCCTGCGGGATTTTCAGCTGTTGCTTGGACGAACAGGACGTTTTAGTACCGGCGTTGGTCATAGGACGTGACCGTTTTTAGCCGGTGACCCTCAGGAGTCGACTGCCCTTCGCTCTAATCACCACCATGGTAGCGAAGGAAATACCCGAAGACTCCTGCGGGAAAGCGAAGACGTTGAGACCCCACAGTGAGCGTTCTTGGCGAACGAGGAGGCTCAGCGCGAGCCCGCGGAAAGCGTAGTGTATTTCCGGAGCGAAGCTTCTCTGTTACGTCGCAGTTTATGGTTTCTGTGTCAATTCTGCCGCTTTTTTTCTTGTCCAGACACAGGTGGGCAGCTAACTTCATAGTCTATGACAGGAATGCTTTCACCAAATGAAGGCTGTGAGGTGGCTTTATGGATTTTACAAAAGGTGAACTGGTTACTCGGAAATCACATAATCATGATCTATTGTTTCGGATAGCTTCAGTTTCAGGCTCGGAAGCGATTCTCTATGGGGAAGATGTCAGGCTTGAGGCAGATGCACCGTTGAATGACCTGGTGCATGTAGAGGAGCGGGACCTTAAACAGAGGAAGCAAAAAGAAAAGGAGCAACTGGAATCCTCCTATCGCCTGTTTCGTCAGGACTATCAGCTTATGAAAGAAAAACGGGAATATTACATTAGTGACGGTTATCAAAATACAGCAAGCTATTTTCAGCTGCCGGCAAAGGTGCTCCATGTTGATGGAGACCGGACATACTTACGGAAGTGCATTGACCTTTATAATAGGATGGGTCTGCAGGTTCATGGCGTTCACGTGAATGAAAAAGATATGCCGTTTGAAATAGAATCGCTAATAGAAAAAATTCAGCCGGATATTATGGTGATCACTGGCCATGACGCCTTTTCCAAAAGTAAAGGACAGAAAAATGATTTGCGTGCATATCGTCATTCCAAATATTTTGCTGAAACAGTACGGGCTGCCAGAAAAAAAGCACCCAATCTCGATCAGATGATTATTTTTGCAGGTGCCTGCCAATCACATTTTGAGTCCTTGATCAGGGCAGGAGCAAATTTTGCCAGTTCACCGACCCGGATAAATATACATGCGTTGGACCCTGTCTATATTGCTGCGAAGGTTGCCTACACTCCGTTCATGGAGAAGGTCAGCGTCTGGGATGCATTACGGAATACCCTTACAGGTGAAAAGGGGATGGGTGGGGTGGAAACCCGTGGTCTTCTCCGTACAGGAATGCCCTATTTTGCTACCGATGAGGAGCCAACAGAATAAAGCTGATGAACCAATATCAGCTTTATTTTTGCTCCTCATGTCACTTTACAGTTTTATTTTTGAAAATTTAATACATAATTTGTCAACTTTTTGAAAAAATATAGATGGAAAGCAAAAATACTTGTTGACATTAAAAAAGATATACTGTTATAATATAAAGTTTTATTTGACGAATAAACAAGCTTGTGGTATTATAACAGTAGTGAGGTGGAGTGTAGTGGCTAAAACATTAATAGAAATTAAGCAAGGTCTTGAATGTCAGATTGGAAAGCGGCTTAGACTCAAAGCCAACGGCGGTAGAAGAAAGACAATTGAACGCTGCGGCGTTTTAGCAGAAACTTATCCGTCTGTTTTCATCGTTGAGTTGGATCAGGACGAAAATGCATTCGAACGTGTTTCATACAGCTATGCAGACGTCTTGACGGAAACAGTTGAATTAAGTTTCGATGAGCGGGAACGAGCAGCAATGGCAGAGCAGTAGACATCATGTTTACTGCTTTTATTTTTGCCCAATTTTAAACCATCAGGGGGGTTGGAAATGGAATCAATTGAGCACTTGGCACCAACAGAAATCTGGAAATTGATTGAACAGCGGTTAGAGCAGAACAGCGAGCCGTATAAAGGAGTGAATGCTGTTTATGAGTTTCGGCTGACGGATGAACAGGATGGAACATACCAGCTCGAATTCAGTGATGGTACAGCTGCTGTACATTATACGAGGCAGAAGGATACTGACTGTATACTGAAAATGAAGGAAAAACATTTTAAAAAGTTTCTGCTTGGAAAGTTAAACAGCACTACTGCTTTTATGACAGGTAAAATTAAAATTGATGGTGATATTAGTTTGGCACTTAAGCTAGAAAAGATGCTAACACAGTATCAAATCGCGGAACGATAAATATTTCCTTTTCTGCATACATATTACGGGTGTAAACGGTCCCCATGGACACATACTATGAGTGTCGTATTAGAAAGGGGAGTTCTTTCATGGCTAGACGTAGTGGAATGATGTCAGACCAATTGAAAGAAGAAATTGCCAAGGAGTTAGGCTTTTACGACACGGTGAAACAGGAAGGCTGGGGAGGCATCAGGGCAAGAGATGCCGGTAACATGGTGAAACGTGCGATCGAAATTGCTGAACAGAGCATGCAAAATGGAGGCAGACCTTAACAGGTTTGCCTTTTTTTATCGCTACTCAACATCTGTGAGGTCCTAAGCAGAGACTCGATGTGTTCCAAAACCTATCTTAAAAGCTGTGCTTAAGCCTGTCAGGTGTGAGTAGTGTGCTTTTACTTTTCTAGTCTCGCCTCTGCTTTTATTTTTGTGTTACAATTTGATATAGTTTTAAAAAGTGGGTGACGGAAATGGTTTTGTATGAACGAGCGCCGGCAAAGGTGAATCTTTCATTGGATGTTCTGGGAAAACGAGATGATGGCTTTCATGAGGTGGAAATGATCATGACAGCTGTTGATCTGGCTGACCGGGTGGAGCTTTATCCTCTTGATGGCAACAGGATTGAAGTCTCTGCCGATAACCAGTATGTGCCGAACGACGAACGGAATCTTGCCTATAAAGCGGCGGTTGCTTTTAAAAATAAATACCGGATTAACAAAGGTGTCCGGATTGAAATTGAAAAGAACATCCCAGTCTCTGCTGGGCTTGGGGGTGGGAGTAGTGATGCGGCTGCTGTAATGCGTGGTCTGAATCGAATGTGGTCTGTGGGAGCTTCGCTTGATGAATTGGCTAATATCGGTGCCGGGATTGGTTCAGATGTTCCTTTCTGTATTTACAGCAATACAGCTCTGGGGACTGGACATGGAGAAAAGGTGCACCGGCTGGCACCCCCGCCACCGTGCTATATAATCCTCGCCAAGCCAGATATAGGCATTACTACACGAGTAATCTTCCAGAACGTTAATACAGCTGATTTAACCCACCCAAAAACAGAACAGGTTATCCAGGCGATGGAGGAAAAGAACTTCGAGAAACTTTGCTCCAATATCGGCAATGCCCTGGAATCTGTTACATTCTCGCTATATCCAGAGGTTCAGCGATTAAAAGAAAAGATGATCCAGGCTGGTACCACTGGTGTCTTGATGAGTGGAAGCGGGCCAACCGTAGTGGGATTAGTCGAACATCTAAGTAAAGCAAAACGGATTTATAACGGCTTAAGAGGGTTTTGTGACGAGGTTTATATTGTACAATCAATCGATCGCCGATGATTACTTGATAAAATACGTATATTAGTGTTATATTTAATAATAAATATTCGGTTTTTAGAGGTGAATCATGAAAAGAAGCGATCGTTTAGTTGCATTAACAAATTACTTTCTTGAAAATCCACGCACTCATACATCATTGCCATTCTTTACAACCAAATTCGATGCTGCCAAGTCGTCCATAAGTGAAGATCTAGGGATAGTTGACCGCGTACTACGTGAAGAAGGAATCGGCAGCCTGGAAACACTTCCCGGCGCTGCAGGTGGAGTGAAATATATCCCGCACTTCTCCAGAAAAAAAGGGGAAAACTTTATTCAGGAGTTATGCCATACACTTGAGGATTCTTCACGCATCCTTCCAGGAGGCTATCTGTATATGAGTGATATCCTGGGCGATCCACATATGGTCAAGCAAATTGGACGTGTCCTTGCTTCCGCGTTCTCTGACCTGGAAATTGATGTGGTGGTAACGGTAGCGACAAAAGGAATCCCGCTCGCCTATGCGGTTGCAAGTGTGCTGAGTGTACCGGTTGTAATTGTCCGGCGGGATCCGAAAGTTACGGAAGGATCATCGGTAAGTATTAATTATGTTTCTGGGTCCTCAAGGAAAATCCAGACAATGGTACTGCCCAAACGAAGTCTTCAGGAAGGTGCCAACGTGTGTATTATCGATGATTTCATGAAAGCGGGCGGAACAATCAATGGAATGAAAAGCCTACTTGAAGAATTTAACGCCAATGTAAAAGCAATTGGTGTTCTTGCTGAAGCAGATGATGAAGAAGATGAGCGGGTCGTGGAAGATTATACTTCATTGGTAAAAATAACCAATGTTGATATAAAGCAGCGAAACATTGAAGTGAATCCCGGCAATATAACAGAATAAGCACTGAATCTAACCTTTCTGCCACCAGAGAGGTTTATTTTTTGCTTAAAAGGGGAATTATTTCTGGATTTTTTAAATTTTTTTTAAAAATTAGCAGGAATTCTCATGGAAATGTAGAATTATGGTAAATAAGCAAAAGCGAAAAGGTGGTGAAACATCATGGAAGTAACTGACGTACGATTACGCCGCGTTAATACAGAGGGAAGAATGCGAGCAATTGCATCCATTACGTTGGACCAGGAATTTGTGGTGCATGATATCCGTGTCATTGACGGTAATAATGGACTGTTCGTGGCTATGCCATCCAAGCGTACTCCGGACGGTGAATTCAGAGATATCGCGCATCCGATCAATTCCAATACGCGTTCTAAAATACAGGATGCAGTGTTAGAGGAATATCATCGTGCTGGTGAAGCCGAAGTGGAATATGAAGAAGCTGGGGCTTCCTAATAACACAATCTCAACAAGAGGACTAATCTGCAACAGGTTAGCCTTCTTTTTTTGTCTAAATGTAATTTAAAAGCCTGTTCAGCCCATGGTGTAAATTAGGTGTATCTGTTGAATTCCTCGCTTTTTTAAGATATATTCATAATGGATAATCAGAATGGAGGATTCTTCACTATGAGTCGTTATGCAATCATTCTTGCTGCTGGGCAGGGTACCAGAATGAAATCAAAATTATATAAAGTACTCCATCCTGTTCTTGGGCGGCCTATGGTTCAGCATGTTATGGAACAGCTGAAGGCGGTTCAGTTGAATGAGATGGTTACGGTTGTCGGGCATGGCGCCGAAAAGGTTGCCGAACATATAGGCGACCAAAGCAAGCTGGTGATTCAGGAAGAACAGCTTGGAACCGGCCATGCCGTTATACAGGCAGAAGAACTGCTGAAAGATAAAGAGGGGACTACAATTGTGGTATGTGGTGATACTCCTCTAATTAAAGGTGAAACATACCAGGCACTTTTTGAAGATCATGAGAAAACTGGTGCCAAGGCTACAATATTAACAGCAAAAGCACCTAACCCTACAGGATACGGTAGGGTTATTCGTAATGCAGAGAATGAAGTTGAACGAATTGTGGAACATAAAGATGCGAATGAGGCGGAGTTGCTCGTTGAGGAAATAAATACTGGTACATACTGTTTTGATAACAAAGCGCTCTTTTCGGCGCTGCAGCAGGTATCTAACGATAATGCACAGGGTGAATATTATTTGCCTGATGTTATTGGAATTCTTCGCAACAAGGGCGAAAAGATAAGTGCATCAGTAACGGGTGATTTTGAGGAAACCCTAGGAGTAAACGACCGGGTTGCCCTAGCTCAAGCAGAGATGACCCTCAAGAAACGCATTAATGAACAGCATATGCGGAACGGGGTAACTATATTGGACCCTACCAACACCTATATTGGACCAGATGTTAGAATCGAGCAGGACGTGCTCATTCACCCGGGGACAATCATTAAAGGTGAATCAGTCATTAAAACAGATGCAGAAATAGGTCCGCACACAGAGATAGTTGATTGTTCAGTAGGTGAAGCTACTGTTATCCGGCAAAGTGTTGCAAGGAACAGCCAAATAGGCAGCCGTGTGCAAATTGGACCATTTGCACACATACGTCCCGAAGCTAATATCGGTGATGAAGCAAAAATCGGTAACTTTGTCGAGATTAAAAAAGCGGTCATCGGAGATAAAAGTAAGGTATCACACCTCAGCTATATCGGTGATGCCGATGTTGGGGAGAATGTCAATGTTGGCTGCGGCACGATTACAGTTAACTATGATGGAAAGAATAAGTATCTCACCAAAATTGAGGATGATTCGTTTATCGGCTGTAATTCCAACCTGATAGCGCCTGTTACTGTTGGGAAGGGGTCTTATGTTGCAGCAGGCTCGACTATAACGAAAGATGTGCCCGGGGATTCATTATCAGTAGCCCGCGCACGGCAGACGAATAAAGAAGGTTATGCATCAAAGATTAAGAACAGAAAAAAGGACTAACGGAGGGTCTAAGTCATGGCATCTAGCTACAATAATTCATCGTTGAAGGTATTTTCATTAAATTCAAACCCGAAACTGGCAGAAGAAATTGCTGACCATATCGGAACTACATTGGGAAAGTGTACGGTTTCGGCATTCAGTGATGGCGAAATCCAAATTAATATTGAGGAGAGTGTGCGGGGAAGTGACGTTTATGTGGTACAGTCCACCTCGTCCCCGGTAAACCAGCATACAATGGAATTGTTGATTATGATCGACGCCCTAAAACGTGCCTCTGCACGCTCAATCAACATCGTTATGCCATACTATGGTTATGCCAGACAGGACCGTAAAGCCCGCGCAAGGGAGCCAATCACCGCTAAATTGATTGCAAACCTTCTGGAAACTGCCGGCGCTGATCGTGTTATCACACTAGATTTGCACGCTCCGCAGATTCAGGGATTCTTTAACGTTCCGATTGACCATCTACAGGGTGTTCCAATTTTATCTGATCACTTTGAAGCAAAGAATTTTGACGACTTGATCATTGTATCTCCGGACCATGGCGGGGTTACACGGGCGCGTAAGATGGCGGACCGTCTGAAAGCGCCGATCGGAATTATCGATAAACGCCGTCCACGCCCAAATGTTGCCGAAGTAATGAATATTGTCGGAAACATAGAAGGCAAAACAGCGATCCTGATTGATGATATAATTGATACTGCAGGGACTATTACTCTTGCAGCAAATGCGCTGGTTGAAAATGGGGCGAAAGAAGTTTATGCCTGCTGTACGCATCCGGTACTTTCTGGTCCAGCATTAGAGCGGATTGAAAACTCTAAAATAAAAGAACTTGTTGTGACTAATTCAATTCCGCTTCCTGCAGAGAAATACAACCAAAAAATTTCACAGCTTTCGGTTGCTCCACTGATCGGTGAAGCAATTATCCGTGTACATGAACTGAAGTCTGTAAGTATTCTATTTGATTAAGTGTTTAATACGTAGCAAATACGGGTATAGAAAAGGTATGGATTTTGTACAACATTAACTTTGTTTTTAACGTAACAGCTTAGCCACATGACCTGGCTATTGCCGGGTTTTCAAATAATGGAGGGATAAATATGGCAGTTAAATTAAAAGCGACAAGAAGAGATGACTTAACAAAATCAGCGACGAAACAACACAGAGAAAATGGAAATGTACCATCAGTTGTATATGGTAAGGACAAGGAAGCTAAATCTATTGCTGTTAATAGCATTGAGTTGGTGAAAACAGTCCGTGACGAAGGTAGAAACGCCATTATTTCACTGGATATCGAAAATGATAGCCCGGTAGATGTAATGCTTCATGAGTATCAGATTGACCCGCTTAAGGATGAACTGGTACATGCAGATTTCTATATTGTTAATATGGACAAGGAGATTGACGTAGAAGTACCGCTTCGTCTCGAAGGGGAAGCGCAAGGGTCCAAGGACGGCGGCGTTCTGCAGCACCCTCTATATGCCCTTCAGGTACGTGCAAAGCCTGGTGAGATTCCAGAAGAAATCGCGGTTGATGTTGCAAGTCTTGAAATTGGCGATAGTATAACAATTGCTGACCTGCCGCGGTCGGATAAGTATGAATATCTGGAAGACGAAACTACAACAGTTGCAACCGTAGTTCCACCAGATACACTTGATGATGTAGAAGAATCACCAGATGAAAATGCGGAGCCTGAATTGGTTGATGCTGAAGATGACGATGAACAGTCAGAAGAAAAAAGCAAATAACTTAACTTAAGAAACCCTCCTGTCCAGGAGGGTTTCGCTTTCATTAAGTATGAAAAGACAGTAAAATATATAGCAGGGACAACCGTTCATTCAGGAATTCCTGAAATTAGAAACTGATCCACAAAGGAAGAAGACGAATGAAGTGTATTACAGGATTAGGGAATCCAGGCCGAAAATATAAGAAAACACGCCACAATATCGGATTTATGGTAATAGATGAGCTAGTTTCCCGTAATAATTGGAAATTAAAAAAAGATAAATTCAATGGCAAGTCCACTATTGAAACAATGGATGGAGATAAAATTGCACTTTTAAAACCGCAGACATACATGAATTTGTCAGGCGAATCCGTTCGACCATTGACTGATTTTTATGATATTGATCCGGAAGATGTACTGGTCATTTATGATGATCTTGACCTTCCAACTGGTAAGGTAAGACTACGGCAAAAAGGCGGTCACGGCGGCCATAATGGTATTCGTTCTATAATCGACCATCTTGGTACGAGAGAGTTCAAACGGATCCGAATTGGTATTGGCCGTCCTGTAACCCAGCAGCCGGTCGTAGATTATGTGCTTGGCGAGTTCCCGAAAGCAGAAGCCGCTGATGTTGACGCCAGCATTCAAAAAGCGGCAGATGCTTGTGAAGCATGGTTGAAAAAACCTTTTCAGGAAGTAATGAATGAATTTAACAGATAGAACAGGCATAGAGTATAAAAAGGCGCTTTTCGGATAAACTTTAATATACCCCATGTTTATCCGAGGAGGTTTTTTGTTTGTCTATCGTCTATAAATGCAGACATTGTGGCCATGAGATTGGGAAACTGAACCAGCAAGTAGTCGATACGTCCATGCTTGGATGGGACAGATTATCACCAGAAGAAAGACAGGAAATGATTCACTATCAAAGTAATGGGGACGTTCAGATTCAGACCATTTGTGAAAACTGTGAGGAATCCCTTGGAACCAATCCCCACTATCATGAACTGGATTACTTTATACAATAATATATACAAAGAGCTTTGGTATACTCAAGCCTTTAAAGAGCAGTTGAATATGCAATTAGTTTCCTGCAGTATACGGCATTTGCCCTTCTGCAGGTTTCGCTGTTGCAGGTGAAATCGATTTGTCAGGCAGTTGTATAACCAAGGCATTTTTGTATGTTAGCAGGTGGGGGAAAGATGAAAGGTATTAACGAATATTTACGTGCGAACGAAGATATAGAGTCAATTTTAAGCGGAGTTTCGGGTGGACTGAATGAACAGCTTGTTGCTGGATTATCAGGCTCAGCCAGAAGTCTGCTTGTTTCTGTTATAAACGAGTCGCTACATAAACCGGTGCTGCTAGTAACGCATCAGCTGGTTCAAGCGCAGCAGCTCTATGATGACCTTGTAGAATTTATCGGCGGTGATGATATATATCTTTACCCGGTAAATGAGTTGATTGCTTCAGAGATTGCTATTGCCAGCCCGGAACTCAGAAGCCAGCGGATTGAGGCATTATCGGAATGGTCAAAGAAAGAGTCGGGAATCTTAATTGCCCCTGTTGCGGCATTAAAACGAATCCTGCCACCAACCGATTATTGGAAAAATTATCAGCTGCATTTCAAATTAGGGGAAGATATCGACCTGGAAACCTATCTCTCTTTTTTGGTTGATATGGGCTATGAACGAGCTTCTATGGTAACATCCCCTGGTGAATTCAGCCGTCGGGGTGGCATTATTGATATCTATCCGGTAACCGAAGCTCACCCTGTCAGAATTGAGCTGTTTGATGAAGAGATAGATTCCATTCGTTTTTTTGATGCGGAATCACAGCGGTCGCTTGGTAAGGAAACCGAAATTATCATTGGCCCTGCAACCGAGCTTCTTTTAAAAGAAGAAGACATGATTAGCGCAGCGCAGCGCCTGGAAACTTCGCTGTCAGCCTCACTGAAAAAAATAGCCAAACCTGAAGCAAAAGAAACACTTGTTGAGGCAATTGAACATGACATCGAACGACTGAAAAACCTGGAACGCTTCCAGGAAATGTACAAGTATATTGGATTTTTATACGAAAATCCTGCTAGTTTGTTAGATTATCTACCATCAGACGGCCTGATTATTATGGATGAAATGAGCAGGATCATGGAAACTGCCACCAACCTTGATACTGAGGAAGGCGAATGGTACAGTAGTCTGTTGGAGGCCAATAAAATGGTCCGGGACAGCCGGTTTTCATTGGACTGGCATACAGTATGGGAAAACATGGAGCAGCCACGGCTTTATATGTCGGTATTTCTTCGTCATATTCCCAATACACAACCACAGAATATAATTAACTTATCGTCACGCGCGATGCAGGAATTCCATGGACAGATGCACCTATTTAAGAATGAACTGAAACGTTGGGAGAAGGGCGACTTTTCGGTGGTAGTGCTGGCGCCTGATTCCAAACGAGCTGAGAAAATACATTCTATATTTATGGATTATGAAATTGATTCAGCAGTTGCAAATAAGCTTGAACTCCCGGTCTCCAAACCGACAATAGCGGTCGGGAACATAAGCAGCGGTACAGAGCTGCCGATGCATAAACTGGTATTGATTACGGAAAATGAACTGTTTAAGCGGAAAACGGTAAAGCGTCCTCGTAAAAAGCAGAAGATTTCCAACGCAGAACGTATTAAAAACTATCAGGAACTTAAAGTAGGAGATTATGTTGTCCATGCAAGTCATGGGATAGGGAAGTATCTCGGCATAGAGACGCTTGAGGTTAATGATCTTCATAAGGATTATATGCTGATTAAATACTCAGGCGATGACAAGCTGTTTGTCCCGATTGACCAGATTGATCTCGTTCAGAAGTTTGTAGGTTCCGAGGGAAAAGAACCCAAACTTTATAAACTTGGCGGCAGCGAATGGACCAAAGTAAAACGGAAAGTTCAGTCGTCAGTAGAGGATATTGCGGATGATCTAATCGAATTGTACGCCGAACGTGAGGCAAGGAAAGGCTATGCATTCAGTGAGGATACCGAGATGCAACGGGAATTTGAGGCATCGTTTCCATATCAGGAGACAGAGGATCAGCTTCGTTGCATTGAAGAAATCAAGCAGGATATGGAGCGGGTTCGGCCAATGGACCGGCTGCTTTGTGGTGATGTTGGATATGGAAAGACAGAGGTTGCCATTCGTGCTGCATTTAAAGCAATTGCTGACGGGAAACAGGTTGCAATACTAGTTCCAACAACCATTCTGGCGCAGCAGCATTTCGAAACTGTAAGGGAGCGGTTCCAAGACCATGCGATAAATATTGGGCTATTAAGCCGATTCCGCACAAAGAAGCAGCAGAAAGAGACGACTGAAGGCCTCCGGAAGGGCTTGGTCGATATTGTGATTGGCACGCATCGTCTGTTGTCAAAAGATGTTGAGTATAAAGACCTTGGCTTGCTTGTTGTGGATGAAGAGCAGCGGTTTGGTGTGAAACACAAAGAGAAAATCAAGCAGCTTAAGACCAATGTTGATGTCCTGACACTAACGGCTACACCGATACCGAGAACCTTGCATATGTCCATGCTCGGTGTGCGTGATTTGTCAGTTATCGAAACACCACCTGAGAACCGCTTTCCAATCCAGACGTACGTTATGGAATATAATCCGGTGTTTATCAGGGAAGCGATCGAACGGGAGATGGCGCGAGGAGGCCAGGTATTCTTCCTGTATAACCGAGTTGAAAATATCGACAGCGTTGCCCGCGATTTGGGAATGCTTGTTGATGATGCACGAATAGCGGTAGCGCACGGAAAAATGAATGAAACAGAACTGGAGAATGTGATTTTTGCCTTTCTGGAAGGTGAGTATGATGTGTTGGTAAGCACCACAATCATAGAAACTGGTGTCGATATTCCTAATGTTAATACGTTGATTGTGAACGATGCTGACCGGATGGGACTTAGCCAGCTTTATCAGTTACGAGGACGTGTTGGACGCTCGAACCGGGTTGCTTATGCCTATTTCACCTATAAAAAAGATAAGGTGCTGTCTGAGGTGGCTGAAAAGCGGCTTCAGGCAATTAAGGAGTTCACTGAACTTGGATCAGGATTTAAAATTGCAATGCGAGACCTGTCAATCCGTGGTGCAGGGAATCTGCTGGGAGCACAACAGCACGGATTCATTGATTCCGTCGGGTTTGATATGTACTCACAAATGCTGAAAGACGCGATAGATGCCCGTAAATATGGAAAAGAACCAGCAGAAATAAAAGCATTCGAACCCGAACTGAACCTTTCTATTGATGCTTATATTCCTGATTCATACATTAAGGATGAGAAGCAGAAGATTGATATGTACAAACAGTTCCAGACGATTGAAACCTCCGAGGATATAGAAGAACTGAGGGATGAACTGATTGACCGGTTCGGTGACTATCCGGAAGAAGTGTCTAACCTGTTTACTGTCTCTTCACTCAAACGGCATGCCAAACAGCAGCGGGTTGAATCCATCAGTGAACGGAAAAATAACATGGAGATGCTGGTGGACGAGGCAAGGAGCCAAAAAATTGATGGTTCCAAGCTATTCGAACTTGCCAATACATTTGGCCGTGAAGTTCAACTCGGTACCGAGGGCAACAAATTAAAGGTTATGTTTAAGTGGACACGCGATACCCGGCATAACAGGTACGACACAGTCGAAGATTTTACTAAAAGGCTCTCTGAAGTAGACCGGGAAGATGATTAAGTCAATGTAATTTTGCACATTTGTGATAAAAAGACAAGTTTTTCTATAGTCATGTATAGTTCTACGGTGATGTTTTATACTAATGTTACAACTGGTGTTTTTTTACATGGGAGTAAAGTTGAATTTTTACATACACCAGAGAAAAATCATCGTAGAAAGTGAGGCTATCACTGTGAAGGCAACAGGAATCGTACGACGGATTGATGACCTGGGCAGAGTGGTCATCCCAAAAGAAATAAGACGAACGTTGCGTATTCGTGAAGGCGACCCATTAGAGATATTTGTAGATCGAGAAGGTGAAGTCATTTTAAAAAAGTATTCACCAATTAATGAGCTGGGAAGTTTTGCTCAGGAATATGCAGAAGCATTATTTGACTCCCTGCACTATCCCGTCCTGATATGTGACCGGGATGAAATTATCGCAGTTGCAGGAGAATCAAAAAAGGATTATTTAAATAAAAGCATTGGTAATCAAAGTGAGAAAATAATGCAGGACCGCACACCGGTGTTTGAGACAGAAGCTAATACCGTTGAACTCGTTCAGGGAAAAGATGAAGATTTAGATTCGTATTGCATTAGTCCTATCATTGCTAATGGTGATCCGGTTGGCTGTGTAATCATGTTTTCCAAAGATGGAAAGAAACTCAGTAATATTGAACAGAAGAGCTTGGAGACCGCCTCAAGTTTTCTGGCGAAACAAATGGAATAACTTTATGGAACAAAAGAGCAAAAACCAGGTCAGGCTATCCTGGTTTTTGCTCTTTTTAATAGGCTATTTTCTACAAGATAGTTATGTTGATTTCCGCTACGCGCAGTCGCTTTCACCACTCCGGGTGCAAGTTCAACATCTGTTCAAGCTAAAGCTTTCACAGTGTTTCCTTTGCCGCCGGGCACGGCTTCAGTCTCCTCGCGGAAAGGCCGTCGCTGCGGGGTTCTTCAGATCCGTTCTGTTTCCTCAGTAGTCTTCGTATTATGCCTGCGCTAATATGCGTTTGTCGTTTGATAAGATTAAGATGGGCATCTGGATAAGGATGAATTAACTTCAATCCAGCGACGGAAATACATGGAGACTCCAGCGGGTCACCGGCTAAAAACGGTCACGTCCTGTGACCAACGCCGGTACTAGAACGTCCTGTTCGTCGAAGCAACAGCTGAAAATCCCGCAGGAAGTGGTTTTCTTCCGAGGAAGTTGAAGCGTTGCCCGCGGAAAGCGGAATGTATTTCCGAAGCGAAGCTAAGAGTTGTTTCGCATTTTATATCAACTTTGAGGGTTAAGGAACAACAAAATTTACGAAAAGTGCCTTTTAATATGGGCATAATCAAACCTGTTCTAGGAAGATGAAGAGAATACTGATATGCTATAATAAACAAAAATTGTACAGAAGGGCGTTTATCATGGCTGGAAGTGAAACCAACAAGCTGCTCAGAGGTGCTTTGCTTCTGACGCTGGCAGGACTTATCGGCAAACTGCTGAGTGCGGGGTACCGGATCCCACTGCAAAACCTGACAGGGGATCTAGGGTTCTATATATATCAGCAGGTGTATCCGCTGCTCGGAATTGCGTTGGTTTTGTCACTTTACGGCTTTCCGTCAGCAGTTTCCAAAATGACAGCAGAATTGCGTGGTAATGGAAAAGGTCTTTCGCTTAAGTCCTTTTATTTTCCGGTATTCCTGATTCTGTTTTTCATAAACGGCGGGATGTTCCTGTTTCTTTTCCTGAATGCCGGCCAGATTGCTGTCTGGGTTGGTGATGCCAACCTTGAGCCCGCATACAGATATACATCGTTTGCTTTTCTGCTTGTGCCGTTTGTGTCGGTGCTACGCGGAGTCCTGCAGGGGATTCAGGACATGAAACCTACGGCGTTCTCGCAGATTGGTGAACAGTTTATTCGTGTATTTGTCATTATTTATGCTGCCACCTATATTTATTTTCAGAGCGGGGATGTTTATCTGATCGGAAAGGCTGCCGCGATTGCAGCTATATGTGGAGGGGCGGGGGCAATTCTGATAGTTGGCGTTTTCTTTTTGCGGAAAAATCCTGTTTCACTTGAGCAGTTTGAGATTCCATGGCAGTTCTATTTGAAAAGTTTCGTTGTTCTCGGAATCGCGGCTGCCTTAAATCACATGGTGTTGCTGGTAATTCAGTTTGCTGACACGTTCACCCTGGTGCCAAGTCTGATGGATTATGGGTATACAAAGCTCGAGGCGATGAAGGCAAAAGGTGTTTTTGACCGTGGACAGCCATTGATTCAACTTGGTACGGTGCTGGGTTCCTCATTTGCTCTGGCGTTAATACCGTCTATTTCACGGGAACGATTGACCAGTAATCCGAAAGATTTTTATACATATATCCATAGCGCACTTACAATCAGTTTTTATCTGGCTGCAGGCGCTATGGTTGGACTGATTGTGATTTTCCCTGAAGTTAATATCCTGCTCTTTCAAAATGACCAGGGTACACTAAGTCTGCGCGTACTTGTGATCGCCATTTTCCTTAGTTCGATTGCTATTACGGCTGGATCGATTCTCCAAGGCCTCGGGTATATTAAGCGGACTGCGGGATTTATATTGATTGCCCTTTTTGTGAAATGGATCGGAAATCAGGCGCTGGTTCCGCTGTTTGGAATTACGGGAAGTGCCCTTGCTACTGTCATCAGTCTTGCGCTTCTTTCTATAATGATGCTATATGCACTGAAAAGAAGGTTGCCTGAACTCCGTGTGGAACGACATATAAACTGGTTGGCACTATCCATAGCTCTAACAGGAATGTGTTGCTTCTTGCTGGTAAGTGATTATCTTGCAGGTGATGTTCTTTCACGTTTGGGGTTACTATTTTATGTGCTTATTGTTGTAAGTTGCGGTGCGGTACTTTATCTATTTTTATTATTACGATTTGGAGCATTTACTGAAAAAGAAATATCCATGCTGCCTTTTACCACGTTACTTATACGATTTCACCGAGGGAGGAAATGATTGTGGGAAACAGAATAGAAATTATCGGCCTTGGTGCAGGGGATATTAATCAACTGCCGCTTGGAATTTACAAAAAACTTACGAATACAACAATACCTTTATTTTCCAGGACTAATGACCATCCGGTAATCAGCACGCTTCAGGACGAGGGTCTGCACTTTACGTCGTATGACATTCTGTATGAAAAAAAGAACCAGTTTGCCGATGTTTATCAGCAGATAGTGGAGGAACTGCTTGAACAAGCAAAAGATTCGTCACTGATTTATGTGGTACCCGGACACCCGATGCTTGCAGAAAAAACAGTTCAGCTCCTGCTCGAACAAACGGGAATAGAAGTGGAGGTTGCAGGGGGCCAAAGCTACCTGGATGCTTTGTTTACATCATTAAAAATAGATCCGATTGATGGATTTCAGTTTGTCGATGGAACTGGATTTAATCGTGAACAACTAAATTACAGGCAACACCTGGTTTTCTGTCAGGTATATGATCAGTTTGTTGCATCAGAAGTTAAACTAGCGTTGCTTGAGGATCTTCCTCCAGAATATTCTGTTACAATAGTTACAGCGGCTGGAAGTGAGCAGGAGAAGATTACAACCATTCCTCTCGAGGAACTTGACCGCTCTGTTGAAGTTAACAATCTGACATCGGTTTACGTGCCACCGGCTCCTTCGCACCTATTGAATCACAGGTTTGAGCATCTGCGGGAAGTAATCGCTGTGCTGCGCGGTCCGGATGGCTGCCCGTGGGATAAAAAGCAGACACATGAATCACTTCGGGAGTATGTGATTGAGGAAGTATATGAATTTATTGAGGCGGTCGACCAGCAGGATGATGAGGGAATTATCGAAGAACTAGGGGACATTTTGCTTCAGGTAATGCTGCACAGCCAGATTGGTGAGGATGACGGTTATTTTACTGTTGACGATGTCATCCGCTCCATAACGGATAAGATGATTCACCGCCATCCGCATGTGTTCGGTGATACGTCCATTTCCACAGTTGATGAACTCTATCAGACATGGGATGCACTGAAGAAAGAAGAGAAGGGTGACCAGCGGAAATCCGTACTGGATGGAGTGTCAGTCGGTCTCCCGGCGCTTGCCAAGGCATATAAACTACAGAAGAAGGCGGCTAAGGTTGGGTTTGATTGGGATAATGTTGATGATATATGGGACAAGCTTCATGAAGAAGTAGATGAGGTTAAAGAAGCAGTTGAAAGTCAGGAACAGGAACATCTTGAAAAAGAAATCGGTGATGTTCTGTTTGTACTTGCCAATATATCAAGGTATTATAAAATAAACCCAGAGATAGCCTTGAATCTGACCAATCAGAAGTTCCTGTCCAGGTTCAGCTTCATCGAAGAACAGCTTAATGAGCGGGGAAAAGACATAAACGAAACACCATTAGAAGAAATGGATTATTACTGGAATCAGGCAAAGAAAAGAGAGTGATGAAATTGCGTTTGGATAAATTCTTGAAGGTCTCACGATTGATTAAGCGGCGCACCCTGGCAAAAGAGGTGGCCGATCAGGGGCGTATTACCATTAACGGCAACCAGGCAAAAGCATCATCGACTGTATCAGTCGGAGATGAACTGGTCATCAAATTTGGCCAGAAAGTGGTCACACTGGAAATTAAAGCTCTTAAAGAGGCAGTTAAGAAAGACGAAGCGGAAATGCTTTACACCGTGTTAAAAGAAGAGAAAGTTAACGCGTAGAGGTTCTACACTTGTCCTACCTATCATACAGTAATAATGATAAGGAGGGCGAAGTGTATGAATTACTATGAAAAGGATACAACGCAGCGTGCTAATCAGGAACACTTTGTAAAGATTAATAACCGTAAAAACCTTGAGATCACCGGTGTAAAAGAAGTTGATAGTTTTGATAATGAAGAATTTCTTTTAGAAACTGTAATGGGATATCTGATCGTCCGCGGACAGAATCTGCAACTGAAGAATCTTGATGTAGGTGAAGGCCTTGTCTCGATTAAAGGTAAAATATACGAGCTTTCCTACGTGGATGAACAACAGCAGGAGAAAGCTAAAGGACTCTTTAGCAAGCTGTTTAAATGACTCTGAGCGTGCAGTTTCTGACTATGATTTCCATGGTGCTGGGCGGTTTTTATCTGGGGTTGAGCCTGGATACCTTCCGCAGATTCTCGGTGTACTGGAGGAAAAAAAAGGTTCTCTTATACTTTATGGAAATCAGCTTCTGGCTTACACAGACAGTACTCCTATATTATCTGCTTTTCCGGGTAAACAGCGGTGAATTACGATTTTATGTATTTATTGCTTGTTTGCTCGGATTTTCCATGTACCAAGTGTTGGCGTCAACCATCTATCAACGTCTGCTTGAGCACCTGATCAGAATTGGAATCGGAATCTACCAGTTTGCCAAAAACACATTCCTGGCGATTGTGGTGGCTCCAATTATATATATAGTAAAGATGCTTGTAGCCATTATCGTCTTTATAGCGAGCATTCTCTGGACAATTATTCGTTATATTGTTACGTTTATTTTTGTACCGGTAGCCTGGGTGTTTTCAGCACTTCATCGGCTGCTGCCAAAAAATATCCGAAATTTTTTACACACCGTTGCAGGGTTTTATAGTAAAATGGAGAATATATTTAAGAAATGGAAAAAGTATTTGACGATTAAGAGGAGGTAGATGCAGGTGTCCCGGAAAGAGAAACCCATCACGAAAATTGAATCAAGCTACGTACAGCAGTATGATGCCTACATAGAACGTCAAAAAAGAAAAAAGAAGCGTCTCATCCGTCGTCTAGTACTATTTTCTGCAGTGGTCGTAATTGTAATTGGCTGTTTGACAACCTATCATATTCAGCAGCGGATGCTGCAGGAAGAGAAAGCACAGGAGTATGAGCAGTTACAGGACAAGCTTGCTACACTGGAAAAAGAAGAGAAAGAACTGAAAGAGGAGATCAATCTGTTGAAAGATGAAGATTACGTTCTGCAAATAGCCCGAACGAACTATTTCTTCTCAAAAGAGGGAGAACTTATCTTTAAACTTCCGGACGATGAACACTCTTATTGACACACTTTTACAAGCTTAGCTATAATATATAAGAACTACATTTTCAAACTTTTAAGGAGGAGCATTTTTTTTATGTCAATCGAAGTAGGCAGCAAGCTGCAGGGTAAGGTAACTGGTATCACTAATTTCGGAGCCTTTGTTCAACTGGAAGAAGGCAAGACAGGACTAGTCCATATTAGTGAGGTTGCCGACAATTATGTAAAAGACATTAATGAACACCTTACTGTCGGTGACGAGGTAAAGGTTAAAGTTATTAATGTTGAAAAGGACGGTAAGATTGGTTTATCCATTAAAAAAGCCAAGGATAAACCAGCACGCCCAAGAAATAATCGTGATCGCGGTGAAAACTTCGAATCCAAAATGAACAAGTTTCTGAAGGATTCTGAGGATCGTTTAGCCTCTTTAAAGAAGCACACTGAATCCAAACGTGGAGGTCGAGGTGCTAAAAGAGGATAGCAGCTGCTGTCTGTGACAATGCTCTACATTATATAAAAAAAGCGGGTACCACTTCAGATGAGGTGGTACCCGCTCTTTTTGTAATAGGATAGGTTTAAAATTGAAAAAAGGCGATTGCTAAAGAAGCAGTCGCCTTTTTTCGTTTTACTCAATCTAGTTCAGTGGGCTAGAGACTCGTGACGTAAGCAATTGACATTCCGAGTACAAAACCGGTACTCTACAGTCTCTTGCTTACGCATGTCGTCTCTGAGCAAGCCCGCTTCACCTTTTTATATAGCGGCGGAGGGGATCGAACCCCCGACCTCACGGGTATGAACCGTACGCTCTCGCCAGCTGAGCTACACCGCCAAAATGAATCTAGTTCAGCGGGCTAGAGACTCGTGACGTAAGCAATAGACATTTCGAGTACAAGAGCAGAACTCTACAGTCTCTTGCTTACGCATGTCGTCTCTGGCAAGCCCGCTTCACCTTTTTGAATCACAAAAAATATAATACAACAGGGTTGGACGTGTGTCAATGGATATTTTTTCATTTGGTTGTTTTTTAGAAGGTTGGTTGTATGAATTAGAGTTTTCCTGATCCATCAGCAAGAAACTCCAGCCAGATTAATTTGTAATCGCTGAATTATAACCCGGTTGCGCTGAAAAACGCTGACCGGCGCTGAATACCACCTCGCGAACGCTGAATTAATCTATTTAGCGCTGAATAAAGCTAATAAGGGACACCGAACTGGGCAGAGGAAGCTAGCGGATTACCCAAGGCCGGGAAGACACAGCGAAATCTATTTCAATTCATTTACTTTAGTAAAATAAATTATTAGACAATTCCAAACAGTATCCGGAGTCTTATGTAGAATATCGCTTGTCCGCATAGAATGCAGTCGAACGATTTTCCGGACTTGCCCTGTTATTTTGACAAAAAAAGAAAGCATAATGTGTTTAAATGTTTGCAAGAGGGAGTGGTATTGTATGATAGGATCAATTTCAGGAGCGGAATCCAAACCAATCAGAGTCCACAAAAATCCATTGAGAAAATTACATACGGGGGCATCTTCTAAAATAAAATCACTTTTATTCGAGCGAAGATGGCTGTTTTATATTGTGGGCTTTCTGCTTGGACGAGCAGTTATTCTGTCGGTTGTCTCACCTTTTGCGGTGGCATTTCTGGCGACAATATGGGTGATCCACAGGGATAAAGCACCTAAAGTAATGATTGCAGTACTTGCCGGGGCATTAAGTGTTTCACTTTACCATGGTGGTTTTATTTCACTGGCAATGGTCTTATTTGTACTGCTGGCCGGCATTTTCAAAAACCGGAAACATCAGCAGGTCCTCATTCCAATCTTTGCGTTCTTTTCTACCGTAGCACCACGTTTATTTGTATATTCATTAACCGATACACTCTCATCCTATGAATGGATGCTTCTCCTTGTGGAAGGAGTGCTTGGGAGTGTACTTGTACTTATATTTATGCAAAGCATTCCGTTGTTATCACCAAAGAGATACAATCCTGCTTTAAAAAATGAAGAAATTGTTTGCATGATAATTCTTCTCGCATCGATTCTTACCGGAACAATTGGCTGGGAATGGTATGGTGCTTCTGTGGAGCAGGTGCTGTCCCGCTATTTCGTTCTATTGCTTGCTTTTATTGGCGGCGCTGCAATTGGTTCGACAGTCGGGGTTGTAGCTGGACTTATCCTGTCACTCGCAAATGTGGCCAACCTTTATCAGATGAGCCTGCTGGCGTTTTCCGGGTTGCTTGGCGGTTTGCTTAAGGAGGGCAACAAAATTGGTGTAAGCTTCGGGCTGCTGGTTGGTACTTTTTTGGTTGGCATCTATGTAAACGTTGGGTCACTCATGCCGTCCCTTATTGAGACATCGATAGCAATTCTTCTTTTCCTGGTTACACCGGCAAGTTTGTTCAAAAAAATGTCGCGGTTTATCCCTGGTACGGAAGAGCACACGAATGAGCAGGAACAATATCTGCAGAAGGTCCGTAATGTTACCGCAAAAAGGGTAGAACAGTTTTCCGATGTATTTGAAGCGCTTTCCAGGAGTTTTGCTTCTTCTGAAGAATTCACCGAAGAACAAATTGATGATAAACGGGAAACGGATTTCTTTTTAAGTCAGATCACCGAGAAAACATGTCAGACCTGTTTTATGAAGGACAGGTGCTGGCAGCAGCAATTTGATGGTACGTATTCTCTAATGGAAAATCTGAAGGAGGAATTAACTGAAGGAAAAGAACCAAGTCGGAAGTTGATGCGCGAGTTTGAAAACCACTGTGTGAAGTCGCGTAAAGTAATTGATGTAATGAAAGAGGAATTATCTTTTTATGAAGCGAACAAGAAACTTAAGAAACAGGTAATGGAAAGTAAGCGATTTGTCGCTGACCAGCTGCAGGGAGTCTCCGAGGTAATGGAGGACTTTGCAAATGAAATACTTAAGGAGCGGCAACAGCACGAGAAACAGGAAATTCAAATTGTTAATACATTGAAACATATGGGGATTGATCTAGAAAAGCTGGATATCTATCGACTGGATAAAGGAAATGTCGACATTGAAATGACCGTATCATTCTATGATTATCACGGCGAGGGTCCTAAGCTGATTGCCCCCGTCCTGTCCGATATTTTAAATGAAATGATTATTGTAAAAAAAGAAGAAGTTTCACCCTTCCCGAACGGAAGCTGTTTCCTGGCATTTGGGTCAGCGAAAGAGTATGTGATTGATACTGGTATCTCTAACGCAGCTAAAGGTGGTGGACTGGTATCTGGAGATAGCTATACGACAATCGAGCTTGGTGAAGGAAAATATGCCATGGCCATCAGTGACGGCATGGGAAATGGACAGCGTGCCAGTGAGGAAAGTAAAGAAACACTGCGCCTCCTCCAGCAGATTCTTCAGACCGGGATTCCGGAAAAGGTTGCCATTAAATCGATTAATTCAATTCTATCACTCCGAACATCTGATGAAATGTTCGCGACACTCGACCTAGCGGTTATCAACCTACACAACGCGTTCGTCCGGTTCTTGAAAATTGGCTCCACGCCAAGCTTTGTAAAACGTGGAGATGAACTGATCAGAATTGAAGCAGGCAATCTGCCGATGGGAATCATTCAGGAATTTGATGTCGATATTGTCGGTGAGCAATTGAAGTCCGAAGATATTTTAATCATGATGAGTGACGGAATATTTGATGGTCCTAAACATGTCGAGAATACAGACATCTGGCTGAAACGGAAAATCCGGGAAATGAAAACCGACGAGCCGCAGGAGATTGCCGATCTGCTGCTGGAGGAGGTTATCCGAACACGGTCAGGGGAGATTGCTGACGACATGACAGTGGTGGTGGCAAAAATAATGAAAAACACCCCACAGTGGACATCCATTCCCATGTACACGGAAAAAGCACAGTAAATATGCATGCTCAGGCTGATACCGGTTAGCGAGCGTAGACCTGGTATCAGTTTTATTTTGCCAATTTGGGGCGATTTCCGGATAAATGAGCGTAATCTACGGATAACCCGTTGTCAACAACGGATATCCAACGGAGGACCGCGGATAAATCTAAAACAACGGCGGATATATGAGGTCTGCCACTGATAAAATGCAGGGTGCACATTTTTACGACTAAGGAGGTGGGCAGATTACCCGAAGACACGAGCATATTTCCCTTTAAGATAGTCTTTTGACGTATATATGGCACAATATCTGGCGATGATGGTAGTGGAATAATTGGGAGGTATGCCTAGTGAAAAAAGGAACATTGAAACAAATTCTGCTGATTACGGACGGCTGTTCAAATAAGGGTGAAGATCCGGCAGCAACCGCAGCGCTTGCCCATCAGCAGGGCATTACAGTAAATGTTATTGGTATTTTGGATGATGATCAGACCGAGCAGCCTGAGGGACTGCAGGAAGTAGAAGATATTGCACTGGCAGGAGGCGGAGTCAGCCAAATTGTCTATAAGCAGTCGCTTTCCCAGACAGTGCAAATGGTTACGAAACAGGCGATGACACAGACACTGCAAGGGTTCGTTAATAAAGAACTGAAGCAGATTCTTGGACCTGATCAGAGTCTGGAGGATATCGAGCCGGAAAAACGCGGCGAAATCATGGAAGTTGTTGAAGATATGGGCGAGACCTGTGATCTGGAAGTGTTAGTACTGGTAGATACAAGTGCGAGTATGCATGATAAACTGCCTACAGTAAAAGAGGCGCTAATCGATTTGTCCATCAGTCTGAATGCGCGAATCGGACGAAACCGATTTTGCATCTACAGTTTTCCTGGGAAACGAAAAGATATCCAGAAGGTATTTGACTGGTCACCTAAACTTGATGCCATGTCAACGGTTTATCCTAAACTAACAAGTGGCGGAATTACACCGACAGGACCGGCAATCAGGGAAGCAATCTATCAGTTCGGAAAGAAGAGTTTGCTAAAGAACTTGAGGGATGACGATGAATCAGGCATGGAAGAAGCATGGAATTGAAATAAAACCTGGAACAGCAATCAAGGGTAAATGGCATAACCATCGTTACGTGGTAACAAAGAAGCTTGGAAACGGGGCAGTAGGGACTGTATATCTGTGTGACTGGAACGGACAAAAGGTTGCCCTTAAAATAAGCGAGAACAGCTCATCGATGACAACTGAGGTCAATGTCCTCAAGTCACTAAAGAAGGTCCAAGGAAATCCACTTGGGCCTTGTTTATTAGATGTTGATGATTGGGTCGTGTCCGCATCCCTCAGATATTCGTTTTATGTAATGGAGTATCTGCACGGCCAAAACCTGATCAGTTTTATCAGGCAACATGGAGATGAATGGCTTGGTGTGTTTATGCTGCAGCTCCTTGATGACTTGGAGAAACTCCATCAGTCTGGATGGGTGTTCGGTGATTTTAAGCCGGAAAACCTGATTGTGCTGTCTTCTCCGCCTAAAGTCCGCTGGATAGATGTAGGCGGGACGACACAGATAGGCAGGGCAGTTAAGGAATATACGGAGTTCTTTGACAGAGGGTATTGGGGACTTGGGTCAAGGAGGGCTGAACCAAGTTATGATTTGTTTGCATTTGTAATGGTAGTTTTGAATATTTATTATCCAAGAAGGTTTGAACGGGGAAGCAATCCACGGACAACCCTATTCAGGCAACTGGATGATGTAAAGCCGCTCAGGATATACAGAGATTGCCTGAAACGAGCGCTTCTCGGAAAATATCAATCAAGCAAAGAAATGAAAAAAGAACTGGCAGGCATCCTACAGGCGGTTACACAAAAAAAGCGATCCCAAAAACGAACAGCCAATTCCATTCCAAAAGGAACACCATATGTGGAGGCAGGTGGAATATCCCTGATCGCATTATTATATTATATTTCCTCATTACTAATACAATGAAGTATGATACGATATGTATTAGGTGAAACATGGCATTTCTATGGATGATTGCCGGTTGGCCAAGTATAGTTAAGCTAGCTTCAGCGTCCGATGTGAGCAGGCGCAGTCCATATAACTAACGTTGAGCATGACGCTTACGCATTCTAACTGGAGATGGACAAGGATGATTAACGAAGTTCAGGCGTTTATTGAGAAACATAAATTATTGAAGAAAAACTCCACCGTTTTATTAGGTGTTTCCGGTGGGCCTGATTCAATGGCGCTTCTCCATTACTTTAAGGCAATCCGGGATAACTGGAACCTGACAGTTATTGCGTTATCGGCTGATCATCAGTTAAGGGGCGCAGAGTCACGGGAGGACCTCGCATATGTGGAGTCTATTTGCAGTTCTTGGGATATAAAATTTATTGGAACCTTTTTGGATGTCTCTACGTATAAACAGGATAGGCAAATTGGGACACAGGTTGCCGCCAGAGAACTCCGCTACAATTTTTTTAAAGAGCAAATGATTGAGAATAATGCAGACTTTCTGGCGCTCGGGCATCATGGCGATGATCAGGTGGAAACGATGCTTATGGCCCTTTCCAGGTCGGCATCACCTTCATCACTTTCAGGGATCCCAATCAGACGCGAATTTGCGAATGGACAGATTATTCGTCCGTTGCTTGCCGTTACGAAGAATGAGATTGAAATGTACTGCCGGAGTAATGGCATTTACCCAAGGCGAGACCCCTCCAATGAAGAGACAACCTATACGCGAAACTTTTTCAGGAAGCGGGTCATTCCGCTGATTAAAGAACAAAACAGCAACATAAAAGCAACCGTTCAGCACTTGAGTGAGGCACTGCAGGAGGACGAACGCTACCTTCGTCAGGAGGCAGCCAGGCTCGTTGAAACAACGGTGAATTTAAAAAACGGGAATAAGGAAGCTTCCTTTAATATTCTTGAGTTTCAGACCTATCCACATTCTTTACAAAGGCGGGCCTATCATCTAATATTAAACTATCTGTATAATAAACTGCCTAGAAATTTGTCATATGTGCATGAAAAGCAATTTTTCACCTTGCTGGACAGTGCTGAAGGCAATATCCAAATTGATTTTCCACAACAACTGAAATTGAAAAGGGTGTATCAGACCGCAGTATTTTCCTTCTCAAACGATCAATCACAACGTTTATATTTCCAACAGAAAGTGAATATACCAGGTGAGACAGAGTTGCCGGATGGGTCAGTATTGCAGGCAATCCTGACAGACAGTCCGGAAGTCACGGGGGAACTGGGTTATTATTGCAATAAAGCCAGTATTGAACTACCTTTACATATCAGGACCCGCCAGGCTGGTGACCGGATGCGCTGGGAAGGACTGAATGGAAGCAAAAAGGTCAAGGATATTTTTATTGATGCTAAAGTTCCTCTGGAAAAGAGGGATATCTGGCCAATACTTACCGATAATAAAGGTGAAATATTGTGGATTATCGGGCTAAAAAAAGGTAAGCCGAAACAGCAGGTGAATAAGGGCACATACATTCAATTGACATTCAATAAAGGTAATATGTAGGAGGAGCATCATGCATAACGATATTGAAAAAATACTTATTACAGAGGAAGAAATTGCCGCCAAATGTGCTGAACTTGGTAAGCAGCTGACTGAAGAATATGATGGAAAGTTTCCTTTGGCAATTGGTGTCTTAAAAGGGGCAATGCCATTTATGTCTGATGTTTTGCGCCGGATGGAGACACACCTGGAAATGGATTTTATGGACGTATCGAGTTATGGGGGTAAAATGCGTTCGTCAGGTGAGGTTAAGATTGTAAAAGACCTTGATACAAAAGTGGAAGGACGTGACTTGCTGATCATTGAAGATATTATTGACAGTGGGCTAACCCTAAGCTATCTGGTCGATTTATTCAAATACCGGAAAGCCAGGTCCATTAAAATTGTTACGCTTCTGGATAAGCCATCCGGTCGGACCGCGCATATCAAGGCCGATGTTGTCGGATTTGAAGTTCCGAATGAATTCGTGGTCGGGTACGGACTGGATTACGAGGAAAAATATCGTAATCTGCCGTATATCGGAGTACTTAAACCGAAAATATATGGTGGAGAAGAATCATAAAAGGAAATTTATCAACATATTGATATAGCCTTCACAGAATTGTTGATTTTTTTCATAATGGTGTCAGACGTAAAGGAAAATGGCCAGAATCATGTGTTTTAAGTAAGTGGAATTAGTTGTATTAGCACTTTTTCCTATGGTACTATTGTTTGTAGTTTTTCCCGCTTGGGAGGAGGTAAGTAATGAACCGGATATTTCGTAATGTGATCTTTTATTTACTCATATTCTTAGTAGTAATAGGAGTTATTGGAGTATTTAATGGACAGAATGAACAAGCAAAAGAATTTACTGTACAACAGTTTATGAACGCATTAAATAATGGTGACATCGAAGAAATGACGATGCAGCCATCAAATGGAATAATACGTATTACCGGACAACTGAGTGAAGAGGAACAGTTCATCGCACAGATTCCGGAAAATACGGAAATAGTATCAAATGTTTATGAGCAGGCTACCGAGCAAAGTATCCTGAATGTGAAAGAAGAGGAGCAGCCAAGCGGATGGGTCACATTCCTGACCACTATGATTCCGTTTCTGATTCTGGGATTATTCTTTTTCTTCATACTTAGTCAGGCACAAGGCGGCGGTGGCGGCCGTGTAATGAACTTTGGTAAAAGTAAGGCAAAAATGTACAGCGAAGATAAGAAAAAAGTTCGCTTTAAAGATGTTGCCGGCGCGGATGAAGAGAAGCAGGAACTTGTGGAAGTAGTTGACTTCCTGAAAGATCCGCGTAAGTTTACCGCTGTAGGTGCTCGTATACCAAAAGGGGTTCTTCTTGTAGGACCTCCTGGTACAGGTAAAACATTGCTGGCACGTGCTGTTGCTGGTGAAGCTGGAACACCATTCTTCTCCATCAGTGGTTCCGACTTTGTGGAAATGTTCGTTGGTGTAGGTGCTTCCCGTGTACGTGACTTGTTTGAGAATGCCAAAAAGAATGCACCATGTATTATATTTATTGATGAAATTGATGCAGTAGGTCGTCAGCGTGGCGCTGGTCTTGGCGGTGGCCATGATGAGCGTGAGCAAACACTGAACCAGCTGCTCGTTGAAATGGATGGATTTGGAGCGAATGAAGGAATCATTATGATTGCTGCTACAAACCGTCCGGATATTCTTGACCCTGCCTTACTGCGTCCAGGACGTTTTGACCGTCAAATCACGGTTGACCGCCCTGATGTAAAAGGTCGTCAGGAAGTATTGGCAGTACATGCACAAGATAAACCGCTTGATAAAACAGTTGATCTGAAAACAATCGCGATGCGGACACCAGGGTTTTCTGGTGCTGACCTAGAAAATCTGCTGAACGAAGCTGCGCTTGTAGCTGCACGGAATGATAAGAAATCAATCGACATGCTTGATGTCGATGAGGCAATTGACCGTGTTATCGCAGGTCCAGCCAAGAAAAGCAGGGTTATTTCGCCGAAAGAGCGTAATATTGTTGCCTACCATGAAAGTGGACACACGATTATCGGTATGGTACTTGATGAGGCGGATATGGTCCATAAAGTTACCATTGTGCCTCGTGGACAGGCAGGCGGTTATGCCGTCATGCTTCCAAAAGAAGACCGTTACTTTATGACTAAGCCTGAACTGTTCGATAAGATTACCGGACTGCTCGGCGGGCGTGTTGCAGAGGAAATTATTTTCGGCGAGGTAAGTACAGGCGCCCATAATGACTTCCAGCGTGCAACGGGTATTGCCCGTAAGATGATTACCGAGTATGGTATGAGTGATAAAATCGGTCCGCTGCAGTTTACCAGTGGCGGCGGCGAAGTATTCCTTGGTCGTGACATTCAGAACGACCAGAATTACAGTGATGCCATCGCAACCGAAATTGATAAAGAGATGCAAAACTTTATCAACTACTGTTACGATCGTGCTAAGAAGATTCTTACTGAGAACAAGGATAAACTTGAACTGGTCGCAAAAACGCTTCTTAAAGTGGAAACATTGGATGCCAAGCAGATAAAAGGTCTGTTTGAAAATGGCAAGCTTCCTGAACCAGAAGAATTGGAAGAGGAAGAAGAGACCGATAAGGCTCCGACCACTAAGGCGGAAGAGCACACCTCAAGCGACGATAAGGATATGAGAGTAAATATCCAGTCCAAAGAGGATGAGGTCGAACCAGAAAGTTTTGAAGAGGCAAAACGAAAAGCTGAAGAACGTCGTGAAGCTGAAGCGTCCGAGCAGGATGATGAGCAATCAGACGATAAAAAAGAATAACCTATAACAGAGCAGCCTTCCTAAACGGGAGGCTGCTTTTATATGATTGGTGTAAGAATCCCGGGCGGTATGGGAAGGGCATAATGTTCTTTAGCCAGGGTAAATATGGTATATTAGTAAGAAAGAAATTACTGTTGGCGGGAAGGTATGGTTACGAATGCTTTTTGTACTAGATGTGGGAAATACGAATACGGTTATGGGCGTGTTCGATAATGATCAACTGATACATGAATGGCGAATTAAGACAGACAGATATAAGACAGAAGATGAATTTGGGATGCTTACAAAGTCACTGCTTGAACATCAAAAGCTGGCGTTTTCGGATGTTACCGGAGTCATTATTTCTTCGGTAGTCCCTCCGATTATGTTTGCTCTTGAAAAAATGTGTGAAAAGTATTTTGGACAGGACCCACTGGTTATTGGAAAAGAGGATGTTCGATCCTATCTTAAAATGGCTTATCCAAGCCCGAATGAAATAGGTGCTGACCGGATTGTTAATGCGGTAGGGGCAATCGAAGAATATGGTGCTCCGCTCATTATTATTGACTTTGGTACAGCGACTACCTATTGCTATATCAATAAAAACGAGGAATACTTTGGTGGATTAATTGCGCCGGGCATTCATATTTCAATGGAAGCACTCTACAGTAAGGCATCCAAGCTTCCAAAAATAGAGATACAGGCTCCTGAACATGTCGTTGGAAGTTCAACGATCGAAGCGATGCAATCCGGTGTCTTTTATGGATATGTCGGACAGGTTGATGGAATAGTAAACCGTATGAAGCGGGAAATGGACTCCACGCCCAAGGTCATTGCGACTGGTGGACTTGCGGCATTAATTTCCGATGCTTCTGAGACAATTGACTATGTGGACAAGCATTTAACATTGAAAGGGTTATATTTAATTTACAAAAAAAACCTTAATCAATCGCAAAAAGGAGAATGAATACATCATGAAGGATTATTTGATTAAAGCCACGACGTATAACGGCATGATACGTGCTTATGCTGCAACTTCGACAAGCACAGTGGAAGAGGCACGCAGACGACAGGATACATGGGCTACAGCTTCAGCAGCAATGGGACGGACTATAACTGTTACGGCTATGATGGGAGCCATGATGAAAGGTGACGATTCCCTGACGGTCAAAATAGAAGGTCATGGTCCAATTGGCGTAATCGTGGCAGATGGTAACGCTAAAGGTGAGGTGCGTGGTTATGTAACAAACCCGCATGTTGACTTTGACCTCAATAAACGGGGAAAACTGGATGTTGCCCGTGCGGTGGGTACAGAAGGAAATATGAGTGTGGTAAAGGACTTGGGGCTAAAGGATTATTTTACAGGCCAGGTTCCAATTGTTTCAGGGGAAATCAGTGAGGACTTCACATACTACTTTGCCAATTCTGAGCAAATTCCTTCAGCGGTTGGAGCTGGTGTGCTTGTTAACCCGGATCATACCATTCTCGCAGCTGGCGGTTTTATTGTCCAAGTTATGCCTGGGGCAGATGAAGAGGTTGTAACGAAGCTTGAGGAAAAAATTCAGGCGTTCCCTGCAATATCGACGTTAATCCGAGAGGGTAATACCCCGCAGCAAATTCTTGAGCGGCTATTTGGCAAGGAAGATTTAAAAATTCATGAAACATTACCGATTACGTTTAAGTGCAAATGTTCCCGGGAGCGAGTGGAACGGGCAATTACAGGTCTCGGCAATGAGGAAATAGAAAAAATGATTAATGAAGATCATGGTGCGGAAGCTACGTGTCATTTCTGCAATGAAGTATACCAGTTTTCAGAAAAGGAACTGGAAGAGCTTAAAGAGTCAGCCGGGGAATAGCGAGAGGGGTTACTAATGAAGAAGAAATTTCTGTTTGGTGTAATCGTGGTACTGGTAATTACGAATATTGCCACATTGTTTTTTTGGAACAAAGAAGAAACAGTCAAGGTTGATAACAACAATAAAGCAATCAACCAGGATGGTGCAGTTGCTTCCGTTGGTGGGAAGGAAGTTTCCTACGAAGATTGGATGGAAACTTTACGAGAAAATCATGGAGAAGATCAACTGGAGAACATGATTAACCGGTCAGTTGTCAACCAGCTGGCCAAGGAACAAAATATTGAAATAAACGACAAAGTTATTGCCCGGGAAATAGCTTTGCTCACAACAATGGCCGGGGTGCTCTCTGAAAAAGAGACGAAGAAAAAAGAAAAAGAATGGCGGGAGGATATCCTGTACAGGTACCGTTTGGGTGCTCTTCTGGCATCTGGAACCTCGGCGCCTGAGGAAGAAATCCGTGCCCATTATGAGAAATATCAGGATCAGTATAACTTCCAGGCGTCGATTCAACTTTCCCATATAATAGTCCCTGACTTTGAAGCCGCAGAGAAAGTTGTAGAAGAATTGGAGAAAGGCGCATCATTTGAATTGCTTGCGAAAGAATACTCCACCGATGAAGATACCAAAGATGAGGGTGGATATCTAGGAACTTTTGTCAACTCGAGTCAATTCCTTCCTGGAGGCTATTTGAAGGCTGCAGAAGCTATGGAGGAGCGGTCGTTCAGTGAGCCATTTCAAAGCGATACCGGTATTGCAATAATATATCTGCACCGTAAATTGCCGTCTATCACGTTTAGTTATGATGAGATAAAGCCGTACATAAAGCGTGAGCTTGCACTTGATAAGCAGGATCAGACGCTAACTGCTGAACCTTTATGGAATCAGTTGAACATTGAATGGATTTATGAATAGACTAAGGAAATAAGGAAATCGCCATGAATAGTTTGTATTAGTTGACTTTTCATACATTTCAACGTACATTATAATTAATCCTACAAATTTACTAGGAATTAGGAGGAATTAGAATGCGAGTTGCTGATAATATTGCTGGTCTTATTGGGGAAACACCAATCGTCAAGTTAAATCGTACTGTGGATGAAAATAGTGCTGATGTGTACTTAAAACTGGAATTCATGAATCCCGGCAGTTCTGTAAAAGACCGAATCGCACTTTCCATGATCGAAGCTGCTGAAGAAAGTGGTGACCTTAAAGATGGCGACACCATTATTGAGCCAACCAGTGGAAATACAGGGATTGGTCTGGCAATGGTTGCTGCGGCAAAAGGATATAAAACTGTACTGGTTATGCCTGATACAATGAGTCAGGAGCGTCGAAACCTGCTGCGTGCTTATGGTGCAAAACTTGTTCTTACACCTGGTGCAGACGGAATGAAGGGTGCTATTAAGAAAGCCGAGGAACTAAAAGATGAAAACGGCTATTTCATGCCCCAACAGTTCAACAATGAAGCAAATCCTGAAGTCCATGCCCGGACAACAGGAAAAGAAATCGTGAAGCAAATGGATGAACTGGACGCCTTTGTATCCGGGATCGGTACTGGTGGAACGATTACAGGTGCTGGTAAAGTCCTTAAAGAAAACTTTGAAAATGTGAAGATATACGCAGTAGAGCCAGAAGATTCTGCTATCCTGTCAGGAGGGTCACCTGGACCACACAAAATTCAGGGGCTTGGTGCAGGTTTTGTACCGAAAATCCTTGATACGGATGTTTACGATGAAGTTATTCGTATTTCGAATGAAGAATCTTTCGAAGCATCACGTCAAGTAGCTAAACTTGAAGGGATCCTGGGTGGTATTTCAGCTGGTGCAGCGGTTGCAGCTGCTAAAAAGGTTGCCAAACAACTTGGGAAAGGCAAGAAAGTCCTTGCTGTAATACCGGACAATGGCGAAAGATACCTGTCCACCCCACTTTATCAATATGAAGAAGAATAAAATTATGTAAGATGAAACGGCTGGCATCGATTGATTTGGATGCCAGCCGTTTTTAAGTGTAGAAAAGACTGTCTAACAAGGCGATGATTACCTGTGCACACATGGAATAGATTTGATATGCTACAGTTATATAAAACGAGATGAAAGAAGGATAGCGATGATACTGACAACTAAAAGTAGTACATACGATTTGTCTGCACGAACACATATTATGGGAATCCTAAATGTTACACCGGATTCTTTTTCTGATGGTGGAAGTTATACAACGATTGAGCGGGCTGTTGACCAGGCGATTGAAATGGAGAAGCAGGGAGCGGACTTTATTGATATTGGCGGAGAATCCACCCGTCCCGATCATGACCCTGTGTCGCTCGAGGAGGAACTAAACCGTGTTTTGCCGGCTATCAGGGCGGTTAAAGAGAAAGTAAACATACCTATTTCAATTGATACCTATAAAGCTGAGACGGCGAGGCAGGCGGTTGAGGCAGGAGCGGATATTATAAACGATGTCTGGGGGGCGAAAAAAGAACCTGAAATTGCTGAGGTTGCTGCAGCGTGTAACGTTCCAATAATACTTATGCATAATCGTCCAGACAAAAACTACACATCACTAATCGACGATATGAAAAAGGATTTGCAGGAGAGTATTAATATCGCACTTGAAGCAGGTGTGCCAAAACAAAACATCATACTCGATCCAGGAGTGGGATTTGCCAAAACATCACAGGACAATCTTGTAGTCATGAATAATCTGGAGAAGTTTAACGACCTTGGTTATCCGGTTCTTCTTGGAACGTCACGCAAGTCATTTATTGGCAAGGTTCTTGATGTTCCGCCTGCTGACCGGGATAACGGAACAGGGGCTACGACCTGTCTTGGAATTGCTAAAGGGATGCAAATCGTCCGTGTTCACAATGTTAAGTTGAATGTGGAACTGGCAAAGATGATGGATGCTATGCTCGGAAAGAAAGGAGCAGAAACCATTGGATAAAATCATCTTAAATGGAATGGAGTTTTACGGGTATCATGGGCTCTACCCGGAGGAAAATAAACTGGGTCAACGATTTTATGTTGATGCGGAACTGTTTCTTGATTTGAGTAAATCAGGAAAGTCAGATGCCATGGAAGATTCCATAAACTACGGGGATGCCTATCAACATGTGAAAGAGATAATGGAAGGTAACCCCAAAAAATTGGTCGAAGCGGTGGCAGAGGAGATCGCCGAAAGTTTATTTAATAACTTTCCTCTTTTGGACAGCTGCAGACTTCGGGTAACTAAACCGGATCCACCTATCCCAGGCCATTATCAGTCAGTTGCCGTAGAGATTTTCCGGGAGCGAGATCAATGAAACAGGTATATCTTGCGCTTGGAACCAATATTGAACCCCGAAAAGAACATCTTGTAAAGGCCTTACAATTATTAAGCCGGCATGATAAAATTCTACTAGTAGAAAAATCTTCCATTTATGAGACTGCTCCAGTCGGCTACACGAACCAGGCAGAATTTCTTAATATGGTGGCGGAAATCCAAACATCACTTAGCCCGCTGGAACTATTAGATTACTGTCAGTCGATCGAGCAAAAATTAGGAAGAAAAAGAGAAATACGCTTTGGCCCCCGCACAATAGACCTTGACATCTTGGTCTATAATCAAGAAAATAGAAAAACGGACCGATTAATACTTCCGCACCCACGAATGCATGAACGGGCTTTTGTGCTAGTCCCTCTACATGAGATCTCCCCTGAATTAAGGTTTGGGGAAAAGGGGAAAACAGTGGCTGATTATATAGAAGATCTTTCGGAAAGTGACATAAAGGATGTAAGCAAATGGACAGACATAGACTTGGCAGAAGAATAAAAGCCTTTCGTAAGTTAAAAGGCTACACACAAGTGGACCTGGCCAAGGAACTGGACGTACCAATCGTAACGCTCGGTGATGTGGAACGGGGAAAAATCGAAGCTTCCGGTGACTTGATCGAGCAGATTGCTGATAAGCTATCCGTCTCAAAGCAGGAACTTACACTGACAGAAACTTCTCCACAGAAGGATAAGGAACGTTTAAAATAAGCGATATTATGGTTTCGAAACACGTGAAGGCTTACTAGAAATACTTTATAACTATGCCCAGGAACTCCAAGCGGCAAGCAGAGCTTCCTGATTCAATGGACGAGGATGAAAAAACTGCCGGTTACGTACTGGCAGTTTTTTTGTTCATCAATATTTAATCATAGGGTTCGACGGATGAAAGGAATTTTCTTTTTCTATATACTTGTATATAATGTTGGTTAACGGATCGGAGTTCGGTCGAAAATAGAAATATTGGAGTGATAGTTGTGTCAGAAGAACTAAATGAGCATATGCGGGTACGCCGGGAGAAACTCAATTCATATAAAGAGCAGGGAATCGATCCTTTTGGCGGAAAATTTAACAGGACCCACTTAGCAGAGGACCTTATTGCTAAGTATGACCAGTTCTCCAAGGAAGAGCTGGAGGAAAAAACAGATGAAGTTACTATTGCCGGTCGGGTAATGACAAAGCGTGGCAAAGGGAAAGCAGGATTTGCCCATGTGCAGGATTTAAGCGGACAGATTCAGGTATATGTCCGAAAAGATATGATTGGTGAAGAAGCATACGAGATATTTAAATCAGTGGATATGGGGGACATTATCGGAATTTCCGGTGTAATGTTCAAAACCAAAGTAGGAGAGCTTTCGGTCAAAGCAAAAGAATTTACTATTCTGACCAAGTCACTGCGCCCGCTTCCGGAGAAATATCACGGATTGAAGGATATCGAACAGCGCTACCGTCAACGCTACCTTGACCTAATTACAAACATGGACAGCCGGGAGACCTTTGTTCTTCGCAGTAAAATTATTCAATCCATGCGCCGGTATCTGGATGGGCAGGGATTCCTAGAGGTGGAGACGCCAATGATGCACGGAATTCCTGGTGGTGCCTCTGCACGTCCATTCGAGACGCATCATAACGCTCTGGATATTCCGTTATATATGCGTATAGCGATAGAGCTGCATCTTAAGCGGCTGATTGTCGGTGGTATGGAAAAAGTATATGAGATTGGACGCGTTTTCCGTAATGAGGGTGTTTCTACCCGTCATAATCCTGAATTCACCATGATGGAACTTTATGAAGCCTATGCAGATTTCCATGATGTAATGTCACTTACTGAAGAGCTGATTGCGCATATAGCAAAAGAAGTACTTGGTAAAGCAGAAGTGGCCTATGGTGACTATACAGTTAATTTGGAGCCTAAATGGAAGAGACTTCATATGGTAGATGCAGTTAAGGAATATACCGGAGTAGACTTCTGGGAGAAGATGAGTGATGAGGATGCAAGGGTATTGGCAAAAGAACATGGAATTGATATTCAGCCATCGATGACATTTGGCCATATTGTAAATGAGTTCTTCGAGCAGAAAGTAGAAGAGGAACTAATTCAGCCTACCTTTATATATGGACATCCGGTTGAAATCTCTCCGCTTGCCAAGAAGAATGAAGAAGATGAACGGTTTACCGATCGATTCGAACTCTTCATTGTTGGCAGAGAGCATGCAAATGCCTTTAGTGAGCTGAATGATCCTATTGATCAACGGCAGCGGTTTGAGGCTCAGGTTAAAGAACGGGATGCCGGAAACGATGAAGCGCATTTAATGGACGAGGATTTCCTTGAAGCGCTCGAGTATGGTATGCCGCCTACCGGTGGTCTTGGAATCGGAATCGATCGATTAGTAATGTTGCTGACCGACTCCCCATCTATCAGGGATGTACTGCTGTTTCCTCAGATGCGGAACAAATAGGTTATACAATTTAAACCTTTCATATAGGAGCGGTACAGAGCCGACCATACAGGTTATGGTTTCTGTACTGCTTTATTTTTTTAAGCGCAAACGCGAGTTTGGATGAAATATCCAATTATTTTTTTCAAATTCCCTATTGCTTTTAGTTAGCAACCATGGTAAATTATTAAACGTTGCGCTAATAACTGCAACGCAATTCTTCTTCTGCGGATGCGGAAGAGAACTGTATTGTTGTCGGTGAAACCAACCAATTACAACAAAAAGTTGAAAAAAGTTATTGACTTTATGTTGTGAAGATGGTATATTAATAAAGTCGCCAATTTGAGAGCGACGTTGAAATTTGATCCTTGAAAACTGAACAAAACAACCAGTATGTCAAGAAGACAGGAAAAGCATTTAATGCTTTC
>NZ_JBHSFU010000005.1:0-131504 GCF_042654125.1 Virgibacillus kekensis
AGGCAGGTTGCCCACGTGTTACTCACCCGTCCGCCGCTCGTTCCACAGGCGTCACCCCGAAGGGATCAGCCTACTTCCCGCGCTCGACTTGCATGTATTAGGCACGCCGCCAGCGTTCGTCCTGAGCCAAGATCAAACTCTCCATAGAAAACTAACTTTTGATTTCATCAAAAGTGTAGTTGCACTTATGCAAAGAAGAATAAGTAAATATTCTTCTTTGCCAAAAAAGTTTGATATGATTGACACCAATCAATCATATAATGTCTTAGCTTTTAAAAATAGAATCCAAGGGAAAGCAATAAATGCTTTTCCTGTCTTCTTGACATACTGGTTGTTTTGTTCAGTTTTCAAGGATCAAATTTTCACTGCCATATTCGACAGCGTAAATAGTATATCATTGACGCATCGTGTTGTCAATACGTTAATGAAGTGTTTTTTGTGCTACTTTCGTGAGCAGCGACTTCCTATACTACATGAATCGGTATGTGTTGTCAATATGATTTTATAAATTTTATAGAACCGCGTCAACTCATACCTTTATAATAAAAAGCTCTTTCTGCTGCGTTTTTCAGCAGCGAGATTTATAATACTACCTGTAAGTATAAAAGTCAACGGTATTAGAGATGGAAAATTCACCCTCCAATCAACAGCTAGGATATGACTTCACCATCCCATTCCAGCATACCGCCAGTCATATTGGAAACCTTATATCCATACTCATCCAAATAAAGTGCTGCATTCATACTTCTTCTGCCTGATCGGCAGACAAGGATGTACTCTTTGTCCTTATCAAGTTTACTTACCGACTCTGGAATCTCAGCTAATGGGATATGTTTTGCTCCCGGTATCTTACCTGCTTCAACTTCCTCGTCTTCCCGAACATCTATTACTTCTATATCGTTATCCTCTTTAATAATTCTTTCTACATCCTGTGGGGAAACTTTATTAATATGGTCCATTGCATTCATCCTCCTATCCTAATCTGTGCACGCTTATCATAACGTTACCCGTGAATAGCATGCAACTATCTTACACAAAATATAGCAAGTAAATAGAACGGAGTGGTCAAATGAAGTTTTTCTTTATGGTGTTTGGACTGCTTTTCGTTAGTGTTTTGCCAAATCAAACTATGGCCGAGGAAGATACCAATACTCCATCTTCTGAAATAATTGAAAAATACAAGGAGGATGTAACTGGTGATTCCCATAAGGAAACAATATTACTTGAAGGAACAAAACTCACTAACGAAAGCGACTATTTTATGGATACATGGGTGAAAGTAACAACTGAAGACGGGGATGAATGGAAGATAGGCTATGAGGGCGGATACGATCCGGCATTGCAATTTATCGATTTCAACCATGATGGCGTGGCCGATATATTTTACCAAAGTGCCACCGGTGGAAGTGGTGGCTTGCATTATTACCATCTGCATACATTAAATAAACACATTTTAAAAGAGATCTCTCTGCCGGTTCAACGCTATGTAAGTGCAGCATTTTTGAATAATTTTAAAGTTAAGATTCAACTTAACCCGGAGGATGATCCAATATATAAAAATGTTAAAAACAGATTTTCAGAATATATCCGTCTTGGTATATATAATAAAGAAGGAAAAGTTCTGGGCAACAATTCACCAATGATTGATCCTATTGCGCTTTATGAACCTGTTCTAATAAGCGAGCAAAAAGGCTATGGCTTGAAGAGTTATCAACAGATCAGTGGAGCATACCACGCTGACCAGCTCGGCACTATCGAAACGCTATGGTATTACGAAAAGGGAAAATGGATTATCTTAAAAACAGAATGGGTTAGTTCCGGATAATTTAAAAGGGACCTCCTTTAAAACAGGAGATCCCTTCTTTTAGTTTGCTACAATATTGACTAGTTTGCCTGGAACAACAATCACTTTACGAATTGTTTTACCTTCCAGCCACTCCTGAATTGTTTCATTCTCGAGTGCTTTCTTCTCAAGTTCTTCCTTTGAAATATCAACAGGTACGTTAATTCTCTCTCTAACTTTACCCATTATCTGAAGAACAATCTCAGCTTCTTCTTCGACTAGTTTGGATTCGTCATATTCAGGCCATTTTTCATAAGTAATCGTTTCTTCGTGTCCCAAGCGTCTCCATAGTTCTTCAGCCAAGTGTGGCGCTACAGGAGATAGCATTTTTACAAAGCCTTCTATATATTCTGTTGGAATACTGTCGGCTTTATATGCCTCGTTGATGAAGACCATAAGCTGAGATATCCCCGTATTGAAATGAAGGTTTTCGAAGTCTTCGGTTACTTTTTTGACGGTTTCATGATAAACCTTTTCCATACCGGACTTATCAGCATCCGCTGTTATTTTCTCTGCGATTTCACCGTTTTCCCCAATTGTCAGGCGCCAGATGCGGTCTAAAAATCTGCGTGCTCCATCAAGGCCATTTGTCGACCAGGCAACCGCTGCTTCAAGTGGACCCATAAACATTTCATACAATCTTAAAGTGTCAGCTCCATGTGAAAATACGATATCATCCGGGTTAACAACATTGCCCTTGGATTTACTCATTTTCTCATTACCTTCACCAAGAATCATACCCTGGTTAAATAACTTCATAAATGGCTCTTTAGTCGGTACAACACCGATATCATACAAGAATTTATGCCAGAACCGTGCATAAAGCAGATGCAGTACGGCGTGTTCAGCCCCTCCTATATAAATATCAACCGGCAACCATTCCTTCAGTGCTTCAGGGTCAGCAAGTTTCTCAGGATTGGCCGGATCGATAAACCGCAGGAAGTACCAACAACTTCCTGCCCACTGTGGCATCGTGTTTGTTTCCCGGCGTCCTTTCATACCTGTTTTCGGATGGACGACATTCAGCCAATCGGTACTGTTTGCAAGCGGAGATTCTCCTGTGCCAGATGGCTTGATTTCATCCATTTTAGGAAGCTCTACCGGAAGTTCTTCTTCAGGCACTGCACTCATGGTGCCGTCTTCCCAGTGGATAATCGGTATAGGTTCGCCCCAATAGCGCTGACGGGCAAATAGCCAATCGCGTAGACGATAGGTTACTTTCTTGTCACCTTTCCCGTTCTCCTCTAGCCAGCTAATCATCTTAGTAATTGCCTCTTCTTTTCCAAGCCCATTAAGAAATTCCGAATTAACATGCTCGCCATCGCCGGTATATGCTTCCTTGGAAACATCGCCTCCAGCGACTACTTCAATAATCGGAAGATCAAATTTCTGTGCAAATTCATAGTCACGTTCATCGTGCCCCGGCACGGCCATAATCGCGCCTGTTCCATATGACATAAGAACGTAGTCAGCAACCCATATTGGCATCTTTTCGTTGTTAACCGGGTTGATAACGTGGGCTCCTGTGAAGACACCTGTCTTCTCTTTAGCAAGGTCCGTACGCTCCAAGTCGGATTTAGATTGGACCTGATTCAGATAATTATCGACCACTTCCTTCTGTTTGTCGGTTACAATTTTTTGAACCAGCGGATGCTCAGGAGCCAAAACAGCATAAGTAGCACCAAAAAGTGTGTCAGGACGGGTAGTAAATACAGTGATTCCCTCATCATGCCCATCCACTTTAAACGCTACCTCAGCTCCTTCTGATCGACCAATCCAGTTACGCTGCATATCTTTTATACTTTCCGGCCAGTCGACCTCATCCAGGTCTTCCAATAGACGGTCTGCATAGGCAGTTATCTTAAGCATCCATTGCTTCATTGGTTTACGGATTACAGGGTGACCCCCACGCTCACTCTTACCGTCAATTACCTCTTCATTGGCAAGTACAGTTCCAAGTGCAGGACACCAGTTCACTGCTACTTCGTCCATATAAGCCATGCCATTTTCATAAAGTTTCGTGAAAATCCACTGGGTCCATTTATAGTATGCCGGGTCTGTTGTGTTAATTTCACGGTCCCAGTCATATGAGAATCCAAGTTCCTGTATCTGCCGTTTAAACGTGGCGATATTCTGCTCAGTAAACTCTGCCGGGCTGTTACCAGTATCAAGCGCATACTGTTCAGCCGGCAATCCGAATGCATCCCAGCCCATTGGATGAAGTACTTCATAACCCTGCATCCGTTTCATTCTGGAAAAAATATCGGTAGCTGTGTATCCTTCCGGGTGACCAACGTGCAGTCCCGCTCCAGATGGATAAGGGAACATATCCAGGGCGTAAACCTTCTCTTTGTCAGAGAAAGTATCTGCTTTAAATGTCTTATTTTCCAGCCAATGCTTTTGCCATTTCTTTTCAATTTCCCGGTGATTAAACGTCATTTTTGTTTCCTCCTTATGTTTCCTTGGATAGAATCCCTGTCAACTATCAGAAAACGGCAATCGTCTGATTGATAACGATTGTCACAGTTTTCTTATACTATCTTTCAAAGAAACACTTTTAAATTCTGATAGTATAAAAAAAGCCACTCATCCCTAGAGAAGGGACGAGAAGCTTTGTTTCCCGCGGTACCACCCAAATTAACGCAACTCTGCGTTCACTTGTATCCTTAACGCGGATAGTCACGGCAGAAACTACTTAGGTTCACCTCTGCAACTTGAAGGGGAGTTCGTAAGTTTTTCAGCAGCAGTTTGCACCACCCACTGCCTCTCTCAAGCTGAAAACCTTTACTACTGATCCTTCGCTTCGTTGTTATCATATGTATATTAGAATTTTAATGAATACGTTCCCTAATGTCAAGGCAATGCAGCCCTTTGTTTCCCCAATGTAATTCTTCATGATAAAATTATCTTATTCTACATAAAGGAGTATTTCCAATGATTAAAGGAATTATTAATTATTCACACTATCTGCTGGAGACAGCAGTGACTGCAGGAGACACCGTTATCGACGCCACTTGCGGCAACGGTCATGATACAACATTTCTTGCTAAACTTGTGGGAGAAACAGGACATGTTTACGGATTTGATATACAAGACCAGGCGATTGAGAATACAAAAATACGACTTGCACAGAGCAGTCTGACAAACGCGTCAATCATTAAGGATAGCCATAGTAACTTTATCCACCATATACCAGTCGATCAGTTGACTAAGCTTGGCGGAGCAATTTTTAACTTAGGCTATCTTCCAGGTAGCGATAAATCCATTATTACCAGAAGTGAATCAACCATACTCGCTATTGAAGGAATTCTTTCTCATTTGAAACGAAATGGAATCGTTGTATTGGTTGTTTATTACGGACATGAGGGGGGTACACAAGAAAAAGAACAGCTAATGCGGTATACCCGACAGCTGGATCAGAAATTGTTCAGTGTTCTTTATTATGGCTTTATTAACCAGAAGAACAATCCTCCATTTATTCTTGCAATCCAAAAACGGAACTAGCCATCGCTATACAGGTATTACATAGGTATCGGAAGCGAGACAACTATGCAGAAGGAGTTTTTCCATGAAGCAACTTAGCCTGTTAAGTCTCATACTCGTGCTGACTATCGGATTAACCGCCTGTGACCCTGGAGAAGGAGAACCCGACAGTGCCACACTCGGTGACAGTGACGAAGAAACCTATTCAGTCGGTATTGATACCACGTTTCCCCCATTTGTCATCGAAGACGGGGATAGCTATAAAGGTATAGACGTTGCCATTATTAAAGCCATTGCAGAAGATCAGGGTTTTGAAGTTGAATTGAAGCCGACAGACTTCAGTGGTCTAATGCCAGCCCTTCAAACAGGATCCCTGGATATTGCCATTTCAGGGATAAGTATTACAGATAAGCGGAAAGAAATCGTCAATTTTTCAAAACCATATTATACTGCAGGTTTATCATTGGTAACCACTAAGGATCAACTCGGTATCAAAGGGTTGGTAGACCTGAAGAACAAGCCACTAGTTGTCAAAACCGGAACAACCGGTTATGAATATGCAAAAGAGCATAAGGATATGTATAACTATAAAATCACTCAGGTAACCAATTCAGAAGAAATGTATGGCACGGTAATTAACGGAGAAGGTGTAGCTTTTCTGGGCGACGCGCCGGTAGCTTCTTATGCAATCAAAGAGAAGGATTTACCTTTAAAAATTGTACGAAAAAAACTTGAAGAGCACGATTATGCGATTGCCGTTTCAAAGGATACTGGCGGAGAACTTCTCGAAAAAATAAACAACGGCCTGAAAAATCTTAAGGAAACAGGCAAACTCGATAAAATTATCCGTAATTATCTGGAAAAACTTTAATTAGCATAATACCCTATAAAGATAATTTACCAGCCATATATGTTCTAACATGTGTGGCTGGTTTTATTCTTGGTCCTCTCAACTAAATTAATCCTCCATTTTAAATATTTTGATATTTCTTGACTATAAAAATTCTTTTGTATAGAATACGAAGTGAGAAATACATACAAAAAGGGGGCTTTTTTTCATGAAAAAATTCAGTTTTTTGGGCATATTGGTAATTTTGGTGCTGGCATTAAGCGCTTGTGGTTCCAGTGATTCTGAAGGAACAGGCGACAGTGCATCCGGGGGAGATAGCGAAGATAAAGTATACAAAGTAGGTGTTGACACTACATATCCCCCATTTGAGTTTCAGGAAGATGGCGAATATAAAGGTATCGATATCGATCTGATTAACGCGATTGCTGAGGACCAGGGATTTAAAATCCAACTTGAGCCAATGGACTTCAGTGGTATTATTCCTGCAATGCAGGCTGGTGAATTGGATATCGCAATTGCTGGGATGAGTATAACAGATAAACGAAAGAAAGTAGTTGATTTCTCTGAACCGTATTTTGAAGCAGGATTATCACTTGTAACTGCTGAAGGCAATTCCGAAATTAAGAGTCTTGAAGACCTAAACGGTAAAACAGTAGCAGTTAAAAAAGGAACAACAGGAGCAAACTTCGCAACTGAAAACAAGGATAAATACGGTTTTGAAATTGTTCAGGTAAATGACAGTACGTCCATGTTCCAAGAAGTATCCAATGGAAGTGCAGATGCACTTATTGAAGATTATCCGGTAATTTCCTACGCGATTGCACAGGATGACTTAGGTCTCCAGGTTGTTGGTGACCGACTAAATGGTGACAACTATGGAATAGCAGTATTAAAAGGTGAAAATGACGAACTCCTTAAGAAAATTAATGAAGGATTAGCTAATTTAAAAGAGAGCGGCAAATATGATGAAATTTTAAATACGTATCTTGGCGATCAATAAATTTTAATTTGCGCGCGCTTAATAAGGCGCGCTTATTTTTTTAATCAACAATTAAGGAGTTGACCTGATGGATGTAATAATTGAAGCCCTTCCCTATTTATGGGAAGGCTTAAAAATGACGATGTATATATTTATCGTTGCTATTGTACTAGGGTTCGTTATTGGGTTGATCATAGCCCTGCTGCGCCTGTCTCCACTCACTATACTGAACTGGATTGCCAAAATTTTTATAGATTTAATCCGTGGAACGCCCATTCTTGTTCAATTGTTCTTTTTCTACTACGGTCTGAATTCCTTGGAATTTATCTCTTACGACCGCACCACAGCGGGAATCATCACGGTTGCAATTAATGCAGGTGCTTATTTTGCTGAAATTATCCGTGCCGGCATCCAGTCTATGGACAAAGGACAGACTGAAGCTGCTCGTTCTTTAGGGCTTTCCAACACGCAGAATATGCGATATATTATCCTGCCACAGGCATTCCGGCGGATGCTCCCTACATTCACGAACCAATCAATTATAAGTTTAAAGGATACGTCGCTTTTGTCTGTTATTGGAATAGCAGATTTAACACAGCAAGGCCAGGTAGTAATTGCAGCAACATTCGAGGCGTTTATCATCTGGTCTGTAGTCGGGTTAATGTATTTCGCAATAATTTATGCACTATCCTTACTATCGAGCTTCTTAGAAAGGAGATATGAACTTCGATGACAATGATAGAAGTTAAAAATTTGAAGAAATCATTCGGAGATACGGAAGTCCTTAAAGATATAAGTGTCTCGATTAACGAGCAGGAAGTTGTTTGTGTGATCGGTGCCTCAGGTTCCGGGAAAAGTACATTTCTCCGCTGCCTTAATCGCCTGGAAGACATTACTGATGGCCATGTAATTATCGATGGACAGGACATAACGTCTAAAGATGCGAATATAAACGAAATCAGACAGGAAGTGGGAATGGTTTTTCAGCAATTCAACCTCTTCCCGCACAAAACAGTAATGGAGAATATTATTTTGGCCCCAATGAAAACAAGAGGGACATCCAAAGAGGACGCCACTAAAAAAGCAAACGAACTGCTAACAAAGGTCGGATTAAGTGACAAAGCGGATGCATATCCTGGGTCTCTATCCGGTGGACAAAAGCAGCGAGTTGCCATTGCGCGGGCCCTCGCAATGAATCCAAAAATCATGTTATTTGATGAACCCACATCGGCACTTGACCCGGAAATGGTTGGAGATGTACTGGAAGTAATGAAACAACTTGCCCGGGAAGGCATGACAATGGTGGTTGTTACCCACGAGATGGGCTTTGCCCGGGAAGTATGTGACCGGGTACTGTATATAGATGAAGGGTATATTGTTGAGGAAAATGTACCTGATGAATTGTTCAATAACCCACAACACGAACGGACACAGGCATTCTTAAGTAAAGTGTTATAAACGGAGATCCCAGTTTAAATCTGGGATCTCCTATTTTTTATAGTAATACTGTTTTCTGAAAGACAATTGTTGGGTGCCTTAAAACTGTAAACTGCGACGTAGCTAGCTATGTTGATTTCCACTTCGCGCAGTCGCTTTCACCACACCGGGTGCACGTCCAACATCTGTTCAAGCTAAAGTTTCACAGTGTTTCCTTTTGCCGCGGGCCTGGCCTCACTCCTCAGAAGCAAAAAACGCTTCTTGCGGGGGTCTGAAGGAAGGCCGACTAAAAACGGGCTTTGCGCCCAACGTCGGCACCCCTTTGAAGGGGCACGGTTCCCACAGGAGTCTCCGTATTCTTCCTCCGCTAATATACGTTAAGTATTTGATAAGAACAAGAGGCCAATGTAAATACAGTGCAAATCAGCCTCAATCCAGCGAGGGAAATACATGGAGACTCCTGCGGGAAAAGCAACAGCTGAAAATCCCGCAGGAAGTGATTTTCTTCCGAGGAAGTTGAAGCGTTGCCCGGCGGCAAAGATGACACTGCGAATTTATAAGCAGATGTCGTACTTGCACCCGGAGTGGTGAAAGCGTAATGTATTTCCCGAGCGAAGCTACGAGTTACTTCGTAGTTTATATTGACTGCGAGGTTTAAACAAAAACAAAATTCAAGAAAAGAGCCTATAGTAAAGCCGAGTATTCCAGTTAAAAAAACGTGCTTTATGCCCGCTAACCTGCAGTAGTTTCCGTGTCATTTCCGCGCCGCTATCCAATGATTTAACCTTAGGATCGCCAAGATAAAGTCCTACCAGACCACGGCACACCATTTTATGAAAATGGCTATCAGGCATATGGTCAGTATGCCAGTTTGCCTGCTCAATAAAATAGACAAGCCGTTTCTTCATTTGTTCCCGATTATCATAATAACTGCAGAAATTAAGATCTCCCTCTTCCCTATCCTCCAGCTGGTCAATATAATAATCCAGCAATATATGTAACCCTTGCATGTATGGGAAATATCCCTGCATAACACTTTCTGCGAGTTTGCAACTCATCTTGTTGTCCAATGCATAGGAAACAAGGCAAAATATACCTAGTGTCGATCCGGCTGCAGCTGCAAATTCATACCAGCTTAATGATTCATTCTCCGTATTGTGTTCACTGTACCATTCCTTCAAGCGCGGCAAACGTTCTTCAACCTTAACATGCTTATGTACCTGAAGATCTCCATATAAACCGCCCAGCCTTAAAAGATATCCGCGTATCATTTCATATCCATTGAAGCTTCGCATAACGCCCTGACAGGTACGGACCAGATCAGCCAAATATTCACCATCACGCTGCTCGTTTCTAAACTGATAATAATTTTTAATACAATTGTTCTGGCTTAAAGCGTCACCCATTGATTCGTGCAGCAGCCTGAAATCAGCCGGGTCCATAGAGGTGCTTCGGTCACACAGGTTGTCCAGGTAGTCACTTATGGTCTGATAGGCAACTATAAAGCGCAATGCCGTTCGCCAGTTGTCTCCGGCAAGAAGACTGTATACCGCTCCTCCCAGGCAATGAAACCGTTTAGTTCGTATACTTGCCAAGGCCTGTGTTCTTAGTTCAGGATCCGGTATTTGTTCAGCACGGCTCTGCCAGTGAGAAAGCTCTTCGTTCACAGCCGGAAAAATCTTTCGGTAGACAGTCGCCATTAGTGCAAATGATGATTTTGGTACATAAGAGGTCAACTTTTTTCCTCCGTTTCAGCCGGTCATTCAGTAATTGGGAATTTTTTTTGCTATACTACTTATATCACCATAATTCTTAGGGGGATTCAAATGATACACCACTACAAAGGCAGTCAGCCGAGTATTCATGATTCTGTTTTCATGGCAAAGGATGCAACAGTTATTGGTGATGTCTCCATTGGAGAACTTTCAAGTGTTTGGTTCAAAACGGTTATTCGTGGGGATGTGGCTCCTACCGTTATTGGAAAACGAGTAAACATTCAGGACCTCTCCCTTGTACACCAAAGTCCCGGGATGCCGGTCACCGTGGAAGATGATGTTACCGTCGGACATCAAGTAACATTGCATGCATGCACAATTCGCAACAACGCTCTAATTGGTATGGGATCCATTATATTAGACGGTGCTGAAGTAGGCGAGCACGCTTTTATCGGTGCTGGCAGTCTTGTACCACCCGGCAAAAAAATCCCTCCTCACTCACTGGCACTGGGAAGACCTGCAAAAGTAGTCCGGACACTTACTGATAAAGATTATGCAGAAATGAAGCGGGTACGCGAGTCATATACCGAAAAAGGACAATACTACCGACAGAATACGGACCTATGAACTATTTTTAGCACTACTGTTGATAGATAAGAAAAACTGTCCGATATAAAAGGTATAATCTTTTCAATAAAACAGGAGCGTTTTAACCATGCATATTGTATTATTTTTTGTATCCTGCTTCTTGGGGCTATTTTTCATTTTGTACAGTGAAAAAGTTAGCATCAAGTGGGTAAGGAAATCTTTTAAAATATATAGCTTAGGATTCATGGTAACTGCACTGTTTGCTGGTTATCTCTATATCAATCAGCATAAGGCTGTTTTTTCCACGTTTTCTGATAAAATGTTCAACACTGCTACTGTCACCAAAGCCGCAGGGGCTCCAGATACAATGCTGTCACCGCTTACCATCAGAGAGTCCGTCCGGCTGTCTGCACCGCAGATCAATCAATTACCGGAACTGCCTCGTGGCTGTGAAGTTACAAGCCTGGCAATGCTGCTTCAATACAGCGGAATCGAGGTAACAAAAAGCGAGCTTGCCAATCAGGTACCAAGAGATAATACCCATTACCGGAAGACCAAGGAAGGTACTTTTTTTGGGAATCCGCACAAAGGCTTCGTTGGGGATATGTACTCGTACAACACGCCAGGTTATGGGGTATATCATGGTCCAATCGCTCAACTCGCAGCCCAATATGTTGGGGTTGAGCGTGTTCATGACTTTTCCGGCGAGAATTTCAGTCAGATTATTGATCAGCTGAATCAGAACCGTCCGGTATGGGTTATTATCAATGCAGAATATCGTGAGTTGCCTGAAGATCAATTTACCACTTGGCAGACAGAAGATGGACCAATCCAGATAACCATGAAAGAACACTCTGTTCTGGTAACAGGATATGACGAAAAATTCATTTACTTTAATGACCCGCTTAACCGTACAGATAAGGCACCTATTAATGACTTTAAAGAAGCATGGATACAAATGGGAAAACAGGCGATTACGGTATTTTAAACCGTAATCGCCTGTTTTTTTTTACACTGGAGCTGTTACAGGCTCTAAGTCAATGTCCTGCTTACTTAACTCACTAATATCAAATTTTCCTTCTACATAAATCTGATGCCATAGCATAAACATGAGCACTGTCCAGATTTTTCGGCTATAGTCACCTTTACCCTGACAATGATCGTCAAGCAGGTTCAGAATGTATGATTTGTAAAGTAAATGGTCAGTCTGACTCTCTTGAATCAGTTGTTTAGCCCAGCCATTCAACTCGTCCTTCAGCCAGTGTCTAATCGGAACTGGGAACCCAAGTTTTTTACGATCAAGTACATGGTCCGGGATAATTCCCCGGGAAGCCTCCCGCAAAATACTCTTAGTAGTACCGTTGGCGATTTTCAGATCAACAGGTATCTCACTTGCGACCTTGAACACTTCTTTATCTAGAAATGGAACACGCAGCTCGAGCGAGTTGGCCATTGTCATTTTATCAGCTTTCAATAGAATATCGCCACGCATCCATGTATGAATATCAACATATTGCATTTGATTGACGAGCGGGTATTCAGATACTGTATCATAAAGTTTTCCAGTTATCTGCTGATATGACAGATTTTCATTGAATGACTTCAGAAGTTTGCGTTTTTCCTTTTCCTCAAACATTTTTGCGTTTCCAATATAACGTTCTTTGAGTGGTGTGGTACCACGCTCAAGGAAACTTTTACCTCTGACCCCTTCCGGAATAGCCTCGGCCACTCTGCCCAACAGGGTTCTTGCCGGGGTTGGGATAGAATGGAACATTTTCAGGGATTCAGGCTCCCGGTAAATGTTGTATCCACCGAACAATTCGTCAGAACCTTCACCAGATAACACAACCGTAACATGCTTACGTGCCTCCCTGGAGACAAAATATAACGGGACACATGCCGGGTCTGCCAACGGGTCATCCATATGCCACATAATTTTAGGAAGTTTTTCAACGTATTCCTCTGGGGAAATAATATACGAGATATTTTCCACACCAAGTTTTTCGGCTGTTTCCTTGGCCACATCTACCTCAGAGTAGCCTTCCCGCTCAAAGCCTACGGAGAATGTTTTAATATTCGGGTTGTACCGTTTTGCCATCGCCACAATAATGGTAGAATCAATACCTCCGGACAGGAAGGAGCCTACAGGCACATCACTTCGCATATGTACCTTAACTGAATCGTACATGACATCCTGAATTCGTTTAATCCAATCCTGTTTCTCCATCAGAGCCGGACGGAATGTTGCATGCCAGTATCGAGTAAAGCTGATTGGTTCACCGGTTTTTTTTACAAAATAATGCCCCGGTTCCACTTTTTTAATTCCTTGGGTCATGGTTAATGGTTCAGGAACAAACTGGAAGCTTAAATAATGCTGTAACGCTTCCGAATCCACTTCTTCCTGTTCCATCATCAGGGTAATACTTTTTTTCTCAGAGGCAAAAATAATGCCCTCTTCAGTCTCACGGTAAAACAATGGTTTAATCCCAAATGGATCGCGTGCTCCGTATAGCTCTTCCGCTTCTTTATCCCATACTAAGATGGAAAACATTCCCCGCAGATGCTCAAACGCTTTTTCCTTATACTTTTTAAATAACGCTGCAATTACTTCGGTGTCTGACTCTGTGTCAAAGGCATAACCTTCTTTAAGCAGCTCCTCACGTAATTCTACGTAATTATAAATCTCTCCATTAAATATCAGCCAAATTTTCTCATCGTTGTAACTTAATGGCTGTGCTCCACTTTCAAGGTCAATTATACTTAAACGTCTGAAACCGAATGATACATAATCATCGTGGTAATATCCTTCATCATCCGGCCCTCTATGATCAATAATATTATTCTGTTTCTTGAATGAAGTCAGCTGCTCATCGGTTGGCGCAACTGGATTATTTCGAAACATACCAATAAAACCGCACATTGCATTTGCCTCGCTTTCCAATCATGTTGAATCCTTCAAATTATACCATAAAAGCCCCTGTAGAGATATAAACGAAAATCCTATTTTGGATGTAGATTGTGAATGCTTATTACATACTTAAAACAAAAAGAGGGTATTGAACAAACCAATACCCCCGTTGTGACTTTATTTTACCAATGCCTGCAATTCTTCCACTTTGTCTGTTTTTTCCCACGGAAACAGGATATCTGTTCTTCCGAAATGACCATAAGCTGCGGTATTCCGGAAAATCGGCCGCTGCAGGTCTAGCATACGGATAATGCCTGCTGGTCGCAGGTCAAATAGCTTGCGTACAGCATTAACAAGTGTGTCTTCACTTACAGTTCCGGTTCCAAATGTATTAATTGCGATCGATACGGGTTCAGCGACGCCTATTGCATATGCCAACTGTACTTCACAGGTCTTTGCGAGTTTTGCTGCCACAATATTCTTGGCAACATAACGGGCTGCATATGCTGCGGACCGGTCAACTTTTGTGGAGTCCTTTCCACTGAACGCTCCCCCGCCGTGCCGTGCATATCCGCCATAGGTGTCGACAATGATTTTGCGGCCGGTAAGCCCAGCATCACCCTGAGGACCGCCAATAACAAACCTGCCTGTAGGATTAATAAAATACTTGGTAGTCTCGTCAAGCAATTCAGCAGGGACTACCGGACGGATTACATGTTCAACCAAATCTTTCTCAATCTGTTCAGTCTTAATATCCTGGTGATGTTGTGTAGATATAACGATTGTATCCACTTTAACCGGATTATCATTTTCATCGTATTCAATGGTGACCTGGGTTTTACCGTCAGGCCGAAGATAATCAAGAATTTTCTCCTTACGCGCGTCGGAAAGCCGTTTAGACAGTTTATGTGCAAGTGCTATCGGCAAAGGCATCAGTTCCTCAGTTTCATCACAGGCAAAACCGAACATCAACCCCTGGTCACCAGCACCGATTGCAGCTATCTCTTCATCACTCATTTTCCCCTGTCTGGCTTCTAGTGCTGTGTTTACACCACCAGCTATATCTGCCGATTGTTCGTCAATGGCAGTCAGTACTGCACATGTATCGGCATCGAACCCGTATTTAGCTCTGGTGTAGCCAATATCCTTAATTGTCTGGCGAACAATAGCCGGAATATCTACATATGTAGTAGTAGAGATTTCGCCGGATACAAGCACAAGTCCCGTGGTTACGGTTGTTTCACATGCAACGCGGGCATTCGGGTCCTTTTTCAAAATTTCATCAAGAATCGCATCTGAAATCTGGTCACATATTTTATCGGGGTGCCCCTCTGTTACAGATTCAGATGTAAATAGACGACGATTTGCAGCCATAAGGCTAAATCCTCCCTTAATATATGTTACGGAACTCTATTTTTTCAGTATATGCATGTGTGTCGATCAGGTTAATGTGTGGGACTTGCTAAAGTTGTTTACAACCCTAATAATAAGGGTACCACACAACAAAATTAAAAAAACCTTTCCTGCATCTAGGAGGAAAGGAAATTGGGCCTTTCGCTCTTATTGTTCAAGGGATCAACCTTGCAACAGATTAGCACCTTTTCATCGAAATGACGGTTGCCGGGCTTCATAGGGCCTGTCCCTCCACCAACTCTGAATAAGAGAGTGTCCGCTCGTCAATTATCGTAACGAATAAGCCTTGCAGTGTCAACTATTTACCGGACCGTTACACTATTGCAAACAAAATTACATATAAATAATACTATTATTAGTATGGACTAATATCACTAATGTGTTATACTAATAATCAGATTCAGTGAACAGACTTGGAATGCTGTTGCTTCCATACAAAATCCATCTCGAAAAGGTAGGTATCTTATATGAATACGGTGGAGAAATCCAAATTACTTAAGGAATTGCTGGACCAAGGCAATTTACACAAAAACCTGGTTGTCCCACAGCTTGTTGAGAAAATTTTATCCCGTGAAGAAGGAATTCTGACCGCCACTGGTGCAGTCCGTGCTACTACCGGGAAATATACCGGGCGCTCCCCGAAAGATAAATTTATTGTACGTGATGAAACATCTGAGGAGCTTGTTGACTGGGGAACAGTAAACCAGGCAATAGATGAAGCTAAGTTTGAAAACTTATATGAAAAAGTTGTTGCTTATTTAAAAGATAAGAACGAACTCTTTCATTTTAAAGGATATGCAGGAGCAGATCCAAAGTACCGCCTGCCAATTCAGGTAATTAATGAATACGCATGGCATAATCTTTTTGCCCGTCAGTTATTCATCACTGCGGATGATGAGGAATTTACCGACCGTGAATCTGAGTTCACCATCATTTCTGCCCCTACATACAGGGCAGATCCAGAAATCGACGGTACAAACTCCGAAACGTTCATTTTGGTTTCATTCAAAAAAAGAATCATCCTGATCGGCGGTACTGAATATGCCGGCGAGATTAAAAAATCAATCTTCTCTGTCATGAACTACTTGCTGCCACAACGCGACATCCTGTCCATGCACTGTTCAGCAAACGTTGGCCAGGAAGGCGATGTAGCACTATTTTTCGGTCTATCAGGGACAGGAAAAACTACGCTTTCTGCGGATCCGTACCGTCGGCTGATCGGTGATGACGAGCATGGCTGGAGCCCGAATGGGGTTTTCAATATTGAAGGCGGCTGTTATGCAAAATGTGTTAATCTTTCACAGGAAAAAGAACCGCAGATTTTTGACGCAATCCGTTTCGGTTCGGTTCTCGAGAACGTAATTATTGAAGATGAGTCAAGACTCCCTAACTATGATGACACATCACTGACAGAGAACACCCGTGCAGCATACCCGCTCGAAAATGTGGATAATATTATTTCTCCAAGTGTCGCGGGACACCCGAATACAATTATCTTCCTGACTGCAGATGCATCAGGCACATTACCGCCGATCAGTAAACTAACCAAAGAGCAGGCAATGTACCATTTCTTAAGCGGTTATACCAGCAAGCTGGCCGGAACAGAGCGTGGGGTAACCGAACCGCAGGCGACATTCTCTGCCTGCTTTGGCTCACCATTCCTACCGCTTGCGCCGTCTACCTACGCTAAAATGCTAGGTGAGAAAATTGATCAGTACAACACGAATGTTTTTCTCGTGAACACTGGGTGGACTGGTGGCAAATACGGTGTTGGTAAGCGAATGAAACTTTCCTATACACGCGCAATGGTGCACGCTGCCCTGGAAGGTGAACTCAATTCCGTTGAAACAGTTACCGATGATATTTTCGGTCTGGAAATACCAATGCATGTACCAGGCGTTCCAGCCGAGGTACTAGTACCTAGAAATGCATGGGACGATCAATCAGCCTATGAAGAAGAAGCAAAATCACTGGCAATAAAGTTCCACGAGAACTTCAAGAACTTCGACAAGGCAAGTGATGATATTAAAAATGCAGGCCCGATTTATCGGCCTCAGTAACTATGTTTCCTCATCCCAAAAGGATTTTAAAATATGAAGGAAAGTTTATGTCAGCTAAACTGGCAGCCGGTCTCCTACCTCTACATAGGGAGCCGGCTTTTTTTTGGTTAGGAAAGCATGTCTGCAGTTCACATAACGCCCAGTTCTGCATAAACTATGGAAACAAATATCTGGCTTTTACTTACTGATCCTAAGGAGGGAAATTCATGTCATTTCTTACCTTGGATACCGTATCTCACTATTATTTTGCCAGACACAGTTATACAAAAATACTCGATAACATTACCTTCTCCGTAAAAGAAGGTGAATTTGTCACGCTGCTTGGACCTAGTGGCTGCGGGAAATCCACCCTTCTTTCCATGATCGCAGGAACTGTGAAACCCACAGAAGGTAACATCCACTTATGCAATAAGTCACTGGAGGAACATAATATCACTATTGGATGGCTACTGGAGAAAGATTATTTGTTCCCGTGGAAAACAGTTATAGATAATATGCTCGTTATCAGACAAAAAGAAATAAAAGAAAACGCATTAACGCTATTGGAGAAAACAGGACTCTCCAGTTCATATAACCATTATCCATCCACTCTTCCTGCCGGGACCAGGCAATGTATTGCTTTCCTACGTGCTCTGTTATGTAACCCTGATATTATTTTACTTGATGACCCTTTTTCAAAACTCGACTATCAGACAAAGCTTAAACTTGAGGAAATGGTTATCCATCTTTTACACAGTCATCAACAGACTGCGGTATTTGCAACCAATGATATTGACGAAGCAATCGCGTTAAGTGACCGGATTGTTTTACTCAATTCAGATGTGGGGTCAATCACTAAGATTTTTGAAGTGCCATTGGAATTACGACAGGAAGTGCCCCTTTTGGCAAGACAGCATCCCAAGTATCAATTGTTGTTTGATAAAATCTGGCAGGAAATGAACAAAAACCAAACCAGGTCGGTAAACAAGGTGGTGCGGTCTCGGCATGATTTATAATCCGGAACGTCGTCTGCTTCAACATAACAAGGACAGATTAAACCGCGAAAAAAAGATAACGCTGCTTACACACGCAGGTAGTTTTTTAATACTTATTGTTTTGTGGGAACTTGCCGGGATACTCGGATGGATTTCCATTTCGCCTTTACGTTCCCCTGTTGAATTAATTGGCTGGTCTGCCCAGACAATTATAAACGGAGAAATGCTCGCTCATGTGAAGTCGACAATCACAGCCGTATTGCTTGGCTGGATTTCTGGAGTAATCGCTGGAATACTTGCTGCCATTTTAATATGGAGTTCAAGATGGATTTCCATTATAGCCGGCCCTTATCTAAAACTGATTGAATCATTTCCTAAAATCGCAGTTATTCCCCTTCTATTATTTCTTCCGGTAGCTGACCATATTGCAATTACAGCAGTATGCTTAGTTATCGTTTTCCTTTCTATCATCATAAGCAGCTATAATTCTTTTCTGGGTGTTGATCCGAACTACAAACGAATTCTCGGTGGTTTGGGAATGGGAAGATGGAGGATTTTCATCAGAGCAATTCTTCCTGCCTCCTTTCCAGTTATCTTTTCTGAAGCGAAGACCAGTACCAGGCTTGCCTGGGCAGGAGTAATAGTCGCCGAGTTATTGGCCGGCGAGGAAGGGCTCGGTTATCTTCTGGTAAATAGGATGAGAGTATCAGATTATGGAACGATGATTCTAACCCTGTTCATCATTATATTTCTTTCAGCCATCTTGTACAGATTAATGGATCAACTAGAAAAATGGATTATCAAAAACCGTTATAACTAGCAAACTTGGCAATTGTTATTAGGGGTCTTCGAAGTTAGATTTAAGGTCCCTAGGAGGGCAAGCTTTGCAGTATATACTACTGTGGAATATGGCGGGTTCTCTTAATAAATCAATGAGTGACCGTACGAAGTGATAATCCTGGCAAAACGGTACTCATCAGGGTTATGAGTGACCGGTCGATACGATAATACGAGCAAAACGTCACTCATCGAGGGTATGAGTGACCGGTCGATACGATAATCCTGGCAAAACGTCACTCATCGGGGGTATGAGTGACCGGTCGATACGATAATTCCGGCGAAACGTCACTCATCAGGGTTATGAGTGACCGGTCGATGCAATAATCCCGGCGAAACGTCACTCATCGGGGTTATGAGTGACCGTTCGATGCAATAATCCCGGCGAAACGTCACTCATCAGGGGTATGAGTGACCGTACGATGCGATGATCCCGCTGAGACAATCACGGCAGACCGTCACTCGTTAAAAAATCGCCCCGTGTCAGGGCGATTTTTTACTGTACTCTTTTGTTACCACACGTAAACAGTGCGTTAATACATCATCTTTCATAATGAAACTGTAATTCTGATTCTGCTTAACGTTAGCTGGGATGGTTTCCAGTTGAACTGGTCCCTCAGTTTCATAATAGTTATCTTGCTCAATCAGCTCAGCAATTTCAGAAAAGTAGACATTTTTTATAATTGTCCCGCCCTTGCCATTTACGAAATACTGTCCGACATAACGAATGGATTTAATTTCTCCACCCGTTTCCTCCATCACTTCCCTGACCGCAGCATCCTGTGCATGCTCACCGTCCTCCACTTTTCCACCAGGAAATTCGAGCCCCCGGTCCTTATGTTTAGTGAGCAGCCATTTGTCTTTGTATCGACAAATAACCCATACATGCTTCGGCTCTCGGGAAAATGGATGATCTTCAAATGATAATTTTACTTGGTTTCGATAATAGTCTCTGAATGTATACATTGCTTCAACTGCTTTCCTGATTTACTGCTGATTAATATGCTATATCGGTTATTTTCCACTGCTTTCCTGTACGGGTGAATTCAAAATTAATCGTATACGAACCATATAAATCCGTTACATTGTGCTGTTTTACTGTTACAGTATTTTTACTTTCTTCCACCTTTTCATAACTATTCGCTGCATTAAACCACGGCGGCGTTTCAGTTGGCTTTATAAAGAGTCCATTTGCCCGCTCGATAAAATAGAAGTCGACATATTTGGACGCCACTTCTTTCGTTGTTATGGACTTAAATGCATTGAGCAATTCACTTTTAGTATTAAAGTTTTTTACTCTGTTCTGGTTATCAATCTCTTGCACCAGTGTATCCATAAACCCTCCTGTGAGGGAAACAATCTGCTCATGGGTAAGATTCTTCCCAGATACTTTTCCCTCTGCTTTCTTAGCATTCTCAAGCACTGTCTCTGATGCTTTATGCTGTCCGACAGCCTCCGCTCGTTCAGTTCCTGTAGTTGCTTGAAGTGTGAATATTAATGGTAAAATAATTGCTACACCGATAACCAATTTTATGTATTTTTGACGCCAGTTTATTCTCATCGTTGCTTGTCCCCTTTCAATACATATATAATACGGTTATGGTTATACTATTCCTTAATACCCAGATTCATAAACTATTAATTAGAAAAAATTACTAGAAATCAAATTAAAAACGCTTAAAAAGGAATAAGAGCAACCACTCTTATTCCTTGTGGAGAACCAGCTATTTATTTTTATCATCCAAAATACCCAATCCCTCGATAAACTCTCTTGTCTGATCATCTCCAAGATCATGAATCATTTCAAATGCTTCTGCCAATCCTGCGTCATACTCGTCATTTGCCTTATCATTATGATATTCCATAATAGGCACATGGGAACGTACATATGCCCGTCCATCAGCTACGTACATTTTATCCATCTTTTCACGCAGAATTCTCGCTTCCTCTTCTGTGGCATAAACTATAAACTCATCGTTATTTCCGTACTTAATCTGGGATATTTCCTGACTGCCTATATTGACATAAAACTTTTTCCTATCCATATGCACACCTCCTACTGATAACTTGCCTAAATTTAACCAAAACATGTACAAAAACACGCCCTACGGAAAGCTTTTTAGGAGGAAGGTGACTTTATCCATTAAAAAACCCCGTCAATCGTTTGATTGATGGGGTTATATTATCTATAAATATTATTTAAAAGCTGTTTGAGGAGAAGGCGCTCCGTTTGCATAAATACAGCGGCCTCTGCCATGAGGGATACACATTGGCGTACCAAACATCGGATCAAATGTTACATCACATTTCATCTGAAAAACTTCATGAACTAAATTACATGTAACAATTTCTTCAGGTTTGCCCTGAGCAAATACCTTCTTATCTTTGATTGCAACAATATGATGTGCATAGCGGCATGCCAAATTCAAATCATGCAGAACCATTACAATTGTACGACCATCTTTTTCGTTAAGTTCAAAAAGAAGATCCAGCACGTCAATCTGATGGGTCATATCCAAATAGGTAGTAGGCTCATCAAGTAAAATGGTGTCTGTTTCCTGTGCAAGCGTCATTGCAATCCAGGCTCGCTGACGCTGGCCGCCTGACAGTGAATCAACCGGACGATCTTTCATGTGCAGCATATTGGTAGCATCTAATGCTTTAATTACTGCGTCTTCGTCCTCTTTGGACCACTGTTTTAAGAACCCACGGTAAGGATGCCGTCCCTGTTTAACCAGTTCCATGACGGATAATCCCTCTGGTGTAACAGGACTTTGTGGCAGAATGGATAACTTCTTTGCAACTTCTTTCGTACCCATTTTAGCAATGTCCTGACCATCAAGCACAACGTCGCCGCCTTTTGGCTTAAGCAATCGTGCAAGTGAACGCAACAATGTGGACTTCCCACAGCCGTTTCCGCCGATAAATACCGTTATTTCGCCTTTAGGTATTGTTATATTCAAATCATCGATTATTATATCTTCGCCATATCCAAGCGTTAAATCTTTCGCCGTTAAAGTTTGCATTGGAATCTCTCCCCACATCTTATACATTCTTTCCACTAAAAAACACATACATATGTACAGGAATGTATATGCAAAGTCTTCTCTGTAGCATTATATCTATAGTTTATTGGGTTTTTTGATATAAGTCAATGATTTTGAGAATCATTTTCATTAAAATATACAAATCAAACGACAGAAATATGAACACTTTTTATGAAAGCAAGCTAGTCAAGCGGTTACGAACAAGTTTGTTGGAGGCGTTTCTGGGTAATTGGTCGATAAAATGTATTTCTTTCGGAAGTTTATAACTTGCCAGGTTTTCAGCAGCATATTGAAGTATCTTTTCAGGGGTAAGTGTCTCATCGTCGAGTACTACAAATGCCACAGGAACTTGGCCCCACTTTATATCTTCCCGACCCGTGACACCTGCTTCACGGATACCTTCCATGCCCGAAAGCACACTCTCAATTTCGGTTGGATAAATATTTTCGCCGCCTGAAATAATCAAGTCTTTTCGCCGGTCAACAACGTACAGAAAGCCCTCGCCATCTGTATATCCAAGATCACCAGTTGAAAGCCAGCCGTTCGTGAGTGCTTTATCCGTCGCCTCCACTTTATTATAATATCCTTGTGTAACCATTGGTCCTTTCACCAGAATTTCACCAATTGAACCCTTCTCAGCATCTATTTTTAGCTGGGCAGGAAATAAGGGTTTCCCTGATGAGCCGATTCTTTCCAGGGCATCTCCTGGGCTGAGCGTAACAATCTGAGAAGAAGTTTCCGTCATACCATACGTCTGATATATGGGAACGTTTTTTTCTTTCGCCTTCTCCAATAAAGCTTTCGGTGCTGGCCCGCCGCCCAAAAGCATACACCGGAATGACTCAGGATAGGAATTTTCACCAAGCTGGTCAATCAGTTCCCGCACCATTAACGTTACCACCGAAACAATCGTTACACCGCTCGACATAATTGCCTGATGTACCTGCTGCTTATCATACTTCTCCATCAAATAAACCGGCATACCGTAGATTACACTTTTAAGAAGGATGGACAGCCCTCCGACATGAAAAATCGGTAGCGTCACTAGCCATTTATCATGTTGGTTAAGCCCCAGGTTCAACATGGAACTGACCGCACTCCACCAGTGATTTCCGTATGTATGCATCACACCTTTAGGAAAACCAGTAGTGCCCGATGTATAAATAATCGTGAAAATAGCGTCTAGATCGATTTCGTTTATTAATTCTGCGGGTTGCCCCTCGAGAGCCTCTATATCGTTAAATGTATAAGTTGGAACATGAAACGAGCTTTGCTTATTCTGAGTAAGGATTACAGAAACATCAGCGTCACGAATTTGGTAATGGACCTCCTTGTCAGTCAAACGAATATTTAGCATTACCGCTACAGCCCCGAGATAGCTTAGTCCATGAAGTGCAATCACCATATCAACGTGATTAGCTGAAAATATTCCAACCTTAGCTCCTTTCCTAATCCCTATAGAAAAAAGCTTTTCAGCAAATAGCTGACTTCTTCTCTTTAATTCAAGAAAAGAAACCTCCGTACCATCCGGGAGTTCAATCGCGGTCTTGTTTGGGGAAAGTTCAGCTTGTTTTGTAAGCCAGTGCGGCATTAATTCAGGCATAATGGGTACCTCCCTGTTCGGTATAAAACACTAAGCATAACAGGAAAACCTTTGCCGGAAGCAAAGGTTTCTGCATAACTTTCTATATGAGAATCACGGAAAACGCGGAAACTGTTTGAAGTCCGGCTTTCTTTTTTCTTTAAATGCGTCACGGCCCTCTTTTGCCTCATCAGTTGTATAGTAAAGAAGAGTCGCGTCGCCTCCCATTTGCTGCAGGCCAGCAAGACCATCTGTGTCTGCATTAAAAGAAGCCTTCAGGAAACGAAGTGCTGTTGGAGATTTCTCAAGCATCTCCTCACACCACTGCAACGTCTCTTCTTCCAGTTTTTCCAACGGTACGACTGTGTTGACCATGCCCATCTCATAAGCTTCTTCTGCACTGTACTGGCGGCATAGATACCAGATTTCACGTGCGCGCTTATGTCCAACCATGCGTGCTAAGTATCCAGCTCCGTATCCGGCATCAAAGCTGCCTACTTTTGGACCTGTTTGTCCGAATACAGCATTGTCTGCAGCAATCGTTAGATCACAAACAACATGCAGGACATGTCCACCACCAATAGCATACCCCGATACCATCGCAACAACCGGTTTAGGGATAGTGCGGATCAGTCGCTGAAGGTCAAGTACATTTAGCCGTGGTATATGGTCATCGCCTACATACCCTCCATGGCCGCGTACTGACTGGTCACCGCCGGAACAAAATGCTTTATCCCCGGCACCTGCCAAAACAATTACTCCGATTGATGCATCATCCCGAGCATCAGCAAATGCATCGATCATCTCATTTACAGTCAATGGAGTGAACGCATTATGTTTCTCCGGACGGTTCATGGTTACTTTTGCAACACCATCGTATTTTTCATAAATAATTTCTTCATACTTTTTTGCTTCTTCCCATTGAACAGTCATTAATTTTCCTCCTTTATCATACTTATACAGATTTAAACAGATACTTCCTTAACAAACTCATTGACTATTTTACCAAAAAATCCGGGTCTTTCCACGTGAAGTGCATGTCCGGCATCTTCTGCGATAATCAGCTTGCCTTCCCGGAGCTCTTTCTCCATTGCTTCATTTAATCTGACAAATTTTTCATCAAGTCTACCGACTACCAAACAAATAGGCATTTTTAGTTCTGGTAGCCTGCTCCACCAAGATGGCTGGGAACCGGTGCCCATATAACGGAGTGACTCAGCCAGGCCCGCTTCGGTTTGAGAAAGCCGCTCTTTACGAACTTTACTTTGCACAAATTCCGGTAATGCTTTTTGTGTTTCAAACAATGAGATGTTTTCCCAAAAATCCACAAAACTGTTTAACCCTTCTTGTTCGATACGCAGTGCGAGCTGCTCATCATTCTCTTTTCGAGCAAATCGTTCTTTGGAGTCTTCCAATCCAGGTGAAGCACTTTCAAGAATAAGTGACTTTACCATTTTCGGGTTGAAAACTGCGAAAGAAAGAGCGGTACGACCACCCATTGAATAGCCGACAAGGTGAACCGTATCAAGATTAAGATGGCTTAATAGGTCAGCCAGGTCACTACAGAAACTCTCCATCGTTTTCGGTGTTTCCGCAGTTGTTTTACCATGGCCAGGCAAATCGATTATTATCATGGTGAAGTCATCACTGAAACAATCCACAAAGCCCTCCCACGTACTGCTGGCACCGGTGAAACCGTGGAGGAAAACAAGCGGCTCTCCCTCCCCGAACATTTCATACCAGTAAGAGGCATCTTTTACCTTATAATACATACCAAAATCATTCCCTACTATCAAGCACCTCTTGCTCGATATTTTTCCAGATATTCTTGTGCCATTCCATATTAGCTGTCCTGTCAGTTTTAACCTCAATCACCGACAATCCCTGATGCTCGTAACTCGCCTCGAGTGCATTCTTGAGTTCAGCTTCACTGGAAGGATTGCTGTATGTCCCTCCATACATTTCGATTGCCTGTTTAAACTCAATGTCGAGCGGTGTACCAAATAACGCTTCAAAGTGGTTTTCATAGTTGGCTTGCGGTAGAAATGAGAATATTCCACCGCCATTATTATTGATAATTAAAATAGTAATATTAAGCTGATAATGCTTAGCGGCAAGCAGTCCATTCATATCATGAAAGAACGAAAGGTCGCCAAGCAGCAATGTCACCGGTTCACCGTCCGTGGCAGCCCCAAGTCCACTGGAAACCATCCCATCAATCCCATTTGCCCCGCGATTAGCCAAAATAGTAAGATGCTTTGGTGTCGTCATAAAGAAAGAATCAAGATCCCGAACAGCCATACTGTTGCCCACGTAAAGACTGGCAGCCTCAGGAATAACCTCAAGCAACGCACGGGTTGCCTCACCCTCTGTTACCGCGGACTGCTCACCCGTATTATTAAGATGTTTCTTGGCTAGCCGGTTCATCTCCTGCCAGGTTTCCAGCCATTCACTATCCGGTTCATTTAATTTCCCGGTTTCGACTAGATCCCGGCAAAATAGCTTGGCATCTGCATAAATAAATCCGGTCTCATTTCCGGCAGGCTCCCGGTATCCTGCCTCACTCTCCACCACGTACTGCGGAACGTTCGCATGCTCATTAATATAAAACAGATACGCTTTTGATACCGGCATTGCACCAAAGCGGATAATGTAATCAGGCTTAAGCTCTTTACGTATTTCGTTATTCCTCAGAAACGCGTCATATCCCTCAATGACCAAATCCTTTTGATGCAGACCCGACCTTATTTGGGAGAGTGGATCGGCAAGCACAGGTACACCGAGTGATGCAGCAAGCTCTGTAACAGCAGCAGCGAATTCACCATCGGTTTGAGGTCCACAGACAATCAAGCCTCTTTTTTTACTGCTGAATTTATTTCTTAAATCGCTAATCTGTTTACTGTCCAAGCGCCGTGCCCCGGACGTAACCGGATAATAAGCATGCGCGTCTTCACGCTTGCCCCATAAATTATCCAGCGTAAAATCGGGAATTAACGGTTCGCGCAGTGGAAAATTCAAATGTACAGGTCCCGCATTTCCTTCCTGTGCAGTGTTTACTGCCCGGGACGCTTTGCTGCGCGCATATTCAAGCATTTTGTTATCACCTTCAGGCAGTGCCATCTCATGGAACCATTTTGGGTAGTCACCGTATAATTTAATCTGCCCGATGGACTGCGGAGCGCCAACATCCCTAAGTTCATGTGGGCGATCAGCAGTTAGTACAATAAGTGGTACCCTGCTGTAGTACGCTTCAACGATGGCGGGAAAATAATTGGCAGCTGCTGTTCCGGATGTACATACAATTGCGACTGGCCGCTGTTGTTTTTTTGCAATACCGAGGGCAAAAAAAGCTGCCGATCGCTCATCAATAATCACCCACTGATTAATGGCAGGATGCTCCGTCATTGTCATAGCCAAAGGTGTGGAACGTGAACCCGGGGATATAACGACATCTGACAGGCCGCTGGATGCAAGTTCATCCACAAAATTTCCGATATATCGTGTTAAAGCATCTGTGTGATCCATAGTTAGCCTCCCAGAACGGACATCATTGGTTTGAATTTGATTTTTGTTTCTTCATATTCGGCTTCTGGATTCGAGTCTTTTACCACTCCACACCCAGCAAACAGAGAAACCTCATTTCCCCGGATGAGTCCGGATCGGATTCCAACCGCAAACTCCCCGTTTCGGCTGCTGTCCAGCCAGCCGATTGGCGCACCATACCAACCCCGGTCCACGTTTTCATACTTACGAATAAATTCGAGGGATGTATCCCGTGGCACTCCACCAAGCGCTGGTGTAGGATGAAGTTCTTTTACAATATCAAAAATACTGAAGTCTTTATTTAATGTTGCCGATACCGGTGTGTATAGATGCTGCAGATTCCTCAGTGGATAAATAACAGGCTTGTCCGGTATATTTACATCCGAGCAATACTTTTCCATTGCCTGTCTAATCATTTTCACCACAAAATCATGCTCACTTCGATTTTTCTCATCATGAAGAAGTGTTTCTGCAATTTGATCGTCTTCCGCTTTGGTCTCTCCCCTTGGAGCGGTCCCTGCAAGGCAAGTTGAAAGCAGCCGATCCTGTTCAAGTTTTACCAGTCTTTCCGGTGTCGCCCCAACAAAACAATCACCCTCACGCTCAAAAGCGAAAACAAAACTGTTTGGTTGAGAAGAAATCAAATTATTTAATACAGCAGTAATTTCAACATTGGCAGAAAGCTTAAGCCTAAGTTCACGGGCCAACACTATCTTATCCGTTGTACTGTGACGGATTTCTTCAGTTGCACGCTGTACCACCTGCTTCCACTCATCAGGAGCAATCTCCTCTGTGGATTGAATATCTACCTCCTGAGGAAAATAATCAGGGGATGACAGCAATACTGCTTCCTTTTCCCTTAACGAGTCTGCCAGTTTTTCCGGTTCATCTGCAGGGTGCACCTTTACCGTTACAGTAAAATAACTGCTACTGTTATGAACGGTCAGCAAAAATTCAGGGATGATAAAAGAACTTTCATCAAAATTCTTCCATAAAGCCGATTTACTCCCCTTGGGGTCAAAAGACATACCACCCATGGCGAGTAGCCCTGTACCAGGAACATCAAACGGGTTATGAATGATTGCCTTTCCAAGTATTTCCTGCCACTTTTCTTCGGTTTTATCAAAACGGTCCGAACTAGCAGTTATCCGGTGAACAGACCCTGCCCCAACCAACCAATAGTCGTCAGCGGTGCTCGTCCAAAATGTACGGTTAGTCGAGAATTTTCTCGCCGATTCAAAAACATGGAGTGGGTCAATATTATTTATCTGTTTTGTTATACTAATTATTTGCGGTTCATTATTAAATTTTGCACGTTCAACCGCATTCTTCAAGAGTGATTCTATCCGTCCCTCTTTTATATCTATCATGAGTTCTAAACCTCCGTATTAAAAACAATCACAAATCACCACATCTATTTTATTCTCTTTTGAGCTGTTTCTCAAGAAATGACCTTTCAGGGTGGCCATATTAGTGTTTCAAGGTTAGTGTTAATAAATGTTACGTTTTCATGAAATTTTCCAATTGACACCCCAACTCGGATTGCCTAAACTTAATATGATATAGACAAATAGGGGAGAGAAGCAACTTGAATTCTACAAACGAAACTTCCGTCAGACAGGTGCTGAATGAACGAAGCGGTTTTCAGGTCTGGTGGCGGTTATTAAGACCACATACGTTAACTGCCTCTTTTGTTCCTGTTTTCGTGGGAACAATGCTGGCCTTAATTGATGAAGGTATCCATATATTCCTATTTTTAGCGATGCTGCTGGCATCCATGCTGATCCAGTCAGCAACGAATATGTTTAATGAATATTATGATTATGTGCGCGGTTTGGATAACGAGGAGTCTGTAGGCATAGGGGGAACAATTGTCCGTGATGGAATATCGCCTAAAACGGTCCTAAACCTTGCACTTACCTTCTTCGGTATTTCTATCTTGCTTGGGGCTTACATCTGCATGGAGTCAAGCTGGTGGATTGCGGCGGTTGGTTTAGCCTGTATGCTTTTTGGTTATCTATATACAGGTGGACCTATACCAATTGCTTATACTCCATTAGGTGAACTGTTTTCCGGATTCTTAATGGGAACCGTTATTATCGGAATCAGTTATTTTATTCAGACAATGACGATTACAAGCTCCGTAATCTGGATTTCTGTGCCGGTGGCTATTTTTATTGGCGGGATAATGATGGCAAACAACATCCGTGATCTGGACGGAGACAAAGAGAACGGCCGGAAAACGTTGGCCATTCTGCTGGGAAGAAAGAATGCCATCCGGTTCCTTGCTATTATGTTTGTTTTAGCATACGGACTTACGGCTGGTTTTATCATAGCAGGGATGCTTCCAGTATTATCTATCCTGACCTTCCTCAGTGTTGTGAAAGCCATCGAGGTCATCAGGAAGTTTCAGGGGAAAACACAACCAATTGAAATGCTTCCTGCAATGATTGCCACCGGAAAAACGAATACTATTTACGGGTTTTTACTTGGTATTTCTTTATTAATCAGTAACTTTATCTAAAAAGGGGCTTATAAATGGAATTCAATAACACACTAATGGAGTCGCTGGGAATTGAAGTATCCTCACTCGATAAAAAACAAGTGGTAATGACAATGCCAGTGGATGAGCGAACACACCAGCCTGCGGGTTATCTGCACGGGGGTGCCAATGTAGCACTTGCTGAAACAGCTGCGAGTATTGGCGCGTATGTGAATGTGGACAGCGAAAAGTTCAACGTCTTCGGCATAGAAATTAACGCAAACCATGTTAAAAGTAAACGTGAAGGTACTGTAACAGCGAAGGCAACTCCAATCCACCATGGGAAGACAACCATGGTATGGGAAATCCGAATTGCGGACGAGGATGATGAGTTGATTTGCATTTCCAGGTGTACAATTGGTATTGTTCCCAAACGATAGGAGGGAGTAATTCCATGCTTTCAGAAGAGAAACTTAACTATTTTAGAGAAAAATTACTTCAAATGAAAGAAGAAAATGAAGAAAAAATTGAGAGCAACCAGGAAAACAGCCCAAACGATGCAACCGGCGAACTTGCCGATTATGATAACCACCCAGCAGACATGGGAACGGAACAATTTGAGCAGGAAATGAACGCCGGTCTGGATAACCGTAGAGAAGAACGGCTACGTGAAATTAATGATGCACTTGAACGTATAGAGAATGGGACTTATGGAATCAGTGAAAAATCAGGAAAACCAATACCAGAGGAACGGCTTGAAGTAATGCCCACTGCCCGTTACCTGGTTGAAGAAAAAGAATAGAAAAACGGCTGTTCATCGCTGAACAGCCGTTTTCTTATATTCAATCTGCTGCAAACTTGCTCTGTTGCTGTTCAATCCAAACTTTCATCTTTACGAATAATGGTATAAATAATAGACCTACTACTATTCCTTTAATCATATTAAACGGAAGAACTCCTGCAAATACTGCAAAAGTTTTTGCCGAGGTCTCTGCCATTTCTGGGAGACCGAGAAACCATGCATACACTGGAAGAATGACGTAAAAGTTCAGGACACTCATTCCAATTGTCATTATGACCGTCCCCGTAATTAACCCAAATACAAGGCCTTTTAATCCTTTGAATTTATGATACAACAGTGCCACAGGATAAATAAACATTACCCCGGCGACAAAGTTAGCCGTTACTCCTATTGGATCTCCCGAACCTGAAACGGCAAGATACAATAGATTTTTAACCGCTTCTACAATAACCCCTGCAACCGGTGAAAAGATCAGGGCAGCAATTAATGCCGGAACCTCACTGAAATCAATTTTCAGGTAAGGTGTGGGCAATAACGGAACCGGAAAATTTAAAAAGAACAGCACAAACGATATTGTTCCCATTAATGCCAAGACCACCAGCTTTAATAACCTCGACGGCTGTATTCCTTTATTCTGCATGATTGATATCCTCCTCCATCAATTTACCGATTCCAATCTCGTGATGAAGGATGAGCCTGATTTTTACTGAGAACCTTGCCTGAATTGCTTGTTAAGCATATAAAAAACCCCAAAACCTATACGTGGCTTCAGGGCGTGGTCCACCAGAAATAAAGGCGCAAAAAGCACCTGTATCAGCTCGGCATCTTCTCCCATCCAGACTTTAACTGTCGGTCCTGGAGTTACACCAGGTCAGCCTCCTTACTAATTATAAGGCGGGTCACGGACTTACAGCAGATTCTGCTGATTACCGTCGGTCGGGAATTGCACCCTGCCCCGAAGATGGAATCGATATAACATTGTACTATAAGTTTACCCGAATTTCCTTAAAACCGCAATTCAGGAAACTCAGTTATACTCCGTCAAGTTGTAGTTCTCAGCTTATTTCAAAAGTATTCCAAGCTCCTCGAGTTGAGCACAAGCCTTTTTCAATTGTTCCTCTGTAGCTGCCTCAATGGTATGCAAATGGACACCATTTGTAAGATCTGATAAGAGCGCTGCACCTGACTTTTTTAGATCCTTCACAAATTCATCGACTTCATGCCTGTTTTTGATCATCAGTGATCCTGTCAAATCTCCATAAATCGGATGCTCTACCATGACATTCTTTATTGTTACTCCATGATCTACTAATGTATATAATTCCGAAACTGTATCTTCGAGTCCGTGCGAAACGGCGATTACTCGTGTGAAACCCGAAGCGTCATTACCTTCCTTAAAAAGAATATATCCACGTGCAGTGGCAATAATAGGTTCGCCCTTAGCTTTTAACAGGGAAACGTCCTGAACAATTACCTGGCGGCTTACTCCCATATTTTCAGCAAGTTTCTTACCCGAGAGTGGGTCATTGCTTTTTTTTAACATAGATAAAATTAACTTTCTCCTTTTTGACCCTGTCACTTTGTCACCTGCAACCACGCCATTCACCCTCTTTCGTTATTCCTCTTCTCCTTCCATTATATCAAACATCCTTCTATGTAGGCCCCTCTTTTTAAATAGAGTCTTGATTAAAAAATTTACATATGTCATTATAGGTGTAAAGACACCTTTAGTCAGTCAAACGTTTTTATTTTTTTGGGTATTATGTTCACAATTTCACAAAAAGGGGTGGTATTTTGAAGAAAAGAAAAGCAAAAACAATATGGGGTTTGATGATTCCTGTCCTGATTATTTTGGCATATGTACTTCCATACACAGTACTTTCGGAAACGCAGGCCTGGTACGGCAGTTTCCTTATATGGGGAATGATCGGGGTTATCATCATAATCGCAAATTTATTCGTCACAAAAGATTGGGGGAAATAAATTGAGTACAAATCTGGTAGTTTGGGGAATTATTATTTATATTATTTTAGCAGTATCGGTGGCTTTTATGTCCAGGCAAGGAAAAAGTACTGACATGCCCGGATTTTTCCTTGGAGGACGTAACATGAACGGTATTCTTTCAGCGCTGAGCTATAGTGCGACTACATACAGCGCCTTCATGATGGTCGGCCTAGCGGGACTAACATATATGGGCGGAGTTGGCGCCCTTGGATTTGAGATTGTCTATTTCACCGGGGTATCACTGGTTGCGTTATTTGGACCGCGGTTCTGGCGCGCCGGTAAAGAGTTTGGCTATGTCTCTCCATCTGAAATGGTTGGTGATAGGTTCGAAAGCAAGACCGCCGCTGCCTCGATTTCTCTTGTCAGTTGTCTGTTTCTCATTCCCTATTGCGCTGTGCAGCTGGCCGGGGTTGGATATTTGCTGCAGGGCATAACAGATAACGCTATACCATTTACAACTGGTGTGATTATCGCAACTGTACTTGCACTGTTTTTTTCCTATGCTGCGGGCATCCGCTCTGTAGTTTGGACAGATTCACTTCAGGCAATTATTATGATTATTTCATCCACAATCGTCGTTATCCTTGTAATAAATGGGCTTGGCGGCTTCGGGCAGTTTTTTGAAACATTACAGTCTGACCACCCTGAATCGTTGTCCGTACCAGGGAATGGCTTCTTTGATTTTCTTACATTTCTCGGTCTTACATTACCGTGGTTCTTTTTCAGTTTATCTAATCCACAGGTAAGTCAACGCTTATTTATGCCTGCATCCCTTAAAGGTTTACGGCAAATGCTGATCGGGTTTCTGGTATTTGGTTTTATTTATACCTTTGTATCTGTTTTATGGGGTTTCTCTGCTATTCAGATGTTTGAGAGTCTATCGACAGCAGACTTGGCAACACCTAAATTATTATCATCTGATTTGGTGCCACCTTTTCTAGGAGTAATTGTTATGGTGGGGATTCTTGCTGCTGCAGTATCTACGATCGATTCAATAATGCTGACATTGGCTTCCATGTTTGCACGGGATGTATACGGGAACACGAAGAAAGCTCCGGATGATGCCAGCCAATTGAAGGTTGCAAAAATTGTGATTCCGGTTATTGCTGTTCTGGCTTTTGCATTTGCTGAACTTAAACTTGACCTTATAGCTGTCCTGTCAGTTGCCGCTTCTTCTGGGTTGATTGTTTCAGTTCCAGCTTTGTTTAGTACTTTCTTCTGGAGACGTGGGACAGCTGCTGGAGTAATTTCGAGTGTTTCAGTCGGCGCGTTAATCGTTCTTCTAATTGAATTTACCGGGGTAAAACCTCTTGGGCTTGCTGCTGGAATTTGGGGGCTACTACTATCCAGCTTGATTTTCGTGATAGTAAGCTTCATGACCAAAGCACCGAAAGAAAAGGCGGAAGTATTTGTAAACATTTTAAAAAGAGGAGAGAATAATGAAAATAAAATGTTAAATCACAAATAACTTGGCATTGGCCAAGAACATACAAAGGGGCTCAGTAATTCTCTGAGCCTTATTACTTTTTCACCAACTCGTTTGCAGCTGATTTATAGGAACCTCATCCCTCTATTTCCTCTAAAACTCCTTGTAAAAGCATGATTTCGGATCCTCGTTCCTCTATTTAACTTTTTGTCCTTCAAATTCTATCAAAATGGCGTACTTAGCGGAATCAGAATCAATTTCAGCCCTTATGGAACCACTTTTTCCCCCTTTTAACGGAATAAGGAACCACTTCCCTGTACTTTAGGATTCTCTATCCCTTATTTTACTATAATCTTCCTGTCTCAAAAAAAGCACCTCAGACCACAACGTCTGAGGTACGACTATAAATCAATCGTCAAGTGGATTCAGGCTCTCTTCACCAGTTAGCCCAGCAATCATAGATACCAATAGTTCAATTTCTTCATCGATATCTTTCAAACTGGAGGTTTCCACAGGTGAATGCATATATCTTAATGGAAGGGAAACAAGCGAAACCGGAACTCCACGACCAGTGAGACGCATTCTGTCAGCATCGGTCCCTGTCATTCTTGGTGTAAGTTCATACTGCACATTAATGGCTAATTTTCTTGCTGTTTTTTCAAGAAGTTTATTGATTTTGATATTGATTGGCGCACCTTTTGCTAATACAGGTCCCCCATCAAGCGTGACATCACCGTATTTGTTTTTATTAACACCAGGGTAATCAGTTGCAAATGTAACATCACACGCAATAGCTATCGTCGGTTCAATACCGGCAGCCGCAAAATAGGCTCCGCCCATATTCGTTTCCTCATTCACCGTACTTGCTGCATATACACCTACAGTACAGCCACGTTCTGCAAGCCGCTTCAATACTTCAGCAACGATGAAAGAGCCTGTCCGATTGTCAAGTCCCCTGCCGGATACATAGCGGTCCATCAGGATTTCCGGGGATGTTTTGTATACAGCCAGGTCACCAATCTGCACAAACCTCTCCGCCTCGTTCTTTGTCTTATATCCACAGTCAATGAACAGATCCTCAAGCCCGAAATCGTCTTTAAGCCCCCCATGATGCTGGGCATTAACACCAATTACCCCAGTGATTTCCCCATTTATACCCTGAACAGATACTTTCATCCCAACTGCCGCTTTAGGATTAATTCCGCCCATTTTATCAAAGTGAAGAAACCCTTTATCATCAATCCGGTTTATAACCAAAGCAATCTCATCACAATGACCGGCAAGTAGTACCTTGAACGGCGAGTCTGGATTTAATACACCAATGGCATTACCAGCATTATCTGTCTGTATTTGGTCTGCAAATTTCTCTACATACTTAATCCACTTTTTTTGAATCCTCACCTCGTCACTTGAAGGCGAAGGTGTATGAAGTAACTCCAGTAAGAAGTCCCTGTTAGCTTGTTCCATATAATTGCCTCCTTAAAAATCAATTAATTCAATGATAGCAAACTTTCGGGCAAAGGACACTTTTGTTTACGCGGATACCTATTTTGGGTAGACTCTATATGAATAAACCAAAGGAGCGTGCGGTAACAATGAACTTAAACCACTGGTATGAAAAAGCAGTGAATCCCGACACATATATTGAGTCGATGAACCAGCATAAAGCTAGCCTTTTACATATTTATGATGAATTCACCCCTCCTGAGGATACCGACTTTTTTGAAAAGCTGGCAGAAAAGAACTTGCGGGTGATTGTCCTGACAGAGGACTGGTGCGGTGATGCCATGCTAAATATCCCTATTCTGATTAGGCTTGCAGAACAGGCGAGAATGAGTGTACGTATGCTTTTACGTGATGAGAATCTCGAACTGATGGATCAGTACCTGACAAACGGGAAGTCCCGATCCATCCCTATATTCATTTTTATTGATGAAGCAGGGAATGAGATTGCCAAATGGGGGCCTCGTGCGAAGACAATTCAGGAGTTTGTTGATAACTCCAGAAATAACCTTCCATCAAAAGAAGCGGAAGACTATGAGGAAAAATCAAAAGAAATGTTTATGTTTATGACTAAGTCTTATCGTGATAACACAGACTTTTGGAAAGAAGTTTATAACAGCCTAAAAAAAACGCTGCAGAAAACACTTTAACCCTCCAACAAAGGTGGGTTATTATGTATAGACACTAAGTATTAAAGCCTATACTGTATTAAAAAAGGTGTACGTATAATGAATATCGAAACATTTAAGCATATCTATTTCCGGCTTCCAACCATCGTAAGGTTATTATTGACCATTCTTTTTGTAATGGTGCTTTTTGGCGTAACGATTCACATAATTGAACCTGACGAGTTTCCATCTATATTCGACGGTATCTGGTGGGCATTCGTCACCGGCGCAACGGTTGGATATGGCGATTATGTCCCCTTAACCCCGGTTGGAAGAATCATCGGTATTTTACTGATTCTTTCAGGAGGTGGTCTCCTGACCTTTTATATCGCCACTCTCTCTGCCGCAACAGTGGACCATGAGCGTGATTTATCCAAAGGTAAGGTTTCATTTAAGGGGAACAACCATATCATCATTGTTGGATGGAACGAACGAACAAGACAACTCGTCCAGATGATTAACTCAAAAGATAACACCATAGAGATGGTTCTAATTGACCGTTCACTAGACCACTTGCCATATAAGCACTTCCCAGTCCATTTTATACACGGAGATCCCAGTGAAGATGCAACCCTTGTTCAGGCTAATGTGGAGAAAGCAGCATCGGTTATGATCACATCGGACATAACAAAAACAGAACGGCAGGCAGATATCGCCACGATACTTGCTATCATCGCAATCAGGGGGAATAACCCCGTCGTACCCATTAATGCTGAAATATTGTCCCTGACCCAGGCAGATAATGCAATTCGGGCGGGGGCCGATACGATAATAAGTTCGAATGACTTTATGAGCACTTTATTTTACCATGAACTGTTTCATAACGAGGATACCAAACCATTTGATTCGATTTTACATTTACTGAACAACCAACAGTTTGTCAACTTGCCCGTACCGGAACAATTAGTAAACAAATCGTTTAAAGAGGCGTCCATATTTTTCCTGAACAAACGTGAACTTCTTACAGGGGTGATTCGGGATAATGAGTGGATCATGAATCCGGTGAATGATTTCCAAATTAAAGAAAAGGATACTTTAATAACATTAACTGCCTGGAAGTAGAAGTTTCTCTACGTCCCTCAGGTAGTTTTTCCCTTTATGAATGTACTCTTCAGGCACTTCAGCATCAGGGTTCTCAGGTGTTTGAAACTGGTCCACTGCGCCACGGAATGCGCCACCAAGCCCTTCATCGTCATACCCTTTTTTATATTCATGCGCCAAAATAAACGGTTGGTCTACTCTCACCGTTACTCCCGGATAATCAAGTGACCCAGCTACGGCATAAAAAGGTATACGCAGGAAATAGTAAACGCCCTCGTCATCAATTTTCAGGTCAAAATATCCTTTTTCATAGTCCCAGTTGGATCCTATCACAAATCCCTGTGGTTTCAGCATTTCCTCGAGTACATAAAGCGGATAAATCTTGTTCTCTATTTTCGATTCCAGCGGTACCAAATGAACCATCCCTTCCATTTGTTTTCCCTTATTTTTTGCCTGATTCGCGAATTTATGCTAAAATATTTTATTGTGTAAAAAGAAATAGAATCGAATAAGTTATAGGAGTTGTTCAGCATGACAGACAAGTTTGAAACTGGTCAGGTATTAGAAGGAAAGGTAACAGGCATTCAACCATACGGTGCATTCGTCGCTTTGGACGATGAAGTACAAGGTTTAGTGCATATTTCAGAAATCACACATGGATATGTAAAAGATATTAATGAACATCTTTCAGTTGGCGATGAAGTTAAAGTAAAAGTCCTCAACGTGGATGAAGCAAAAAATAAAGTTTCTCTATCCATCCGTGCAACCGAAGAAGCGCCGAAAGCTCGAACAAAACCTCAGAAAAATAACGCACCAAAGCAGCAACAACAGGATAATTCAAATGCTGGCTTCAACACGCTAAAAGACAAGCTGGAAGAATGGATTGAACAATCAGAAGGAAATTATAAGAAATAAAGCTGAAAAGAGGCTTCTCATATACTGAGCAAGCCTCTTTTGCTTAAGTATCTGTACGCGCCTCGTGTTCGCGGCTGTTGGCATCAGCAAATGCTTCATCTGGCTTAAACAGCAAGGCCAGGTTTACAAGACCTGCTATACCCACCAGCGTGTAAATAACACGTGCAAACGCACCACTTTGTTCGCCGCCACCAAAAACAGCTGCGACTAAGTCAAACTGAAATAATCCGATAAGTCCCCAATTAATCGCGCCGATTACAGTTAACGCCAGGCAAAATCTTTGAACTCCACTCATTCCATTCACCTCCTTAGACAATCTTCTCCCCTATTTTCTCACCAAAATAAAAATTTATACTTCATTCTTGATTTAAAAACTTCACTTCGGTAAAGTGAACATGAACCATTTTACCAAGGAGGATGCTATGACACACGTTAACTTTTCATACAATAAAGCACTTGGCTTTTTTGAGGATAATGAACTCAATCATTTAAATGAATTTATAAGTATAGCACACCAGGAACTACATAATAAAACCGGTGCCGGTAATGAGTTTCTTGGATGGGTTGATCTCCCGGAAGCATATGATAAAGAGGAATTTTCACGTATTAAATCTGCTGCAGATAAAATCAGGAAAGACTCGGATGTACTTCTCGTTATCGGTATCGGCGGATCATACCTTGGGGCACGGGCAGCAATTGAAATGCTTACCCATTCTTTCCAGAACGTTTTGTCCAAAGAAGACAGAAATGCACCCCAGGTTATTTTTGTGGGTCATCATTTAAGCTCCACTTACATGAGTGATTTGTTTGATGTTTTGGAAGGAAAAGATGTTTCCATCAATGTTATTTCCAAAAGTGGAACAACAACCGAACCAGCAATCGCCTTCCGTATCTTCCGAAAATACCTCGAAGAAAAATATGGTAAAGAGGAAGCAAAAGAGCGAATTTACGCAACAACTGACAAAGAAAAAGGTGCTTTAAAAACGGTTGCTGACAAAGAAGGTTATGAAACATTCGTCATTCCGGATGATGTTGGTGGGCGTTATTCCGTCCTGACAGCTGTCGGGCTCCTACCAATTGCGGTCAGTGGTATCTCAGTTGATGATATGATGCTGGGAGCAGCCACCGCCATGAATGAACTGGCTGAACCATTATTAGAGAAAAATCCGGCATATCAGTATGCTGCTGTCCGAAACATCCTATATAACAAGGGCAAGACTACTGAGGTTCTTGTTAATTATGAGCCGCACCTTCAATATTTTTCCGAATGGTGGAAACAGCTTTTCGGGGAAAGTGAAGGAAAAGATCAAAAAGGATTGTTCCCGGCGTCGGTGAACTTTACATCAGACCTCCACTCTATGGGACAGTACATTCAGGATGGCCGACGTAATCTGTTCGAGACTGTGCTTCATGTGAAAAAATCGAGAAAGGACCTTACACTTGAATCAGACAGTCAGAATGCAGATGGGCTAAATTATCTTGCGGGGAAAACAATTCATGAAATTAATGACAAAGCCTTCGAGGGTACCCTTCTTGCACACACGGACGGAGAGGTTCCAAATTTGGTGGTATCCCTTCCTGAACTTGATGCATACACATTTGGATATATGGTCTATTTCTTCGAGAAGGCCTGCGCAATCAGCGGTTATCTTCTTGGGGTGAATCCATTCGACCAACCAGGTGTAGAGGCATACAAGAAAAACATGTTTGCCTTACTCGGTAAGCCTGGATTTGAAGAAGAAAAAAAGAAATTGGAAGACCGGTTAAAGTAAAAATTAAATTTTGTTAAAAAAAATTACCAAAAGATGTTTATATTTTTTAGGACGGGGTAATACTTAAAATGTAAGACTTTCTCGTATTCCCCCTGTAAGCAAAGCGTACATATAAGCGCTTTGCTTTTTTTTTGCCTTTTTTCCGATATAATGAAAACATGATTACAAGGAGGTTCTGCAATGGGATTATTTGATACAATATATAACCGCAAAAATACCCGCTCTGTTAAATGGGATCTGCTAAAGCCCATTTTCCAGACCGATGATGTGCTCCCAATGTGGGTTGCTGATATGGACTTTAAGGCTCCAGAAGCTGTTAACGATGCACTTAAAGCACGGGCAGACCATGGCATTTACGGATACACCATTGTTGATGAGGATGTTAAAAGTTCTGTAGGGAACTGGATAAAGAACCGGCATGATTGGGAAGTTGATCAAAACTGGCTTTCTTTTAGCCCTGGTGTGGTGACCAGCATTAATATGGCCATACAGGCGTTTACAGAGCCTGAAGAGAAAGTGTTAATCCAAACACCAGTTTATACGCCATTTTACAGCGCGATTAATAACCATAATCGTGAACTCGTAAAAAACCCACTTTTGAAAAAAGATAATTATTATCATATTGATTTCAATGACTTTGAGGAAAAGCTCCAACAGGGTGTCAAACTGTTCATATTATGTTCGCCCCATAACCCTGTTGGACGAGTGTGGACAAAAGAAGAACTTGAGGAAATGGGCAGACTTTGTATGAAGTATGATGTTCTGATTGTTTCCGATGAAATTCATGCGGACCTAGTATACCCGGGCGTGAAGCATATACCAATAGCTACGGTATCACAGGAAGTTGCTGATCAGACAATCACCTGCATGTCACCGTCCAAAACCTTTAATCTAGCTGGGTTGCAGGCATCCTATATTATTACACCAGATAAGAAAAAGCGTGATGCCCTTAACGAGCACCTGGGCAAACAGGGACACCACATTCTCAATATGATGGGAAACACGGCGATGGAAGCAGCCTATTTGCAAGGTGCCGAATGGCTGGATGAACTGAGAAGTGTGCTCCAGGATAATAAAGATTATGTAACAAAAATGCTGGCTGAACAAACCAGTGAATTAGAAGTAACAAAAACCGAGGGAACATACCTTCTTTGGATAGACTGCAGTAAATTGAATATGAACAGTAAAGAACTGAAGAAATTCATGATAGAAGAGGCACGCGTGGGCTTAAATGGTGGAGCTGAATATGGTGAAGAAGGCGAAACTTATATGCGTATGAACATCGCCTGCCCACGCCAGACACTGGAAGAAGGCGTGCAACGAATAATTAATGCAGTAAATAACAGATAAAAAAAGAGCTTTTGCAGCAATTGCTGTAGAAGCTCTTTTCGGATTGTCTATTCTTTCTGTTTTTCGTTAAATTTCGTGGGATCTGTCGGTGTTTTCTTGGCAGCATCTTTATCTTTCGGTATTATTCCGCAGGCTATTCGTGCACCCGAATTACCACCTGGCTGACTGACGCCATCATCCATATTTTCATGGATAACCAGCGAGGTTCCTTCCTCTTTTAAGAGTGACTTCTTCCCTTCTTTCAGGGTTGCTCCGGCGAGCATCAGTTCAGCTTTTACCAGTCCCCCACTGTCCGCTTCGATATTCGGAAGGTCTCCTAAATGTGCCCCTTTTGGATGCATGAGTCCGTGTTCTTTTCCGTCTGGGTTAAAATGACTGCCAGCACTGACAAAATCCGGTCCTTCGCATTCGGGATACTCGTGAACATGGATTCCATGAAATCCTGGCGCGAGTCCTTCAAGCTTCAGCTTAACCTGTACTCCCTCAGGTCGCTCACTGAGTTTCGCTGTTCCAATCATATCACCAGTTGAATTATACATTTCAACAGTACGAGTCGTTTCCTCATCTGCTTGACACGCACCAAGAATCAATAATAAAGCAATAAAAAGTACCCTCATTCTTGCAGCTCCTTTACAGATGCTTTATCAATAAGTATCTGCAAAAGGGTTAAAAATAAACGGACCTTCTAATCAGAAGATCAGCTCTCATTCCTGTCGCTTGTATGCTGTTGAAATTTTTCATCAAACTTTTCTGCTTCTTTTTTTGACGTTTTATAGAACCAGTACATTACTGCAGCAGCGCCAATCATAAAAATAATCAGCGTTATGACTGCTGGAATATACTCTGTTTTGTCTTCCGGGAAGTACAAAAATTCCATCATAACTGCTCACATCCTTACCTTGTATTATACCATTTTCACCCCCGCTTCTAAAACAACTGACCTAAATAATTGCCGAATCGTTCACATATTTGGCACAATGGTAATAAGGGAGGCTGATTTAATGGCGAACATTACAGTTGGAGAGGTTGTCCGCGCACATTATAATTCCGGAAAATACATAGGTGAAGTGGTCGAAGACAGAGGCGACCGCTTTTTGATAAAGGTATTGGCAGTTCAAAAGCATCCGATGCAGGGAGATCTTCACAATCCTGGTGAGGTGGAAGGGGTATTTTTTCATGAGCGAAAAGCACTTGCCCGTAATGAAAAAATGAATGTAAAAAAACCTGCTGTTCACCCTTACGAAGGAGAAATTCCGGATTACCGGGAATCCCTGATGTCCGCAATAGAAAAATTAAAGCAAAAGCTTACACTAAAGGATTCGGAATTTAACCAAAAAGCATTGGAGAAACTCGAAGAATTGGAAACAAACGACTACGGAAAGAGTTATTATAAGTGAACAATTTATTAAAAGAGGCTGGGTCAAAACTAAAACTTTGCTTTCCAGAGACGAACGAATAAGGATGAAAGCTTTTAAAGTTACCCTTTTATAATTGGATTTTATTTCACAGTTGATATAAAATGCGAACTAACAGCATAGTTTCCCAAGTAGCAGCTTATTGATTTCCGCTCCGGGCAGTCGCTTTCACCAATCCGGGTGCAAGTCCAACATCTGTTCAAGCTAAAGTTTTCACAGTGTTTCCTTTGCCGCTGGGCAACGCTTCAACTTCCTCGGAAGGAAAGCACTTCCTGCGGGTTTTTCATCTGTTGCTGTTCCCGCAGGAGGCGACTTCCCTACGCTACAATCAAACTCATATTAGCGGAAGCAATACGCGTAGACTCCTGCGGAAAAACGAGCCTAAGAGACCCCACAGGGAGCGGTTTTTGCGACCGAGGAGGCTCGTGGGGAGTCCGCGGAAAGCGAAGTGTATTGCTGGAGCGAATCTTAGGCTATTGTTTGCAGTTTATAAATTATACGAAGGCATGCTAACATGAAATCCGAACTATCTTATAGTTCGGATTTCATGTTACTAATACACTGTTGTCCCAGCCTCTTTTTTCACACAGTGGGAACCTTTAAGTTCTTCTTTTTCTTTTCCGGTTTCCCGTATATCTTGGTAGTGAGTTTTGGTGCGTAGTTGAACAGAATCATTCCAATAAAGGCAGCTACCACTATATAAACACCGCTAAAAATTTTAATGGAGCCAACTGCTATTGCCGCAATAACCACGGAAAATTCACCACGGGCACAAATTGAAAGGCCTGCCCGGAATGACACACGCTTTGATAATCCGTAAAGTCTTCCGCCAATAATACCGACTAACACCTTCGCAATCACAGACCAGATGATCAGCACGATCAGCAGTACAGGCATCGGTACTCCTTCACCCAGGCTGACGGTTGTCCCAAAATAAACAAAGAATGTAGGAAGCAGAAGATCTTTGATTGGTGATACAGTAGTCTCCACTCGCTCTATGCGGCCAATCTCAGCCAGCATGACTCCGGCTAGAAATGCGCCAAGTACTTCGGATAAGCCCAGATAAAGAGCGAGTCCTCCATACCCCATTGCTAAACCAACCAGTAAAGCGATTTTAAAGTCTTCATCTTCAATTCGCGCAAGAAAATCCTCGAATTCTTTGAAGAGTGTTTTGCCTAATAGAATTGCAACTGCCATCATTGCAATGATTTTGCCAAGCAATATTAGTAACTCCGTGCCACCGAAAGCACCCCCTGCACTCATGGCAATTAATACAGCCACTACAATTGGTGCGACAAGATCTTCGAATATCAATATACCAAGAATATACTCGGTTTCAGCATTGGCCATCCTGCCCTGGTCATCGAGCAGTTTTGCGGTAATGGAAGAACTGGTCGCATATGTAATACCACCAATCAAAAAGGCGGTGAACCAGTCCAGTCCGAACGCCACCGTGATCAGCATGGATACCACCAAACTCAGGAAGACATCCAGCAGGCCGGCACTCCATATTTTTTTGGCAATATCCCCAAGCCGTTTAGTACTGAATTCTAAACCTAGTAAGAAGAAAAGGAGAACAATTGCAACTTCACTGGAAAAATGCAGAATCTTATTATGGTCAAGCACCCCAGCAAGTGCAACACCAAACAAAATATATAAAATAACATTCGGAAACCTTGTCCGGAATCCGATGAATCCCAGTACAAATATCCCTAATAAAACTGCGCCCCCGCCAAGTAAAGCAGGAAAGTCATGTAACAAAAGGCATCACACCTCGCCCTTACAAAGTTTGGAGAGGTTCGAAATTTGATCTTCTTTTCCCACAGACATGAGAATATCGCCAGGCACCAACACTGTGTCCGCCTCCGGGATCGCTGTAACATCATCCCCATGGACAATTCCGATGATCGTGGCGCCGGTCCTGTTACGGACATCTGATTCCTCAATTGTTTTATTTGCAAGGATGGAGGACTCCTCCAATGTAATATAATCAATAATAATTTGTCGTTTAAACATACGCATTTTATCGATGCCAACCGGCTGATACGTTGCACCGAGAAGTTGTGCAGCAATCTCCCTTGTCTCATCAGGAGTCAAATCCATTGCAAAATCCGCCTCTTCACTATCGGCATCATCAAAAAAGTATAACTCTCTTTTACCAGTATGGTGGACGATAATAACGAGCATATCGTCCTCAGCCGTCTTCATAGAGATTTTCTGGCCGATTCCAGGAAGCTGCGAAACAGTGATTTTCATTTTTTTCACCTCGTCAGAATAATTGATATTACTATATGTATAGAAGGAAGCAATTGTACATTAACAATTGCTCCCCCGAAAGAAAAAGCTAGAGCATGGCATCTCTAGCTGTATGAATTATTCACCTAAGTGTTCTTTGATTACTTCAGACACACCATTCAATGCTTCCTCTTCATCACTGCCTGTCGCTGATACTTTAATTTCTGCACCTTTTGGAATCCCAAGTGACATTACACCCATAATGGATTTTAGGTTAACACTTTTTCCGTTATAAGAAACTTCAACTTCTGATTCAAATTGTCCTGCCTTATTTACTAATAGGGTCGCCGGACGGGCATGTACCCCGGTTTCCGCTGTGATTGTAAATGTTTTTTCCTGCATTATGATTCATCCTTCCACCAATTATTTCCTTGATAGTGCGTGTCCTGCAATATTGCATACGTATAATTATATACAATTTTTCTGCTGATTGAAACAAAAAAGCAGTGAATCCTGTGACAAATTGAGGAATAGTTGTTTTTACCTAATTGTTGTGATAACGTTACTTTGTATAATTACCCAATATAGGAGGAAGTATCCGTATGAGTGTACATATTGGCGCTGAAAAAGGCGACATAGCTGATAAAATTCTATTACCAGGTGACCCATTACGGGCACAATTCATCGCAGAAAATTTTATGGAAAACGTGAAACAATATAATAAAGTCCGGGGAATGAATGGATATACTGGCACATATAAGGGGGAAAGAATCTCTGTCCAGGGAACTGGGATGGGTGTTCCGTCCATTTCTATCTATGCCAATGAATTAATGCAGAGTTATGATGTTCAGAAACTGATACGCGTGGGAACATGTGGAGCAATTCAGAAAGATGTGAAAGTCCGTGACGTCATTCTCGCTCAAGGAGCTACTACCGACTCACAGATGAACCGCATGATTTTCAAAGGGATTGACTACGCTCCATTGGCTGATTTTGAACTACTTCGAAAAGCTTACGATATTGGTACAGATAAAGGGCTAAAATTAAGAGTCGGTAATGTATTTACAAGTGATACATTCTATCGTGATGATGCAAAAGAAATAAATGAACTGCTGGCAGCCTACAAAGTACTCGCAGTCGAGATGGAAACAACAGCATTATATACTCTTGCTGCAAAGTTTGACCGTCAGGCATTATCAATCCTCACCGTTTCTGATCACATTCTGACTGGAGAGGAAACTACTGCGGAAGAACGTCAAACAACATTTAAGGAAATGATGGAAATTGCGCTTGATGCAGCAATTCAATAACTTACCACTTGCAGTCTTTCTTAGGAAAGGCTGTTTTTTCACCTTGATTGTAAACCATATTATAAAATCAGTTGACAATAGTGTTGCAATCCATATATTATCATAGAGAAAGGAGCGATTATTTTGAAAAAACTACGACCAATTGATCTTACATTTGGTGCGGTCTTTGTATGCCTGATGGCTGTTGGTGCCAATATAACTGTATGGTTCCCAATGTTGGCAGTCCCAATCGGCGGAGCGGCCGTTCCTCTATCACTGCAAACTTTTTTTGCCATTATTGCTGGACTTATGCTCGGAAAAAAACTTGGGGTCATTTCCATGATTACGTATATCCTTGTTGGAGTAGCAGGTGTACCGGTATTTGCCCAGCTTAGCGCAGGGCCTATGGCACTTGTTTCACCAACCGGAGGATTTATTATTTCTTTTGTATTTATCGCCTTTTTTGTCGGTTTAGTAGCAGAACTCACTAAAAAGCCGAATATCCCGGTCTACATAGTTGCGGCTCTTATCGGCCTGGTGATGAACTATGGAATCGGTGTAACCTATATGTATTTGGCAATGAATACATGGCTTGAGCTTCACGTTTCCTATTCAGCAGCCTGGATTGGCATGATTCCTTTTCTTATTAAGGATACTGCCCTTGCATGTATGGCTGCCGTATTTATGGTCAGCCTGGCAAAACGAGTTCCATCCCGTTGGACCTCAGTAGCTCGGGCATAAAATTAATATTCACAGTGATAACACAATAGTATAATACTTTCATTTCCGCCAAGGATATCCATGTGGGATATCCTTTTTGTTTTAGCAGGAAAATCCTACGGGTATATGTTAAAATGACATATCATTAGTCAGATGCTAATACTATATTTTTGAAGGTACTGCAACAGAGAGGATGTTCGTGAATTCATGGATTTCTTTACAAACTTTCCATTATGGGCAGCATTCGCAGCGATAATTTTCGCCCAGGTAGTTAAAATCCCTATTAGACTAATTGTGACCCGAGAGTTTAAACCAGGACTAGCATTCAGTACCGGTGGAATGCCCAGCAGTCATTCAGCCGCAGTCGCCGCCTTGACTACGGGAGTTGGGATTACCGACGGTGTTACCTCAACCATATTTGCAGTCGCCACGATTTTCAGTGTAATCATTATGTTTGATGCTTCCGGAGTTCGCAGACAGGCGGGTGAGCAGGCAATTGTACTTAATCGCCTGGTTAAAGACTTTCAGTACTTTATGGACGAAGCAAAAGAGTGGAATAAGAAAGAGGAAATGGAAAAGCGACAGGAATTAAAAGAGTTACTTGGGCACCAGCCGATAGAGGTGTTTTTCGGTGGCCTCTCAGGAGTTGCAATAGCCTTCCTGATGTATCAGCTATATTAGAATAGAAGCTAATTCCATGTAAAAAGACGTTCCTCCTAGTATGAGGAACGTCTTCTTTTAGCTTTCGATAATCTCATCTCTGAATACCTGCAACGCTTCATTACTGTTCAGCTTAATAAGCTGTTCTTCAGTAAGATTGCCATCACCGCGTTCAATAACGTATACTTTCACCTGTCTTTTACCCCACTGGGAATAGACATCTTCGACGGTTTCATAGTATAAATCAATTTTGTTTCCGTTAATCGCTCCGCCTTTGTCGGCAACCACCCCGAATCCATAATCAGGAATAAATAGAATGGTTCCAATCGGGTAGACACTTAAGTCTGCTGCAATAGTAGAATAGACATCTCGCTTAACCTTTACACCAGAATAAGTAATTCCGTACTGCGGGTGATCTTGGGTCTTCCCAGTTGATTCGTATCCAGCCGTATATCCTGTTGCTACCACAGTATCACTCGGATATTGTTCCAGATTGAGATATTCCTTCAGTGTCGCTGGACCTTCAATTTGCTCACTGGATATATATCTTTTCTGCTGTTCAACATAATTCAGGCCTTTCTTTTTAAGCGCCGTTTCCTTATACTCAGCAGAATTACCCGTATAGCTCGCGGAACTGTAAATCTCCTCGGAAACCCATGCTTTAACGTCAGTGACAGTCAGATTGGAAATAGACGATAACGTTGCAATAAATGCGGCCAGAAACAACAATGACATTCCTGTTCTACGTAAGATTTTGATTTTTTTCATTGATAACACCTCTCTGGATGTCATCATTTCCAATCTAGTAAGTTTTTATTCAAAATTTACTATTAAAACATGCGGTAACCGCTCTTTCGGAGGAATTTTATAACAATTCCGGAAACGATTGTACCTGCAAATCCAGCTCCGAGAATGCTGATGTCGGCAGCTGTTATCTTGCTTAATTCATCGAATGCTTTTGAAAAAGACGCCCCTAGATCTGTAAAATAATTCCATGTGGATATATTATCAACAATCATCAATACTATAAATGGATAAATAATTGCCATAAGCCATGTCCGTCTCAACAGCATATTTAATATAAACGCCAGACCAAAGAATATGACAAAAAACAATAATATCGAAATTATAAACTGAATCAACGCCGTATCTCCCCTCAGTAAATCTTACATACAAAGACCATTTTATTATTAATAGTAGAAAAAAGCAAAGGCGGAAATGCCTCTGCTTTTAATAGAATATATTGAATTTCCCTTTTTTCATCAGCAATCCGATACCACCCAATTTAAGCAGATAACGATTATCGATGATTTTTTTCATAACTGTGGCATTAAAGCCAAAGAGTTTCCGGTCGTTCATAACAACACCTATCGCATCGTTATGTCCAAGGGATGCTACCGTTCCCAGTATCTTTGGTTCAAATGTTTCTAGTTCTTCATGGCCTTCAACGAGTGCTTTAATGTTGTGCGCAACTACGTCTGACTCTTGGATAGCAATCTGCGCGGTCGGAGGATATGGGCGTCCTGTTTCTTCATTCATAATTAAAGCACAGTCGCCAATTACAAACACATCATCATATTCAGGTGCGCGCATGTCGGTACGAACTTCCACTTTACCGCGGTTGGTCTCAAACCCTGATTCTTCGACGAGGGAGTTTGCTTTGACCCCAGCGGCCCAGACGGTTGTACAAGCATGAATTTCTTCAATCTTACCGTCTTTTTCATATACCACACCATCTGGCTTACATTCCTTCAGCATAGCCCCTGTAATAAATTCGACCCCACGTGCTTCCAACGAATTCATCGCATATTCCACTAGTTGCGGATCAAATCCAGGTAATACTGATGGCGACCCCTCAATATTTATGACACGTACCAATGCTTTATCCACATCATATTCTTCACATAGTTCAGGAATCCGGTTGGCAAGTTCACCAAGAAATTCAATCCCAGTGAAACCTCCACCACCTACTACTATATTGATTCGTCCTTGATTATTCCCCTCACTGTGGTACATAGCAAAGTTATATTCAATATGCTCCCTAATCAAGCGGGCATTGTTGAGGTTGGTGATTGAAAATGCATTTTCATCAAGCCCCGGAATGCCGAATGTAGCAGATTCAAATCCGAGCCCAATGACAAGAATATCGTACTCAAGTACTCCATTCTCCAGCTTAACCTTCTTGTTTTCAGGTTTTATTGCTACCACGGTATCCTCTACAAAGTTGATTTTTGTGGTATCTAAGACTTCCTTGATCGGAATACGGGTGCGTTCTGGTGAAAGTGTACCCGCAGCATTTTCATGCAGCCATGTTGTCTGATAATGATAATCGTGTTTATTAACAAGCGTAATTGCTGCATTATTGATGTGAAGTGATTTCTGCAACTTTACCGCAGTCATCATTCCCCCATATCCTGCACCTAAAATAACGATATTTGGTTTCTTCATTCCCCATCACTTCCATTTTTTTATTTAAGAGCGATCATTTTAATCACGTATGTGACTTATTTCACGTATAAAGACATAAAAAAAGCACTGATTTCAACTATGTAATTTTTGTTACACAAATGTAATATAAATACCTATTGACTATATTAGACTTTTTTTCGACAAATTTCAACCTTATTTTTTCATAGAATTAGAGATAATCCAAAAAAAAGCACTGTGTCCATCGTTACACATACGCTATTTGTTTATGCTATGATAGGAATGGTGCAAAACATGACAACGATAAATGGGGGAATTTCCATGTCAGATAAAATATATGATGTAACAATTATCGGCGCTGGCCCAACCGGTCTGTTTACGGCATTTTATGGCGGAATGCGGCAGGCAAGCGTTAAAATAATTGAAAGTTTACCACATACGGGCGGACAACTAACCGCTCTTTATCCCGAGAAGTATATATATGATGTTGCAGGTTTTCCGAAGGTCCGTGCACAGGATCTAGTGGACAATCTTGAGGAACAGGCAAAGATGTTTGATCCTACAATCGTTTTGGGACAATCGATAACCGATGTCGAACGTTTGGAAGACGGGACATTCAAACTTACTTCTAACACAGAAACGCACTACACCAAAACTATCATTATTACAGCCGGAAATGGTGCGTTCCAGCCACGTCGCTTAGGTGTGGGGGAATCGGAAAAGTTTGAGGGAAACAACCTTCATTACCACGTAAAAGATATGAATCAATACAAAGATCAAAACGTTATGCTGCTTGGTGGCGGGGATTCAGCAGTTGACTGGGCCCTTATGCTTGAACCGATTGCAAAAAAAGTAAGTCTCGTTCACCGTCGTGATAAATTCCGTGCCCATGAAAGCAGTGTCGAAAAGCTGATGGATTCTAATGTCGATGTGTTGACGCCGTTTGTTCCAACTGATGTGCATGGTACCGAGAGGATTACTCATGTAACACTTGAGGAAGTTAAAGGTGATAGGAAAATGGAAGTTGAAGTCGACTCTGTACTCTGTAACTATGGATTCATTTCAACGCTAGGGCCAATCAAGGATTGGGGTCTTGAAATAGAAAAAAATAGTATCGTTGTAAATTCCAAAATGGAGACGAATATACCAGGCATATACGCTGCCGGCGATATTACAACGTATCCAGGTAAGGTTAAACTGATTGCCACAGGGTTCGGGGAAGGACCTACTGCAATTAACAACGCAAAACAATATATCGATCCAAAAGCACGTATACAACCAAAACACTCAACGAGTATGTTTTAAATTGTTAAAAACTGTCACTCAGGATACTGGATCCTAATGTGACAGCTTTTTTTAGTGAAATAGCCGGATGTTCAGTGATTTTCGCCTGATTCGCGTGCTAATTCGCCGGAATCACTTCAATTTTCGCCGGATTCTACCTGAAAATCGCCGGATAAGCGCTTGACTTCCCTCAATAATCTTCTTGCAGAAACAAATCTCAGCCCAAAAAAACTGGAGTGCCTCATCAGCGCTCCAGTTTTTTCGTTAACATTTTTCTGGTATACCTTCCCTCTCTTTTGCTTTAAAGGAAGATCCGCAACCACAGGAAACAATCGCGTTTGGATTGTCAATACTGAAGCCGCCACCCATCATGTTCTGTTTAAAATCAATCTTAGTTCCTTCGATAATAGGTGCATCCTGCTTATTGATAACAACTGGAATACCGTTAATCTCATCAACCATATCCAGTTCTTCATTAACATCGTAATCGAACCCTAAAGAATAAGATAATCCACTGCAACCTCCACCTTTAATCCCAAAGCGGAGACGGACACCTTCTTCTTCTGCCTTCATCATTTCTCTTACCTGGCCTGCAGCCTCTTCTGTGACCGTAATAACCATCTTAATGTCCTCCTCTTTACTCACAAATTTCCTTGAGTTGACTGTTTCTGAGAAAACTTACCATACGGAAAGCCTCTCGATGCGATGGACTTATTATTTTCCAGTATACTAGCATTCACCATACGATTCAAACGTTAAATTCGATAGTTAAAAGTCCCTGAAGCAATGACCTCGGCGCCACCGGTCATCCAAACATCCCCATTAGTATCCCATTTAATGTTCAAATCGCCGCCTTCAAGGTGAACTGTGATATCCTGATCCCGCTCCGCTTTTCCATTCAATACGGCTGCTACGGCCGAGGCACACGCACCGGTTCCGCATGCCTGCGTCACCCCGGAGCCCCGCTCCCAGACTCTGAAATTTATCTCGGTTGGTGAGATTATTTCAATAAATTCAACATTCACGCCTTCCGGGAAACGTTCATCCTGTTCAATAACTGGTCCGAGTTGGTATACTGGAGCGTCTTTTATGGCGTCAACCGAAAAGACGGCGTGAGGATTACCCATTGATACAGCTGTCAACGAAAGCTCCAGATCGCCCACCGGAAATGGCTCGGCTACAACATTCGTTGCTTCCTCCCCTACCATCGGAATTGATGACCGCTTTAATAGTGGCTGCCCCATATTTACTGTTATTTCACTTACCGCACCCGCATCGGCTCTCACTTTCGCTTCTACCGTGTTAGCACGTGTTTCAATTTTAAATGTATCCTTCTTAACAATTCCATTTTCATAGGCAAACTTTGCTACACACCGCAGGCCATTCCCGCAGTTCTTCCCCTCAGAACCATCCCTATTAAAAATTCGCATTCCAACATCTGCCTCATCAGTGGGATGAATCAGAATAAGTCCGTCAGAGCCGACACCTGTATGGACATCTGATACCGCTTGTGCCAATCTGCTGAAATGCCGTTCTTCCAGGTTAAACTCAAATAAATTAATATATATATAGTTATTGCCAAGTCCATGCATTTTTGTGAAAGGTATCTCCATTATTCAAAAACCTCATTTCATGATGATAAAAGTTCCACGCCATGTTTATCTAGTTCGCTGTATATGGTTTTTAACCTGGGGATTCCCTCTGCAACCATAACATCGTTTACAAAAACTATTGGATAAAATAAATCCTCTTCAACTATTCGTTCAATAAACTGTTGATGTTTTTTATCCTCAGGGGTCTGATCTATATCCACATATTCATAAGTAATCGAATCATCAGCGTATTTTCTGCCAATCGCAGCCTGCAACCATTCATACGTATCTTTAGATCCCGGAGCACCTACACAACTTGCACAGATCTGCTCGGCACCATACACCGTAATGATAATATTTTCCCCCATCATTTACCCCCCTAACTCGTAGTTACTTTTATTTTACAAAAACTTTCATTAAAGATAAAATAAAAGTAACTATAATAGGTAAGTGAAATTTTGGATAGATTTTTTCTTCATTTCGTTTTATAATGATACATAGAAAGGAGAAGATGCATAATGCAAGAGCAAGTACAGGAAGTGTTAAACAAATTACGCCCATTTTTACTCCGGGATGGTGGAGATGTGGAGCTAATTGATGTTGATGATGATGGCATTGTACTTCTTCGTCTCATGGGTGCTTGTGGGAACTGTCCAAGTTCTACAATCACACTTAAAGCTGGAATTGAACGTGCCCTTATGGCCGAAGTTCCTGGTGTAACTGAAATCGAACAAGTATTTTAATCATATATAAAAGCAACGTTAAAAGGGAAAGGCAGATACGGGTTACCGTGTCTGCCTTTTTGTCTGATTAAACAGGAGTGATAGGCGGTTCGTCATTAAATACGGCTTTCAGGTTATCGAGGCAAAGCTCTAGCATTTTGGTTCGGGTTTCTGTACTTGACGACCCGATATGCGGAAGGCAGACAACATTCTTAAGCTGAACAAGCGGATGATCAGCACAAATGGGTTCATTCTGAAAGACATCTAGCCCAGCCGCAGCTATTTCTTCCCGCTCTACTGCATGATATAACGCTTCCTCATCAACCGTTCCACCGCGTGACACGTTAACAAATACAGCAGAATCTTTCATTCTTTTAAAAGTATCTTCACTAAACATGTTGCGTGTCTCATTAGTTAACGGCGTAAGGCAAACAACGAAATCAGCTTCCTCCAGCAGGGAATTAAAATCTTTGTACTTGGCATCCAGTTCCTTTTCGGCGTCAACCTTTCTCGAACGGTTATGGTAGATAATCGACATGCCGAACCCTTTTGCCCGGCGTGCTACAGCTTCACCAATTCTCCCCATGCCGACAATTCCAATTGTCTTCCCGTGGACATCACTACCAGCTAGCATATATGGCGACCAATGTTCCCATTTACCTTCACGGATATAGTCGCTTGCTTCTACAATACGGCGTGCTGCGGCCATCAATAGTGCAAACGCCAGATCAGCAGTTGTCTCGGTTAGAACGTCAGGTGTGTTAGTAACAACCACACCTTTCTCTTTAGCAGCCTCAGTGTCAATGTTATCAAATCCAACGGCCATATTAGCCACAACTTTTAGGCTCCCCGCTGTATCAAAAAATTCACGGTCAATTTTTTCAGTTAATAAACATAGGACTCCATCTGCACCCTTTGCTTCCTGTAGCAAAACATCCCGCGGGACAGGTGTCTCTTCCTCATCCCACATCAGAAGCTCAAATGATTTCCGGTAAGGATCCAAAACTGCTTCCGGAATTTTTCGGGTAATAAAAATTACTGGTTTTTTCATCCGTAATCACTCCACGAAATATGATTATAACCAGTGTAACACAGGAATCTGCATACGTTCATAATCTGTACCCGCAATATTATAGAATTCAGCAAGCCTTTTTTCATACCGTTGTTGCTGATTCAATAGTTCGGCCAGATTTGTATTGCACCGTTCCTTGTTTTCCTCGTGAAACCCTTGCTCAATAACATCATATATGTGTGCTGGGAAAATCAGCCGGGCATATAATACTCTCCAGCTGAACACGGATAACGAACGAATTTTTTGGTAATCATTCAAAAAAGAAGCGATTTCCTTTTGTGGATCTTCTTCCTGTAGAAATCTGCTGCGTATGTATTCTGCGATATCTCGTACGGGATGGTCATACACAAAGTCGGTCATCATAATTACATTATTATGAAGCTGGCCGTTGTATCGTCTAAAAGCTATGGCGCCCTGATCAGCTTTATGAAAGCGTGTTTCCTGCTCACTTTCCTGCATATACTGAATTGCATTCTCACTAATCCCGATTAAATATGGAAGCGTATCATGTACCAACCGGTAATAAGAACCCGGGTAGTCACCTATATCGGTTAAAATTCGCTGTTCGAATGCATCCAGCTTTTCAGCCCAGAGATGTTTCCATTGCCCATAACTGGAAATCATCTGTGGTTCATACTGGTAATTTGCTCCAGTATCATGAAATGTCGCCAACGCTTCACCATTCGGCATACTATGGTTATAAGACTTATATTCTACTTGAAAAACCAGATAATCTTTTTCCCTGTATCGTGTATACCAGTTCCCCTCATTATTCGGAATCGGAATGGCAGTTTGAGGCCAGCCATTTTCGTGTAAATAATAAGCGAGGGCCGACTGTTCCATATGGATAATTTCCCTATGGAACAGCGGGGTGGTAAAATAAAAGAAATTATCATATCGGAATCCTTCCAGTCCATTCCATATGATACGTTCATCAACGTGAATTCCATAATGAATACTGAGCAATTCCTTCACGGCTTTCCCTCCCTGTTAATCCTGTCAACATTAGTGTATGTTTTAAAAGGATGGTTCTTAACAACTTTTTTGGAAGAGTAGGTGGTAGTAATGGATAAAAACACAAATCAAAGTGAATTGGAATTAAAAGCCCGAGAATGGCTTACTGAACGAGGAGTAACCCTTGACGATATTGCAGAACTCGTTTATTACCTTCAGTCAAAATATCATGAGGATTTAAGTATGGAAGATTGCCTTTATAACGTTGACAGAGTTTTAACAAAAAGAGAAGTACAAAACGCAATTTTAACCGGTATTCAGATTGATAGACTGACTGAACAAAAAAAGCTGGATCAACCATTGCAAAAAACATTGGAGACCGATGAAAGCCTTTATGGAATTGATGAAATTGTAGCCTTTTCCATTGTAAACGTATATGGTTCAATTGGTTTTACCAACTATGGTTATATCGACAAACAAAAGCCAGGGATCCTGAAAAAACTGAACGACAAATCCACTGGTGAATGCCATACATTTCTTGATGACATCGTGGGGGCTATCGCCGCCGCTGCTTCAAGCAGACTGGCACACGCCACTGCCGATGATAAAATGCTTGATGAATAAAGAAAAGCGCAAGCACCCGTTTAGCAACGTACAAATTGTGCCCGCTCATCGAAGGTAGGTCGGCGTTGCCACGCAAAGTGGCGGTTTTAGACGATCCTCCTTTTTCTATAATGAGATAAAGGAAACATGCCCCTGCAAATGGGGTATGCCGACGATGGCCGCATAGGCCGGTTTTAGTCGGCCTTCCTTACATTTCGAAGTGATGTTGACTTTCACCACAAGGGTATAGGGGCGACTGAGCCTCTGGTTTCACCAATCAGCAAGTCTTCTTTTACCCTGGGGTATAAGGGCGACTGAGCCTCTGGTTTTACCAATCAGCAAGTCTTCTTTTACCCTGGGGTATAAGGGCGACTGAGCCTCTGGTTACACCAATCGGCAAGTCTTCTTTTCACCCTGGGGTATAAGGGCGACTAAGCCTCTAGTTACACCAATCGGCAAGTCTTCTTTATCGTAGTGAAGGAGTGTGAAGTTTGCTAGTTGCTGGGCGCTGGAGCTGGACATGGCTTGCCCTGTCAAAAGCTGAACAACGCCTCAAATTATATACTATATTAAAATAAAAGCTGCTCATTACGAGCAGCTTCACTTATATATTTTCCATCCATTCCGCCAAATCTTTCACATAATAAGTCGGCTTCCTTTCAAGGGTTCCATAGTTCTCAAAAGGCGTCACACCGGTAAAGACCATAAGTGTATCCACCCCAGCATTGAGCCCCGCAAGAATATCCGTGTGGTAATTATCCCCCACCATCAGTGTCTCTTCGCGAGAAACCCCGATAGTTTCCAATGCCTGCTCCATTATGATTTCTTCCGGTTTTCCAATGAATGTTGGCTCTTGTCCGGTACTTACAGTAATAACAGACGTCAGCGCACCATTTCCTGGTTCCAGACCACGTTCAGTCGGCAATGCAACATCTCCATTGGTTGATATAAATTCCGCTCCGTTACGGACCGCCAAGCAAGCAATAGAAAGCTTTTCATAATTTATATCCCTGTCAATCCCCACTACCACGAAATCACATGCCTCATCAGTAAGGGTGTGGCCTTCACGCTGTAAAGCATCCTTTAATCCTTCTTCACCAATTACAAAACAACGAGCATTTTCCTTCTTGCTTTTGATAAACTTTGCAGTAGCCATACTGGATGTAAAGACATGTTCTGGTGTGGAGTCTATATCCATAGATTCAAGCTTTTGGGAAACCTGCTCCTGTGTACTTGATGAATTATTGGTTAAGAAAAGATACGGAATACCCTTTTCCTTCAGTTTTCTGACAAACCTGGAGGCCGATTCAATCTTCTCACTGCCACGATACATCGTGCCGTCGAGATCAATCAAATATGCATTATATTGTTTTATCACTATACAGTTCTCCCTTACTCATTTGAAAAAGCATTAGCAACGCCGAGCTCATTATCCAGGTAACTCCTAATATGGTCACTAAAGCTATTTAGCAGGTCATTGTTGTTCCGAAGTGCTTCAGCTAGTGCCGTATGGTCAATCTGCAAATATTCTTTCACAACCATCTTTCTCAATTCAATAAACGACTTATAATCGTCCGCATCGTGTTCAGGGACTACTTTTTCATCGACAAGAATATCGATAATATCTTCATAGCTGCCCGGGTCACGCATGATAAACCCATCAATCATCATATTACCTACATCGAGGATTGATTCTATCGCCATATGTACTGTTCGCTCTAAGTATAATTTTTCAGCAAACGTTTCAAATTTATGATTAGATACTTCCTTAAGCAACGTATTAAAATACTCCAGCGTTTCTTCAATTTTTTTACGATCAACAAAGTACATTTTTTCCCCTCCAATTACTGCTATGTACATATTATCACAAAATAAATGAACCCAGAAACAAATCGTGATATAGTAAAAAAAATGCCAATTCCGTGAGGTGAAAATGAATGAAAGAGAAATTTGATATTCTGAAGGACGAAACAAAGTCGAAAGAAGTCCGTTACATCAGTTTCATGGGCAATTTGCAGCGGTACGATTTTGCATTTATGCAGAATGAGGAAAACCCAGATAAAAGTATTGTTATCTATCTGCAGAAAAACCGATTTGCTGTACTGGGAAAAGAAGAACTAGAAAAAGAGGGCGAGATAGAACATATTTTCCATGAGACCGAAATGGAAGCTGATGAAATCAGAGAGTTTTTGAGGAATATGCTTTAGACATTAACCCGGCGGGAATAATCCCCCCGGGTTTAAAACTTTCCTGTGTATATTTCACGTGTGTGAGAAGCATTATAACAAGAAGTTTCATAAATTTTTCTGTGTATGTTTCCCATGTATATCTCAGTGGTTTTTTCATAATAAGCCCCTTATTATTGTTTAAGGATTTCTCAAATTAATCTTAACTCGCTTCAGAAGTATATCTAACTCTTTGTTTAATTCATCCATAACTATCTGATCATATTGATCATCTGTTTTATCTCGGAGGTCCCTTCCATAGGAAACCTCTGTTAAGGCATTTTTCAAATCATTCTCCGCTTTTTTTGATGTCATTTCTCTTAGAGTGTTTGAATCCGAAAACTCATCAAACTGCTTTATTTCTTTGTTGTTTCTATTATTATAAATTACATCAAAATCTTCTCTATAATCATACCGGTCAACAAATTGTTTATATTGCAGACGCATAAATATTGGTATAAAACCCTTCATTTCCTGCATGTCATCATCTGTTATATACCCCTTTTCTTTATCTTGCTCAAACTTTTCTATTGCATTTTTGTAAGTATTTATCAACCTTGCCTGGTTATCCAACATATTTTGAATGATGTCTAATGACCTTTGATAAATTATGCAATTATCACTATCTAATACATTGCCTTCTATAACTTTTTTTAAATAATCTCTGACCTCGTAAAGAATTCTGAAATCTACGTTTGCTCTATATTTACCATCATTCGATATATTCCCTATTGAAACTGCGTAGTGTAATAATGGCTTTATTGCCTTCATATAATCACTTTCATTATTAGAGTTTGGGGATAGAATGGCATATCCAGTTGTCTTCCCTCTTCTCTCAAAGCTTGCAAAATAGAATAATGAATCATTTACAATGTAAGCATAAGGTTTGATGAAATAGTGTTCAAATAGTTTTTTATGCTTTTTTACTAACTTTATTAACTTTTCCTGATTCAGCTCTACCTTTTCCATAATAACCTCCTGTAACTATATTATTATAGGCATAATAATATAGAGCATTAATGCCCTATTTTATTGATCTGAAACCTGTAATTGCAGATGTTCGTTTAAGTATTTCTCATTTTCTCTTTTTCCTATAGACTCTACCATCCACAAGTTTTATAGTAGTACCAAGCATATTTAAACAATTATACGAAAACCGAGAACAAATACATTGCAAGTAAGACAAACCCCGTATATATAAGTTTTATAATTGACTTCTTTCGTAACTAACTCCTTCACTCTTTCGAAAATCAAAAAGACACCGTACATAGAGAACAATACCATCAACGTAACACCCAAATAACTCTTTGAACCATCATCAGGTGTTTCAAAATAATTCATTAAAAATCCAATAATTGAAAAGGCTAATATCATACAAGTTAATCTTAGTTTCTTCCATACTTTTTTAGACATTTTACACCTGCCAACCTAATAAATTCCCGGTTGCTTAAGGATATCTTAATTTGCCTTTGACTTGATCCAACTGTTGATCAAGTTTCATATTATATTCAATTAGAACCATTTCGTCATATTCCTCATCTGTCATACCATGTAAATCTCTTCCATAATCCAACCGTGATAGTCCCTCTTTCATTTCTTTTTCCGCAACATCTGTTGTCAATTGTTTCAGTGTTCTTGGATCTGAAAACTGGTCAAACTGTTTAATTTCCGGTTTTTTTCTATTCTCATAGATTACGTCAAAATCATCCCGGTAAGCGTACCTATCCAGATATTGTTTATATTGTATTCTCGTAAGTAGTGGTATATATTTTTTGATATCCTGTATATCTTCCTCGGTAATAAAACCTTTTTCTTTTACTGCATCGTATTTACGTATTGCCTCTTTATAGTGTTCAACTAATGAATCCTGCAGATCAATCATATTTTGAATGATTGATAGTGAACGTCTATAAATCATTTCATTATCAGCGTCCAATACGTTTCCTTCAACCACTCTTTTTAAATAATCTCGTACCTCGTAAAATACCGAGAAATTAACATTTGCTCGATATTTACCATCTGTAGTTATGTTTCGAATTGATACTGAATAATGTAAAAGTGGTTTAAGTGCCTGTAAATGATCTTCTTTATTTTTACTGGTAGGTGAAATGATTGCATACCCTTTTGTTTTATCACCTTTTTTAAAACTCGAAAAATAAAATGGATTTCCATTAACTAAATAAGCATATGGATTAATATAATAGTTCTCAAACCACTTTTCTTGCTTTTTGGCTAGCTTTATAATTTTTTCTTTTTCAAGAATAATTTTTTCCATTTTTGTGGCTCCCATATAATTGACATAGAAATATTTTTAAAGTTAATAGAATAGAGCTAACGCTTTATTCTATTAAGAAAACCAACATCTTTTTCATAAGCTAATTCTCCGTAAAACAAACATGCACCTTCAAACTTATCCTCAAGTCCAAAGGTGCATATCTATATAGAAGTTAATCTTTCGCCCGCTCTTTCCTCATTTGATCAATTAATTCCCTTGCCCTTTCTTTCTCTTCTGATAGGTTAAACTCGGAAAGGTGGCTTGCCATCCCCCACCTGGTAATTTTTCAAGCGGAAGAACTATAATATTGTATACGCCCAAAAGCATTAACACCAATTTGTATTATCTTCCAGAGTTTGGTTTTCAAAATACCACCCTATTCCAACAACGGTTAACTACTTGTAATTCTACGGATTAATCACCTGTAGGATTAAATAAAATATCCCGAACCCTACTAAAAAAGTCCAGCACGTTTTGCTGCTTTAACAGAAACTTCGCCTTCCTTTCGTACATAGGTAGCAAATGCCCATGTTAGAGTTAGCAGAGTAAATGGAACTAAAGCAACTATTTGATACCTTACACTTGGAAATGTAAGTTGCCAACCACCATCAGGTTGAGGTACTCTGCAATGTAAAAATCACCCATAACACTATTGCCATCGCAAACCCAAAGCTTGAAATTTGTATTATTTTCCATAATTTGTCGTTCAAAATATCACCTTAATTCACAGAAACAAACAGCGTTTCAAAAGAGTTCTCATGCTATCTTGATTCAAACAAACATAATGAAGAGTAGGGTGAAATTTATACCCCCGATTTCCCTTCCTTCTCCCGTATTGATTCGATATGGTTTTTCCGCATGTAAGGTAAGGCTATTCCGACGATTACAGCAGTATATGGAATACCGCCACCTCCTGCCAACCACTCGATCAGTGTCACAGGAACATAAACAGCATATATGAAGATCATCAAGGTCAAATAGAATCTTCTCCACCTTTTTTCGGATTTAGACAACACACATTCCTCCCCTTAATCTAATTGAATCAGCGAATCATATGTCCAAATATCTTCAAGAAAGTCTATTTTTGGACCTGCAGATTCTTGATAAATCTTCTTTCTAATCCCTTCCATAAATCCATCATATGAAACACTTTCCATTTCATTAGAAGCCCGGACATAGATTCTATTGTTATGTATTGCCAATTCAGCCCCTGCCAGTTCTCCACCATTTTGACTAATAGTTTGTTTAGCCATATCAATGACATTTTCCTCTATATCTTCATACTGCAGTATATCCATTAGCTTTGCTCTAACTATATCTCTATCGAGTTCATTCTCTAAGACAATATCAAATGCTTCTAACTCAATTTCATTAGCAGACCAGTCATGGTATGTTGGATTACTTGATAGTTCTTCAGCTTTCTGATCAACTTTTTCTTCAATATCTCTGAAGAAAGCTTGCACAGCACCCTCTAAAGTGTCATGTTCATAGTTATAAATGAGATTTCTGACATTCTCATACAATACACTCGATGCAGCCATACTTGCTTGTTGAACCGTTGTTGCTGAATCCTCTTTAACCGTTAAGGCAAACCCCATATTGACAATGAAGATAAAGAGTACCATCATAATTCCAAGCATTCCAAGTACAAATAATGCGATATTACCCTGTTCATTTTTAAACTTTTCCATCACTCAATCACCCTGCCGTACGCAGTAGATGTATATGGAATAAATGGTGAGATTTCACCAAAAATACGATCAGGCAAAAATACAAATTCAATATTTACACTTACATTAGCTTCGAATTCCTTAACCCCAGCAGGCGGACCTGAAATCGCAACTGTATGCAAGTAATCACCAGTGGCATTTAGTATCTCATTAGCTGCCTGATGAGCTTCTACGTGGCTTTTCGTAATCGAATATACACTTGCATACTCATTTGCAGCAGATTGAGTAATCAAAACGCCATTAATTCCCACAATAAACTGCCAAATAATCATTAATAACAAAAATGCTAACGGGACAATTCCAAGGAATTCAATTGTTGCACTGCCTTCTTCATTTTTTTGGAGTTTCCTCAACCAATTCATGGGAATTATGCCTCCTCAACATTTACTTCCAAAACTTCTTGTTTTTCACGCCATTTAATCATGTAAGAAGTTAAAAGGATAATAATGAATGGGTAGAATAATAGATTTAAAACAATTTGCGTGATGATTTGTGCTGCATAGGAAGATGTAATGTTAAACAGTTGAGCTGTTACGAAGATACCGAATATAAGCTCGGCCATACCTGAAATAAATACAATTAATAAAAGCTTAAAGAAATGCTTTTTTCCTAATCGAAAACCTTCTTTAAAAGACTTCCACACAGACTTTTCATCAAATATACTGATGTAAGGGATAGGGAAAACTAGTGAGAGCAATATTAACCCAGGTACTACAAATAACATAAATCCTATTGTTGATATCAATGAAACAATACAAGAAAATAGGAAGATGGTGAATCCGTTTATAATAAATATATATAGAGCGTGTTTAAGACTATGTTCATTACCTTCATATTCAGCAAGTACAAAGCTAATGTAAGGTATCTGTGCAAATAGATACAATAGTAAGGTCAAAAAACCATAGTAAATATCAGCCACAGAGTACACACCAATTAAATTAGGCGTTATGGCATATACATAGTTTGTAACTAGTGAATGTACTATTAACAACGGTAAAGTTGTCAGAAGCATTATAACAAGAAGCTTCTCAAACTTTCCTGTGTATATTTCCCATGTGAATTTTAAAGGTTTTATCATAATAAACTCCTGGTCCCTTAAGGATATCTTAATTTACTTTTGACTCGTTCCAACTGTTGATCAAGTTTCATATTATATTCAGTTAGAACCATTTCATCATATTCCTCATCTGTCATATCATGTAAATCTCTTCCATAATCCAACCGTGATAGTCCCTCTTTCATTTCTTTTTCCGCAATATCTGTTGTCAATTGTTTCAGTGTCCTGGGATCTGTAAACTGATCAAATTGTTTAATTTCAAATTCCTTTCTATTTGCATATATTACATCAAAATCGCTCCTGTAGTCGTACCTTTCTAAATACTGCTTATATTGAATCCTCATAAGAAGTGGTATATATTTCTTTATATCATTTATATCTTCCTCGGTAATAAATCCTTTTTCTTTTACAGCTTCGTATTTACGTATTGCTTCCTTGTAGTGTTCGACTAAGGATTCTTGCAACTCGATCATATTCTGAATGATGGATAGGGAGCGTCGATAAATCACTTCAAGATCAGCGTTCAATACAGAGCCCTCAACAACTCTTCTTAAATAATCCCGTACCTCATAAAATCCTGCGAAATTAACGTCTGCCCGGTATTTTCCGTCTGTTAAGATATTGTTGATGGTTACGGAATAATGCAATAATGGCCGTAAAGCCACTAGTTGATCATTCTTATTACCAGACTCGGGAGATAAAACAGCATACCCCTTTGTTTTATCTCCTTTTTTAAAGATTGCAAAATAATATGGTTTTCCGTTAACCAAATAAGCAAAACGTTTTACATAATAATTTTCGAAAAGTTTTTTGTTGTCTTTGGCAATCTTTACTAGCTTTTCTTTATTTAAAACAATTTTATCCATACTTAAACTCCTTGTTGTTTGGTCCTATTCAATAAATGTTTAGCGGCGGGGAGCCAGAGCTATTCTACTATCTCATCAGGAAAACCAGCCAGTTACAGTATCCCATGCCTTCTTAGCGCCATCTTTAATAGCATTACCTGCCTTTTTCGCCAGGGATTTAGCGGTCGATCCTAAACTTCCTTTCCAATTGTTTGCAAATAATTTAACACCTTTTGATATTACCCATAAACCAGCGCCCGCAGCTGCCATTCCCGCGCCAATTACTTGACCACCCGGGATTGCGCTTGTAACGATTCCAGCATTCATTAATGTGTCACCAAGGTTTGCACCAACATCTGCAGCTGCTGAGGTCTTTTCAGCTCCTGTAGCGTCACTATTAAAAGTTTCTACTGCGTTGTCAATACTATTGTATGTCTTTACAGCTGAAACTCCAGTTCCCAAGGCTGCAACTCCGACATTAAGTTTGGACAATGCACCCATTTTACCAGTTGTATTAGATATGTCTGATAAAGTATCACCTGCATTTACCGCATCAGTCAGATCATCTGCTGCCTCAGCTACATTACCAGCATTTGCTAATCTTTTCAGGTCACGCGCTTTCTGAAAGTCACTAACTGCATTGATTCCATCTTCAACATGTGTTGCAGTATCATAAGCATCCGTAATAAAATTACTGCCTACTCCTAACTTCATACCGTTGACAACCATGTTGCCGAACATTTTCCTTGCACTACCAACTCCGAATTTGACATCTTCACCGGCCGCCATTTTTTCTTGGTAAATCATTGCTGCATTTATAAATTGTGCTTGCCCGTTTATAATATCCTTTACAACATATTCACCTATCTGGAACCCTTCAGTGTCATAAAAATTCGGTATCTCCGGGATTCCGGATTCAGCTAAGGTTTCATTTCCCGACCAACCAGGAATTGCCCATGGATTTCCAATTGTTCCATAACCATTTTGACCGTACATCATCCATGGACTATCAGGTCCATAAAGCCCAGTCCAAGATGGATTCAACCATGGATTGCCGGCTGTACCATTTCCTTCCCAGCCAGAATTTAACCAGGGATTACCTGACGAGCCGTTGCCTATCCAACCTTTTTGATTCCAGCTCTCCCCATTAAACCCAGTTTGATTCCATCCTTTTAGATACCAGGGTACACTTTCCCAGTCGTAACCCGTCCAATCCTGCCCATCCGTACTAGCTCCGTCAGTTCCATCTCCGGCCCAGCTATCACCGTCTGTCATTTTACCGGACCATGTTTCGCCTTCAGTCGACTTTCCAATCCACGGGTCGCCTTCCCATTCTAATCTACTTCCGTCCCAAGGGTTACCCTCCCATGGGTTGCCTTCCCAGGGATCTCCCGACCATGTCTTTCCAGTCCATGAATCCACAGCGTATACAACAGGAACCATTACCGGCTGGAAAGTGACGAAAAGGATTGCTATAAGAGCAAAAACTTTACTCATTAACCTGCCAATTTTCATCACCCCGTTTTACACTCTTCTTATAATCATCCCTCGCTTATGTTAATTCTGAGTTTGTTTGTTGTATTTTTCATTAATGGATTTTTTAAGTTTTTCAATGTTTTCGATACTAATATTCTCTAAGCGGTTTTCAATATTATCTTTAATTTTATCAATCCTATCAACCACATCGTTTTCCATACTAGATAAAGTTGACCTCTGATCAATTGTAATTATTCCAAGATCCTGAGCGATCCCAATCACTTTAACTAAGTTATTTGATTGTGATGTTGAAATGGAAGACCAGTCGTTTGTTATTTTCATAATGTCAAAGCTGTTGTGTACGCCTACCATATCAAGGTCTTCTATGGCATCCTCTTTCCAGTCCTCCCAGGCTTCCAATACTTCCTCAGCACGTTCAAACTCTTCAGCTAAGCCTCGCTGATCATTTACAGTGCTATATATTCCGCCAGATACTTCTGCCATTTTTTGTAATTGTGATTGTGCTTTTGCATCCGCTCCAAAACCAATAATATTAATGATTGGCTTTGCATTCGACTTTGATAGTGATTCAGCTACCTCAACGGGATTTCCATCGCAGGTACCGATTCCATCACTTACCAGATATATGAGGTTCGTATTGGTTTTGGTATCAAATTGTTTTAATGCATTCTTTGACTGTTTTAATGCTGCAGCTATCGGAGTCCATCCACTTGGATTAAATTGGTTAAGTGCCTTTTGAAACTTAGCTTCAACGTAAGGAGCAAATCCATAAACTTGTTCTATCGCACCACACGACATTTCTTTATCACTGTCAGACCCTGATCCTTTATGTCCATATACACGTAAAGAGACGTTTGCTTTTTCAGGAATACTCTTAAGGAAATTATTAATGGTCTCTTTAGCAAGTTGCATACGTGTTTTTCCGTTCACGTCGGCAGCCATACTTCCACTAGCATCCAGAATGATTTCCACATTATAATTTTCTTTAAAATGATATCTTGCATCTGGTAAGTTTGGGTTTCCAAATGAAGCAAACTCCCATTTTTTGACTACATCTGCAGGGTTTGGAAAGTCTTCTGCCACCAGCCAATACATATAGCTTAAATATTTTTTCAACTCTTGTTCAGTTGAATTTTCGCTCATTGGTGGAAGCTTTTTTAATTCTTGCTTAACTTCTTCTTCTACATCCCATATAACTTTATTCGCAAATTTTCCTGGATTTTGTTTAACAAACCCAGCCTCATCTGTCGGAAGAAGTGGGGTATTTTTTAAAACTTCATTAACTTTTTTATTACCTTCTTTACTACCTTCATCACTACTATCAGAGCTCGCTACATCTTTAGTCTTTTCTTGAGATTCTAATGTTTCTTCTGTTTTGAGAGCATCTTCGGCATTGTTATCACCTGTTTTATTTTCGCTGCAAGCAGTCATGATTAATAAAAAGATGAAAACTGAAAGAATATAGCATAAGTTTTTTAGCATGAATTACTTCTCCTTATATTTACAGAGTTGTAGATTTAATAATTGTATTAGCTGCCACTTCCAATATTTTCAAGGAATGTTTCAAATTTCTCTACCACGGTCTCACCTATTTTCAACGTACCAAATGCTGTAGAAACCAGTCCTACTACAATAACAACCACTGCCGCAATCCCAATCCACTCTAATGTCTGAGATCCTCTTTCGTCATTTTTCCATCCTTCAAGCGTGTTCACCATTTTCGCGTAAAGTCCATTTAAATAATTCATTTTAAATTCCTCCCAAATTTTTTATTAGAAATTACTGAAAATACTATTGTCACCCATCAACATATTCATGATCATCAATCCCGCAATCATCAATATGGATACTGGGGCAATTAAAAAAGTTGTTACCAGCGTAACCTTTGGCGATGCTTTTGCTGCCTGTTCCTTAACTTGTTCTTCACGAATCTGCCGCATATCATCCGCCTGGATTCTAAACGTTTTCGCAATCGGGATTCCTAAATTCAGCCCTTGGATAAGTCCTTTAATTAGTGATTGAAATTCAGGGTTATCATTACGATTGAGTAGTTCTCGATATGCTTTTTCCCTAGGTACACCTAAATCTATTTCCTGATTGAACCTTGAAAATTCCTCACGTATCGGTCCATCGAAGTAACGGATTACCTCTCTTAATGCGTGATCCAAGCTAACACCCGCCTGCACACTAGTACTTACCGTATCAAGAAAGTCAGGTAAGTCTTTACGGATTAAATTTTGCCGCTTTTTAGCTTCTTTTCTAACTAGAATGATAGGAATAAAGTATCCCAGAATAGGTGCAAACACTAACATATATTGAGAAAACGGAAGACCGATAATTACAGCTAAAACCCCTATAATGAAACCAGCTATAAAGAGAAATATTTTTAATCCCTGAAATCGCTCAACCGTTAACTGTAATGGATTCCCGGATTTTCTTAACCACTCTTTCACACTGTGGTTCTCACTAAAAAAGTTAATTCGTTGACCAAGTTCTGAAAAATCATCTGCGTATTTGGTAACTTGCTGAAATACAGATGCTCTTCTATTTTTCTTCTTTTGCCTTTTCTCAAATGGATCAACATGTGTTACATTTGCGACATGATCAAGCACACTTCTTTTTCCCTGCAAAAACGACCATAAATGCTTCATACATAGTACAAAACAAAACCAAAATGCTATTATCGTTATAATAATTAATGCATCCATAAGCTACACCTTTATATCTGTTATTTTTCGAATTAAGAAGAATGAAAGAAGGATTGCTCCAAGGAAAAGAATTAATAGTACGATTCCAAATCCATTCCAAAGCGGATCAATAAACCCATCAATAACGTTATTCATTACAAGTAACAAAAACACCGGTAGTGCTGGAACAATAAATGAAATATATTTTTGTTCCGAGGTCATAGTTTTTATTGTCTGGGTGAGCACTTTACGATCTTCAAAGGTATTAGCCATCGTATCCAGTGTCAAAGCAAGATTACCACCTGTTTTCTTTTGGATTAATAGCGTTGCAATAAACAAATTGAAGTCTCTTGATTTGTTTCGTTTTTGCACTGATCGTAATGCTGATTCTAAGGAGACCCCTAACTTTAATTCATTTGAAATACGCTTAAATTCACCCCCTGCAGGTTCACTTACTTCCCTTGCCACAATGTCAATACCTTGGTTTATAGTAAGACCTGATCTTGCTGCATTTCCTAGTAATCTGCAAATCTCTGATAATTGTTCATTAAAACGAGTTTCATAATTATTTTTCCTGAAGTAAAAGAGTAAAAAGTTTAGTGCTACTACAATAGCAAGCGGAAGTAATAGACTAACTGGTACAGGCATATTGAATATTGAGTAAAACAAAACAAATAAAACAAGATACCCGAGTATCAACGCCCCCATATACTCGGATGGCAATAATTTTAAATTGGCATTTTGTAGCTTATTTCGTAATTTGTTTGAGCTTTCGCGTTCATCAAATTGGTCACCCAATTTACTGATTACACTTTTTCTTTGCTCCTCGGGATACCATTCTCTAACCTTTTGCTTCCATTCTTTTTTTTGATTCCTGTAACCCAGGAAAAAATATGAACAGATGAGTAAAGACAGGACTGCTAAACTATAAAGTACGGACACGGTTAAGCTCATCTGTTATCTCCCCTTCAGGTTCAAAGAAATCTGTCCTAAACGTAATGCCCAATGTTTCCATAAGTTCTATACACTTTGGGCGGATGCCAGTAGCTGTATAATAACCATGGATCATTCCCTGTTCGTCTACAGCTGTTCGTTTGAACCGGAAGATATCCCGAACCTCAATTTTATTGTCTTTTCCAACTTCAACTTCAGCAATATTCATTATCTTTCTAGTACCGTCTGACAAGCGTTGTACTTGAACGATATAATCTAATGCTCCCACAATATATTCCCGAATAATGTGGGTGGGTAAGTTCATGCCGGCCATAACAACCATACCTTCTACTCGATTAATCGCATCTGTTGGTGTGTTAGAATGAACGGTGGTTAGCGATCCTTCATGACCAGTGTTCATTGCTTGAAGCATATCGAAGGCTTCTGCACCTCGAACCTCCCCCACGATGATTCGATCTGGCCGCATACGTAGTGAGTTCTTTACTAATTGGCGAATGGAAATTTCACCCTCACCTTCAACATTCGGTGGTCTGGCTTCCATTCCGACTGCATTCTTACGCCCAAGTCTTAACTCTGCAGAATCTTCAATCGTAATCACACGTTCATTAAGTGGAATAACTTTTGCCAATGCATTTAACAGCGTTGTTTTACCACTACCAGTACCACCTGAAATAAGTACATTCATTTTTCCTTTTACTAAAGCTTGCAGAAATTTAGACATATCACTGGTAAAGGTGCCGTATTTCTGTAAATCATCCATAATAAAAGGCGTCTTTCTGAATTTACGAATGGAAATAATGGTCCCACCGAGGCTAATCGGTGAAATCACTGCATTTACACGACTACCATCTGGAAGCCTTGCATCAACCATAGGAGAACTTTCATCAATTCTTCTCCCCAGCGGTGCAACCACTCGATCGACAATATGTCTGACATGTGCTTCATCTTTAAACGCTACATCTACTTGCTCAAGCTTCCCGTATTTTTCTACATAAATCTCTTTCGGTCCATTCACCAAAATTTCAGTTATCTCATCGTCTTTTAGCAACGATTCAATTGGACCAAATCCTACACTTTCATCAATAAGTCTTGTAAGTAAGGTCTCTTTATCATGTCTAGGAATAACAACTTTTTCTTCAGTCATGAACTGGTTAATAAATCGTTCAATTTTGAGCCGCTTATCAGCATCATGCAGGCTGGTGAGCTGCTCAAGGTTGACCTCTGTTAACAGTCTGGATTTATAGTGTTCTACCAACTCATCTATGTAAGAATTACTGACTATATAGTCTGACCGATAATTATCCTTAGGTTCTTCCTTATTATTGCGCTGAAAAAGAGGCATTGTCTCACCACCTTTAATTATGATAATTTCCTATTTCAGCATGTAACGCACCCATTTTTGAACGTCTTTTGCAACAGGGATAAGCTTCTTTTCCTTTGGTTCTTTACGTAATGGAACGCCTTGATTGATAAGACTCTGGACGCCTTTTAAATCCCTTCTGATTTCAGATGCAACAGGATAAGAAACAAATCGTTCTATATCCTTCTTTGTTAATTCATTGTCTTTACCGGCAAAATTAATCACAAGCTCCATTCGATCTGCTGCATTAATACCCAGCTGTTGATACAATGTTTCAACATTTTTTAATACTCGAATCGCAACTGTATCCAAATTCATCACGTAATAAATCTTCTCCGATTCTTCGAGTGCAGTATAAACCCGTTCTTCCATCCATGTTGGTACATCAACAATAATGAAGTCATAACTTCGTTTGCTTGCTCGCATCAAACGTAGAATAAATTCCTGATCAATCTTTTCTGCCATCTCAGCATCGCGCGGACTAACCAAAACATCTAACCCTGAATGAGACTCTTTCTCTGCAATATTACGTAGATGATGTTCATTTAATTCATGAATGACTGGGATTAAGTCAATAATGGAACGGTTACTTTCTAATCCTAAAAATGTTTCCGCTCCACCATATTGAAGATTCAAATCAATATAAAGCACCTTAGCAGTCGACTCAAGTTTTAAGGTTTGGGCAAAAACGGTACTAAGTAATGATTTTCCAGATCCTCCTTTACCACTGTAAAAGGTAAATACACTTCCTCCACCTCGTTTAAATACTTCTGAAGAACCTAATTCACCTTGTAATCTAGTTTCAATAAGATTGTTTAAGCTTTCCTTCAGCATTTCCTCTTCTACTGGTAAAACAAAATAGTTTGTCACACCAATTTTAGTCAAGTCCCTTAATAAATCGAAGTCTTGAGTATCATTTATAAAAACAATTGCTGCTTTAGGGTGTTCTGCAAGCACAATTTGGACTAGGTCAAGTGGTGACTCTAGTCCAGTTTTTAAAACAAGTGCAATATGAATTGCATGCTTTTTTACGTCTGGAGTTAAGATATGGTGTATTTGAAATTCTTCATTTAATTGGGCTTGAATTGATTCATAGAGAAGTTCATTTTCCCCAATTACATGTAGTTCATTTATTTTTTTCATAAGATTCCTCCATAGAAAAAGAAACGTATTTACTCGCCATCTTTTTTCGTTCCCTCTTCTTTTGGCTTTTCTTTAGTGTTTTTTTCTTCCTTCTTCAGTTCTTGATCCTCTTTTGATTGTTTTTCTTTGGTTGTTTCTTTCTCTTTTTCTTCAATCACGGATTCTGTTTCTGACCCAGGTGATTCGCTGGTTTCCTGTTCCTGACCAACGTTTGATTTTATAACTCGTAAACTGTCTGCATAATTCTGCATATGTATTAATCTTGGGACATCCGCAAACGAAACTTCCAGTTGTACACCTTGAAACTTACCTTCGTTATCTGTTGTTGTCCTTGCTACCTTGATGTCTTTCATAAACACCTCTGTAACAGGTTCTCCATTAAATGTGTGTGAAACGATAAAGTCAACGCGATCAAGGGGCGTTAACTTTTCATCGAAGAAAACCCGCTCCGACCGTATAACTGTAACAAGTCGATTATCTGCTTCTGTAACAGTAGATGCCTGTTTAAGCATGTTTTTCGTAATAATATCTCCTGAGGAAAGCGGTACAACAGAAACTTTATTCATTAAATCCTCAACGTTAGTAATATGTTCGTCTCTAAGGTACTTTTTGGGGATTTCCTCTGTAGTTATGTCATTTGGTGTGATTAAAGCCCGTGAGGAAATTTCGTTACTGGCAATAACAACTTCTATCATTGTTCCTAAATTACTATTTAGGGCCTGCACCTTCTTTAATACTAAAAATCCTGATAAAGCAGCTAATAAGATTGCGATTAAGAAAAATATAATTGCTTTCCTCTTCGACTCAAGCATGCATGAACCTCTCTTTCAATGTAGGATAATCATGAAAATCCTGGTAAAAATAATATATTCTAATCATTACACATTAAAAACGTGTGTCAATTATGTTACAGTTTGGGGTGGTTTCCTCACGGGTAAAATTACCTAGTTTTGGTGATAATCTTTAAAGAAATACCGCCTTAAGACAGGGGGTAATCATGATTAAAGTCACGAATAAGTACCATATATTTACATTTAATGGATATTAAAGGCAAATAACTAGTAATATAAATCGATTTTTTGAAATTATTGCACAAATGTCAGTTATCTTAAATTCAGGATATTTTTGTAGGAAATAATGATTATGCATTTGCCTGAAATTGGAATGTTACTTCTCTTTATTAAGTAAAAGCTATAGATAAGGAGGAATGTTGCATGTCGAAAGAAGACAAGAAAAAATTCAGTGACTTTTCAAATGTCCGAAGTAGGAATAATAATCTTATTCCAGAAGAATTTCCAGAAGGACCGGTTGGATCATCCATTAATGCGGATGAGCCAGTGGAGAGTAAGTCGACACCTTGGGAAGAGGGTCAGCGTCGTGAGAGTGCATTCGTTTATCCCTATAAAGAATTGCACGAAGACCTGCCGCGGCAGACTCCTGGAGCCCACCCTATCCATGACGAACCCGATGATGTGAACCCCGTACAGTAAGAGCGATAGTCCTTAACAGGGCTACCGCTCTTTTTATTGATCTATTTTTTTAAGGATGAAGTAGGCACAGCCAAAATTACAATACTCATACAAATAATCATCAAGTGTACTGATTTTAGTGTCGAAAGCTGCCTTTGGATTTTGGTCATCATAAAAGCCTTTCAGCCGCAATTGATCATATCCCCAATCGCCGACAATAAAATCATATTTTGACAATATATCGGAAAAGCGCTCACTAAGTCTTTTTTCATCAAATCCATCTTTTACATTTTCGATGATTTCATATTTTTTCCCCTGTAGTTCAATCAAGTCCGTCACCCCACTTACACTATAGTTTATCACACCTGTAACAATCTCAACCACCAATTTTATAATAATTCGTTGCATGATTTCGACACAAAATCAGCAAACTAGGGTTATACACAATAATCACCTTTAACAGGAGGAGACCTATGAAAAAGAAAGTGTATCTTTCTGCTGCTATATTGTTAACAGCCATGCTTACTGCGTGTGGGGGTAATGATAATGCAGCTGATGAACATGAACAGATAGTAAATGAACTGGATCCTGAACAGGAAAACCAGAACCCAGGTGAGGAAAACAAACTTGGCTATGTACGTTACACAAAAGAACAGATTGAAAATGACAACGAACGTAACCATACTGTACGGGTTGACCGCACTAAACTTGCGAATATGATCACACGAATAATTTTACGAAGTGAAGGTTTTAATGAAGTCGCTACACTTGTTACAGATGAAGTGGCCCTGATTGCTTATTCAAAAGACGAAGCGCTTGATTCTTCTCGAGCAGCCGATACTGCCAAGAAAACGGCCGTTTCAGTCCTTCCCGGGTACTACGATATTTATGTTTCCGACAATGCAACGCTAATGTCGGATATTCAGAGCCTTCATAATTCAAGTGTACTGGATAACAGTTATGATAAAACCGTCGAAAGAATAATTAATGAAATGAAAAAAACCCCACAGGGCAACAAAAAATAACGGAATGATAGGGCTAATATGATTAGTCCTATTTTCCATAGGAGGTGAGAACAGAGATGAAGAACTTGATAAACATGTTTCTGTTGCTGTTTATTGTAATGCTTTTAGGTTTCGGTGGGCAAGCAAAGGCCGAGGACGCCAAAAGTATATATAAAGAACGTTTAGCCTTGTTCAAGAAAACAGAGGCACTTACACAGCTTCCTTGGTATTATATAGCGGCTATTGATCAATATGAGCGAAACAGTAAAAAGGAGAGTGCCGATGATAAGCTGATTTCCATTGATATACCAAGTGAAATCTGGTATGGTCTCGGAAATAGCTCAATGATTATGGATACAACCATTATTGAGTTTTTCCAAGGTGCCGGAAAAGATGGCAATGGAGATGGAAAAGCTAATCCAGGTAATCCTGAAGACGTTCTCTACACAATGGCCAGTATAATTCTTAAGTACGGGTCGTCTAAAGATGAAGTGAAAATCGCTCTTTGGGATTACTATAAACGGGATTTATCGGTAAAAACCATTATGAACACCGCTCGTGTTTTCCGCAAATTCAATAAAGTTTACCTTACTAAGCGGGACTTCCCTGTTGATACAAGTTACAACTATAGTTACAGGAGTACCTGGGGACACAAACGGGGTTTTGGCGGTCTGCGGATCCATGAAGGAACTGATATCTTTGCTGATTATGGCACACCAGTGAAATCGACTACATATGGAGTAGTCGAGCTAAAGGGATGGAACCTTTATGGAGGCTGGCGAATCGGCATAAGGGATATTTATAATATTTACCATTACTATGGTCATTTAAGCGGGTATAACGATGATATTAAAGTCGGTGATATTGTACAACCTGGAGATATACTTGGTAAGGTAGGATCCACCGGCTATGGACCGCCTGGAACTTCGGGGAAATTCCCGCCTCATTTACATTATGGGATGTACAAGGATAACGGATACAGCGAATGGTCCTTTGATCCGTACCCATATCTACGTAAATGGGAACGCATGGCCAGAAATTAGATGAAACAATAAGCGAGCCTTTGCCATACGGCAAAGGCTCGCTTATTATATTATTTAGCTTTTCTTACTGCATTGAAAATACTGGCTGCTAAACCGCCCCAGATAATAACCATACCAAGGATCATGACAAATATTGCTCCACCACTCATCTAGTAGCCCTCCCCAGTTTTTCTTGTCTCTTCTTCTTCGGCTTCTGTCTTTTTCCACCGGGTTAATGAAAGCAGAATAGCAATTACTACTGCTCCACCAGCAACAAACCATCCACCGAACATGATAAAGGTATCAGAGTAGTTACCATAGTTACCTGTGTCGGTATCAAATAACTTGAGAAGGTTCTGTCTGAACAGACCAAACATTGTGTAACCAAGTACAACAGGTGTAATTACACTTAGACTAATTGTCCACCATGGCCCAAGCCGGATATCAGATATTTCATCTGCGTGGTCTTTAAACGTGTTGAGTTTTCGTAGGAACCAAGCAATTAATATTACTTCCACAAGACCAAGGAATGCTACACCAAACTGGTTGATGAAGTAGTCTGCTGCATCCAAGAATGACAGACCACCCTGTGTAGCAAATAACAGTGAAATGACTGCTGCAGTTCCACCACCAAATAATACAGCTTTACTTCTAGAGACACCAAACTTGTCAGAAAGACCTGCTACATATGTTTCCGTGATTGACATTAACGATGTCAATCCTGCTAGTACAAGTGATGCGAAGAACAGAAATCCAAATAACTCATTAAGCGCCGGGAACTGGTTGATGATTGCCGGGAAGACAACGAAAGCCAATCCGACGCCACCTGTTACAACTTCATCCACTGCCACATTTTGCTGTGCAGCCATAAACCCAAGAACCCCAAACACTCCAATACCACAAAGGAGTTCAAAACTCGAGTTACCAAAACCTACAATGAACGCGTTATTGGTCAAGTCTGTCTTTTTAGGCAGATAACTTGAATACGTTATCATAATTGCAAATGCAATTGAAAGACTGAAGAAAATCTGACCGTATGCAGCAACCCAGACATCAGGTTCCATAATAGCATTGAAATCCGGTGCAAAGAAAGCATTAAGTCCCTCTATAGCCCCAGGTAGTGTAATCGCCCGAATTACAATAATAAGAAAAATAACGATTAGAGCTGGTATAAAGATCCGATTTGCAACTTCAATCCCCTTTTTGACTCCTTTAAACAAAATTCCAAGTACTACAATCCATACGATAATTAATGGAATTAAAACGCCAGGAACAAAGCTCCCTGTCTGACCTGGATCAACAGTCAAATTTAGATAGTCATTAAATAAGAATGATTCCGTATCAGATCCCCAATTCAAATTGAACGAGAAGACAGAATAGGATATTGCCCAGGCAATAATAACAGAGTAGTAGCTTGAGATGACAAACGACACCAGAACTGCCCACCATCCAATCCACTCTGTTTTCTTTCCCCCCATTCGCTTGAACGTTAGCGGAGCAGATCCACGATATTTATGTCCCATTGTAAATTCCATAATAAGAATTGGAATTCCGGCAGTTAACAACGCCACAAGATATGGGATAAAAAATGCTCCTCCCCCGTTTTCAAACGCTACGGATGGGAACCGCCAAATGTTTCCAAGGCCGATTGCCGAACCTACTGCAGCTAAAATAAAACCTGCACGTGTTCCCCACTGTGAACGACTTTCCATTTGAGTACCTCCCCTGTTTTTTCCTTGCTGTCATCAGCCAAGAACCGCCCGATGTGCAGCGAGGAATCTTTAAAATGTTTCTTGTTTTCTGATATTTATGTTTGTATTATAACGATACTTTTGTCCTATGTCAAAGTAATATTATAATTTTCTATATTTATTATTGTTTTTGAATTACCAGAATTCAATATTATGGGTTTGGTTGTAAAATAGCTTATTTATCTTCTTCTATCTCCTCCTTTGGAATGGAAAGCACAGGACCGCCATCCCCACCAAAAAATTGTGGAATATCACCCATGACAACTCTTTTATCGATATATATTTTAGTACTAACTTCCTTAACATCTGTTATGAATGGGACCACAATCTGTACATCTGCTTCGACCATCACGTAAAGTGTGATCAGGGCTCCGTTTATCCCAAGATTTTCCTTTACATGTACGATATCGGTTCGCACACTTCCTACGAGATTAAGGTTAACCGGTATTGTGGGACCCAGATTGGCAAGTACGGTATTTCCTGTTGCCTGCCCAAGTGGTATCTCAATTACGGTGGGATCTTTCTTAGGAAGGTTTTCAGCTCGGTCATCATATTCAACAGGTTCATTCAACGATTCTTCGTATCTTGGCTGCCGCCCCTCATTCATACTTATAAAAAATTCTTCAACACGATCAGTTGCCACTCTGTTTATTTCATTGACCACTTCAGAATTCCAACCAAATGTAGTTATATTGCCTTGATCATCCGTTGTCATTTTTGTAAAGTCCTCAAATGTATAATCTTCTGCAAACTTAACTGCAGAGTTTATTGCACGGCTAGCAAACTCCTCGGTTTTTCTTTCGGCAATCTCCATAAGTGTTGGTTTTATCCCTTCATCAATCAGCCAAATACTTAACGCTGAAATAACAACAAAAAGCACCATCGTGACTGCCACAATATTTTTCAAGGGCGGTGGTGTCCCTGGAATTCTTCTTTTGCTGAATCGCATAGGTTTTCTCAATACAAAAACCCCCCTAAAACAGACTATGCCTGTATCACGAGGGTTAGAATTTTAATTTTTCTTCTGATGTTACGCAGAGATTGAGGTGATCGTGAGATTTAAAGCCCTGCCCAAATCAATTTCATATGGTTTGGTTACTTCTTTATCGTCTTCCCTGTGTATTTTAATTACCGGACGGTCGCATAAAAATTTATTCTGTCTGGAAACAATGCCTGTCCTGTTATCGCTTAGCTGCACTGTTAAACCGTTCGGATATACCGCAACACTCTTCTTAAACGCCTCAATTATATTAATATCAAATAATTTGGCTGATCCTGCGTAAAGAATCTCCAAACCTTCATGTGGAAGCATGGCATCTCTGTATACCCGATTACTTGTAACAGCATCAAACACGTCAGCAATACCGAGAAGTTTGGCATAGGGATGAAGTTCTTCTTCTTTGATACCACGCGGATATCCTGTCCCATCCAAGCGCTCATGATGTTGATAGGCACAATGAGCAACCAGGAGCGGCACTTCCAGCTGCTTCCTTAAAAAGTCATATCCTAGTTTCGTATGATTTTTTACCGTTTCATATTCTTCTTCGGTCAGATTACCGGGCTTTTGCAGGATATCCTGATCGATAAAAACTTTTCCGATATCATGCAGCATGGCTCCAGTTCCAATCTCGGACAATTGTTTTGTTGTCATTCCCATTTCCAACCCAATTGCTAAGGTGTAAATGGTGACATTAAGCGAGTGCTGAAAAATATAATTGTCTGTTACAAAAATGTCTGCAAGTAATGACAGTGTACCGGAATTGTTCCTCATCTCATCAACAATCCGCTGAACTACATTGGTCAGTTTTTCACCTCTTTTATCCAGTATATAAGAATTATCCATTATTCCACTGTTCCGCATATCTGTGAAGGTTCCCTTAATCACTTCCGTTGCTTCAATCCGTAGCGTATCCGATATTGGCGATTCAATATGAATATCATTCGTCAATTCATCTTCAATATAAACGTATGTAATACCTCGTTCAGTTAATCGCCTGATCAGCCGCTCTGTAAGGTTTAGACCCTTTTGAAGCAAAACCTGCCCACGTTCGTTGTAAATGGTTTGGCCAAGCATTACGCCAGGCTTCAGTGATTTCGTACTCACAAGTCTCATAATGTTCTCCTAACTGCCCCAAGTTCAACACTTTTCTATGTATTTCGACAATCTCCAAAGAAATCATACCAGAAAACCGTCGATAAAGCTATAGTGAAAAGCAAAAATGCCTCCCCTGGGGGAGACATCTAGGATATTTTAAGCAGAGCCTCTTTACCAATAATTCCAGGCTCCCACCCATATTCTTTTGAAGCGTCTGTAACCTTTTCCAGTGGAGCATGGAGAAGGTCATCAATCGTTTTAACGCCAACTGCACGACCAGCAATTACTTTTCTGTCTTTCAACACGTCATTTAAGACATCAACATCCAATGCGCCGCACATAATATAACCAACCTCATTCGATATCATAAGGAGATTGGTTTTCGGAAGTTCAACTTTTATTGCAGTAAAAAACACGCCATCAAGTTCCAACGGGTTTATTGTGATCATTCAGTTACATTCCTCCCTTTTGCGTATACGATATGATATGCATTAGGGAGCAGAATGGTAACCTGCCTAATGATTACTAAAATGCGACCTGAGTGTAACCACAAGTAAATCACGCAGAAACTCAGGGAGAAAGTATTTTTTCATTTTAGATTTGGCTACTTCGGGAAGCAGCCTTCCAAATGTAAATATATCCGCGGTTGCAACGGAGTAAGTTTGCTCAGGATCCAGCAACTCGGCACCTATCCAGACTTGCTTTACATATTCATGCCCATTGTCCTGAACCACTGTTTCGACCTTCATGCCTGAAAAAATCATTTCGCCTATAATCTCACCGCGGAAACCAAAACCTTTCAGTTTAAGTTCGGTCAGATCTTTTGTAAGAGAAGCCCTGATTACTTCAAGCAGTTCATCCCCCTTCAGTTCAACTACCACAGGATTAACAGGATGAGGACAAATCCGATGAATATCTTTATATGTGACAACACCTGGGGAGAACTGGTCTAGCAGGAGACCGGCGTTCAATAATGCAACATCAGCTCTTGTCCACTCCTGCAGCGTATCGGTCAGCCGTTGCATTATTTCGGTGTGCCGGAACCATTGAACTTCAATTGGTTCTTTAATAGTAACTACCGGCTCACCAAGCAAAACATCTGCTTTTTCGATCAATTCCTGCAGTAACTTTTCCGTGTGAAGGTCCTTGGCCAAATCACTGGCATCCGTTGTATATGCTTCTTTATGAACCAGTTTTTCCTTTTCATGATCCCAGGTAAGAATAACTTCGCCCACAAATGCACAATGTTTTCCCGCAGCAGTAATGAGTGTATTATTTACCATTTCTCCGGTACGCAACAGATGATGGGTATGGCCACCAATTATCAGATCAATTTCCTCAAACCTTCTAGCTATTTCCTGATCCTCACTAATTCCCAGATGCGACAAAAGGATAATAACATCAGTCGATTCATTTAGGCCATTAATATATTTTTCAAGTGTCTCTATAGGCGGAGCGACATGCCAGCCAAGCAGTTCATAAAATGCATTGAATGGTGCTGTCAGTCCAATGACACCTATTTTTATCCCATTAATAGACTTGATTTCAACCGTGGGTTTCAGCCAATTTGGTTCATCTTCTGTAATATTATGAAGGTTCGCACACGATACTTGGAAATCGGCATCATCATATAAATGAAAAAGGTCTTCATGTGGCAATGTAATGCCTTCATTGTTTCCGATTGTAGCAATGTCATAACCGACGTCATTCATTAATTGCACGTTAGCCTTCCCAAGAAAAGCCTCTGCAATCGGATTTACACGATCCACATGATCACCAATATCAAACAACCAGCAGGACTGATCACTTGCGATCCTTCGTTCCTTCTCTTTTTTCAGATACCCAGCAACCCTTGTCCAATTCTCAAAGTTACTGTGTAAATCATTTGTATAGTAAAAGAATAATTTTTCCTGCATTAGCTGTACTCCTTATATCATACCTTCAATAATCAATCTCAGACCAATCACTACTAGTACCACCCTCAACAACCATTCCAACTTGTTTCCCTTAATCATCTGATTAACCTTTGCCCCTAATGTCCCGCCAATCCACGCGCCAGGGATAAAGAAAATGGCATATTCCCAAATAATATGTCCCAGATAAACATGGGTACCTGCACTGATTACACTAATGAAAAAAATCATAAACATCGAAGTGGCGGTAGCAATGTGAATCGGTATCCCGAATAAAATAATCATCGCCGGCACCATGATTGAGCCACCTCCGATTCCAAATAAACCGGAAATTAACCCGACTACCAATGATATTATAAAAGCTGGAAAAACAGATACGTTGTAATAATGATTCTCGCCTTCCAGCATAAATGTCCGGCCTTTTGATTCATCTTTAACTGTTTTTCCGGGTTTCCGCTTAATCAGAAACAACATGGAAATCGCTATTGTCAGTATTCCAAAATAAAGGGAGAAACTTTCCATTTCCACGTATTGATTTAACCATGACCCAAAAATACCACCGGGAATACTGCCGGTCAAAAATAACATTCCCGTTTTATAGTCAACTCGTCCTTTTTTAAAGTAGGAAACAGTAGATGACATGGCAGTGAACACCATTGTTACCAGGGAAATACCAACAATAACTTGTGGCGTTGCCCATTCAAAGGCATCGGTAAAGTGGTGCATGAATATCAGACTTGGAATCAGTACTATTCCTCCGCCCAGTCCTATCAAGCTCCCAATAAATGCGGCGATTACTGCAATTAGCATGCATATTATGTAGACCAACAATATCCCTTCCATCAAGGTATTATAGTGTTTAATATCTATTCTAGCACTTAGCCTCCTTATCTTCATGGGTTATGCTGTGCAAGTTAATTGAGATATTATTACCAATACAAAAAGAGCCCGCTAAGCGAGCTCTTTTATGTGGTATTGTTTAGCCGATAGAACCTTCCATCTCAAACTTAATCAGTCGGTTCATTTCAACTGCATATTCCATTGGTAGTTCTTTTGTAAATGGTTCAATGAAGCCCATTACGATCATCTCTGTAGCTTCTTCTTCGGATAGGCCTCTGCTCATCAGATAGAACAACTGCTCTTCCGAAACTTTGGATACCTTAGCTTCGTGCTCCAATGAAATATTGTTGTTGTATACTTCATTGTACGGAATCGTATCAGATGTTGATTCGTTATCCATAATGAGTGTGTCACACTCAATGTTAGAGCGGGCACCATCTGCTTTACGTCCAAAGTGTACGATACCACGGTATGATACTTTACCACCCTGTTTAGAAATGGATTTGGAAACGATTGTAGATGAAGTGTTCGGTGCAAGGTGATGCATTTTAGCACCAGCATCCTGCAACTGACCTTTACCTGCAATTGCGATTGACAATGTATTACCACGTGCACCTTCGCCTTTAAGAAGAACAGCAGGGTATTTCATTGTCAGTTTGGACCCAATGTTACCATCAATCCATTCCATTGTTGCATTTGCATCCGCAGTAGCACGTTTTGTAACCAGGTTATAGACATTGTTTGCCCAGTTCTGAATGGTTGTATAACGGCAATATGCATCTTTATGAACGAAGATTTCAACCACAGCACTGTGCAGTGAATTCGTTGTATAAACCGGTGCAGTACAACCTTCAACATAATGAACAGATGATCCTTCGTCAGCAATGATTAGTGTACGTTCAAACTGTCCCATATTCTCGGAGTTAATCCGGAAATATGCTTGCAGTGGTGTGGTTGTTTGAACACCTTTTGGTACATAGATGAATGAACCACCGGACCATACTGCTGAGTTAAGTGCAGCGAACTTATTATCTGACGCTGGAATTACTTTTCCGAAATACTGCTTGAAAAGATCTTCGTTTTCTTTTAGTGCCGTATCGGTATCTTTAAACACGATACCCATCTCTGACAAATCTTCTTTCAGACTGTGGTAAACAACCTCTGATTCATACTGTGCAGATACACCTGCAAGATATTTCTGCTCGGCTTCAGGGATACCTAACTTATCAAACGTTTGCTTGATTTCGTCTGGTACTTCATCCCATGATTTTTCTGTTCTTTCAGAGGGTTTAACGTAGTAAATGATTTCATCGAAGTCAAGTTCTGAAAGGTCTCCGCCCCATTGCGGCATTGGCATTTTATAAAACTGCTCCAATGCTTTCAGACGATACTCAAGCATCCACTCAGGCTCTTCCTTCATACGAGAGATTTCTTCGACGATTTCACGGGTCAATCCTCTTCCAGAGCGAAAAATCGATACGTCTTTATCATGAAAGCCATATTTATATTCTTCCATTTCCGGCATTTGCTTTGCCATGTAAAAAAACCTCCTTTTAGTGTCTCCATCAACCGGATTTCTCCAGGCAATGGATTTTAAACACTGTGTTCCAATCACTGACAGGCTTTCCCGCTACTGCTGGACTCCTTTTTCCATTGCCTTCCATGCAAGGGTGGCACACTTAATTCGTGCCGGAAATTTGGATACCCCCTGCAGTGCTTCAATATCACCCAGATCCAGTTCGTCTGTATCCACTTCTTCACCAAGCATCATTTGTGAAAAGACTTTTGACATCTTTAATGCCTTATCAAGTTCTTTTCCCTTAATCGCCTGGGTCATCATGGATGCGGATGACATACTGATGGAACAGCCTTCTCCGTCAAATTTGGCATCTCTAACTATGCCATCCTCTACTTGAAGTTGCAGCTGAATCCGGTCACCGCATGTTGGATTGTTCATATCAACAGTTAGTGATGCATCCCCGTCAACAGTTCCCCGGTTTCTTGGGTTTTTATAGTGATCCATGATTACTTGTCTGTATAGTGTGTCAAGGTTGTTAAAAGACATCACCAAAAAACTCCTTCGTTTTCAATAGTCCATCGACTAAACGATCTATATCTTCTTCTGTATTATACAAATAAAAACTTGCCCTTGCGGTGGCGGTAACGTCCAGCCAGCGCATTAATGGCTGTGCACAATGGTGCCCTGCACGGACGGCAATCCCCTCTGAGTCAAGGGCTGTAGCCGTGTCATGTGGATGGACATCATTCAAGTTAAATGTCACCAGTGCAGCACGTTCTTCTGGACCATAAATGGTTATTCCATCAATTGATCGCAACTGGGCCATCGCATAGTCAGCTATTTTTTTCTCGTGTGCTGTGATGTTATCAAGCCCAACATCACTCAGGAAATCAATTGCTGCACCAAGTCCAATTGCGCCCGCGATGATTGGTGTTCCACCTTCAAACTTCCATGGGAGCTCTTTCCATGTCGAATCGTATAGGTTAACAAAATCAATCATTTCCCCGCCGAATTCAACAGGTTCCATCTCCTCGAGAAGTTCCCGCTTTCCATATAAGACACCTATTCCAGTTGGTGCGCACATTTTATGTCCTGAAAAGGCATAAAAATCGCAATCAAGGTCGTTCACATCAATCTTCATGTGTGGCGCACCCTGTGCACCGTCGACTACGATGACCGCTCCATTTTCATGGGCAATCTTTGCTACTTCTTTAATAGGATTTACTGTTCCCAGTACATTGGATACATGAGTAACAGCAACAACTTTTGTCTTATCTGTTATTGTCTCACGAATATCGTCTAAAGTAAACGTTCCATCAGACTGCAACGGCACATATTTCAAAGTGGCGCCGGTAGCTTTCGCTGCCTGCTGCCAGGGAATTATATTACTGTGATGCTCCATTGGAGTGAGCACGATTTCGTCCCCGGCATTCAGATTGGTCCGCGCATAACTATACGCAACAGTATTAATTGAAGTGGTTGTACCACGAGTGAAAATGACTTCTGCTGTACTTCCGGCATTGATAAAACGTCTAACTTTCTCCCTGGCGCCCTCATACTTCTCAGTAGCCCGTGTACCAAGTGTGTGAACACCACGATGCACGTTTGAATTGTCCTGCCGGTAATATTCATTTACTGCCTCAATTACCGATACGGGCTTCTGTGATGTCGCCGATGAATCAAGGTAAACCAACGGATGACCGTTGACTTCCTGATTCAGAATCGGAAATTGTTCTCGTAATGCTTTTACATCCATTAGTATACCTTCTTCTCGATTACCTGTGTTAATTGTTCTTTAACAGAAGCAATAGGGAGCTGATTTACAACTGGTGCGAGGAAGCCATGAATAACCAGGCGTTCTGCTTCCTTCTGTGTAATACCCCGGCTCATCAGATAATATAATTGCATTGGATCAACACGGCCGACTGACGCTGCGTGTCCCGCTGTAACATCATCCTCATCAATCAAAAGAATCGGGTTAGCGTCCCCCCGTGCTTTTTCACTAAGCATAAGGACACGCGATTCCTGTTCTGCATTGGATTTAGATGCGCCATGTTCAATTTTGCCAATACCATTAAAAATGGAAGTGGCACTGTCTTTCATAACCCCATGCTGGAGAATGTGGCCTTCTGATTCTTTTCCAAAATGAACTATATTAGCAGTGAAATTCTGAATTTGCTTTCCACGGCCAACAGAGACAGTTTTAGCATTGGATTCGGAGTTATCACCAACAAGGTGTGTGATGTTCTCAGACACCGTGTTACCATCGTTCATCTGTCCCAGAGCCCAGTCAATTTTAGCATCACGGTATGCAACACCACGACGGTTTACATATGTTGTTGTTCCTGCTGCAAAGTTATCAACAGCACCGAAAGATATCTGTGCATTATTATGGGCAATTACCTCAGTAACAATATTAGCTACTGTTTCCTGTTCGTGATTCTCTGAGAAATAATTCTCCACATAAGTTAATGAGCTATTATCGTCAGCAACAACAAGTACATGGTTGAATAACGCTGTCTCCGGATCTTCCTGCCAAAAAATAACCTGAAGCGGATCTTCAAGCTGAACATTTTTCGGAACATAAACAAAAACTCCGCCATTCATCAATGCAGTATGAAGTGCTGTAAGTCGATGCTCATCAACTGATACTGCATCTTTCATATAATAACGCTTCACTAGATCCTCATGTTCTTTCAAAGCAGTAAATATATCAGTAAAAATAACGCCTTTATTCTTAAGTTCCTCATTCAAAGCAGCATATGCCACTGAATGGTTACGCTGTACAATAAGGTTTTCAGGGATATTATCTTTATCCAGAAAATCCTGTATATTAGCCGGCAGTTCACTTAGAGAAGAAATCTTATTCGTCTCCGCTGATTCATGCTTGAACTTGCTGAAATTCCACCTGGTTATTTTTGTCTTATCAGGTTTCGGCATTCCAAGCGTGTCAGCTTGTTCCAAAGCCTGCTGGCGCAATGACTTCATCCATTCCGGTTCATTTCTATCAGTTGAAAACTGTTCGATGTATTGTTTATCGTATGGCAGCTTTGTGTCCACGGTCATATCCTACCCCTCCTGACTTTTTACGCTTTTTGCTCAACTGTTTCGTCTTCGATACCAAGTTCTTCCTTAATCCAGTCGTAACCTTCTGCTTCAAGACGCTGTGCGAGTTCAGGTCCGCCTGATTTAACAACACGTCCCTGCATCATTACGTGCACTTTATCAGGAGTAATGTAGTTAAGTAACCGCTGATAGTGGGTAATGATTAAGCAGCCGAAGTTATCGTCGCGCAGTTTGTTGATACCTTTTGAAACAACTTTCAAGGCATCAATATCAAGACCGGAGTCAATTTCGTCCAAAATTGCGATTTCCGGTTTAAGCAACATTAACTGAAGGATTTCGTTACGCTTTTTCTCCCCGCCGGAGAACCCTTCGTTCAGGTAACGCTGTGCCATGTTTTTGTCAATTTCCAAATAATCAAGTGTACTGTCCATTTCTTTGATAAATTTCATCAAAGGAATTTCATCGCCTTCCGCGCGACGTGCATTAATGGAAGAGCGTAAAAAGTCGGATGTAGTTACACCGCTGATTTCGCTTGGATATTGCATACCTAGGAAAAGACCAGCACGAGCACGTTCGTCTACTTCCATTTCAAGCACGTCTTCCCCGTCAAGGTGAACCGTCCCTTCTGTAATTTCAAATTTAGGATGTCCCATAATTGCTGAAGCAAGTGTAGATTTACCAGTACCATTCGGACCCATTACCGCGTGGAACTCGCCACCCTTTATCGTAAGGTTTACACCTTTTAATATCTCGTTGCCTTCAATTGAAACATGAAGATTTTTGATTTCTAGCGTTGATCCTGCCATATCGATACCTCCAATTACTTTTATTATGCTTATTTTTCAAATGGATATTACATCCATTCTCAATCTATTCTCATTACAATCTTAAAGCATTTCGAATTTAATATCAACTCTTTCCCATTGAGCTACACGGTGGTTTGACTATTGGCTGAAATTATTGTGGGATAACGTGTTCTTTCAATATTATACACTATCTACAGTATGCGCTACAGGGTTGGATTTACTGGTAATTCTTCCTGGCAGAAAGTGGAGTTTAAATAGCAATTCACCGCTCTGATATGTTAGAAAAACTCTACATTCGTCTCGTCTATAACGAGTGTCGAAGTTTTTCTTATACTATCTTCCGTAGAAACTTATAAATTCTGATAGTACAAAAAAACACTGATACCCAACCTGGAGTATCAGTGCTCTATTTTTATACTGATTATTTATGAATTTGACTATCGATTTCAGCAACCATGTGTTTACACTGTTCATATTCTTTCTGTCGTCTTTTCTCGACTGCAATACGCTTTTCCAATTTTCTTTCGTATTCAGCATACGGCATCTTATTGGACTGCTGCATTGCCTTCTCCATCTCTGGAGTGTAATTCATCGTTATCCCACTATTAATAGTGAACCATCCTTTCGATTTGATTACGATAATAAGGTTATCACAAATACGGTTCCCTTCACAAAGTGCATTTAAACGTATAAAAACGTCAGGGATTAGGTTTGAAAGAATGGTGAAAACATAACCACTTCATCTTAAAACATACCGCAAATACCTTCCATTTGCTGTACATTCCTTAAAATTCGCCATTTTAGTTGCTAGAAGAACCGTCCACTGGGACAACTGCTCCGTCAAATTTTTCGATAATAAAATTCTGTATTTCTTCGGAATGAAGAACATCCACCAGTGTATTTAGTGCTTTATTATCTTTGTTTTCTTTTTTCACTGCAATTACGTTAACATAAGGTGACTCCTCGCCTTCAAGGATTAATGCATCCTCAAGCGGGTTCAAATCAGCACCGATTGCATAGTTGGTATTGATTGCAACAAGTGTGTCTTCCTCGGTTTCGTAAAGTTCCGGTAGTAATGCTGCATCGTAATCATACGAAAACTTAAGGTTTTTAGGGTTTTCTACGACATCATCAACTGTAGCTTCAACTTTTTCGATGCCTTCCTTAAGTTTGATTAAACCTTCCGCCTCTAGTAAGGAAAGAATACGACCATGGTCGGCTATGCTACGGCTCATCAGTACTTCGGTGCCTTCAGGAATCTCTTCTACACTTTTTATTGATTTGGAGTAAATACCAATTGGCTCAATATGAATTCCACCGATATGGGTGAAATCATAACCAACTTCCTCTATCTGCTTATTGAGGTATGGAATGTGCTGAAAATAGTTCGCATCAAGATTGCCGTTTGATAGGTCTTCGTTTGGTAAAACATAGTCCTGATATTCTTCGATCTTAAGAGTGATCCCTTTTTCCTCAAGAATTGGTTTTGCCTCTTCAAGGATTTCCGCATGCGGTGTACTTGATGCTCCAACTTTAATAACATTATCGTCCGAGTTTGTTTCTTCTCCACCACAGGCTGCCAGTATAAGTACAGTTAGTATTGAAGCAAATGCTAATATTTTTTTCATTTTCCTATCTCCTTTTTATCTTTTGTCTAATTTATTTGAAATAAAGTCTCCAATGAATTGGAAAATAAATACGATAATTATGATGAGTACGGTACAGACAAACACAACATCAAACTCCCGACGCTGAAACCCGAAGAAATATGCATAATTTCCAAGGCCACCGGCACCGATTACACCTGCCATTGCTGTATAGCCGATAAGGGCGATTGCTGTAACAGTCAGCCCTGATATTAATGCAGGCATCGATTCAGGAAGTAATACCCGGAAAATAATCGTGTGCGTTTTTGCCCCCATTGACTTGGCGGCTTCTACCACACCTTTGTCAACTTCCTTTAAGGCGATTTCTACAAGACGACCGTAAAATGGCGCCGCGCCGATTATCAGAGCGGGTAATGCAGCATTAGGACCACGGATCGTTCCAATAAGAAAGTCGGTGAACGGAAATAACAATAAGATTAAAATAATGAAAGGTATTGCCCTAAATACGTTTACGATTGCAGCTACAATCAGGTTAAGGAACTTATTCTGCCAGATGCCACCTTTCATTGTTAAATAGAGAAGCAGTCCAAGCAGAATTCCAAGAATAAACGTTCCTGCCAGTGCAATTATCGTCATATAAAATGTTTCATATGTCGCCGTATACAAGTCCTGCATGTCCAGGTTGGGAAACAAATTATTCAGCATCATGGATCACCTCCACTTCCACTGAAGTTTCCTCTGTAATAAAACCGACTGCCTGACTAATCTCTTGCGATTCTCCAATCACTTGTACAAACAAGGTTCCGTACGCACCACGTTGAGTATTGGTAATTTTACCCTGCAGGATATTTACTTCGATATTAAATTTCTTGGAAACCTGGCTGATTAATGCCTGGTTTGTGGTCTCCCCGATAAAGTGAAGTCGAAGAAGTTTACCGTGTTCATATGTTCCGATTAGATGGTCAATTCCTTCGTCTTCATCATTCACACCCATAACCTGCTCAACAAATTTCCTGGTTACAGGCTGTTTTGGACGTAAAAAGACGTCGAGAACATCTCCCTGTTCCACGATCTTCCCATCCTCCATAACTGCAACTTGATTGCAGATTTTACGAATGACGTGCATCTCATGAGTGATTAGGATAACAGTCAAACCCAGCTTCTCATTGATATCCACCAATAGGTCGAGTATGGAATTGGTTGTTTCCGGATCCAGTGCTGATGTTGCTTCATCACAGAGCAGTACTTTAGGTTTATTGGCAAGTGCCCTTGCAATCCCAACTCTTTGCTTCTGGCCACCACTTAGTTGGGAAGGATATGCATGCTCTCTTCCTGCCAGGCCAACCAGTTCAATCAGTTCCTGCACTCTTTTCTGCCGCTCGCTCTTAGGGACCCCAGCAATTTCCAGCGGAAAGGCGATATTATCTGCTACTGTTCTGGACCAGAGCAAGTTAAAGTGCTGAAAAATCATCCCGATTTCCTGCCTTGCTGCCCGAAGCTGTTTTGTGTTAAGTGCAGTAATTTCCTGATTGTCAATTGTAATATTTCCTCCGGTTGGTTCTTCCAGCCGGTTCAGCAGCCTTACGAACGTACTTTTGCCCGCCCCGCTGTATCCGATAACACCAAAAATTTCGCCTTCTTTTATATCAAGGGTCAAATTATCAACTGCTGTAATATTACGATCTTTGGCTGTAAATACTTTGTTTAAACCCTTAATTGTAATCACGGTAATCCTCCTCTGCCTTATCTGCTATTATGTCCTAATGAAATAGAAAAACGCCTTTCTGCAAGAGAACAGAAAGACGTAAACATATGTGGTCTTCAAGTTCCCTTATCTGTCAAAGCCATTGCTTTGCAGGAATTGGCACCTTTCAGATATATAATTCATCTGAGGTTGCCGCGGTTTCACAGGGCCAGCCCCTCCACCGCTCAAGATAAGAGATAATACATATTTAATTTAAAATCGATAATCATGATGATAGCATTGCTTTGTTAACCTGTCAATAAAAAATGTTATTTTCCTGCAAATAAGCTTGGCTCGTATTTCATGAGGTAACTGTATATATTGGCAGTGGATTTGAATGCATACACTTTTTCCCTGATCCGATTACCATCTTTAATCAGCAAACAAGGAACACTCTCAATCTGATGCTCCTGCATAAATTCAGGGTGTAGTGAGGCATTCATTTCGAAAAAAATAGTATCCTGATGGACCTTTTCTATTTTTTCAAGCATTCCCCTGGCAACTGCGCAGGTCCCACAAAATGGTGTATAAATATATAGCAAGTAATGGTCTTTTTTCAAAATTTCGTCCGTAACCTTTTCCAACAAAATCACCCTTAATAACTTGGTTCGGCATTAAATATAAAACTTAGTATTTGATATAGAATTTCCAAAAAGAGTCTCTGCTTTCTAAAAGGTCCTTATATATGAAATACAAGTCCTAATGGCGAATGCCATAGTCGCACATATGCAGGCAGTATAACTTAACTAACTACCTGCTAAAGTAAAAAAAGTGGATTGACTTCAATTCGCTTTCCGATTAATGCGGTGGCAAGGACATTTTCCGGTGTAGTGGCCACCTCCCGATATTCACTGCTTACATGAATATGCTCAGCATGCGGAAGCTCCTTCGCAAGCTGTTTACGTAACTTTAATCCGGAGTTATCTTCATCAACCAGTATATAAACATCACGATTATCCAAATCATATGTCTCTAAAAGTTCGTCAAGACGTTCAACGCCAAGCGTACCATTGGTGCAGATAATTTCAACTTGATCGTTTATTACCCGTTTGATTTGTTTTTTATCTGTAAGACCTTCCACGATAATCACTTTTTCCGGGTCATGCGTCATCATAACATGCACTCCTTAAACAAGGTCAAATTACCGAACTGACATTACCATTAATTCCCTTGATTCACACATACGTATCGTTTGGGGAAACATTCTTTTCTTTATTTTATGTAAAAACACAAGGTTTAGGCACACATAAGAAATTTGCCCAATATCTAGCTTGAGAACAAGGAGTGAATACTGGCGGTAAAATAAAAGATTGACTATGAACCATAGCTGTTCAATAGCCAATCTCTGTATTAAATCTGATATAATTAGTCTTCTTCTGTTACTTCCTGATATTGCTCAGCAGATAACAGGTTTTCGAATTCTGAGTCGTCAGATGGTTCGACAACAACCATCCATGCCTTTTCGTATGGAGATTCATTAACGAACTCAGGGCTGTCTTCAAGTTCCTCATTAATCTCTACTACAGTGCCACTTAATGGCGCATACAATTCAGAGACTGTTTTAACAGATTCAACACTTCCGAAAGGTTCATCTGCTTCAATTTCATCACCAACTTCAGGCAGTTCCACAAAAACAATATCACCTAATTCAGACTGTGCAAAATCAGTGATCCCGATACGGACCTTGCTGTCTTCTTTTTTAACCCACTCATGTTCTTCAGAATATAATAAGTCTTTTGGCAAGCTCATAGAAAATCCCTCCATTTAATAATTGCATTATTACTATACTAGGTAATAATGCTTTTTTCTAGTATTTCAGCTTAACTTTGTAGCCATGTATCGTTGAAAGTTTCTTCCTTGAATCCAACAGTTACTTTCTCTCCATCTGTTACAATTGGACGCTTGATCAGCATACCATCAGATGCGAGTATTTCAGCCATTTCCTGAGTATCCGCATCAGTAATTTTTTCTTTTATATTCAATTCACGGTACTTTTTCCCACTTGTGTTGAAGAACTTTTTAGGTGGCATCTCGCTTTTGGACATGAAGTCGAGTAAGTCTTCCTTTGCAGGTGGATTATTAACAATATGTATAGGTGTATATTCAATTTGATGATCGTCCAGCCACTTTTTGGCCTTTTTACATGTTCCGCAATTGGGATACCAATAAAATGTCAGTGCCATATGTTATTTCCCTCCTTATTATTTCTCTATTCATATATTTTATTATACCAAACAAGCTGGTCGAAGGTCGATTGGATTGTACTATAATGGGACCGTCTTTTTTACAGGGAAATTAAAAGTAGATTAGAATTGTGAAATAATCGATTGGCGAGAGAAAAAACGGGTAATCTTGTTGGGAATTACTGTTTCGTTCTAGACTTAACTTTTGACTATTATCGTAGATTTTTTGTTGCTCATTAATCCTCGCAGCTTGATATAAAATGCGATGTAATGATAATTTATAATGTGCTTTTCATCATTAGGCTAATGGTAAGTTTAACCGACGCTGCGGAAAAACACTCCCTTTCCGGGGGCAGCACCTCAGCCTCCTCGCTCGTTCCCTCGCTGTGGGGTCTTCGGAAGCTGCTCTCCCCCCTGGAGTGTCGCATTTTTTCGCAGCTTAGGATAGCTTTCAAAATTAGGATGAAATAAACCTCATTCATATAACGAAGGACTGTACAAATCCTTGATCAAAATACTAACAAGCGGAGGAAATACACGAAGACTCCTGCGGGAAAGCGAAGACGTTGAGACCCCACGCGTTCTTGGCGAACGAGGAGGCTCAGCGCGAGCCCGCGGAAAGCGTAGTGTATTTCCGTAGCAGTGTATCAGTACTCTATCTTAGAAGTCTTCACTACGTCGCAGTTTATAAATTTTGTGCAACGTCATTTTTTATAATATTGCCTAATTCTTTTTTTGAAGAATATATTTGGAAGTAAGATGGACAGGAGAGGAGGGCCAGCAATGCATTATATATATTCCTTACCGTATGAATTTCTTTTGCTGTCCCTGATTATATATACCCCGATAAGATTATATCTACTTAAACGTCAGGGCCGTAAAGTTTCTTACTGGAGAGAGCTGGTTTATATACTATGGCTCCTTTATTTGGAAAGCTTATTGTATCTAACCGTCTTCCCTCATAGCGACGTGATACGCAGTGACTGGACCGGTGTCAATTTGATTCCATTCGATACTATAGAAGATTATATTTTTTTGTTTACCCACGGAGGAATTTTCGCTGCCTCTGTTAATCTGATTGGAAATATAGTAGTGTTTGTCCCAATTGGATTCCTGCTAGTACTTACGAATAGAAAAATTTCTTTTTGGAAGGTTTTCGTGATCGGATTTTTAACCACATTGGCAATTGAATGGGTCCAATATGCCCTTTCACAGTCAGGGTTGCTGGCGCGAAGTTCCGATGTGGATGATTTAATTCTAAACACGTTTGGGGTTATTGCCGGATATATATTGGGTAAAATCGTTGTTTATCTCTACGTAAAGTTTTTAATGAAATGAAACTGCCATCCTTCCATATTGGAGGATGGCAGTAGCTTATACTGTGTACTTCTCTTCTTCAATAATTGTTGCGGCGATTTCCCGCTTCTTGGCAATTACATTGGTCGGCGTATGACGGGTTAGCTTCCGCAATGAGGAAAGCATCATTCGTAATGTATCGCCGGATTCAACTGCAATCAGTGTTTCTTTTGCATCGGCTTCAATACGGTTGAATGCTTCCTGTACATATACCTGTGTATAAAGAAGCTTCTGCTTATTCTTCTCCTCACCGGATTTGCTGATCGCTTTTTCAGTACGGAGAATGGCTGATTCCATATTATAAACCTCAGCGGTCATGTCAGCCAGATTAACTAGAATTTCCTGCTCATTCTCGAGCTTTTTCATGTACTTCTGTGCTGCAAGGCCTGCGCCGAGCAATACCATTTTCTTAGCATTTCGGAGCAAATACTTTTCTTGGGCCAGTGGCTCTTCACCAGGTTCTTCCGGCATCATCATCATTAATTCTTCCTGCAGGCTTTGTGCCTTTTGAAGTAGTGGCAGTTCACCTTTCATTGCTTTCTTAAGCAGCGTCCCTGGAACGATCAGGCGATTGATTTCATTTGTTCCTTCAAAAATACGGTTAATTCGCGAGTCACGGTACATACGCGCCACTTCATATTCTTCCATAAATCCATATCCACCATGGAGTTGTACAGCCTCATCTGCAACATAGTCCAGACACTCGGTTGCAGTATACTTATTCATGGAACATTCAATCTGGTACTCCGCGATTGCTCGTGCCACCTCACGCCCATCTTTTAATTGCTCATCGGTCAATGACCCCATACGCTGTTCAAATAACCCTACAGTCCGGTAAACAGCGCTCTCATTTGCATATGTCCTTGCTGCCATGGTAGCAAGTTTTTCCTGTGTAAGTGAGAAACTTGAAATAGGTGTACCGAACTGCTTACGCTCGTTCACGTATTTTGTTGCTACTTCGATGCCACGCTTGGAACCACCTACACCACCGATTGCAAGCTTGTAACGTCCTACATTGAGAATGTTGAATGCGATTACATGTCCGCGCCCTTTTTCACCTAAAAGGTTTTCAACAGGTACTTCCGCATCCTCAAGAATTAATGTGCGTGTTGATGAACTTTTAATTCCCATCTTGTGTTCTTCAGGTCCAGTAGACACACCAGGGAAATCACGCTCAACAATAAACGCTGAGAAATGCTCGCCATCAATTTTTGCATAAACAACAAATACATCAGCAAATGCCGAGTTTGTAATCCATTGTTTTTCCCCGTTCAAAATATAATGCGTTCCCGCTTCATTCAGTTTGGCTGTAGTTTTTGCCCCTAGCGCATCCGAACCGGAACCTGGTTCAGTCAGCGCATATGCCGCCAGCAACTCACCGGTTGCAAGCTTTGGCAGATATTTTTCTTTTTGCTCATCATTACCGAAAAATACAATTGGTAATGAACCGATTCCAACGTGGGCACCATGGGTTACTGAGAAACCACCTGCGCGTGAAAACTTCTCGGTTATCAGCGAGGAACTGATTTTATCAAGGGCGAGACCTCCATATTCTTCTGGTACGTCTGCACCAAGAAGGCCAAGTTCACCCGCTTTCTTTAAAAGATCAACCGAATGCTCAAACTCATGATTTTCAAGTTTATCCACTTTAGGCAAAACTTCTTTTTCCACAAAATCATCTGTGGTTTTAGCGATCATATGATGTTCATCCGAAAAATCCTCAGGGGTGATAACATCGTCCCCGGTTAAATCTTCAATAAGAAATGCCCCGCCTTTAAACAACTTTTCTTTTGTTTCACCCATATAAATCGTCCTTTCCATATAAGGAATTATTAAGTCGGCGTCCTGCTGCAGACGCCGTTAAGCACTTTTACAACACAGGATAGCTGGTATTCGGTTGGCTGACTTGGGTATTCTGCCTCAGGTCACTTTTTACAAAAGCTCAAAGACTCCCGCTGCACCCATTCCGCCACCAATACACATGGTTACAACCCCGAACTGGACATTTCGGCGCTTCATCTCATGAATTAAACTCAATGTCAGCTTGGTACCTGTCATGCCAAGTGGGTGACCAAGCGCGATTGCTCCTCCATTGACATTGACTATCTCCTGATTAAGGTCTAATGCCTGGATTACCCGGACAGATTGGGAGGCGAACGCTTCGTTAAGTTCAAACAATCCAATGTCGGATAAACTCAATCCAGCTATTTTCAAAGCTTTCGGGATTGCTTCGACCGGACCGACTCCCATAATTTCCGGCTCCACTCCTGCTACTGCAAAGGAGCGAAATTTAGCCATTGGCTTAAGCCCTTCCGACTCAGCTTTCTCTCGGTCCATGACCAGTACAGTTCCCGCACCATCACTCATTTGTGACGAATTACCCGCTGTAACCGAGCCATTAACGGTAAACGCTGGACGTAGTTTTGCCAGGATGTCCGTGGTGGTACCCGGACGGACTCCTTCATCCATTTCAAAAGTGACTGATTTCTCTTCAATTTTGTTGTTATTACCAACAGCCCGCTGTGTTACTTCTACGGGTACTATTTCATCGTTAAACTTGCCTTCCTTGATTGCTTTTGCCGCGCGCTCATGACTGCGGACTGCAAAAGCATCCTGGTCCTCCCGTGAGATGCCAAATCGGTTGGCAACCTCTTCAGCGGTGTGCCCCATGCCCATATAGTAGCCTGGTGCATCCTGAACAAGTTTTGTATTCGGTTTAATGACATGGCCGCCCATTGGAATTAGACTCATAGATTCTGCCCCACCAGCAATGATGGTGTCACTTGCACCGACCATGATGCGCTCGGCTGCAAAGGCGATACTCTGCAAACCGGATGAGCAATAACGGTTAATGGTAATACCCGGGACATCATTTTTTATCCCTGCAAGCCCGGCAATATTCCGGGCCATGTTCATTCCTTGTTCTGCTTCCGGCATGGCACATCCGATAATCACATCATCAATATTGCCGTCATAGCCTCCAGCACGTTTCAGTGTTTCCTTTATCGTTAACGCCGCCAAGTCATCTGGTCGTGTGTTGGCGAGTGATCCTTTATTTGCTCTTCCTACAGGGGTTCTTGCACCTGCAACGATTACTGCTTCCTTCACATTTCTTCCCCCTCTTCAAATTAGTTGCGCAGTGGTTTTCCTTTTAACAGCATGTGTTGCATACGCTGTTGTGTTTTCGGTTCTGCAATTAGACTTAAAAATGCTTCACGCTCAAGATCAAGCATTACTTGTTCATCGATTAAAGTGCCTTCTTTAATCCGGCCACCTGATAAAACATATGCCAGTTTTTCTGCAATTTTGACGTCATGGTCTGATGCATACCCGCCAAATCTTAACGTTTTTGCTCCCAGGAGCATTGCTGCATACCCAGCATCTCCAACAACCGGAATTTTCTCCCGCTTTGGTGCCTGATATCCGGCATCGGCCAATGCAATTACTCGTTGCTTGGCATCATACAGAAGATGGTCAGGGTTTACGCTGATTGCATCATTACTGTCGAGGAAGCCGTTATCCCGCGCCTCGGCAGCAGATGTCGATACCTTGGCCATGGCTACTTTTTCAAAGACATCGTTTGCAACTTTGGTAAGGTCAAATTTGACTCCCTTAGGCAGATTGCGAAGTTCTTTCAGATAAAGCTCTTTGGTTCCGCCACCGCCTGGGATAAGTCCTACACCAAACTCTACCAGCCCCATATACGTTTCAGCTGATGCCTGTATAGCTGCAGCTGGAAGAGATACCTCCGCTCCACCACCGAGCGTCATATTAAATGGTGCTGTTACAACTGGCTTTTCTGAGTATTTGATATTCATCGCCATATTCTGGAACTGACGGACAACCATATCCAGTTCAAAGAAATTGTCATCCTGGGCCTCCATCAGCATCATTCCAAGGTTTGCGCCAACACAGAAGTTTTTGCCCTGGTTGCCAATCACGAGACCTTTGAAGTTCTTGTTGACTTCTTCAATCGCGAAATTCACCATCTGAATGATGTCAAGACCGATTGCGTTGCTTTGGGAATGAAATTCCAATCCTGCCACTCCATCACCCAAGTCTATTAAACTAGCACCGGTGTTCTTTTTAATGACACCTTTAACATCTTTTAATCGTTTCAGATTGATTTCCTTTTTATTGAAGTTCTGCAATTTGTATTCGCCGTTCTCAAAATAATAGACATTTCCATTTTCCGTTTTATAGAAAGATTCATTGCCGGATTCCAACATGTTCAATACCCATTCAGGAACCGTTTCGCCTTCTTCCTTCATACGTTCTACTGACTTACGAAGCCCAATTGCATCCCATGTTTCAAATGGACCAATCTCCCAGCCGAATCCCCATTTCATCGCCTGGTCAATCGATAAAATATCGTCCGCGATTTCCCCGGTTAATTCAGCTGAATAAATAAGTACCGGCTTTAGAATGGACCAAACAAGGTCGCTGGCTCTGTCACCTTTTTGAGATACAAGCGCTTTCAATTTCCGGCGTGAACCTTTTTCCTGTTTAGCCATTTCTGTAGCTGCTGTTTTCAGTTTTCTTCGATCCTCATATTCTAGTGTTTCAGGATTCAACTCATAGATTTTGCTTCCATCTTTTCCTTTAACCTTCTTGAAGAAACCCTGACCACTTTTAGCACCAAGCCAGCCATTATCCTGCATCTTCAGGATAAAATCGGGAACATCAAAGACTTTCTTCTCATCACCCTCCACTTGGTCATACACGTTTTTGGCTACATGAATAAAAGTGTCAAGCCCCACAACATCCAACGTACGGAAGGTAGCGCTTTTTGGCCGGCCAATCATTGGCCCTGTAACCGAATCAACCTCACCGACACTATAGCCGCCTTCAAGCATCTTCTCTACCGTAACCAAAAGTCCATACGTACCAATCCGGTTGGCAATAAAGTTCGGTGTGTCCTTCGCTTCAACAACGCCTTTACCGAGTACATCTTCACCAAATGTCTTCATGAACTCGAGTACATCCGGATCAGTATCCTTTGTGGGAATGACTTCAAGCAGCTTTAAATAACGCGGCGGGTTAAAAAAGTGTGTCCCTAGAAAATGTGCCCGGAAATCTCCAGACCGATCTTCTGCCATATCTTCAACTGAAATGCCAGAGGTATTTGAGCTGACTATAGACCCTTCTTTACGATATTTATCCACATTTGCAAAGACTTTCTTTTTAACATCCAGATTTTCTACTACCACTTCAATAATCCAGTCAACGTCAGCAAGCTTTTCCATGTCATCATCCATATTGCCGACTTCGATCAAATCAAGACTTTTTTTCGTCGTAATAGGTGACGGTTTCTGTTTTAACAGGGCCTTCTTACTCTGTTCCGCAATCCGATTGCGGACAGCTCGGTCTTCCATTGTAAGCCCCTTTTTCTCCTCATCCTTAGTCAGCTCCCGCGGTACGATGTCCAGCATAATTGTTGGAATCCCCACGTTAGCCAAGTGTGCAGCGATACCTGAACCCATTACTCCGGATCCGAGGACAGCTGCGCGCTTGATAGATTGCTTCATGTTTTGTCCCCCTATCTTTATTTGAATGAATACTCATTCATTTTTGCTCCTAAAAATAAAAGATAGTTCCCTATCCATCTATTTATCAGTATAGATTATATTCTGATATTTCGCAATAAAAAAGAAGGTTTTTGAAAAAAATAATTATGTTGATAAAACTTTAATGCTGATGCGAACTGCGTTAAACTATTTATGGCCTTATATATAGGAAAGGAAGCATATCGATGAAAAAAAAGTTAGTTTATGAATATCTTCAGATAATTATTGGCGCAACCCTTGTCGCCCTGTCATACAATTTATTTTTATTGCCGGCAAAACTGGCTGCCGGAGGAATTTCAGGGATTAGTACCATTTTTTTTGAGCTTTACGAATTAAGCCCAGCTTATACACAATTTCTGATCAACCTTCCCATCTTTATCGCGGGGTGGCTGGCATTGGGAAAGGACTTCAGCTGGAAAACACTGGTCGGCACATTTTGGGTACCGTTCATTATTTACTTAACAGCTGACCTCCCCTTCACGATAACTAATCCGCTTTTGGGCGCGATTTATGGAGGAATTGTTCTCGGCGTAGGACTTGGGACAGTATATAGAGGAAATGGTTCAACAGGTGGAACAGCAGCAATTGCTCAGGTAGTAAAAAAATTTACTGGCCTTTCAAGCGGGTATTCCCAGCTAATTGTAGACGGGCTTGTCGTAATTTCTTCTATTATTGTCTTTAGTCTGGAACTGACGCTGTTTGCATTGATGTGTATCTATGTTACAAGTAAAACCATTGATATTGTGCAGTTACGCACCTCTGCTTCAAAATTGATTTTAATCATCACCGAGGAAGAAGAAAAAATCCAGCAGCTAATTCAAGAACAAATTGACCGTGGACTAACTAAAGTCCGTACTGTTGGCGGTTATTCCAACCAGGATAAAACCATGATACTCTGTGTCACGGAACAACAAGAGGCAGTACAGTTAAAAAGGATTCTTCAGAAGGAAGAACCTACATCGTTTGTAGTGTTCATCAACGCCTCCGAAATTCTTGGACGCGGTTTCTCACTCGACAAATATTATGGACAAAAACTGTAAGCAAAAATGCCCCGTCTCAGACTTCTGAAATGGGGCATTCTTAATCCATCTATTAATCTATTTCAGGACACCTTTTAATACAAACATAGCATTTGCCGGACGTTCAGCCAGACGGCGCATATTGTAGCCATACCAATCATCCCCGTACGGTACATATACACGCATTTTATATTCTTCTTTCAGCAGTTTATTCTGCAGGTCACGACGAATACCAAACAGCATCTGGAATTCAAACTGATCGCGCGAAATATTATGCTCTTTTTCAAGTTCTTTCACATAATCAATAATGGCCTCATCATGTGTAGCAATAGCAGTATAGTTACCATTAAGCAAATTCATCTTAATAATTTTTTTATAATTCTCATCCACATCTTTTTTATCCGGATAGGCTACTTCCGGCGATTCTTTATAAGCTCCTTTTACAAGGCGCAGATATGGATTGTACTCATTCAAATCCTCAATATCTTCAACGGTTCGGTAAAGATATGCCTGCAGGACCGTTCCCACATTTTCATACTCGCTTCGCAACTCTTTGAAAATATCAAGTGTTTTTCCACTGCGTTCATAGTCTTCCATATCAATTGTGACCATGACATTATGTTTTTTACCGGCATCCAAAATCCGTCGCATGTTGTCCATTACCAGCTTTTCAGAGATATCAAGACCCATGGAAGTCATTTTTAGGGAAAGCTCAGAATCAAGCCCTTTTTCGGCAATCACTTCTATCGCATGAATACATTCATCGGCTGACTCACGGGCCTCTTTTTCATTATCGATGAACTCGCCTAGGTGGTCGACCGTCACAACAAATCCATCATCATTAATTTCCTTGATTTTCTTTGATGCCTGGTCAATATCTACCCCTGCCACAAACCGGGCTGCCCCAAAACGGAGTCCATATTTTTTCGCCAGGTTGGTAAGCGTTTTATTTTTGGACAAAAATAAAAAGAAGTTTCGCATTAGCTGCTCCATGGTGATTACCCCCATATAAAAAATTTTATCTATTGCTACAATTAGTACACCTTTACTATCTTATCATTAAAAGTAAAAAAAGAGTACTGTTTTTAACTTTATTTGCTTAAATTTGGCCTAATCTGTCGTAATTGGGAGGTTTTTCTCTTGTTTTTAGCCGGTAAATTCCGTTTTCGCATGTATAATAGAAAACTCGGCAATCCTTCTTCTGAAGTTCATGACTTTATGACTACAGCCATAGTTGTACTTACAATTAAAAGAAAAGCTGACTCCCTTCAACAGGGAGTCAGCCATTCATTAAGCCACTACATCATAACCCTGTTCTTCAACTGCTTCACGCATCTGTTTGATGGTTACATATGCCTCATCATACGTTACGTCAACTCGACCGGTTCCAAGGTTAACTTCAACACCCTGTACCCCTTCAAGTGATTCCAGAGCATTTTTTACTGAGCTTTCACAGTGACCACATGTCATTCCTCTTACATCTAGTGTTGTTTGCATATTTAACTACCCCTTTCAGAAATTTGATTATTATAGTAAGGACTGTTTTCATAATGAAACAGTCTAGATGAACCAAACTATCTCCTCTACGAGTGGGTGCTTAGAAGTCTACCCTTTCATATAGCAACCAAAACTTAGAGAAAACTTTAATTTATTTTCACTCGCTTTAGGCGAAGTGAATTGGTAACCACACTCACGGAGCTGAAAGCCATTGCTGCGCCGGCTATCCATGGTGCAAGAAGTCCTGCTGCTGCGATTGGAATTCCCGCACTGTTGTAGGCAAATGCCCAAAACAGATTTTGCCGGATATTTCGAATAGTCTTATTACTAAGCTTAATGGCTTTTGGAATCAGCAAAAGCTCGCCGCCTAGAATCGTTACGTCGGCAGCTTCGATAGCCACTTCCGTACCGGTTTCAATCGCGATACCAATATCTGCTGTTGCGAGGGCTGGCGCGTCGTTTATACCGTCACCGACCATTCCGACTTTTTTGCCATGACGCTGGACTTCTTTTACTTTATCCGCTTTTTCTTCCGGTAAAACCTGTGCGATAACATTGGAAATACCTGCCTGCTGCGCAATTGCCCTTGCAGTACGTTCGTTATCCCCTGTCAGCATAATCACTTCAAGTCCCTGGGCTTTTAATTGGTTGATGGCTTCCACTGCAGTTTCTTTTATCGTATCGGCAACAGCGACAATCCCCTGTAACTTACTATCTACAGCGATAAGCATAGCTGTTTTTCCGGCAGTTTCATAAGTGGTAAGATCATCCTCAAGATGCGTAACATCAATCCCGTTATCCGTCATTAGTTTACGGGTGCCAACAAGTACATCATGATCATCAATGGTTGCCCGGATACCACGGCCGGGTATTGCTGTAAAGGATGCAACTTCTTTGAGTTGAATATTTTTCTCCGTCGCATATGCAACAATTGCTTCAGCAAGCGGATGCTCGGAACCTTTTTCGGCACTGGCAAGCAATGCTAGTGTTTCATCATCACCGGTAAAATCAGTGACTTCTGGTTTACCTTTTGTTATCGTTCCTGTTTTATCAAAAATAATTGTATCGAGCTGGTGCGTCCGTTCGAGATGCTCACCCCCCTTAAAAAGAATACCGTTTTCGGCACCCTTCCCGGTCCCCACCATGATGGACGTTGGAGTAGCAAGACCGAGAGCACATGGGCAGGCAATAACAAGAACTGCTATTGCTGCTGTCAGGGCAGCCTCGAATTCTCCGGGAGCGACAAGGATAATCCATGCCAGAAATGTTACTGCGGCAATCCCCACCACAATCGGCACAAAGTAACCTGAAATAATATCTGCCAGACGCTGTATTGGTGCTTTGGATCCTTGGGCATCCTCCACAGCCTTTACAATCGAAGCAAGCGCTGTTTCCTTTCCAACCTTGGTTGCTTCTATTTCAACGGTACCATTTTTGTTCAGTGTGGCACCGATCACCTGGGCCTGCGCTCCTTTTTCAACTGGAATTGATTCACCGGTTATCATTGACTCATCCACCGACGTACTTCCCTTCAAGACTATACCGTCGACGGGTATTTTTTCACCAGGTTTGACAATAATTCTTTCCCCTTTCAGCACGTCCTGAACGGGAACCATCACTTCGTTGTCATCTCGAATAACCCGAGCCTGTTTTGCTTGCAAATTAAGCAGTTTGGAAATTGCATGGGTTGTTCTGCCTTTCGCACTGGTCTCCAGGTATTTGCCGAACAAAATCAGCGTAATAAGGATAGCACTGGTCTCGAAATAGAGGTGTGGCATGTAATCTGGATTACCGATTGTTTTCAATGCCTCATACAAGCTGAAAAAGAACGCAGCACTGGTACCGAGTGCTACCAGGACATCCATGTTGGCTGACTTATTGCGAAGGTTTTTATACGCCCCAACGTAAAACTGCCATCCGATAATAAACTGTACCGGAGCAGCAAGAGCCAGTTGAAACCATGGATTCATCAAAATAGCGGGCAGTGTCAAACCCATCAGATGATCCAGCATCGTTATAAGAAGTGGAATGGATAACAACGCTGAAATTATCAACTTGGTCCGCATCTTTTGCAACTGCTTTTCCTTCTGCGATTTCTTTGTTTCTTTGTCCGCTTTTGCTTTCGCATCGTAACCTAGCTTCTGAATTCGGCCAATAATATCGGATTCTCCAATCAGGCCTGGATTATATTCGATGGATGCCGTCTCATTGGCAAGGTTAACAGTGGCCAGTTTTACGCCTTCCTGCTTATTCAATACCTTTTCGATTCTCGTTGAACAGGCCGCACAAGTCATGCCAAACACATCATATTCGGCTTTTTCCACCTGTACACCGTAACCAAGTTTTTCAACTTTAGCTGTGATATCCTGCACACTTGCTTTTCCAGGATCAAAGTCGACACTTGCTTTTTCGGTGGTCAAGTTCACCTGGGCATCGACACCATCCATTTTGTTCAACACTTTTTCTATCCTTGATGAACAAGCCGCACATGTCATTCCCGTAACGCCTACATCTATATGTTTCTTTGCCTCTTCCATAATGTCACCCCCATTTATCTGGATAGTTGCTTCATGACTTCCATCAACTCTTCTATTGCATCGTCGCCCTCGCCAGATTTCACAGCGTGACTTACACAATGCTTCGTATGCCGCTCCATTAATGAAAACCCTACTTTTTTCAGCGCGGCATTAATCGCACTGATTTGAACCATAACATCAACACAATAGCGGTCATCTTCAATCATTTTCTGAATGCCCCTGACCTGGCCTTCAATTCGTTTCATTCGATTGATGACCGCCTGTTTTTCAATGTCTGTTCTTGGAGTTACCGGCTGTTTTTCCAATTGGATCACATCCTTTTATTGATAATTATACTATACCCCCCTACAGTATATAAAACAATAAAAATGCTTGGCGGAGATAGTTGTCTCTCCACCTGGACGAGCGATATATTATCCCTGAGGCATTGGGGTAGGCGTAGGCCCGATTCCATTTCCACCAAAGTTATCATCAATATAATTTCGGATTTCAACCAGTGATTCTCCTGCCTTGTATTTTGCAACAGATGTTTTAGCTATATCGATACAAATACCACAACTAAAGCCCATACTGTCTAGCGCAACCACATCTCCATTAAATTCATCCACAAAACAATGTGTATTACTCTCATGTCCGTTACTATCATAACAGCCACAGTAACACGGCATATAATCAAGCACATCAGCATTGTGAATGGCAGTCTCATATGCATCTTTTACCCGGGGATCGTTCACTTCTGCCAAAAACTTAACCATCATCGGCGACCACTCATTTGTTTTCATATTGTAAGAAAGTCCCTCAAGCGAATCATCCACAGGCAGGCCACTGGCATGTTCTTCTTGCTCCTCTGATTTTTCTCCCGCATTTGAGCATGCTACTAATGCAAGAATCAACACGGCTAATATCCATATATACTTTTTCATTTACTTTACCTCCTTATACGTTAATCATAACGAATATAAACGTTTCTTTTGAAAAAAAACATTGAACGAAAAAGCAACTTTTCAAAACTTCCCTGTAATCGTAATCATTCTTATTTACAAATCGTAATCATTACGATAATATAAATAAGCGATTACTTTTCAGAGAGGATTCGACCATGAATAAATACTTAGTCATCATGTTTATCATCTGCGGATTTATAATTTCAGGATGTACATCCTCACCTAATACACAGAAAAATAACCAGTTTACGGTTTATACGTCACTTTATCCAATTCAATACGCTGTAGAACGTATTGCTGGCAAGACAGTGGAAACCAAATCCGTATACCCCCCCGGGGTGGATGCGCACACATATGAACCTGCTGCCAAAGAGATCACTGCGATTGCTGAAGGGGATGCTTTTATTTACCTGGGTGCGGGCATGGAAGCATTTGCTGAAACAACAGCACAAGCACTGAAATCGCAGGATGTCAGATTGATTGAACTGGGAAAGCATGACGAGTTATTTCACAATGAGGAAATTCATGATTCTCATGAAGAAACGGAAGCAGAGCACCACGGCCATGATCATGGAGATGTAAATCCGCATATCTGGCTAGATCCATTAAGGATGATAGAAATGGCTTCCCTAATTAAAGAAGAACTTATAAGCATGCGCCCGGAAAATAAACAGTTTTACGAGCAGAATTTTTCCACACTGAAGAATGATTTGCTGGCATTGGATCAGCAGTTTATTGAAACACTAAAACCAAAGAACGATAAGCGGATTCTTGTCTCCCATGCTGCGTACAGCTACTGGGAGGATCGTTATGGAATTGAGCAGATAGCAATAAGCGGGATATCATCCAGTAACGAACCCTCACAGAAAGATCTGACACGAATTATCGAGGCGGCGAAACGATATAATATGAACTATTTAATACTTGAACAAAACAGTTCTGATCGTGTCACTGAAATCATCAGACAGGAAATTGATGCTAGGGCCTTGTATATTCACAATTTGTCGGTTCTGACGGAAGAAGATATAAGAGATGATGAGAATTATCTATCATTAATGCGACACAACCTCAGCGTGCTTGACACAGCTACTGAGCAGGAGGGAACAGCTAATGAGTAAACCAGTTATTACCATGCAGAATGTTAACTACGCATACGAAAATAAAGTCGTCCTTGATGGTATTAATTTTGAAATTCCTGAAGGGGCGTTTATGGGCCTGGTCGGTCCCAACGGCGGAGGGAAAACCACACTTATCAAGCTGATTCTGGGATTGTTAAAAGCTGATTCAGGGTCTATTCACCTTTTTAATCAGCCAATCGAAAAATTTAAAGAATGGGATAAAATCGGCTACGTCTCACAGAAATCCAATTCATTCAATAAGGGTTTTCCGGCAACTGTTTATGAGGTGGTTTGTATGGGATTGACCGCCAAAGTTGGATATCTTAAATTTTTTACAACACTCCATAAAAAAAAGGTATTGCAGGCAATCGAGCAGGTCGGCATGGCTGACTATGCCTATGAAAATATCGGAAACTTGTCAGGAGGACAGCAACAGCGTGTATTCATTGCCCGTTCACTGGTGAGTGATCCAGAATTGCTGATATTGGATGAACCGACAGTCGGTGTTGACTATGAAAACGTACAGCGGTTTTATGACCTTCTTCACCAGCTGAATAATGAACGAAATATTACACTGCTGCTTGTCACGCACGATACTGGCGCGATGACCGAGCATGCAACAGACATTGTCTGCTTGAACAAAACATTGCATTTTCACGGTAAACCCGAAGAATATACTGCTCTTCCAGAGAAAGAGTTATCCCAATTCTACGGTCATCCGGTAAATATAGTTACACACGATCACTGATGTTGGGGGAAAAATTATGCTGCAGGATTTATTACAATATGAATTTTTACGAAATACATTTTATACTGGACTACTGATTGGCCTGATTGCACCACTACTGGGCACCTTTATCGTCGTACGAAGGCTCTCCCTTATAGCTGACGCTCTGTCGCATGTTACGCTGGCAGGTATTGCGTTCGGGCTTCTTGTGGAAAAGAAGTTCGCTGTCGGGATTTCCCCCTTATATAGCGGGATGGCTTTTTCGGTAATCGGATCGGTTTTTATCGAAAAACTGCGGGGTGTCTATAAAGCCTATCAGGAACTGGCAATACCAATCATTTTATCTGGTGGTGTAGGCTTAAGTGTTATCTTTATATCTCTTGCTAATGGGTTCAATACAGAGCTCTTCAACTACTTGTTCGGCTCAGTTTCCGCTGTCAGCCGGACTGATTTCTATTCCATTTTGGCTATCTCAATAGTTATTATTCTAGTAATACGATTGTTTTATAAAGAGCTTGTTGCCCTTTCATTTGACGAGGAGCATGCTGAGGTATCAGGAATCCATTCTAAGCGAATTCACCTGCTGTTTATTGTGATGACAGCACTGGTTATCGCTGCGTCCATCCGGATTGTTGGGGTCCTTCTTGTTTCTGCATTGATGACCCTGCCGGTAGCAGCCAGCATGCGACTTGCCAGAGGATTCAAACAAATGATAGGTTACTCGATTATTTTCGGTGAGACCGCTGTTATTCTTGGACTTATTTCCGGCTATTATTTCAGCATTCCACCAGGTGGTACCATCGTACTTGTTTCCATCCTTATACTGTTAGCCGCAATTGGATTCAAAAAGCTTAATACTTCTCCCAAAAGAAAGAGGGTAAAGCAATGAAATTACAGGAAGCAATTGAAAGCCTAAAAAAACGAGGCTATAAAACAACCGCCAAACGTAAGGATATATTATCCTTTTTTGCTAAGGCTGATGGTTACCGTACCGCTAAAGACCTTCTGCAGCATATGGAACCAGCCTACAAAGGAATCAGCTTTGATACGGTTTACCGTAATTTGCATTTATTTGATGAAGTTGGCATTTTGGAAACAACCGAATTAAACGGAGAAAAGCATTTCCGAATCTCCTGCAATCAGCAGCATCATCATCACTTTATCTGCAAAGATTGCGGGAAAACAAAAGCAATTAACGTATGTCCAATGGATCAGGTAGAGAGTGATCTTGGCAATTATGCAATTGAAGGACATAAGTTTGAAATATACGGCCTGTGTCCACTATGTCAGGCCGTATGAACTTGAAAGTTTATTTGGCAGTTGGTCTCGGGGGAATGATAGGTGCCACTGGACGGTACGGGCTTTCCGGCGTTTGGGCTGGAAGCGGATTTCCTTTTGGAACATTAGCCGCCAACCTGATAGGATGTTTTCTCCTTGGATACTTAATCCATAACTCCAGGCTGCGAGAACGTCTCGGCTCCATTATGGTAAGCGGACTTGGCACCGGAATGATAGGTGCGTTTACCACGTTTTCAACTTTCTCAGTGGAAACCGTTAGGCTGTTTGATAAAAGCATAACACTTGCAGCTGGATATGTGCTGATTAGTTTGTTCGGCGGGCTGGGCTTAAGTTATGTGTCAAGTCAGTTGGCTAAAAGAAAGCAGGCAGTATCATGAATATCCTATTGGTGATGGTGGGAGGATTTATCGGTAGTATTGCCCGATTTTATATCTCATCAAGATTTGCCAGTTTACTCGGCACATGGATAGCCAATGTTACCGGCTCGTTTATCTTGGGCCTCCTGCTCCGGTATTATATGGAAACAGCGCTTGCCGAATGGATGTGGTTCCTGTGCGGGGTTGGATTCTGCGGTGCTTATACAACATTTTCGACTTTCGGAAATGAAACTGTACAACTTATCCATGAAGGGAAAACTTGGCGAGCGCTCGGCTATGTCGGAGCATCAGTAGGGGTAAGCCTATTGGTTGTATTCGTGGTATTAAGTATTTGAATCTAGTAATCCTTGCTTTATATTTCCGATTCCGTCTCTACTTTCTTTTAGCTCTGCTGAATTCGACTCCTACGAGCTTCACTAAAAACACCCTAGAAGCGTTCAGCCGCTTCTAGGGTGTTTTCCGTGTTTTATCCAAATACTTCTTCAAGTACCTTGGATTCTTCATGGTCGAGCATATTTTTTTGAATTATATCGTCAATTGGTTTGTTCATTTGCTCCTTGAGTTCCTGCGTTGGGTCCGGTTCTCCTACAACGTAAACTTTTTCCCACTGATGATCTTTAGCCCGCTTATCAAGTTTTGGTGCAATACTTTTGAACCATCGGTGTTTATTTGCTTCATAGCGGTCTTTAAAATTGTCCTGTTGCAGGCTTTTACCGCCGGACCCCATAGACGGATCAGCCCGGTGTGGACCTGTAAACTGCCGCCAGTCATCGGTATCAACATCGAACTCATAATAAACAGTATCTTCAATCTCATTCATATTTGCTTCCACAACTTTCACCTGATCTTGCTGTACAAGGATAATTCCGGATTTAGGAAATTCATCCCGTAATTTTTTCAACTGGTCAAGCTGAGGGGTCTCTTCCCAGTGGAATTCTGTTTCAAGGCGTGTCTGTACACGATGAGCAAACCAGATTTCCTCATCAGCGGTAGCGAATAAAATAATTCCTCTACGATAGTTCTGTTCATTACCGCGCACAAATTTTTCCACTTTCTTTTTTACCTGCTGGAAGTTTTTAAGCTCTTCTTTGTTTTCATCCTCCTGCAGATAACTCTCAAAATTACGCAGACCGTTTTTAAAGTGGATTTTCCATTCGCCCCCCTGTTGTTCTGGATCGGAAGGATCGGTATTTAAATACATGGAAAATACCTTATTGGAACCTTCTTTTCTTACATTCTCAAGTTGTTTTATCTGATCATCGAGATTCATAGGGCATTGGCACTCCTTTATTCATATTCATTTCTTTAATAGACTTGTTTCCGCTATGGGATGAAAATAAACATGAAAACAGTAACAAATCCCATAATCATCATCGTAAATCGCTATGATACAAGCTTCAATCCGACTGCTGCGGCAATAATCATACTGATAAACACAATTCTGCGCCAATCTGCTGATTCACCATAGAAAGCCATACCAGCAATAGCGCTGCCGACTGTTCCAATTCCGGTCCATACCGCATATGCAGTACTCATTTGGATGGTGTTCATCGCTAACGTCAGAAAAACGAAGCTGCCAACAAAACCGCCAATGAACCAGATAAATGATTTTAAGCTTTTCTCCCGGTTAACCATATTAATCCCGATTACACCAGCCATTTCACCGACTCCTGCTACTATAAGAAAAAACCAGCTCATCCAGACCGCTCCCCTTCATGTTCCTGTGTAACCATTTTCAGTCCAAATACCCCCGATAACAACACAACTATCAGTAGAATCTTGAAGGGGTTGAACTCTTCGCCAAACAACATAATATCCAAAACCACTGTTCCGGCGGTCCCTATGCCGGTAAAGACTGCATACGCTGTACCGACTGGAAGATTCCTTGATGCAACAATCAACAAATGCATACTCAGATATATGGATAGTCCAGTCAACAGCCACTCCACCACGCTATCAGCATGTTTCAGCCCCACTACCCAGCCAATCTCAAATAAACCTGCTACAAATATAATGTTCCAGCTCTTTTTCATAATATTTATCCCCCACATTAAAAACCAGGCATACCATCCCGGGTCCATACGAAGCGGAAATTCCGCCACCACAATTATAATTTGATAACTTTAACCTTCTTAATTTGGTAACCGTCAATCTCTTCCACGATAAACTGATAACCGTCATATTCCACAACCGTTCCTTTTTCGGCATCCAAATGGTGCGTGATAATCCAACCGCCGATTGTGTCGACCTCTTCATCCTCAAGGTCCGTACCCAAAATTTCATTAATTTCATCAAGTAATACCTTACCTGCAACCATTGTTGTATTTTCATCCACTTCTTCAATCATCGGTTTTTCATTAATATCAAATTCATCACGGATTTCACCGACAATTTCCTCAAGAATATCCTCAACTGTAACAAGGCCGGCCGTTCCACCATATTCGTCAATCACAATCGCCATATGAATCCGCTCTTTCTGCATCTGTACCAAGACCTGTTTAATAGGTGTATTCTCGGCCACATGAATAATGGGGCGAATAAATTGGTCAATTGAATCATATTTCTTTTTTATGTGACCAGTGAAGATCTCTTTCAGGTTAACAAGCCCAATAATATGATCTTTATCTCCTTCAGCGACAGGGTACCTGGTGAACTGGCCCTCCCAGATTACCTCGATATTCTCTTCAAAACTATCTTCTTTAAAAAAACAAATCATTTCGGTACGCGGTATCATAACTTCCTTAGCCAACCGGTCATCGAATTCAAAAATATTATTTACATACATCATTTCTGATTTATTAATTTCCCCGCTCTTATAACTTTCAGAAAGAATAAGACGGAGTTCTTCTTCTGAATGGGCAACTTCATGCTCCTGCATCGGTTCAAACCCAAACAATTTCACCAACAGCCTTGCCGATCCATTGAGTGACCAAATAAACGGGTACATCACCTTATGGAAAAGAATCAGCGGACGTCCAAGACTCAAGGTTACTTCCTCTGCCTTCTGAATAGCAATCGTCTTTGGTGCCAGTTCTCCTACCACAACATGCAGAAAAGTAATAATCACAAATGCTACCGCTACGGATATTCCATGCGATAATGCGGGATTAACTTCCAAGTTATGAAAAATCGGCTGTAACAGGCTTGCGACTGCCGGTTCACCTAACCACCCGATTCCTAGTGCAGTTACGGTGATTCCCAACTGACAGGCAGACAGGTATGCATCTAGGTTGTCGAGCAACTTCTTTGCATGGACTGCTTTTTTATTTCCTTCTTCAACCAGATGGTCGATTCGGGTTGCGCGGACCTTTACTATTGCAAATTCGGTTGCTACAAAAAATGCAGTAAGCCCTATCAATACAGCAACCATTAATAAGTTTAGAAACTCCAAGAATTTCTCCCCCTAACACGGATGGATAATTTGCTCGATTAATTCATATCTTTTCATAAGATTTAAAAATGGACAAGTTATGTGGTGATTCCTGGTATGATTAAAAAAATACTATCCATTCTGTTCGGCAGTTTTTTTGTTGCTATCGGTGTCAATTATTTTGTGATCCCTCATCAGCTGATCGACGGCGGGATTATAGGGCTTGGACTTATCGCCAAATATACGCTTGGTCTCAAGCCAGGAGTGACAATTCTTTTATTAAGTCTGCCATTGTACGCAGTTGCGTGGTTTAAATTTCGTTCTTATTTTTATAACGGGGTCCACGGCTTGCTTGTGACCTCATTGTTTATCGATTATTTTCACCCATTATCTGCATGGCATACAGCCCCTGTACTTATCAGCTCAATTTCCGGGGGCTTCCTGATTGGTTCAGGAATCGGCATTATGCTTTTAACGAGGACAACCACAGGCGGGGTCGACCTGCTAGCGCTGATGCTTACCAGGTTAATTCCGCTAAATGTGGGTATTATTATTTTTTTAATAGACGGCGCTGTATTACTTTTTGGCTGGCTGGTGATGCAAGATGCCGCAATCTTCTATTCTATCCTGATGGTATCCATGATCGGTCTCACTACCTACAGCATCACGAGTGCCTTCCTAATGGAAGAAGGCAGCTGATTGATACATCTTAGCTGCCTCCCTTTGTGTATTATCTATCGTTTTTCTTTACCGTCTTCGGAATGGGTTCTTTTTTTATCATCCGTATAAACGCTACTACTATCACCAGCAGAATTATTGTAAACGGAAGTGCAGAAATCAATGATGCAGTTTGCAGCGCATCCAGCCCACCTGCAAGCAACAGCACCACAGCAATCGCTGTAATCAGAACACCCCAAACAATCTTCGTAAATAATTGAGGGTTAAGACTTCCTTTTGATGTCATACTGCCGAGAATATATGTTGCCGAATCGGCAGAAGTGACCAGGAATGTAAAGATTAAGAATATCGACAGAAGTGAAAGTATTGTCGTTCCTGGCAGAAAGTTATAGGTTTCAAACAGCGCAACCGCTGCATTCACATCAACAGCTTCGGCAATCTGTGTTCCATTAAACAAATCGCTGTGAATTGCTGTTCCCCCAAATGCTGCAATCCATAGACAAGCAATCAGAGGGGGCACCACAAGCACGCCGAAAACAAACTCCCGGATAGTACGGCCCTTTGATACACGGGCAACAAATGCACCAACAAATGGTGACCATGCTGTAGCCCATGCCCAGTAGAACACTGTCCAATCACGCACCCATGTTTCCCCGGAGTATGGAGTCAGACGAAAGCTGTACTGGACAAAGTTTGTCAGGTAGTCACCTAATCCTAGGACAAATGTGTTTAATATAAATACTGTCGGACCTGCGAAAAATACATAAACCAACAGGACAAGACACAGCCCAAGATTCAGGTTACTCAACCATTTAATACCCTTATTCAACCCTGTACTTGATGACAGCAGATAAGTCACCAGCATAATGAACGCAATTGCCATCTGAACCCAGATTGACTTAGGTATGTCTGACACACTGGATAAACCACCATTCATCTGCAGAATTCCAAGCCCGAGCGATGTAGCAACACCCATCACTGTCGCAATTACAGCCAGGGAATCGATTGTATTGCTTAATACGCGGTTTCTTCCTACAACTGGCTTAATTGCTGTTGAGATTAATCCCTTCTTTTCTTTTTTAAACTGCAGAAAAGCAATAATTAAACCGACGACAGCGAAGACTGACCATTGGCTGATTCCCCAATGAAAAAACGCATAGCCCATCGCTACTCGTGCAGCATCTTCTGTTTGTGCTTCAAGTCCCTGGAATGGAGTGTTGAAAAAGTGGCTCATTGGTTCTGCGACACCCCAGAAGACCAGGCCGGCTCCAAAACCTGCTGAGAATAGCATGCCAATCCAGGTGAAAAACGGATATTCCGGCCGTGAGTTTTGCGGACCCAAACGTATTTTTCCGTACTTACTGATAGACAGACCTATTAAAAATAGAACAAAAATGAAAACCGCAAGTAAATAAAACCATCCAAAATTGATTGTTGTGAAGTTAAATAGCTGTCCAGCGATCTCCCCGAACTTCTTTGGCTTAGAAGCTCCCAGGACAACCAACACAAGAACAATAATTGCAGATACGAAAAATACAGGATTCTTGTAGTTATGTTTTTCCATAAGTATTCCTTTCTTTTAATGTATTTTTTAGGTTCTTTCCACAAAAGATTACTATTTTCCAAACAATGTATGCACCTAATACCAACGTAAGAGATTCACGAAAACTCCTTGCGAGAGTAGTGGGCAAAGGCAGCCCAGACCCCACAAACCAAAACACAGCGGCGTAGAGACTCGCAAGACGCCCCAGGAAGTAAAGTGTATTTCCAGAGTGCAAATGGGTGTTGCATAGCAGATTCTATAATAACAACATTTTATGCCAAAAGAGCCCTTGTCTCAAATAAATAGGAAAAAAAGTAGGAGAGAAAAAGAGTTCAATATGTAATTTATCCTCAATCACAGGAAGCTAAACGCTTTTTATCCTAAAACGAAAGAAAAGATCCCCAATGGTGGAGATCCTCTTCTGTTTATATCTTCTCAGTAAACGTTCCTTCCGAAATAAACATTTCCGTCTCATTCCGATTGGATGGAACTTCCCGTTCACGTAACTTGTCCTGAAGCGATTCTTTATCACCTTGATATCCGATTGCGACAATGGCATGAACTTCATAATTATCAGGGATGCTCAGTACTTCCTTGGCTTTATTTTTATCAAAACCACCCATGGCATGTGTAGCTAGCCCTTTACGGGTTGCTTCAAGTGCCAGGAACCCCCATGCGGCTCCAGTATCAAACGCATGAGAAGGATTTGGTCCACCCATAAAGTCGGCATCAGTTTTGGAGACCACTGCAATCAGCACCGGCGCCTTACTGCACCATGCCACATTGCTGTCGTTAATAAATGAATAAAATCTTTCCTTATCTTCCTGTGACCGGGCAATAACAAATCGCCAAGGCTGTACATTTGCGGCAGATGGCGCCCATCTTGCAGCTTCAAACACAGACTGCAGCAAATCTTCAGGTACTTCCTTTTCCAGGAATGAACGCGGTGACCAGCGTTTAAGGAAAATGGGGTCAATATCCTGAGCGGCTTTGCGATATTCTTTTACTTCGTACATAGATGACTGCCTCCTCTATTTCTGTAATGGTTTACCTGTAAAAGTTTCCAACCGCTATTATACATTTCTATCAGATATTTTGTAATTATTATGCTTATTTAGAAATTGAATTGACACAGCTTGTCGATAAGGAGGATAAAAGTCGATATGATTCCTATACGCTGGTTCGTAATTCAATGTAGTGGAGTATGCAGAGTAGCGCTGAATGAAGCTTGATGTGAAATCGCCTAATATGCCTTCAAAACCGCCAGGTAATAATTATATTTATCAGGTTTTAGCCTTAAGAAGGAACCAATTAAGAAGAAGCTGGCTCAAAAATAAACTTTGCTTTCCAGAGACGAACGAAATAGAATGGGAAGCTTTTAATGTTATCCTTTTATAATTGGATTTTATTCCAAAGTTGATATAAATTGCGACGTAGCTAGCTATGTTGATTTTCGCTTCGCGAAGTCGCTTTCACCACTCCGGTTGCAAGTACGACATCTGCTCATAAATTCGCAGTGTCTCCTTTGCCGGGGGGCAACGCTTCAACTTCCTCGGAAGAAGACCACTTCCTGCGGGATTTTCAGCTGTTGCTTCGACGAACAGGACGTTCTAGTACCGGCGTTGGTCAAAGGACGTGACCGGTTTTAGCCGGTGACCCGCAGGAGTCGAGTGCCCTACGCTCCAATCAACACTATGGTAGCGAAGGAAATACACGAGACTCCTTCGGGAAAGCGAAGACGTTGAGACCCCACAGCGAGCGTTCTTTGCGAGCGAGGAGGCTCAGCGCGAGCCCGAGGAACGCGTAGTGTATTTCCGGAGCGAATCTACGCTGTTAATTCGCAGTTTATAGATTACACGAAGGCATGCTAACAAAAAAATGCGAACTATCTTCAATAAGATAGTTCGCATTTTATGTTACTTATAAACTTTTGTCCCAGTCTTCTCTAACTATATTTAGTACACACGACGAACATGGCCGGCAAAATGATCATCCCAGTAACCACTTGTCATGCCTGCAATTGCAACCCCCGTGCTACTTTGGGACCCTATAAATTTACCATTTCCAAGATAGATTCCAACATGGCCATTCGTTTTATAAGTATTAAAGAATACTAGATCACCGGGACGAATATTGCTGTAGGAAACCTTTGTTCCAACAGACTGAAGTGCAGAAGTGCTTGACGGGATATTAATACCCGCTTGAGCAAATGCCCATGAGACAAATCCAGAGCAGTCAAATCCAGTTCTTGGCGAACCGCCGCCCCATACATATGGAAGACTATTCAAATATGGCATACCTGCATTCAATACAGTGCTGATACTGCCACTAGGAGCCTTCGACACAGATTTAACCGGTGCTTTATCTTCTTTTTTACTTAGCGTGGTTAGCTCACCGCCACCCGATGTGGTAGATGTTGCAACTATGGAATTACTAGATTCCCGAGCTGCTGCCCTGCGCTGTATCTCAGCAGCTACTGCTGCAAGACTGCTGTCTTTATTTTCAAGCTCAGTCTTTAATGCTACCAAGTGCTCTTGTTTTTCTTTAAGTTCTTTTTTATCAGCCTCATTCTGTTCTTTTTGCGTAAGAATGGTGGCCTGCATTGCTTCCAGTTCATCCTTCATGGCAGTAAGGTCAGCAAGTTTTTGTTCAACGGAACCCTGCTTCTCTTCTAGTGCAGTCTTATCTTCTTCTTGTTCTTTCATAAGCTGTTCGTCAGACTCAGCAATTTTGGTAATCGCTGATACACGGCTGATCAAATCTCCGAAATTTTCAGCACCAAACAGGACTTCAAGAAAGCTTATATCTCCTCCACTTTGCTGGAAAGAAACCATACGCTGCTTGAGTATTTCAAAACGACGCTCAATGTCTTCTTCAAGCTCACTGATTTCACCTTCAATAACGGCAATTTCTTCCCTGGTGGATTCAATTTTACTCTTAGTGTCTTTCATTTTCTCTTCATTGGCAGTCAATGCATTATTGACCTGTTCAATCTTTTTATTCAGTTCCTCCAATTCGATCATTACATCAGCAATCTTCTCTTCAGCTGCTGACAGGTCTGCCTGAATTTCCGCCCGTTCGTTCTGAATGTCCTGCAAAGGGTTAGCTTCGACTGTAGTATGTAAAAATGCACTACTAAAAAGGACCGCACCAATAGTGGTTAACATTGCAATTGACTTTTTCAACTGTATTCCCCCGTTTCCCCGTCGGCACCTGCAAAAAATAGTTCTCTTATGTATGTTTACTTTCTCGATTTATCGGGTAATTTGCAAATGCATGATAGTATTTATCTAATATGTAAATTATATTTTTAGGCAATTCGAATTATATCACCCAAAAATGACATGGATGTAATAGAAACATTACAATTGTATTTCAAATTGTATCAGTATCCATTTCCTTCCTTTTTCTAACAAAAAAATGCCCATCTTCCTATGGAAAATGGACAAAAACTCGAATTTAGTCGAACCAACCTTTCTTCTTAAACCATATAAACATACCCGCAGCTAACAAAATCATTACAAACCATACGACAAAGTACCCATATTTCTCATCGAGCTCCGGCATAAAAGCAAAATTCATACCATAGACCCCTACAATAAATGTCAGTGGCATAAAAATAACCGAAATAACAGTAAGAATTTGCATAGTGCGATTAGTCTGGTGTGCATTCAATGACATATAACTGTCACGAATATCCTGCGTCATCTCCCTGTTTGAAGCAATCATATCAGAGACTTTGATTAGATGGTCATGAATATCGACGAAATATTCACGGCGCTCTTGGACACCTTCGAGATGGTGTGTATTCAATACACGGTAGAGCAAATCGCGCATTGGATGGACTGTCTGACGTAATTTAAGCAGTTCACCCCGCCGGTCGAACAGCTGGTCAAGCAAATCTTCCATCGATAAATCTTTCGTGTTGTCTTCAATCTCATTAATATGATCCTCAATTTCATATACGATTGGAAAATAATTATCCACGACATTATCCAGTAACTGATGAAAAATGAAATATTCATCCACCACATCTCTGTCTCTCATGTTTTTCAGTAGATTCATCGCTGCGTAGATTGTTTGTGTTCCTTGCCGGTGAAAGGTGACAAGGTAGTTTTCTCCAAGAAAAATATCAATTTCCAACTTGGACAAATCTTCCTGGTCTATTGCATGGATAACGAAAAAAGTATGATGGTTATAGTAATCCAGTTTCGGTCGCTGCATTTCATGAATACAGTCCTCGACTGCCAAGGGATGAAAGTTAAAATAGGTTTCCAACTGCTTTATTTCCGCCTCTGTAGGTTCATCGAAGTCTGCCCAAACCCACTTGAACGCAGAAATATCCAACTTGTTAAGTTCATCAATACCGTTGAATTCTTTCAATTTACCTTCGTCCGTTTGTGCAAGTACCTTAATCATATGGAAATCCTTTCTTTTTCTGCTACGCTTCTTTTTCCCTTATTTGCACGATTCTACACACAAGCCAAAAGCACCCCATTATGGAGTGCTTCTGACATTTATCGTGCAAATTGTTCTTCTTCAGTTGATCCCTTCAACGCTGCTGTGGACGAGGTCCCACCGGAAATCACCTGCGCTACCTCATCAAAATAACCGGTCCCTACTTCACGCTGATGTCGTGTTGCGCTGTATCCATATTCCTCACTCGCAAATTCGGCCTGCTGCAGTTCGGAATATGCCGCCATTCCATCATCCTTGTATTTCCTGGCAAGCTCGAACATTCCATGGTTTAGCGCGTGGAACCCTGCCAGTGTTACAAATTGGAATTTGTATCCCATCTTACCGAGTTCTTTTTGAAAACCAGCAATTTCCTCATCGGACAGCTTATGTTTCCAGTTAAACGATGGGGAACAATTATATGCAAGAAGTTTGCCGGGAAACTTTTCATGTATCGCATCAGCAAATTTCTGTGCTTCCTCGAGATTAGGCTCAGATGTCTCACACCAAATCAAATCCGCATACGGTGCGTACGCCAATCCACGGGCAATTGCCTGGTCAATCCCTGCATTTGTCTTAAAGAAACCTTCTGCAGTCCGTTCCCCCGTTATAAACGGAGCATCGTAATTATCAACGTCACTTGTTATCAGATCAGCAGCGTTAGCATCCGTTCGAGCAATAATCAATGTAGGTGTACCCATCACATCGGCGGCAAACCGTGCAGCAATCAGGTTTCTCACTGCAGTCTGGGTTGGCAAAAGAACTTTTCCGCCCAGGTGCCCGCATTTCTTTTCAGACGACAGTTGATCTTCGAAATGGACAGCTGATGCCCCAGCTTCAATCATCGATTTCATCAATTCGAATACATTCAGCTGTCCGCCAAATCCAGCCTCAGCGTCCGCAACAATCGGGGCGAACCAGTCAATCGATTCATCATCCTCAGCATGATGAATCTGATCAGCACGCTGCAACGCCTGGTTGATTCGCTTAACTACAGTTGGCACACTGTTCACGGGATATAGACTCTGGTCCGGATACATCTGGCCTGCAACGTTAGCGTCTGCTGCTACCTGCCAGCCGCTAAGATATATGGCTTTCAGGCCGGCCTTTACTTGTTGGACTGCCTGATTTCCAGTTAGAGCACCCAGGGCATTCACATACCCTTCCTCATTAATCAGCTTCCACAGTTTTTCAGCACCTTTTTTGGCCAGCGTGTATTCGATGTCCATGGAGCCGCGAAGCCGTACCACATCTTCAGCCGTGTACGGCCGCTCCACATTAACCCAGCGAAGATCGTTTTTCCATTCCTTTTGAACACTGTTTATCCGTTCTTGATTCATTCCTGATTTCCCCCTTTGATTAATTGATCGTACGCCGGTAATGTTAGAAACTCCTCAAATCTATCCTGCCCGACGAGATTTTTAAACAGTTCTGCTGCCGCCTGGGCACTCTCGCCCACTTCTTCGTCTATCAGTTGTTCGACTAGTGCAAACGTCACGTTCCTTCCGTCCTCAAGTACCCCTTTTGGATGCCGGATCCATTGCCAGACTTGTGCTCTGGAAATCTCCGCAGTTGCGGCATCTTCCATCAGATGATTGATTGGAACAGCACCACGACCGTCTAGCCATGCTTTAATGTACTGAATACCAGCCCTTATATTAGTCCGGAGTCCCTCTTCTGTTATTTTTCCGGTTGGAACCTGTAAGAGCTGATCCTGGGTAACCGTTAAGTCTTCACGTTTTCTATCAATTTGGTTAGCACCCGGCATGCCTTCGTTAAAAATCTCTTTTACGAGTTCAACCATCCCGGGGTGGGCAACCCATGTACCATCGTGACCATCCGCTACTTCTCGCTCTTTATCGGCACGGACTTTAGCAAATGCTGTTTTATTTTTCTGTTCATCATTTTTTACAGGAATCTGTGCTGCCATCCCACCGATTGCCGGGCCATTCCGTTTATGGCAGGTCTGAATTGCCAACAGCGAATAGGCTCGCATGAACGGCACTTCCATCGTCACCGTTGCCCGGTCCGGTAAAATAACTTCCGGACGCTGTTGAAATTTTTTAATGAAACTGAAAATATAATCCCACCTACCGCAGTTTAACCCTGCAGAATGCTCTTTCAGTTCATATAAAATTTCATCCATTTCAAATGCAGCTGTTATAGTCTCAATTAATACAGTTGCTTTTATCGTGCCGCGTGGAATTTCGAGTGCTTCCTGGGCAAAAACAAACACATCATTCCACAGCCGTGCCTCGAGATGATTCTCTAGTTTCGGCAAATAAAAGTATGGCCCTGTACCTCTGTCGATAAGTTCCTGGGCATTATGATAAAAATAAAGGCCAAAATCGACCAGGCTTGCGGAGACAGGTTTTCCGTTTATGGTTATGTGCTTCTCCTCAAGATGCCATCCGCGCGGCCGAACCATTAACACGGCTGGTGTATCGCTCAGCTGATATTTTTTTCCTCTATCATTCTCAAAGTCTATTTCTCTTCTGATTGCATCCTTCAAATTAATCTGCCCGTTGATTATATTTTCCCAAGTTGGTGATGTCGCGTCTTCAAAATCGGCCATAAACGCTTTGGATTCAGAATTCAGCGCATTAATGACCATCTTACGATCAACCGGCCCGGTAATTTCCACCCGGCGATCCTGTAAATCATCTGGAAGAGGATCTATCGTCCAATCACCCTTGCGAATATCGGCGGTTTCTTTCAAGAAATCCGGCTGATTCCCCTTGTTTAAGTTTTCCTGGATATGCGTTCTCAAATCAAGCAGGCTCTTCCTCCGCTGGTCAAACTGATGATGAAGTTTTTCGAGAAAATCCAACGCATCATCGGTTAAAATTTCATCAAATCTTTCCCTCATTTTTCCGCTGATATTCAGCGCCTCGCTTTTCATTAGCAAATTTATACGCCTCCATCTGTTATTAAACACTTAAAATTTTAATATTTTGTTATAGAACAACAGTGATAAAAAAATTACTCCTCCCGCTTCGAGAGACAGTATTCACATTCCAGCATAAAGCTACGATCTTCCACCGGCTTACCACACTCTGGACATGTAGGACGCTGCATATTTTCACCCCTCTTTTATATAACAGTTATATTATTGTTTATGTTGTTATAAAACAGTTTATGTGTAATTCCAAAAAAATGCAACAGTTTTAATAAAAAAGTTTGCAATTTTTTTCTGGTGTGAAAAAATAGAGTCTGAGTTTACCGTTGGAGATGAGGACATGAAGCATGTAAAATTACCAGGCAGCAGGGTTGTCAAAACAGGTGTATCCATATTTGTTACCGCATGGATTTGTGTACTGCTTGATTGGCCGCCAGTATTTGCAGTTATAACAGCTATCGTTACGATCGAACCCACTGTCTCCGACTCAATCAAAAAGGGAATTGTTCGTTTTCCCGCTTCGGCAATCGGGTCAGCATACGCGGTCTTTTTCATCTCCCTTTTCGGGAATTCACCGCTAACATATACGCTTGCAGCTGTTTTCACAATTGTAACCTGCTTCAAATTTAAACTTCACGCCGGCTTACTTGTAGCTACATTGACTGCTGTTGCGATGGTCGAAGTAATTCACAGCAATTTTCTTATATCGTTTTTTATCCGTTTAGGAACAACCACGACAGGTCTCGTCGTATCTACAGTAGTAAACATGTTTGTTTTACCACCTGATTATACAAAGGAAATAGCTAGAAAAATAAAAGCACTTCGGAAGAAAACCGGTATTGCAGTGGAAAAAGTATTTGCGGAAATTTTGGCGGATAATAGAAATAACCTGCAGGAAACCGAAGTGGAGCTTATCAACCAGCTAGTCATTAACGGCCGTCAAATTGAAACGCTAATCCGCTTTCAGTCTGAAGAAACTAGATATCACCCCCTTGTCGGAACGGAGAAGGAACAGTTCCAGATTGCCCAGGATCATTTGGTACAGTTGCAGTTGATTCTTTACCATGTTGACAATCTGATCTACACACCATTAAATGATTTGTCATGGACAAGTGAGGAACGGACATTGATCATGCGGGCTGTTTCAAGTCTGGCGTACTCCCTGCAAAATAAAACAAACTATACACCAGCTAAACATCAGCAGCAGCTAAAAGCTTTAACGGAGATTTTTTGGGAAGATAACGAAGAAATAACCAAAACCAACAAGAAGCACCCTACCAACTTCCCACCTGAATTGATCATTTTATATGAATTGGTTACCATCTATAATTTGGTGGAAAAATATTATAATAAGCCCCAACAAGAACCTGATGCGTTCAGGGCTGGGGCAGAAAAACTAAAGAGTGAGGAGCCCAATTAATAGCTGAGCGACGAAACGGCTAGTCATTGGCGAGGATTCTGGTTCCGTTAATTGCAGAAATAGCCGTCCTAGGGAGGAGATTCGGATCCTAGTTCCGTTAAATGCCTAAAAACACTGATATATGTGGGCAAAAAGCACAAATAGCGGAATGAGGATTACATATTGTGCTCCTAACTGTTGATTTATTGGAAATAACGGAATGAGAATCCCAAAAATGAGCAAAGCAGATCACGATTCCGCTAAATGTACTTTGTCAAAGCAATTGTAGGTCATCAAAGATAGTAAATTATAGCACCGAAAACGCTCAGATAAATTCTGAGCGCTTGCTTATAAGTGTTCTACTACTCAACCTCTTTAGACAAGATTATGTTTGAACGCATAAATAACCGCCTGTGTGCGGTCCTGCACCTGCAGTTTACCGAGTACATTACTCACATGGACCTTAACTGTTTTTAATGCGATGAACAATTCATCGGCAATTTCCTGATTGGTTTTACCCTGTGCAACAAGGAGAAGAATTTCCATTTCCCGGTCAGTGAGCTGTTCATGAAGATTTTCAGCAGGGTTCTCACGCATCCGATTCATGATTTTGCCGGTAACCTCTGGCTCGAGGATTGACTGACCTTCATGGGTTGCCCTGATTGCCTTGGCGATTTCGCTTGCCTTAGAGGTTTTCAGCATGTAGCTTGTTGCGCCCGCTTCAAGTGCCGGATAGACCTTCTCATCATCAAGAAAGCTGGTTACAATTATAATTTTTGCTTCCGGCCACTGGTTGATGATTTGCTTTGTCGCTTCAATTCCGTCCATTTCCTTCATGACGAGATCCATCAGGATAATATCCGGGCGCTGCTCCAAACTCAGTTTAACTGCTTCCCCACCATCATCCGCTTCAGCGATTACATCGATATCCGGCTGTGCGGACAGGTATGCCGAGACACCGATCCGGACCATTTCATGATCATCGGCAAACAATACTTTAATCAAGATCCTACTCCTCCTTTGTCAGGCTTGGCACTTTCACTTCAAGCCGCGTTCCTTCATTTGGCAGACTTACTACCTTAAACGTTCCGCCGACTTCCAAGGCGCGCTCCCGCATATTTTGCAGACCGTATGAGCTCGTTCGGATTTTTTCCATGTCAAAGCCAACCCCATCATCAACAATCCGTAAAATAACTGTATCGTCACGCTCAATTAGCATCACATGAAACGAGTCAGCTTCCGCGTGACGGAGTGTGTTGGAAACAGCTTCCTGCAGAATTCGGAATAACTGGTCTTCGACTCCTTTATCGACCGCAAATGACTCGACATGCCAATCTATTTTCATTGGTACTTTCTGTCTCAGTTCAACGAGCAGTTCTTCAACACCTTCTTTCAGCGCCTTTCCTTTCAAGGCCACCGGGCGAAGATGGAGAAGCAATGCCCGCATTTCCAGCTGGGACTGGTGAATCATTTTTTCCACCATATTCAGCTGTTTTTTTACAGGTTCATCGATTGGTGTTTCCGTTTCATTAATAGCGGACATCATCATCGACGCGGCAAACAATTGCTGACTTACGGAATCGTGAAGCTCACGAGCCAGACGATTCCGCTCCTGAACAACAACTTCCTGCAGACTTTTCTCGCGCTCGTTGGCCCGTTCAGTAACCAGTCGCTGGGCATTTTCGGTCTGAATCCGGATTTTTTCCTGAACCTGCTCTAGCAACATCTGAACCTGGTCAAGTTCTTTATACGGATCCGTGTCCTCTGAGATTTTTTGTCCTTTAACAATTTCGTCCAGATGCCTGGCCACCTGCTGCAATCGTTGCCGCCAGTACCACCCGGTCGAGATACCAATAATCCCGCCTGCAACTACTGGAATACCGGCAATAAGCGCCCAATATGGCAAATCGTACAGTTCCCTAAACCAGATTTGTGCCCAGTCGTCAGGAGGAAACGCAGCAAGTGTAATGCCTGCAATAAAAATGGTGATCAACAGACTGAAAGCAATCGCAGTGAGCGTATGACGGAAAATAATTTTCATATCCGCATCACCTCGATATCACCAGAAATAAATGACGTGATTATTTTCACCCGTGGCATCGATGTGGTATAACCCTCGGTCTGATACAAAAGTGATTCATTCATCAGTTTCATGTGTTCTTCGTTGAAAATAGTGGCACGGCCGAATATGGCACTGTGATGAATACTTACTTCGACTTCATACGGTACGTAAATTTGGACATTACCGACTATGTGGCGAATTGAAATCACTGCTGTATCATTCGGCAGAACAGTGTTACTCAGGTCAATCATCCTATCCCCGACCCCGGCATGGATATTTAAGTCCCCCCACTGATATGCTGTGTCTTCAGTTGCCTGGTCGCCAAAAATTTTATGGTCAAATAATGGTTTGCTCTGTTTTAAAGGAGTATCCGGCATATCAACAACATTTGAATGTTCCGGCCGAATTATCTCTGCTTCTTTTTTTGACTTGGAATAATTGATAATAAATAATACAATTGCCGCGATAATCAGAAAGCGTACCGCGAGCGTGTTTAGAATGGCAAAAACAAGACCGGCCACACCAAACCAGAAAAAAACTTTCCCCCAGAGCCGGGAGAATTTTTTTCGGCCTATATAGATAAAAAATCCGGCAAATAAAGCCGAGATGATCATCCCGCCGTGAAAAAAAGCAATCTCTATGACAAAGAGGATCACGCCAATGATTAATATCCAGTTGAAAGTATCGGTAGATAAACGGTTAAACATGGGGTGACCCTCCTTTCTTATGTAAAAGTAGTGAAAGGCGCAGTTATTCTGCGCCTTATCAGTATATCATTTTTTACTTTAGTGCTGAATGGAGATGATGTGGTTACTCAGCTTTTTCCTGCAGTTCTTTTTCCAGTTTTTCAATTTTGCTGTCAAATGTGCTTCTGTAGTAGGAGCTGTTCACCTTGTATTCCAGGTTTTCAATGTATTTTTCCATTTCAGCAAAGCGAGAGAATGGTTTGTCGGAAGTCTCTTCTACCACTTTATTGATCTGATGGTTTGCATGCGCAATATTCTCCCGCCCCATCAATTCCATCCGGCGAAGGTGCATATCCTTCAGACGGTGTTTCATGTCCTCGTATTTTTCCTCAAGCTGACTAAGCTGCTCCTCCGCTTCGTCACGGGAAGCCTTCATCCGTTCAGTCCTAGCCTGATATTCCTCATGCTCTCTGACAGCAAATACATGCATCTGCTCTTCGCCGGCACGTTCTGCAATTTCCGCCTGCTTTTTACGCTTTTCTGCCAGTTCCTGTGCTCTGTAATGCTCCCGTGCAAATTCGTCTTTCAGTTTGTACTGACGCTCTACAAGTTTGCGCACCTTTTCTTTTTCCTGTTCACTTTGACGCAAGTAATGGTTCAATGCAGCAATCGGGTTTTTCTGTTCTTTTTGATCCAGCATATCGTGTAAATCAGCTGAAACGGAATCTTTAATACGTGTAAAAATGTTTGCCATTGTAGATCGCTCCTTTTTATTTTATCGATTTAATTCTGCCCATTGACGTTCGAAATTCTGAAATGGATCATTGCTTTCTTCGACAACGGATGCTGAAGTGTAACTATCATCTTGCTTCCAGCTTTTAAAAATGAGGTAAAGAACATATGCGGCTGCAATTCCAATTACCGCGTAAATATTGGAAAGTCCAATACTTACGACAATCAGCCCAGCGATAACCCAGCCAATCTTACCTACCACTGAATCGCTCTTAATGAACTTTTTGAAAACAATGTACAGTAACCAAACACTGACACCCAACAAAACCATCGGTCCAAGGTTAGCCAGCAGGACAAAAAATGCGATTAACCCTCCGACGAACAACATGAATTTTTTCATGCATCCCGCCTCCTTTCTTAATACAATCTTACCGTGACAGCGGCGTTCCAGTAATGTACCCCAGCCATATCTTTTACTAAGACCTAAGGCGTATATGGATGAATTTCGGATACAGAAAATCAGGATCATGAAAAAGGGAGCACCGCTTTTAGAACGGAGCTCCCTTATATTTATAAAACCTCATTTGCATAGTTTTCCGGCGATTTCCTGTTAACTTCCGGCGAATCACAAATTAGGAAGGATTCTATAACGTGCTGCCCGGAAAGTTTCGCGATTTCACCTCAGCAACTCTTCCATAATCCCTACAACTTCCCGAACCTGCTCTCTGCTTACATCATAGTGCGTTACAAATCGCACTGTATTCGGACCAAACGGGACAGCAAGCACTCCAACATCCTTCAATCTGGCAAGAAACTCCTCTGAATTCAGCCCCGCATCCTCGGTATTGACAAGCAGTATATTGGTGTCCACTTGATTCTCGATTCGCAACCCAGCAATAGCACCCAATCCCTCGGCAAGAATCCGAGCATTCGCATGATCATCAGCCAGACGGTCGATCATCGTCCTTAATGCAACCAGTCCAGGTGCAGCAATAATTCCTGCCTGTCGCATTCCACCGCCCAGGCGTTTACGCCATTTACGTGCCCGCGTAATAAAGGTTGCGGACCCGGCGATAATCGACCCAACCGGCGCACCAAGACCTTTTGACAGACAGAATTGCACGGTGTCGGTGCAGGCAGCGTACTCTTTTACATCCACACCACTCGCGACAGCAGCGTTAAACAACCGCGCACCATCCAAGTGAACCGGAATTCCCCGCTCTTTTGCAGTTTCATAGATTGCCTGCATATTTTCAAGCGGCACTACTGCCCCACCGGCCTTGTTATGTGTATTTTCAAGACAAATCAGCCCTGTCTCCGGAAAATGGATATTCTCACCACGGATGGCTGCAGCGACATCACGAGGATTCATCGCACCACGCTCACCTTTTATTGTCATTGGCTGTACTCCAGCAAGCGCGGAAATCGCCGCACCTTCGTAAACAAAGATATGAGAAGTTGCTTCCAGAATAACTTCCTGCCCTGGCTGGCAATGAGTAAGAACGGCAATCTGATTCCCTTGCGTTCCACTAGGCACATACAATGCAGCTTCCTTGCCAAGCTTTTCAGCAGCCAGCCGCTCCAGCTCATTAATACTAGGGTCCTCCCCGTAGACATCATCTCCAACGGGCGCATCAAATGCAGCCTGTCGCATTTCCTTCGTCGGTTTTGTCACCGTATCACTACGTAAGTCGATCATCGTTTCCCCTCCAGCTCTCTATTAATCAACCAGCACTTCATCTGCCAGCAGTTTGTATGATCTTTTTCTCGCCTCATAATCATGTGTAATGGTTACAATCATCAACTCATCAGCCTGATACTGTTCCTGCAGGTGTTCAAGCTGCTGCCTGACCTCCCGCGGGTCGCCCACAATCAGCTTATCCATAGTTCTGTCAGCCTGTTCACGCTCCTCATCGGTAAAAGAATAACGTTTGGCCTCTGCCACTGATGGAATGCGACCGTCCCCTTCACCTTTCGCCCGTTGCACACTCCACAGCTGATTGCTCAATGCTAGTTCATGCGCTTCCTCACTCGTCTCCGCAGAAATTACCGACACGGTTACGATAACACGAGGAGTTTTCCCAGGGTGGTGTCGCGCCAGCTCTTCTCGGTACTCCGCCACAATCCCAGGCCCGTCACTACCACTCATAAAGTGACCAAATGTATAAGGAAGCCCTTTTTCGGCCGCCAACACAGCACTCTTTTTACTGGTCCCGAGCAACCAAGCTTCCGGAGCTGCTTCCGGGACAGGGGTCGGTTTTATTTTCGCAAACATATCATCGGCAGGATATTCGTTATGTAAAAACTTCAGTAATGCATCAAGTGATTCGGGCATCTCCTTCACATTCTGCAAAAAATTACCAGACAGCGCCATCGTTGCTTCAGCTGATCCGCCCGGGGCCCTTCCAATCCCAAGGTCCACGCGCCCAGGGTAAAGGGTCGCGAGCAAATTGTAACGCTCGGCAATATTAAATGGCTTATAATGTGGTAAAAGAACTGCGCCTGCACCAATCATGATACGCTCCGTCTGTGACCCGATAATCCCCAAAATCACATCCGGGGCAGGACATGCCAGCCCTGACAGGTCATGGTGCTCGGCTACCCAATATCTCGCATAGCCCAATTTGTCAGCAGTCTTCGCGAGTTCAATCGTAGCTTCCAGCGCTTCCCTGGCTGTATTCTCTCCAGATATCGGCGCCTGATCTAGAATGCTAAGTCTCATGGTAACCACCTTCTTTTGTTAAAGTATATCATCAGCCCGAAATGAAATTTAAAAATTTAGCTCCCACCAAAGTGGAAGCTATCATCCTTTATTATTTTCAGCTATTTCGTCAACAATCCGCTCAGCGGCCCGGCGATAGAAATTGCTCATCTCTGACATGGCTGCAACCATCAATAGTTGCTCCAAATACTCTTCATCCTGATCATTTAATTTGCTGACTTCTTTAGATACTTCCTCGCCATGTCCCTGAACGCTTTCTTTAAATCGCTCTCTGTTTAATTCCGTCAAATGAAGTTGACTGCTGTATAGTCGCGACAAATCAAAGTCACCATCAATCATTCTGCTGTTCAGCTGCTCAAGTGTCATTTTAACATCATTGATCGACAAAGCGCCTTTCATCTGATATATCATGCTGATCAGCATCAGATGATCTTTGGAGTATTTTTTATTCTTTATCGGAAAGAACAGCTTACCTTTTGCATAGTTATTGATCATTGTCTTGGTAAGCACTTTTTCATCGTCTGTCCGTTTGGTACCTGAGAATTTTTTTTCAAATAATTGAATGACCTGGTCCATATACAGGTTTAAGTCCGGGATTTCCCCCAGTGAAAGACTTGCCTCCAGATTCATCTCTTCAATAATTTCATCCATATTTTTCATTCCAAAACTCCAATTTTATATGTTTGAATTCATTATATAGGACCGGTTAAACAAAGTAAACATTGACTAGATAACAAAACATAGATATTATTATCATATAGTTTTAAAAACTACTTATTGATGCAAAGGTGTGAATTGGGTGAAGAGATACATTCGTGAACCGATTAACGGGCTGACCCATTTATTTGGTGCGGTATTGTCATTGTTTGGCCTGATAGCCCTGGTTGTAAAAGCTGCAGAAACGGCCGATTCTACACTGGTTATCATGGCCGTAGTTATTTTCGGTGTCAGTATGATTTTGTTATATGCGGCATCTGCGACCTATCATATGGTCATTGCGACCGATAGTGTAATAGCGTTTCTACGGCGGATTGATCATTCGATGATTTTTATCTTGATTGCCGGAACATACACTCCACTTTGTCTGATTAGTATGAAAGGTGTAACCGGATGGACGCTGTTTGCTATCGTCAGCACAATTGCTTTTCTAGGGGTCATTTTCAAACTCGTCTGGTTCCATGCACCACGATGGCTGTCTACAGCATTATATGTCGCGATGGGCTGGATTGTCGTTTTCTTCAGTTCAACACTTGCCCCAGTACTCGGACCCAACGGAATGCTGATGTTGTTTCTAGGCGGATTGTTCTATACCCTTGGCGCACTGATTTACTGGCGTAAGCCTAAGCTTCTATCATTTAAACATTTCGGCTTTCACGAGATTTTCCATATCTTTATTCTGTTCGGAAGTCTGTTTCACTTTATATGTGTATATGCATATGTACTTTAAAGCAGCTGGGGAGTCGGTACCAACCCCCGAAAGTTAGAGTAGAAAATCTAACTTTCGGGGGTGTTTTTATGGCCAAATATAGT
>NZ_JBHSFU010000006.1:0-247377 GCF_042654125.1 Virgibacillus kekensis
ATACTCCCTTCATAAGTAGTAGGAGAATTTTTTATTATTTCTCTGTCTACTATAAAGGGAGCATATCAGATTGTTCGGATTACTATATAATTTATACACTTTACTCCCAGCCTCTTAGATTGCGTGAACTCCTATTCTGTTACAGTTCCATAGATTAGCGGCGGAGCTTCTACGGGTTGATCGGATACGGTGATGCTAGCGTATAGTTTTTCTTTCACGTCTGATATATCCTCATTATTTGCGTAAATTGTCAGTAATGGTTCACCTTCTGAAACATGGTCACCAATTTTTTTATGAAGGATAATTCCAACTGCTAGATCAATTTCAGATTCTTTCGTTGCTCGTCCGGCTCCTAGCATCATTGCAGCCGTGCCAATGTTATCGGCAACCATTTCAGAAACGATTCCTGATTTCAATGCAGGTAGTTCAACTTTATGGGACGCCTGTGGCATAATTTCCGGATTATCAGCAACTGACGGGTCACCACCCTGTGACTCAAGAAAAACCTTGAACTTTTCCAGTGCTTTGCCGTTTGTCAGATTAGCTTTCAACTGTTCTTTTGCTTGTTCAAGACTGTCTGCTTTGTTTGCCAGAACGACCATTTGGCTTCCAAGTGTCAGGCACAGTTCCGTTAGATCTTCAGGCCCTTCACCTTTTAGGGTATCGATTGCTTCTTTTACTTCAAGCGCATTTCCAATCGCATTACCCAGTGGCTGACTCATATCGGAAATGACAGCCATAGTATTTCTTCCAACCCGGTTACCGATTGATACCATTGCGGCAGCCAATTCATTCGCCTCATCCAATTCTTTCATAAATGCACCGGCACCGGTTTTTACGTCCAGCACGATAGCATCGGCACCTGAGGCTATTTTTTTGCTCATAATCGAACTTGCGATCAGGGGGATGGAGTTAACTGTGGCTGTAACATCACGTAGACTGTACAGCTTTTTATCAGCTGGTGTCAGATTACCGGTCTGCCCTACCACTGCAACTTTATTTTTATTTACCAAATTAATAAATTCATCACTTGTGATTTCCACATGGAATCCTGGAATAGCTTCCAGTTTATCAATAGTTCCACCTGTATGGCCCAGCCCTCTTCCACTCATCTTCGCTACTGGCACACCAAGGGAAGCAACTAGCGGAGCCAAAATCAAGGTAGTCGTATCACCGACTCCTCCTGTTGAGTGCTTATCAACTTTAATACCTGAAATCGCAGACAAATCTATCTTATCACCTGAATCCACCATGGCAGATGTCAGGGCTGCACGTTCCTCTTCGGTCATATCCTGGAAAAAAACAGCCATTAACAGAGCACTAACTTGATAATCCGGAATTTCACCTTTTGTGTAGCCGTCAATAAAAAAGCGGATTTCCTGCTCGCTTAACTGTTCCCCGTCTCTTTTTTTCTGAATGATGTCATACATTCGCATAATTTATCACCTTTATTTTTATCAGTTTGGTAGTGTACGGATAATTTCTTTTACTAATCGAAGAAAGTCTTCCCGGACTTTTTCGGTAGTTTCAATTACTTCGGTATGTGTCAATGATTGATCAAGTATTCCTGCGGCCATATTTGAAATACAGGAAATTCCCAAAACACGCAAGCCGGAATGACGAGCAACAATTACTTCAGGAACAGTGGACATTCCAACGGCGTCCCCTCCCATTGTCCGCAACATTTTAATTTCGGCTGGGGTTTCATAGGTTGGTCCTGTGTTACCTACGTAAACACCCTCCTGTAGAGATAAACCTAGTTTATGGGCACAGCTTTTGGCATGCTCGATATAAATATAATCATAACTCTGTGACATGTCCGGGAAGCGATCACCCAAGGTTTCATTATTAGGTCCTATGAGCGGATTATCACCCATATTATTTATATGGTCGGTAATCAGCATTAAATCACCTGGATTATAGGTTTTATTTATTCCCCCTGCAGCGTTCGTTACCATTATAGATTCAATACCAAGTGCTTTCATTACCCGAACAGGAAAAGTTACTTGCTGCATTGTATATCCTTCGTAATAATGGAAACGTCCCTGCATGGCAATTACCGGCTGACCTTCCAGCATACCTGCAACAAGCTGTCCCTTATGACCCGAAACAGTAGATTCAAGGAAATGCGGAATATCTTTATACGGAATAGTCACCGGATTATCAATTTCATCAGCCAGAACTCCAAGACCGGACCCAAGAATCAGGCCAACTGAAGGGGCAATGTTTAATTTGTCTTTTATGTGGGCTGTTGCCTCTTTTATAATTTGCTCATCCATCCAATATCTCTCCTCTTATTTAATTTCATTCAAAAAACTTGATCCGTGCTCAGGCATGGTAATACGGAAATTCTCCGCAATTGTCGCACCGATATCAGCAAAGGTCTCACGTAAAGGCAGTGATTTACCATTTTCAATCCCTGTATGATGGACCAGAAGTGGGACATATTCGCGAGTATGATCAGTACCATGATGGACAGGATCGTTTCCATGGTCTGCAGTAATGATCAGCAGGTCATCAGGTTGCAATTTTTCCAGAACTTCAGGTAACCGCGCGTCATACGTCTCCAAAGCTTTTCCATACCCCTTTGGATCACGGCGGTGCCCAAATTTCGCATCAAAATCGACCAGGTTGAGAAAGCTTAGGCCATTAAAATTCTTATCCATTGACTCGACAAGCTTAGTCATCCCATCTTCATTATCAGCCGTGCGTATTGTCTCCGTTACGCCTTCCCCATCATAAATATCGGAAATCTTCCCAAGCGCAATAACATCTTTGCCGGCATCTTTCAGTTCGTTCATAACCGTACGACCAAATGGTTTCAATGCGTAATCGTGTCTGTGAGAAGTCCTTTCGAATGCCCCAGGTTGACCAACAAATGGACGTGCTATAACGCGGCCAACCATATATTTCTCATCAAGCGTAAGTTTCCGGGCGATTTCACAGATTTTGTACTGCTCTTCAATAGGAACCACCTCTTCATGCGCTGCAATTTGAAGGACAGAATCCGCGGAAGTATAAACAATAAGAGCTCCGGTTTCCATATGTTCCGCCCCAAGTTCATCCAGGATAGCGGTACCTGAAGCCGGTTTATTACCAATTATTTTTCTTCCAGTTTTCTCTTCCAGTTCATTGATAAGCTCGGCTGGAAATCCATCCGGAAACGTGCGGAATGGCTGCTGAATGTTCAGCCCCATTATTTCCCAGTGCCCAGTCATCGTATCTTTTCCGTTGGACGCTTCCTGCATTTTTGTATAATGGGCGTCTGGAGAATCAGCTTTCTCAATACCTTTAATTTCGCGGATGTTGCTTAACCCCAATTTAGCCATATTTGGCATGTGAAGGCCGTTCATTTGTTCTGCAATATGGCCAAGTGTATCTGCGCCTTTATCATTAAATTTGTCTGCGTCCGGAGCTTCTCCGATTCCAACAGAGTCCATTACAATTAGAAAAACACGTTTAAAATTATCCATGATGTAAAACCTCCCGTAATTTGTATTCCCTATTTTTACCGATTATATGTTAACGAAGATGTGTTGTAGGATGTCAGACGACTAAGAATAAAGAACTAGGCTCGCGGATGATAAGATTGGTAGATATCTTTTAATCTCGTCTTTGTTACATGTGTGTAAATCTGCGTTGTCGATATATCCGCATGCCCCAGCATTTCCTGTACGGAACGTAAATCAGCACCATTCTCAAGAAGATGTGTTGCAAAAGAGTGCCTTAACGTGTGAGGAGTTATTCGCTTTGTAATCCCCGTATCCTGTGCTATCCCCTTAAGAATCTTCCAGAAACCCTGACGGGAAAGCGGCCGACCATGCTGATTGACAAACAGAGCGTTCTCATCGTTCTTCCGTTTAACAAGAAGCCCTCGTGCCTCAGTAAGATAATTCTCCACCGCTTCCTTCGCAACATCGCCAAGCGGTACAATCCTTTCCTTAGAACCTTTTCCAAAACAGCGGACGAACCCCATTGTTAAATGAAGATCACTTACTTTTAGAGAAATAAGTTCGGAAACTCGCAGACCGGTAGCGTACAGCAGTTCAAGCATCGCCTTATTTCTAATAGATAAAGGGTTTTTCGGCTGTATTGTTAAAAGCGCGTCAACATCCTGTGGCGACAGGATGCTTGGAAGACGCTTTTCTTTTTTCGGTGTTTCAATATGTATACTTGCATCATGTGTTACAAGCCGTTCCCTGATCATGAACTGATGAAAGGAACGAATTGATGAGATGACGCGGGCAAGAGTTGCTGATGACTTTCCCTGATCTTTCATTTTGTATAGAAAACTAATGATATCGGCACGTACGACTGATTCCCAGTCAGATTTACTGCTGACTTTATCGATATAATTCATATACTGGACCAAGTCACGCTTGTAGGATTTTAAGGTGTTATCCGACAACCCTTTCTCCACCTGCAAATAATGTATAAAATCTTCAAGACTAGATTTGAGCATCACAATTACTCTCCCAATCGCAGAAATAAATTCAGTCGGTCAATGAAACTTTCATTCAGCTCAAACACCTTAACCGAAGGACCCTCCGGCGGGTCATAGCGGTGAAACTGTTCGTACTCTTTGTGCATCATTTGCAGACCGGCATAAAATATAACGGTGCACGCTATGAAAATCACAAACACTTTAACCGTGTCCCATATTAATTTTCGCATGTAGGCATGTCCCCTCTTCTGCATATCTATTATTAAAAGATATGCCAAAAAAGGATGACAATATACGTCCAAGCATAAAACTGCAGTTAACTTTTTATTTTTCCTCATGTGTTTTTAGATTAATAAAAAGCTAGCCTATTCTGTAAGTATGCTTGCATGAGAACCCTTTCGCATTTCATCTTTCTTCCATAAAAATAACCTATTTGGTCCTGAATGTAAATTAATTTAGGAATTTAAGACAAAATAAAAAGCCTTTCTTCAACTGATAGAAAAAAGGCACTGTGGTTTTATATGTTATGTCGAAGATTTCACGGTTACTTTTTGGCACTGTCTGCAGACACCGTGAAAAGTGAGCCGGTGATCTTTCACTTTAAATCCCCAGTCGTTTTCTACTATCTTTTCAACATCCTCAAGCAGATCATCCACTATTTCTTCTACTGAGCCACATTCAATGCACACCAGATGGTGATGAAAATGCTCGGCACCCTCTTTGCGGAGATCATAACGTGATACACCGTCACCAAAGTTAATTTTGTCCACGATTTTTAATTCAGATAATAATTCCAATGTACGGTAAACAGTAGCCAAACCTATCTCAGGTGCTTTTTCTTTTACAAGCAGGTATACATCCTCTGCACTCAGATGATCCTCTTCACGTTCCAACAAAACCCTAACCGTTGCTTCCCGTTGTGGAGTGAGCTTATAACTTTGTGCATGGAGCTGCTTCTTTATACGTTCTATCCGGTGTTCCATAGCAAGTCTCCTCCCTAATATCCCCACTTACTATTATATGCACTCCTATATAGCGTGTCAAAGTATAATTATTATAAACTGTTATCAATAATAAATATTATACAATAGTAATTATTATTTGTAAAACGACCTAATAATCATGCCCATTGCTTCGTTGGCGATAAATGCCTCTATTGCAGCTGCAACTATTGACACCACCAAAAGCAAAGAGAATACTGTGACATATTTTCCGAGTGGCTGGAGCACCGGCTGAGCGATTCGTCGTGTAAATAATTTTCCCAGTAATGTAAGTGAGAATATCATGGAGAGACTACCTGCTGTTATATAAATCGGAATGATTAACAGATTTTGCGGAGCGATGGACAATGATGCCAACAGAAATCCTTTCATTCCAAGCTGATTTACAATAAAGCCCACGGAAAAACCTACTACCAGTCCTTTTAAAAACAGCAGAACCCATACTAACGGTAATCCAACAACAGAAAGCCCAAGGATAAAAAGCAATAATAAATATTTCGCGTGATAAGAAAAACTGCTTTTTAAAATTTCATCTCCCGCTATTTGATCCTCATCAGCAATTTGCCCAAAAAATCTCTCCAGATAAAAAAACAAATCTTCTTTCTGAGCCCAATTCATACTGTTGACAATTATGGCACCGAAAATAACGCCGGTCAAAAACAGGATGATCATAAAGATATAGATGGTTGCATGTTCTTTTAAATGGTTTACGATAAGCGCACGTTTGGTATACATGGGGATCCTCCATAAGCGTTATTTTCCTTTTAGGCAGTTTACTGAAAGTACCCAAAACTTATATTCTTATCTGCCTATTTAAAAACTATGAAAAATTCCGTCCAAACATACCAAATTCGCATAGATTCTTTTACCTGTTTTCTTCACTCGGAACTGGTGATACTCCCGTATTTCCCGCCGCCACCAGCTTTAATGGACAATCTGCCCCCTCTCATATTTATAATGGCTGTTGCTAGTTTTACAGGGACAACTTTCTCGAGTTCTTCTTTTTTCACGTGATGAATGACATTCATTTCTGTCTGAAAGTGTTCTAGCAGTTTTGTAAACGTCTTTGGACCAAGTGCCGGCAGATATTCCAATGGCACCTGGTAAAGATACGGCGGACGTTCTCTTGAACCATGAGTATCAGCAAGTTCCTTGATGCGGTCAAAAACACCTTTGACAATCTTGGTTGATCCACAGTTCGAACATTTCGCTGCATCACGCGACAAAGGTTCCAGACACTGACTGCACACGGTCGTATGATATTTCCCCAGGTGAGGGTTCATTCCAAAATTCTGCTTGATTTTACGTCCTTCCACCTGATGCAATGCCCAATTGAATTCTTTAAAGGAAGGTTCCTCCATCAGGATTTCCTGATATTCACGTGCTATCTTGGCCAGTGAATGGGCGTCGGAATTCGATACAAATGTATAGTGATGAAGTTCCTGAATTTGGTCAGCCATTTCCGTATCGGAACTTAATCCCAGTTCGACCGCGTCAATCAAATCAGGGTCAAGCACTTCAGTCAGCGATTTTCTAACACCTTTCCCGTAGAGGCTTTTAAATGGCGTGAATACATGCGCCGGAATAAAGAGGCCATCCAGTTCTTTCACTTTATATTGAAGGTCCTTTGCCGTCCCGTAATAACGCTGGGAACTTAGGGTAATATTTTTCATTTTACCTGTAAGCCACTCAGAAAAGCGTGTGATTGTATTCAAGGTAGGGAAAAAACACAGCACATGTATAGGTCCCTGACAGTTCTCATCGTAAACCTCTATTTCAGATCCCAGCAGGAGTGTCACATTCTCAAAGCGTACTCCCCCCTCATCGAGTTCATACGCTTTTCCTTTTTCAATCAGCTGCCGGATCTCTTCCTGAACAGCAGGTGCATGACTATCAATTACACCAACCATATGAATTCCCTTGTTTCTGCTTGCTTCCAGCAAAACATTCGTAAGGGTCAACGTTTTAGCGCCAGTTATTTTTACCGGTTTGTTATATATATCTCTACCGATATGAATATGCATATCAGCGAAATAAGAGTTCAACATGACTTACATCCTTCCAACACTACGTAAAAAGCAACATCGTAGTTAATGTCTATTGCACTGGTTAAAGAGCAACAAAGTTTAATAAAAGAGCTTATAAAAATAACATTAGGTTAGATACTTTATGTTTGCTTACTAGCTAAATATAGAACCGCATAGTTTGTTTTCGCATCGTGGATCCGCTGGTCCTGCACATACTGTTTTGCTTCTTCAAGTGTAAGCTCCAGCAGCTCCACAAATTCATCGTCATCCCCAGCAACCGTTTCCTTAAGGGGCTCTATGTCTTCTGTTATATACAGATACATAAGCTCATCAGCAAATCCAGGCGAGGTATAAAATGAAGTTACGAATTCCATGGAGTTCGCAGTATAACCTGTTTCCTCCTCCAGTTCACGGTATGCGGTGGTTTCTGGTCCTTCCCCCGGCTCAAGTTTTCCTGCAGGAATCTCCACTAGTGATTTTTCGAGCGGCTTACGGTACTGCTCAACAAACAGTATTTTTTTATCTTCCGTAATTGCAATAACGGCTACAGCGCCGGGATGTTTGATCAATTCCCTTTTTGACGTCTTTCCATTCGGCAGTGTGACATCGTCGACCTGCAGGTTCACTACTTTCCCATCATATATTTTTTCTGTATGGATCGTTTTCTCCTCAAATTTCTTCATACATTTTACCCTGCCTTTTCTAGAATAGTCGTATATGAAATCTATTCTAGCATACGCGAATCAGTTGTAATACATGGAAGAATATCCGTACAATTAACAGAGGGACAGATTAAATGGAGGTCGATTACAGATGAAAAAGAATCAACTTGGGAATTCAGATATTTCCATCTCAGAATTGACGCTTGGCTGTATGTCGCTTGGCGCAGATAATAAAGCTGCCACGACTATTATTGATCAGGCAATTGATATGGGTGTTAATCACCTGGATACTGCCGATTTATATGAGTTTGGCGCTAATGAGGAAATCGTCGGGGAAGCCCTGAAAGGACGCCGTAACCAGGTTGTTTTAACGTCAAAAGTCGGCAATCATTTTGATAAGGATAAAAAAGACTGGTTCTGGGACCCATCAGAGAAACACATTAAAGAAGGAATCAAGGCGAGTTTGCACCGGCTGCAGACCGACTATATCGACTTTTACATGCTTCACGGCGGAACAATTGATGATCCGATCGATGAGTCAATTGGTGCCTTTGAGGATCTTAAAAAAGAGGGACTGATTCGCGCGTATGGTATTTCGTCCATTCGCCCAAATGTCATCCGTGAATATGTGAAGCGTTCCAATATCGATGGTGTGATGATGCAATACAGCCTGCTCGACCGCCGTCCTGAAGAGGAAGTTCTTGATTTGCTCAAGGAAAATAACATCAGTGTATTGGCACGTGGCCCTCTTGCCAAAGGGATGTTAAGCAACAATGCTGCTGAGCAAATTGCGAAAAAAGGGGCTGATGGTTTTCTGGATTATTCGCATGAGGAATTAGCCTCTGTCCACCGGCTCTTAACGGAAAAACTCGAACTGGAAGAGTCACTTAACACCGTCGCACTTAAGTATGTACTGAAACATCCGGCAGTCACAAGCGCTGTTTTCGGTGCCAGTTCGCCGGAACAGGTTATTGAAAATACCAGCGCTAATTTTACTAATGCCCTTTCTGACGAAGTGTACCAGACGCTTAAAGGGATTACCAAAGCAAATAAATACGAGAAACACCGATAATGGATGACAGGGAGGCAATATTTTTCACCCCCCTTTCTTTGTCTATCAAGGGATTTGGCTTTCACTTCCCCCAGTAGACGGATGAACACATATATTTCCATTGATTATAATTCGCTGATTAGCATATAATGAGAACAAACGTTCCTATTGAGAGGTGTAATTTGTAATGGATTACAACGATTACCCCCGCAACGATGTTCTTTGTATCGATATGCGATCATTCTATGCAAGTGTAGAAGCGGTTAAACTTGGATACGATCCAATGACTGTTCAGCTGGCTGTCGTCGGTGACCCTGAACGACGGGGAAGTATCGTGCTGGCGGCCTCCCCCACTCTGAAAAAGAAACACGGAATCAGTAATGTCAGCCGTTTTTTTGAATTGCCCGATGACCCGGAGATTGTTGTAGTTCCTGCCCATATGGCTGACTATCTTCAGGTATCGATGGAAATCACCAGACTGATCAATCAGTATGTGCCAAAAGAAGCGATTCACCAGTATTCAGTGGATGAAGTTTGGGTAACAGTAAACGGACTGGAACGCTTATTCGGTAGCCGTTGGCATGTAGCTAGACTGATTAAACAGGATATTATGGAAAACTTTGGAATAACTTGTTCAATTGGAATCGGTGATAATAAATTTCTGGCCAAAGTAGTAATGGACCTGCACGCCAAAAAGGTCGGTATAGCCGAATGCAGATATGAGGATGTAGAAGAAAAACTGTGGCCATTCCCCGTACAGGATATTTGGGGGGTTGGCCGAAGAATGCAAAACAATTTAAACCGGATGGGAATTGTGACCCTCGGACAGCTCGCTAGATTTCCGTTAAAGCAGCTAAAAAAGCGGTTTGGCATCATGGGAGAGCAACTGTACTGGCATTCATGGGGAGTTGACCTCAGTCCGGTGCTTGGTAATTTCACCAAGTCCGAACAGAAGGGATTTGGACATGGGATTGCCCTGTTGCGCGATTATTCTGGGGAGGAAACTGCCGCCTGTATTCTCGATCTCTGTGAAGAGGTATGCCGCAGGGCCCGAACAGCCGGGAAAGCCGGACGAACAATCCATCTCGGTATCGCTTATTCCAAGGTGACCGGCGGCGGAGGATTCAGCCGCTCACGGTCGGTTGCGCTTCCGACCAACATAACCATGGATATTTATGCAGTCAGTATGCAGCTGTTCCATGAATTTTACGACGGACAGAGCGATATCCGACATGTGTCTGTCAGTCTGGATAACCTGTATGAGAACGGTGAAACCCAGCTTGACCTGTTCGATGATAAACCAAAGAAAAAGGACATCGGTTATGTAATGGATTCTATCCGTGACACGTATGGGTCTACCGCCATCCTCCGTGCCACCAGTTACACGGAGGATGGCGTGACCATCGGCCGAAGTAAAAAAATTGGTGGCCATTATGCTTGATTATTTATATACTATTTGGCTCATACTAAGCCCTGATTATACTCAACAGGAATGGAGCTGAATTTATATGGAAACAGAGGCAAGAAATTCAACGGAGGCTGCATTGCTTCACTACAAAGAAGGACTGGGACTATTCAACAGGAAAATGCCAAGATTATCGGAACAGTATAATGCTTTTACGGAAGAATGCTTTGAAGAGGGGGAGTTATCCAAACGGGAGAAACAACTGATTGCCCTGGGGATAAGCCTGTATGCACAAGATGAATATTGTATTATCTATCATGTAAAAGGTTGTCTCGACCAAGGGTGTTCCGAGCAGGAAATCCTGGAAGCTGTGGGTGTTACAGCAGCATTTGGTGGTGGAGCAGCAATGAGCCAGGCTGTAACCCTTGTTCAGGAATCAATTGACGAACTGAATCAATTAACCCAATAGGAACATTAGAAAAGCCACCTAAAATCAGGTGGCTTTTTAAACTCCGCTTCACAACTACTCTACGTAAATTATTTTTTGTTAAATTGACCTTTCATCATCTTTTCCAACAAACGCGGAGAAAGATGATAAATTTTGGTGGCTGCCTCCATCCACCATGGCATATTAATCTCCCGTTTTGGCGTAAATAGGCTGTCAGCTACCTTTTCAGCCACTTTATCCGGATCAAGCATATACCGCTCAACACTTTGCTGATAGCTGCCACCAGGATCAGCCACAGCAAAAAAATTCGTCCGCACTGGTCCAAGATTGACGGCTGTAATATGTATATTATGTGGAGCAGCTTCCAGCCGGAGCGCGTTGGTAAACCCCAGAACAGCATGTTTCGTTGAGGCATACACAGCGGATTTGGGCGTGGCAATTTTACCGGCCATTGAGGCAATATTAACAATGTGTCCTTCCCTGTTTCCTTTAAAATGCGGCAGGACTAACTTCGTTCCTTGTACCAGCGCCAGCACATTAAGCTGGAACATCCGCGTAACATCTTCCCACTCCATATCCTCCACATACTCAAAAACGCCTGATCCTGCGTTATTAATTAAACCATGGATTGGAGGATGTTCATCCAAAATCCTGCCTATAACCGTTTTCAGCTCCTGTTCATTCAATAAATCAGCTTGATAGACATGGCTTTTCATGCCAAAAGCTTGCTCGATTTCGCGTTGATTCTGTTCTAGTTTATCAATTGAACGGGCAATCATGATCGGCACCCCGCCATTTTTGGCGATATACCATGCCAGCCTTTCCCCTATACCGGAAGACGCCCCGGTGATAATAATTTTTTTGCCTCTGATTCTATTTTGCATGATAGTAAAAAACACCGTCCCGAAGTGTTTTTTCCACTCGATTCTCATCCTCCAGAAAATCAAGCTGTCCCACTGTTTCGGAGATGGTGAGATCCAACTGTTTTTCATACTGCCTTGGAAAAATCTGCCGGCAAAGTTCAAAAACTGTCTGTGGCTTTGCCTCAAGTAAGCTATGTACTTTACCGGCCCGCTGTTCCTGCTTCTCCAGACGGACCGGTATCATTCCCGCTGTATCCGTAAAAATCTTCCCATGCCCAGGAAAAACTTTCCGGATATCAAGATCCAGGCACTTCAATAGGTTTTTACGGTACTGCAGCATTGGCTTGGAACGACTGGTTTCGCCGATCCTTGGTGGCTCAAGAAGCGGGTTCGGCGAGATATGCTCAAGCAGATGATCACCACCAATGAAAGCACCATCCTGTTCGCGCAGGAATGACAAATGGCTCTGTGCATGTCCTGCTGTTTCAATAACACGCCATTCCTCATGGCCTGGAAGGGTATGCCCTTCCTGAATTATCCCGGTAAGGTGCCCTTCTCCGATATACTTAAGCGGTGTCTTTAATTTATTCAATTCAGCAAGAAATTCGGACGGGATACCGCACTGCAGGAAAAATTCATAAAAAAATTGCTCGTAATGCTCAAAGTAAACCGGATCCCGGCGCAGCCACAAATCTACATCCTGATGTGCGACTATATCCTTTAATCGAGGAAACTTATCAACAAGTCCCATATGATCCGGATGATGGTGTGTCAAGATAACCTGCTCGATATCTTCAGGACCATAGCCAAGCTCGTTTAATTGGATTGTCAGAGCCTCCCAGGCCTCCTTGGTTTTTACACCAGCATCCACAAGGGACAACGTATCCCCTTTTAATAGATATACATGAACGTCCCCCACAGGAAATGGTGTGGGCATCGTCATTTGACTGATTGTTTTATCAAGTAACTTCATTAGTTCGAATCCCCCTGAAATGAATGACGATTCAGTTATTTCTTTTATTGTATCCCTTTTATCAAAAAAAGTCACATACTAACTGTCTATTTTCGCAAATAACTGATGAATCGTTTCTGTCAGTATAGATGGTAAATGGTCAAAGCTGTATGTCAATTCAATGCGTTCTGTCCACTGATGCGGGTCCTTTCCAAGCGGACCAACATTGAGAATGGGCATAGTAAGCCTCTCCATAATATCTTCAGGGAATACAAACCCATTATTCTGCAGCGGCATATTAGTTGTCAGCTGATTTAGTCTGCTTTTGGATGATACTGGTCCAAGAAAGCTTAAGTCCGAAAGCCCGGTGAAGTACTCTGCCACTGTCAGGTTAAGCTGATAATTATTTTTGGTGTAAGTTTTTACATAGTCCATTACCTCGGTGATATATGGATCATCGTTAGATGAAACTGCCGGATAAAACGGTGGACTGTAAAAAAGAACAATCAATGGCGCCAAATCCTTACACATGGCTGCCAATTCCTGAACAAGCAAGGTGGAAAAATCACGGTCCCCTTTATCCCGCTGACTGACCAGCAGATTCTGCCGCCTTGTAATTTCCTTCTCGCCATATCGTTTTGTCGCTTCCTCGTATAATTCTTCGTACATCATGACATTTACTTTTGCGGACGGCATGGAAAATTCGTCAGATACCTCTCCAAATCTAGCCGCTTTTTCGTTAATATATTTCTCGATTTCTTTAGCGGCAGTACATGCGCCGTTCAAAAGTTTTTCATTGATCTCCTTAAACGTTTGCTTCAAATATAATACATTGTACATGGATATTGCGGCCTGAGGTGTCTGGACAGAATATTCCTCTTTCAGGTCGCGTTGCATAAGACTGACAGGTGGTGGTGTCACTTCTCCATCAATCTTTTCGATAAAGTCCTCACTGAGTTCAAGCTGCTGGGATAAAAAGCTGGTCATCAGATTAGGATTGATCCCGGCAAAAGGTTCACCGACATGTGACCCTTTTCCATAACAATAGAATCCGGGCAGAACTTTTCCAATCGAGCCAGCATAAACATAATATGCGGGATCCCCAGGGTATTTACTGAACATTGGCTCGCCGTTCAAACAAGCATTATAGGTCAGGTTCTCTTCTTCTTTTAATTTTTCCAAAACGGGCAATGCTGCCAACATACCCTGGGAATTAACTTCCTCATCAGGAACCGTTAACAAAAGAATATTTCCGTCGAAATCACCATTAATCGCTTTCTCGAGCATGCAAAAATGCAGGGCAAGACCTGCCTTCATGTCCATAGAACCGCGTCCGAATAGCCACTCACCTGAATCAGAATTAATATCTTCCTTGACTGTATCCGGTAATTCATCTTTTATTTTCTCCATTTCCCGGGTTAGTTCCCTAGGATGGAAAGCAAGATTTTCCAGTGACCCATAATCCTCAATCCCGACCACATCAAAGTGGCTCAGTAATATCACTGTTTCAGATGTATCCTTCCCCTTTACGAGAGCTGTCAGCAGCCGTCTCCCGTCTTCAAGCGGATGAAGCTTTAAATGATCCGGGTTTTCCTGGTAATAAGGATTCTGCTGCAGCAAATGTTCCAGATATTCCGCAAGCGCAATCTCAGCGGTACTTCCTGTTATGCTCTGGTGATTAACAAGTGAGCACAAGAGATCTGTCAGTTGTTCCTTCGTTTGCCAATTATTCATCTAATCCCCTCCCATTTGAATTGACTTATACCCGGAAATCAAACACAATCTAACTTGAGGTGAGCGTATTGACTAAAATAATTGCACATCGCGGTGCGAGCGCGGTTGCTCCCGAAAATACCATGTCAGCCTTTGAACTTGCATATCGCGCGGGAGCAGAAGGCATTGAGACAGATGTCCATTTGACACGGGACAATATTCCGGTGCTGATGCATGACGAGCGTGTTAACCGTACGACTAATGGTACAGGCTACATAAAGGACTATTCATTTGCCCAATTACAGCAGCTTGACGCCGGGTCCTGGTTTGCTTCCCGTTTCAAGGATTCCAGGGTGCTTTCCTTAATGGAATTTCTCGAATGGGTAAAAGATAAACCGTTAAACTTAAATATTGAGCTAAAAAATAATAAAATAGATTATGAGAATCTGGAACAGATTGTGTATGAACAGGTTTCGCACTATCGATTACTAAATCGTACCATACTGTCAACCTTTAATCCAAGAAGTGTGCAGCGTCTGAAGCACGCTAACCAGGACATTGGGGTAGCCTTACTTACGTCCAGACGAAACCGGAATCTCGTGCAGCATGCCCGAACTCTAGGGGCCAATGCCGTACATATTAAATACCGGTTACTGAATAACCTTCTTGTTAATCAGTGTCACCAAGAAAAGATGTCGGTGCGTGTCTATACCATCAACCGAACAAGACAGATGGGAACTTGCTTTAGCCTGGACTGTGACGGTATTTTTACCGACGTACCACACCTTGCACTTGACTATCGAGATAAGTTCAACCAAAGCCATTGAAAAATATAGGAGGATTTAAAAATGCCAAAACTGTTCGAACCGATTAACTTTAAAAACGTTACACTTAAAAATCGGATCACTATGTCACCGATGTGTATGTATTCCTGTACAGCCCAGGACGGAAAGCTTACTCCTTTTCATTTTACGCATTATGTATCAAGAGCAGTAGGCCAGACCGGTCTGGTAATGACCGAAGCAACCGCTGTCCTTCCTGAAGGTCGTATTTCACCTGAAGACCTGGGAATATGGGAGGACGAACATACTTCCGGACTTAAGGAGCTGAATAGAGAGCTTCACAGCTACGGGTCTGCTACAGCAATTCAGCTTGCTCATGCCGGACGAAAAGCACGGCTGGATTCAAAAATTTACGCACCCAGCGCCATTCCTTTTAATGAATCATCCGATACTCCTGAAGAAATGTCTTCTGAGGATATTAAACGGACAATTGTAGCGTTTAAAGACGCTGCACGTAGATCTAAAGAGTCCGGCTTTGATATTATTGAAATTCATGCAGCCCATGGCTATCTCATTAATCAGTTTCTCTCGCCGCTAACCAATAAACGTTCCGATGAATATGGTGGTAGTCGTGAAAATCGTTATCGTTTTCTTTCACAAATAATTGATACTATTCAAACCGTATGGGATGGACCTTTATTCGTCCGAATTTCCACGGATGAATACAGTGAAGCGGGTAATTCGCTGGAAGATATGATTTATTTCGCGGAGCAATTGAATCATCAAGGGGTCGATTTAATTGATTGCAGTTCCGGTGGCGTCGTACCAGCGTCCATTAATCCATACCCTGGTTACCAGGTTAAGCGTTGTGAAGCAATTAAACATAAAGCATCCATTTCTACCGGTGCAGTTGGACTTATAACTAGTGGAATCCAGGCGGAGGAAATATTGCAGAACGACCGAGCGGACCTTGTATTTATCGGCCGTTCCCTACTGCGGAATCCATACTGGGCAAAAGCTGCAGCCGAGGAACTCGGATATTCACCGGAAGCTCCAAAACAGTATGAACGGGGATGGAACTAAATGGAACTGCATTTTCTTGGAACAGGTTCTGGTGTTCCATCCAAAGACCGGAACGTATCCGCCTTGGCTCTCACCCTGCTCCAGGAACAAAACAGTATCTGGTTGTTTGACTGCGGGGAAGCAACACAGCACCAAATCCTGAATACATCACTTAAACCAAGGAAAATCAATCGGATATTCATCACCCATCTCCATGGAGACCATATTTTTGGCCTTCCAGGTCTGTTAAGCAGCAGGTCATTCCAAGGTGGAGATGACCTCTTAACGGTATATGGTCCCAATGGAATCAAGGAATATATCGAAACGAGCCTAAAGATAAGTGGGACTCATCTGAAATATCCACTATCCATAGTGGAAATAACCGATGGACACGTAGTGGAAGATAAGCAATTTACTGTTACAGCTAAAAAGCTGGAACATGGTATCGACAGTTATGGTTACCGCATCACAGAAAAAGATAGACCCGGAGAGCTGCTGGCAGATAAATTGCAGGCAGCCGGAATTATGCCAGGACCGATTTATCAGGAGATCAAAGAAAATGAGAAGATATCTATCGCAGACGGAAAGGTTATTCTCCGAGAGGACTTTATTGGTCCTGATAAGAAGGGACGCGTCCTTACCATCCTGGGTGATACCCGGTCAAGCCATCAGTTTGCATCATTTGTAAAAGACTCGGATGTACTAATTCATGAAGCTACCTTTGATCAGTCAATGGCCGAAATGGCTCACCAATACCATCATTCAACTACTGTACAGGCAGCATCTCTGGCCAAAAACAGTCAGGTAAAAAAGCTCGTTCTTACCCATGTATCCTCCCGTTATCAGAAAGAGGATTACAAAAAGCTGCTTGACGAAGCAAGGGGAATTTTTCCAGACACAGAACTTGCGAATGATTTTTCAAAAGTTGTGATTAATTCCAATTAGTGGGGAGTGCTTTACATGCAAACTATTGAGAAACTGGTGAATAACCAGAAGGAGTATTTTTTCAGTGGTAATACACGGAAGTATGAAGTACGTAAAAACCAACTGAAAGCTCTTAAAAAGATGCTCAAGGAACATGAAGATGAAATTTATCAGGCCTTGAAAACTGACCTAAATAAATCACCTCATGAGTCACTGACAACAGAGCTGGGATTCCTTTATTCGGAGATTGATCTCACCCTTAAACAGCTAAAAAATTGGATGACACCGAAAAAAGTGTATGCTCCCCTCACACACAAGGGAACGAAAAGCTATATTATTAAAGAACCATATGGTACATCATTGGTGATTGCTCCCTGGAATTATCCCGTTCATCTGGCCATTGCTCCTGCAATTGGCGCAATTGCAGCAGGTAACACAGTTGTATTAAAACCTTCCGAGTTCACTCCTGCTGTATCGTCATTACTAGCTAATATGATTGGTAAAACATTTGATCCTTCTTTTTTTGCAGTAATTGAGGGTACAAAAGAGGTAAGCCAACAGCTGCTCGAACAATCTTTTGATTATATTTTCTTTACGGGCAGTACTGCAGTCGGCAAAATCGTTATGGAGAAGGCAAGCCGAAATTTAACACCAGTAACATTGGAACTTGGCGGAAAAAGCCCGGCAATTGTTAACAAGGATGCCGACATAAATCTTGCCGCAAAACGTCTTGTATGGGGCAAATTCACCAATGCAGGTCAGACCTGTGTAGCCCCCGATTATTTATATGTACATGAAAAAGCAAAGAAAAAACTGCTGAAAGCAATGAAGAAGTATATTAAAGAATTTTATGGTAAAAGCCCGCTTGAAAATGATGAAAATACCCGGATAGTAAACGAGAACCACTTCCACAGGTTAACTAAGTTCTTGACCGAAGGCGAGATTGTATATGGTGGCAACGGAAATCTGGAAAAGCGTACGATTGAACCGACTATTTTAGATAATATTAGCTGGGACGATGCTGTTATGCAGGATGAGATTTTTGGACCAATTTTGCCGGTATTATCCTTTAATAACCTAAACGAGGTAGTTGAAAAACTTAAGCGAATGGAAAAACCGTTGGCACTGTATTACTTTGGTGAAAAAGAAAAACACCAGCATTTAGTTCTGGAAAATATCTCGTTTGGTGGCGGCTGTGTCAATGACACCTTGTATCACCTGGCAAACCCCCACCTTCCTTTTGGTGGTGTCGGACACAGCGGGCAGGGTGCATACCATGGAAAATACAGTTTTGACACCTTCTCCCATAGGAAAAGTATTATGAAACAGACAACGAAATTTGATATCCCTCTACGTTATCCGGGAAGTAAAATCGCTCAATCGTTGGTGAAGACGATCATGAAATAATACGTATCCAAAGAAGGTAAGGGCTGGAACAAAAGTGTAGAAGTCATGAAAAATCCGAACTATCTTGTGTAAGGTAGTTCAGATTTTATGTTGTGTCATATAAGATATAAAATGCGGCATATCATCGAAGCTCCGCTCCGGCAGAACACTTCGCTTTCACCGCTCCGGGTGCAAGGTCAACATCTGTTCAAGCTAAAGCTTTCACAGTGTTTCCTTTGCCGTGGGCACGGCCTCAGCCTCCTCGTTTGCCAAGATCGCTCACTGTGGGTTCTCTTAGGCTCGTTGTTCCACAGGAGTCTTCGTGTATTGCTTACGCTTAGTGTCCATAACTTATAAGGGGTTGAGCATGTTTCGAACTGCCTTCCACTGATATCTGGTACTTCGGTAACCTGGCGTTGATTGGAGCGTAAGGCAGTCGACTCCAACGGGAAAAGCAACAGCTGAAAATCCCGCAGGAAGTGGTTTTCTTCCGAGGAAGTTGAAGCGTTGCCCGTGGAAAGCGACGGCCTGAAGCGGAAATCAACCTCGCTACTATGTCTCAATTTATAGAAACTCCGAAATAAGATTCACTAATAGAACATTTTAGTATTCCTATACTAATTCGTTCGTCTCACGAAGACTATCGTTTGTAATCATCGAGAAAATCTTTTTGAAAGCTTGTTCTGGGCTGCTCTGTCTTGTCCTCATTGTGAAGCCGGACAAATGGATTCTTACCAAACTTCTCTGAAAGTTCATCAATCGCCGTGTACAGCTTTTCTTTGCCAGCTTCTTTTTGGTATGTGAACAAGTCCAACTGCTGGGCAATATTCTGCTTCTCTTCTACATCCTGTACCGTAATCCCCAACAACCGGATCGGTTCTAAGTTCCAGTGCTTCTGAAAAAGGTCACTGGCAACTCCAAGAATATCTTCTTTGGTCTCGATATAGCGCTGCAGCTTTTTACTCCGGGTAACTGTTTTATGATCAAAATACCGGATCATGATCTGAACACTTCTTCCTGCAGCTTGCTTTCGTTTCATTCGACGGACCACATTGTCCGCCAAAAGATTCATCAGCGCCTTTATGTCTGTTTCGTCAGTCGTATCCTGTGGAAGAGTCTGTGAGCTGCCTATACTCTTAAACTCATGAACGGCATCGGGGTCGACAGGGCGTGTGTCAATCCCATTAGCACGGTTCTTGAGCCTTTCCCCATTTATTCCAAGGACACTCTTCAGTTGGTAGACATCTCCATTTGCCAGGTCACCAATTGTTTCCATATCAATTTTACGCAGTTTTTCAGCTGTCTTCGCTCCTACACCGTACATCTCCTCGAGCGGGAGCGGCCATAGTTTATGTTGGATATCCCTTTTCCGTAGAATAGTAATACCCATTGGTTTCTTCATATCAGAAGCCATTTTTGCCAGAAATTTATTTGGAGCAATTCCAATACTGCAAGGCAAATCCAGTTCTTGCTGGATCCGTTGTTGCAGATTGTTTGCTATTTCAATTGGCGTTCCATGTTTTTCGCTGTCTGTAATATCCATGTATCCTTCGTCAATGGAAACCGGCTGGACATACGGCGTTATTTCAGCCAGCATTCTGAACATTTCACGTGAAGCGGTCCGATAACGGTCAAAATTAGGGGGAAGCACGATTAACTCCGGACACAGCTTCCTTGCCTGCCACAACGGCATGGTTGTTTTTACTCCTTTTGCCCGGGCTTCATAGCTGCTAGTAACAATAATTCCTTTTCGTTCCCCGGGATTCCCCGCAATGGCCAGTGGTCTACCTTTTAGACTAGGATTATACGCCATCTCAACCGACGCATAAAAAGAATTCATATCTAGGTGAAAGATTACACGGCCTTTTTTGGGATACCATTGTGACATATCTATCCATCCCTTTTACAGAACTGTTGTTTCTCTATACCAATTATAACATACACAACAAAAGGGCCCTTTTGTAAGAGCCCCTTGTTCGGTTTTGGAGTACAAAAACATATTTAGAAGATAAAATAACAGCAAAATTATCGCACCGATTAACAAAGAATATAACACTATAAATTGGTAAAGAGCAACGCTTGGATTTTAAATATCCAAGCGTTCTGTTTACATTGTTTTGTTAAATTAAACTAGCACCCGTAAGCTTAAGAACATTCCAACTATCGCTATTTGAATTGAAAAGCTTTATTCCACCAATAATTTTCCATTCTTTTTAATTCTTACAACTATATCACCGGATTTCGCCAATTGAGTATGGTGTTGAACATATATTAGATCTTTAACATCATTAGGCACTTCATAAGTCAATAACGATTCTACTCTTCCTCCAGGCCAAACTCTAATTTTGTTCCATTTTTCTGATACAAGATTTTTGTAATGAACAGGTTTGTATTTGTTTCCTTTACTATCCATTAAATAGTAATAACCAAAATGAGGCTGGTAATGAAGTTTACCACCATTTTCATCGATAGTTACTTCTGTCTGTAAGGTTATTAACTCTGTATCCGTGCCTTTTCGTTTAACACCTTCAGGATGATTGGCTAAATCAAATGAAATATGCTCAGTGTAAACATCATAGTTTTCTCCTACTTTTAATAAACGATAAGCCTCGTTTATTTTAGCATTGAACATATCTGAGTTGGGTTCTTCAAGCAAGACCTCTGTATTCGCTCCTGTCTCTTTTGAAACAGCTTCCTCGGATTCTCCTAACAACTTGCCATTTTCCATTATACGAACCGCAAAAACCCCTGATTTTGGAAACTTACTAAGGTCCTGAACATAAACCAATTCTTTGATACTCTTGGGTACTTCATATGTTAGAAGAGATTTCACCTGACCGCCTGGCCATATATAAGTTTTATTCTCCCACTTCTCAGCGACCAGACTTTTGTAGTGAACAGGCTTATATTTGTTGCCCTCTCCATCCACTAGATAATAGTATCCGAAGTGTGGCTGATAGGAAAGCTTACTTACTAGGCCTTCTTCAAGGTTATCATTTTTTACATCGGTCATGAGAGTGATTAGTTGGTTATCAGGAGTTTTTTTCGTAACACCTTTTGGCGTTTCGGCTAGCTCGAAGTTCATATAGTAATCATACCCTTCATATTTCTCACCTAGTTGTAAGGACCGATACGCCTCTTCTATGATGGTTTCAGGTACGGGTTTCTCTGAATCTTCTTCGCTTTTCGCTCCATCCGCCTCTTTTTCTTCAGGTGAGGAAATAACTTCCTGTACTTCTCCTTCTGTTCCTTTCACCGCCCCCGATTCGACAGGTTGTGAAGGTGTGGCTTTTTCTTCCACATGCGGGATGGCTTGGGTTAAGAGGGCAATGATGCCCACAAATAAGAGAATTCCAACTGTGCTGAACGTATACTGAAAGCTTTTCTCCGCTTTTTTTGTATTCACCATGGTCCCAGTCATGCCCTGATATGGTTGGAGTTTTACCGCTTTAGAGGCAGGAAGCAACGCTCCAATCACTCCGGTAAGGATAGGAATGATGATCGTTCCTACCAAATATGGGAGCTCTTCTTTTGGCAATTGGCCATACATGAAACTTACCATGCCAAATGCCAGTGAGATTCCAAGCACACCCGCAATAAGACCGTTTAAAGCTCCTTCCATCAGGACCATCCAACGTACGGTGCTGTTCTGCCATCCAACCGCCTTTAGTACGGCAAGTTCCGGTTGTCGTTCTGCGACGTTTTGCCAGATAATCTCTGCCGTAGTCAGGATGGCAATCGCAATGGCTACTCCCATCGCCACGTAATGCATGGTGCCGACTTCCATGGCCACGTATTCCCCAAGCCAAGTGGTATACATAATCCCTTGCAGGCGGAACGTGATGAACAGGAAGAATACGAGTAAGCCAGTCGGTAATGCAATTGCCAGGATGGAAAGGATGCTGCGCTTCCATTTGCCGAGCAAATTATTCAAACTCATCGCTATTACGGATGTCGTTTTAAACAGATAGCGTTTCTGATGGGTGATTTCTCCTGTTTTCATGGTCTCGTAAGGGGATATTTTCCTCACCAAAAACCCGGGAATCATAGCACCCAACAGATAGATGGCTATCCCGAAAACCCCAATCAGCAATAAGCGCCAGCCGGACGTTTGAATGTCATTGGTTACATAGATATACCCCAGTATCAACCAGCTTATCATCGATACAAACAGACCGATCAAGGCAGCTTCCGTGAACAATAATCTGGTAAGCTGATTCGGCCGCCAACCGATGGAAAGCAGCACCGCGAATTCCTTTTTCCTCGCATACATCATAATGATGTTGGAAGAAAACACATAAACAATAGCCACCAGGATGACACTCGCAATAATGCCGGACATACTCACTTTCGATTCTTTGAAAATGGAAACAGAAGAGCCGAGCTTAATCCATGGCTGCTGAATCCAGCCAATATTCTCTCCGTTTTCCACACCTGGTATATGCGTTAATGCCGGTTGAGGAGAGGATCCTAACGTAATATCCGTAATCAACCCGGTATCCTTCTCAATTTGGTCAGCGACTGCTTGGAGTATCTTCTCACTTTCCTCTGTTAATTCGTTTATCCCGGAAACTTTCACCCGAACAGCAGATATTGGATTCTCACCAAGCACGTTTGCAGCTGCTTCAATAGTTGTTAACATCAACGGAGGCTTAGTCAGGAAGCCATATGGATTATTAAGCGGTTTCATTTGTTGAGGCGGGTTCACAGGTTTCTCGTTTTTATCGAGTACCCATTCCGCTTTCGATGGGAAATAGGTTTCCATTGGCAGTTCCGTTAAAGGGTCTTTGGAGATTTCAAGCTTCCCCGGGTCAAAAATGCCTTTAAAATCGAATTGCAGCCGCGGCCATTCCGAACTGTCCTTGCCAAACGATGTAACCGGCCGATAAGATTGATTGACGGCCAACAGGGAATCTTCAGGAATCGTATAGGGCTTCACTTCATAAGTAAAAGGCCATCTTTCCGGATATGGGCTGGATATCGGTCGATAATCAATGGAAGACGGCTTAAACATCATCCAGTGTGATTCATTAAGGGTGCTGCCATCCACGATTTGATTCACAATCTTTTCATGTGTCTCCTCCGTCGTATAGGTGTACTCCTCCACTTCTTTTCCGCTTTGTTTCTCCAGGAAACGGCGGCCCCCACTTTCTTTCACGCTTTCCATTGTTTTGGTCAAATTCGTGTCTTCCGAAAGTTCCAGTCGCTCAAAAGTGTACGTTATGTTTCCATCAACAAATTGCTGATTGCTTAACAATACTGGAATACTGGTCGCTTCTACCCCTTCTGTTACCTCAAACGTTTGAGGATTATCTGTATTAGAAATATAAGTGCTTTTCCCCTTGTTCACCAGGGCTTGATCAAGCCCAACCAACGCTGCTTCCGCCTCCGGATCAATCCCTGCAATCAATATGTCCGTTCCATAGGAGACCTCTCCCGTATACCGAGTCACTCCATACTCGCTTGCATCAGAAGGGGCTGACCAGGATCCTACCGTGAAATAAACGTTATCCTTCTGTGTTACATTTTCAATTCCATTGTTTGTAACCTTTTTAATCGTCATACGGTAAACGCCAGGTTCAGTGAAAATTGCTTTGTCCAGAGTTGTGGAATTATGGACATACCCCATCATCGAAATCGGAGCAGCGATATTTACTTCCGGGATATTCCTTATTTCTTGCAGTTGTTCAAGTGAAATACCACCTGACAAGCCACTGAGATAGTTAGGTTCCAAAAGATTTTTATCTTCGGTCACACTGCGGGTATCAGGTGGCCTGACAACAATATGGTAGGAAGACTTCCATCGTTTTTGCAGTTCATCCACAATTGTTCCTTTGTTAGCCTGTGTAATGCCAACTAAGTAACTTAATCCAATACTGACAATGAGCGCTCCGATAATTACTAACAGTAATCGTTCCTTATTTCGCCACCATGAGTTCCAAATAAACTTAAGCATATGCCTGCTTCCTCGTGTCCCTGACTATTTTTCCATTTTTCATTTCGACAATACGATCAGCCCGCTCAGCTAATTCAGAATCATGGGTAACAACAATTACTCCGCACCCCTTATTCCGATTGAGCCCATGCAGTGTATCGAAAATAATCTCCCCTGTATCGGTATCAAGATTCCCAGTCGGTTCATCAGCCAGCAGCCAGTTTGGTTCATGGACAAGAGCCCGGGCAATGGCCACCCGTTGCTGCTGGCCGCCGGATAACTGGGATAGAAGTGAATTGTATTTATCCTGCAAACCGACCTGATTCAGCATCGTCTCTGCACGTTCCTTTTTATTGTAGGGAACTTTTCTGGAAAACAATGGAGACATCACATTTTCCAGCGCCGTCAAAGTTGGCAGCAGATGGAATTGCTGAAAGATGAAGCCAATGTTCTCGAAACGGAAATCAGCCAGTTTTCTTGAAGAATACTCATTTAAGGGGGAACCGTTATAAGTTACATTTCCACTGGTAGTAAGATCAAGAGTTCCAAGCAAGCTAAGTATTGTCGATTTTCCCGAGCCTGAAGGGCCAACTATTGCCACAAATTCCCCTTCCTCAAACGTTACATTAATATCTTCCAGTGCATACGTACTAACTCCGTCGCCCTTGAACACTTTACTTACTTCAACACACTCCATTTTATGACTCACTTCTTAACTCCCCTTTTTATGAATTTTCTATTAATAAAATTATTTAAATTGTAACATAATTGTAAATAAAATCCATGTGATTTTTCATAAAAGAAGCTCAGCTGATTGAATATGCTGAGCTTGAATTTTTGATTGAAAAATGTTTAAAAACTATTAAATTGAATCAAACTGAGGGAGTTTAAGTACAATTATTCAAATTCCTATTATTATTTCAACATAAATATCCATTTTGCTTGCATATTGTATGGAAAATTAGCACAGCAATTAGAGCATTTTAGCAACCGAATTATGCAGTAGACAAGACTTTATGTTAAATCAGCAAAAATAAGCAGTCCAATTTATTTGTTAATTGAACTGCTAAAAGGTTTGTTATTTTATATTTGCACTCTTGTTATTTATTTGCTGTTTCCTGAATTATTGCAGTGACGAATTCAGTTATCTTAACTAGTTCATCCACCGGCATCCGTTCGTTTGTTGTATGAATTTCCTCGTATCCTACGGCAAGGTTTACTGTCGGAATGCCATACCCTGCGATAATGTTGGCGTCACTTCCGCCACCGCTTTTCTCAAGCTTGCTTTCCCGGCCAATTGTCTTTGCAGCTCTCCTGGCGACCTCAACCACTTCATCGCCTGCTTCATGTTTGAAGCCTGGATACATAATTTTTATGTCAACGTCCGCACTGCCACCTAATTCCTCGGCGGTTTTTTCAAATGCTTCCTTCATTTTGGCAACCTGTGCTTCCATTTTTTCAGGAACAAGTGAACGTGCCTCAGCAAGAATCTCAACATAATCACAAACTATATTGGTCTGCTGTCCACCCTCGAACCGGCCGATGTTTGCGGTGGTATCTTCATCAATACGGCCAAGCGGCATTTTAGCAATTGCCTTTGCTGCAAGTGTAATTGCTGAAACGCCTTTTTCCGGAGCCACTCCTGCATGTGCTGTCTTACCTTTCATAACCGCGAATATTTTTGCCTGTGTGGGCGCAGCTACTATAATATCGCCGACCGAACCATTACTGTCGATTGCGTAACCATACTTGGCATTTAATAAAGATTCATCCAACGCCTTTGCACCAACAAGTCCTGATTCCTCACCAACTGTAATCACAAACTGAATATCTCCATGCTCCAGATTATTCTCCTTGATTGTCCGGATGGTCTCGAGGATAGCTGCCAGTCCAGCCTTATCGTCCGATCCCAGGATAGTACTGCCATCCGACACAATATAACCCTCTTTAATCGACGGTTTTATTCCTTTCCCCGGGACTACGGTATCCATATGGGAAGTAAAATAAATCGGGTCAACGCCATCTTTATTTCCTTTTAAAGTACAAATCAGATTACCGGCACCATGCCCGGTTTTATCTTTACTATCATCCTCAATAACCTCAAGACCGAGTTCAGTAAATTTCTTTTTTAAAACGGCTGCAATTTTTTCTTCGTGTTTTGTCTCAGAATCTACTTGAACCAGTTCGAAAAACTCGTCAAGCAGACGTTCTTTGTTGACTGCTGTCATATAAGTTTCCTCCAGTACTAATTACAACGGTATATTCCCGTGCTTCTTTTTTGGTCTGTCTTCATGTTTATTTTGTAGCATTTCAAGGGCCTGTACTAGTTTAGTCCGTGTCTCGCGTGGATCGATTACATCATCAATCATACCAAGTCCGGCAGCGATATATGGATTTGCGAATTTTTCGCGGTATGTTTCAATTTTTTCCTGACGGGTCTTTTCAGGATTCTCACTTTCAGCAATCTCTTTAGCAAAAATGATGTTAGCCGCACCTTCAGGACCCATAACTGCGATTTCCGCGTTTGGCCACGCGTAAACTAAGTCAGCTCCTATTGATTTACTGTTTAATGCCACATATGCACCACCAAATGCTTTACGGGTTATTACCGTAATCTTTGGAACGGTGGCTTCAGAATAGGCATATAAAATTTTTGCGCCATGACGGATAATCCCGCCATGTTCCTGCTTGACCCCTGGGAAGAATCCTGTCACGTCTTCAAAGGTTATAAGCGGCACATTAAATGAATCACAGAACCGAATAAACCTTGCTGCTTTATCACTTGAGTCAATATCAAGCCCACCAGCCAGATATTTTGGCTGATTGCAAACAAGTCCTATAGTCTGACCTTTGATTCGTGCAAATCCTACTACAATATTTTTTGCAAAGTCTTTATGAATCTCAAAAAAGCTGTCCTGGTCGACAACCTGCTCGATTACCTGTTTTACATCATACGGTCGCGTTGAGTTGAACGGGACAATGTCAGTCATATCAGGCCGTGTATCATCGCCTGAGTCAGCTTCGGCAACTGGCGGCTTTTCAGTATTGTTTGGCGGCAAATACTTTACAAGGTTCTTAACCGCATCGAGTGCCTGCTCTTCATTTTCCGCCTTAATGTGCGCATTACCGCTTTTAGAGTTATGTACATGCGCTCCGCCAAGTTCCTCGGAAGTAATTTTCTCCCCTGTTACTGTTCCAATTACTTTGGGACCGGTGATGAACATCTGAGATGTCTTTTCCACCATAATGACAAAGTCTGTTATTGCCGGAGAATAAACCGCTCCCCCCGCACTTGGCCCCATAATAACTGAAATTTGCGGAATTACTCCTGAATAAATTGAGTTCCGATAAAAAACCTGTCCATATCCATCAAGGGAGGAAACCCCTTCCTGAATCCGAGCGCCGCCCGAATCGTTCAATCCAATAAAGGGAACACCATTTTTCGCAGCAAGGTCCATTACGGCTGCAATTTTTTTACCGTGCATTTCACCAAGAGCCCCGCCATATACGGTAAAGTCCTGAGCAAATAAATATACTGGCCGGCCATCGATTTTCCCATAACCGGTTACGACTCCCTCACCATTGGCAGTTGAATTATTCATGCCAAAGTCGGTCTCACGGTGTTCAATGAACGGATTCAATTCCACAAACGAACCTTTATCAAGCAGATAATCAATCCGCTCCCTGGCAGTCAGTTTTCCTTTTTCATGCTGCCGGTCAATCCGTTCATCGCCTCCACCTAGTTCAACTTGTCTTCTTTTATCATATAGTTCATTGATTTTATCAAATATGTCCATTACGATTCACTTCCCTCACTATGGTCACACATTTCAAAAAGAACCCCATTGGCAGCCTTTGGGTGTATGAAGGCTATACGGCTGTTGTGTGCCCCTGTTTTAGGCTGCTCATTAATCAATTGAATACCCTTTTTTTTCATGCTGGTTAAGCGCTCGTTTATATTGTCGACTTCCAATGCGATATGATGAATCCCCTCACCCTTTTTATCCAGGTAGCGTTTAATTGCCGACGATTCATTAAGTGGCTCCAGCAATTCAATCCGCGAATCACCAATCTTCAGGAATGCAACTTTCACACCTTCCGACTCAACTTCCTCTACAGCTTCCAATTGAAGTCCAAGTGTATCTGTGTAGAAGGAGAGCGCCTGGTCAATTTTTTTGACTGCAATACCGATATGGGCTATCTTTTCAGGTGGATCCACCTCTTCACTTTCCGGTTGAATCAACTGCTTTATATAGGTTGCTAACGCCTCGGTAGATGAACCACTTGTGAAAATCTTGTTAACTCCCTTTTCCAGCAGAAATGGTATATCTTCCGCTGGTATTACTCCTCCACCAACTACCGGAATATCTCCAGCATTACGCGCCTCGAGCGCTTCCACTACTTTTGGAAACAATGTTTTGTGTGCCCCTGACAAGGATGAAAGACCAACGACATCGACATCTTCCTGTATTGCTGCTTGTGCTATTTGAACCGGTGACTGTCTAAGCCCTGTATAAATAACTTCCATCCCGTGATCACGAAGCGCTTGTGCAATTACAAGGGCACCGCGGTCATGGCCATCAAGTCCCGGTTTGGCAATTAAAACACGAATTTTCCCCATCTGAGTCTCCCCTTTATTATCCTGCATATTCACCAAACTCCTCACGCAATACATTACAAATCTCGCCCACTGTTGCATATACCTTAACTGCATCCAGTATATACGGGATTAAGTTACTATCTTCATTTCTTGCATGCTGACGGATAGCTGATAAAGTTCGCTCGACCTCAGCCTGATCTCGGTCGGCACGAATCCGTTGGACGGATTCGATCTGATCCTTCTCCAGTTCCTCATCCACTTTCATTAAGTCCGGATTCACTTCTTCATCAAGTGTAAACTTATTGAGTCCAACAATAATTTCTTCCTCTTTTTCTATTTTTTTCTGCGTCTCATAGGCATTTCGGTGAATCTCACGTTGCATGAAGCCTTCCTCAACAGCCTGAACCGCTCCACCTATATCACGAATACGGTTCAGATAAGATTCTACCTCTTTTTCAATCTGATCAGTGAGTTCCTCAACGTAGTATGAGCCCCCTAGTGGATCGACCGTATCAGCAACACCACTTTCATTAGCAATGATTTGCTGGGTGCGAAGTGCAATTCGGGCTGACTCCTCTGTCGGCAAAGAAAGCGCCTCATCCCTTGAGTTGGTGTGAAGACTTTGCGTTCCGCCCAATACAGCAGCAAGCGCTTGCATTGTTACGCGCACCACATTGTTATCTGGCTGCTGCGCGGTAAGCGTTGATCCGCCTGTTTGTGTGTGGAAACGCAACTTCCAGCTCTTTTCATTTTTTGCCTTGTAATGGTCTTTCATGATTCTAGCCCAGATCCTTCTGGCTGCCCGAAACTTGGCAACTTCCTCAAAGAAATTATTGTGAGCGTTAAAGAAAAATGCAAGCCGCGGTGCGAACGCATCAATATCAAGACCCGCATCTAACGCTGCATCCACATATGCCATGCCGTTTGCAATTGTGAAGGCTGCTTCCTGTACAGCTGTGGATCCTGCCTCGCGGATATGATAGCCAGATATACTGATGGTATTAAATTTAGGAAGGTGGTTCTGGCAATATGCAAAAATATCAGTAATCAGTCGCATAGATGGTTTCGGAGGAAAAATATAAGTTCCACGTGCAATATATTCTTTTAAAATATCGTTCTGTATGGTTCCAGTAAGTTTTTCGAACGGCACTCCCTGCTTTTCTCCTACAGCAATATACATGCACAAGAGAACAGATGCTGGAGCGTTGATTGTCATGGATGTACTTACCCGGTCAAGTGGAATCTGATCCAGCAATTGCTCCATATCTTTCAGCGAGTCAATCGCTACCCCAACTTTTCCTACTTCTCCTTCAGCCATAACATCGTCCGAATCGTATCCGATTTGTGTTGGGAGGTCAAATGCCACTGAAAGACCTGTCTGCCCTTGGTCAAGTAAGTAACGAAAACGCTTATTGGTTTCCATTGCCGAACCAAATCCTGCATACTGTCGCATCGTCCAGAACCTGCTTCGATACATAGTAGGTTGGATCCCCCGGGTATATGGGTATGTTCCCGGATACCCCAGTTTTTCATCGTATTCCTGATCATTCTCAGGATAATATAAACGACCCACTTCAATGTCGGAGGAGGTAGTAAACGGTTCCTTCCGTTCTGGGAAACGTTCCACTGTCTTTTCGACGGCCGCTTTCCACTTCTTTTCCTTCGATTGAAACTTATCATCACTCATAGTTGGAACCCCCAATATAAATTTTTGTATCCGATTGCACTTGTCCAATCCCGTGATAAACGGTAAAATACAATTATGATACGGGATTGAAGGAGGATTAAAATTGGCTAAAAATCAAAATACACAGACGCCCAGAAGAAAGTCAAAGCGGGAACGAAGAATGAAGATTATTATTTATATCATGATTCTTGCAATGGTACTATCTTCCCTGACGACCGGCCTGGTAATGTTTTTATAATAGATAATAGATTAATGAATTCTCAAGACTGGAGGCTATGCCTTTCCAGTCTTTTTAATTCTTTTCTTTTCAGATACATCACTTTTCTTAAATTTCTTTTTAAGCAGCAGATAGTCCTCGATTTCATGTAACAGACGAAATAGGTTCGCCCGTGTCTCAAACTCTTCCTGTGTTTCAGGCAGGTTTTCCTGATCAAAACTGCGTCGCAATTCCTTCAATTCATCAAGATAAAGCACTGCCGTATTCCCGGGATGGACTGCATCGGACAGCTTCTCGAAAAATGCAGCTATTTTCCTTGAAATCGAGTCGGTATTTGGCAATCTGCTGACTAGAGGCAGCATCCGCTGAAGTAATTCAAACTGCTGTCTACGCATAACAAAATAGTCGTAATAAGGATGTTTATTCCTTAAAAGATGATTCTCCCTGTCCAATGATACCAGGTACATAGCATCCTGAAGAATATCCTCACAAATCGTCAGCTCTTTACCATCCCATGTTTCATTTTTGTCCCTAATGTAGGCAGCAATTTCCTCCAGAATCACCTGGAAGTTGTTCTCCAGTTCATCCTGTTTTTCCCTGAGTTGCTTTTCCATGCTTGGCATGTATACATTAACCAGCAGACCGACACCTATCCCAATGAGAATCAAAATAAACTGATCCAGGATAAATGAGAGCGAGATTCCTCCCTCGCCAAAAAAATTTAATATAATGACCGAGCTTGTGGCAATGCCAGGAGTGATTTTCAGATAAACCGTAACTGGAATAAACAATGCCAATATGATCCCTACCACCACTGGGTTATAGGCGATAGTTTCAAAAAACACCACGGCAAAAACAGCAGCGATAATACATGCCAGAAAACGATGCCATGCACTTAGAACCGATTTTTTTCTCGAAGGTTGAATACAAAGAATGGTAAGAATCCCTGCAGAAACAAAGTTTGTGAGCCCCAGCAATTGGGCAATTGTCATGGAAATGGGAGTACCGATTGCTGTCTTTATTGTCCTGGAGCCAATTTTCACACTCAAAATCTCCCCTGTTATGTAATAAGCCGGTAACTGATCGACTTAATAAAATGAGGCTGACCCGGTATGATTGAGACAGCCTCATTACAACTAGTATATTCTAGTCGATTTATATTTCCTCACAATGTTCATCAAACACCCGCTGAAGCTTGCCTACTACATCTACAGCGCTTGATCCTTCAATATCATGACGTTCAAGCATGGTCACGATTTTACCATCCTTTAGGAAGGCAAATGATGGTGATGATGGTGGGTAACCTTCAAAATATTCTCTGGCTTTCTCGGTTGCCTCGCGGTCCTGTCCTGCAAAAACAGTAACGAGGTGATCCGGCCGTTTATCAAAATGAATAGCATTCGCAGCTGCAGGACGTGCTACCCCGCCAGCACATCCACAAACTGAGTTAACCATAACAAGTGTGGACCCTTCACGCTTCATAGCCTGATCAACATCTTCAGGAGTTCTTAGCTCCTCATAGCCTGCTTCCTTAATATCCGTACGCGCTGCATCTACAACGTCGTTCATGAACAAGTTAAAATCCATTTGAACATCCATCCCCTTATCGAAATTAGTAAAAAATGTAGCTTAAATTCAGCTTACCAATTTCAGGACGAGATTTCAATCCATTTAAACTCTAGTAAACGTTTGTCGTATCAGGATTAATATTTTCAAGTATCTCTTTAACTCTTGCCAGGAATTGTCCACAAATCAGGCCATCCAGGATACGGTGGTCTAGTGACAATGAAAGGTTGACCATGTCTCTTGCGGCAAACATATCATCCACGATAACCGGGCGCTTCACAATGGACTCAACCTGCAGGATAGCTGCCTGTGGGTGGTTGATCACACCCATGGAATGAATGGAGCCGAATGAACCTGTGTTATTAACCGTAAAAGTACCACCCTTCATATCGTCAGATGTTAATTTACCAGACCGTGCTTTCATCGCAAGTTCGTAAATATCTTTGGCAATACCTTTGATGCTCTTCTCATCGGCATTTTTTATAACCGGGACAAATAGCTCCTGATCCTTTGCTACAGCGATTGACAGGTTGATATCTTTCCGCTGGATGATTTTATCTTCAGCCCATGTGCTGTTAAGTTGCGGATATTCTTTCAGTGCCTGCGCGACAGCTTTTACAAAGAATGCAAAGAACGTCAGCCCAAAGCCTTCCTTCTGCTTGAATTCATCTTTGATTTTACTTCTGTATTTAACTAGTTCGGTTACATCTGCTTCAACCGTCATCCAGGCATGCGGGATTTCAGTCGTGGAACGTACCATATTCTGAGCAATCGCTTTTCTTACTCCCGTAACAGGGATTTCTATATCACCTGTCTGTGCCGTCTGCTGTGGTGCTGGTGCAGCTTTTGGCTGTGACTTGGCTGTTTCTTTTTCAACCTGTTCCTGTTTGTGTGAGGAACTCTCTGCCGCCTGTGGTATTTCCCCAGATGCGATAATTTTCTCGATGTCTTTTCGTGTAATTCTTCCACCTCGACCTGAGCCATTAACCTGTTCCAGATCAATATCGTTTTCTTGCGCAAGTCGAAGAACAGCAGGTGAATAACGTTTTTTCATGGACTGATCAGCTGAACTGTCTGATTCCTGTTCCACTTGCGGTACCACTTCCTCCGTACCAGTTGATTTTGCTTCATCGGAAGATCCACTGTCTTCGGTTTCGATATAGCACATCAGCTCACCAACCTCGATGGTGTCACCTTCTTGTGCGACTAATTCCTTAATAACTCCAGTGAATGAAGATGGAACTTCAGCGTTTACTTTATCCGTCATAACCTCTGCAATCGGGTCGTACTTATTGACTTTATCACCAACACTTACCAGCCAGGAACTGATCGTACCCTCGGTTACACTTTCACCCAGCTGTGGCATATTTATTTTTTCGGTAGACATTATGGTTCCCTCCTTCTATCTTTACATCTATCATTTAGGCACGTTTTGTAAATTTTTGTTGCCCTTAATCTTCGCAGTTGATATAAATTGCGAAGTAATAATAATTTATAATGTGTTTTTCATCATTAGGCTAATGATAAGTTTAACCGACGCTGCGGAAAAACACTCCCTTTCCGGGGGCAGCACCTCAGCCTCCTCGCTCGTTCCCTCGCTGTGGGGTCTTCGGAAGCTGCTCTTCCCCCTGGAGTGTCGCATTTTTCCGCAGCTTAGGATAGCTTTCAAAATTAGGATGAAATAAACCTCATTCATATAACGAAGGACTGTACAAATCCTTGATCAAAATACTAACAAGCGGAGGAAATACACGAAGACTCCTGCGGGAAAGCGAAGACGTTGATACCCCACAGTGAGCGTTCTTGGCGAACGAGGAGGCTCAGCGCGAGCCCGCGGAAAGCGTAGTGTATTTCCGGAGCGAAGTCTCGCTGTTATGTCGCAGTTTATAGATCTTGCGTAAAAAGCAACAATCAGTTATAAAAAACAACATTCGTTTACAAAAGTTGTATTTGGTTGTTAAAATTCTGCAAGATTACGGATTGCTTTTTCAACTTTATCCGGATTAATCATAAAGTACTTTTCCATGGTAGGCGCATATGGCATTGCCGGTACGTCTGGTCCAGCCAGCCGTTCAACTGGTGCATCCAAATCAAATAGACAATTCTCCGCGATTATGGCGGAAACCTCACCAATAATGCTTCCTTCCTTATTGTCTTCGGTGATCAGCAATACTTTACCTGTCTTTTTCGCCGCTTCAATAATGGCCTCTTTATCAAGCGGATATACTGTACGCAAATCGAGGATATGTGCATCGATCCCTTCCTCTGCAAGCTTTTCGGCTGCCTGCAAAGCAAAATGGACACATAACCCATACGTAATAACCGTAACGTCCGATCCTTCCCTCTTTACATCGGCTTTACCAATTGGCAATACATAATCATCTTCAGGTACATCACCCTTCAGCAGACGATAAGCACGCTTATGTTCAAAGAATAAAACCGGGTCATTATCACGTATAGCTGCTTTAAGAAGCCCTTTTACATCGTACGGAGTCGACGGCATTACAATTTTCAGTCCAGGCTGGTTTGCAAAAACCGCTTCAACAGACTGTGAATGGTATAAAGCACCATGAACACCGCCACCATATGGAGCCCTTATCGTCATTGGAACATTCCAGTCATTGTTGGAACGATAGCGTGCTTTTGCCGCTTCGGAAATAATCTGGTTGACAGCCGGCATTATAAAATCAGCGAACTGCATTTCAGCAACTGGTCGCATTCCATACATGGCTGCTCCAATTCCAACGCCTGCAATAGCTGATTCAGCCAGTGGCGTATCAAGAACACGGTATTCGCCGAATTCGTCATAGAGCCCTTTGGTCGCTCCAAACACACCGCCTTTTTTACCGACATCTTCCCCCAAAACAAACACTTTCTCATCACGCTGCATCTCCTCTTTCAACGCAGCGGTGACAGCTTGAATATATGACATTACTGGCATAGCAATTTTCCCTCCCTACTTTTCTTCATATACGTATTTCAGTGCGTCTTCTGCATCTGCATACGGTGCATTCTCTGCATAGTCTGTCGCTTCATTCACAATCTCGCCAAGTTCGCCATTTATTTCTCTTTCCAGTTCCTCCGTTAAAATGCCGGCATCCCTCAGATAAGCGGCAAATGTTATCAAGGAATCCTTTTTCTTAGCTTCCTCGACTTCATCGCTTTCACGGTATTGACGGTCGTCATCATCACTTGAGTGGGCTGTCAATCGATAGGAAACTGCCTCAATCAATGTTGGGCCTTCTCCGTTCACTGCACGCTCTCTTGCATCCCGAACAGCTTCATATACTGCGAGCGGGTCATTGCCGTCAACAGTAAACCCTGGCATACCATAGGAAATCGCCCGGTCTGAAACATTTTCGCTGGCTACCTGTTTCTCCATTGGCACTGAGATAGCATACTTATTATTTTCTACCATTGTAATGACCGGCAGCTTATGTACTCCGGCAAAGTTCAGTCCTTCATGGAAGTCTCCCTGGTTAGAGGAACCTTCTCCCAACGTGACAAAAGAAACAAAATTCTTCTTCTCCATTTTGGCGGCTAGTGCTACCCCTACTGCGTGCGGAAGCTGGGTGGTAACCGGTGAAGACCCTGTCAATATTCTGTTCTTCTTTTGACCGAAATGTCCTGGCATTTGACGGCCGCCTGAGTTTGGATCCTCAGCTTTCGCGAATCCGGACAGCATCAGTTCTTTCGGTGTCATGCCAAATGCAAGTACGACTCCCATGTCCCGGTAATACGGTGCAGTATAATCTTCATCCCGGTTCAGTGCAAAAGAGGCACCTACCTGGGCAGCTTCCTGTCCCTGACACGAGATAACAAACGGAATCTTGCCGGCACGGTTCAGAAGCCACATTCTTTCATCAATTTTTCGTGCAAGAAGCATGGTTTTATACATATCTAAAACCTGCTCATCCGATAATCCTAATGATTCATGGCGGTTTTTTGCCATTAATAATCCCTCCCTTAAATTTAAACCTTGGTTTTATCCGTGAATCTGTTTTCCTTCTACAGCAAGTGCAGCTTCACCCATTACTTCCGACAATGTCGGATGCGGGTGAATGCTTTCTGCAATTTCCCATGCAGTAGCATCTAGAACCTTTGCAAGCCCTGCTTCTGAGATCATATCGGTAACATGCGGTCCAATCATATGGACTCCAAGTAAATCTTCGTTATCCTTATTGGTGATTACTTTGACAAAACCTTCAGAATCGCCATGCACAAGAGCTTTTCCGACAGCTTTGAAAGGGAATTTACCTACCTTGACTGCATACCCTTGGTCTTTCGCTTGCTTTTCAGTCAGTCCAACGCTTGCAATTTCAGGATTAGAATAGATGCATGATGGAACATTGTCATAGTTAATCGGCTGCGGACTCTGGTCTGCCATATGTTCGACAGCTGTGATTCCTTCATGGGAAGCCACATGTGCAAGCTGCATACCGCCAATTACGTCACCAATGGCATAAATATGTGCTTCCTTCGTCTGAAAATGCTTGTTAGTTTGGATAAATCCCCGGTCGACAACTATGTCGGTATTTTCTAGACCGATATTTGTGGTATTTGCTTCACGCCCAACTGAAACCAGCATTTTGTCTGCTTGGAATGTTTCGTTCTTTCCATCGATTTCGGCCTTTACCTTTACGCCGTCTTCTTTTTCAAGCGTATCTGGGAGCACTTTAGCACCTTTATAGAAAGTAATTCCTTTCTTCTTAAGCTGCTTTTCTGCCTCTTTTACTACTTCTTCATCCTCAGTCGGTAAAATCTGATTTAGGTACTCAACCACTGTCACATCCACACCGAAATCCGCCAGCATAGAAGCCCATTCGATTCCAATTACGCCTCCTCCGACAATAATTATCGAGGAAGGTAACTCCTCCATATTAAGCGCATCATCTGACGTCATAACGCTCTTTCCGTCGATTTCAAGACCTGGTAGCGATTTTGGCCTTGAACCTGTTGCAACTAGTACATATTTCGGAACAATCATGGTGTTTTCATCGCCATTTTCATACTCTATGGAGATAGTTCCAGGCATTGGGGAAAATATACTTGGTCCTAGAATCCGGCCAAATCCGGTGTACACGTCAATTTTCCCCTTTTTCATCAGTCCCTGAACTCCCTGGTGTAATTGTTGGACTATCTTATTTTTCCTTTCCTGAACTTTAAGGAAGTTTAGTGTTGTATTATTGGTTTCAACGCCATATTCAGTAGCTTCCTTTGTCTGCTTAAATACTTCGGCACTACGAAGTAAGGCTTTTGACGGAATACATCCCCTGTGCAGACACGTTCCACCAAGTTCTCCTTTTTCTACCACTGCTACCTGCATTCCCAGCTGGGAGGCACGGATTGCTGCCACATATCCGCCGGTACCACCGCCAAGTATAACTAGATCGTAATCTTTCGCCATTTGATGAACACCCCTTTATCTATTCGTTAGCAGGATACTGTTTCGATGTTTCTTCTCCCCGCAGCACCCTTAATGTTCCTTCATTCAAGGCTTGCAGTTCGTTTTCTCCCGGATAAACGATGATATCCGCTATCCATTTCACGCGTCTTGCAATCATGTCTACGAACACTTTTCCATATGCAAGACCCCCTGTGAGTACGATTGCATCTACTTCACCATCAAGAACTGCACCCATTGCACCTATTTCTTTTGCAATCTGATAGGCCATCGTGTCGTATACAAACGCTGCGTACTCGTCACCATTCTCAATTTTACGCTCTATTTCCAACGCGTCATTTGTTTTCAGATAGGCCATCAAGCCGCCATGGCCAACTATCTTCTTCATTACTTCATCCCGATAATACTGTCCTGAGAAACACATAGAAACAAGATCACCAGCTGGAATCGTTCCTGCACGCTCGGGAGAGAAAGGACCGTCGCCATGCAGACCGTTATTAACATCGATAACTTTTCCATTTTTATGGGCACCAACAGTAATACCCCCGCCCATGTGGGTAACAATCAAATTAACATCTGTGTACGAACTACCTCTTTCTTTCGCAGCCCGTCTGGCAACAGCTTTCTGATTGAGCGCATGAAAGATACTTTTACGCGGAATTTCGGGTACCCCTGATAACCTTGCTGTATCCATTAATTCGTCTACCACAACCGGATCAACAATATAGGATGGGATATTAAGACCCCCAGCGATTTCGTAAGCCAAAATCCCACCAAGGTTAGAAGCGTGTTCACCGTTGAACCCTATCCGCAAGTCAGCAAGCATTGCTTCATTAACCTCGTATGTACCTCCGGCAATCGGACGGAGCAATCCACCCCGGCCACAGACTGCGTCTAATTTTGAAATATTGATACCCTCATAATCAAGCTGGTCCAGAATCACCTTTTTACGGAACTCATGTTGGTTAATTACCCCGTTAAACTCGTCTAATTCCCCGGAATTATGGCGAATCGTCTTCTCAAAGATGCAATTTTCATTTTCAAATACCCCTATCTTAGTTGAGGTCGATCCTGGATTGATAACTAAAATTCTGTATTGTTGATCTGCCAATTTAATTTACCTCCGTACGTTAGACATCGATTTACCGTCTGCTTAGGGTATGATGTCCATTCAATAAAAACTGGTTTCGTGATTTGCTGACTGACTGGATCCGCTCCTCAGCCATGCGATCTGCAGCGACATAAGTTGGTACGTTATCCCGCTTAGAAATTTTGAAGACGTTCATCAGATTATCATAGATGCCTTCAACCTTTTTCATTGCTCGCGCCTGACTGTAACCGTTCAGTTCATCTGCCACATTGATGACACCACCTGAATTTATGACATAATCCGGCGCATACACAACACCCTTTTCATGGATAATATCACCATGTTTGGTTGATTTAAGCTGATTATTTGCGGAACCGGCAATAACCTTGGCTTTCAGGCGTGGAATAGTATCATCATTTATCGTTGCCCCTAGCGCACATGGAGCATATATGTCACAGTCAACGTCATAGATGTCATCAGGATCTACGGCCTCTGCACCAAATGCATCCACTGCACGCTGCACGGCTTCCTTATGGATATCGGTAACTACGAGTTTCGCACCTTCCTTATGTAAGTGTTCGCATAAAGTATAGGCTACATTTCCGACACCCTGGACCGCAACTACTTTACCTTCGAGTGAATCATCGCCATAAGCCTCCATCGCAGCAGCTTTCATTCCTTTATACACGCCATATGCTGTTATAGGTGAAGGATTGCCGGACGAGCCAAATTCTGGAGAAATTCCGGTTACAAAATCAGTCTCCATGTGGATTAGATCCATGTCCTGCACAGTGGTTCCAACATCCTCCGCAGTAATATAGCGTCCGTTTAAGCCCTGTATATAACGTCCAAAAGCACGGAACATCTCCGGATTTTTATCTTTACGTGGGTCACCAATAATAACCGTTTTCCCTCCGCCAAGATTCAGGCCTGCTGCGGCATTTTTGTATGTCATTCCTTTAGCTAGACGCAGCGCATCCTCGATTGCCTCTTCTTCTGAATTGTACGTCCACATTCTTGTACCACCAAGCGCCGGCCCCAGAGTAGTATCGTGAATGGCAATGATAGCTTTTAAACCTGAGTTTTTATCCTGACAGAAAACCAATTGTTCATAATCGTATTTTTCCATATAAGTGAAAATTTCCATTGTAATTCCTCCTAGAATGTTTTTGATGATAATAATGCAAGTGATAAAGAGTATAATTTGCTCTCACTGGAATCAGCTCGAGATGTTAGTACAATCGGTGCTTTTGCGCCGCTTAGCACAGAAGCTACTTTTGCGTTGGCAAAATACATAAATGATTTGTATAGTGCATTTCCTGTTTCAATGTTTGGAACAACAAGAATATCTGCCATACCTGCAACGTCCGAAGTTATATTTTTTTGACCGGCCGCTTTAAGGGATACCGCATTGTCGAATGCAAGTGGTCCATCAACAATACAGCCGCCGATTTGACCACGTTTCTGCATTTGAGTAAGCAAAGCAGCATCGGTCGTTGCCTGCATAGATTCATTCACAACTTCAACTGCTGCAAGCACCGCTGCTTTTGGCTCCCCTAAGCCTATTCCGTGAGCTACTTTTACCGCATTTTTTATAATCTCTGTTTTCTCTTTTAAACCTGGTGATATATTCATTGCGGCATCAGTCAGGAATATCACACGCTCATATGCTGGGATTTCGAAAAGGGCTACATGGGAAAGTACGGATCCACTCCTCAAACCCCATTCTTTATTCAGTACTGCAGCCAACAATGTCTTAGTCGGGACATTGCCTTTCATTAAAATATCAGCAGACTTATCATTTACGGTCCTCACCGCCGATCCAGCAGGGTCACCGCCAGCATCTACTACATTTATTTGATCAGAGTTCAAATAAAGTCCCACAGAACCCGCCTGTTTATGTATCTCCGCTTCATTTCCAAAAAGCAGAAAAGAACAAAGGTTGAGTTCTGCTGCTTTTTTTACAGCTATAAGAACTTCTCGGTCAGCCGCCGCCGCAACCGCGACAGTTTTCTTTTGTTCATGTTTCGCTTTTTCTGTAAGTTCCGCCAAAGTTTGCATTACTGCCTCCAATCTGCCTCCATTATTCCCTTGCAAAAACTATGCCAAAACCAAAATTAATGAAAGCGCTTTATTCAAGCGATTTTCTTTTTGCAAGAATCTGCAACTATGAATGATCTTGCGTGCTCTTTTTTTCAATATGATGTTTTTCAAGTTTATAATAAAGATTACGTATAGAGATATTTAAATCTTTCGCAGTCCGCGTTTTGTTAAAGTTATTACGCTCATAAACCTTGTGAATATATTCCCGTTCAAATCGATCAACAGCACCCTGAAGGTCCTGATCAAAAGTATTCTCTAAACTCATTGTATTCTCAGGGTTATCTACAGTGGCAGCTAATGCAGGAATGTGTTCTTTCCTGATAACTTCTTCACTAACATCCATGTAAATCATGGCCCGGCCGATAACATTTTCTAGTTCACGGACATTGCCTGGCCAATGGTATTCCTCCAAATGTTCTAGTGCGTCCTGATCGATTGACTTAACGCTCCTGCCGTAATCCTGATTTAGCTTTCCGATTAAATGCTGTGTCAGTTCAGACAAGTCACTTATTCGTTCTTTAAGACTCGGAATATAAATTGGAAGTCGGTTTAAACGATAATAAAGGTCTTCACGAAAAGTTTTGTTCATGATTGCTTTTTCCAAATTAGCGTTTGTTGCGGTAATAATACGGACATTAATGGAGATAGGATCAGTTCCACCCACTCTGACAATTTCATTTTCCTGTAGTACACGTAACAGTTTAGCCTGCATACTAAGAGAAAGTTCACCAATCTCGTCTAAAAAGATACTGCCCAGGTTAGCTTCCTCAAAGAGCCCTTTTTTACCACCCTGCCGCGCACCAGAAAATGCACCTTCTTCATACCCGAACAATTCGCTTTCCAATATAGATTCCGCAATTGCTGCACAGTTAACACGGATAAATTTGTTATGCTTTCGGTCACTCTCATTATGAATTGCATGCGCAAACAACTCTTTACCTGTTCCCGATTCTCCGCGTAATAATACAGTTGCAGGCGTTTTTGCGCCGACCTTAGCCTGTTCTAGCGCCAATTTCATTTCTGGTGAAGGACCTATTATGTCGTCAAAAGTATACTTTGCCTCCAGGTTTCTGATAATTTGCCTTGCTCGTCTTAACTCACTTGTCAGAGATTTGATTTCAGACACATCATGCAGTACACCAACACTTCCCTTAAGCTTCCCATCCACAATAACTGGTGCTACATTCACAAGCACATCTTTCTTGGCTGGTCCAACTTTCATACGGACTCCGCGGACACCCCGCCGCGTTTTCAGCACCTTCATATGCATGCTTTCTCCTTCAGAAATATCTGCAGTAGCGGGTTTACCCACTATATCCGTTTCTTTGAGTCCTGTAATTCGTGTATAAGCAGGATTAATCATTATCCCCGTTCCGTTTTCGTCTACAACCGTTATTGCCTCATCAGATGAATGTATAATTGCCTCAAGCATCGTTTTAATTTCTTTTAAATCGGTATTTTCCTCTGCTAAATTCACTACTTCAGTAATATCCTTGAAAACAGCAAATGCACCAATCAGACGGTCTTCCGCATTTATAATCGGAATGCGGGTGGTGATAATTTTTCTTCCATTTTCAAGAACCAATTTCTGATTCACTTCTCTACGCCGGCTCTGCAGCACGTGTGGTAACCTTGTATCAGAAATGACATTTTTTATATCTTGCCCAATTATTTCTTCCCTTTTCAAGCCCAGGATTCGTTCTGCACTTTTATTAACAAACTGTATTTTACTTTCATTATTAATCACAATCATACCATCACGTATGTTGTGGAGAATTAGTTCCTGGTTATTAGTCTGCAATTTTAACCGGTCCAACAGCGATTCCTTTTCTTCAAACAGTTCGGCTATTATGTATGCGACTGTACCAGGTATAACAACGGTCTTCCGGTCTCTGGCCTCAAGTAATCGTTCAAGTACAGATTCATCTCCGGTTGCTTCAACGATTATATCGATGTCTTTGTCTATCCAGTCTCCCCAATCGCTACCAGTAGGAATTCCAAGATCTTGTGCAGATTTCAATCCATCTGCATTCTTGTCTATATCCACCATACCAACTATTTTCATACGGTCTGTATTCAGTAATATTTCCAGCAAGGCACTACCGCCTTTGCCAGCCCCGACAATAAGTACGCGTTTCATAGACACCCACCTTGCAATTTTTTGCACATAATTATCATACGTTATTCTGCAGTATTAAGCAAATTTTCATCGATTCCTATTTTTAAAAGAATTTGCTATACTAATGTAATGACTTACAGTTAAAAGGGGAATAGACATGGCACGACTGATTGGGGTATCATTGTTACTAATTCCGGGACTTATTTCCGCATACGGAATAAAATTGATGCGGGATACCCTTTTTGACGACTTTAATCCTATTTTTTTACATATCGGTGTGCAATTCACATTGGGTATGCTCTTATTTGCAGGAGGGATTATTTTCATTGGGGGATTTATCGTGCATCGTGACAGAAAAAGACAGCAGAACAGGAAAAAGAATAGCATCGATAAGTAAAACAGTTATTACATAGAATGAAATCTCAGATAATGGAGCGATTCAAATGAAGGTAGCAAAATTTGGAGGAAGTTCAGTAGCAAGCGCCAACCAGATAAAGAAAATCAGCAACATCATTAAAAATGACAGTGATCGAAGAATTATTGTTGTTTCCGCACCAGGTAAAAGGTTTAAAAATGATATTAAAATGACTGACTTACTAATCCAGCTCGGTGACCTGGCATTGGCCAAACAATCCTACACTGAAAAATTAACAGAGATAATGACAAGGTTTTCCGAAATTATCGAAGAACTTGGCCTTTCCTCACATCTTACTGAAGAAATTGAAGGAACAATTAACTCCGCGCTGATTAGTAGTGAATCAGACGAAATGAAGATGGATGCACTGAAGTCAATTGGCGAAGACAGCAGCGCGAAAATCGTCAGTGAGTATTTAACTCAATCAGGATTAAACGCTCAATACTTAAACCCCAGAGAAGCAGGGATAATAGTAAGTGATGATCCTGGTCAAGCGCAGATCCTGCAGGAAAGCTTCACTGAATTATATAAACTCCGGAAAAAGGACGGAGTTATGGTTATACCAGGCTTTTTCGGATTCTCCAGGAAAGGGCACCTCGTAACATTTTCTCGGGGTGGTTCAGATATAACTGGCTCCATAGTAGCTGCCGGCGTTCAGGCGGATTTGTACGAGAACTTTACTGATGTGGATTCTGTCTATGCAGTCAATCCTACTATTGTTGATAACCCACAAAAGATTACTGCGCTTACTTATAAAGAGATGCGGGAATTATCGTACGCAGGCTTTTCTGTATTTCACGATGAAGCCCTGATACCTGCTTTCAAGCAGAAAATTCCGGTTTGTATAAAAAACACAAATAACCCCAGCGCCGAAGGAACTATGATTGTTGCTGAAAAAGAACAGCAAAACAATTGTGTGGTGGGGATTGCCAGTGACAATGGTTTTTCCAGTCTTTATGTAAGTAAGTATCTGATGAACCGTGAACTTGGTTTCGGGCGGAAGCTTTTGCAGATTCTAGAGGACGAGTCCATTTCCTTTGAGCATGCGCCATCCGGTATCGATGATATGTCCGTAATTATCAGGGACAGCCAGTTAACGCCGCATAAGAAAGAAATGATTACAGAAAGAATTAACAACGAACTAAACCCGGAAATGATCACTTTCCATCATAATCTCGCGATGATTATGATTGTAGGTGAAGGTTTAATGAGTACGATGGGTATAGCTAGAACAGCGACTACGGCTCTGACTGACGCAGATGTTAATATTGAGATGATAAACCAAGGTTCTTCAGATGTATCGATGATGTTTGGAATTCAGGCTGAAGGCTTAAATCGCGCAATCAGGTCACTATACAACGCTTTTTTCAATTAAGGTCATTGAATTTTTTAAATAAGTACATCAAAAAACTGTATGTGAGTGATTCACATACAGTTTTTTAAGATGAATTTCAGCTAGCTTTATGCTCCAGCCGCAAACGGTCTGCTACCATGGCGATAAACTCGGAGTTAGTTGGCTTTGCCTTTGAAATACTGACCGTATATCCAAACAAAGCAGAAATTGATTCAATATTACCTCTGCTCCAGGCAACTTCAATTGCATGACGAATTGCACGCTCAACCCGTGATGCTGTTGTATTGTACTTCTTAGCAATATCCGGGTAAAGAACTTTAGTAATAGATCCCAGCAATTCGATATCGTTATAAACCATTGTAATGGCTTCCCTCAAGTACATATATCCCTTAATGTGTGCCGGCACGCCTATTTCATGAATAATGTTGGTAATGCTTGTCTCCAGATCTTTTTTCCGCCGTTCGGTATTGTTACCTGATTTCTTTGGAGTTGTCTGAACTGGTGCATTACCCTGCACCTGACGAATCTGATCAGCCAAATTATCTAGCTCAAATGGTTTTAAGATAAAATATGATGCCCCTAAATTAACAGCTTTCTTCATTACTTCTTCCTGCCCAAATGCTGTTAGCATTATTACATGGGGATGTGATTCCATGTCCATATTCCTGACCGTATTTAAAACGCCCAGCCCATCCACATGTGGCATAATAATATCGAGTACCAGAACATCAGGATCAATTTCCTCCATCAATTCCAGGCATTCTCTTCCATTGTACGCAACGCCAATTATTTCTATATCATCCTGACCGTCAAAATATTCCTCCATCATGCTAATTAATTCCCTATTGTCATCCACCAAACATACTGAAATTTTCTCCACTTATTTACTTCCTCCTTTATGTATTTCGAGCTTCTTCCCACGTAATATATTCGACACAGGTTCCAAATATCCTTCTTTTTATTGAAAAACTTTAGATTTTTTTAAATTTGCTTAGATTTGCGCTGGTTTCCTATGAATATCGAGTTAATTCGATAATTTATGACAGAGAAATTTTGTATTTGTCGAAAAATATTTATTTGCTAAATTATACCATAAAAGAATGACTTGTTACAGGGATTTTCCCATAACAAGTCATTTCATCAGCTTGCTTTATCTTTAATTTTAAGTCCTGTTTCTTGAAGCATCCATTCAATATGCACTCCATAACCCGATGTAGGATCATTTACAAATACATGAGTAACCGCACCGATTAGCTTTCCGTCCTGTATGATCGGACTTCCACTCATTCCTTGAACAATTCCACCCGTTTTCTCAAGTAATTCCGGGTCAGTAATTTGGATGATCATCCCTTTGGTAGCAGGGAATTTTTGAGGAACGCTGCTTACTATTTCAACATCAAACTCCTCGACCTTTTCGCCTTCAATAACGGTTAGGATTTTTGCTGGTCCCTCTTTAACCTGGTGGGAAAGAGCGATGGGCAGTGGTTTATTATACTTTCCATTTTTTAGTGGTTTGTTTAGTTTCCCGAATATCCCAAATGGACTATTTTTACTGATGGTTCCTATCTTGTTTTCCTCTACGGAGAACTTGGCTTGCTTTTCACCCGGCACACCGTTATTCCCCTTCTCGATCGAGGTAACATTAGATCGGACAATTGTTCCCTTATGAATTTCAATTGGTTTTTGCGTATCCATATCTGAAATAACGTGACCCAGAGCTCCATATTTCTGACTTTCGGGGTTATAGAAAGTCATGGTTCCTATACCTGCTGCGGAGTCCCTGATATACAGACCTATCCGGTATTCATCTTCTTCATCGTCCAGTACCGGGTCCAGCGTGGTTTTTAAAGTTTCTTTCCCACGCTTGATGGTCAGTTTCAGCTCTTCATCAGCTTCCCCTGCTTTTTCCACAAGGGGTTTTACGTCTTCCATATCCTGGATCTCTTTTCCGTTAATTCTAAGAATAACGTCACCAACTTTTATATTGGCCTTTTCTCCAGGAGACACTTTACCATCTTTGCCATCAACTTGATGGTGACCAACAACGAGTACGCCAAGTGTATGGAGTTGAACTCCGATTGACTGACCTCCTGGGATAATACGCACGTCTTCAAGAACAGATACATCCACCTTTTTTACAGGAAGGCCTGCGACTTCGTAAAACAGCTCGCTATTACCTGTCTTATCTGTACGGATTGTTGAGGAATCTACGGCATGAATACTTTCTCCCGAAGCTTTAACATTTACATGGTCCTCAAATGCGGGGATATCAAGTGATGTGTTTTGGCTTTCAAACGCTAAAATCTGGTCAGGAATAGCAAGGTATTTCTGTACTGGTTGTGTAAAAGGAATAGCAGCTACTGCAATTAACAGCAGGATTCCCAGCCATATTCGGATTTTATTAAGGTTCATGTTTGAAGTTCACTCTCCTCTTCCCTAACCCATACCAATTGTTTTTATCTGTACTTCTAATTTGACCTAAGAAAGGTGGTTTTAAACTGGTGAAAAATAAGTAAAGATGTGTATCATTTCCTGTATAATTTCAATAAATATTCCGTATGGAGAGGGCCAACACGGAATGTTCCACTTTTAAATTAAATTGGAGATAATGTACATAATAAAAAAACCAGATAATATAGCATCTGGCTTTTCCGTTAAAAATATCCGTTATTTTGCTTTAAAATTGGATGCAAGTTCGAGCAATTCTTTTGCATGTTCCCGAGCAGTATCAGTTAGTTTTGTACCTGTTATCATCCTGCTTAATTCATCAATCTTCTGTTCTGTGGACAGCTCCATAACTGAAGTGGATGTACGATTATTGTGTTCACTTTTCTCAATCAGTTTATGCGTATCTGACATGGCCGCCACCTGTGGCAAGTGGGTGATGCATAGAACTTGTGAATCCCTGGAAATTTGGTGTATTTTTTCGGCTATTGCCTGTGCAACACGACCACTCACTCCAGTATCCACCTCGTCAAAAATAACACTTGTAACTCCCTGATGTTTGGCGAAAATATTTTTCAGGGCCAGCATAATCCTTGAGAGTTCTCCGCCGGAAGCCACTTTACTTAACTCTTTGAGCGGTTCACCAGGATTAGTGGAGATCAGAAAATGTACATAATCAAATCCGTTAGCATGTAATTTTACGGATGTATCTTCCTCCTGATCGGGATTTTCTTTTGTCTGAAAGGAAACTGAAAAAGTAGCTTTTTCAAGATATAGCCCCTTCAATTCTTTATGAATGTCTTTCGTCAATGAATCTGCAGCCTTTTGACGGAGATCGTGCAGTTGTTTTGCCTCTAGATAGGCATCCTGGGCAGTTTCTCTAATTTCATCAGCCAACCTCGAAAGGTGGGAATCTTTATTCGTAATTTGTTCTATTTCCTCTTCTATTTTCCCCATATATTCAATCATTTCATTTACCGTCGGACCATACTTCTTCTTAAGTCGGTTAATTTCATCCAATCTGGCTTCGATATCGTTCAGCCGGGCAGGATCAAACTGCATAGTATCAATATAATTCCGCAAATCATACATTAATTCTTCCAACAAATAGTAATGATTGGACATTTCCTCGGCCTTTTCAGCAATAAAAGAATCATGTGCAGCGTTCTCCTGTAAAGCCTGGTTGGCTGTACTCAACCATTCAATCCCTCGCTGTTCACCATACAATGCAGTGTATGCATCCTGCAGGCCTTTAAATATCCGTTCAAAGTTAGCCAATTTGCTTCGTTCTTCTTCCAGTTCCGTATCCTCATCAGGTTCAAGATTAGCCTGTTCCAGTTCACTGACCTGAAATTCCAGCAAATCAAGTCTATGGGTCATTTCCTGTTCATTCTCACTCAAATCTCTGTAGCGTTTCTTTAAAGTAGTCAGTTTGTCGTAAAGACGAGTATATTCCTTTTTAGCTTTTGCAATTTGTTTTTCATCATACGTATCGAGCAGGTTAATATGATTGTCAGGATCCATCAGTGACTGTGTTTCGTGCTGACTGTGTACATCTATAAGATTTCTACCGAATTCCTTTAAAATAGCTAACGTCACAAGTTTTCCATTGACTCTGCAAATACTCTTTCCATTGGCGGTTATAGTACGATGCAGAACAACCATATTATCCTCAATTTCAATACCAAAGTACTCTCCAGTCGAGTATATCTGGTGGTCTTTGGAATCAATGCTAAATAACCCTTCAATCTCAGCCTTCCTGGAACCATGCCGTACAAATTCCACCGAGCCTCTTCCTCCGGCAAGCAGTTGAACAGCATCTATGATAATTGATTTCCCTGCACCAGTTTCCCCCGTCAGTACTGTAAGTCCTTCATTAAAAGTGATGGAAACTTTATCAATAATAGCAAAATCCTGAATTGAAAGTTCTGTTAACAACACTGTCACCCCATTACTAAAGCATGTTCAAAAAACGATTCTGTATCGATGCTGATTCTTGCTCGGTTCTGCAGATAATAAGGCAGGTATCATCACCACAGATGGTTCCCATGATTTCCTCCCATTCCAGGTTATCAATTAAAACACCAATAGCATGGGCGTTACCTGGCAGCGTTTTAAGCACAATAAAATGCCCGGCATGTTCGATTTTCACAAAAGCATCCATGATTAGCCGTTTTAACTTATCATGCGGGTTAAAGCGCTGGTCTGCCGGCAGGCTATATTTATACCTGCCGTTTACTGACGGGACCTTTACTAGATGGAGTTCCTTAATATCCCTTGAAACAGTAGCCTGAGTTACATTGTAGCCGAGGGCTTTAAGATGGTCGACCAGCTCATCCTGGGTTTCGACCTCTCCCTCTGTAATAAGTTCGCGAATTTTTATATGGCGTTGGATTTTACTCATTGAAAGCCCCCATTTTTAACAAAATTTAGTTGGTCTGTTTGTTTGTAAGATCCTGGTGTGCAGTAGCTACTACCTGTTCAATTTCAATTTTTTCCTGGTCAACAGGGTCATCCTTTTTCCAACCAAAATGAGCCAGAAACTCAATATTGCCATCTCCACCGGTAATCGGTGAAAAAGTTAAGGCTAGAAGCTGGAACCCTTCATCCTCAGCAAACCTGATTGTGTTTTCAAGAACCTGGTTGTGAACTTTTCTGTCCCTGACGATACCTTTTTTCCCAACCTGTTCTCGACCTGCCTCAAACTGTGGTTTAATCAAGGCCACCACATCACTATTGGACTCGAGCAGTTTTCCAAGAACTGGTAGTATTAATTTTAAAGAGATAAAAGAGACATCGATAGTTGCAAAGTCAGGTCGTCCTTTGGTAATCATATCTGGTGTCACATAACGGAAATTTGTCCGCTCCATAACAACCACCCGGTCATCATTACGGAGTTTCCAGTCCAGCTGGTTATAACCCACATCAATTGCATAGCAAAGTTGTACCCCATTTTGCAGGGCACAGTCGGTAAATCCGCCGGTGGACGAGCCAATATCCATCATGATTTTGTCTTCAAGGTTTAACGAGAATTGCTGGAGTGCTTTCTCGAGTTTTAGTCCACCGCGGCCGACATAAGGAATCAGCTTACCTTTTATTTTCAAAGGTATTTCCTCATCCACTTTGATACCCGGCTTGTCCATACGGACTTCATCAGAAAAAACAAGCCCTGCCATAATTACACGTTTTGCTTTTTCCCTTGTCTCGATTAAATTCCGTTCAACCAGTAAAACATCTAAACGTTTTTTACCCATTCAAAATTTCCTTTTCTGATTTATTGTATGTTTCATCTTATAACTGCTAATCATATTAGTATCCTGAGATGTGTATTATACTTGTTTGTCCGCTTGTTTTTTACGCGGTAATATTTTTAATTTAAGGTTTCGTTCCAAAAATGCAATCGTTTTGCCAGCAAAGAAAATAATGCTTGTGGAGGCATTGATTGCAAAGTATTTTCCAATTGCCTTCCCTCCAACAGTAAGTGCAGCAACAAAACTGGTAAGGACTACTGATAAAGTGATCTGTACTGCTGAGCCTTCATCTGCCCCCAGGATATTCGCAATCTGAAGGATGACAATTGCTGAAGCTGTACCACTGACGATTCCGGAGATATCACCAATAACATCATTACAGAAGCTGGCAAACTTATCAGCATTTCTGATAATGATAACTGATTCTTTAGCTCCAGAAACTTTCTCGGCGGCCATTGCATGAAAAGGCGCTTCATCGGCTGCTGTAGAAGCAATACCAAGCATGTCAAAAATAACACCGATTAACACGATGATAAAAACAATAATCAACCCAACACTCCATACTACTTCACCTAGGATTGAGGAGGAAACTATTGAAAAAATAGCCGCTAACACAAATGTGATAACGGCTATGATCAGACTGAATCTAAGTGATTTTCTTATTTGTGATTTCATTTCAAACCTCTAAACTTTTTAATATGTATAAGGGATGGCCATTTAAAAGATTAAAATTGCGGCTTAGGTCCAGTAGGTTTTCCCAGATGGTTACCCCATGTTGCCATTGAGGCGGTTCCCCTTTAAAACCATCTTAGCCCGGTCACCCGAGGCTAGACTGGATTACCACTCAGTCCACACCATAATCCCTTTTAAATGTCCATCGGAACAGTCTAGGAGATTTCCTCAACAGTCTTTAACCGATCCCTAGCCTCTTTTGCAGCAGTGATTTCATAGAGATAAAAACACCAATCCAGTGGCCACCTGAGTTGGTATCTATGGCCCTAATCCCCTCACTGCCACTCAAGGCAGGCTACGCTGCAAATAGGATTCCCCACCCTATTACGCAGGTTCATACCCCATTCCATAATGATCACTAGCTTAGCAATCACCACAGATATGGGCCTCCGCGGTAATCGGGTCAACGCCCACATGCCTTTGTGGATCGCCCGAAAACCTTAACTCCCAGCACCGACCCAAGGCTGGGCGCCTCAAGCCAGCACAAGGAACTTCATCGATGTGCCCTTTGGCGGATTTTTAGGCCCGCCTTCAGAAACGGTAGACTGACTAGAATACTGCACCATCCCTTGATTAATTATATTATAGCATAAAATACAAAAAAACTCTAATAAGCGCTTGTTTTAGTGGTCTCTGTTACTGATGTAATCGGTAAAATCCATTAGATAAGAATCAGCAGCACTCGCCTGTTCTAGCGCCTGTTTTGCCATATTCACGTACTGATCTTTTTTCTCAATTGCCCCTTGAAGTCCAAGAAGTTTCGGATACGTATTTTTCTCATTCAGTTCATCACTGCCAACAGGTTTTCCTATCTTCTCCTGATCACCGGTCACGTCAAGAATATCATCCTGCACCTGAAAAATAAGTCCGAGGTAATGGGAGTATTCATCCAGTTTTTCAATCTGCTTATCCGTGGCACCGCCAAGGTAAGCTCCAGTTCTTACAGCAAACTTCAGAAGTTCTCCTGTCTTTAATTTATGGATGGTTTCCAATTCCTCCAAGGTAATCTCCCGCTTTTCAGCTTCCATATCAAGTATTTGTCCACCCACCATGCCATTTGGCCCGCTTGCCTTTGCTAAATGTTTAATGATAACTACTTTTTGGGTCTCGGTTAATGCAGGTTCATTTGCAATTATTTCAAAACTGTAGGTCAAAAGAGCGTCCCCTGCAAGAATAGCTGTAGCTTCATTGAATACCTTGTGATTAGTTGGTTCCCCGCGCCGCAGATCATCATCATCCATTGCCGGCAAATCATCATGAATAAGCGAGTAGGTATGAATAAATTCCAGTGCAACGGCCGAGGAAAGTACTCGTTTCATGTCTTCACTGTATGCTTTAAAACTTGCCAGCATGAGCAACGGGCGAAGTCGCTTACCTCCGGCTTTTACGGAATAAACCATGGAATCCTTCAATTGTTCAGGAATAGTTAAATTGTGCATTTGCCTACTTAATTCTTCCTGGATAATCTTCTTATTCTCTTCTATAAATTCAGATAAATTGTGCTGCACAATTATTCTTCCTCCTGTACCTCAAAAGGTTCAATTTCACCTTGCTCGTTCATAATACTTGTCATTTTCTCCTGTACGTTAGTAAGTTTTTCACTGCATAGCTTGGAGAGTTTCATACCCTCCTGGTAATATGTAATCGCCTTTTCAAGAGGCACATCGCCTTCTTCAAGCTTTTCGACAATCTGTTCGAGTTCCTTCATAGCCTCTTCAAATGTGATATCCTTTTCTTTATCCATTGCTCTCCTCCTTAATCTCCAGCACTCGACATTCAAGTGAACCATCAGAAAGTCGTACCGCAATCTGTTCATCTGTCTTCACATCGCCTGTTGACTTGATAAGCTCTCCTGTCTGTGCATAGGGCAAAGCATATCCACGCTTCATAACTTCAAGCGGATTTAGAAGTGTCAACTTTTCGAGTTTGTTCGTGAATTCAGCCTTTTTTTGTTCCAGTATCTTTTCCATTTGTTGATTATATCTTTTTTTTAGCAGGCTTAGTTCTTTTCCTGCCCGCTGAGTCTGGCGCTTTGGATGCTGTGCAGTTAGTCGTGTGTTCAAACTTAAAAGCATCTCTTTTCTTCGGTTCTGCGCATTTGCGGTTATTTTCTCCAGCCGCTCTACATGCCGGTCCAGTTCTTGTTCTTTTTGAGTAAGTAACTGTCCCGGATAACGGAAGGCATAAGATTGCTTAATACGTCTTAAGTGACGTTCCGCTCCGGTCGTTTTTTCTTGCATTGTTTTTGTCATGGAACGCTGAATGCTCTGTACTCTGTCGTAAAGGTCAAGTCTGGAAGGTACGGCAATTTCAGCAGCACCGGTCGGGGTGGCAGCACGGACATCGGCAACGAAATCACTGATTGTAACATCTGTCTCATGGCCAACCGCTGATATAATAGGTATAGTGGATTTGAATATCGCATCCGCTACAATTTCCTCGTTAAAACTCCACAATTCCTCTATTGACCCACCGCCACGTCCAATTATTAGTACGTCGAATTTACTTAGCTTATTAGCTTTACTTATAGCCTGCCGAATCGATTCAGCGGAGTTGGGCCCTTGTACAAGCACAGGGATTACCGTGGTATTTACTATTGGATACCTGCGTTTCAGGGTTGTGATGATATCACGGACAGCTGCTCCGGTAGGTGACGTGATAACACCAATATGTTCAGGAAAACGAGGAAGCTCTTTTTTTATACCTTTATCAAAATACCCCTGCTTATTAAGCTTTTCTTTAAGCTGTTCAAATGCCAGGTGCAAAGATCCAATGCCATCAGGTTCCATTTGCTGTATATATAGCTGGTATTGACCGTGTGGCTCAAAGACACCTATCTCGCCCTTGATCAGCACCTTCATCCCGTTCTCTGGACTGAATTTCAGAGAACGGTTATTACCTGCAAACATCACCGACTGTATTCGTGTATTGTCATCTTTAATAGTTAGATACATATGTCCACGACTGTGATGTTTAAAGTTGGAAATTTCACCTCTAAGCCAGACTTGCTTCAGATGAGGATCCGTATCGAATTTACGTTTGATATAGCGGGTCAACGCTGTAACCGTTAGATATTTATCTTTCACTTTCGGCCAGCCCTTTTGCCGCTTTTATCGTATTTTTTAGCAACATGGTAATTGTCATTGGACCAACTCCACGAGGTACTGGTGTGATGTAGGAAACCTTATCCAGAACACCATCGAAATCAACATCCCCGGTAAGTTTTCCATCTTCCTGACGGTTAATTCCTACATCTATCACGACCGCCCCCTTTTTGAGATGTTCTGCCTTGATAAAGTGTGGTTTTCCTATCGCAGCAATCAAAATATCTGCTGATCTAGTATAATCTAGTAAACTTTCAGTTCTGGAATGACAATATGTAACGGTTGCATTTTCATTCAATAACAACTGGCCAACTGGTTTACCTACAATATTGCTCCGCCCTACGATGACCGCATGTTTACCTTCAATCTCCACATCAAACGATTTAAGCATCGTTAGTATACCAAACGGTGTGCATGGTAGAAATGTATCCTGCCCTGTCATCATTCGGCCAATATTAACCGGATGGAAGCCATCCACATCTTTCTCCGGACTGATTGCTTCGATAATGTGCTGTTCATCGATATGGTCAGGCAGTGGGAGCTGAACAAGGATTCCATGAACCGCTTCATCATTATTTAATTGATCAATCTGTTTAAGTAATTCGGATTCTGTTGTAGAAACAGGTAGTTCAATAACTTCAGAAGAAATACCAGTTTCCGTTGAGGCTTTTCTCTTCCCGTTTACATATGATTTGGAGGCAGGATTATCCCCAATTAGAATTACTGTTAAATGCGGCACAATTCCATTGGCTTTCATTTGCGCGACTTCCTTACTCATTTCTGCCTTCAGCTTGTGAGCTAATTCTTTACCATTAATAATTGTTGCTGACATCGTGTGCATCCCCTTTAGGCTACAATTTTGGACAGAACTCCATTAACAAATTTCCCTGATTTCTCATCACCAAAGACATTTGCAAGTTCTACTGCTTCATTTATCGAAACACTGCTGGGTATATCTTCTTGGTATTTCAACTCAAAAACCGCCAAGCGAAGTATCGTTCGCTCAACTGCTGCAATCCGGTCAATTGTCCACTTCTCAAGGTGTTCAGTTATGACCTGGTCAAGTTCAGTCTTATGGGTGGAAACTCCTTCGACCAATGTCTTTAAAAAATTATCAATTTCTAGTGTATCTGTATGTTCTTCAATTGCTTCTTTTGCATCCCTGTCGTTTATCTCTAATTGAAAAAGTATCTGGAAGGCATTTTCTCTTGCTGTGTGCCGATTCATCCTACATTGCTCCTTTATTACGCATCTCTTAAAATCATAACATGATTGGCTGTACTACGCTAGAACCAGCCTTTTATACTTTTGGAAAGGCTCTTTTTGTAAATTTTTTTATACTCTTTAACCTACGAAGTTGATATAAACTGCGAAGTAGTGAATTTTGGAAATAGTAGGCAACCGCTTCACCAATACACTTCGCTTTCCATGGACTCACCACGAGCCTCCTCGTTCGCCAAGATCGCTCACTGTGGGGTCTCTTAGGCTCGTTGTTCCACAGGAGTCTTCGTGTATTGCTTACGCTTACGCTTGTTGAATTTGGCATCATTCCAATAGGCTTGCACTGAAGTCTACATAAATCTGCTTCGCTAACTTGGCGTTGATTGGAGCGTAGGGTAGTCGACTCCTGCGGGTCACCGGCTAAAAACGGTCACGTCCTGTGACCAACGCCGGTACTAGAACGTCCTGTTCGTCGAAGCAAACAGCTGAAAATCCCGCAGGAAGTGGTCTTCTTCCGAGGAAGTTGAAGCGTTGCCCGGCGGCAAAGGAGACCCTGCGAATTTATGAGCAGATGTCGTACTTACACCCGGAGTGGTGAAAGCGACTGCCAGTAGCGGAAATCAACTAGGCGAATGCTTCGTAGTTTATAGTTTATGTATCAAAAACAACGGTCTTTTAAAAATAGCTATTTAATACGACTCATAGACGGTTGTCCTTTTGTTTGGTCCCGATTATTCACCCTTTAATATGCCCTCTTATCCTGACTCGTAAAAAAATGAACTGTCGTATCGTTCAGTACCCTTAATTAGTTGGCGAAGAAAATAAACCACCAACAAGTTCACCCTCTCCCTTATCAATTACCCATAGTATTTTAAAAATACTGGTCTTAGGTAAGTTCTTTATAGATAAGACAGGAAAGAAAGTTAATTAATTCCTTTTCTGCCAAAAAACAAAGCGAGGCCAAAAGAACTTGAATTCTTTTGACCTCTAACTGACTCTATTCGTTTTCTTCGGCTCCATCCATCTGAATACCCACTACATGTATGTTGATCTCATCAATTTCTAGGGCTGTCATATTTTTAAGCGTCTGCCTGATATTATCCTGAAGTTGTTGCGCTACTTTAGGGATAGATGTACCAAAGTTCAGTACCACATAAAGGTCAATTAGGATACCGGTTTCAGTAAGTTCGACTTTGACACCTTTTCCGTGTGATTTTTTACCAAAACGTTCAACTACACCAGTAGCAAAATTCCCGCGCATTGACGAAAGGCCTTCTACTTCCGACGCGGCGATACCGGTTATAACTTCAATCACTTCAGGTGCTATTTCAACTTTGCCAAGACTTGTGTCTTCACTAACATTCAATAATGGTTGTTCGCTCACTTTTCTACACCCCTTTACTTTTCCTCAAGAATCGGGTTCTCTTCAAGAAAGTTCGTGTTAAAATCACCCTTCACAAATACTTCATGATTCATAATTTGGCGATGGAACGCTATTGTAGTATCGACCCCTTCTACAATAAACTCATCAAGCGCCCTTCTCATTCGTCGAACCGCTTCCTCACGGGTAGACCCATAAGTGATCAGCTTGGCGATCATGGAATCATAAAACGGAGGAATCTTATAACCAGGATATGCAGCAGAATCCACTCTTACCCCTAAACCTCCTGGTGGAAGATACATTTCTATCTTGCCTGGAGAAGGCATGAAGTTTTTGTATGGATTTTCAGCGTTTATACGGCACTCAATTGCCCATCCATTAAATTCAATTTCTTCCTGTGTAAACGAAAGTTTTTCGTTGTTCGCAATCTTTATCTGTTCTTTAATCAGATCTACACCAGTAACCATTTCGGTTACAGGGTGTTCAACCTGAATCCGTGTATTCATTTCCATAAAATAGAAGTCTTGACTTTTACGGTCAAAAATAAATTCAATTGTTCCAGCACCAACATAGTCAACCGCTTTTGCCGCTTTTACTGATGCCTCTCCCATTTTGGCACGGATTTCTGGAGTGATAGCAGGAGATGGTGTCTCCTCAACCAGTTTTTGCAGTCGGCGCTGGATGGAGCAGTCCCGCTCCCCCAAATGAACTACATTTCCATGCTGGTCTGCCAATACCTGGATTTCTACATGTCTGAAATCCTCAATAAATTTCTCTATGTATACTCCAGGATTGCCAAACGCTTTTTCAGCCTCTTTCTGTGTTACACGGATACCCTTAATTAAATCTTCCTCTGTCCGTGCAACGCGGATTCCTTTTCCTCCACCGCCGGCAGTGGCTTTAATAATAACGGGATATCCGATTTGTTCTGCTATTTCAACTGCCTCTTCTTCACTATCAATTATTCCTTCTGAACCTGGAACAATAGGTACGTTCGCCTCTTTCATCGTTTCCCGGGCAACGTCCTTGATTCCCATCTTCTGAATCGCCTGTGCTGAAGGTCCGACAAATGTAATATTGCATGCTTTACAAATCTCAGCAAAGTCAGCATTCTCAGCAAGAAAACCATAGCCGGGATGAATAGCATCAACTTTGGTGGACGCAGCCAGACTTATAATATTTGTAAAATTGAGGTAGCTGTCTTTACTTTGTGTTGGTCCAATACAGTATGCTTCATCTGCGAGTTGGACGTGTAATGCGTCTTTGTCCGCTTCGGAATAGACAGCAACTGTTTCAATATCCATCTCTTTTGCTGCCCGTATAATACGTACCGCAATTTCTCCTCTATTGGCTATTAACAGTTTTTTTATCATACGCTACATCCCCTTATTTAGTCTTTACTCTAAACAGTGGTTGACCGTATTCTACCAATTCGCCATCTTCCACTAGAATTTCTGTGATTTCCCCGGAGACCTCTGCCTCGATTTCATTAAACAGTTTCATTGCCTCAACTATACATACAACAGAATCTTTCTCAACCTTTGATCCTTTTTGTACATATGGGTCACTTTCCGGGTTAGGGGCAGTATACAGCGTACCTACCATTGGGGAAACTATTTCATGATCAAAATCTGCTGAACTCTCTGCAGCAGGTTCTTCATTTTTGCTCTCTTTTGGAGCCTCTGCAACTGGTGCTTTGGTTTCTTCTTTTACAACTGGAGCAGTTGGCTGTTCTACTTGTGCTGCATGCTGTTCCACTGTCTTAACTTCCTGCTGAACACCTGATTTTTTCATGGATACTGTAGTTCCATTGGTTTCATAAGTAAATTCATCGATAGAAGACTGATCAACTAGTTTTATTAATTCTCTTAATTCTTGAACCTTTAACATATCTGGCACCCCTTCGTCTATTACTGAATTGATAACAGGTCCTAATAATACCTCTTAATATTTTACGATAAATTAAAGGAAAACATCAACTATTTTCACGCAGGTAGGGTATTAGTCCTGATTACAGGTATACTGAAATGATTTCACCATTTCAATTATAGCAGTCATAAGAACAATATGCGAATTCCTGCAAACATACAAAAACCGGACGAAATTGTATCGTCCGGTCATCAATATAATTGTTAATTACCTGGAAATTCATAGAAGAATTTAGCAGTTACTGATCCGTCTTCATTCTGCGTAATATCTGTTACATGAATACCGGAGTCAGCCGGCGTTGGATTATCTTCTCTCCAGAAATAATAGGAACCAGTATGAACATTTTTCGAGTTAGGTGTGATCTTATCACCAGTTGTAAAGAAGTCTCCAGCATCACCTCGGTTGTTGTAGCGCTCCAGGTCATATTCACCGTCTGCCTGCAGAACGGACAAACCGTAATGGGTTACCAGATCACCATCTGATGCAACTGCTGATTCATTGTGCTGGAATCGCTTGTTCATATAATTTGCTACATTATTGGGTCTGAAACCTGCATCGTGATATTTGTCAATAACATTTTCATCTACGTGCCATGCGACAAGCCCCTCTGAATTTTCGCCGTATTCAGCGAATCCTTTATTGAAGCCTTCCTGCTGGATGTTTTCAAATAAGAAGTATTCAGTTCCATCTGAGCCGGGCACGACCATCTTAACTACAACCTGTGCTTCATTGACAGGCTGCAATGTTAGTTCCTGAACCCCATCTTCAGGTGTCACTTCAATCGGATCAAGCCATCCTAGGAATATTTTAGAATACGGGTCAAAACCTGTTGGCGAGTTTCCGGAATAAGCTGAAGCAGCAGGATAACGCATCCAGGATCCTCCAGCCATCATCGTATATTCACCTGCACCCTCTGAAGTATAGGTAGTATCATAGAAGTCAGGCAGTCCAAGTGCATGTCCAAATTCGTGGGCGAACACACCAGGTTGTGCAGGATAAGGTCCTTCTTCCAGTTCGTCTTTATACGTGTTTGTTGCAAGGTCATATCCTGCTGCATTTCCGCCGATTGACGGTTCGATTGTATAGTTGTTTACAACTACACCATCGTATGTCATATCTTCTTTGATTGTTTTGGCAATCCATTCACTTTGACTCATACCTTCCTGAGCTGCAGCTGGTATTCCATCATCATAGTATGGTCCATAAAATAGTGCACTAAGTATATTCCATTTATGGGACCAGATTTGCGCAGGATCACGGCTGAATTCAGCCCCTGTGCCTTCGTGAACTACAAATATGTTTGGAACTTCACCATCTTCAGCATACTTGGAGAAGTCGACATACGGGTCTGCTGCCTGCAAGAGATCACGAACCAACTCACCCATATGGGCATCGCCATTAGCATTACCCAGAAGATATTTGCCTCCGTTGGCATATTTTCCTGTCTGATCAAGATAATAGGAAGCACCTTTTGGAAGCTCAACCCAGCCAATGTCTGTCATATCATCATACGTAACAAGTTCAACTTTTCCATAACTGGACTCTTTATAAATATTTTGCATGGTACTGTTGGTCGGTACCAGTTCACCGTTATATTCGGCGTATTGCTGGAATGGTCCATATTCATATGGATTATATTCCGTGCTAAAAATTAAGTCATTAAGGTAGCGTGCTGGTACCGGCTCGTCCAATGCACCTTTTGGCTGGTCGCCATCTGGATACTTAGCAAGGAGCACCAGCATTGGCACCTCTCCTTCTGCTTCCTCATACGTTACATGATTACCTGCAGCCTGCTTGAACTTTGCACCTTGATTCGCAAAGTGTTCCTTTGCTGGATCTGCTTTAGAAATATCAATCTTAGCCTTTTTAGCTTTTTCAGCAAGTTCAGGCACAGCTGTAACATAACTCGCCGGTTGAATTCCATAATCTGGAGCTGAACCAGCAGCTTGTCCATTCGGAACCGCACTTGCATAGACACTTGAAGCAATTCCGGAAGCAAGCAGCACAGATGCCGCTGCTGATGTAAATACTTTTTTACTTATCAATAAATTCCCTCCTCTTTTTAATATTAAAAAAAGTTTACCATATCCGTTATCTAAATTTATTGAATTTAGCAAAAAACCAGTAAAATTACCTGGTATATTTCTAATAATTAGCAATATTGACTCACGCAAAAAGTGCCAGACTTCATTAGCCTGACACCAAAAGCGATGATTTGAGATTTAACAATAACTAACCAGCTGTTGGCCGGTAATCAACATTCACAGGGATTTCTCCAAATTCATCACGTACCAATTGCATAATATTAACCACTTCTGTCTTGCTTAGTTCATCTACCCTAACATGCACATGTACTTTATTTTCATCATGCCGAACCAGTACATCTCTATAATCAGCCGATGCCTGTATTGATTCCTCAAGGATTGATTCTTTGGTCTTTACTGCTTCTATTTGCTGAATAGCATTTCTTGCTTCGTTCTTCTCTTCAATGGATGCACTACTGGATGCAACAATATCATCCAGGCGGTCAATATCCTGGCTACGCTTATCTTGGATTTCCATTCGAAGGGTAGTAAACAGCTCATCCTCCCCTACATTGGAAAGATCATCGACCTCCGTTCCTGATTCCCCTGCTGTAGAATCTGATGCTGTTTCCTCAGAAGAATCGTTCCCTTCGTTCAAATAAGCAAGATCACCACTGCTTGGAGATGTCATGTAGTAGACACTCAACACAATCATCAAACTTAACATTGTCAAAAGCCAAACCGTTTGTTTTTTCAACATATTTCATCCTCCTAATTTTTTGGCATTACAGAAACTCTATGAGTCGGGACATCCAAAACTCGAGAAGTCGCCTCCACCACCCATTTTTTAACGGTGGCATGGTCAACCCCTTTCGCCACGATAAACACACCTCTTACTTCAGGTTTTCTTGTCTGGATAAGAAGCGGGACTTCTTTGTCCCCTTGTCTTACCAGTACAACCTGCGTTTCTTTTGTATTCTCTTCTATCTCACGCTTGCCTCCATTTTTGTCAGTTTCTTCAGTGGACTGCTGACCGGAAATTAGGTTTTTTTCATAGACTTTTACTTTGGTAGATTCTAGATTCACCATAACCTCAACCTCTGAAACTCCCTGGATTTTCTCAAGCATTCCTGTCAAATCCTTCTCATAGCTGGCTTCAATTTCTTGTACATCTGAGGTACTGCCGGATTTCTTGGAAAATGTCTCTTTGGTTGGTTCTTCAACCTCAACAGAAACATCGCTTGCCATTGATGATGGACTCTTATTTTCTGAAAAAATATTGCTTGTTATTAGGATCAGCAATCCGACCAGTCCAACGATCAGAATATAACCTGTCCGCTTGGGAAGCTTACCGCCAGACTCCTTCTTGTCTGATTGCAGCATATTCTTTAATTTTTCCTTCAAGGTGCCCCTCCCTCCCATGAAATGGTTAGCTTTTTGTTTTTAAGCTCCCAGACCTCCTGCAGCAATAGTTTGATTCCTTCTGTATCTGCCTCACTTTCATCGGTGACTGGCTTGTCAGTGTTTATTACAACATCATCTACAGCATTCACTGCTCCCTCCCCCATACTTGACTCTTGTAAAAACACAATGACTTCCTTAAGGCTCTCGTATGTAGGATTGGATTCATCGGAGAATCGGAAGTCAATATGCGTTATTGCTGCCTGATACTCTTCCTGTAAGGGTGCTTCAGCTAAATCTTTCAGCTGGACAGCCATTTCTTCTAAAATATATGCAGTTTGGGAGGCTTGTATTTCTTTTTTTTGGATTTTTGTTAAATTTTCCACCTGTTCTGCCTCCATTGCTTCCCCTTCAATCTGTGCAAACGACCGCTCCAGAGCATCCTGGGCGTTAAAGTCAAACAACATAAAAATAGGCTTTAAAAATATAAGAACGAGAATCAGTCCAACTACCAGTTTGATATATTTCTTCATTGATGTGGCGGGTATCAGCAAATCGATCAGTGAAGCAACAAGGAGGAATATAATTATTTGGGTAACCCACTGGATGACCATTTCCATTGTTATCTCCCCCTAACGCATAATAATGGTAATATTGCTGGCGACAACCAGAATAACTATTGCAAGAAAGAACATTAGCGATACGGCTAACAGACATGCAAGAACATAAACGATATATTTACTTATGGTATTAAGCGATGCAATAACCGGGCCATCACCAATCGGTTGCAGAATCGCAGCAGCCAGTTTGTATATAAGAGCAATCGCGAAAATTTTCAGCGCTGGAAAAATAGCAATAAATACAACAATCAAAACACCGACAATTCCCACTGAATTCTTTAATAAAAGCGATGCACTGAGGATGGTGTCGGCTGCATCAGTAAAGGTCCGCCCAACCACAGGAATGAAATTTCCGGTAATAAATTTAGTCGTTTTCATTGCCACTCCGTCGGACACAGCAGTGGAGGCTCCCTGAACGGACATTACCCCGAGAAATACGGTAAGAAAAACTCCTAGCGCACCAAGCGCTACTGTTTTGAACAGTTCAGCCAGATGTGTAACTTTATAATTATCGTTTAAAGTGCTAACAATCAGCAGTAATGCCGACAGAAACAGTAACGGCAAAATAAACTTGGAAACCAGCAGTCCGCTAAAGTGAATTAAAAACACGATAATGGGATGAAAAAAAGAAACAGTGATTATATTCCCAAGTGTCGCCATGATTGCAAGGACGAGCGGAAGCAGGGCAAACATGAATCCACTCATAGTTTCGATTGCATCCATGGCGTATGAAACTGCCAGATGAAAACTGTTTAATGCAAGATAGATGAGAACGATATAAACGACATAGTAGGCAATTTTACTTACTGTACTTTTTTCAAATGCTGTATGCATTGTTTGCAGTACTATTGAAAATAGAGTCAGCATTAATAACATTCCAAGCAGTTTTCCATTTACAATTAGTTCATGCAATAGATACTCGATAAGTCCCCAGAAAGCACTCTTAACTGACAATGCGCCGTTATCTTTTACAAATTCGTAAATACTCGTTTTTTGCAATTCTGGTATATATCCACCATAATCTTTCACCAGTCTTTGCCAGAATGTCTGGACACCATCCAGAGACACCTCATTAAGGATTCCTTCCTGCAAATCTGCCGGCTGCTTAGGCTCAGCTGATACAGTGGCCTGTCCCAAAAAGAGTAAAAATATAATCAGTATCGCACAGGGAATCCATTTATTGTGTACCATTCAGCATTCTTACTCCTTTCAGGTGAAAAGCTATATCTAAGCTGAAGGTATAAAACTGAATATTGCTTCGATTACTGCCGTAATGATGGGAATGGCCAGCAGTAGAATAAAGATTTTTCCCGCCAGTTCAATTTTGTCTGCCACAGAACTGAGTCCGGCGTCTTTGGTAAGATTGGCGCCAAGTTCCGCGATATAGGCAATTCCTATGATCTTAAGGATCGTCTCCATGTACATCCCGTCGATGTTTGCTTTTTCGCCCAAAGATTCAATCATCTGAAAGATTGTTCCAATTTGTTGAATAACAGCAAGAAAGATGAATACTCCGGTGATAATAAGTACAAAGAATGCAAATGATGAATTTGCATCTTTTAATACGATATAAAGGATACTTGCAACGAGCCCCAGAATGACGATTTGTACAATATCCATAGAATCCTACCCCTGAAACAGGAATACAGACTTTATCTGCTGAAAAAGTTCAGAAAGCTGGTTGATGACGATGACCAGAACAATGACAAACCCTACCACTGTCGCAAAGTAGGCAATATCCTCTTTGCCCATCTGTTTAAGGATGGTATGAATAATTGCGACCGTAATACCTATTCCTGCAATTTGAAATAATAACGATGCATCGGACAGCATAGAAGTACCCCTTTCCCGCTAAATAAGTAATAATACAACGAATAATCCACACAAGAGACCTAAACTTTTAGCCATTTTGCTGTATCGTGCCTGGTTCTCTCGTGCATCTTCTAGTTCACGGTCCAGATGATTGATGGTAAGCATTATGTGTTTTTGCTGTTGTTCAAAATCATGCTGACCAAGTGTGCGACCAAATTGTTTCAGAATTTCCCCTTCATTTGCCCCAAGCGCAGATTCTCTTAGTAGTTCATTTACATGCTCATTCCAAAAACGGAATAACTCCGTGTTACCTTTTGAAATGGACTCATTTAACGATTGAAAAAAATTACTGACAGGCTGGGGGATCTGTCTGGCAATTGTTTGAAATGCATCCTGAAGTGGGAGCTGGCTGTAAAGAATTTCAGCTTCAAGTATCTGAAGAGCGTTTTTCAATTGCCTTATATGTTTTGGCCTGTTATTCAATCGGCTGCTGATTTCAAACCCTATCCACGTTGTTGTGCCTATGAAAAGAAGCGCTCCAATCCAATTCATTCTTAAAGCACCTCGTTTTATTAAAAATATTTTCACTGTTTGAATTATAGATTTGGCTTATGGACCCCGGCTGGCCCTTTCTGTCCAGAAGCACAATCCTGTCAAAAACCCTTTGTTCAAATAATGGAACTAATGATGGACGTTTTTTAAGCTCGTCCAGCGTGTCTCCGTGAATGGTGCAGATTACCGTGACTCCTGCGTTAAGGGCTTCCATTAACGCATTGACATCTCGCTGACTGCCAATTTCATCGACTATCAGGACTTCAGGTGACATCGAACGTATCATCATCATCATGCCTTCTGCCTTTGGACATGCATCCATCACATCTGTCCGAAGCCCAAGATCATGCTGTGGGACTCCTTTTTTTGACCCGGCAATTTCAGATCGTTCGTCAATTACACCTACTTTTCGTGCGGGCACAGTACCCCAGCCTGATCCAATTAGTCGAGCAATATCTCTGATTAGTGTGGTTTTTCCTGTCTGTGGAGGACCTATCAAAAGCGTATTGCGGTAGTTTTCCTCATAGAGATATGGGATGAGGGGAAGCGCCGCTCCTATTTTTTGCTTTGCAATTCTGATGTTGAAAAAGGCTATATATTGGAGTGCCTTTACTGCACCATTTAACGTATTGACTTTTCCGGAAAGTCCTACCCGGTGGCCGCCTTCAATTGTCACATAGCCTTCACGCAGCTCGTCCTCCATCCGGTATAAGGAGAACTCACTAAGCTGATTAAGTACAAAAATACCATCATTTCTGTCTGGTCTAACTCCCTCCAGCCATTCGGTTCCTTTATCAAATATCAACTCCAGCGGACGGTTCATCCGAAAACGGATTTCCTGGATGGTATGCCACCGTCCTGTTACCTGATTGCTTAATGCTTGTCTGATTTTTTCAGGAAATAAACGCATTATTTCATCCATAATACATGTCCCCATTTGTTAGAATAGCTTAGTAGTAAATGTATGTTTCCAACGCCAAATTATGACTGATCAACCCACAACATAAAAAGAGCAGCCCTTAATAGGACTGCTCTTTAAAAAGATATTTAGCACGATTGGCTATGCTCTTGAAACGTATTTACCATCTGTTGTGCTTATAACCAGTACATCACCCTGGTTAATGAAGAATGGAACCTGTACAGTATATCCAGTTTCCAATGTTGCAGGTTTAGAACCTCCGCTTGCAGTGTCGCCTTTGATTCCAGGCTCAGTTTCTGTAACGGTAAGCTCCACGTTCTTCGGAAGGTCAACACCCAGAATCTCACCTTCATAGGTAATCACGTGAACTTCCATATTCTCTTTCATAAAGTTAAGCTCGTTCTTCAATTGACTGCCAGGTATCTCAAGCTGTTCATACGTATTCGAATCCATAAATGCATGGCTGTCCCCAGATGCATAAAGGTACTGCATCTTTCTATTCTCAATATGCGCTTTATTTACTTTCTCTCCACCCCGGAATGTTTTCTCCTGAATATTTCCGTTTCGGAGATTCCGAAGTTTAGAACGGACAAATGCAGCGCCTTTACCCGGTTTTACATGCTGGAAATCGATTACCTGCCAAATATCACCGTCAACTTCAATCGTTAAACCAGTCTTAAAATCGTTTACAGAAATCATAAATAAGAAATCCTCCTCTGTCCTACAATACGAATAATTCTTTTGATGAGTTAGTTAACCGCTCGTTTCCTGTCTCGGTAATCACAATATCGTCTTCAATACGACATCCGCCTACATTCGGAACGTAGATTCCTGGTTCAACCGTAACCACCATATTCTTTTCGAGTTTCTTATCTGATCTGAATGACAGACCTGGTCCCTCGTGAACTTCCATACCAAGACCATGACCTGTGGAATGGCCAAAATAGTCACCATAACCTTTTTCTTTAATATAGTCCCTTGTAAGTGCATCGGCTTCTTTACCTGTGATACCCGCTTTTGTACCTTCTACTCCACGCAACTGAGCTTCAAGCACGGTATTATAGATAGTTCTCAGTTTATCATTTATTTCACCAACTGCAACTGTTCTGGTAATATCCGAACAATAACCGTTATAAAGTGCGCCGTAATCTAGTGTAACCAGTTCACCAGATTCGATTTTTTTATCAGAAGCGACACCATGCGGCAGTGCGGATCGATATCCCGACGCTACAATAATATCGAAGCTTGAAGAGGTTGCACCCTGTTTACGCATGAAGAATTCCAGCTCGTTGGAAACATCGATTTCCCTTACTCCTGGTTTTATAAATTCTTTAATGTGTTCAAATGCGTCATCAGCAATTTTAGCGGCCTGGCGCATCACCGTCAATTCGTCCTCTGTTTTCACCAGACGAAGCTCTTCAACAATTCCGCTGACAGGGACCAGTTCAGTAGTAAACAATTCGTTGTACTGACCGAATGTTGAGTAGGTTACATGGTCTTGCTCAAATCCAAGACGTTGTACCTTAATACGATCAAGCTGATCTTTAATTTCTTCGTGAATAATTTTTTTATGTTCGATAACCTCAAAACCCTCAGCCTGTTCATTTGCTTGCTCTATGTACCTAAAGTCAGTGATGAATAACGCATGTTCCTGACTGACAATCACTGCACCAGCAGTCCCGGTGAACCCGGTAATATAACGCCGGTTAATAGGACTGGTAATGAGAATAGCATCAATATCATTTTCCCCTAGTGATTTACGTAGTTTATTCAGTTTCTCCATTCATTTTCTCCCCTTTTAATTATTTTCCATAAATGCGAGTGCAGCCATCCGATAGCCGACTCTACCAAGTCCGACAATCTGCCCATAGCAGACCGGAGCCAGCATAGAGTGATGGCGAAAATTCTCTCGCTGATGGACATTGGAAATATGGACTTCAATTACAGGAGTGTCGATTGCTGCTATTGCATCTCGGAGTGCTATACTTGTATGTGTATATGCCGCCGGATTAAAAACAACTCCAACATACTGGCCGTCTGCCTGCTGAAGGCGATCAACTAACTCTCCTTCATGGTTGGATTGAAACGTGTCCAGTTCAAAACCATGATTTTTTGCCAAAGAGGTAATATCCTGTTCAATATCTGCCAGTGTAAATTCTCCGTAAAATTCTTTTTCCCGTTTGCCAAGCATATTAATATTGGGACCATTCATTAATAAAAGTCGATCCATCAGCTTTTTTCATCCTTTTCATTCAATTTGATACGACTTTTATAGTTTATCATAAACAAAAACTTTTGAATAATTGTTTAATCTCCGTTGTCAGCGGCCTTTCTTTTTTTCTCTGCCGTCATCCGCATATTATCATGATAATCGTAGGAAATGGAGTAACCTATAAAGGTACCATACAACGTAAACAGGCATAAAGTGGAGACAATTGTATAACGATTCAGCTCCAATAAATCAGGGATATTCGGAAATATTGGCTGCAGAATATAAAAAACTAAAACCCACAGGATCAGTCCATAGCCAACCCCCATCCAGATTGAATTTATCTTTTTGAATAACCCGAAGTAAATGAAAGAGGTCAAAAGGGAAATCACCCCTACCATTACAATGGACAAAATATTACCGAGCCAGTTATCTGTCCAGTCAGCAGTAACCCATGAACGAATCAAATAACTTTTCGGGGATACTTCAGAAAAATTGAAAAAGTATAGAACCACCCCTATCGCACCCCAAAAAAGCCCCCCTACAAACCCTGTGATTAATGACCTTGTCACAAGGGACCTTGGTTTCTCCTGCTTATTTTGTTCAAGTTTTTCACTGTTTTCCATTTGCTTTCACCTCTCCCCGTATTGTTACCAATTGCCTTAAAACCAATTCTTCATAAAGAAATTTGTCGATTTTCAAAACTAGTTATTACGGCGACTTTTTAGTAAAATAAAGATGAAAGCACAATCTTTTGTGTCTTGTAGTACAAAAATATATAGTTATTGAATATTTTCATTACGGAAGGAAACAATTTTAAGGACAATCGTTTTAAAAATTTTCCGGAATAATGATATAAATACCGAAATAAGTGGTATACAAAAAATAGTTATGTATTTTGTACATCGGAAAGGAGGACATCTATATGGTCCGCAATAAATTTACCTGGCTGGTTTATATGATTGTGGGTTTAGCAGTTGTCGGAGTTGTCGTACAACTGTTCACAAACACTGCTTCCTTTTTATCAAATTTAGTTTGGATGCTTGCAATCGGTGCAGCAATCTCTGCTGCCATCTATTTTATTTTCCTCAGAAAAAGGGCTCCTTCACATGAGACCAGAAAATATAAACAAGCAGTTAAACAATCAAAAATGAAATATAAGAATACAAACAACAATCCAAGTGTTGCCTCTAAACGCCCACAACCTATCCAAATGAAGCGCAAATTGAATAAACGAGCTTCCCATTTAAGGGTTATTGACGGCAACAAATCCAAAAGAAAAGACCGAGCCAGTTTTTAATAGGCTCGGCCTTTTCTTTATTTATTTTGACGTATTACCTGACGCAGATCTTCTACTCGTTGCGTGTCTGATTTGAAAAATTCGACAAGATCACCGATTCTGTCAATAGAATTCCAGCTCAAGTGATGTTCGATTCCTTCGACATCCTCATAAATCTTATCCGAATCCACTCCGATTATCTTCAGAAAGTCCTCGAGTAATTCATGACGGAATACCAATCGCTCTCCAAGTTTTTTTCCTTTGGAAGTTAAGATGAACCCTCTGTATTTTTCATAGTTCAAATACTCATCTTTATCCAGTTTCTGAACCATTTTTGTTACGGACGAGGGGTGCACCTCTAACACCTCTGCGATATCTGATACGCGGGCATAGCCCTTGGATTCCATTAAATTATATATTTGTTCAATGTAGTCCTCCATGCTTGGAGTTGGCATAACATCAGCTCGTTTCAAGAAAAGTTTTTAGTCTGGGCAAAAGTGTTTCTATAAAAAGAATACATGAAAATATCAATTCAGACAACCTCCAAACAAAAAGAAAGAGAACCAGCTTAATTGCCAGTTCCCCTTTGTGTATTTTACAAGCCACATTTAAGCTGTGCTCCACAGCTTGTACATGTGTTACAGCCACCGATATCTTCAATGCTTCCTTCACGGCATACCGGACAGGTATCACCGACTTCGGAACCAATGGTAACATTGGTTTTATCCAGTTCTTGTATTGTATCCATCAGAACAACTTTTGGTTTCTCTTCCTCTTCCTCAAACAGTTCGGTTTGCTCACCGAATGAATTCTCTTCTGCTTTCAGTGTCAATACCTGCGAATCACGGCTTCCGTCCACATAAACCGTTCCGCCTTTTGCCCCGCCATTATAGAGGCGACGGTAAACACTTTCCACCTGATCAACAGAATAACCACGTGGGGCATTAACTGTCTTAGAAATGGAGCTGTCTACCCAGCGCTGAATAACACATTGAGTATCCGCATGTGCTTCAGGTGAAAGGTCCATTGCTGTTACAAAGAAGTCCGGAAGATTTTCAGGATTGGCATCCGGGTTGCGATCGAGGTATTCCTGAACAATATCCGCTTTAACTTCAATAAACTTCCCTAATCTTCCGCTCCTGTAGTAGGAGAAGGAGAAGTATGGTTCTAAACCTGTTGAAACTCCAACCATTGTACCTGTGCTTCCTGTAGGAGCAACAGTCAATAAATGCGAATTACGGATTCCATATTCAAGAATATCCAATTTGATATCTTCAGGCATCTTCTTCATATAACCAGTGTTAATAAACGCTTCCCGAAGTTCTCTCGTCTCTTCTTCTGTATCACCTATAAGAAATGGAAAACTTCCTTTTTCTTTGGCTAATTCAATTGACTCACGATAGGCAGTGGTCGCAATCGTTTCAAACACCTTGTCCACGAGGTCATTACCTTCATTTGAACCATAAGGTGTTGCACAATAGATGAGAAGATCATGCATTCCCATAACACCAAGACCTACACGGCGCTCACCAAGTGCCTGCTTTTTATTCTCTTCAAGAAAATATGGTGTTGCATCGATTACGTTATCCTGCATACGAACACCGGTTTTTACGGTTTGCTTTAATTTATCAAAATTAACCGTTTTTGTATCTTTGTCTGCCATCTCGGCCAGATTAACTGCGGCCAAATTGCAGACTGAATAAGGTGCAAGTGGTTGTTCTCCACATGGATTTGTTGCAACTACCTGGTCGCCATATGCTTTGGCGTTAGTCATCTCATTTGCATTATCAATATAGAAGATACCTGGTTCAGCCGAGTAAGTTGCACAAATATTAATCAGATTCCACAGCTCTTTTGCTTTAATACGACGATATACACGCACGCCATAACCCATTTCTTCCCATTTGCGTACGTCGCCGATTTTATCCCAGTTCTCGTTGTACTCTTTCATTTCTTCTTGGGTATAGTTTTCTACATCCGGAAAACGAAGTTCATACATATCATCATTTTCTATGGCTTCCATCAGTTCTTTTGTAATACAGACCGAAATATTTGCACCTGTCAAAAACTCTGGGTTATGAACGGAGTAAGTTCCGCCTGTTCGCAGTTTGTCTTCTGCTTCACGAATAGCAGCATCCGTGAAACCACCCTGCCCCGGGATACTCCGATAATTCAAGATGCCCTGATACAGATCTGCCTCTGTCTCAGTCAGTGGTGTAAACTTCAGTTTCTCCTGGGCAAGACGTTTAATCTGCTCATCTTCGGTATTCTCTATCAAATAACGTAGAATTCTAGGGTTCTGCATTTTTGAAATGATAAATTCAATAATATCCGGATGAGAATCCACCAACATTATCATTTGTGCCAATTTGTTATGCTGTCTCGTTACGACAGCTCTTCAGGTCACCCTGAAGTTCAGACCATATCTTACACAGTAAGTCTGTGTCCCCGCGCTTCGAAATCACTTGATTTCTACTCTACTCACTTCCGTCAATGACGTGTTTTCGATGGTCGTTGAACCTTCTCCTGTACGGAGCTTGGCTGCTGATTGTCTTTATCCCCCTGTTGTTTTTACGCCTTCACGCTTACCGTTTCCGGTTACGTTGTGGCCAACAGGTCATTAAAGAGTTCCCAGCAATTCACGAGGTTTATTTATAGACGAGGCACGCTTTTTACCACGTCTTGAACCGCCTTGCTCAACCAGATGGGTCAGCTTTGCAATATCATCAAGCCAGGATACTGAACCTGACGACTTACCATTTACTCCTCGGGCAAGTGTGTTTCTTGGTCTCAGCGTTGAGCCGTTCGTACCTACACCACCACCACGTGACATAATCTCCATAACCTGTTTACGATGGTCGGAAATCCCTTCACGCGAATCCTTAATATAAGGCATCACATAGCAGTTAAAATACGTAACGTCTGTGTCAGCTCCTGCACCATACAAGACACGGCCAGCCGGGATGAAGTTAAGACTCCTTAGTTCATCATTAAACTTTTGGAACCATTCCTGTTGTTTTTCCTTGGTAGTTTCTACTGCAGAAAGACCTGTGGCATTTCGCTTAGCTATCTGCTCATAAAAGACTTCCAACGGCTTGTCTATTACATCAAGTGAGCGGTTTACAACTCCTGTGTCGGCCTCTTCTTCTTTGTCCAAAACAGATACGAACTCTGAATCTACCTGAATCTCGGCTTCTTTGTTATCCCAGTTAATAGACTTAACAATACCAAGCCCTCGAGCTGGGAACTTCGGGTCCGCCTTCACGGTCAGGACGACAAAGTCGCCCTCTTTCAATGTTTTCTTTTCAGTGTCTTTAAAGGCGTAACGGTCCAGCATAACCAACCTTGATACGCCTTTATGTGTTAATTTCATGTCATTTGTAATTGGGTGAACCTGGGGGAATGCTTTGATATCTTCATTAAGTGCATCCACGTTAATATGGTTCTTTGTTTCAACAGCAATCGACATTTTTTGATCGCTCCTTTACATATTAATTTGTTATACTTAACATATCATAATAGATATATTAAAAACAATATATAGTGCTTTAAATTTTAAATAATACTATATATTGATATCTTTCCAAACTGTCAATCATCAGATGTCCTTAAAATATAAAGATAATGAGAGCATATTAAAGAATACATCAAAAAAACCAGTTGTCATTGCCTTTTTTGATTTTTCGTCGACAATTTACGAAACAACCCAACAAAATGCGACATATCAGCATTTTTACTATCCGTCTTTTTGTTCTAGCCATATTTAACTGCTATCATAAAAAAATACTTTGAAAAAAGATCTAAATCCACATATAATAGAGTAGACTATAATGTTGAATTACGGGGGATATAGAATGGAATTTTTAGTAATAGCACTTGTTCTTCTGGTTGGTTTCGGAGTTTTTCGTTACTTCAGACAAAAAAACGTGGTAACCATACTGACCGAGGATCAGTTTCGGGAAGGCTACCGTAAAGCACAGTTAATTGATGTTCGTGAACCTCAGGAATTTAAGAATGGTCATATTCTTGGGGCTAGAAATATACCAGTTACCCAAATGAAGCAGCGGCTTATTGAAATACGTAAAGATAAACCGGTATACCTGTATTGCGCGAATGGTACCAGAGCTGCAAGAGCTGCTCAGCTACTTCATAAAAAGGGGTATGAGGACATCAATCAGTTAAAAGGCGGATTTAAGAAATGGAACGGGAAAGTAAAACAAGGATGAGGTTTTTAGCCTCATCCTTGTTTTTTTATTAACCTTAATATTATTAGACTTCCGGAGTATATCGCAGGACTGGTTTACGTGCAGCGGTTGTTTCATCCATCCGCTTCATCACCGTATTGTGTGGCGCTTCCTGAACAATTTCCGGATTATCTTTTGCTTCATTTGAAATGGCAATCATTGTATCTATGAAACCATCAAGAGTTTCTTTTGATTCCGTTTCAGTCGGTTCGACCATTAATGCTTCCTCCACATTCAATGGGAAGTAGATTGTTGGTGGGTGATAGCCAAAGTCAAGTAGGCGTTTTGCAATATCCAGTGTTCTAACTCCCAGTTTCTTCTGTTTCTTGCCTGACAGTACAAACTCATGCTTGCAATGCTGGTCATATGGCAGTACATATTCGCTTTCCAGCTTACGCATCATGTAGTTGGCATTCAGTACGGCATACTCACTAACTTTTTTCAGCCCTTCGGCGCCCATTGTACGGATATAGGTATATGCACGAAGGTTAATACCGAAGTTTCCGTAATACGGTTTCACCCGGCCAATTGACTGTGGACGATCATAATTAAATTGGTACATACCGTCTTTCTTTATTAATACAGGCTTTGGCAAATATGGAGCCAGTTCATCTGATACCCCAACAGGTCCGGAACCAGGTCCACCTCCACCGTGTGGGCCGGTAAAAGTCTTATGCAGATTCAGGTGTACTACATCAAATCCCATATCGCCTGGACGAGTATAACCCATAATTGCATTCAAGTTTGCACCGTCATAATACAGCTTTCCACCTGCTTCATGGACAATTTCTGCCATCTCAAGGATTTCTGTCTCAAAAAGACCAAGTGTATTAGGATTTGTCAGCATTAATGCTGCAGTATCTTCCCCAACAACCCGCTTCAAATCCTCGAGATCAACGATTCCCTTTTCGTTGGATTTTACGGTAACTGCATCAAAACCTGCCACTGTCGCAGATGCTGGATTAGTTCCGTGCGCGGAGTCAGGCACGATTACTTTCGTACGGTTATAATCACCGTTTGCTTCATGAAAAGCGCGGATCATCATCAATCCAGTCCATTCACCTTGCGCTCCAGCAGCCGGTTGAAGAGAAACCTCTTGCATTCCGGTAATTTCTTTCAATGAGGACTGCAAGTCATAAAGCATCTCCATTGCTCCCTGTACACTCTTAGGATGCTGAAGGGGATGAATGTGGCTGAATCCCTCGAATCTGGCCACGTCTTCATTGATTTTTGGGTTATATTTCATTGTACAGGACCCCAGCGGATAAAACCCTGAATCCACACCATAATTTCTTCGTGATAAAGCGGTGTAATGGCGCATAATTTCGAGTTCACTTACTTCCGGTAAATCTGGAGCTTCTTTGCGAATAAAGGAATCGTCAAATTCATTGTCCAAATCCACTTCAGGTACATCAAGTTCCGGCAGACTATAGCTTGTTCTTCCTTCTTTACTCCGTTCAAAAATTAATGGAAAATCTGTATTAGCCATGGATGATATCCCCCAATTCATTGACAAAAGTATCAATCTCTTCTTTTGTCCGGATTTCTGTTACCGCCACTAGCATATTACCTTTCAATTCGGGATAATCTTGAGCCAAATCGTATCCTCCAATTATACCCTTATCAAGAAGTTTTTCATTAACTTCATTAATATCCTGATCTAGTCCGACAACTATCTCGTTGAAAAATTGCCCATCCGCAGTTACTTTGAAACCTGCTTTTTCAAATTGCTGCTTCGCATATCGAGCTTTCTGCATGTTTAGTTCAGCCATTTTTTTGAGACCGTTCTTGCCAATTGAACTCATGGCAACCGAGCTTGCCAGTGCGTTTAACGCCTGGTTGGAACAAATATTTGATGTCGCTTTATCACGACGGATATGCTGCTCTCTAGCCTGCAGTGTCAGTACAAAGCCTCGCTGTCCATCCTCATCGGTAGTTTGTCCGACAAGCCGCCCTGGCACTTTACGCATCAATTTCGACGTGGTGGCAAAATAACCACAATGTGGACCGCCGAATTGAGCTGGAATTCCAAATACTTGTGTATCACCAACCACAATATCTGCTCCAAATTCGCCAGGTGGGGTCAGGTAGCCAAGTGCGAGCGGATTGCTGGATACGATAAACATTGTTTTTTTCTGGGTGCGAATAATATCATTCACTTCATTTAATGGTTCGATTTGACCAAAGAAGTTCGGGTACTGCATAACAACGCCTGCAGTGTTTTCGTCAAGTTCATCAGCCAGTTGGTTCAAATCTGTCCGGCCATTATGCTGATCGATTTCCACGATTTCCAAATCCGGCCCTTTTGCATATGAATGGATCACTGCCCTTGATTCCGGATGAACTGCTTTTGAAACTAAAACCTTTTTGCGCTTTGTCTGCCCGGCACTTAAAGTAACAGCCTCAGCGAGCGCCGTTCCGCCATCATACATGGAGGAATTCGCTACCCCCATTCCGGTTAATTCAGAAATCATTGTTTGGAATTCAAAGATTGCCTGAAGTTCACCCTGAGAAATCTCAGGCTGATATGGCGTGTATGCTGTATAAAACTCTGATCGGGATATAACATGATCGACGACTGAGGGGATAAAATGATCGTATACCCCAGCCCCGAGAAATGAACTATACTCTATTAAATTGGCATTTTTCTTTGCAAGTCTGGCAAGCTCCTTCTTAAGCTGCTGTTCATTTGCAGGCTTTTTAAGGTTAAGCTCCCCTTTAAAACGAACTTTTTCCGGAATATCTGAAAATAATGCATCAGTCGACTCAACACCGATAGTATTCAGCATATCCTGTTTGTCGGCATCCGTCATTGGCAAATAACGAAATTCCATGTAAACCCCTCCTTATTTATCCGCGTTTGTAAAATGGTGTTTCCACTACTTTTGCTTTCAATCTGCGCTTACGTACCTGTACTTCAAGTTCTGTTCCGAGATCGGTATACTCACTATCCAGAATAGCAAGGCCCACATTTTTATTTAATGTTGGTGATTGTGTGCCAGTTGTAACAAAGCCGATTTCACGGTCACCAGCAAAAACTGAATATCCAGTTCTCGGAATACCCTTATCAATCATTTCGATTCCTGCAAGCTTACGTGAAGGACCGTTTTCAGCCTGCTCTTTCAGTTTTTCCTTACCAATAAAGTCGGATTCTTTTTTCAATTTAACCGCGAATTTCATTCCGGCTTCTATTGGTGATATGTCTTTTGAAATCTCCTGTCCATATAGAGGAAGTTTCGCCTCAAAACGAAGGGTATCACGGGCCCCAAGCCCTATAGGCTCCACTCCTTCAGGTGCTCCAGCTTCAAGAATAAGATTCCAAAGGTCTCTGCCACTGTTGGAAGAAATATAGATTTCGAATCCATCCTCACCAGTATACCCGGTTCTGGAAACAATCGCCGGATTATCAATAGAATTAAAATAAACCGGATTTTCGAATCGGAAAAACTTAACTTCATTTAAGTTCGTTTCCGTAAGTTTTTGCAAAATAGTTTGTGCTTTCGGTCCCTGCAGCGCGAGTTGAACATAATCAGGTGATACATTTTCGATTACTGCCCCAGTATCATTATTTTTTTTCAACCATTCAAAGTCTTTCTCGGTGTTTGCTGCATTGACTACAAGTAAATAATAGTTCTCCTCAATCATGTAAACAATCAAATCATCGACGGTGCCACCATCTTCATAGCACATAAATGTGTACTGGGCCCGTTTTGGGGTTAGCTTGGAAATATCATTGGTCATGACCTTTTGCAAAAACGCTTCACTGTCGAACCCTTTAACAATAATTTCACCCATATGGGATACATCGAATAATCCAGCTTTTGTCCGGGTTACCTCATGTTCATGCTTAATCCCTTTAAACTGAACAGGTAAATACCATCCGCCAAAATCGATTGTTTTGCCGCCTGATTTTTCATACTCAGGAAACAATGGCGTCCTCTTCAATTCACTCATTCCATCCACTCCCCTATTATTTTTTTACATAAAAATAGAGATTCCTCTGACTATCCAGGGAAATCTCTGTCCTACAACCAGAAAGTTGCGTGCCTCGGAAAACGCATCCATTTCCCTGAAAGCACTTGCTTCGTTGGTGGTTTACTAGCCGTAAACACTCTCCAGAGTTGCGTCCTACAAGAGTCTTTTTGCCTGAGAGATTCACTCCAAGTTTGCTCCTTCGGCGTTACTATTAAAAGTAAGCTCTCCCCTTGTATTCATTCGCATAATTAAATTTTAAGTATTGGATATACTATATACCGTAAGTCCGGAAAAATCTCCACTATTATACAGTCACATTATATCATAGGAAACATTGTAAAAATAGCTATAATTATTACTAATTAAAAAGGAAGTTTGTTATGGACCAGATAGAACTGCAGAAAGATTCCGGGTTTATTGATGAACTGGAAGTAAAACTTGAAAATGATGAGCCTCTTTCTTCGTGGGAGCTTTTTAGAATGGCATACGAGGCAGAGCAGACAACAATGGCTCCGACATTTGAAGGATTAAAAGCGTTGGATTACCTTCCCCATATGGAGTTTCTTGACCACCAGATAGACTCTGCCAAACAGGTTGTCGAAGAAATGAGCGGGAGAGCAATCCTCGCCGACGAGGTAGGTCTCGGAAAGACCATTGAAGCTGGTCTTATCTTAAAAGAATATATGCTGCGTGGCCTGGTAAGGAAAGCACTCATTCTGGTTCCTGCTTCACTTGTGAACCAGTGGGCGAAAGAACTTAATGGGAAATTTTTCATTCCTGCTATTGCGCACCGTAAAAACTATGGCTGGGACCAGTGTGATGTGATGATAACATCTATCGACACGGCAAAACGCTCACCACACAAGGAACAAATTCAGGAAATTGACTATGATTTTATTTTAATAGACGAGGCCCATAAACTTAAGAATCATAAAACCAAAAACTTTGCGTTCGTACGTTCGCTTAAGAAAAAATACTGCCTGCTTCTAACAGCTACACCTGTACAGAATCAGTTGGTGGAAATATTTAATCTGGTATCTATTTTGAAGCCAGGCCATCTGGGAGACTTTGATTCATTTCTGGATCGCTTTGGAAAAGACCGTAAAAGAATTAAACAGGATGCCTATCTGAAACAGCTTGTTCAAAAAGTGATGATTCGTAATACCCGAAACAGCACACAAATGGACACAATTAAGCGGAATATTGAATCAATCTGGATTGAATTTACCGATCAGGAAAAGGACGTATATACTCAGCTTGAGAGCATGACTGCTGCTTTCCCTGCCTTTTCCAAAATAACGTTGCTACGTGAATTGTGTTCTTCCAAAGAGGCATGTTTCCTGTCACTCCAAAAAATGGCAACCGATGAAGCCAGGGTTGAATTTATCAAACCAATCGCTGAAAAGCTCGGACAGCTCCCCTCAAATTCGAAAGCAGAAAAAGTTCTTGAACTTATTAAGCGGATAGGTGATGAAAAAGTAATTATTTTTACGGAATACCGAGCTACACAACTTTATCTGCAATGGTATCTGAAAGAAAATGGTATATCGTCTGTACCATTCCGGGGCGGGTTCAAAAAAGGGAAAAAGGACTGGATGAAACAGCTTTTTGAAAATCATGCCCAGGTTCTGATTGCAACCGAAGCTGGTGGCGAAGGAATTAACCTCCAATTCTGCAACCATCTTATAAATTACGATTTACCATGGAACCCGATGCGTCTTGAACAACGGATTGGAAGAATCCACAGATATGGACAAAAGAATGATGTTTTTATTTATAATCTGGCAATCCATGGGACGGTTGAGGAACATATTATGACGCTACTTTACGAAAAGATAAATTTATTTGAGCAAGTAATTGGGCAATTGGACCAGATACTCGATGAGTTGAATATTTCCGATATTGAATCCGAAATCAAAAACATTTTTAATGAGTCGTCATCGGCAGGTGAAACCAGAATAAAACTCGATAACCTCTCCTCTATTATTAAAATGACACAGGATCAGGCTGAACAGGAGGAAGAACGATATGGCAATTAGTAATTTGAATGAATTCCTGGAAAGCTACTTCACAGCGCATAATTGTGACATTATCGAGAACAATGAAGGGGTACTGAAAATCCAGCTTAACGAAAAAATGGACCGTGCTCTTATGAACCGGCCTTTTTACTGGCATTATGTAAAAAGTATGGGAAACCCGGGTCAGCCCATGCAATTGACCCTTATCACCGCCCCTGAAAAACGGGATGGCAAGAATGAGTGGATCCATTTTGGCAGTCCCCGTCTGCAGCAAATTCTTGGACATCTGAGAAATCATGAGAAGTTCACCCGCTTATTTGAGCAGGTGGTTGCTAATCATAATGTACCTTTATTCCCATGGCTTGTGACAAATGTGAAAATTAGCTATCAGGGAAAACAAAAACGAGATGAAATTATTTCAATCGGACTGCATCTTGTTAATGGATCCATGCGGATAGAAATGATGGACCGGCTGAAGGAGAAATCACTTCAGCTGGCAATCTCTGATTATTGTTATACAATCTCTCCGATCATCAAACTTAAAAGTGGATTCAAACGAATAGAAGGAGTTTTGGATAGCTACATCAATAATCAGTCGCATGACTGGGCAGAGGAATCATTAAAGACGATGGAAGAAGAACTTAAACTTGTACAACACTTTTACAGCGGGAAAGAAGAAGATGAAGAATTCAAAGACGATTTGCGAAAAGAAATAGAAGAAGTAAAAATGCGGTATACCCCTCGGATAACTTTTGAGGTAATTAATGGAGGAATTTTTTATCTGATCGATGATGGTAATAACTGAACAGGCAGTTCAGAAATGCCTGTTCAGTTTGCTTTTTTGATAAACATTTTTAAAGCTAAAGGTAGGACACCAAGCCATCTATTTGTATAACCTGGCATGCTGTGTTTGTGTGCTGACTTCTTTAACTTTTTTTCCTCCGCTGGGGTATCAATGTAAGTGGTGATTTGCTCAGTAAGATATTTTATATAATCATTTCCGGACATTTTTACCACCTCCTGAATTAGTGGTAATAGTTTTAGCTTAATTAAGGTAATTTATTCCCTTAAGGATTGTTTGTCCAGCTCTGCTAATATCTCTATCGCAATCTCTCTGGCCGACTTGTAATCAGTCTGGATGGATATGTCAGCATATTCTTCATAAAGTTTAATCCTTTTATCAAATAGGGTTTTTGTTTCCCCGTTATTATTGTTCCAAAGAGGTCTTGACGTATCATTCTTAAGCCGTCTCGCTATTTCCTCAAAAGAAGTCTGCAAGTAAATAATATACCCTGATTTCTTCATGGAATCGATGTTATCCCTTTTTCCCACTATTCCCCCACCAGTAGAAATAACACAGTCTTTGTGTGGAAAATCGGCCAATATTTCTGTTTCATATTTGCGAAATGTTGATTCTCCATATTTCCGGAAAATTTCCTTTATGCTTTCATCGTATTTTTCCTCAATCATTTGATCGGTATCGAGCACGGGAACTTCGGTGAGTTCACTCAACGCTGCACCTACACTTGTTTTCCCACTGCCCATAAAACCTGTCAAAAAAAGATTTTTCATTTGTATATCCCCGCCTTAAAATAATTTAAAAATATTTTCTTCAAAAAGAAGGAATTCGTCTAATCGTGTCGAATATAGGATAACTAAAGGAGGTGGAACTTTATTGACCACTGCTTCCGCCATATCAGAAAAACTTCTGCACGCTGCTGTTACCGCCAAAGCCTCGGATATTCACTTTTATCCCCTTCCAGACCAAGCAAATATTTACTTCCGAATTTTTGGAAAAAGAATTTTCCATCAAACCATTCCAATCAGTCAATATCATATACTTCTGACTTACTTTAAGTTTACATCAGGCATGGATATTGGTGAAATACGCAAACCACAGAATGGGACTATTTTTCATGAAACACCTGAAGGACATTACGCCTTACGCCTGTCCACACTTCCAGTAAACCACATGGAAAGCCTAGCTATACGCATTCTTCCGCAGGACAGCAACCTTCCGCTAGAACAACTTTTTCTTTTTCCCAACCAACTAAGAAAACTGAAAAAATGGATAACGAACCGATCAGGCATCATTCTGTTCACCGGTCCGACTGGAAGTGGCAAAACAACAACTCTCTATACTTTGTTACAGACCATTTTAGCAGAAAAATCGTATCAGACAATCACATTAGAGGATCCGATTGAAAAAGATATCTCTAATATTCTTCAGGTGCAGGTAAATGAGAAAGCAGGGATCACCTATCAGACTGGCCTAAAAGCTGCTCTTCGTCACGATCCGGACATTATTATGGTAGGAGAAATTCGTGATAATTTCACTGCACAGTTTGCATTCGACGCCTCCCTTACTGGCCATCTAGTGTTGAGTACCTTACACGCCAAAAATGCAGCAGGAACAATACACCGGCTTCTGGAAATGGGCCTGCAGCGTACCGACCTTAAACAATCGCTCATCGCAATCGCCGCCCTTCAACTAATTCCTATTCAAATAAGTGGAGAAATCACACGACGGGCTGCGCTTATGGAGCTTTTGGACGGGGAGTTATTGGAAATGATCCTAAACGGAACAGATTTGAAAACCAATGAACAGTTTCATTCATTTGAGCATTTACGAAAGAAGGCTTTTGCATATGGATTTATCTCGGAGGAAATTTACTTTACTGCAGAGGGAAAGACCGCCCAGCAGGGAAATTCAACTGCGATTTCTAAAAAGACTTGAACGATTATTGAAAAATGGCTACCCTCTTGTTGACGCACTCGAAATAATTAAATGGGATAGTCAGCTTGAACAAATTTCTGCAGCTGTGATTAATTCATTGAAATCGAGTGATACATTAGACGAAGCTCTTGAGAAAGAACGTTTCAATTCAACGATTACTTCATACCTTTATTTTGTCCGAGCAAACGGGGATATCCAATTAAGCATTGCAAAATGCATCCTTATGTACGAACAGCGGATATATTTTATGAAAAAACTTCAGGACACTACGCGGTATCCGGCTATATTATTTATAATCTTTGTGGCCATGCTATATCTTGTCAAACAGCTTGTCCTCCCTTCATTTGCTGATATTTTCCTTCTTAGTAATGGTACAACTTCAGCAGTAACTCTTGCCGTTTCATTTATCGACTTCTTTGGCATTCTCGCCGCTATCCTGATTTTTCTCTTCATTATCCTAGTGCTTACCTGGCAGCTGTATAAACGAAATTTCCCTATCGAAAATCGGATTTCAGTTTATCGTCTGATCCCAATCTATTACAAATATAAAAGGATGCAGACCTCACAATTATTTGCCTCGCATGTTAGTTCACTGCTCAAAACAGGTATGTCCATCAAAGAAATTCTGCATATTATGGCTGATCAAAGAAAACAGCCGATTTTATCCTATTATGCAACACTGCTGGAATCAGAACTATCAAGAGGATTTTTCATTAACAACCTTCTGGCAGAGCTTCCGATGTTCGATAAACAACTATCTGTAATATTTCACAGAAATACCGACGTCGAAGCTTTGGAGAAAGATCTCGTTGTCTATACGGAATTGATAACTGATGAAATGCACCGTAGAATTGCAAAATTAATTACCTGGATACAGCCTATATTCTTTATTGTATTAGCGGGATTTATCGTATTTATTTACGCCGCTTTAATGTGGCCAATGTTTGAATTGATTAATACCATCTAAAGGAGACTAAAACATGTTCAAAGATCAGAGAGGCTTTACATTAATAGAAATGCTGATTGTTTTAATGATTATTTCTGTTTTAATTATTCTGATTGTTCCTAATCTGAGTGATAAAAGCCGGGAAGTGTATGATAAAGGATGTAATGCATTGGTCAGTGTGGTCCAGGCCCAGGTTGACGCCTATTTCATTGAACAAAAAACTTATCCACTTGATATGGCTGAACTGCAAAGCTCTGGTTATATTACAGCTGAACAGGATACCTGCCCGGACGGTACTGTTTTAACTATTTCGGAGACCGGTGTTGTCAGCCAATAATAGCTATCAAAGAGGCTTTACGATGCTCGAAGTTCTGTTTGTTCTGTCAGTCTGGTCAATCATACTTCTTCTAAGTGCTCCTTTATATTTTCCTATCATGGATAAGTACGAAGAAAACAACTTCATAAGCACCTTTGAAATGGATTTGCTGTATATGCAAAGTCAGTCTTATGGGTCAACATCATATTACCGAATGTCATTCCCAGACAGTAGATCTTATGAAATCAGAAAGGATTTTCACGAAATTGTTCGTGAGAGAACGGTGCCGAAACATTGGCACATTGAAGGCAGGACACTTCCTGTAATTTCTTTTAACAAAACCGGTACAATAACACAACCGGGCAGCTTTAATATTATTACCGGTGCATCTGAATACACAGTTGTATGCCCACTTGGCAAAGGAAGATGTTACTTTGAAGAGCAATAAAGGATTTTCACTTATTGAATCACTTGTTGCTGTATCAATGTTATGCATGATGATTGTCACCCTTATTCCTCTGACAAGTCTTATTATGACTGAGCGCGATATTCTCCATGAAAAGCGTTTGTATTCCAATATTCTGCATGATAAATTTCAAGATTATATTTGGAACACTGGGGAACCCCTGCCCTCGCGGGTTGAAGAAGAGATTGCGGGGAAGAAACTTGTATTTACATTTACTATTGAAAATAAACTGCTGAAAGGGTGTGTGGTATGGACGAATGCCAAGAAAATGTCAGAGGAAACCTGTTTTTATGGGCGTACTGTTAAATAACCGTGGCTTCACATTCATCTCTGTATTCCTAATGATTACCTTTTTATTTATGGCTATCCCCTTCACTACCTATCTGACCAAAGGAGTGAATTATTCCACCAATTACGGTGAGTTATCACTTCAGCAGTTTTATTTATTCCTGCGAGAGGATGTGATGCGGGCTACAAATATGACGGTCACGCCTTCCAAAATAATACTTAATCATTTTGATGGATCAGTTGTGACCGTCGAAAAATATCAAAATCTGATAAGACGACAAATCGATGGAAAAGGGCATGAGATCTACCTTCGTAACGTTCACTCCGTCACCTTCACATCAAGCCCTTTAGGTTTCAAGCTATCAGTAACTTCCACAGAAGGTGAACACTTTGAAAAAGAAATTATCTTTTATCACTGAAGATCGAGGATTTATACTCCCCTATGTCCTATTTGCAATTTCCCTTGCGTTGATCATCGTTTCTTCGAGTTTAAATTTGTACCAAAATGAAATTTATATTACGCATAATCAGTATGAGCAATTAAAAGTAGAATCATTATTCCAAATGGCTCACAGTTCTATTCGAGAAGCAATTGTGGAGAAAAATATTCCAGATAGTCCAGTAATCTACAGGTATCCCTATGGAGAAGTTCGAATCGAATACATTAAGTTATCGGAATACGAATTCCATCTTTATTTCAGAATTTCCACCGATAATGGGATATCTTTCACAACTCCTCATCGACTAATAATCAGCCCGCATAATATCTAACTATTAATACAGAATAAGACTGTCACAAATTTATGAACAAACATGATGATGTGATATTGGTCACCAGCAACCCCACAGTTTTTAACTATAATAAAGGTAATTAACTTAGTGAGGTGGTTTACTGTGGAACAGACGTTAAAGGTGACCAATGTATTGAGTGACCCTACAAGGTACAGTATTTATCAGTATATGATTACCCAGCATAAAGAAGTAAATGTAACGGATATTGCCCGGAGTTTCAAAATTCATCCAAATGTGGCCAGACTTCATCTTACCAAATTAGAGGATATTAATTTAATTGAATCCTATGCACTTAAAACTGGTAAGGGTGGCCGTCCGAGCAGGATGTACCGTCTTTCCAACGAAGTAATTGAGCTGAATTTCCCGCATCGTGACTATAAGTTACTATCTACCATCGCGATGGAGTCGTTTGTGGAGTTAGGTGAGGCTGGCAGAAATGCGCTTTATAAAACAGGGAAAAAGTATGGCTCAGGAGTAGTGGAACGTTCACATGGTTTGAATAGGTCACTTGATATGTCAACCGAACAAAAGCTGAATCTTATAGAGGATGCAGGTATGATGCTTGGAATGTATCCGACCTTTAATTACAGTCCAGAATCCAACAGCGTCTCTTTCATTATCAGAAACTGCCCATTTAAAGAAGTAGCGGTGAATAACCATAAAATGGTATGTGAACTCCACAATTCTTTCATCAAGGGAATGTTCGAAGCATTATTTACAGGTGTCGTTTTAGAAGAAACCGAAAACATGTTCAATGGATGCGAAAATTGCTCCTACATGGCTAAATTTTCAATTGTTTAGGGAGAATAATTTACATTCTCCAATCAGTCGTTTATAATTACACTGATGATTTTATAAAAAGGAGGGGAAAACATGGATCGAATGTTTCGTGTCCTGGCTTTTTGGACTGGCATATTTACAGTCATGTTTTATGTAGGTGATATGAATAATGTTGCACTTCTATTCCTTGTCCAAACAGCATTTTTCCTGACAGTAAGCTACCTGAAATTATCAGAACGTATGTATATGTATCTTTTCGGAGCTTATTGTACTATATTTTTTGTCGGATTTACCTGGTATACAGAATTTATCTTAGTCCCAGGATTCGGACACTAAAACGAAAACCCTGCTTACATATACTAACGCAGGGTTTTTTTCTTTTGCTTTTTTTGTAAAGTATCTTACTCTTTATGACCGCAGTCGATATAAACTGCGCAGCAGTGAAAATTTAATATATGAGTGTTTGGACCCGTTCTGGCATAATACTTCGCTTTCACCACTCCGGGTGCAAGTACGACATCTGCTCATACTTTCGCAGTGTATCCTTTGCCGCCGGGCAACGCTTCAACTTCCTCGGAAGAAGACCACTTCCTGCGGGATTTTCAGCTGTTGCTTTTCCCGCAGGAGTCGACTACCCTACGCTCCAATCAACGCCAAATTAGCGAAAGAGGGGCTTGTAAAATCCAGTGAAAAGCCATTAGAAACACACTCAAATCCTAATAATTTACGGATGCAAAGCGTAAGCAATACACGTCCTGTGGAAAAACGAGCCTAAGAGACCCCGCAGTGAGCGATTTTTGCGAACGAGGAGGCTCGTGGTGAGTCCAACGGCAAAGGAAACACTGTGAAAGCTTTAGCTTGAACAGATGTTGACCTTGCACCCGGAGTGGTGAAAGCGAAGTGTATTGCTGAAGCGATTACCTAGCATTTCCTAAATTCACTACTTCGTAGTTTATAGATTCTGTGTTCAAAACAAAATTTTTTTAAACAGACTTACTTTTTTTAAGTTAACACTATTGACATGATGTAAATATACAATTATATTATAAATAGTAGCTTAACTTTTATCCCTAACCAACAAAGAGCAGAGCACATCCCCCTAAAGCCCTTCCTTCACGGAAGGGCTTTTTATCGTTTTCTAGACCTACTCCGGAACAAACGGATTATTTCTTTTCTCGTCACCAATTGTAGTCTTCGGTCCATGTCCGGGATGGACTATATAGTTGTCAGGCAGTACATACAGTGAGTCACGGATGCTTGCTTCAAGTTGACTGAAATTACCTCCTGGGAGGTCTGTACGTCCAATTCCCTGATTAAATAAAACATCTCCACTAATTATTTGTGCATCTTCAGCAAAGATGAATGTCATACTTCCTGGTGAGTGACCCGGAGTGTGAACAGCTTCCATGGAGATTGATCCAAATTCAAGTTTTCCGGGTTTTAGCAGGTGATCCGGTGCATCCGTTCTAATTTCTTCTCCCATAAATAGAGTAGAACCATTTTGCTGAGGATTTTCCAGCCAATCGGATTCTCTTTGATTCAAGTAAACGTCTAGGTGGTAATAATTCCTAACCTCGTGAACTGCCCCAATATGATCAAAATGTGCATGCGTCAGTAAAATGACCTGAGGTAGCAGTTGCTCTTCTTCCACGTAGTTAATTATTTTTTCCGGTTCGCCGCCTGGATCAATAATCAAGGCCTCTTTCTTTTCATTGTGCACTATATAGCAGTTGGTACCTAATGGGCCAAGTGGCATACTTTTAAAAATCATATCATACAACCTCTCTTCTAAATTTGTTACTGTTTCAGTCTCATATACCTCGACAAAAACTATTCTATACTATAAAATAAGTATAGAAAACCGTTTGTTACATAAAGATACAAATGAAGAAATACTACAAATAATCGCAAACGCTTCGTGATCACAAGGAGGATGTTTTTTATGGTATTGGCAATTATTCTTTTAATAGTTACCCTGTTATCAGTGGTATCCGTAGTACGTCAATTAAAAATTAAAAATCTAATGGCTCTTGGGTTCTCAGCCCTTTCCGCCGTAACATTTGGTTTCTTCTCAGTTATGACGCTAATTCAAGAGATTGGTGCCTTATACAGTTAAATAATGAATGAAGGGATTTCCACTCGGAAATCCCTTTTTTAAATCTGCACCGAAAAACAAACCCGGCGATTTATCGCCGGGTCTGTTTTTACTTTATTTATTTTTAGAGAAATCAACGAATCTGAACAGGTCTCCGTAAATAATGTCATCTGAGTAACCTAATTCTTTTTCAACTTTCTCCTTAATTGGAGTACAAGGTGACTCCTGCTTCTCTTCCGTTTTATCTATTTCCTGATCCTGGTTCACTGGTTCACCAGTATTCCGGTTATAGCAGATATCACTAGTTGAAATATACTTATCACTGATGAAATCTCCGTTTCTCAGTGCAACATATCCCTTACGTTTTTCGCTGAACAAGTCATTACCAAACAGAATATCATTTTTGGTTGAAATTCCAAGCATATGCAGCAGTGTCGGTTTAATATCAATCTGACCGGACACCTTAGACATTACTTTACCGCCTTCATATCCTGGGATATGAATGAACAACGGTACACGCTGTAACTGTACATGATCATAAGGCGTAATTTTTTCTTTCCCTAAATACTGGGCCATTGCTTTATCGTGGTTTTCACTTATACCGTAATGGTCACCCATAATAACAATGATGGAATCTTTATATAAGCCTGATTCTTTAAGCTGATTAAAGAATTGCTCAATTGATTCGTCCATATATCTTACAGTCGGAAAAAAGTTATTAAGTGTATTTGAATTTGAATTATATTCTTCGATTGAGCTATCTTCTTCACTAAGTTCATACGGAAAATGGTTTGTTAGGGTAATGAACTTAGAATAGAAAGGCTTATCCTGTGCCTTCAGATACTTCATTGACTGTTCAAAGAACGGCTTATCCTTCAATCCCCATCCGATTGAATTTTCTTTATTTACCTCATATGCTTCCACTCCATAAAAGTGTTCATAACCTAGGCTATTGTACATCTGATCACGATTCCAGAAACTTTTATTGTTAGCATGGAATGCAGAGGTATAATATCCTTTTTCATCCAGGATTTCCGGTATTCCATGATATTCATTCTGACCATGTGTGAAAAATACTGCCCCTCTTGGTAATGGATAAAGGGAGTTTTCCACCAGAAATTCTGAGTCGGAAGTTTTACCCTGCTGTGTCTGATGATAGAAGTTTTCGAAATAGAACGTGCTATCATCTTTAACAAGACTATTCAAGAACGGTGTGATTTCCTGCCCGTTCACATCGTTATTAATCACGAAACTCTGTATAGACTCCGCAGATATGAAGATAACATTCTTACCTTCAGCCACCCCGTATAAAGGTGACTTTTCGCTTATCTGTACATTTTCATTAACATATTTCTTTATTTCAGGAAGCTCGTTACCATCAGCGAAGACACGCTGTGTTTTAACTTTCGAGTGCAACGCAACATCATATACATGATAGTTGAACAGCCCGATATTTTTTACTAGATATTCACGATCGAAAGCACGGGTGAACAATTGCGGTCTCTCCATTTCAGCAAGAAAAAAGTTTCCCGCCAGAAGCATAAATGACATCGCAAGAGCAAATACCCTTCCACTCTTTGGATAGCTTACAGCCATTGAAGACCGTTTTTTCTTACTTAGGTACCAAACAACAACAACGTCTACGAAGAAAAGAATATCGTACACTTCGATAAGGGTCAGGATACTTGATCCAAGGTCTCCCATGTTACTTGCCTGGAACAATTGCGGTATGGTGATAAAGTCTGAAAAAGATCGGTAAAACACCAGGTTAAAGTATACTATCACAGTTCCGATCAATACAGTATACCGCAGAAACTTCATTTGCCACTCAGGTTTTTTAAACCAGACACTGATTGCAAAGATTAAAAACGCAGATACAAACGGATTTATTAATAAAATGAATTCCTGCATTGAGTTTTCCAGTTCAATGTGGAATAAGAAGCGATATATAAAGTAAGTTTTTATACCAAACAGGAGTGTGGCTAATATATATAACGGCATCTTGGCTTGTTTTAAATTCATGTTTGTTTCCTCCTCTACCTCACGTACCTCTAACATTTAATACCCCAAAAAGGCATTTTTAAAACGTGGCATAACGCCTATATTAATAAGACGAGTAACCTAGCAGAAAAGTTTCAACTAATCTACTTTTATTTCATCAGTTTTTTAGTTTATAAGAATAGGGTTATTATAAACTTATATATTACTCGTATTTACAATAAAAGTAAAGATTAAAAAGTTACATTTTCTTCATTTTGTTTTACAAGGAAAGCTGCTCCGATTATTCCTGCATCGTTCCCAAGCTGGGCGGTTTTGATTTGACAGACATCACTCACTCTTTTCAGAGCATATTTGCGAAAAGCTTTATCAATGGCTTGAATAAGCCTTTCTCCTGCCTTTGAGACCCCTCCGCCAATAAGCACCTTGGACGGGTTAATTGTTACCGCAAGATTGGCTATTACATATCCGAGAAGATCAGTAGTTCGCTTAATTATATCCTCGCACAGTGCATCACCCTCATTAGCCAGCGCAAAGACATCTTTTGCCGATAAATACCCCTTATTCTTATAGTATGCAGCTAACATGCTATCAGGATTGGACTCAATTCCTTTCATTGCCTGTCTGACTATACCTGTAGCTGACGCGACCGTTTCAAGGCAGCCTTTTCGCCCACAGTTACATGGTATTCCACCAGGTTCTACAGTTATATGACCAATTTCTCCTGCTGTGCCATTTTCACCGTTCAGTACAGTCCCATTTGCAATAATTCCGCCGCCAACCCCTGTGCCAAGAGTAACAGCAAGAAGGTTTTGAGCCTGCTCTCCCGCACCTTTCCAGTTTTCACCTAGAACAGCAATGTTGGCATCGTTCTGAACATAAACAGGCAAGTTGGACAGTGTTCCCAGCTCTTCTGAAATATTGATGTCTTTCCATCCAATATTTACGGCCTGATAAATCTTTCCATTTTCCGCATCCACAAATCCTGGCGCGCCGAGGCCAATGCCTGCGATTTTACCCCGGTCTATTCGGTTAACTGTCAGCTTCTTATTAATGGACAGCCAGATATCTTTCAATATGGAAATACCACCATTTGACGTGTCAGTTGGAATTTCCCACTTATCTAGAATATTCCCGTTTTCATTTATTATTCCAATTTTCACAGTGGTCCCGCCCACATCAATACCTATAATATGCCTTCCCATCAGGAATCAGCTCCTTTTTGGTCACGTACACGCGATGCTTCCTGTCTAAGAAGCAACAAAGCTGTTTTATATTGAGTTACGTCAATAAACCTAGCATCATATAATTCCTTTATTTCGCCTTCCATCAGTTCCAAATCGGCTATTCGGTTCCCAGTATAGATAAAGGTGCCAAACCGTTTCAGCAACTGTTGGATATCATATACAGTCTTCACTATAATCACCATTCTCCATTATACCAAAACGGTTTGCAATACGGAAGAATATAATGAACTAACCATAAACAGGAAAATCCGGACCAGTGTTTAGCGGTCCGGATCTCTGGGGTTCAAAAATGTAGGCCTGCGATTTTGCAGTGGTACAGGCGAACGCAGAAATACTCCACGGAACGCCCGATAATCAAATGGCATCAATGGCCAGAAGTAAGCCGTCTTAAAGGAAGTCATGTAGGTAAGATATAGCAACCAAAGTGTTATACCTGCCAAATAGCCAATTACACCGAATAGTCCGGTCACGGTTAACAGAAAGATTCGGACAAGGCGGTTAGCCAGACTTAATTCATAACTGGGAGTGGCATATGTGCCAATTGCTGCCAAGGCAAGATAGAGAACCACTTCGTTTGAAAATAAACCAACTTCTACAGCTACCTGCCCCATAAGTATGGCTGCAACCAGCCCAAGTGCAGTCGCCAAGGATGAGGGCGTATGAATAGCGGCTAGCCGCAACATATCAATTCCAATCTCGGCTATAAAAAACTGTAATAACAGTGGAATTGATGCCTCTTTTGCAAGCCCGATAAATTGCAGGTTTGGCGGAAGGAATTCCGGATGAACGGCAAATAGATAGTAAAGCGGTAATATAAATATAGAGGCGAACACGGCAAAAAAACGTACAAATCTTAAATACGCACCAACCAAGGGCTTTTGCCGGTATTCCTCTGCATGCTGGAGGTGGTGCCAGTAAGTTGCAGGGGTAATCATCACACTAGGAGAACCGTCAATAATTATTAACACGTGGCCCTCATACAAATGCGCCGCTGCAGTATCAGGTCGCTCTGTATATCTAACAGTGGGGTAAGGATTCCAGTGCCGCCCACTGATATATTCCTCAATGGTCTTTTCTGCCATGGGCAATCCATCCGTATCAATTGTCTGCAGAACATCTTTTAATTCTTTAACACGGTCCATATCCACAATATCTGATATATAGCAAAGACAAACATCTGTCAGGGACCGTCTCCCTATCTGCAGATATTCCATGCGGAGGGACCTGTCGCGCACCCTTCTTCTGGTGAGGGCAGTATTGAAAACGATGGTCTCCACATACCCATCACGTGCCCCGCGGACAACCCGCTCCAAATCTGGTTCAGCTGGTGATCGGACAGGGTACGTCCGTGCATCAATCATAATGATTTCCTCTAGCCCTTCAACAATCAGCGTAATTGGACCGCCAAGTGTCGTGTCAGCCGCTTTATTTAAATCTTCTTCTTTTCCAATTTCAATATATGGAATGTAAGTCTTAAATAATTTGCGTAACGGATCTGGCTCAAGCTGTTCCGGTTCAAGTTTTGCCAAAAGCTTCATGATATAATGCATAATTTCATCTTTGGCAAAACCATCAATAAGAAACATAGCCATTTTTCTCCCGGCATATTCCAGATCAAGATAAATAACATCGAAGCTTTCATCCACGGCGAGACGATCCTTCATATATTCGACACTTTTATCAAACGAAGAAAACAGTAGTTGTTTTTCTTTTTCCATTAAAGTCACCCATCATTTTACGTATTTCATTCCATATTTAGTCTGTTACGAAGAATGTATTCTATTCGAATTTAAGCATAATGGGTTGTCCGGAAGAATACATTTTATTCTAGGCGGAGATTAAAGAAGGTGATAAACGTGAAAAAACAAACGATTATAATCATAACTGTTCTAACAGCAGGTATTACCGCAAGCTTTCTGATTTGGAACCTCAATAGTGTACCCGCTATAACCTATTTCCCAACGGATAAGCAGACAAGCTTCGAATATGCCAACACGAATTTAGACATGCTGTCCGAGAAAACAGTGGATACGTATGAGGTTTTATGGAATATCAGCTCAAAAAGTGATCGAACCCTCTATTTAAGACAGGATGCCTCACTACTTTTCGTTAATGGAGTGTTACGGGGTATACGAAGCAAATGGGAAGAAGATACAGCAGGCATTGAAATTAAAGAAAAGCTGTCTGGGGAAGACAGCAGCTATTTTCAGTCAATTTCCTATCACCATGGCGAAGTTCATTATCCTGATGACAGAATAAAAAGCATTCATACCATGACGTATGATCAGCTTTACGTTATTGACTCACCAAACACGCCGCTTGAATCGTTTAAAGTCCCCAAGGATGATTATGAGACACAGTGGTCGACATTATTGATTCATACTACCCACCAGCAGCTTCTTTATTCATGGAAACAGCTGATCAATCATTTTCAGATAAACAACGAATCCTATTTGGCGGTTCCGCTCACCCGGCTATATAAATATAACCATGAACCTCTCCCGTCATTTACTCAGGATCAGACGAATCAAATTATCGGACAACTTTGGGAAGGATTATATAAAAATTACATCCTAACTGCCAAGAATATAGAGGAAGGTGAACAATTGAACAGTTATATTCCAATTATCCTTTTTGATAAGCAAAATAAACATCTTATTGTATTGTATGAATTGAATGGGGAAAAGCATCGGCTTATCCAGCAGTACCCTGATTTTGATGATTAGAAAAAATAGCTTTTGTGAAAGAGATAAAAGCGGCGCGCTTCTGAATTCAAAACTCAATGGGATTTTAACAAAACAATGAAAAAGGCTGGGACATAACTGCTAACGAATTAAGCACGGAACCTTATAATGTTATTCTTCTATAGTTGGATTTTTTTCAAAGTTGATATAAACTGCGACGTAGTGAAAACTCAATTGACTAGGAAACGCTATTGATGCGTGCGTCTTCGTCGCTTCGGAAATGCACTTCGCTTTCCGCAGGCGGCTGTTGAGCCTCCTCGTGCTTTGCACTCCGGGGTCTCAACGAGGCCTTCTCTCCTGCAGGAGTCTTCGTGCATTTCCTCAGCTGGATTGAAGCTGATTCGTATACTGTATTTACATTGGCCTTTTAACCTTATCAAATAGTAAACGCATTTTAGCGCAGGCAGAATACGAAGACTCCTGGGGGAACAGCACGAGTCTGAAGACCCCGCAGCGGCGATCTTTCCGCGAGGAGGCTGAAGCCGTGCCCACGGCAAAGGAAACACTGTGAAAGCTTTAGCTTGAACAGATGTTGACCTTGCACCCGGAGCGGTGAAAGCGAAGTATTCTGCCGGAGTAAAGCTTCGCAGTTATGTCGTAATTTAGAGATTTTTCGAAGAAGCCACTTATTTACTTTTGTCCCAGTCTCTTTAATCCATCGATTTTTCTTTAATCTGTTCATAAAGCTTCTGAATATCCTCTTTATCCGGACGTAAATCATATGCCTGTTCAATATGTTGTTTTGCTTTCTTCATCTCGCCTTGGTTTTGATAAAGAATGGCCAAATTATAGTGGGCTTCCGGAAAACTACTATTAATCTCCAGGGCATTTCTCAGATCATCAATTGCCTTTTTAGTCTGTCCCTCTTGAATATAGGCATACGACCGATGAAAAAGGAGTTGACTTTCAAATTCCCCCGTATACTCCAGCCCCTTCGTTGCAGTACCGATTACTTCTTCATGTTTTTCTTTTTTGATAAGCAATTCCGCTTTCATAACGTAATACATCTGACTTTCGAGATTCCGTTCTGTTCCATACTGGATTAACCCAAACAACATCGCTGCATACAGCAGCAACGCTGTTAGTTGGATTGCAATTTTCCGCTTACCAGGCAGATGGAGAATGGCCGAGGCAATAAATCCGGCAATTAACCCTCCGAAATGAGCCCCATTATCTATTTGTGGAACACTAAGACCAAATACTACATTTATTCCAATTACAATCAGTAAATTTGTCCCCATAGTCTGAAAAAATATTCGCTTATGCACGAGGCCAAAGAACAGTAACGCGCCAAACAGACCAAACAATGCACCAGATGCTCCTGCAGCTATACTTGTGTTAAAAGCAAAGCTCGCCAGACCACCTCCAATTCCGGCAAGGAAGTAAATTATAATAAACCGAAATGAACCGTAAATCCGTTCCACTGCTGTCCCAAGATAATAAACTGCCAGCATGTTCATCAGCAAATGCAAAAAGCCAATATGGAGAAACATGGAAGAGACGATCCGCCACCACTCGCCATCTTCAAGTATAGCCGGATTATATTTTGCACCATATTGAATCAAGACATCTGTTGATTCACTTCCTCCATTTGTTTCCAACAAATAAAACATAAAGATATTCACTGCCAAGAGGATATATGTCAGGAGTGGCTTTCCCTTTTTAAAAACATCCTCTTCTTCTTTGCGTCGCCTTTTATACTGGTCACCCAACCGGCTCCTAATCGTACGAACTTCCTCTTCCATCTCCTCTTCAGGCTGGTTGCTTGGAATATTAAATTTGATAGTACTGTCTGTATTACGTTGTAATCTGTTCAGTTCATTGGCGGCTTCCGCTTCTGAAAGATAGTAGACCTTCATTTTTATAGGATTTTTTTCGTCAAGCTGCATTGGCTTCTTCAATATTTCCCAGTCATCTACCGGTGAGTGGGAAGATATATATACATTATGAATTTGCACATGCTTACCACCAAAAAAGCGTTTCATACCTTTTGCTTTTTGAAAAACGGTTGCTATATCTCGCTTTAGATGGTTCTTCCAATCAAACCCTTCATGGACCAGCCGGACTACCTCGGAGGATTTCCGTTCATATTTCTCCAGCCAAATTTCCTTATTGTTTCCATCTATATGTATAACTTCAAAATTTCCTTTTTCAGTCAGTTGCTGTGCCAACCGATACATCGTCAGTTCCTCAATTAAATACATGCAGCAATCTCCCCCTGAGGCATGCTTATTTCCACACTAATCTTCTTAAAGTGTACCAAAAAGATAAAAGAAGCTGTAGTCTGACAGCTTCTTTATGGTTATCTATTTAATTTGACGGCCGGCTGAACAGCCCTGGTAATATCCGCTGTCGTATTTCCGGCATATTCATGGAGATCATCACGGCGACTCTACGCAGAAAGCTAACTGCCAATAAAGTATTTACAATGCGGTATCTCCATTTAAAGATAGCCGCTGCTGCAGATACTGCGAATGTAAGAACTAAAAATATTCTCATCCCGACACCCTCTTTTGATATATGGTGTTAATAGTTATTAACTATTACTCAAATATTATGCATCAGGATCCGATATAGCGGTCATACCACGTCCGGGCTGCAACCCGGTCCTCTGTCCCTTGAACAAGAACACGACCGTCAGGAAAAAGAACGAATTTTATATCTTCATTTATGGAGACTTTGAGTAAAAAAGGTGTCTGTTGAACGTTGGCTACCTTAGAGAGCCGCTCTTTCCATTCAACAAGATCGATGGCAGCTTTACTGTGTATCTGGACAGTATCACGGCCACAGAGCACCGTTTCTTCATCGCTGACGGATTTTTTCAGTGATGGATATTCTTCTGACTGGCATGTGGGGCAAGCAGGCTCAGGATTGGTTAACTTCATATCATAATGATGATTAAACCAGATATCAAAGGTTTTTAATGTATTACGAAGATGTTTCTGATTTCCCGTCAGGTATTTCAGTGTTTCGGTTACCTGGTAAGAAGCCGCAATATCAACTGCTGGTGATATTACCCCCACTGTATCGCATGTCTGACCATTTTCAGCACCTGGACTCGTTATACAGCGTAAACATGGTGTTTCACCAGGAACAAAAAATGCGGACATTCCCCTCGAACTGACAACCCCGCCGTATGAGAAAGGTATATTATATTTATAACAAGCATCGTTCAGGATAAATCTTGTAGAAAAATTATCTGTGCCATCAAGGACCACGTCGATCCCGGTTATATACTCATCAATAGTTTCATTGGAAACATTTCCTACAATCGCCTCGACATCAACCAAACTATTCATTTTAGTGAGTTTCTTTTTTGCCGCCACCGCTTTGGGAAGTGCATCTTCGACATCCTTTTCATCAAAAAGCGTTTGTCGCTGCAGATTGCTTAATTCGACATAGTCACGGTCAACTATTCTTAGTTTGCCAACACCCGCACGGACAAGATGATTAGATATGACGGTTCCAAGTGCTCCTGCTCCTACTATCAGTACCTTACTTTCACTTAATTTCTTCTGTCCTTCTTCCCCAATTGGAGCAAAAAGCATCTGTCTTGAGTATCGTGAATGGTCCATAAATCACGCCTCCCTATCCTGTTGAACCGTTTTCCGTAATAATTTTTTTAACCGGAATATCAAAGGTTTCGGCTGGCAGCTCGTCTACCAGTTGAACATTTGATGCCAGTGATATAGTCTTATTTGGAAAATCAGTTAGAAAACGATCGTAATATCCACCGCCAAATCCTATTCGATACCCTTTTTTATCAAAAAGAAGCCCTGGTACAACAAGCACGTCAATAAAATCCTTCTTCACTTTTTGGGTTTTTTTCGGGTCTGGTTCGAGCAAACTATAATAGACCACTTCAAGCTGGTCATAGGTATGTAGTTCATGAAAATCCATTGATCGCTGCTTTGGATGGCATTTAGGTACACAGACTGTCTTACCTTCCTTCCACGCCTCCTCGATTATTGGTCGAGTATTCCATTCGAATCCATTGGAAATCGTAATCCCGATTACATCAGCTAGCTTCCACTCGTCTGTCTGCGTCAAACGGTGCTTTAATTTCTCCTCGATAGATTCCCTTTTCGATTCAGGAACCTCTTTTAACATATTAATTGCACTTTTTCTCCATTCCGATTTCTTCATCACAATCACCTCTGTTTGCGCAACTACTAAAAGTATACTACCTGCTAATGTAAAAATAAAACTCTTACCATTGAATCTGGTAAGAGTTTTAGGAAAAACTATTTTGTTTCACGGTGCAAAGTGTGTTTTTTCAGACGTGGGCTATATTTCTTAAGCTCCAGACGCTCTGGGTTTGTACGCTTATTTTTAGTAGTGATGTAGTTACGGTCACCTGTTTCAGTACAAGCTAGAGTAATGTTTACGCGCATTTTTATCCCTCCAAACTATAAAGTCTTGCATTGTAAGCATTTATTATTACGTGTTCAGACTTAATTATAATAGCAGATGTCAGGAAAACATTCAACAACCCACTGTAAAAAATTGTGGATTTCGAAAATACTTTATATATGATATAACTATTATGGAGCTGAATGGAGGGAAACAGATGATTTATGCAATTGTATCTATTATTGTAATTGCTATTATTTTAATGGTTTTATCGTTCTTCATGAATGATAAATTCAAAGAACTGGAAAGCCAGCTGGAGCAATTTTCTATTTCTTCGATGCAGGAAACATACCAAATGAAGAAAAAGATAAAAGTTCTGGAAGAGGAACTGCTGACAGACGACTTTTCCGGTAATAACCTGCACAACTAAGCAAAAATCATATTAGAAACAGGGGAAGAATACATGAAACAATCAATTCGTGCTTTTGCGCTTGGACTTTTATCGGCAGGTATCATATTACTCATCTCGTTCATCATGTCTGACAGCGGAAAAACAGAAGAACTTACTGTTGATCAAATGGTGAAAGTTGTAGAAGAGAATGGGTATCATGTCATGACTGAATCTGAATACATATCTGTTTCAGTAGAAGAAAATGATGATAAAGAAAAAGAAAAGAAAGACCAGAAAGAAGATAAACAGCCAGCTACTGAGAATAAGAAGAAAGACGAATCAGCAAATGAAAAAGTGCCATCCAATCAGTCTCAGGAAGAAGAAAAACCTACGACTTATACTTTAACGATTGAATCAGGAATGGCTCCCTCAACTATTAGCGATGTGCTTCAGAAAAACGGTATCATTGAGAACGCTGATGAATTTACTAAATACCTTGAAGAACAGGATTACAGTACTAAAGTCCAGCTTGGAGAATTTAAATTAAATAGTGAAATGAGCCATTATGAAATAGCCGAAACACTTACAAATTAAGCTGTATTGCACCGCAATACAGCTTTTTCTTATCTTAATTCAATTTAAATGACTCTCCCTTAACAAGAAACAAAATGCTTTCGCCAATATTGGTAATATGATCTGCGTACCGCTCAATATAACGGGCGCTGAAAGCCATTTGCATAACATATTGTACCTTCTCTGGATTCGTTGCCGTTTCGGTCAACATTTCACGGACAACCGTTTCATACAGATCATCAACCTGGTCATCCATCTCAGATAATTTTCCCGCAATTGATATATCCTCGTATTGGAATGCATTCATTGACGTATCCATCATTTCAGACGCCATATCACGCATTTCTTTAATTGAAGGATGAATAATTAGTTTATGGTCTTCCCCAAGGTGAATAGCAGACTTAGCTATATTTTTAGCATTGTCCGCCATTCGCTCCAAGTCTGCGCTTACCCTGAGGGCAATAACCAAGCGGCGAAGATCAGATGCAACCGGCTGCTGTTTGGCAATTAGTAAAATAGTTCTGTCATTTATCTCTGCCTCCTGCCTGTCGATCTCCCTATCTTCATTTATAACGGTCTTAGCAAGCTCGATATCCTGATTGTATAAAGCATCAACAGCTTTCTGAAGTGCAGTTTCCGTCATATCAGCCAGTAAAACTATGTCTTCCTTCACCTTTTCCAGATCGGACTCAAACTGTTCTCGGATTCCCATCGAATTCCCCCTTGTTTTAGCCGAATCGGCCAGTAATATAGTCTTCAGTCCGCTTATCACTCGGATTAGAAAATAATTCACCAGTTTCCCTGTACTCAATTACTTCTCCGTTCAGGAAAAATGCTGTCCTGTCAGATATCCGGGCAGCCTGCTGCATATTATGGGTAACGATTATGATACTGTATTTTTCCTTTAATGTTTGGACCAGTTCTTCCACCTTAGCGGTTGAGATTGGATCGAGTGCTGATGTAGGCTCATCCATTAAAATAACTTCCGGCTCAATTGCGAGACACCGGGCAATGCACAATCTCTGTTGTTGCCCGCCCGAAAGACCAAAAGCATTTTCCTGCAGACGATCTTTAACTTCGTCCCATAATGCAGCATCCTTCAAGCTTTTTTCGACAATTTCATCTAGCACTTTCTTCTTTTTAATTCCATGAGTTTTTGGACCGTACGCTACATTCTCATATATGGATTTCGGAAATGGATTTGGCTTCTGAAAAACCATACCAACATTCGTACGCAATTCCTCAACTTTATACTTTGAACTGAAGATATCTCTTTCATCATTCATAATGCTTCCGGTCATCTTAACACTTGGAATTAGTTCGACCATCCGGTTAAGCGCCTTGATAAATGTTGATTTACCACAACCAGATGGACCAATGATTGCTGTCACTTTGTTAGCAGGGATATCAAGATTTATTTCGTTTAATGCCTGATCATTTCCATACCATAAATTAAAATCATTTATCTTATAAACTGACTTAGAAACGGTCTTAGGCTGCTTTTTTACTGCAACTGACTCTAACATCGTATTACCTCCTAATTAGAAACGTTTGGAAAACTTATTTCGGATTAATACAGCTATTGAATTCATGACAATCAGCATGACTAGCAGCACAATTATTCCTGCAGCTGCAACAAACTGAAATTCTTCCTGCGGTCGGCTGGTCCAATTAAAGATCTGGATTGGCATGACAGTGAAGCCCGACCATATATTCTCGGGAAGATAGGCAATAAACGTAATAGCTCCAATCATGAGTAATGGGGCAGTTTCCCCAATAGCTCTGGAAAGCGCCAGAATACTGCCTGTTAGAATACCAGGCAAAGCTGCTGGCAGAATGACCCGTCTGATAGTTTGCCATTTTGTCGCGCCCATGGCATACGATGCTTCATACTGTTCTTTAGAAACCGCCCGAAGTGCTTCCTGTGAAGCCACTACAATAATAGGTAAAATCAGTAGACTCATCGTAAGCCCTCCGGCAATAATACTTCGGCCCATTTCCATAAGACGGACAAAAACGGTCAGCCCTAAAAGACCAAATACAATTGATGGAACACCTGCCAGATTGGAGATGTTCATCTGTATAAATCGGTTAAACCGACTTTTTTTTGCGTATTCCTCCAGGTAAATCGCTGTTCCAACGCCTAATATAATGGAAATCGGGGCTGTGATTGCCATTAACCAAAAGGACCCGACAATTGCTGCCTTGAATCCTGCCTGTTCAGGAAATCTGGAGGCAAATTCGGTTAAGAATCCCAGATCCAGAAATCCAATCCCTTCTGTTAGAACTCTGACAAGTAACGTAAACAACACAATTATTCCAAACACGGTAGCAAGAAAGAACAGAACCCGGCCGGTGTTATTTTTCACTAAACGTTGTTTCATCTTAGCTTTGGTAATATTCTTATCAACCAGATTCATGCTAGTATTCCTCCTTGAACCGTCTTGATATATATTGGGCGATTAAATTCATGATCAACGTAAATACAAACAAGGTCATACCAACAGCATAGATACTGTAATAGATAGTAGAACCGTACGTCGCATCCCCCATGCTTACCTGAACGATATATGCCGTCATCGTTTGAATGGATTCGGTAACATCCAGAGAGAATCTTGGCGTAGAACCAGCTGCTACGGCAACAATCATTGTTTCACCGATAGCACGAGAAATACCTAGAACGAACGAAGCAATAATACCTGAAAATGCTGCAGGCAGGACAACTTTTAACGCTACTTCCAGCCTGGTTGAACCCATCGCCAGTGCCCCTTCCCTAATGGCGTTGGGAACGGAATTCATTGCGTCCTCTGATAGGGAAGCAATCATTGGAATGATCATGATTCCGACAACAATTCCAGCACTTAACGCATTAAAGATAGGCAGGTCCTTTATTATCGCCTGCAATAATGGAGTTACAAATGTTAAGGCGAAAAACCCGTAAACGATAGTTGGAATTCCAGCTAAAACTTCTAACACAGGTTTAATTACTTTTCTTGCTCGTGGTGTTGCATATTCACTCAAATAGATTGCTGAAGCCAAACCAATAGGGATGGATACGAGCATCGCTATAAATGTAATAAGCAATGTTCCAGCAATAAGCGAGCCAATTCCAAAACTCGGGCTTTCTTCACTGAATGGATACCATTCTGATGCTGTTATAAATTCAACGATTGATACCCGCTCGAAAAAACTAACAGTCTCGATTAATAACGTAAAAATAATACCGAGTGTTGTCAGCACGGAAATAACCGCACAGACCAAGAAAAAGAATGGTGCTGCTTTTTCGGAGACCTGTAGTAGTTTACGATTCGATTGTTTTTCCTTGATCATGTCTCTGACATTTGCTTCCATGTTGGCACTCCTTCCTGAAAACACACGAATGTGAGGGGAATTTCTACTGAAAACCCCTCACATTCAGGTATTCTTTTTTAAAATTTCATTTATTTACCAGCAATTTCTTTGATTTTCTGAATTGCATCTTTATACTCGCTATCCGGCAGCGCTACATATCCTACAGCTTCTGCCATTTTGCCGGCATTTTCAAACGTATATTTAGTAAAGTCATATACCGCGTCATTTTTAAGAGCTTCGTGTTTTACATAGATGAACAATGGGCGTGAAAGTGGCTCATATTTGCCTGACTGGATTGTTTCCTGATTTGGTTCTACAGCCTCTCCCTTGCTATTAACAATAGGGACAACCTTCAGTTCATCTTTATTCTCAAGGTAATAAGCATAGCCAAAGTAGCCAATTCCGTTTTTAGAACCAGTTACACCCTGAACTAACACGTTATCATCTTCTGACAGTGCTGCATCCCGGCGAATCTGTTCCCCTTGCAGTACAACTTCATCAAAATAATCAAATGTTCCTGAATCGCTTCCTGGGCTAAAGAATTTAATTTCTTCTTCTGGCCATCCTTCACGGACATCGGCCCATGTCTCAACTTCGCTGCTTTCAGACCACATTTTATTCAGCTCTTCAATAGTTAACTGATCTACCCAGTCGTTTTCTTTATTCACAACAACTGACAGACCATCCAATGCCAATTTAAATTCGGTATATTCAATTCCTTTTTCTTCAAGTAATTTCTTTTCTTCTTCTTTAATTGGACGGGAAGCATTTGAGATGTGTGTTTCACCTGCTATGAATTTTTCAAAACCTCCACCAGTTCCTGATACACCAATCGTAGCCCGTACATCCGGATTTGCAGCGGAGTATTCTTCAGCCACAGCCTCCATAATCGGGAATACGGTTGAAGATCCGTCTACCATAACTTTCTTGGAGCCATCACTCTGTGCACTTCCATTTCCGCATGCGGTTATTACCACAGCTAGTAACGACATAATTACTGCACCAACCCAAAACTTTGATTTCATCTGTAAAGCCCCCTATTTGAACGAAATTGTGTCAGAAAAGATACCTTTTATCTTTCCTGCACTTTCATCATAGGACATTAGTATTAACTCCCTATTAATTAGATGTAAAAACAATGTAAAGTTGGTTGTTTAAGAGATTTAATCCAAAGAACAAAAGCGCAAGCGCCCTGCTTATCACCGTATGACCTGGACGGAATCGTATGAGGATAAAGGAAACACAATGAGCAAAGCGAATTGATGTTGACTTATCGTAAGAAGAGTCCGGAAGGGCACTAGGTGATGGGCGCTGTAGCTGGACGTGGCTCTTGCTGGCAAAGAGCTTTATAGAGCCAATATTATATACTTTCTTACCTTGTAAAAAAAGCCCTAACCATTTTAACGGTTAGAGCTCCAATAAACTGTGACTACTCTTCATTATTTTCTCCTGATGGATTTTCTGTATCAGTTCACTCTTCGTTCCCAGTCTGTTCCTCTGAAGTATCTTTTGTCGGGTTTTTTCGTTCTTTCTTAAGCTGGAAGTACGTATCCAAAATACGTTCGCCTATCTTATTGTTGATACTGTTCCCAGCTTTGGTATGCGGCACGATTAGCGCAAAAGAAACTTCCGGCTTATCAAATGGCGCATAGCCTACGAGTGATAGATTCTCTGTATAGATCATATTACCATCTTCATAGATTTCAAATTCGGCGGTACCTGTTTTACCAGCTGGGTTATATGGTTTATCTGCAAAATAGCCATCTGCTGTTCCACTTGGCGTCTGAAATGCACGACGGAAACCTTCCTGAACCCTATCAATATATTTTTGGTCCATCTCAATCCTGTTTAAAACTTCGGTATTGTAGCTCTTATATACCGGTCCGAGTTTATCCTCATGTGGTACTGGCATCCGTGCTTCTTTTAAGAAATGCGGACGTACACGGTAACCCTCATTGGCGATGGTTGACACGTATTGTGCCAGCTGCATTACGGTATATGTGTCATACTGACCAATTGCGAAGTCAAGAAGGTTACCAGCCTGTGGAGCCGGTCCTTCATATCCTGCTGATTCGTATGGAAAGTCGACACCGGTAGGGACACCCAGACCGAACTGACTGAAGTAATTACGCATTTGCCTAAAAGCAGATGGATCAAAGTTCAACTTATCATTTCGTTGGTAGTTGAAATCCCCACCCATACGCATTGCGATATAGAACATATAAACGTTAGATGATTGTGCTAACGCTTCATAGTCATTGACTCGACCCAGATTTCTCCAGGAACTCTTCTCTGGTGTACCAGCAATTTTAATTGGTGCATCATAGAAACTCTGCCCCGGTTCAATTACTCCAGATTCATATCCGGAAAGTACTGTTGCACCCTTTACTGCAGAGCCTGGAGGGTGTGCTGCATATAAAGTTTTAAGACCTGTTGGTTTAAATTCATTTTTAACACGGTCATATGTCTGTCCGGCCACAGACAGTAGTTCTCCGGTCTGCGGATTCATGACTACTGCCATAGCAGTGTCGACATAACGGTTTTTGTAGGGGTTTTCCTTTATGATTGCGTTCAGTTCCTCTTTAAGTATCTTGTTTACTTCTTTTTGAAGTTTCATATCAATCGTCAGGACAAGGTCTTTTCCGCGCTCTCCTTCAACAGCCACTTCGGAATCAACCACTTTCCCCTGCTTATTTGTAGTGTACTGGATTTTTTCCTTACGGCCGCGTAAGAGGCTCTCATACTGTTCCTCTAAACCACTTTTCCCAACCCTGTCGTTTCGACTGTAGCCTCTGGTCAGGTAATACTCTTCCTTTGCAGCCAAAATACCTTGTGATTCGCTTGTAATAGAACCAACAAAGTTTCTGAACACGTCATCATAAGGGTATTTACGGTCCCAGTCAGTAGTTGCATTTACTCCGGGAAGCTCCCCAAGGTGTTCTGCCACTTTAGCAAATTCCTCTGGTGTAACATCCTCATTCTTAATCACCTGTGGAGTAAGCGTCATTGCTTTGTCCATCTCTTTTTTGATCGCCATTACCTCAAGCTGATGTTTTGTGAAGTCATCTACTTCTGTCTTTTTGATACGTTCCAGAATGGTATTATACTGCTCACCAGGCTCCATACCCTCAGCTTCTTCTGCCGACAGCCTGCTTTTTGCTTCTTCTTCGTTCTTTAGATACCAGTATTCTTTTTTATTCCGTAGCGTTACACCCTCCAAATCATCATTGGAATCCATGGATATATACTGGGCCAACTTCTCGGCAACTTTCAGACGTTCTATTGCCTGAATCCCCTTTGCTGGCGTATAAGTTATGGAATAATGAGCTTCATTATCAACAATCAGGTTGTGATTGCGGTCATACATTTTCCCTCTCGGTACTGGAATTTCTGTATAGTCCTTCGTTGTCCGTTCAATTTCCGCCTGAAACTCTTCCCCATTGAGAATCTGTACGACACCTAACTGCAGGATCAGTACGGAAAACAGTAAAAAGACAATAAAAAACAGTATATTTAAACGAAAAGGGAGTTGTGATTTTTTTTTCTTTTTCTTTTTCTCGACCATTTCTTTCCCCCTCAAGGCAAACATATTTTCTATATTATAACATTTTTTCGTCTGAAATCTAAGGGGCTACCTGTTTTTTTCATCAGCTAATGGCTCTTTGGTTAACACCTCTTTATCAGGAGGACTGCCAAGGTAAATATTTTTAATAAACATGAAAATAATCAGGTGTCCCAGTCCAAATACCGCAAGCAGAATAGGGATAATTTTTTCTGCTTGAAACAGGGTAATCCCAACTAAAAAAAGGATAATGGAGGTAACCCTGCCAAGGTTCACAAATAATTCCCTTACAACAATATATTCCACTCGATAATCCTTTGCCTTCCATGCCCGCCCAATTACATCATAGGTCATAGACGCGTATGGTACGTTTATTATAGGGTAGGCAATTCCAATGATTACCGCATAGATAATAAGTTGTGTATAACTAATCGTGAAAAGAATAATGTAGATAGATAAATATAGCGTCAGCCCTCCAGTAAGGATAGCTTTTTTACGCATGGACGGTTTAAGCCATTTTGTGACGAGAAAATAAAACACCAATGATAGACCAGACAGAAAAAGATTAAACATACCAAGTGCAAATTCACTTTGTGTTGTAAGGTATACCCATATCGCAATCACAAATAAAAAGATACCTTCTCTGAGTCCCTGAAATACATGAGCATTCAAAATCCTCCGCCAGTTACTATTATGCTTCCGCTCGGCAAGAACTCTTCTGAAATGGAACTTCCCTTCAGCCTGACGACGTTTCAGAATAAAGCTGCAGGCTACTGCCCCAATAAACAGGACGAAAGAAATGGTGAAAATGGTGGTATATCCAAGATTAGCCGGAAGCCTTGCGATAATGGTACCTGCGAGAAGCGGACCAATCATACCACCGAGTGACTGCAGAACACCGAGAAAGCCATTGAAAAAATCCCTCGACTCCGGTTCCGTTATTTCGAAGGTCAGTACATTAAATGCCAGCCAGTAAAATCCATATCCGATTCCCAAAAGACTACCCAACATGAAATTATAGGTAGATGCATCCTCAGCAATAATTAGCACACTTAAAAAAAATAGAGATAAGAATATTACCCCTAAACGAAGAACTATAACCCTGTCCACTTTTTTCGCAATTTTTCCAGCAAGAATAAATGTCAGCGGCTGAAATGTAAATATGCCAAGGTTGTACATGGCAATTGTTATATAATCATTTGATTGCTTCCATAAGTATATATTTACAAATGTATTGGATAGAAAAATTCCTAAAGAGTATAATCCACCTATTAATAACAAAAAGATAAGGTCTTTGTTTATATCCACTTTTCCTGCTAAGAACTTTAAGCTTTTTTGCATATCTTCTGCTCCTTTTTATCGTTAATAGTGTGAGCAAATAATAGTTAGATATGCAATATGGTTCCTGAGCACAGAAAAGGCATGGGAATTTATCCCATGCCTTTAATTTAATGATAATTATTTTGCTTCGTTATAGTTTTTGTTAACTTCATCCCAGTTAACAACGTTCCAGAATGCAGAAGCATAATCAGGACGCTTGTTTTGATATTTCAGGTAGTATGCATGCTCCCACACATCCAGCCCTAAAATAGGAGTTTTTCCTTCTGAAAGCGGTGAATCCTGGTTAGGAGTGCTTGTAACTTCAAGTTCGCCGTTATTCACAACAAGCCAAGCCCATCCGGAACCAAAACGCCCTTTTGCAGCTGTTTCGAATTCTTCCTTAAACTTATCGAAGCTGCCAAAAGTATCGTCAATTTTCTTAGCTAGATCGCCTGAAGGCTTTCCGCCACCGTCTGGAGACATCACTTTCCAGAAAAGACTGTGGTTTGCATGACCGCCACCATTGTTGCGGACTGCTGTACGGATATCTTGTGGTACTGAATCCAGATCACTTACAATTTCCTCAATTGACTTGTTCTGAAGATCTGAATGACCTTCCAAAGCACTGTTCAACTTAGTTACATAAGTATTATGATGCTTTGTGTGGTGAATGTTCATGGTCTCTTTATCAATTGTTGGTTCGAGTGCATCGTATGCGTATGGTAGTTCTGGTAATTCAAAGTTTGCCATTTCTAATTTCCTCCCTTAATAATATGGTTATTAAAAGGATTCGAAAATTCACCCTTTAATGAAAGCCTATCAGAGCATTTCTGTACTTGCAAATTATTTGCACGGTATTAAAGGGATTAAGAATGGATGGCCACTATCTAAAGCCCAACTGTTATGGAAACAAAAAAACAAGCATCTGCTTGTTTTTGAAAGATGGCTCCGGACGGAATCGAACCGCCGACACAAGGATTTTCAGTCCTTTGCTCTACCGACTGAGCTACAGAGCCATGAAAAGTAATTTATGGTGTGTTTGTGTTTAATCAAGTCGTCGTACAAAAATATGTATGGAGGAGGTGGAGGGATTCGAACCCCCGCGCGGTTTGACCCGCCTGTCGGTTTTCAAGACCGATCCCTTCAGCCAGACTTGGGTACACCTCCGTGTACAATATGGTGGACCCTGCAGGATTCGAACCTGCGACCGATCGGTTATGAGCCGATAGCTCTGACCAGCTGAGCTAAGGGTCCTTCAATTATGTTATTTTATGGGGCGACCGGTGGGGATCGAACCCACGAATGCCGGAGCCACAATCCGGTGCGTTAACCACTTCGCCACGACCGCCATATTAGTAAATATTTTATAAAATGAAAATTGGTGGCGGCGGAGGGGATCGAACCCCCGACCTCACGGGTATGAACCGTACGCTCTCGCCAGCTGAGCTACACCGCCCTGGCTCCACAGGTAGGAATCGAACCTACGACCGATCGGTTAACAGCCGATTGCTCTACCGCTGAGCTACTGTGGAATAAATTTAAGTATTTATGTTTTGCTTGTCTATGTTGTATTAATCATTTTAGCGACAAGATATAATTTACCATGTCCCACACAATCTGTCAATAACTTTCTTGCATTATTTTCATAGAGTATGGAATGCCTTCTGTACAAGCACCGATAAATACTATAGCATTAAACGCTCATGTTTTCAATCATAATATCTAATCACATAGCAAAAAAAGAGACGCCTAAGCGCCTCTTTCCTTTAATTAATCTCCAAGTACTTCTTCAGCGATGTTAACCGCGTGGTCGCCAATTCGCTCAAGGTTACTGATAATATCAACAAAGACAATACCCGCTGAACCACTGCACAATCCCTCGTTCATTCGAATGATGTGCTTTTTGCGGTATGTCCGTTCCATCTGATCAATTTCATCCTCTTTCTGAACTACAGCCAGCGCTTCTTCACGATCCATGTTATCCAATGCTCCAACCGCCTGCTTAACAGTCATGGTGGTTAGATTAAACATTTCATTTAAGTCATCTTGCGCCTGATCAGTAAGATGAACTTTGTTGGAAACTTTATAATCAACAAGTTCAATGATGTTTTCAAAATGATCACCAATCCGCTCTATATCACGTACAGAGTTCATTAGTGCTGAGTGTTTAGCACTTTCCAATTCTGACATGGATTCACGGGAAATATCAACCAGGTAATCCGTAATGCTGCGGTCCAAGCTGTTCAAAGCTCCCTCAATCTGTGTCGCCATTTCTGAATGCTTCTTGGACTTAGTATTTAAATAGTTATTTGTCTCTTCCAGTCCCTGATGAGCATACTCGCCCATTCGGATTACTTCGGCCTTAGCCTGGTCCAGTGCAAGGGCCGATGACTGCTGAATAAATATTGGATCGAGATGTTTTGGTTTGTATTCGACCGTCGTATCTTCTCCTGGAACCAACTTGGTTACCAGCCATGCAAGTCCCGCAATGAATGGAAACTGAATAAGAGTGTTTAAAAAGTTAAAGCTACCATGTGCCACCGCTATTGTCATTTTTTCATCAAGATTCCACTGTTCTTGTACAAAACCTACATAATCCCTAAAGAATCCTAACAATATTAAAAAGAGGGTTGTACCAATCAGATTGAAAATTACGTGTGTGAATGCAGCGCGTCTTGCTGCTACACTTGCCCCAATCGCCGCGAAAACCGCGGTAATTGTAGTACCGATGTTATCCCCGAACAATACAGGAATTGCTGCCTGAAGTCCAATTGCGCCCTCAGAGTATAATCCCTGAAGAACACCAATTGTAGCACTGGAGCTTTGCACAATTACAGTAAATAAAGTTCCAATTACCACCCCTAGTACTGGATTTTGACTCATGTTAACAGTTAATTCCTGAAATGCTTCCAGACTGCGAAGCGGGTGCATACCGCTGCTCATGAGTTCCAGACCATAAAACAGAGAGCCGAAGCCAAAAATAGATTGCCCAACAGCTTGTACTTTCTGATTTTTAATAAAGAAAAGCAAAAATGCGCCTGCAGCCATAATTGGCAGTGAGTATGCCCCTAGATCTATACCAATAATAAATGCTGTTACCGTTGTACCAATATTGGCACCCATAATAACACCAATAGCTTGTCGAAGTGTCATGAACCCTGCATTAACCAGTCCGACCGTCAGTACAGTCGTACCGGAGCTACTTTGAATCAAAATCGTAACGATTGCACCAGCGATTACCCCCATAAATGGGTTGCTTGTAAATCTATCCAAAATATCCCGGAGTCTATCCCCAGCTGACTTTTGAAGGCCTTCCCCCATATATTTGATACCAAGCAGGAAAATACCCAGACCGCCAATAAATTGAAATATAAGATCCTGAATATTAATATCCAACAGCCAAACCATCCCTTCAAATCAAAGTTGAATTTTGTCGCATTCCGCTACCCATTATTAAGTATCTAATTATGTTTTGTAAAGGACATCCATTAAAAATTTACATAGAATTTACATTATGTACTGTTTTACCTTTATTTAGTTACTACCCTAATCCAGGTCTTTTCATTCGCGAATAAAAAAAAGATAGTGCTCCATTAGAACACTACCTAATTGTTATTTAATTATATTTTTTCAACAAGGATGCGGGTTCCATCTACCTGCACTACTTTGATTTTTGTATCCTTTGGTATCCACTGTCCGTTGGAAACCGCACTGTAATCTTTTTTTTCAATTCGGATAGTCCCAACCGGCCGCAGATTGTTTAGTGTAACACCTTCCCGGCCCACTAATTTACTGTAGGACTCGTTCATCGAGTTATAACCTGCCTCATTTGTCAGTTGGTCAACTAGAGTTATTTTCGACCACATATCCCGCTTTTTAAAAACTTTTAGGAAAAAGAGTGAGGAAATCCCTCCACCCAGCACTCCTACTACTGCATACATTCCTGCATATAGGTTTGGTGCAGTAATTGCAACGGCTACCAGCATGCAGGCTAGCCCAATCACCGCAAGCGTTCCATCATTTAGAAGCTTACCGTCTACAATAATAAGTAATAATCCAATAAAATAAATAATAAGCATAATTATAAACGAGCCTGGTTCAAGATATACTGAAAAATATACCGTGATAAAGGCGATTCCAAGCAAGCCGAATAATCCACGCGTATTTACAAGTATTTCTCCAATAAGAAATAACGTCCCAAACCCGGTCAGGACAAGACCTATCCAATCTAGCGCAAATATCCCCATTCCAGCCCCTCCTTACCTGTATATACGTTTAACTAATTATTTTGTTTCATTATATTATAAGGAGAATTAAAATGGGTAGTTTTAAAAAAGCAATCTTGTACTTATTCACCATTTTACTACTGGTTAGTCTTTATAAAGATTTAACGGTCGGAACTTCACTGGATACACCTTACAAAGTAGGTGATGAGGAAGCAACTGAAATAGAAGGAAATAATGAAATGAGGATTTACTCAATGCAGGTGAAGGTACAGAATGGAGATACTGTGCTATCCATTGTAGAGAGGATTAATGTTGATTTACAGGAATCATTAAATATAGAAAAAATTTTAACAGACTTCACAGAATTAAATCCAACTGCTGACCCCAAAAATCTTACAGCCGGAAAATTTTATTCCTTTCCGGTTTATGAGAAAGGGACTGACAATTAATGTCAGTCCCTTACATCTATACAAACGGAAGTATAAACAGGGTAATCAAAATGGAAATTGCCCCTGCGGCAATAGCAACATTTCCTAACGTATCTGAACCTCGTCTTTTTGATACAAAACCGAGGATTATCCCTGCACCACCGAGTATGATTGGCCAAACAAAGAAGGAAATAACAGACAGTGACAAGGCAATCCAGCCAAAAGCACTGTTTACCTGTGTCCCCGATTCTTCTGAATTCCGCTCTCGCTCTAATGGTCCATCAACTGCTTCATCAGCGGTCATTTCGGCAGCAAATTCTTCATCACGGCCGTCACCGGTACCGTCAATCACCGGCTGTGTTCCGTTCAGATTTGTGGAGGCAATATCCTGTGTGTCCAGTCCTTCTGCCTGATTACCATGGTTGGCCTGTTTTTCACGGTAAGCCTCGTCTTCTTTTGCACTTATGCCATTTTTTATCCGTTGCCCTTCATCCATAGCACAAGACCTCTCTTTCCTAAAAATGAGGTGCGTTCATAGTTTATGGATGGTAAGCCAATATCATGTTGGTACTTTATGGATGACTATTCAGCGCTGGTCAATTGCTTATATTCATTAGCATTACTTAAAATTTCTACAGCATACCAGCTTTTGGCATGGCCATTTTCTGAAATGAAATGCTCTAATCCACCCATACCACGGTGATATGCAGTTAAGGCTTTATCCCACGTGCCGTAAAATTCATGCAGGAAATCTAAATACACAAATGACAAATGAATGGAATAATAAGGATCAAATAATAGCTCTTTCTTGTATTGGATACCAGACATTTCAGCAATCCATGGCGCAGTATTTTTCATAAATTGAGCCATCCCATATGCTCTTCCATAATCGGTTTCCGGCCCCACAAGTTTCGGGTTAAACGTGTTGCCTGTCTCCACTTTCAGTAATTCATATACAATATAGGGATTAATATCAAATGTCTCAGCTTGTTGGACAAGGTATATAGCCCATGATTTTTCAAATCTGCCATTACTTTCTGCTACCAGTTCATTCGCCTTTTCATTTACTTTTTGCCACGAATAATAACTGTTTTTCCGGGCATCAAGTAAATTCTCTGTGGCCAAAAAAGTGTTCTCCACTTTTAGATTATGATTTTCTGCTTTCAAACCATTATTTGTGGCCATCAATTTTTCATTCTCCTGTGTAACTAAAAATATTATTATGCTAAAAAAAGTACTTATAATTAAAAAAATTACAACCTGTCTTAATAAATATGGTTTTGTTGTGTTCATTTGCATCTCCTTATGTACAAGTTTATTTTCCGGTGGTTTCTGCATATAGTAAAACAGTATTCTTTTGAAGGAGTAGGATAATGACAAATTTTATAAAAGATATGGCGGCAAAAAAAATCAAGCAGCTTTCACCTGATGATCTGCTTCATTACAGCAAACAATATGGATTTTCAATCAGCAAACAACAGGCTGAACAAATAACTTCTTACCTGAAAACCAGTAAGGCGGATATTTTCAATAACAGACAACGGGAAAAAATGTTTAAAGATCTGGCAAAAATAACAGATGCTGAAACAGCCAGGAAAGCAAAAAAGTTGTTTAACGAACTGATTCGCACATATGGACTGGAACACCTATTCAGTTAGTACCCCAAATGAAAATTACTAAACAAAAAAGAGGAATTAACGCAATTACGCGTTATTCCTCTTTTTGTTTACTGTTAATTATTATCTAAAAGCTTGTGGTCGCAAAAGATATGAACTACGAAGTAGTGAATTTAAAAATGGTAGGCAACCGCTTCAGCAATACACTTCGCTTTCCGTGAACTCACCACGAGCCTCCTCGTTCGCCAAGATCGCTCACTGTGGGGTCTCTTAGGCTCGTTGTTCCACAGGAGTCTTCGTGTATTGCTAACGCTTAGTGTCCATAACTTATAAGGGATTGAGTATGTTTCCAACGACCTCTCACTGAACTCTAGATGAATCTTCTTCGGTAACCTGGCGTTGATTGGAGCGTAAGGCAGTCGACTCCTGCGGGAAAAGCAACAGCTGAAAATCCCGCAGGAAGCGTTTTTGCTTCCGAGGAAGTTGAAGCGTTGCCCGCGGCAAAGGAGACACTGCGAATTCATGAGCAGATGTCGTACTTGCACCCGGAGTGGTGAAAGCGACTGCCTGAAGCGGAAATCAACATAGCTCACTACTTCGCATTTTATATCAAATGCGATGGTTAAAGGTCAACTAAATTTAAAGAAAAAGCCTTACTGATTGACGATTTTTTCTTTAAGTCCCTCATCAAAGGTGCCTTCTTTAATCATGTCAATTTCAAATTTATATGGCGGCTTTTTGTTCTTTTTATCTTCTCCGACAAATGGTGTTTCTAAAATTTTTGGCAGACCGGTAAGTTGTGGATGATTAATTACATAATGTAGTGCATCGAAACCAATGTGGCCAAAGCCGATATTTTCGTGGCGGTCTTTATGTGCACCACGTTCATTTTTACTGTCGTTTACATGGACTACTTTCAAACGGTCTAAACCGATAATTTTATCGAATTCGTTTAATACACCGTCAAAATCCTCGACGATATTGTATCCCGCATCGTGAATATGACATGTATCCATGCAGACAGACAGTTTATCATTATGTGTCACGCCATCGAAAATTTGTGCCAGTTCCTCGAAAGTACGCCCGATTTCGGAGCCCTTTCCAGCCATTGTTTCAAGGGCTATCTGTACATCTTTATCTTTTTCTAGCACCTCATCAAGACCTTCTATTATTCGCTTGATACCACTTTCAGCCCCCGCACCTACATGGGCGCCTGGATGCAGCACAATCTGCCTGGCACCTATTGTAGCCGTACGGTCAATTTCGCTTCGCAGGAAATTTACGCCTAGCTCAAAAGTTTCCTGTTTTACCGTATTTCCGATGTTGATAATATATGGAGCATGAACAATGACCTCTTCAATGCCGTTCGCTTTCATATGCTGTCTTCCATCCATAATATTAAGTTCTTCAACCGGTTTTCTGCGCGTGTTTTGTGGTGCGCCGGTATATATCATAAAAACGTTTGAACCATAAGATATAGCTTGCTCACTGGAACCCAAAAGCATTTTCTTCCCGCTCATTGATACGTGTGAACCTATTTTCAACAATTTCCCCACTCCTATTTTCGCTTATTCTGCTTTTTAAGTATTTGTCTTTTTATATTCTCTTGCTGTTTCTTCATCTTTTTCTTGTAACCAGGCTTAACTTTTTTCGTTTTTCTAACTTTCTTCCACGCTTCCGTATCCGCATCTGAAACTGTCTTGGTCCGTAAGCCACGCTCATTCCACGCCTTGGCTTCTTTCCATTCACCATTACGAATATCATAGTACGTGAAGGCTAGGCCCTTTTGTTCCAATTTATCTATCAGCTTGATATCGCTGTCTTGATACAGACTAATAGCTGTTCCTTCCATTCCAGCACGTGCAGTTCTTCCGACCCGGTGAATATAAAAATCTTCTTCTTTGGGCAGCTGGGCGTTAATAACATGGCTTACTCCTTTAATATCAATACCTCTGGAAGCAAGGTCAGTTGCTACAATATACTGATAACGCAGATCCTGAATCTCTTTAAGGACCCGTTTTCGTTCTCTAGGCTTCAAACCGCCATGGATAATCCCAACATCCAAACCTTTTTGCTGTAAGGATGCAGCAAGATCATCAGCAAGGTCTTTACCATTCGTAAAAATAATGGCTAGATACGGTTGGATTGTTTTGGATATTTCCATGATAATCTCAGCTTCACTCCGGTGTTTTAAAGGGATTAACCTATGTTCCATAGTCTCCGGGGATAAGGCATCATCAATTTTTACATGGAGCGGATTCTCCAAATACTTGCGGAAAAAATGCTCCAACCGCTGTGGAATGGTCGCAGAAAATACAAGAAGCTGGACATCTCGATGGGCTCTTACAAGCAACTGATCAACGTCATTGATAAATCCTAAATCTAGCATCAAATCAGCTTCGTCAATTACGAAAGTCTCAGTTGTGTAGATGGATAAAGCATCCTCCTTAACCATATCAAGAATTCTGCCGGGTGTCCCTACGACAACGTGAGGGGGAACCTTCAGTTTCTCTATGGCCTTTTGTTTATCGGTGCCACCAACCAACAATTTCGATGTCCAAATTTGTTTCTTATCAGCAAAGTCAATAATCTTTTTTACTTCCTCGTGTATTTGCGTTGCCAATTCGCGTGTTGGTGCCGTAATAACAACCTGCACCTCCCGCCTGCTCTCATCCAACTGATTAAACAGGGGTAAAAGATATGCATGGGTTTTCCCGGAACCTGTATGTGATTGCCCGATTACACTTTTTCCTTTTAAAATAGCCGGAATTACCCGCTGTTGAATTTCTGTAGGCTTCCTGAAATTTAAATCTTCCGTTACCTCTGTCATAACAGGACGGAAACCAAATTGCTCAAAATTGTTTTGCATGGTGTGTTACTCCTTTATGATTAATGGTTTCTATTCTTTTTAAATAAACTGGAATGGTTCAGTGTTTGACTGGGAGATAATAACCTCTACATCTTTTTCGTCAATATTGTCATTTAGATAATCACGTGTTGCTTGTTTCATCACTTTTTCAACATGATGTCCTGGATCAATGACCGACAACCCCATTTCCCATGCATCTTGTGCAGTATGGAACGACATATCTCCCGTAATATAAACATCTGCTCCTAATCTTTTCGCCTTTTGTATATATTTCTCCCCACTTCCACCAAGGACGGCAATTTTGCTTACTTTTTTAGTGAGATCGCCGGTTACACGGAGACCAGGAATATCAAGCTTTTCCTTTACCTGTTCACTTAAACTTTTAAGCGTTACCTTTTCCGGGAGCGTCCCAATTCTGCCTATTCCATATGATTTTCCTGGATTTTCAAGTGGAAATAAATCGTATGCCGCCTCTTCATAAGGATGTGCTTCCACCATTGAATCTATCGCATTTTTGAGCTTATTTTCAGGGATAATCGTCTCGATCTTAACCTCGTCGACTACTTCCAGTTCATTCTGCTTACCGATGTATGGATCTGTTCCTTCAAGTGGCATAAATGTACCTTGTCCATTCGATTGGAATGTACAGTGACTGTAATCACCGATATGACCAGCTCCACTTTCACTCAATGCATTACGGACTGTTTCCTTATGTGAATGTGGAACAAACACGGAAATTTTAATGAGGTTCTCTGTAAAACTAGTTAAAAGAATATCGGTATCCCTTATATCAAGCAAGTCACAAAGTATATCATTCACTCCTCCATCAGCTGCATCAAGATTGGTATGTGAAGCATAGACAGAGATATTGTGCTGTAATAATTTTCTGATTAGCCTGCCCTTACTTGAATCCAAATTTATTTGACCAAGCGGCTTAAATAGAAGCGGATGGTGTGCAATTATTAGGTCCACATTATTTTGGACAGCTTCATCCACAACTGAATCTAACACATCCAATGTAACCATAACTTTTTTGACCGGATTATTATACGAACCTACCTGCAGGCCAACATTGTCCCAATCATATGCCAGATGTGTTGGTGCCCACTCTTCCATTACCCTGAAAATATCTTTGTTACGAATAGTCCCTTCCATTTGATAAAACCTCCTGTATCCACTGTAATTCCTGTTGAAATGCAGAAAGCTTTTCGGGATTTTGCTTGCTGGCTTTTTTCATCTCGCCAATAACCCGCTCCCGTTTAAAAGCCTCATGCTCCCATTTCCGATAAAAAACTTGAGGCTTTTTGTGCAGCAAAATTGGACCGAACAGAAACTGCCGATCAAGTATACCCTCTTTAAACGGATTTCTTTCCGCATTTTTATCAGCAACGATAATTTCATAAATATGACCGTTTTCTTCCAGTATTTCCTCTTCTGTAATGGTATAATCATTCGTATATAGCCACTTACGCAGTTGACGCTCATCAACATTCGGCTGTGCCACGATCCGTGATACGTTACGTAGATGGGCTTTTCCCTCTTCAAGAATGGATCTGATTAAAGCCCCTCCCATTCCGGCAATCACTACTGAATCGATTCCATCATCTACGTTCAGGACAGACAAGCCATTTCCTAATCTCACATCTATTCGGCTGGAAAGATTACATTGGGTGACCGTTTCGATTGCACTCTCATATGGTCCTCTATTTACCTCGCCTGCGATGGCATGCGCCTCGTTATCTTTCATACAAACATAACATGGTAGGTATGCATGATCTGAACCTATGTCAGCAAAATAAGACCCTGGCGTGATGAAAGATGCAACTTTTCTCAGCCGGTCAGATAGTTTAACATTGTTGTTCATCATTATCTCCTTCAATTCCAATAGCATAAAAGAGTAAGCCTGCTGCATCAGTCAGTAAGCTTACTCTTTTGGCTAATTTACTATAAGTATGTTTGGTTATTTCTTCTCAGCAAGCCACGTTGCAAGTGCGTCAGCCTGCTCACCTTGAACAAGTCCCCCAGGCATTCCTGATTCAGGGAATCCGGTCTTTATAATTTCCAGAATTTCATCTTTTGAATACTCACTTCCAATCTTATTCAGTGCAGGACCAGCAGCACCTGACAGGTCAGCACCATGACAGCTTGCACAATTGTTCTGGAAAATCTTTTCCGGATCAGTTGCAGCTGTTTCGCCGCCCTGTTCCTGTTTCTGTCCGCCATTTTTCTCTGCTTCCTGGATAGCTTCTCGCTGACCTAAACCGGCAAACGAAATAACAACTACTAAAAGGATCCCAACTACTGCGATAATTGCGTAAGGGATAACCGGGTTTCTTTTCATCGTAGTTCCTCCTTATGTAATCCCTTTTATTCTATTTCTTGATAACTATTTATATTTTACTCGAAAAGTTCATTGGATTAAAGGGATATGTTGTGAAATTTTTATAAAACAGTATATAAAATGACAAATAATACACTAATGCCACTGACAATCCGAAGATAATTGATTCTGTACTTTTGACCAAGGAAATACCAGAAAACCATATTAACCAAAATAAGTGCTATTTGGATTCCCTGCTCAAGTACTAAAGCTGTACTAATATGCACACAAAGAAGCAGTATCAATAGCAAATGTATTAATAAAGCCAAATGATAAACCTTACTTCGTTTCACACGGTAAGTCCGGCTCATCCAAAATGCATACAAAGCAAAGAGAATAAGAAAACCTGATTGCAGTATAAAATGAAATTCAGTTAAATAAATGGTGACAAAAGAAAAAGGCAGCAATAGAAACAACATGGTCAGCTGCACCAAATTCACTAAGGCTATCCTGCTGATTTTACCTTTTTGCGGCTCCTCACTGTATTCACCATTGGTATACAACGCAAGCAGGAAATCGCAATACATATCAGGTAATAATTTATGCTCTTTCCAATAACCGATTTCTTCTACGATTGTAGCAATCCGTTTATCTTGAATATGAATCACCCCGATGCCTCACATCCTGTAATTATCACAGGTATAGGAAAAACGCGGTCAGTCATTGAACACATCAAAAGGCGACAATGACTGATACGATTATTCCAGAAAGTCTTTTAAGCGTTTGCTACGGCTTGGGTGTCTCAGTTTACGCAATGCTTTAGCCTCAATCTGACGGATACGTTCTCTGGTTACTCCAAATACTTTACCTACTTCTTCAAGTGTACGAGTACGCCCGTCATCAAGTCCAAATCGCAGCCGTAAAACATTTTCTTCCCTGTCAGTCAATGTATCAAGAACATCTTCAAGCTGCTCTTTCAATAATTCGTATGCAGCGTGATCTGAAGGGGATACAGCTTCCTGATCTTCAATGAAATCCCCCAGATGGGAGTCATCCTCTTCACCGATTGGTGTCTCAAGGGATACCGGTTCCTGCGCGATTTTCAAAATATCGCGTACCTTGTCAGGTGACAGTTCCATTTCTTTTCCGATTTCCTCTGGTGTTGGTTCACGCCCGAGATCCTGCAGCAGTTGGCGTTGAACCCGGATTAGTTTATTGATGGTTTCCACCATGTGAACCGGAATTCGAATAGTTCTTGCCTGGTCAGCAATGGCACGTGTGATTGCCTGGCGAATCCACCAAGTTGCATACGTACTGAATTTAAAACCTTTACGGTAGTCAAATTTCTCCACCGCTTTTATAAGACCCATGTTACCCTCTTGAATAAGGTCAAGGAATAGCATACCACGGCCCACATAACGTTTTGCGATACTTACCACAAGGCGCAGGTTCGCTTCAGCCAGGCGGCGTTTTGCCTCTTCCTCACCATTTTCTATACGGTGTGCCAAATCAATTTCTTCAGCAGCGGACAGCAAATCCACCCTGCCGATTTCTTTCAGATACATACGTACGGGATCGTTAATCTTGATCCCAAGTGGTACACTGAGATCATTCAGATCAAATTGCTCCTCTTTGGCAATCTGTTGCATTTTCGGATCCTCATCTGACTCACCGATTATTTCCACACCTTGCTCTGTCAGGTACTCATAAAATTCATCCATCTGATCGGATTCAATTTCAAAACCGGATAGACGGTCTGCTACTTCTTCATAAGCCAGTACTCCTCGTTTTTTACCCAGTTCAAGCAATTGATCCTTAGCCTGATCTAGCGTCAATTCGTTTTCATTCTCTTTTGTCTGTGAAGGCTTATTTTCGGCCATGAGTCCCCCTCCTTCCAACTACATTCAATTTCAATTAGTATTCCTTAACTGCTTCTGCAGTTCAATAATTTGCATAGCAATCTTTGCTGCTTTAATTGGGTCTTGCTGCTGTTCGGCTAATCTTTGCTGCTCTTTAAGGGAAGTAATACTTTCCTTATTACTGTGTTCAGCTCGAATCAGCCTTATATAATCATTGATTTCTCTGTCACTGATGTTGTCGTGAACAGGAATCATTGCTATTTCTGTAATAATCCGTTTAAGATTATCATCTGCCAGTTTTTCAATAAACATACTGACATCCGGTTCATGCCCATCCTCATAATATGCGTATAGATGTGTAGCAATTATTTTATGCGCATCAACATTAAAGGATGCTCCTAATTCCTCCTGCACTTTATCAGTAATAAAGCTGTCTTGCAACATATATGCAATAAGCTGCCTTTCCGCATTCTGGAATGCTGGCAGTAATTTTTTTGTCTGGTTAAACCTTGGTGCCCTATTAGTATATCTGTTCTTTTCTCTCTTATCCTTACTAATACTTATATTTTCGCGCTGTGACTGGATTTCTTGATTGAGTGATTCCATGGAAACATCAAATTCATTACTTAACTCTTTCAGGTAGTATTCCCGTTCCACAGAACTGTCAATCAAAGCAAGTTGTTCAATTACTTTTTCTATATACTGAATACGGTCAGCTTCCAGACTCAGATTGAAATCCTTTTTTACGTACTGCATATAAAAGCTGGTGAATGTATGGCTGGCTTTTATTACTTCATCCTTAAAAGCTTCTGCACCAAATTGGTGAATAAAACTGTCTGGGTCCATACCTTCTCGGAGGTTGGCAATTTTTACATGGCACCCTGCTTTCTGAAGCGCCCCTGCAGCCTTGTAAGTCGCATCTAAACCAGCGCGATCCGCATCATAGCAGATGATTACTGTATCAACATACCTGTGAAGAAGTTTCGCTTGATTCTCTGTCAAAGAGGTGCCGAGGGTCGCAATGCCATTCTTTACCCCCGCCTGATGCGCGGAGATGACATCCATATATCCCTCAAATAAAACTGCTTCACTTTGCTTACGGATGTGCTTTTTCGCCTGGTCGAAATTGTACAGGATTCTTCCTTTCTGAAACAGCTCACTTTCCGAACTGTTCAAATACTTCGGCTCCTGGTCAGTAATTGTTCGGCCCCCAAAGCCAATAGGTTTACCCAGATGATTTCTTATAGGAAAGATGACCCTTCCACGAAACCTGTCTGTTACACTATTATCCTCTTGCATAGAAAGTAAACCAGCTTTCACCAGAATCTGCTGATGAAAACCTTTTTTCTTTAAAAATTCCGCAGTGAAATCCTTAATATTAGGGGCAAACCCCAATTGAAACACATCAATTGTTTCATCGGTTATTCCCCGGTCAAGAAAATACTGATAGCCTGCTTTTCCATCTTTCGTATAACGGAGCAGGTGATGATATAATTTTGTAACCCATTCATATGCTGAGAGTATATTCTGGCTCTCAGGGGATAAAGAAGACTCCTGTTTAATATTACTTTCAGGAATTTCCACCCCGCTTTTTTCAGCGAGATATTTCAGGGCTTCGAAAAAGGAGTAATTCTCCATTTCCATGATAAAGGTGAGGACATTACCGCCTTTACCACATCCAAAACAGTGAAAAATTTGCTTTTCTTGTGTTACCGAAAAGGATGGCGTTTTCTCCCCGTGAAAGGGACATAGTCCAAAAAAGTTACGTCCCTGCTGTTTCAGTTGAACGTATTCGCCGATAACATCCACAATATCATTGGACTTACGTACCTTTTCAATCACCTCATCAGGTATCTGATTGGACATTTTCACCACCGCGCCTTTAATATAATTCGCTGTTCGTTAAAAAAATCCTTTAATATTCGACAATATTTTTTGATAAAGTCGAAAAAAATTTCCTTCTATGATGTCAGCGGCTTAGAAGGAGATGTCTTTAACCGTTGTACTATTGTGCCTCGATACAGGCTTTCGTAAACCTGCAGCAGTTTATTGACTGCTACACTCCCTATAATTCTACACAATCAAGAGATATTCCTTCCTTTTGAGTAATGTTTTATTTTTCTGAATATCCTTCCGTACACTGGTAAGTATTACTATATTTTTGCACAAAAAAAGATTATAATACAAAAAAAGCAAAATTACCACTAAAATGCATTAGAAAAACTTGGCCCGCTGGTATTAATCCAACAGGACAAGTTTCAGGCATGGAAATTATTTGTTGCTATTTCTTTATCATTTGCATAATAGTGTTCGCTGTTTCTTCGACCGCTTTGTTGGATACATCAATGACTCTACATCCGATTTTATTCACGACGTCATTGAAATATTCAAGTTCCTGATGAATCCGTTCCATATTTGCATAGGTTGCCTGATCCCCAAGCCCCAAAGCACGAAGCCGTTCTCTTCGAATTTCATTCAGTTTCTCGGCACTAATCCTCAACCCGATACATCTTTCTGGGTCAACTTCGTATAATTCTTCCGGTGGGTCAACTTCGGGAACGATTGGCACGTTGGCAACCTTCAGCCGTTTGTGGGCAAGATATTGCGACAGCGGTGTTTTAGAGGTTCTGGAGACTCCTATTAGGATAATATCTGCTCGGGCTATTCCTCTTGGATCTCTGCCGTCATCGTATTTTACCGCAAATTCAATTGCTTCAATCCGCTTAAAATAATCTTCATCCAATTTATGTACCAATCCTGGTTCTAAACGAGGCTCATGATCAAACACACGCTTGAGAGAATCCATCATCGGTCCCATAATATCGATTACCTCGATATTGTATTCTTTAGCCCTGGTGTTCAGGTGCTTGCGTAATTCCGGGTCCACCAGTGTAAACCCGATTATGCCCTGTTTTTCTTTAACAAGCTGAATTGTTTCATCTATCGTTCCCTTGTCTTCAACGTATGGAACCCGCTGTATCTTATATTCTTCATTATTGAACTGACTCAATCCTGCTTTGATCACAAGCTCAGCAGTTTCCCCGACGGAATCAGATAAAACATAAACCAGTGGCTTAACACCCATATCTATGCTCCTCTCTTAAACTTGGTCATCTGTAATTAACTCAACAAACGCTTTGGTTATTGTGGTCTTTGTGATTCTACCGACTATTTCAAGCCCTTTTTCGGTCTCTTTAACAACGGGCAGCCCGTCAATCTGTTTATCGATCATCTTCTTAGCAGCATCAATCATCAGGTCCTCACGATAACAGATTGTAATATTAGGCATTCTGGTCATAATTATATGGACAGGAATATCATTCAAGTCCTGTTTTCCTATGCTCGCACGAAGTAAATCTTTCCTGGACAGAACTCCTGTCAGACACGAGCTGCCATCGACCACGAAAAGTGTACCCACATCCTCTAAAAACATGGTTGAAACCGCGTCATATACAGACGCGTCCTCTTTCACCACAATCGGAACCGACTGATATTCCTGTACCTTGAACGACTTGATTTTTTCTGTCAGCAGCTCGGTTCCTGTTTTTCCTGTATAGAAATAACCTACCCTGGGTCGCGCATCAAGAAATCCCGCCATTGTGAGAATAGCAAGATCGGGTCGTAGTGTCGCCCGTGTTAAATTAAGTTGTTCTGCAATATTTTCACCTGTTATCGGACCATTTTCTTTTACTATTTCAATTATCTGTTGTTGTCTGTTTGATAACTCCACTTTTTCACCACCAATCACTTTAATGTGACATACTATATTCTAATATTATAGCATTAAACAGCGTGAAAAAGAAAATAGTTATCAAATATCAAAAGTGTTGTTTCCATTCGACAAGGGATAAATCAGCAAAATCATTTATCAAATGAGCGATAGAATTAATTAGAGCAAGCCTGTTACGTTTTACCGATTCATCATCAGCCATGACCATATTATTTTCAAAGAAAGTATGAATCGGTTCAGCGAGTTTTCCAAGCTGATTTAATGCAGTACCTGCCTGCCGTTTCTCATTTGCTGCGTAATAAGGATCCTTAACCTCAAGATATGCTTCATACAAAGCCTTCTCGGATGGCGTTTCAAACAGATCGATGTCTACCTGTGTACGATCATCTGCTTTTTTAGCCAGATTAAGCACTCGCACAAGTGCTTCCTGAACAGGTTTAAAATCTGGATTATTTCGCTCTTCTGAAAGCACTTTTGCTTTAGCTGTAGCATACGAAATGACACCAATTTTCTCATGTAGTACGGATGAAATCACATCTTGTTCCACATCGGCTTCCTTCAGTAAATACGTAGCCCGGAGTTTAAAGAACTGCTCGATTTCCGCCATGGTCTCTGTAGATTTATCTTCTGTAAGGTGCTGATACATACCCTCGGTGAGACCCAATATACTTTCAAGCATTATATCCCATTCGAATTCGCGGAGGATTTTCAAGATGCCTGCTGCTTGTCGTCTAAGGCCATATGGATCCTGGGAACCTGTCGGAATGAGGCCAACAGTAATACAGCCGGTTATGGTATCAAGCTTATCAGCTATACTTATAATTGCACCGACTCTTGTTTGCGGAAGACTTCCATCTGCCTGTACAGGCATATAGTGCTCAGCAACAGCCTTTGCAGCTGTCTCAGCCTCCCCAAACTGTTTAGCATACGTTTCACCAATGACTCCCTGTAGTTCAGTAAACTCATTAACCATATTGGTAGGCAGGTCGAATTTACAGATTTCAGCGGCCCTGTTAACCAGGCCATTAGTTTCCTCATCGACATCCAGCTTCTGTGCAAGACGATTAGCGATTGATTTTATGCGCTCAACCTTGTCACTGATTGTGCCTAAATGTTTCTGGAAAACAATACGCTCCAGTTTTTCCAGATAGTAATCAATTGTATGTTTCTGATCCTCTTCAAAAAAGAATTGCGCATCGGCCAAACGGGCACGAAGAACTTTCTCATTCCCCTTTGTAACTGTCTCAATTGATTTAGCATCACCATTTCGGACACCAACGAAATGAGCAAGCAATTCACCTTCCTGGGATTTCACCGGAAAATACCGTTGATGTTCTTTCATCGACGTAATCAGGACATCGGATGGCAACTGAAGGAATGATTGATCAAATTCTCCGGCAAAAACTGTAGGGTATTCTACCAGGTTACGAACCTCGTTAAGCAGTTCTTCATCCACCGGGACACGGAAACCTTCTTCCTCTTCCAGTTGCTTGATCCCAAGCACAATCATTTCCTCGCGTTCTGCTGGATCAGCTATTACATACTCTTTCTTAAGTGCCTCCGTATACTGCACAGGCTCTGTAAGCGTAATCCGGTTTCCGAGAAATCGGTGACCAAATGTGTAATTGCTGGTTTTTACTCGTGCCACTTCAAAATCAATTGTATTTTCCCCGAATAATGCTGCTATCCAGCGGATTGGTCTGGCATAACGCAGACTCTGTTCCGCCCACCGCATGTTTTTAGGGAACTGCAGCGATTCAATGATTGACGCCAATTCCGGCAGCAATTCAACAGTTTCTTTTCCGATTATCTCTTTCTTCACAAAGATATAGCTCGTTCCTTTTAACTCTTTTGTGTAAATATCCTCTACCGTTTTACCTTGTCCCCTGGTAAATCCGATAGCTGCCTTAGACCAATTTCCTTCTTGATCCTTCGCAATCTTTTCGGCAGGACCTTTCACTTCTTCCTCAATGGATGTCTGTTCCTCTGCCACCCCTTTAAGCAGTACAGCAAGGCGCCGGGGAGTTGAAAATGAAGTTACCGATTCATAAGAAATACGAAGTTCTTCCAGCCATGCAGCAGTTTTTTTCTTAAGTTGTTTTTCTGCATCGTCGATAAACCGAGCCGGCAGTTCTTCAAGACCGATTTCCAAAAGCAAGTCTTTAGCCATTATTCCGCCTCCTTTTTAAGCATCGGAAAGCCTAAACGCTCTCGCTCCGCCACATATGTTTTCGCAATACTGCGTGCAAGATTACGAATTCTTGAAATATAACCTGTCCGTTCAGTTACCGAAATAACACCTTTAGCATCCAGAAGATTAAATGTATGTGAGCATTTTAGTACGTAATCATACGATGGAAAGACAAGTCCCTTCTCCATCGTGGCTTTTGCTTCCTTCTCATACATGGAAAACAGTTCAAAAAGCATGTCAGTGTCCGATTCTTCAAAAGTGTAGGTTGAGTGTTCGTATTCAGGTTGAAAAAAGATATCCCTAACGGTAACACCATTGGTCCATTCCAAATCGAATACATTTTCCTTGTCCTGAATATAGGAAGCCAGCCGCTCAATCCCATAAGTCAGTTCAACGGTTACCGGATTTGCTTCTAGCCCACCAATCTGCTGGAAGTATGTAAACTGGGTGATTTCCATCCCATCAAGCCACACTTCCCAACCAAGGCCAGCTGCACCCAGAGTAGGATTTTCCCAGTTATCTTCAACAAACCTTATATCATGTTCAAGCGGATTAATGCCAAGCGCCTTCAACGATTCAAGATACAGGTCCTGAATGTTATCGGGTGATGGCTTCATGATGACCTGAAATTGATGGTGCTGATAAAGCCGATTTGGGTTATGGCCATACCTTCCGTCAGCAGGACGCCTTGATGGCTCCACATATGCTACATTCCATGGTTCCGGCCCAAGGCTTCTAAGTAGGGTCATTGGTGACATGGTACCTGCGCCTTTTTCCACATCATACGCTTGCATCAATATGCAATTCTGATCAGACCAGTGCTTTTGTAACGTAAGAATCATTTCCTGAATTGTCATTTTTTATCCTCCATCTGGTTATAGTGATCAACAGTCCAAACAAATTAGAAAAAATCCGCATAGGGCTCGTCCATAACGAGCGTTGAAGTTTTTCTTATACTATCTTCCATAGAAACTTATAAATCCTGATAGTATTAGAAAAGTTGGCTTATCGCCAAGCTTCAATGGCGAAAGCCTTAGTTGCACTTATGCAGTAAGAAAGTATTTATACTCTCTTAACTGCTAAAAAAGTCCGTCCCTATGTCACATAAATGACATAGGGACGGACTTTCAGACCGCGGTTCCACCCTATTTGCCCATGAATTCATGGACCACTTTATACATCATGCTCAGGAGTGCCGTTCATTATAGTGCCATTATCCAGCTTTCACCATTCTGGACTCGCTTTGAATAGCTTACAATAATTACTGTTCTCCCTCATTGCAATCCTTTTAAATAGAAATATGTATGAAAATAATACTTTAACACATAAACATTGTCAAGATAATGGATCATTTCAACTTAGCCATCTGTTTTAAAAATCGTTTGGATTTCAGAAAAAATCCACCATACTGCTCATAATAGGCATCAATAATCTGCCGCAACAGACGAACGTTCTCCTGCTTCACTGAAATAGTTCCTACCCGCTCAAGCTCCACATTGAGGAAAATATTCAACAGCTTCGCGACATTATCCGGAAGACCAATTGCCTGTTCATCCAAATGCCTGCAACGTGTACAAAGCAGCCCGCCCTCTTGAATTGAGAATGCGAACGGAAAGTTTTTTTCTCCGCAGTTTATACATCTGTCCACTCCAGGCGCAAAGCCTCCTTTTCGAAATAATTTCAGTTCATACATCATAATCGGGATTTCGGAATCCGTGTGATCTGCAATCCACTTTAATGTCTGATAAAGCTGGTCAAATATATACATATCCGGAGACTGAGAGTCCGTTAGCTTGTCGGTAAGCTCCACTATATACGCCGCGTATGCTGTTTTTTCAATATCTTCCCGTACAGCCCGGATGGAATCTTTCACATCTCCCTGTTGTATGGTACTTAGACCTGAATTCACATAAACAAAAAATTCACCAAGTATGAATGGCTGCGTAACTGCAGCCATTCTACTTTTGGGTTTCTTGGCCCCGCGGGCGATAGCGGAGACCTTTCCCAGTTTATTAGTAAACAGTGTAACAATCTTATTGGATTCACCATAATCCCGTGTTTTAATTACGATACCTTCCATCTTTTCAAGCAACCAGTATCACCTTCTTTGATTATCCATTAAGAGTATACTTGCACTATAAATTTGTATCAAACGATGATACTCCTTGTTCATCCTGGTGGCCCTGTTCACTTAAATCAGGTTCTCGCTGTTCCAACTCTTTCAATAACAAATAGGTTTCAATGTTTCCTGTCTGACTGAATAATTTCCATGTAAAGTCGATCACAAGAAACCCCGCCTTTCTTTTTAGCATGTTTGAAAAAGTGCTTACTTATAGAATTTCCATAAGAGGTAAATCAATAAGTTTAAAAATTTACCAAGTCTAATACTCGTCACTGCGAAAACCGAATTCATTAAGCTGAGATTGCTTGTTGCGCCAATCTTTCTGTACTTTAACCCAAAGTTCCAAATAAACTTTTGTACCCAGTAATGCTTCAATATCTCTTCTCGCATTTTTACCGATATTTTTCAGCATGCTTCCCTGTTTTCCAATCAGAATGCCTTTTTGCGATTTTCGTTCTGTCACGATAGTAGCCTGAATAAACACCGAGTTTGATTCTCTGCTTTCAATGTTTTCAATAGCAACTGCAATCGAATGCGGTATTTCTTCCCTGGTAAGCTGTAGGGCCTTCTCACGGATAAGTTCACTGATAATAAACCGTTCAGGGTGATCCGTTACATGATCTTCGGGATAGTACTGAGGGCCATCCGGCATGTGGCTCTTCAAAACATCGACCAGATGATTGACATTGTTACCTTCAAGCGCAGATATCGGAATAATTTCTTCAAAATCATACATACCCTTATATTGCTCAATCAGAGGAAACAGCTCATCAGGATGAATTAAATCAATTTTATTGATAATTAGAAATACAGGGCGTTTAACCTGCTGAAGCCGATCAATAATATATTGATCCCCTCTTCCAAATCCCTCTTTAGCATTAATCATGAACAGAATTACATCCACTTCATTGAGCGTGTTTTCCGCTATTTTGACCATGAAATCTCCAAGACGATGTTTCGGTTTGTGGATACCGGGAGTGTCAATGAAAATAAGCTGGGAATCTTCCTGTGTTAGAACACCCTGAATTTTATTACGCGTTGTTTGTGCCTTGTCACTCATGATTGCGATTTTTTGACCGATTACTTTATTCATAAATGTTGATTTCCCAACATTCGGGCGGCCTATTATTGCAATGAATCCTGATTTGAAGTTATTTTCCATGTACAATCCTCCGGTGCGTGATTCAATTTGTTATGTATATCATACTACAAATATCTGGTAGTTTCATGTTTACGACAAAACATTTAATAAGGTTATTCTTTTCCCTAGAAATTGACACTTGGATACTTAAAAAACCCTCGCCGCCGAAGGTTTATAATTTAAGGCTCATTTCGTTAACACTTACAGTTGATAGAAATTGCGACATAACAGCCGTACCTACCGCTACATCAGAATACTTCGCTTTCACCGCTCCGGGTGCAAGGTCAACATCTGTTCAAGCTAAAGCTCTCACAGTGTTTCCTTTGCCGGGGGCACGGCCTCAGCCTCCTCACGGAAAGAACGCCGCTGCGGGGGCTTCGGACTCGTGCTGTTCCCCCAGGAGTCTACGCATTCTGCCTGCGCTAATAGGCGTTTGGTGTTTGATAAAATTTAGAGGACAAACTTAATAAGTATGAATCAACCTCAATCCAGCGAAGGAAATACATGGAGACTCCTGCGGGAAAAGCAACAGCTGAAAATCCCGCAGGAAGTGGCTTTCTTCCGAGGAAGTTGAAGCGTTGCCCGCGGAAAGCGGAATGTATTTCCGGAGCGAAGCTACGAGTTACTTCGCAGTTTATTCTTGTTATGAAAATATAAAACAATCTAATTTAATAAATTATATGCAATCGGCCCAAAAATTGTCAGCCCTACAATTACAGCTATTATTGCGGCGAGCAGGACGGCTCCCGCTGCAATATCTTTGATAGTTTTAGCCAGCGGGTGAATATCTGGTTTCACATAATCCATCATTTTCTCCACTGCGGTATTTGTAATTTCCGCTACCAGAACAAGTCCAATAGTCAAAATAATAATGGCCCACTCCAGCCGATTCAACTGGGAAAGAAGCCCCGCCGCCACTACCAAAACAGCAACTATTACATGAATCCTGAAATTGCGCTCAGTCCTTGTAACCTCTTTTAAACCATTCCATGCAAAAGAGAATCCAATCGACCGCTTCTTTCCGTCATCGTTCAATTCCAAATTCACCTAATATTTCATCCTGCCGCTTAAACATGTTACGCTCATCTTCCTCATTCATATGGTCGTAACCTAATAGGTGCAGGAAGCCATGAACTGACAAGAAACCCAGCTCCCTTTCAAGGGAATGTCCGTATTCTTCTGCTTGTTCTTTCGCTTTATCCACCGATATCACGATATCCCCGAGAATTAACGGCCCATCGTCCCCGATAACTTCCAGTTCACCATCAGAGTGCTCTTGCATGGCAAATGAAATTACATCTGTTGGTTTATTTTGCTGTCTGTAGTTACGATTGATTTCCTGAATCTCAGTATTCGTTACAAAGCTAAGAGAGATTTCCGCTTCCTGGGAAACTCCTTCCTTCTCTGCTGCGAAAACAATTAACCGTTGGAGCACGTCAATATAATCTGAAGTAACAGAGTTAGTTTCGTCGTGAAAGTCAATATGCATTTATTTTGCCTCCTTCAGGGGATATTGAATTCGTGAATGAAAAATTCCCTTTAATGTTTCACAAATAGTCAGCTGGATTTTCTCCAGTTCTCTCATGGTAATAGGACACTCATTTAATTGCCCATCCATCATCCGATCCGTAACGATAGACGCTACAATTTCTTCAATCTTTTCCTCAGTAGGTTCTTTTAAGGATCTGACAGCTGCTTCCACAGAATCACAAATACAAATTATTGCAGCCTCTTTCGTCTGAGGTCTTGGCCCCGGATAGCGAAAGTCATCCTCGCTGACTATCTTGTTTGATTCTTTTTCTTTGTAGTAAAAAAACTTTAACAGCGTTGTACCATGATGTTGCATTGCAATTTGTATGATTTCCTTAGGCAACTTGTGTTTTTTTAGCATGTCTGCTCCATCATATGGATGACTGATGATAATTTCCGCACTCTGCGATGGTGTAATAAAATCATGCGGATTTTTTATTGCCAGCTGATTTTCAATAAAATAATGCGGCCTAACAGTTTTACCTATATCGTGGTAGTATGCACCAACACGTGCAAGAAGTCCATTTGCCCCAATCGCTTCGCATGCGGTTTCGCTTAAATTTGCCACCATAATGGAATGATGGTATGTACCCGGTGCCTCTGTCAATATTTTCTTCAATAAAGGCTGGTTTGGGTTGGCAAGTGTCAGGAGTTTCGCGTCTGACAATATACCAAGCCCTGTTTCGAAGAATGGAAGCAGTCCAATTGTAAGTACAGCGGACAAAAATGCTGAAGCAATTCCATAACCTGCCTGACTCAGTACCTCTCCAACTGCAAAGTTTTCAAATGAAAGGAAAAGGAATAACAGGACTACCGTAATATTAATTGCAGCTATTCCCGCACCTGCCTTAAGAATCGCTAGCCTGTCCTTTACATTTATCAGGAATATGATTCCGGCCATCTGGGTAAAAAAGAAATAAATCCCTGCTTCCATATTTAATGAACCTGGAATATGGCTATTAAAAATTATGCTGCCGAGAACGGCGTACAGCATAGATAGGACAATAGCAAATCGTTCATTAAGCAACTGCTTTGCGAGTAATACACCCATAGCTGCAGGGACAGCTAAGTATAAGTGTCCGTCTGGTGTATCGAACAGACTCACTACTTTCATAATTCCGATCACCAATATACTTGCAAGCAAAATAAACGCTATTTTTCCATTGTCCAACGCCTTGTTTTTTAACAGGAGACTCATTTCGTATGCAATCAGACTTATAACCAGCATAATCAGCAGGGCGAGACCAATGACAGGATAAATATTTCTGTCTTTGTCCAGTAATCCAACAAGCTTCAGATTTTCATAAACTTCGTTGGTAATTGTCTGTCCCTCGCGTACAATTATTTCTCCCGCACGAATGGTCACTGGCTCTACACGGCTTGCTGCTTGTTTCCGTGCTTCCATAGTTTTTTCCACATCAAAAAAAGAATTCTCTTTTACGGCAAACTCACTCAACGCATTCAAAGGTTCTTTAATAGAGCTGTCCAATGCTGAATATTTTATCCGTTGGTTCATTTCAGCAATAGCACTCTGCAAATTTTCGACACGGACCCCACTATTTAATACCTCTTTAAGGGCGGTGATAAACAGCTCTTTTCCCTTCAGCCTTATTTCCTGGTCCACTTCTACCAGCTGATAAAAGATTCCGTCGTTAATCACCTCTGTAATTTCTCCTGACAACATCTCTTTTAACCGTAATACTTTCTCACGTGTTGTCGGGGGAGTTACAGTGGAAGCCTCTTTATCCGGAACAGGGCCTGTTTCCCCGGAAGCTTCCTCTTCTAGCATGTCAATTGCATCGAAAATTTCTTCCACATAGCCAACCTGTTCATCAGTTATTTCAGCGGACACGTTGTATCTGTCCTCAACCGACTGGACGATTTCTCTGGTTTTCCGCTGTGTTTCCTGCTCGTTCACTACGGTAATAGGCGAATGAATCGTCTCACGGGCTGTGCTGAAACGCTCCATATCATACGTTTTCGTGTAGACGTTATTAAATGTTACGAGGAAAAAAATGACACCTAAAACTACTGCCGGCAGTATGATTGGTATCCATACAGTCCGGAGTTTCCGGGATTTATATGTAAAGCCTCGCCACATTTTTTTCATCCCATTCACCTCATAACCGTCAAATAGAAAATTATTCTGAATACAGAAATAAGACCCGCAACCCGGGGCCTTACACTATTTACGTGGATCGTTTTGTTTGTCATATGCGTCAATAATTTTCTGAACCAACGGATGCCGAACCACATCGGTTTGATTCAGATGAATAAATGATATCCCGTTAACATTATCAAGCAATTGCTTGGCAGTCTGCAGACCTGATCGCATACCACGCGGCAGGTCTATTTGGGTGATATCTCCGGTTATTACCATTTTAGAACCAAAACCTAACCGTGTCAAAAACATTTTCATTTGCTCAGGGGTTGTGTTTTGTGCCTCGTCAAGAATTACAAAGGCATCATCCAGGGTTCGTCCCCTCATATATGCAAGGGGAGCAATTTCAATAGTATCACGTTCAATGAGTCTTGCAGTATGCTCACTTCCGAGAACATCGTGCAACGCATCATACAACGGACGCAAATATGGATCAACCTTTTCCTTCAAATCTCCGGGAAGAAAGCCAAGACTTTCCCCCGCCTCTACTGCCGGCCGGGTAAGGATAATCCGCTTTACTTCACCATTTTTCAGGGCATGTATCGCCATTACTACAGCAAGGTAAGTCTTACCTGTTCCAGCCGGACCAATCCCAAATACCAAATCATGGGATTTTATAGCGTTCACATAACTTTTTTGTCCCAATGTCTTAACTCGGATTGATTTACCTTTTGCGTTTTTTGTTATATCGTCTTCAAAAAGGGTTTCAAGCTGATTAATTTTCCCTTTCTTCGCAAGATCGACAGCATAGACGACATCACGTTCGGTAATATCCAGCCCTTTCCGGACCAGTGACAGCATAGTCAGTAATATATCTTCACCAAGTTTAATATTTTCATTATTACCGGAAATGCTTACCTGCTCTCCCCGGGTTACAATGGATATGTTTAACTGCTCTTCAATCTGTTTGAGAAATTTATCATTTGTTCCGAAAAGAGCAAGCGCCTCATTCGGATCGTTAAGCTGTAATTCAATTGTTTTCAGGTTTTCTGGCATAGAATGATCAATCTCCTTGGTCTATTGGTTCTGCTTTTGCAATATCTTCTTCCACAGACATGTATAAGATTAATTTAACTTTACCATTCTCGGTTGTTTCATGCAAAATATTTTCAGATACGATTTTTGCCTCTGGACCAAGCTGCAGCTGCAGTTCTTTTTTTGCCTGTTCAATACCTTCTTCAATCGCTTCCTGTTTATTTCGCTTTACCGAATGATACCTTTTCTCACTTAACGTTGTCTCTATAATTGAGATAGGAAGTTTCCATTTTAAGAAATAAAGTTCTTTCGTATCCCTTTCTCGTTGTATATCATTAAATTCCGGCGTGCCAAACCCCCATATAGGGATATCCAAGTCACTAATCCGAAGATGATATTTGGTTTCGTGCTCCCCTGTCAGCAGTTCATGTTTAACTTTTAGTGGTACAGTGACTTCGGTCTCATACCAGGTTTTTGCTATTATATCACCCTCGGCGGCTACGAGCTTAAAATGCTTGTCCTTTTTCTTATCATCCTTCTTATCCTCATCTTTCTCGGGAATACCAAGCCGACCAGAAACCAAGATATCACCTGGTTCGACATAGTCATTGACCTTCACCATCGGAAGTCCTTGCGATACATACATATACTCGATAACACCCTTTTTGGTCGCGACCAGGTTGCGAGGACCCTCGGGTACCTCCTCTTTCACAATTGTCTTTTCTACTCCTTCAAGGATATAGCTTGTCCCTTTCTGATGAACACCAACCCACAGCAATTCCGGTATATCGTTGATCAGCTTCTGCTGGATATCACTGGGAGGTTCAACGGAAAATGTCCATGTTCCCTGGTGAATGCCATATGCTGTCAGCTGCTTACTGATTTTTTTCTCCAGATCTTTTGGTACCCCTGTAATCCTTACTTCCCAGATAATATTGGATAGGAAAAATACCAGCGCAATACTAAGCAAAAGACTGATCATTATTTCTTTTCTTCCAGTATATTTCCGGATTATAAAAGGGTATCCTTTTCTGTTTGTAAAAGTCAGCTTATAGTTCGTTCCTCGTCGTATCTTTTTAAGTCTTTTTACATCTGCTAATTTAATGTTTCCGGAACAGTGTTGCTCAGAATCTTTTTTTATATTCCAGACATGTATGTCATTTTCGATACACGACTGAAAAAATAACTCTGGATGATTACCTTTCACCGATACTGTCACATAACCTGTAATATAAGAACCTTGTGTATGTTTCATGTCCTCCTCCTTAACATTAATCTGGCAGGAATTTAACCTCCCGTATGGACCCTTCCAGCAGTATTTCTTCCGGCAGCATCATCTTTAAAACAAAGGAAGAGCCTAAGATCTGGACATATCCCTTATTCGTTCTGAGTTTCAGTTCTTTGTCGGAATAAACAATCAACCCTTTATGGTTTTCAATGTATACATGTATTTGGCCGATCATTGTGATTCTTGGTAACTCCAGCATGACATCTGATGGGAGTGCAAGATACTTGGTCAGCCATGGACCGATTCGTTGTTGCCATTTCTTCACAGATGGGGCCCCCTCTCACATACATATTTATGAATCCTCCCCCAATATAAGAACAACAAAAAAAGAACCATCTCCGTTACGATGGTTCTTTCCCTGGTATGTTCTATATTCTAATTATTTCCTTCGTTGCTCAATAACACTGCGGTATGGTTTCACTGCCCGCGGAGGCCCGAGTATTTCGGACATAACGATGCCATTGACAAGCCCTTTTCTGGACAAATTACGCTTTACCTGACTTTTAAATTGTTTTTGCTCTTTGGATAGATCTGTATGGGACCGCTTCGTGACTTCACCAATTGAAGAGTCATGTTTACGATTATCCATTTCCACCTGAGTGGCCGTATTCACTCGCTCAGCCAGCCGCTCCCGTTGCTCTTGTTGACGCTTGGAGATAGTAACTGTATCGCTCGTCTCTGTTTCCTCTACGGGATAGTGCCGGCCGGCTCCACCTGATGGAGTAGGAGTCGGTCTTGGCACATTTATCGTACGTTTCTGTCCTCCAGGGTCCTTATCTGACTTGTCTTTAAAGAAGCCTGCCACAGCCCCGATAATGGCAATGAGGATAAGTATGATATCCATCTTAGTTCCCCTTTCACTAAAGACGATTATTTTTTGTCATTATCTTCCTTTTCATCTTGTGTTAATTTTCCGATCGTATCACGCATATCTGTATCGGCATCGATGTTTTTATAATTCATGTAATCCATTACCCCAAGGTTACCTGAGCGTAGGGCTTCAGCAAGTGCAAGTGGCACATCTGCCTCAGCTTCAACAACTTTAGCACGCATTTCTTCAACACGGGCAACCATTTCCTGCTCTTGAGCAACAGCCATAGCACGACGCTCTTCAGCCTTAGCCTGGGCAATATTCTTATCTGCTTCTGCCTGGTCTGTCTGTAAAATAGCTCCAATATTTTTACCAATATCAACATCAGCAATATCAATCGAGAGGATTTCAAAGGCTGTTCCAGCGTCAAGACCTTTACTTAACACATTATGGGAAATTGAATCAGGATTTTCCAATACTTTGGTATGTGCTTCAGAGCTACCAATTGTACTGACAACTCCCTCACCGACACGGGCAATTACGGTATCTTCACCAGCACCACCAACAAGACGGTCAATGTTCGCCCGTACAGTAATCCGAGCTTTTGCTTTTACTTCAATCCCATCCATTGCAATACCTGCAATAAAAGGTGTTTCAATTACTTTCGGGTTTACACTCATCTGAACTGCTTCTAAAACATCACGGCCTGCAAGGTCAATTGCTGCGCCTCGCTCAAACGACAATTCAATGTTCGCCCGGTGAGCTGCAATCAGTGCATTTACGACCCTGTCTACATTACCACCCGCCAGATAATGACTCTCCAGCTGATTGGTGGTTAAATCCAACCCCGCTTTGTGGGCTTTAATCAGCGGATTAATCACCCGCGATGGAACAACCCTTCTCAACCGCATACCAACTAGTGTGAAAATTCCTACCTTAACCCCTGCTGCCAACGCACTAATCCAGAGCATAACTGGAATGAATGTAAATAAAACAGCTACTGCAATCAAGATAACCGCAATAATTATAAGCGGCATTAGATCCTTTAAATCCATTTAAATTCCTCCTACTAAATTATTTTATAATTCCCTTACTACTACTCGAACTCCTTCTACTTTCACAACTTTCACTTGCTTACCGCTCTCAACGAAACCGCCTTCTGAGACAACGTCAATCCGTTCATTATCAAATACAGCGGTTCCAGATGGCCTAAGAGGTGTAACAGTCTTTCCCTCTAACCCAATCAATTCAAGCCTGTTGATTGAGGATACATACCCTAGTTCAGTTGTCGTCCTGTCCTTTAGTATAATATGGCGAAAGAATCCTTTTTCCATTCCAATTGTTCGGAACAGTATTACCGCAGCAATCATGGCTACAATGAACGCAATCCCGACACTCATTGCCATATGGCCGATATCCTGACCGGACATAATCAGGGAGCCAACTACTGCACCGATACCCAGAAGACCGATTATTCCCCCTGGAACAAAGAATTCAGCTATTATCAGAACAACACCAAGTATCAGTAAGATGATGGCTTCAGACCCGGCAAGCCCCGCAACTACATGACCGTAGAAAAATAGTATCAGTGCAACCAGCCCCATAATTCCAGGAACACCGAATCCCGGGGAATACAATTCAACAATCAATCCCAGGCTTGCTAATGATAATAATATCGGGACAACAACAGGATTAGTTATAAACCGTGCTACTCTTTCAGAGAAAGTCAGTTCCTTCTCTACCACTGTTGCCTTTGACAGTCCAAGCTGGCTTAAAAGCTCTGTCCGGTCTTCAACTGTCCCCTTGGAATAGCCGACTTCCAATGCATCACCTGGTCCGAGTGTAAGAAACTCACCTTTGGGAGCATCAAATTCCGGTAGATCTATGCTGGGATCAGCCATTGCAGCAGCGTAAAGTGGGTCTCTTCCTTTAGACTCAGCCGCACTCTTCATAGCACTGAGCCAGGCTGACTGAGCTTTTTTATCTGCAGCTGTTCCATCCTGGTTTATAACACCACTGGCACCCATAGTCGCATGCGGCTTCATGTAGATATTATCTGTATTCAGTGCAATATAGGAGCCTGCAGACAAAGCCCGATTGACAATAAAGGAGGTTGTCGGTATCTCAAGATTCTGAAGAAGTTCGGCTATTTGTCCTGCGGCTGCAACCCCGCCGCCTGGTGTGTCGATCTCAAATATTATACGGTCAGCACCGGTGTCTTTAGCCTCTTCCGTAGTTCTGTCAAGAAACGCCTTCAAACCTCGTTCTACTTCATCCTCAATTGGTATCACATAAACCAGCTTTCCATCCCCATCTGCAGCTGAACTTAGGGATGAACTGGCCATGAAGAAAGAACATACGGCCAGAAGAAGCATTAAAAGTGTTATGTATTTTCTGTATCGATGACCATGCAAGCGATATACCTCCCTTCCTGTCATGCCAGTCACATACCTATACGTATTATGTATGGAAATGGTTTCATTTAACCACACTATAAATAGTATCACATCGTTGATAAGCAGGATATAACTTCCAACGATATTTCAAGATAAATTGAAAAAAGCCCTGTCCCGCAAGACAAGGCTTTTTGTATTTAGCTTAAATGTTTTTGAACGAGTTTATTAATCTGCGAACCATCTGCCTTACCTTTAACCTTAGGCATAATGGCGCTCATAACCTTACCCATATCTTTTTTGGAAGTTGCATCAACTTCACTGATGGTTGACTGAACTATTGCCTCCAGCTCCTCTTCAGATAACTGTTCAGGCATATATTCTTGTAAAATATTGATTTCAGTTTCAAGTTTTTCAACAAGATCATCGCGTCCAGCTGCTTCAAATTCCTGGAGGGAATCTTTTCTTTGTTTCAACTCTCTTGAGAGAATGGTTAATTCTTCGTCTTCAGAAAGTTCTTTATTACCAAGTTTTATTTTCTCATTCTGCAATGAAGATTTGACCATCCTAATTACACTAAGACGCTCTTTGTCCTTATCTTTCATTGCTTGCTTCATATCCTGGTTCAGCTGTTCATGTAAAGTCATGCTCTCGCACCTTCTTTATTATTTACGCTTTCTTGCAGCTTCAGACTTCTTCTTACGTCTAACGCTAGGTTTTTCATAATGTTCACGCTTGCGATATTCTTGTAGTGTACCACTTTTTGACACACTACGCTTAAAGCGACGAAGAGCATCCTCAATGGACTCGTTTTTACGAACGCGAGTTGTATTTGACATGCTAATTTCCCTCCCTCCGAAGCACAAAACAGATATATACCGACATGCTTATTGTCACATGTCTTTGCTAATTATAATATAAGAGACCATGGAGGTCAACTTAAATTTACTAATATAAGCCATTATCCGTATGTCTCTTTAGTATGCGTCAGTTCCTTCATTCCCGGCAATGATATCCACACCGGCACTTGCTCCAATTCTGGTTGCACCAGCTTCTATCATCGCCTTAGTAGTTTCCAGGTCACGAACTCCACCGGAAGCTTTAACACCCATTTCACTTCCTACAGTTCTCCGCATTAGCTTGATATCTTCAATGGTTGCACCCCCACCTGAAAATCCAGTCGATGTTTTCACAAAGTCAGCGCCAGCTTCTTTTGCAAGTTCACATGCTCGGACTTTTTCATCGTCGGACAGGAGGGATGTTTCAATAATTACCTTTGTAAGAGCTTTTCCTTTTGCAGCATTAACAACAGCTTTAATGTCTTCTTTTACTGCATCATAATTCTTAGACTGAAGTTCACCTACATTGATAACCATGTCAACTTCTGTTGCACCCTCTTTAATCGCTTGTTCAGTTTCCGCAGCTTTAATACCTGTTGCAGTAGCTCCTAACGGAAAGCCAATCACAGTACAAACCTTAACGTCCGTATCCTTAAGATTTTCATAACAGTATGGTACCCAATACGGATTAACACAAACAGAAGCGAAGCCATGTTCCTTTGCCTCTTCAACGATTTGTGTGATCTTAGCTTTCTTTGTATCAGGCTTCAATTGTGTGTGATCGATATATTTTGCCAGATTAGTGGACATAAAAACCTTCCTTTCCTTTTCTCATCGTATCCATTTTGTATTTTACCATAACCCTTTATAGAACACGTTATCCTACAAGAATTAGTTGCACTAATGCAGTTAAGAAGTTTAAACTTTCATTCCTGCAAAAAAATCCCGGATAACTCCGGGATTATGATGTAGCCTCTATTTTTGAGTTGGTGGCATACTCCATTACCCGCACAAAAGTACCCTCACAATATGGATAACCTGCTTTAGTTATTTTCACACGGACTATTTTGCCAATCAGACTTTCTGGTCCGCTGAATCGCACCTTTAGGTAATTATCAGTATAGCCTTCCAGCATCCCGTCATTTTCCGACATCTCTTCAGGAATTACTTCAAGCACCTCATCTTCATACCCAGCAGCATACTCTTTGGCAAGCTGGTTGGATAATTCTATCATTTGATGAACACGATCATTTTTGATATCTTCATCCACCTGATCGCTCATCCGTGCAGCCGGTGTACCGGTACGGCGGGAGAACGGGAAAACGTGAAGCTCAGAATAACCGAGTTCTTTTACAAAATTATATGTTTCCTTGAACTCTTCGCCTGTTTCACCAGGAAAGCCGACAATAACATCGGAAGTAACCGCCAGTCCTGGCAGCGCGGTACGGATTTTTTCCACTTTCTGTCTGTAATACTCACTGGAATACTTCCGGCGCATCCGGTTAAGTACACTGTCTGAGCCAGACTGCAATGGTATATGCAGGTGTCGGACAATTTTCTCAGATTTATCCAGAACATCAATTACTTCATCAGTTATCTGACTTGCTTCAATGGACGAAATACGAATACGCATAAGACCTTCCACTTCGGACTCCAGCTTTCGTAATAGCTTGGCAAAGTTAAAGTCGTTCATATCTTCTCCATAACCAGCAGTATGAATTCCGGTCAGAACTATTTCCTTATAGCCTGCATCTACGAGGTTCTGTGCTTGTTGAACCACATTTTCCGGCTCTCTGGACCGAAGCAGCCCTCTAGACCACGGGATAATGCAAAAAGTACAGAAATTATTGCATCCTTCCTGTATTTTTAAAGAGGCCCTGGTCCGGTCGGTAAACTCGGGTACATCCATTTCTTCAAACACCCGATTTTTCATGATGTTTGCTACACCGTTAATTGGCTCGCGAGTCTTCTGGTGTTCTTCAATATATTCAATCATCTGTTTTCTGTTTTGTGTCCCGACTACGACATCCACCCCTGGGATTTCCATAATCTCCCCAGGTGAAGTTTGTGCATAACACCCGGTAACACAGACAACAGCCTCCGGATTTTTACGTACCGCACGTCTGATTACCTGCCGACTTTTTTTGTCACCAGTATTGGTCACGGTACATGTGTTGATCACATATACATCGGACTGGTGATCAAAATCGACCCGTTCATAGCCATTCGCCTTAAATATATTCCATATTCCTTCTGTTTCATAGTGATTCACTTTACATCCTAATGTATGAAAAGCAACTGTTGGCATTACCTGCACCCCAATTCTTCAAATTGATACGAAATACTTGCTAAAACATATAATGGTGCTGTCTCCGTCCGTAAAATACGGGGGCCGAGTCGGACAGCTACAAAACCATTCTCCTTCAGAAGGTGGACCTCATCATCCGAGACACCACCCTCTGGTCCGATATAAACGAGAACATTATCACCAAGTTTCATATCGTTTACTATACTTCCAAATGACCGGTATACCTCGGACTTCGCCTCTTCCTCATATGCAAAAATCTTAATATCATACGTTGAACTCTCCCGAACGAGCTCCTTGACGGACATTAATGAATGAATCTGCGGCTTTTTATTACGATGACTTTGTTCGCTGGCTTCTTTGATTATTTTAGTATAACGGATCAGCTTTTTTTCAGCCTTTTTCTTATCCCACACGACAACCGATCTGTCGGCCTGTACCGGAATAAAACCGGAAGCCCCAAGCTCAGTTCCTTTCTGCAATACGAGTTCGAACTTATCACTTTTAGGTAGTCCCTGTGCTATCGTTACATTTACTGGCAGTTCAACCGATTCCTTCAACCATTCATCAATTTCCGCTTGTATGCGATCAGGCTCACTTACAAGGATTGAACACCTGGCAGCTTTACCATCCGGGTGATTGCAGATGATTTCATCTCCGGGCTGAAGACGCATGACCCGATTAATATGATGGGCATCGTCCTTGCCAATACTCACTTTATTATCTTCCCAGTTGTCTACGGGAACGAAATAGCGTTGCAAATCAAGCACCACTCTTCTGATTGTTTTTCTTGGCGATGATAGACACCCAGTCCTCCATCTCATTGACTTCCAAGATCCGGAAACCTTGTTCAGTCAATTTATCCAGTACTAGTTGTTTCTTAGCTTTAATAATACCGGAAGTAATGAAAATACCGTCATCCGTCAGGGTATTCCACGCATCATCCACGAACCGGACAATGATTTCAGCCAATATGTTGGAGACAATCATATCTGCCTGCACGGATACATGGTCAAGTAAATTATTTTGTTTCGTGATAATCTGCTTATCAGCTTTATTGAGTTTGGCATTCATCGTAGTAGCCTTTACAGCAATATCGTCAAGGTCATAGGCATAAACTTCACTTGCACCCAACAATACAGAGGCAATACTCAGCACACCAGATCCGCATCCGACGTCAATAACCTGATCATTCTTCTGTAGATATCGCTCGATCCCCTGTATGCTCAATACTGTTGTTGGATGAGTACCCGTACCAAATGCCATGCCAGGGTCAAGCTCAATAATAACTTCATCGCTGTCGACTGCTTCGTATGTCTCCCATGTAGGAGTGATGGTTATTTTTTTGGATATTTTAACAGGCTTATAATACTTTTTCCAAGCGGTCGCCCATTCTTCTTCATTGATTTCACTAAACGTGATATTATTCCTGCCAAGGTCTATGTCATATAACATCAAATTGTTAATTGCCTGCTTGATTTCGTTGACTGTTTCACCAAGAAAACTGTTAACAGGCAGATAGGCTTTTACATAAACCCCTTCTTCCGGATAATCCTCGGTGTTAAGCTCATAGATTTCTCCAAACGTATCATCCCGCTCCATGTCCGGGTCCAATGGTTCCTCTATCACTACACCACTTGCACCAGTCTCATGCAGAATATTAGAAATCGGTTCAATAGCCTCATTTGTAGTATGAATGCATATTTCCGACCATTTCAAATTAATCCACCCATTTCCGGATAAAATAAATGTTTTTATGTAAACGGTAGTGCATAAGCACACCGCATTTAATTCTTAAAAGCATTTTTAAACTTACTAAAGAATGATCCACCCTGCTCGTCGGTTGACTCATGGCCACCGATTTCATTAAACTCCCGCAGTAGTTCCTTTTGGTGATCAGTTAACTTGTTCGGAGTTACTACACGTACTTGCACATGCTGATCACCATGACCATAGCCACGTACGTTCGGGGCACCTTTCCCTTTTAGGCGGAAAACCTTCCCTGTCTGTGTACCAGCAGGAATCTTAAGCATGACTTTGCCATGAACAGTTGGCACTTCAAGCTCATCCCCAAGTGCTGCTTGAGCAAAAGTAAGTGGCAGTTCACAGTAGATATTGTCCCCGTCACGCTCGAAAAACTCATGCGGTCGAACTCTAATCACTACAAAGAGATCACCAGGAGGTCCACCATTCACCCCTGCTTCTCCTTTACCGGAAACACGGATTTGCTGTCCTTCGTCAATCCCTGCAGGAATAGAAATATGGATTTTCTTGTTCTTTTTCACTTTACCGGTTCCACCGCACGTATTACATTTATCCGGAATAATTTTGCCGCTGCCGTTACAATGATGGCATACACGGCGGTTAACAACACGTCCGAATGGTGTGTTCTGCTCAGTGTTCAACTGGCCGGAACCGTTACAGTGCGAGCATGTTTTTGGCTTGGTGCCTGGTTTGGCCCCTGTCCCGTGACATGTTTCACAATTCTCCTCTTTTGGAATGGTTATCTCAGTATCTTTTCCAAAAATGGCTTCTTCAAAATCAAGAACCATAGAATACTGCAGATCCGCTCCTTGCTGGGGAGCATTCGGGTCACGTCGGCGACCTCCACCGCCAAAGAACATATCAAATATATCACCGAAACCACCGAAGTCCTGAGCACCACCGCCGAAGCCACCAAATCCCTGATCTTGTGCGGCGTGACCGAACTGATCATATTGAGCGCGTTTCTGTTCGTTGCTTAGTACCTCGTACGCTTCTTTGGCCTCTTTGAACTTGTCAGCGGCGTTTTCTTCATTGCTAACGTCCGGATGGTATTTTCTTGCCAGTTTTCTATATGCTTTTTTTATCTCTTCTTTTGAAGCGCCTTTATCAACACCAAGCACTTCATAGTAATCGCGCTTACTCACTTGTAAATCACTCTCCCGACACACTATTGCATAAAATTTATGATATCATCATTTACTCCCTTATAGCAAATGAACATGGCATGCTAGTTAGGAAACTGTCATGCGTTATTAAACTTCTTTTCTACCTGTTAGAAAACTTGGCTTATCGCCAAGCTTTAATGGCGAAAGCCTTAGTTGCACTTATGCAGTAAGAAAGTATTTATACTTTCTTACCTGCTAAAAAAAGTCAAAGTCAAGAAAGAGCCTGACTTTGACTTTTATCCATCAATTTCAATTAATTACTTCTTGCTATCTTCATCATCCACTTCTTTGTAGTCTGCATCTTCAACTACATCGTCGTCAGCGTTCTGGCCACCTTCTTGGCCTTGAGCTGCCTGTTGTTCTTGCTGCATTTGTTCATACAGTTTAACAGACAGTTGCTGAACCTCTTCCTGTAGAGCTTCTTTCTTCTCTTTGATTTGTTCGATGTCATCTGATTCGATAGCCTTCTTAAGTTCTTCTTTTGCATCTTCAGCTTTTTGTTTCTCTTCGTCAGAAACTTTATCGCCAAGATCTTTGATTGTTTTATCTGTAGTGAAGATTAGCTGATCTGCTTCATTCCGCAGTTCGATTTCCTCACGACGTTTTTTATCTGCCTCGGCATTTTCCTCAGCATCTTTAACCATCTGTTCTACTTCGTCATCAGATAATCCTGAAGAAGACTTGATTGTGATGGATTGTTCTTTGTTCGTACCTTTGTCTTTAGCACGTACATTTACGATACCATTGGCATCAATATCAAAGCTAACTTCGATTTGCGGTACCCCACGTGGTGCTGGTGGAATATCAGTCAGTTGGAAACGGCCAAGCGTTTTGTTGTCTGCCGCCATTTCACGTTCACCTTGCAAGACATGGATATCAACAGCTGTCTGGTTATCCGCAGCAGTTGAGAATACCTGAGAATGGCTTGTCGGGATTGTAGTATTACGCTCAATCAGCTTAGTTGTTACCCCGCCCATAGTTTCAATACCAAGGGAAAGTGGTGTAACATCAAGCAGTACAACATCTTTTACGTCACCCTGCAGGACACCACCTTGGATTGCAGCACCAAGTGCTACTACTTCATCCGGGTTAACCCCTTTGGATGGGTCTTTTCCGATTTCACGTTTGATTGCTTCCTGTACGGCCGGGATTCGAGTGGAACCACCGACAAGAATAACTTTATGGATATCGCCTGCAGAAAGATCAGCATCTCTAAGAGCTTTCCGGGTTGGCACCATAGTGCGTTCAACCAATTCAGATGAAAGCTCATCGAATTTAGCACGGGTAAGTGTCATTTCAAGGTGCAATGGACCAGCTTCACCTGCTGTGATGAATGGCAGGGAAATTTGAGTCTGTGTTACACCTGACAAGTCTTTTTTCGCTTTTTCAGCAGCATCTTTCAGGCGCTGTTTAGCCATTTTGTCCTGAGAAAGGTCGATTCCGTTCTCTTTTTTGAACTCCTGAACCATGTGATCAATAATTACTTCGTCAAAGTCGTCACCACCAAGACGATTGTCACCTGCAGTTGAAACAACTTCAAAAGTGCCATCACCGATATCAAGGATGGAAACGTCGAATGTACCTCCACCAAGATCGTAAACCAGGATAGTCTGGTCTTGATCGTCTTTATCAATACCATATGCAAGTGCAGCTGCTGTTGGTTCGTTAATAATACGCTCAACTTCTAAACCAGCGATTTTACCAGCATCTTTAGTTGCCTGACGCTCCGCATCGTTAAAGTATGCGGGAACTGTAATTACAGCCTTTTCCACTTTTTCTCCCAAATAGTCTTCAGCGTAAGATTTAAGATGCTGCAGGATTATTGCAGAAACTTCCTGTGGAGTATATTCTTTATCGTCAATTTTTACTTTGTAATCAGTGCCCATATGACGCTTGATGGACTGAATAGTATTAGGGTTAGTAATTGCCTGGCGTTTAGCCACCTCACCAACCTGACGCTCACCATTTTTAAAAGCTACAACAGATGGGGTAGTCCGGTTACCTTCTGGATTTGGAATTACAACAGACTCTCCACCTTCCATCACTGCCACACAAGAGTTTGTGGTACCTAAGTCAATTCCGATTATTTTACTCATAATCAACTTCCTCCTTCACTGCTCATCATTTTACTTATTTACTTTAACCATTGCTGGACGAATAACTTTGTTTTTTAAGGTATATCCTTTTTGTAATTCTTCCACTACTATATTCGATTCCTTATCTTCTTCCTCAACCTGCATTACTGCATGATGAAGATTTGGGTCGAACTCCTGCCCCTCGGATTGTATTTCTTCCAGTCCTTCCGATTTAAGGGCGTCTTTCAACTGCCTGTAAACCATCGAAACACCCTCAGCAAATCCCTCTGCCGCTTCACTCACTTCGACCTTGAGCGCGCGTTCAAAGTTATCGAGGGCTGGAAGTAATTCGGTGATCAGGTCCTGTGATTTATATTTACGCTCAGCTTCCTTCTCTTTCTGTGAGCGTTTTTTGTAGTTATCAAATTCAGCTTGAATTCGAAGCATACGCTGATATGCTTCATCTTTTTCTTTTTTCAGCTGCTCGACTTCTTCCTGAAGCTCTTTCAGATTGGTTTCATCAGAAGTGGTTTCTTCATCATTCTCTGCTTCTTCTGCATCGATTACTTCTGTAACCAGATCTTCGTCTTTTTCCTGATCATTTGTTTGATCCTTGTTCTGTTCTTCTGCCATAGCTGCCACCTCCCAGTGTAAAAATATAACATGAATAACCAAGCAAACATAGAATTTCACATTAGATAACCCAACATCCGCTCAAGCTATTTAGTACGAATGTCATAGTTTCGCTTATGTAGACAGGAAAGGTATCCTCCCCTGCCCTTTATAGAAACTTGCTTATTCACTATTTTTATACCACTTATACAGTGCATCCGACATTTCATTGGATAGGGAATTCAGTAAAGTAATAACCCTTTTATATTCCATCCGTGTCGGACCAAGTAAAGCGATTGTTCCCATATGCTCATCGTTAAGCCGGTAAGCAGCGGTAATCAAACTGAAGTCTTTAATCGCATCGACTTTGTTTTCATGTCCAATCGTCACTGTAATACCATTTGTGGTATCTTTCAATAAATTTGCTATTTCTTCTTCCTTTTCAATCATCGTGTAAAAGGAGCGGACTTTTTCAATGTCCTTAAATTCCGGTTGCATCAATATATTGCTCTTCCCGCCAAAATACAATTTAACTGGGTTTTCCCGGAAAAATACTTCCTTCAAGTATGAAAAGGATTTTTCGAAATCAGAGATGTACTTATTCATCAAGTCGAGTACTTCGGTGTTGAGCTTCTCCGGCAGTTTAAGAATCGGCACGCCTCGAAGCCGTTCATTTAAAATGTTGACCATTTTCTCAAGGTCGGATGCGCTCATTTTTTCCGGAATGGTAAATGAGCGATGCTCGACATGACCGGTGTCTGTTACCAATATAACCACTGCCGTCTGTGATGATAAGGTAACAATCTGCAACTGCTTTAATTTCGTCTCAAATATTTCTGGACCCAGAATAATGGACGTATAATTTGTAATGTCTGACAGTATTTCCGCTGATTTCTGCACCACCTGTTCAAGCTCAAACATACCATCCTGAATAATGTTATGAATCAGTTTAGTCCTGTTATCTGTTCGTTGAGGTGAAATGAGATGATCAACATAGTATCGGTATCCCTTCTCAGACGGGACCCTTCCGGATGATGAGTGTGTTTTCTCCAGAAATCCCATATCTTCAAGGTCTGCCATTACATTACGGATAGTGGCCGAACTAAAGTCAATTTCCTCTTTTTTAGAAATGGCACGTGATCCAACCGGCTGGGCAGAGTCGATGAAATCATCAATGATGATTTGTAAAATCAATAATTGCCTTTCTGTCAGCATGATCATCACCTCTGTTAGCACTCTCATTTGTTGAGTGCTAATACTAATAATAAATTATCAAATCGTTTTTTTTTTGTCAACGCAGATGGTTTAATTTATCTTCTTCAAGCAGAAACTGTGCAAATACCTCATTTCCAAACAGCATACCTTGTTCAGTAAGCCGCAAATTTTCCTGGTCATCAACGAGCCAGCCTTTCTGTACCAGATATGCAACTGTATCATCATATACCTGTTCATGGCTGAACCCAAATCTTTCCTTAAACCGTTTCTTGCTAACACCCGAAACTTTTCGCAATCCCAGGAACATTTCCTCTTCCACCATCTCCCTTAGCCCAATCGGTTCATTGGTTAGCCGTGGGACTCCGCTGAGAAAGGCTTCCTTGGTATATGCTGGTAACGGCCGGAGGTTTCCTGTGCGCACTCCAGGGAGGTATCCATGTGCTCCAGCTCCAAACCCATAATAATACTCGTTGTTCCAGTATGTCAGGTTATGCTGACTTTCATAACCTGACTTAGCAAAATTACTGATTTCATACTGATGAACACCGTTTTCCCGCATGGTTTTTTTAAGAAGCTCAAACATGGCAACTTCTTCATCCTGTGGAGGACGATGTAACTTCCCCTTCTTATGACGCTGATAAAAAATCGTTTTCGGTTCGATTTGCAGCGCATATGTAGAGTAATGTGGCAGGCCAAATGAGACCGCCTCGTCCAATGATTTTCCGAATTGTTCGACCGTCTGATTTGGAAGTGCATAAATAAGATCCAGACTTATATTATTAAAATCATGCTTCTTCAGTTGGTTTACTGTGGTATACACATCTTTCACTTTATGAAGTCTGCCAAGTTCCTCCAGCATGACATCATCAAAGACCTGAACACCAAGCGATATCCGGTTAACCCCATAACTTTTGATCAATCTGATTTTTTCTTCCTCAAACTCTCCCGGATTCGCTTCAATCGTAAATTCCCTACAACTGGCCACATCGAACTTTTCGTTGATGAGCTTCATCAAGGCTTCCAATTGCGCAATATTCAAAGCTGTGGGAGTGCCTCCACCGATATATATGGTATTTACTTTATTTTTTGCACCTTTAACATTGGTATTTACTTCTTTTGCCAGTGCTTCTATATACTCCGTTGCCAGTCGCTCATTATAAAAGAACTTCGTAAAGTCACAATAATGACAAATTTGCTGGCAAAATGGAATGTGAATATAAACTGACTTCGCTTCCATTACAATTCTCTCCAATCCTCAATCACACGGGGTTACGTTACAGTACATAACACCAAAACAGCAGTTTCACTACATCAAGACATACTAACAAAAAAAGCTAACTTATTTTTCTTTACTGCCAAAAGAGAAAAACCCGGAAAACCGGGTCTCCATTAAAATATTAGTCATCATTCATCTGCAAAACCGCCATAAATGCCTCCTGAGGCACTTCAACTGATCCCACCATCTTCATTCGCTTTTTACCTTCTTTTTGTTTCTCAAGAAGTTTTCGTTTACGCGAAATATCTCCGCCATAACACTTGGACAGAACATTTTTACGCATTGCCTTAATAGTGGACCGGGCAACAATTTTATTGCCGATTGCCGCCTGGACAGGCACTTCAAATTGCTGACGCGGAATCAGATCTTTCAGTTTCTCAACAATCTGCTTGCCTCTTTCAAAAGAGAATTCCCTGTGAACGATAAACGAGAGCGCATCGATTGTTTCACCATTCAGAAGAATATCCATTTTGACAAGGTTGGATGGGTGGTAACCAATCAAATCATAATCAAATGAGGCATATCCTTTTGTTTGTGATTTCAACTGATCAAAGAAGTCATAAACAATTTCAGATAATGGTATATGATAAACAACATTTACTCTTATGTCATCGAGGTACTCCATATCCACAAATTGCCCGCGTTTTTTCTGAGCGATCTCCATAACAGGACCGACAAAGTCATTTGGCACCATAATCGTTGCCTTAACAAAAGGCTCACGGATCTCCTGAATTATTTGCGGATCGGGCATCATCGACGGATTATCAACTTCGATAATCTCACCATCTGTCTGTTCCACTTCATAAATAACACTTGGCGCAGTAGTAATAAGTCCAATATTAAATTCCCGTTCAATACGTTCTTGAATAATTTCCATATGCAACAGACCGAGAAAGCCACAACGGAAACCGAAACCAAGCGCCTGTGATGTCTCTGCCTCATATTGCAGGGAAGAATCATTCAATTCAAGCCGTTCAAGTGCTTCACGAAGATCGTTGTATTTATTGGAATCAATCGGGAATAGTCCGCAGAACACCATCGGATTCAGCTTCCGGTACCCCGGTAATGGTTCTGCTGCCTGATTTTTCGCATGGGTAATCGTATCACCGACACGTGAATCACCCACATTTTTGATGGAGGCAGTCAAAAAGCCTACGTCCCCGACATTTAGTTCGTCTTTCGGAACAGGTTTAGGTGTAAACACGCCAACCTCGTTTACCTCGAATTCCTTTCCTGTTGCCATCATTTTAATTTTATCGCCGACCTTTACGGCTCCTTCTTTCACACAAACATAGGCGATGACACCGCGGTATGAATCATATAACGAATCGAAAATAAGTGCTTTAAGTGGTTCATCCGGATTTCCGGCTGGTGCAGGAATATCAGTGGTAATCCGTTCAAGGATTTCTTCAATACCAATATTATCTTTCGCAGAAGCAAGGATAACATCGTCTTTATCAATGCCGATGACATCTTCAAGTTCCTGAGCAACCCGCTCCGGATCAGCATTGGGTAAATCAATTTTATTAATAACCGGGATGATTTCGAGTTCGTTATCAAGGGCAAGATAGACATTTGCCAATGTTTGTGCCTCAATCCCTTGAGCTGCATCTACAACAAGGATCGCTCCCTCACAAGCAGCAAGACTTCTGGAAACCTCATATGTAAAATCGACGTGTCCGGGTGTATCAATTAAATGAAAGGTAAAATCCTCACCTTTTTTACTTTCATAATTCAGTTGTACAGCATTCAGTTTTATAGTAATACCCCGTTCGCGTTCCAAATCCATCGCGTCGAGGAACTGTTCCTTCATTTCCCGCTGAGTCAGCGCTTTTGTGTTTTCAAGAATCCGATCAGCCAATGTTGACTTTCCATGGTCAATATGGGCGATAATCGAAAAATTACGCACGTTTCTCTGTTTCTTCACCATAAGTGATGTTCACTCCTACATGTCCTTTACCTGTTCGAGATAAAAGCGCAAAATTAAGACGTCAATAACTAGGATTGATTATAGCAATTGCACCACGCACATTCAAGAACAAAAGCACAGGCTAGGAGTAACCTTTCATTAGCGGATCAGAAAAATGCCTTTGTAAACTGATAGATGATCCCGACGACTAGATCGTAAAAGCCCTTTACAGCCCCCTCAAGAAACGAGGCCGTTTTTTGGGTCATATGGTTTTCGGGAGAGTTGGTGGTTCTGATATCTTCGCTGGTTGTACTTTCAACTGCCAGCATCTCAGCCTCTTTATCCGTTTTATTAACAGTCTCCACGTCCTGTTGGACCGCTACATCCACAGGTTCATCATCCTGGTAATCATTAAACTTATCCATTCCCACCACTAAACCTGTTAAAAAGAAAACTGCCAACAACAACAAAACCACCAGAAAACGCATTAATTTCCCTCCTTTGGATTTTTGCTTACTTTCTCAGCTTCCCAATAATAATCACTGAACACTTCAGCAACTGCATCGGCTGTACGATATAGTTCATCAAAGTTATTCTCGACTCCGCCAAATTCTATTAAAACAGCATTCCCAGAAAGGTCCTGGTTGTATACCCCATCGTTTATTGGACCCTTTTTCTTGATAACTCCCCTACTAAGCCCCGGGTATTTGTCCTGAATAAGTTCATGAAGGTCAGTAGCCAATGCCAAATTTTTCTCATAGCTGGAATAATCAGCTCCCACTACAAACGCGATGCGAGCATAACGATTTCCATTAATTGTTTTTGTCGTTTCTGACCTGTCTTGTGAATCGCGGTGAATATCAAATACATATTGAATGTTATCGTTAGTAGAAAAAGCCTCCTTTACAATTTCTCTAGAAGCACGATATGCCTGATGATATTCCCATCCCCGCTTATTCAACATTTGCATGATATCTGTGTTGGCAACCGTGGTTCCTATCCCTTCTTCCTTGAGTGACTTTGCCAACCGATCACTCACTTTTGTGATATTTACCTCTCCATGTTGAGCAAGGTCAGGATCAGTAACCCCCGGTAAATGCGGCAAAAATGATTCCCTGTTATGACTGTTATAGATAAAAACTACATTTCTGTCGCCCGTTGATAACTGTCCCTCTTTTTGATCAGGTTTTTCTATTTCTTCAATTTCCTCAGGCTCATCCACGACAGCCTCTCGGTCTTTCAGAATATCCTCCAGAGGTGGAGCAGATTCAAATGGTAAGTTGGTATAATTGGTTCCTTCCCCCGCAATTATAATTTCATTTTGAAATGTAGCAAAACCCGGTAACTCCTGCCCTAGCAGACTTCGTGTATCGCTGGGTTTAATGCTTGTTGCCATCTGAAAAAAGGTGCTAGATAAGTCAAGCATTGGCATGTCATCCGGATACGCTTCCTTAAATGCCCTGTTTTCCATTCCCATCAAATAAAGAAAGGTTGAGCTGTTCAGATCGCTTGTCCAGTTTGAAATAGTATGCGAGGACAACCTGTATGCTGGAGCTACAGTAGTTAATGCGCCAACAATAATAAAAAGTACCAGTACACTTACTATATATATTCCACTCTTCCTGTACAGATGGCTGAACAGGTTAGGTTTATCATCACGGTTTTTATTGCCGAAATTCATGGTTCCACCCCTCTGAAGTATTTTGCTGATAGTTAAATCTATGAAATATCTTCAGAAGGTAGAACCGATTCTTCTAAGAAAAAAACTCGACATGCGCCTCGTATACAGCACATGTAGAGTTTTTTTATATTAACTTAGATGCAACTAATAGGAAAGAATAACCAAAAATGATAGAGTTGCTTTCAGATTTGTTTTACCGAGTAAATGCAGCAGAGTTATCGACAGTTACCCGTTCATGTAAAGCTGCATTCAGACCGGTTGCAATCAACATCGCCATATCCTTCATAAACCCATCCACTTCCTTGGGGGTTACAATCAGATTATGACCAAGCGGTGTCAGGACTTCCTTTATCAGTGACCTTTTCTCTTCTTCGCTTAATCCACCAACTATCCCGAGAAATGTCTTCCGCTTTTCTTCATCGGGAAGATCTTCGTCAGTCAGCTTCTTCCCTCCAAACGTCATTCCCGCCGGCGCCAGCGATCTTGAAGGACGGTCCTTCTCTTTCCACTCTCTGCCGAAATGTTTGAGAATAAAATCGATTGTGTCGCTGGTAATAGTCGCTGCATCTACTACCGTAGGAACACCTATAGCGAACACTGGAATACCGAGTGTTTCCTGACTAAGCTCTTTACGCTTATTACCTACGCCTGAGCCTGGATGAATCCCTGCATCAGATAACTGAATTGTTTCATTAACACGCTCAATTGACCTAGAAGCAAGCGCATCGACGGCGATTACAAAGTCTGGATTAAATTTCTCTACTATCCCAAAAATAATATCACTTGTTTCCATGCCGGTTACCCCCATTACCCCTGGGACAACAGATGCAACTGGCCGATACCCTTCTGATACTGACTGATGTTCCATCTTAAATAGGTGACTTGTAACCAGAATCTTCTCAGCGGTCATTGGTCCAAGTGCGTCTGGTGTAACATTCCAGTTACCGAGCCCAACAATCAGGCCCGTTGCCTCTTTAGTGACCTTGTTTTTGGCCAGCAACTGTTCCAGTTCCTTGGAAAATATTTTGGCTGCTGTCTCCTGTCGAGCGGTATCCTGTTTCTTTACCCCATCGGCATAGATGGTTATGTAAGAACCTGGCTTCTTGCCAATCAGTTCCCCGCCCTTTTTATCAATATCCACATACGATATTTTAATATCATCCTGGTGGCGCTCCCTTGTATTAACGCCCGTTATCTCCTGTTGCTGTTCCTTTTCAACGTACATATCCTTTGCTTCGACGGCCAGGTCTGTTCTTACCTGAAACCGCTGTTCATTATCATCCATAATATTTCACTCCTTATGGCATATTGGGCACTTGTCTACTTATTAGCCTTCACTAATAACATAAAAAAATACAGCAGCTGGACATTGCTATTGAAAAGGTTGTGGACGTTTGGTAAAATGTCTTGTGTTATACTTTAGGAATATAAAAGTATAGTTGCTTTCCTGAATGATAATAAGGAAGAGAGTTACTTGGGAGGTGAAACAATGGCTAATATAAAATCCGCAGAAAAACGTATTGATACAAACCAGAAAAAACACGCACAGAACCTGCGCTATAAGTCTGACATGCGTACACATATCAAACGTGTTGAAAAACTGGTAGCAGCAAACGATGCTGAAAATGCTAAGTCTGTATTGCAAGAAACATTCAAGAAAATTGATAAGGCAGTACAACGGGGCGTAATCCATAGCAACAATGGAAACCGTCAGAAATCCCGTCTTACTAAAAAAGTAAACGAAATAAGCGCATAATTATAAGAAAAAACGATCCCTTTTGCAGGATCGTTTTTATTATGTGCAACTTTAACGGCTGATTAAATCATAAAGCAGCAGTTCAAAAGCTAGTTCTTTTTCCATTCTTCCCTGTTTGATTGCCGCATCAGCTTCAGTCAGCTTATCCACGATTTCCTCCAACCGGTTGACAGAAAATTTCCTTTCCCTGTTCAATGCTATTTTGATTACATATGGGTGGGTGGAAATTTGTTTCTGCATCTGTCCCTGACTATAACCCTTTTGTTTGAGAAGTTTAACACGGAGAATGGTCCGAAACTGAAAAGCCAATAATGCAATAAGCCCAATTGGTTCTTCCTTCATTTTTTCCAGGTCTTTATATATGGAAACAGCCTTATGTAAATCACGCTCCATAACCGCATCAACCAATCGTAACGAGGAATTATCCGTACTGTGAGCCACGAGATTTTCAGCAATTTCCTTTGTAACTAAACCCCCTTCTCCAACATAAAAGGAAAGTTTGGTGAGTTCATTACGCAATAAATGTAAGTCGCCTGAAAGCTCTGCCTCAAGCATTTCGTATGCATCGTCTGCTATTGTGATCTTTAGACTTCCAGCAAGGTTGGTTATCCAGTTTTTGACTTCATATTCCTTAATCGGCAAGCATGCCGCAACAGTGCCATTCTTCTTTAGTGTCTTACTTACTTTTTTTCGTTCATCAATTTTTTCATAAGGTGCAATAAAAACGATTACTGAATAGTCAACCGGCTGTGACAAATAATTGGTAAGTGTATCCAGATCATGCTCAAACGGAAGCTTATCCGGTTTAGCCTTTAAAAAAACAGGGTTATTGGCAATGATCAGCTTTCTGTCTCCAAAAAATGGATATGTTTCTGCATCTGTTATAACCTCCTGGATTGGTGTTTCTTCGAGGTCATAAACAGACAGATTTTCATCATCACTATCCGCTAATACATTTTTTGTAATTTGTTTTGTTATATTTTGTATAAAGTATGATTCCGTTCCATATAATAAATATACTGGTGTTATCTGGCCTTTTTTTACCTGTTTCATTACCTCGACATGGGTCATCCGCTTCACTCCAAAATAAACGATATAAATAAATCGTAAAACGGAACCAATGGAATAGCAAGTGATTTTTTTGCAAGTATAAATCAGTATCCCGTAAAAAGAAGGCTATTTTATTTTTTGTTTTTGACACAAAAAATATAAGCTACGAAGTAATAGCGTAGCTTCGCTTCTGCGTCAAACTTTGTATGAAATCTGTTCGTACAGAACATACGACTAGGCCAAAAGGAAAGAGGGAAATTATCAAAGTAATTTCCCTCTGCAATCTATATGAACGCCTGAAGAACAGCCCTAGGAACTGCCTTTCTGGCGGTATTTGTTTATTTATAGAATTTCCCTTAAATCCAAAACTATAGATGTAAACTCTTTCTAAATCTGGTGCCATTTGATTTTCTGAATGAATTTTTGGTTCATAAGTGGATTTTTTTATGTATTTAATTTATACTTGAAGCTGTATAGGAGGGGTAAAAGTGAACGAATTTGAAAAAAACGTCCAATCAAAAAATAACGATGTAGTGGATTCCATAAAAGGCTTTGCGTTCTCATTTATTTTCTTTGTTTTGATTTTTGCAATTGGTGTTGTGATTAGCGTAGCTGGGTCCTAACCCTGCAACACATACTTAGAACATTCAGATCCATATGAAAAAGTTGTGAAAGAGACTGCCCGAAAACAGTCTCTTTTTGTGTTCCACTATAGACTATGGCAAATAGGGCAAAAAGGTTCCCCTGTCATTACGGAAATAATATTGAATCGCCCCGTTCCTATCTGTCCTCCATACTTTAACACCTGCTCCTTTCAGGATTTTTAATACCTCCTGATGCGGATGGCCATATGAATTATCAACCCCTGCTGAAATAAGCGCAAACCCTGGTGATATCTCTTTTACAAATGCTTGGTCTGTTGATGAATTACTTCCATGATGGGCAACTTTCAGAACATCAGCGTGGAGAGATGGATATTTTGCCATAATTTCCTTTTCAGTATTTATTCCAATATCACCAGTAAAAAGCCAGCTTTTACCACCAAGCTTGGTATAAACCACCAATGAGTTTTCATTAGTTGTCTGTCGATCCTGTTGCGGAGAGAGTATGTAGAAGTCCTGTCCGCCAATCTTCAAACGCTCTCTAGGCCCGACCCGCTTAAAGTCTGCTTTTGTGATACTCTGCTGCGTATCTTTATTCATTTTATAGTAATTACTTACAATTACCTCTTTAGCTCCCATATCCCGCAAAATATACGGAAGACTGCCCATATGGTCACTGTCTTCATGCGAGATAAAAATTGCATCAAGCGTATGGATACCTCTTGAATAGAAGAATGGCCTTATTATTTGCTCATAAACCTTCCCGGTCGCTTTATTATTCTCAAAAGACATTTTAGCACCTGCGTCTACCATGATAATCCCTTTTCGGTATGGCAGTTCAACCACGATGGCATCCCCTTGTCCGATATCAAGCATAGTGACTGTGCCTATAGGAGAGAAATATGGCGCAAGCCCAAGCATCAGGATATAGACTGTAAGTAAGCAACCCAAACTGAACGCTCGCTTCAATAGTTGCTGTTCCAGACCCTTCATGAAAAAAAGAAAAATACCATAATAAATCACAGTTTCGCTTAGTGATAATGAACCTAATACCATTGGAAAGTAGGCAATCCCATCCACCATGCCAATAAACGATATAAAGTTCTCGTGAATGGATGTAAATAGCGAATCAAAAAGGGGAAGTATTGGACCGGCCACCGGAGACAAAAGTAGCAGTACAAACATAAACGGGATTACAAACAGCGAAAAATAGGGAACAATTAGGACATTCAATAAAATAGAGAGCGGTTGGAAAGTATAAAAGTAGAGTAACTGGAGTGGAAGTATTACCATCTGACATACGAAGCTGATTTTCAGAACGGTGAAAAAGGGTGAGGTTGACTGTGCAATCCAATTCTTCGAAAGCAGTAGTCCCATTGTGACACTGAAGGATAATTGAAAACCAATGTTATAAATCATATATCGATCAATCAGTACAAGGAGGATAAATGCAATACTGAGTACATCCGTGATACTAATTTTATAATTTACTTTGCTCAAAAGGATAAAAAACAAAACCATTATTCCAGCACGCCACACGGATGGCTCACCACCAGCTAGTACAGCGTATAAGGGAAGAAATAGAACGAGCGCCCACTGTGCCTTCTCCCTCGTTAAAATATTCATCTTTAGTAATAAGAAGTATACGAAACCAACTAGAAGTCCGACATGCAAACCCGAAATAGCAAGCAAGTGAGACAAATTCCATCGTTGAAACAACTCTATAAGTTCCTTTCCCATCGTAGAGTCGTCACCGAGTACGAGAGCATTTAGCCATGCCGCAGTATGCTTGGTCAACTTTTCAGAAGTATATACAAGCAGGGCTCTCCGCAAGGAATGTATTCTGCTAAATACAGACGCTCCATCACAACTCACTTGATCGAGCGATGAAATGACCATTTGGTGTGTTATTCCTTTTGCGAGCAAAAACTTCCGGTAATCAAATTGACCCGGGTTCCTGCCACCTTCTGGCAATTCAACCTTACCAGTAAGCTGGCATACTGCGCCATGGTTTAGATGGTATACCGGTTCTTGCTGTTTTAGAAAATAGACGACCTGAAGTTTGCGGTTCGTGCCTTCTTCTGTAAGTACAAATTCAATTTTGGATGCAGAGCTCTTAACCGGGGAGGAAATTCTTCCGATAATAGGTGAGGAATTTTGCGGCGGTTCAAGTTTAGGGAGTGTATTCAAGTCAGGGAGCTGAAAGAAGAGATATATTGGGATGGCCAGGGAAATCAATATACAGATTTTCCCCAACCTCCCCTTCTTATATAAAAGAAGAATCCATAGAAAATAAATTAGAATAAACCAATTGCTGTGTAAAATAATTGTAAGTGCGCTGAAGACTGTGCCAATCGCTGGGAAATGCCAATACCCCTTCATCAGCTTACCGGATATTAAATAATTCTTCTGCTTCTGTTTTTAGGGTCGCGTATTTTTCTGTGTCATTCGAAACCGCCTCAAGTTCTTCAAGCAGTTCACGGATATATTTTTCTTTTTTATTGTACTGGGTATCGACGGCCAGGTAGGTGAGTTCCACCTTTTTCGTTTGCACACCTGCTTCCTTAAATAACTCGATAGCATATGGATGGTTCTTATAATCTTCAGCATAATAGACTGCCTTGATTCCACCCTGAATAATCTGTTTGCAACATTGGAGGCACGGGAAATGTGTAACATATAGTTCAGCACCCTCCGTTGGGACCCCAAACTTCGCACATTGCAGAAGCGCATTTGCTTCCGCATGGACTGTCCGGACACAATGGCCATCAATCACATAACAACCTTCATCAACACAATGAACACTGCCAGAGACACTGCCATTATACCCACCGGCGATGATTCGTTTATCCCGAACAACGGTTGCTCCCACCATGAGTCTAGTACATGTGCTTCGGAGGGCCAGCAGTTGGCTTTGGGCCATATAATACTGATCCCAAGAAATTCGTTCCATAAAAATTAACCACCTTTTTAATATATTTTTTCAGTTTATCTTTATTTGCCCTATTACGTCAACAACCCTCCAGACTCAATCATGGGATCTGAATGAAATCCCTTAAATTTTCCAATGTCTTTTCACCAATCCCAGAAACTTCCAGCAAATCCTCTACTTTTTGAAATAAACCATTTTCATCCCTGTACTCAATGATGGCCTGGGCTTTGGAAGGTCCTATTCCGTTTAATGTCTCGATCTCTTCCTGTGTGGCATAATTCACCCTTACCTTCCCATCTCCTGCCGGTCCTGTAGTCATGCTTGGTATATTCTCACCTTTCTCAGGAATGAGAATGAGCATTTCGTCTTGTACCTTCTGTGCCAAATTCACCATTTTCTGATCCGCGTCAGCAGTAAAACCTCCTGCCTGCTTTATAACATCATTAACCCTTGAATCAGGTGATGTCTTGTAAACGCCGGGATGTCGGACAGCCCCTTTCACATCCACTATTACCGTTTCAGAACGTTCCTGCTTTTGCTCTTTCACTAGCAAAGTATCCTCAGATGGTACGGATTCCACCTGTTTACTTTCCGGTATTTTGCTGTTACTTATCCATAAAAAAATTCCAATTGCCGGGATGATTAAGAGAAGAAAGAGGTTTCTTCGTAGAATGGAAAACATGGAGCCACTTCCTTTAGAGGTTTTCAGAGGGGATAATCGTATAACTGCATTTACTTATTTCGACATCGTTCGTAAAAACTCCTGCAAAAAAATACGACTGGAAAAAATTATTTTTCCAGCCGCTTTTCAGCAACGATAAACACTCTTTCTGTATTTTCATAGAGACTTTCATCATCAAGTGAGAAATCCCCTGTAACGTGCATGACCCGAAAGCCTGTTTGATTGAGTAATCGCTGGTAAAAATCAATTGAAAAGGTCCGTTGATGGTGATACTCATCAAATCGAATATAATGCTCCTCATCCCGTACAAAGAACGTCAGGTCGTGATACATTTCCCCTTCGTTTTCTCCCTCTGTACATTCCCAGATATAAGCAATATCGTCCCCGGTCTCGGTAAACGTATGATTAATAAAATTAGAGCGGACATGATATAACGAATGAACGTCAAACAGGAAAAGTCCCCCAGGTTTTAATGTATCGGCAATGTTCTTGAAAGTCGCCAATAGCTCAGAATCTTCCGTAACATAGTTTATGACATCACAATAGCTGACCGCCAAATCCTTATCTCTTATTCCCTGCAGTGTTCTTATATCTTGATGAATCCACTGAATAGGTAACTTTTCCTCACTGGCCCGCTGTTCAGCATAGCTGAGCATCTCGGACGAGTAATCAACCCCAGTCATACTATACCCGTTGCGAGCTAATCGGGTGGTTATTTGGCCTGTACCACACCCTAAATCAACGACTGATTTTACATTCTTGCCAGATTTTTTGATCACATGCTCTGTAAAATGTACCCAGTTATCATATGGAGCATCATTCATCAGGTGATCGTAGACTGCAGCCATTTGCTGGTAAGCCATGGTTATCCGTTATTTCCTGTATTCAGCTCAACTTGTGAGGCATCACCCCAAAGTCGCTCAAGGTTATAATAAGACCGCTCGTCTTTATGGAAAACATGGCAGACAATGTCTCCCAGGTCAACTAGGATCCAACGTGCCTGTTCAAATCCTTCCATACGGTTAATGTGTATATCTTTTTCTTCAAGTGAGTCTTTTATTGATCTGGCAATAGCCTGTACCTGACGTTCATTGCTACCGTGGCAAATCAAAAAATAATCTGTCATCAGAGAAACTTCTTTCATATTCAGTACTACAATGTCTTCTGCTCGTTTATCGTCACATGCCTCAGCGGCGATGTGGATGATTTCTTCATTATTCATGAAATTAACTACCTCCATTTATACGTTTCGTTAAGTCATTATACGCGTAAAAAGTATCCGGATAAACTGTTGCATGCCTGCTGACCAAAAACCGGATAGTGTTAGCGAGCGCCATCCAGGCTGAGCGGGTAAGGTCTTGTTTTGCCATTTCTCTTACTTCCTCAACTCCTGGAAAATTTCTTCCTGGTTCAATATAGTCAGCAACAAAAATTATTTTATCCATCATGCTCATATTCGCTCTGCCTGTTGTATGATACCTTATAGCGCTATGTATTTCGTGATCCTCTATTCCATATTCCTGCTCAACAAGCACCGAAGCAACAGGACCATGCCAAAGTTCCGAATGATACTCAAAAAGATCCTTCGGCAAATCATTCTTTAGGATAACTTTTTTCATATCTTCTAGCGGAAAATATTTGGCATAGTCATGAAAAATTGCAGCCATTTCCACTTTTTCGATTGATTCATTATAAATGGTTGCCAGCTCAACAGCGGTGTCTGCCACACGCAAGGTATGTTCAAAACGTTCACGCTTTAAAAAGGGTTCCACGATTTTAATCGCTTCTTCTTTATTCATATAAATCCTTCTCCTTAATATAGGTTTCCACCGGTTCAGGCACCTGATATTTAACAGATATTCCGTTCTGAAGGCGTTCTCTGATCGCCGTGGAAGAGACTTCAATAGTAGGAATTTGCACTTTTATAACCGGATACTCGCTTTTCACTTTATAACCCTGACGTTCAACACCTACAAACTTAACCAATTCAGTTAATTCCTCGATATCTTTCCATTTTGGCAGGTACTCAACCATATCTGCTCCAATAATGAAGTAAAAGTCAGTGTTTGGATTTTCATCTCTTAATTGTCTGATTGTATCAATCGTGAATGATTTTCCAGGGCGTTCTATCTCAATTGGATTCAGTTTAAAATATTCATTTGTACTGATTGCGTACCTTACCATTTCTGCTCTGTCCACTGCGTCGGTTGTCGCCTTTTGCTTGTGAGGTGGTTCTTGGGAAGGGATAAACCATATTTCATCAAGCCCCAGGTTAGCCCTTACTTCTTCTGCAATTATTAAATGCCCAAGATGCGGGGGATCAAATGTGCCCCCCAATAAACCAATCTGTTTCATGATAAACTCCTTTACGGAAGCTGAATATGTTTGTTTTCCTCTGACTCTTTATAAAGTACAATATTATTTCCGATAATCTGAACAATCTCTGCTCCAGTACCGTTTGACAACTGTTCTGCAACTGTATTCTTATCTTCAAGACAGTTCTGCAGAATGCTGACTTTGATCAATTCCCTTTTCTCGAGTGCCTCGTTTATTTGTTCTATCATATTTTCATTTACACCCGTTTTACCCACCTGAAAAATCGGTTTCAGATGATGTGCTTCTGAGCGTAAATACCGTTTTTGTTTGCCTGTAAGCATTACGATCTTCCTTCCAGAATATTTTTTAGTTGCTGATCCATATTTCCTATGGGTACTTTTTTGTTTGTCCATAATTCAAACGCGGCCTGCGCCTGATATAACAGCATCGTGTGCCCGTAATGAATAGCCGCACCCTTTGCTTGTGCTTCCTGCAGAAATGCAGTTTGGATAGGCTGATAAACAATATCGCTAGCTATACAGCCTTCCTCTATTGATTGTAGCGACATAACTTTTCCTTCCACGTTCGGTTTCATACCTACCGACGTAGTCTGGATAACCAAATCGTACTCGCCTAAATTATTCTCTGCCTCTATAAGGGTAAGCACGTCTGTTTGGACTCCCTCCCTGTCAACAGCGGCGATTGCATGTGCACTTTCAGCAGTCCGATTCGCAATATCTATGCGCGTAAAGCCTTCTGCTACAAGAGCGTAATAAATCCCGCGCGAAGCTCCTCCAGCTCCAATAATCAAAACCTTTCTTGATTTATCCTTACTGAAAGAAGGGAATTTACTATTCAATGCTGCCACGTATCCCGTTCCATCCGTATTATAACCAATCCATTGTCCATCTTTATAGACTACTGTATTAACGGCACCAATGGCCGCTGCATTTTTGTCCAAACCATCCAGATACGGAACAATCTTTGTTTTATATGGAACAGTTACGTTAAACCCATTAATTCCTTCTGTTTTTATCCTTTCCAGTTCTTCTTCAAATGAGTCTTCAGGACTGATTTGAATCGATTCGTACTCCCCTGCAATATCCGATTTTTCCAGGAAACGACCGTGAATCCACGGTGACAGGGAATGTCCAATCGGAAATCCTATTAACCCTAGTTTCATCATATATCTCCCCCTAAGTAAATGACCTGCGTTGTGACACATTAACCCCTTTTGGACTGTGCACCGCTACTGTTAATTCGCCGGACGGGATTGTGACCCAACCTAAACCTGGAAAGACAATATCTGTATTCCCTTCCGTAATCCTGAATGTGTTAGCAGTGAGTTCAGGAATAATTTCCAGTGTATCTTTATCCGGAGGGGATAAAAGACCGCCCAGATGCTCTTTGTATAATTCATCTGCCTTTTCAATTTTTGTTCGGTGGATTGGCAGGTTATTAGCAAAATAACAGACGAAAGATTGCCGTTCGCCTTTTATGAAATCAAGCCGGGCTAGTCCGCCAAAATAAAGTGTCTGCCCACTGTTCAACTGATACACTCGTGGTTTAATTTCTTTTTTCGGTGTAATCACTTTCAGATCGTTGTCAGAAACATAATGTGCCATTTGCTGTTTATTTACTATTCCCGGTGTATCAATCAAGGCTGTTTGATCATCAAGTGGAATCTGTATAAACCCTAACGTGGTTCCAGGAAAATAGGAAGTCGTTATTACATCTGATTCACCGGTTGACTGTTTGATCAGACGGTTTATAAAGGTGGATTTTCCTACATTTGTTGTTCCCACAATAAAGACATCCTGCTTATTCCTGTGATATTCAATTGTTTCAGCCAGCGCATCCATCCCATGACCTTTCACGGAGGAGATTAGATAGACGTTTTCTACATTAATGCCTGCTTCTTTAGCAGATGAACGGAGCCATTGAATCAGTTTGTTTTTATTTGTAGATTTAGGTAATAGGTCCATTTTGTTTCCAACAAGCAGAACCGGTTTATTCCCAACTATCCGTGGTAATCCACTGATCAAGGTTCCACTTACATCAAAAATATCGATCACATGAACGACCAGACCATTCCTATCCCTGATACGACTGACCATTGACAGAAAATCATCATCGGTAATCGAGACATCCTGAATTTCATTATAATGTTTTAGTCGGAAACACCGCTGACATAACACTGTCTCACGATCTAATGCTGATTTTGGTGTGTACCCGGGATGTGTTTCATCGGAAGTCTGGACTTCGATTCCGCAGCCCTGACAATTTATTTCAGTCACAATTATTCCTCCCAGCTTATCTTCCCTTTTTTTCGCATATAACTTAGTATTCTTCGCTCGATGGACCGATTAAATCGGGTTATCTTACCATCCGTTTCAACAATCGGTACCACAAGAATAGTGTAGAAGCCCGCAAAATTACCACCAAGCACATCTGTCAGCAATTGATCACCAATTACCACTACCTCATCTTTCGGCAATCGCATTTCTTTTGCGGCACTTACAAACGCACGGCTGAGGGGCTTTCTAGCACTGAAAACAAATGGTGCATCCAACGGCTCCGAGAATATTTCAACCCGTTCCTGGTTATTATTTGAGATAATAGTCACTTTGATGTCCTGTTCTTTCATTTGCTTAAACCACTGGATTATTTCCGGAGTAGCTTCGCGTACATTCCAAGCTACAAGTGTATTATCAAGGTCGGTAATAATTCCTTTGATACCCTTTTTCCTCAGTACTGTAGGTTGAATATCAAAAATACTTTTCACATGTTCGTTTGGTAGAAATCGTTTCAGCAATACTTACACCTCTGCAATCATTATTATTATCAGAACACTAGTATATATTTTTTTACAGTCAATGCAGAATGATATTATATCTTAATCCTATAATATCTTTCTACAATAATAAAGAAATAATGGAATATCATGGTGTCCACAACTAACTATTTACCCGTAGAAATATACCAAAAACCGTTCGACAAATTCCTTCATTATTCGAGTTGGGGATAACTTTGTTCACAAAATCAACAGCGAAATATCAACATTGTTCGCCTGTTTTGTCATTTTATACACAAGTTATCTACAGGCGGATGTAGATAACTCACATCTTGTTATGCCTATAAATTCATGGTAAATTATTAACTATCAACACAGGAAATAAGAGATTCAGAAAGATTAGGAGGGCGCGTTTATGGAGCATTTGTCGGATGAATTGTTGTTGGAATCCTATTATAAAGCACATGAACTAAATCTAAGCCCTGACTTTTTATATCTTATTGAAAAGGAAATTAGCAGAAGATCCCTGACCATCAAAATCAAATGCTCAAGCTGAGTTCACCAATTATCACCCTGCCAACACTGGCAGGGGTTTTTTATTTTAACTGGGTTTATTTTATGATAAGCTATTTTTTGTATAATTAAATTGAATGTAATGCTGATAAAATAACCCATTTACTATCGCATTGATATCCCCGTATTATCATACAGCTATCCGTATTCATTAAGGGAGGACAACAGTTAAATGATTTACACAGTTTTAATTCCACTTCTGCTTGCTTGTTTTATTCCATTTATCAGTAAATTTAAACATCAAGTACATACCGGAGTATTTGTGTTTTTTATTCCTTTTGGAGTATTTCTATATTTCATACGGTTCGTGGGAGGTAATTTTGAACCATTTAAACATACATATAATTGGATTCCATCTCTTGGTATAAACATTGATTTCTACTTGGACGGACTCAGCCTGCTTTTTGTTTTGCTTATAAGCGGGATTGGTTCACTGGTAGTTTTATACTCTATCTACTATTTACATAGTACAGAGCGCCTTGGTCATTTTTATGTTTACCTGATGATGTTTATGGCAGCTATGCTTGGTGTTGTATTGTCCGACAACGTTTTTGTCTTATATACATTCTGGGAATTGACTTCTATTTCATCATTTTTGCTGATTGGATACTGGGATCATAATAAACGCTCGAGATATGGTGCACAAAAATCATTGCTGATTACTATTTTTGGTGGTCTCAGCATGTTTGGCGGGTTTATTTTATTATCAGTTGTTACGGGGACTACTAGTATTCAGGCCATGATTGATCAGAAAGATGTTATACTTGAGAGCGGATATCTTCCATTGATACTCGGCTTCGTCCTGCTTGGTGCGTTTACTAAATCAGCGCAATTTCCATTCCATATCTGGTTGCCAGATGCCATGGAAGCTCCTACACCAGTAAGTGCTTACCTGCATTCAGCAACAATGGTTAAAGCAGGTCTCTTTCTGATTGCCAGATTTTCACCGGTGTTCTCTGAGTATGTATGGTTCTTCATAATCGTCAGTGCCGCAGGGATTCTCACTCTATGTTGGGGATCGTATATGGCAGTTCGCCAAACAGATTTAAAAGCTATCCTGGCCTTCTCCACAATCAGTCAATTGGGAATGATTATGGCCATGCTTGGTTTTGGTACAGAGGTCGCTGTTTTTGCTGCAGTCTTCCATATACTCAACCACGCCACATTTAAAGGAAGCTTATTTATGGTTGCCGGGATTGTTGACCATGAGACAGGTACCCGGGATATCAGGAAACTGGGCGGTTTAATGACATTTATGCCGATGACGGCAACCCTTGCCCTGTTCGGTACATTTTCGATGGCAGGTGTACCTCTACCGTTTCTGAACGGTTTTTACAGTAAAGAGCTTTTCTTTGACGCAACACTTCACCTATCTGAAGGACTAAATAGCGTAGCTGCATTTCTAGTTGCGGTTATACCGTATCTTGCAGTATTCGGAAGTATCTTTACATTTGTATATTCTCTGTATTTCTTCTTTGGCGTTTTTACTGGAAAAAAACAACTTAACCTTCTTCCGAAGAAACCGCATGAAGCACCAGTCGGTATGCTGATTTCACCAATCGTGCTTGTACTCGGGGTCATCCTGATTGGGATTTTTCCTAACTCAGTTAATGGAACGTTTCTGGCACACGCTGCCGGAGCTGTCTTTAACGATGATGTTGTGCATCCTGTAAAATACTGGCACGGATGGGACTCTAGGGCATTTCAGATGTCATTAATTGTGGTCGGATTAGGAAGCATCCTCGTTGCTACAAGAACCAAATGGAATAAGGTGTATAGTGTGCTTCCAGGGAGTCTAAGCTTCAACCGAGCGTATGACTTTCTGATAGAGAAGTTGAATACTTTTTCAGGCAAATTGACAACTTCCTATATGACAGGCTCACTTCGTTTGTATATGTCGATCATCTTGGCGACAATACTGCTGGTAACAGGTGTATTTATGTTTATGACCAATGGATTTACACTTGACTTCAACCGTCTTGCAAAAGTAACCGTAATTGAAGTGGCAATCGTTATTACTATGATAGTGGCAGCTTTCGCGACTATTTTTACTCGTTCAAACCTTGCTGCAATCCTGTTGCTTGGGGTGGTCGGTTATGGAATTTCAATATTATTTGTTATATACAGGGCACCAGATCTTGCATTGACGCAGTTCATTATTGAAACGGTGACAGTTGCATTGTTTATCCTTTGTTTTTATCACCTGCCAAACCTGCAGCACCGTGATGAGTCGCTGGGAGCCATCACATCCAACACGTTAATTTCGGCAGGGTTTGGTTTGCTGATGACGGTCGTCGGCATTTCTTCATTCAGTTCAGACTGGTTTGGAACAATCTCGGATTATTTTCTTGAAAAGTCCCATTCACTTGGTGGCGGGGATAACGTGGTCAACGTCATCCTAGTTGATATGAGAGGTTTGGATACACTGTTTGAAATAACTGTTCTGGGGATTGCTGCCCTGGCCATTTACAGCCTCATAAAATTAAAAGTCAACAAGGGGGCGAAATAAATGGAGATTATCATTTGCATACTTGCAGGAATACTTTTTGCAACTGGTATTTATAATTTGCTTCAGAAACAGCTGTTGCGGATTATTATTGGTACAGGTCTAATCACACATGGCGCTCATTTGTTCATCCTCACAATGGGTGAATTGAAGGATGGAAAACCGCCTATTCTTACACATGGAATTGATGATTACGTCGATCCACTACCACAAGCGCTGATCCTGACATCCATCGTTATCAGTTTTGGAATAACCAGCCTATTGCTGGTGCTTGCCTACCGGGCGGCTAATGAAAATAATACAGACAATATGGAAGAATTAAGGGGCAACGAAAATGAGTAGCAACTTAGCAGTATTACCAATCATCATCCCGTTATTATCGGGGATAATTCTAGCTTTCTTTCCAAAAAAATTAAAAGCTGTCAGAACACTTACTAAGCTTTTTACCATAATAAGTCTTGCAGTCGTAAGTTATACTGCATGGTCCGTATTTAACAACGGGGCCATTATACTCGAGACAGGTGGATGGGCGGCGCCTTATGGAATTGTACTGGTAGCTGATTCATTGGCAATACTAATGGTTTTGACTACCAATGTAATTGCTGTAGCATGTGCTTTCTATGCTCCCCTTTCACTTGATAAACAAAAAGAAGAATCCTATTTTTATTCATTCTTCTTTTTCCTGATTACTGGTGTATCAGGTGCTTTTCTGACGGGCGATATCTTTAACCTGTTTGTTTTCTTTGAGGTGCTTTTAATGGCCTCTTATGCATTAATTGTTCTTGGCGGCGGTAAGGTACAACTGAGAGAATCAATTAAATATGTCCTGATCAACCTGTTTTCCTCCATGCTGTTCGTTACCACAGTTGCATTTCTTTATTCTACGGTCGGAACCATAAATATGGCGCAGATCGCTCAGCGTGTACAGGATGTTGATCAGCGTGGTATTCTTACCACAATTGGCATCCTTTTATTCTTTGTATTTGCAACGAAAGCAGCTCTATTTCCATTGTATTATTGGATGCCTAAATCATATATTGTTCCTAACCCAGTTATTTCAGCGCTATTTGGGGCATTACTTACTAAAGTAGGAATCTATTCAATCATCCGCGTGTTTACACTTATTTTTGTACACGATACAGATTTAACCCATGAAATGTTTATATGGATAGCCGGTTTATCAATGCTCTTTGGTATATTAGGGGCATTATCTACCAATAATATAAAATTAATCATAGCTTATAACATTATTCCTTCAATTGGTTTTATTTTAATGGGAATTGGGGTTTTTACGGAAACAGCTGTTGCCGGATCAGTATACTACCTTATTCATGACATGCTGATTAAAACTATTTTATTCTTGCTAGTTGGAATAGTTGTTTATGTAGCCGGTACTTCAGACTTACGTAAATTCAGTGGTCTGATTCATCACTATCCAGTTCTTGGCTGGCTGCTATTCCTCTCTGCATTTGTTCTCGCAGGGATCCCGCCTTTTAGCGGTTTTATCGGAAAGCTACTCCTTCTCAAAGGTGCCCTTTCTGAAGGCGAGGTTGGAATTGTTATTGTCGCCCTGCTATCAAGCCTGCTGATTCTCTATTCAATTATGAAGATTTTCATTATGGGATTCTGGGGAGAAAAAGACGAAACGCTCGAAAAGAAACCAGTCGGAAAGATGCTCACACCTGTTGCATGCCTGCTGTCACTTTCCGTATTTATCGGTGTCGGTGCCGAATTTATTTATCCGCCGATTGAATCCATTTCTGCATATCTGCTTGATCCGCAAACCTATATTGATTCTGTCCTAAAGGAGTAATGTTCTATGGCATTTCAAATTTTGATAAATGTTGTAATTGCTGTCATGTGGATGTTTTTAAGTGAAAGCTATACCGGGGCAAGCTTTTTGTCCGGCTACATACTAGGAATGCTTTTGCTGCTTTTGCTTAACAAATTTATTCCGGACGCCTTTTACATGAGGAAAGTATTCAAGATTTTAAATTTGATTATACTTTTTATTAAAGAGCTGATCACCTCCAATGTGGAGATTATTAAGATGGTTTACAAACCGAACCTTGAGTTCGAACCAGGTATTTTTGCCATGCCTACAGACCTGAAGAGCAACTGGGAAATTACCCTGCTTGCAAATCTGATTTCATTGACTCCGGGTACTTTATCGGTGGCAGTCTCACATGACAATACCCATATATATATTCACGCCATTGACATTGACGATATTGACGAGGCGATTGATTCAATTAGGAATACATTTGAAAAAGCTATATCTGAGGTGACACGCTAATGGATTTGTTAACAGGAACCGAAACCTTTCTTTCAATAATTACGAATGTCTGTATCATAGGAATAGCTGTATCACTCATTATGCTCCTTTGGCGGACAGTTGTTGGGCCAACCAACGCTGACCGTGCAGTGGCGCTTGATGCAATCGGGATCAATCTTATGGGACTTGCTGCCCTGATGACGATAAAAGTGGAAACCACGAAGTTTACAGATGTAATACTTCTGATCGGAATTTTACTGTTTATCGGTACCCTGGCGATAGCAAAATTCTTGGAAAAGGGTGTTATCATTGATAGAAACTTGGATTAAAATCATCCTCAATATACTAACTGCCTTTTTCTTACTGTCAGGAACATTTTTTATTTTCTCAAGTTCCATCGGTATTATCCGCTTTCCGGATGTTTATACACGGCTACATGCAGCTACAAAAGCATCTACTCTAGGAATTGCAGGTGTGTTGATCGGCTCCTTCCTATATTTATATGTTTCACATGATATTGTCAGTGGGAAACTATTACTGGCTATCGTATTCACCCTCTTGACCGCCCCGGTATCTGGCCATATGATTTCACGTGCGGCCCACCGGCATGGTGTTAAGCCTGTAACCAAGAATAGAACGGACGAATATGAAGAAGCTATACAAAAACAAACACAGAAATAATCCATTCGCAGGTTTCTTGTTTCGACGGTTTTAGTAGAAATTCACCAGATTAGACCACCAACAAACCGGGTATTGAGATATATTGTTGTACTAACTAAATTTTTCAATACACCAGAATATTAAAGAGAAATCAGAAATGCGAGGTACGGGAAATGGATACACGCCTATTATTATCTTGTCTGAAAGTAAAAAAAATATATGGAAGACTGCCTGAGAAAATTAATAACCTGGAACAGGATTCCCGTAAAGTCAATACAGGTGACTTATTTATATGTACACCTGGTTTCACCGTGGACGGGCATGACTTTTACGAAGAAGCGTTAAGTAACGGTGCATCCATTATCGTTTCGGAAAGACACCTCGAAATGGACCTGAATTCATCTGCGTTAATCGTTGTAAATGACACTAAAAAAGCAATGGCACTGCTTGCCAACAAATTCTACGACTACCCCTCTTCTAAAATGACAGCCTATGGGGTAACCGGCACAAATGGTAAAACCTCGGTTACTACATTAATGCATGCAATGCTACGAAAAGAGGGAAAAACTGCTGCACTGTCCGGTACTAATGGAATTAAAATAAATGATGAAATGTTTCCCAGTGATAACACCACATGTGATATTCTGACAAACCAGCGGGAATTAAAAAAAGCCGTTACCAGTGGGGTTGAAAACATGGTGATGGAAGTTTCTTCCCATGGTATTGAACAGGGCAGGCTGCATGGAATAGATTTTGATGTAGTCACTTTTACAAATCTTTCCCATGAGCACTTGGATTATCACCATACAATGGAAAAGTATGGATATACCAAAGGACTCCTCTTTGCGCAACTTGGAAATAACCTTCAGAATGCAAAAATTGTAGTGCTTAATCGTGATGATCCATGGTATTCAGCCTATAAAGGCATGACTGCATACGAAGTTATTTCATATGGAATTAAAGAAGATGCAAACTTTTTCGCAGAGAATATACTATACAACGAGGATGGAACCCATTACACGCTTCACTCGCCTGAAGGTACATATCAGGTTGAAACGAGCTTGCTCGGTGAATTTAATGTTTATAATTCACTGGCGGCGATAGCCTCTTTATATGCTGATGGCTATTCCGTTTCTGAGCTTGTTACAATTCTTAAAACAGTGGCATTCGTACCCGGCCGTATGGAAAAGGTAGAAATTAATGCACCTGCAACTGTCTATCTTGATTATGCACATACACCGGACGCCATAGAGAAATCGATTCAGTCTGTTCTTCCCTTTAAAAAAAGGAAAATTATTTTTGTTGCTGGGACTGGTGGTGACCGGGATAAGGGAAAACGGCCGTTCATGGCAGAGAAAGCCTCTAAAGCGGATTACGTTATTTTGACAATTAATGACCCGAGATACGAAGATACAGAAGAAATTCTCAGAGCAATGGAAAAAGGAATGCAGCATAATAGCTATGTTCTTATTGCGGATCGAAGAGAAGCAATAAGTCACGCCATTGAATTGGCCGAGCCTGATGATATCGTAATAGTAGCGGGAAAAGGGCCAGAAGATTATCAGATTATTGGCGGAGAAAAACTTCCGCACAATGATATTGAAATAATAAAAGAATCGTCTGCAAAAAAATATGCTGGATTTGTTTCCAATACGGACTAATTCCATTCCTTATTGGATATTTTCCGGATAACTTTCGACGGACAGACACAAAATCCTCACCTCCTTCATACAGATGTTATAAGGGCATTAGCCCTTGCAGCATTTTGAAGGAGGTGTATATATTTGTCGGGTATTTTAAGTGTTCTCGCTTTATTGATTAAAGAGGCGCTTTTTTTTGTCTCCTACGTTAAAAACCACGCCTTCCCTCAGCCACTCCCACCGGAAGATGAAGCGAAATATATTGAAGCCATGCAGGAGGGTGACAAAACAGCCCGAGATAAACTGATCGAACATAATTTAAGGCTTGTTGCGCACATAGTGAAAAAGTTTGAGAATACAGGAGAGGATATGGAGGACCTCATCTCTATCGGGACAATTGGTCTTATTAAAGGAATTGAGAGCTTTTCCACTTCCAAAGGTACTAAACTAGCTACTTATGCAGCCCGGTGTATTGAGAATGAAATTCTGATGCATCTACGGGCGTTGAAGAAGGTAAAAAAAGATGTCTCACTGCATGATCCACTCGGCCAGGATAAAGAGGGGAATGAGATAAGTCTGATTGATATCCTAGAAGCCGAAAATGAAAATATAATTGAATATATTCAACTGAACATGGAAATTGACAAAATGAAACATTACCTCTCGATTCTTGACAGCAGGGAAAAAGAAGTGATTATTTGCCGATACGGGCTTAACAATCAAAATGAAATGACACAACGAGAAATTGCCAAGAAACTGAATATCTCTCGCAGTTATGTTTCTCGTATTGAAAAGCGGGCGTTAATGAAAGTCTTTCACGAATACTACCGGCAGGAACGAAGAGGATAACAAAAATTGATCCCAACATAAAAAAGCGCGGTGAATATCTTCACACGCGCTCATTTTCGTTAATTTTAGCTTTTAGCCGATGTGAGCGGTATAAGAACCAACCGGCAGACAGCACTGCACCCAATGACATCAGCACCAGGAAATTCCCGTCTGAAGACTGGCGTACATACAAGTATATGATTGATCCTAGATAAAGGTAGGATGCAAGAATTAATAGTGTACCAACAAAACGTCGATAGTCTTTTAGTTTAAGTTCTAGATGCTGTTCTTTCAAATTCATTGTTCTTCCCCCCATATACTGCATCATAACATATCAAAGTGCTGTATATGAACGGAAAATGATGGTTAATTAAATTTCCTGGATTATTTTCATAATTAAATCTGCTGCATTTTTGGACGCCTTGTCCAAAAAAGCCTCGAAAGAGATAGACGATTCTTTCCCTGCAATATCCGACAATGCCCGAATAATCACAAAGGGTTTATTATACTGATAGCATACCTGTGCAATCGCCGCTGCCTCCATTTCGGCAGCAATCATGGTCGGAAACTTTCCTCGCACAAAATCCACACGTGCGGGATCAGCCATAAAGGAATCACCTGTTGCTATGATGCCCTCCTGATAGTTCAGGTTCAATGCCTTGATTGCATGTGCAGCTTTAGCAACTAATTCAGTGTCAGCTGCGTACATAGCCGGCATTGACGGTACCTGGCCATATGCGTACTCAAACGCAGTTACATCCACATCATGGTGGACAACCTGGGTGGAGATAACCACATCTCCTACTTCCAGCTCGTTAGAAAACCCACCGGCTGATCCAGTATTGATTATATGTGTAGGTGCAAACCGTTCATGAAGTATGGTTGCAGCTAATGCCGCATTTACTTTGCCGATACCAGACTTCAGAAGTACGACGTTTCGTCCGTGCAGTGTCCCCTGAATCAGCAGACAGTTTGCTACCTCTTCTTCTGAAGTATCTCTCATCTCGTTACGGAGCAAAGCAATTTCCTCATCCATCGCCCCGATAATTCCTATGGTCATCGTATGGTCCCTCCATCTGTTGTCAGTGCCTTATTCGAAACGCCATTCTTGGTCATTCTCTTTCAGTACTTCTACCTTACTAGGTTTCCATCCCTGATTTTCTACCCATGTCATATAGACACGGTAATATTCCGTATTGTCTGCATTGGAAACGGTACTTATAACACTATTATCTCCATTTCGCTGAATCCACCACATAATAAGGCTTTCTTCATCAAGACCTGTAGCCACAGCAGATGCTTTCCGCATTTCAAGTCTGTCTTGTGAGCCCTCATCAAAATTTGTTGTGTGAGGTTCACTCTGTTCTGTCCCCACTGGCTGCCAATCTTTCGTATAAGCTTCAGTTACATTATCGTCGGATGGTTCTACCTGTTCCGTTCCGGATTGGGCATCAGATTCATTGTCTTGCGTATTATTTTCTTCCGTATCGGATTCACCAGTGGAGTCATCTTGCGCATTGTTTTCATCGGTCTCTTCTTCATCAGTGTTACCAGCCTCGTCATCACCAGAATTACCAGCTTGTCCATCCTGACCAGTAGTCTGGCCAGCTTTTTCGTCGGTCGGCTGTTCGGCTGATTCATCTCCGCCGAATACCATTACACCGATAAGCACTACCAGCAGAATACTTCCAAGAATCAGTAAAACAGATAGAGACTTGGTATTTTTTCTTCGTTTTTCAAATTTATCTACCCGTGAATTATTGGTAAAATCAGACACTATCGTTCCCTCCTATACTATACTCTCTTATAGTATCATATTTTTACTTTAAATTAATATGTCTACCTGAGAATAGCCAAATCATCCTAGAATTAAGAGCGTACATGCCGATTCTTATGTATGAATAGCAAAAAAGTAATATGATCCTTTCACAGAACGGCTTGCCACAGGGCGCGACGTGCGGTGGACTGTGGTGATAAAGGCTTTAAGATAAACATGATGGAAGTAGTTGTTGAAATCACCGCATTAATACATAAAAAAACGGAATGACAGCGCATCCCGTTTTACATAGGTCTAATTAACATTTACTATTTTAACTTTTATTTCGCCGCCTGGGGTAACGACCATTACTTCTTCACCAATCTGATGGCCCATAAGACTTTTGGCCATCGGCGAGTCATTTGAAATCTTTCCTTCAAATGGATCGGCCTCTGCACTTCCCACGATTGTATAGGTCTCTTCTTCCCCATCAGGAAGTTCCTGGAAAGTAACAGATTTACCAAGCGACACAACGTCTGGATTTTCATTATCATTTTCAATGATTACAGCATTGCGAATCATCTTCTCCACTTGAGAAATGCGCGATTCCACAAATGCCTGTTCATCTTTGGCTGCGTCATACTCGGAATTCTCGGATAAATCCCCAAATCCGCGGGCAACCTTAATGCGTTCAACTACTTCCTGACGCCGCTCTGTTTTCAAATAATGTAATTCATTTTCTAATTTCTCTTTCCCCTCTTGAGTCATATAATAACTTTTCTCTGTTGCCATCAAAAACACTCCTTTGAATATTAGAAAGCCTGGCATTTATCAATAATTGCAGTAAAGAGATACTCTTCTGCTTAGGGTACTTTCTGTCGCCAGATTTTTAGTGGTGAATATCTTCGTGTTATTGTTGCTTTATAGAAACTACTATGGCAGATTTTATTTAAATTTACAATACTTTTTAATACTTTCAGTTATTATTTATCTCTGCCTGTCTAAAATGGTATGACCTAACATAAAGTCCTATGCAAGATAATGCTGTCAATCTGACTCCGTAGTTTGATTTCTCCTGTTTTTAGCCAGAATATTCTCGATTTTAGTGGCCATGATGTCGATTGCCACGTGATTCTGTCCACCTTCAGGGATAATTATATCCGCATATCTTTTTGTTGGTTCGACAAATTGAAGATGCATAGGGCGCACATTATTGACATACTGGTCAATTACAGAATCAAGCGTCCTACCACGTTCCTTGATATCACGCATAAGACGGCGGATAATCCGGATGTCTGCATCTGTGTCGACAAATACCTTAATATCCATTAAATCAACTAGTCGCGGATCCTCAAGAATCAGTATACCTTCCACAATAATAACTTCCTTGGGCTCCACAGGGATAACTTCCTTGGACCGGGTATGAATCTTATAATCATAAACAGGTTTTTCTATTGGTTTATTATCAATTAAATCTTGTATATGACTGATCAGTAAATCATTATCAAATGCGAGTGGATGATCATAATTGGTATTAAGTCTCTCTTCAAATGGTAAATGGCTCTGATCCTTATAATAATAATCCTGTTCTATTACTAGTATTGTTTTATCTTTAAATCGCTGGCAAATAGAATGGGTTACGGTTGTTTTACCACTTCCGCTACCGCCGGCAACTCCTATTACTACGGGTTTTTGACGCATGAAAACAGGGTCCTCCTTTTAATTTGATTTGCTGCTGATTGCTACTCCATCACCGATTGGAATAATGGTGGTGAAGAAATCAGGTTGTTGAATTAGCCAGTCGTTGTAATCACGGATCTTTCCGGCTATTTTTTTAAGCCGTTTGTTATCTGTTTCGGGTTCAGCTACAAATCCCTTGAACAGTACGTTATCCGATACAATAAAACCATTCTCAGTGAGTAATGGCCTGGACAACTCAAAGAAATGTTTATACTGCCCTTTGGCTGCGTCAATGAACACCATATCAAAAAGTTTGTCCGACGGTAAATCATTAAGCTTTTCCATAGCATCTCCAAAAATAACTTGGATATCAGCTTTGTCGCCATACTTCTTAATGTTGTCGATTGCCTGATTGTAACGATGCTTATCTCGCTCGATTGTAACGATTTCTGCATAGTGATGGGCCTCGCTCATACGTAACGCTGAATAACCAATAGCGGTACCTATTTCAAGGATACGGGCAGGCTTTTTTAACCGTATAAGCTGCATGAGGAAGTTCATGCTCAGAGGATCCATAATTGGAATGTTTTCCTCTTTGGCAACCTCTTCCATGTCCCTTACCCACTGATCAACTGGAGGGAGATTATTTTTCAGGTAATTCACTAATGCTTCGTCCATTTTTCCATCCTCATTTGCATAATTTATTTCCTTAGACTATCTCTATACTAACTACCTGCTAAAAAAACGGGAAATGTGGCCAGCAGCCACACTTCCGTTTTTAGTTAATTTATATATTTCTGTTTTAAAGTTTGGTGTTCCTGATGTGTTTCTGCGAAATGAATATTCCCTTCACTGTCATGTAAAAAATACTTAAACGCTGTTTCCTGAGGATTCACAGCTGCCTGAAGGGATATTTCAGCAAAATTGGAAATCGGTCCTATTGGAAGTTTATCAACAAAATAGGTATTGTAGGGTGATTCTACTTCCAGGTCTTTATAAAGTACACGATCTTTGTGTTCCCCAAGAGCATAAAGAACAGTTGGATCCGTCTGCAGCCGCATCCCTGCTTCCATACGATTATAGAATACACTAGCAATTTTCCGGCGTTGCTTCTCTGAACTTGCTTCCTTTTCGACAAGTGAGGCCATTGTCAGGGCTTCATGGACGGACAAATCTCGCGCGGAAATCTCATTCAGATATGGTGTAACCACAGTAACTGTTTTTTCTAGCATTTTTTCGACTACTGCTTTTACACCAGGTTTATTATCGTAGAAATTATAGGTTGCAGCGAATAAATATCCTTCCAATGGTGTTCGGATATCGGGATTGAGTATTACATTCGATAAAACATTCGGATACGAATTAATCAATAACTCGATATATTCCGGATTGTTTACCACCTCTAGAAATTCCTTTTTGCTAAATGGAAGCTTATTTGCATATATCTCAGCAATTTCCTCAATGGTTTTACCTTCTGGAATAGTAATCGTGTAAACTGGTTCTTCGAGTACTTTACCGTTTTTAAGAGCATTTATTATCTCATCTATTGCCATGGATGGTGATAATTTATATTCGCCTGCCTGGAAATTCGATTCATTCTTAAATTTTATGTAAAAGCGAAACACACGAGCATCTTTAATAATCCCGTTTTCTTCAAGGGTACTAGCGATTGCCGATGTAGATGACCCCATCGGAATTTCAACTTTCACTTCTTTATCACTGTCAGGATTTACTGGCTCCAGGGCTGATTTAACATACATATATCCTGATATGCCACCAACAACTAATATGAGAACCAGTGAAACAATGATAACAGCGACAATTCTTCTCACTGTTTTTGCATCTTCACTTCGTTTCACAAGATTGTTCATATAGTCACCTGACTTTTTCTTTTTCGACATTCAATATCCCCCTCACCCGCTATATTATACTAAAAAAAGCTATAATTATCCATAGCAAAAGGGATAGAAAAAGGAAAAGCCGATATCTATACGATATCAGCCTCCTTATATTCAGATTTATTTGTCGCTTTCCTCATCTACCAGTGTGTTCAGCATCTCCTCAACCATTTCCCACTCTTCATCTGATTCAATAGGAAACAATGCCAGATCATCATCTTCCTGTTCCTTTTCCTCATAACGGAAGGCATAAACTTCTACCTCTTCATCTTCCTTCTGTTCTGCGGGAACTACAGCAATATAAGATTGTTCATTTTGATCTACATCGAATGTAAACAGTACCTCAAACAGATGCTCTTCTCCATTTTCATCTGGTATAATAATTCGTTCTTTCTCTTCCAAGGGCATAACTACACTCCTTTATTTGGTCTGATCAAGATATCCCTGTAGAATCATGACAGCTGCCATTTTATCAATTACTTTTTTTCTTTTTTTCCTGCTCATATCTGCCTCAAGCAGCACACGTTCTGCAGCGATAGTCGTTAACCGTTCATCCCAAAGAACAACCGGTATATTATGGGTCTTTTCTACATGTTCGGCATATCTTTCAGATGCCTGGCCACGCTCACCAATCGTTCCGTTCATGTTTTTGGGTAGACCCATAACTGCCTTTTCAACTTCGTGCTCTTTCAGTATTATACCCAGTTCTTTGTCTGCAGATTCAATATCCCGTTCATCCCATTTAATTGTGGTTAGACCCTGTGCAGTCCAGCCCAATGCATCACTTATTGCGACACCGATTGTTTTCGATCCGACATCAAGTCCAGCAATTTTCATTTACTTACTCTTCTGCTGTTCTTCCAGGTAAAATTTGACCAGCTCTTCAATAACCTCGTCGCGCTCTATTTTACGGATCAGATTCCGGGCTTCATTATATCTAGGTATATATGCAGGGTCACCAGATAACAAATAACCCACAATTTGATTGATCGGATTATAGCCTTTTTCCTTCAGTGCGCCGTGCACAGTCAGCAGGATTTCCTTTATATCCTGCTCATAAGGCTCTTCCGAAAAATTAAATTTCATCGTTTTGTCGATAGAACTCATAGTGACACCTCATTCCATGATTTACCTTCATTCCCTATTCTAACATGTTTGCCCTTAATATTATATCTTTTTGTGTAAGATAGAATACAGGATTTTTAATTGTTTTCACTTTCCTTAACATATTGCTCAGCATAGCCAAGTGCCTCATTTATTTTATCAGGGTTTTTACCGCCGGCCTGGGCCATGTCTGGACGGCCTCCACCGCCACCCCCACAAATCTGGGCAGCCTGTTTAATTAAATTTCCTGCATGGTAACCCCTTTGGACAAGGTCTTTGGAGACGCCTGCTGCAAGTTGAACTTTTCCATCATTTTCAGCTGCAAGAAGAATAATCCCGGAATCCAGCTTCTGTTTCAGATCGTCTACCATGTTCCGTAACTGGTTCATATCTTTAACACTTACTTTTTCGGACAGCAGTTTTACCCCGTCTAAATCCTTCACTTTTTCGATAATTGATGAAGCTTCTGCGTTCGAGAGTTTTGCATTCAAGGATTCGTTTACTTTTTCCAGATCTTTAATATCCTGATATAGTCCTTCAATCCGTTCGGGTACGCGTTCTTCATTTGTTTTCAATAATTGGACCGCTGTTTGCAATGTGTTGAGGCGCTTATTAACATGTTCGTATGCATGCCTGCTGGTTACTGCCTCAATTCTTCTGGTGCCGGCACCTATTCCTGATTCGGAAGCTATTTTGAAGAGGCCGATTTCAGCAGTATTCTGAACGTGGCATCCACCACAAAGCTCAATGCTGTAATCACCAATCTGTACCACTCGGACAATATCTCCGTACTTCTCCCCGAATAATGCCATTGCTCCCATCTCTTTTGCTTCGTCAATTTTCTTGTGATCAATCTGAAGTGCAATTGAATCCCAGATTTTTTCATTTACTTTCTGTTCAATATCCTGAAGTTGCTCCGCTTTAACCGACTCAAAATGAGAGAAGTCGAATCGCAGCCTGTCTGGAGTCACGAGTGAACCAGCTTGGTTAACATGATCACCTAGCACATCCTTCAACGCCTGGTGAAGCAGATGGGTTGCTGTGTGGTTTTTAATAATTGAAGTACGGAATGCACTGTCAACTATTGCTTTCACACTGTCGCCCACGTGGAGATTCCCCTCTTTGATTGTTGCAAAGTGGATATGCTGCCCTTTAGGAGCCTTCTGTACATTTCCTATATAGGCTGAAACGTTATCACTGTACACCCAACCATTATCCGCAACCTGTCCTCCACTTTCAGCATAGAATGGTGTTTCTTTGAGGAACAGAATTACCTCATCACCTGGTTCAGCCTTATTTATTTTCATGTTATCTTTAATAATTGCAACTATCTCAGTCTGGGTTTCCAAATATTGATATCCTGTAAATTCACTTTCCGCTTCAATATCCGCGAGAACTCCATCCTGGACCTGCATGGAGTCCACCTTCTGCCGTGCATTCCGGGCCCTTTCACGCTGCTTGGACATCTCTTCCTGATAACCTTCCTCATCGATCGTGAAGCCTTGCTCGGCAACGTATTCCTCAGTTAATTCCTTAGGGAACCCATACGTGTCATAGAGTCTGAACACTTCGACTCCTGGGAAAACATCACTGCCTTTACTCTTTTCTTTTTCCATGATGGAAGTAAGGATATCCAGCCCATCATTAAGTGTCTCATGGAATCGTTCTTCTTCCACTTTTACGACATTTTTAATATAGTCCTGTTTCTCTACTACCTCAGCGTAAAAGTCTTTCATAATTTCCCCGACAGTTGGCACTAACTTGTACATAAACGGCTCATCTATGCCTATTTGCTTGGCAAACCGAACCGCCCGGCGAAGCAGTCTTCTCAGTACATATCCCCTGCCTTCATTGGACGGCAATGCATTATCACCTACTGCAAAGGTCACTGTACGGATATGATCGGCAATTACTTTAAATGCAGTATCGTCTTCTTTCGTTTTACCATATGCTCTATCCGTCATCTCTTCTGTCTTGCGGATAAGCGGCATGAATAAATCCGTCTCAAAGTTAGTCGGCGTATCCTGAATCACACAGACCATACGCTCAAGGCCCATTCCGGTATCAATATTCTTTTTCGGTAATGGGGAGTACGTATCATCCGGATTATGGTTAAACTGGGAGAATACCAAATTCCATATTTCAAGATAACGTTCATTTTCGCCACCCGGATAGAGTTCCGGATCATTTGGATCATTGCCGTATTTCTCTCCACGGTCATAAAATATTTCCGTGTTCGGACCACTTGGACCTTCGCCAATATCCCAAAAGTTTTCCTCCAGCCGGATAATCCGTTCTTCCGGTATACCAATTTCTTTCAACCAGATATCGTACGCTTCATCATCCTCAGGGTGAACTGTGACAGAAAGCAGCTCAGGATCAAAACCTATCCATTTGTCGCTGGTTAAAAACTCCCACGCCCAGATGATCGATTCTTTCTTAAAATAATCACCGATTGAAAAATTACCAAGCATTTCAAAAAACGTGTGGTGTCGTGCTGTAAACCCGACGTTCTCAATGTCGTTGGTCCGGATTGACTTTTGGGCGTTAACCAGCCGTGGATTCTCTGGAATAACACGTCCGTCAAAATACTTTTTCAGTGTTGCTACCCCACTGTTAATCCAAAGCAGTGTTGGGTCTTCTTTTGGAACCAGTGAAGCACTTGGTTCAACGCGGTGCTCTTTTTCTTTAAAAAAATCAAGAAACATTTGCCGTACCTGTGCTGATGTTAATTGTTTCATCTGAATACCTCCATATCTTTTGGCAATAAATTCTTTCTTAAACCAAAGCCCGTTTTGGACTATGCCCATTAACCTCTCAGTTGATATAAACTACTACTTAACAGTCAGCCTAGCTTCGCTCCGGAAATACATTACGCTTTCCGCGGGCAACGCTCCAAATTCCTCGGAAGAAGACCACTTCCTGCGGGATTTTCAGCTGTTGCTTTTCCCGCAGGAGTCTCCATGTATTTCCCCTCGCTGGATTAAGGCCGATTCGTATTGTATTTACATGTACTCTTAACCTTATCAAATAGTGAACGCATTTTTAGAGCAGGCAGAATACGAAGATTCCTGGGGAACTGTGCCCCTTCACAGGAGCATGCCGCCGATGGGCGCAAAGCCCGTTTTTGGTCGGCCTTCCTTCAGACCCCGCAACGGCGATCTTTCCGCGAGTAAGCCATGCCCCCGGCAAAGGAAACAATGTGAAAGCTTTAGCTTGAACAGATGTTGACCTTGCACCCGGCGTGGTAAAAGCGAAGTATTCTGCCAGAGCGAAGCTACGAGTTACTTCGCATTTTATAGATTTTGTGTCCAAAGCATCTTTCTTTTAATAAAACAGCCTTAAACTAAAAAAATCTCCTCTCTGCAATTATGCAGGGACGAGATATTCGCGGTACCACCCTAATTATGAACAAATAAAGTTCATCACTTTCACATGGTAACGGTATGAAACCGACGGGGATTAGCCGTACTCCAGTTTAGCTTTCCATGCCTCATCGTTAGGATTTCTTTCAGCCAAGGGAAATCCCTCTCTTAAAACAGAGCGTCATGTACTTGGAACCTTCAACGTATTCATATATATCCTTGGTATATGATATTATAGAAAACTAAAATGCAAATGTCAATTATAGCGTCTAGCTGTTAGTATATGTGAAGTAATCACTTTTAAAACAGTCAATAGCGGAACAGCAATAACCATGCCGATTACACCGAATAACTGCCCCCCCAGAAGCAGTGCAAATATGATAGCAACAGGGTGGATGTTAATACTTTTGCCAACAATATACGGAGACAAGAGATTACTCTCGATCAGCTGAATGACAAATACGCTTATTAACACGACAATGATCAACTTGGTGGAAACGGTGGCCGTAATGGCAACTGCAGGAACAGCTCCGATAATTGGACCAAAGTATGGTATCAGGTTAGTAACCCCCATAATAATGGCCAGAAGGAGTGCATAGTTAATATCGAGGTAGCGGAACACCGCAAACGCTGCCACACTGATAAAAAGACAGACAATCAGCTGCCCACGGATATACCTGCCAAGGCTTTCATCGATTGCATGGCAGATTTCACTAGTCTGATTTTGATATTTAAATGGAATCCATTTTTTAATATAACCTTTTATCTTTTCGTAGTCCTTAATAAAATAAAAGACAAGGACAGGTATGACAGTTATAAACACAATCATATCAAAAATCCCGGTTAATCCCCGTACCAGGTCAGTTAATAGGTTCTCTATATACGTCTCTATCTCTTGTATAAGTTCATCCATACGGTCATGGACATTTTCCGGTAAAAAAGCGGTATATTCATAGAGGCTGTATACAAAATCACGATACATTTCTATCAAGTGTGGAAGTTGTACTTTAAGATCGCTCAACTGGTGAATAATCATCGGAAAAATCCGGTGAAGCAAGTATCCAAGTCCACCGAAGAACAGTACATATATAATAATAATTGCAAGACCTTTTGGTATGTTGTGTTTGTGCATTTTTAAAATGATAGGATAAAGAAAATAAGCGATCAGAAGTGCAACCAGAAAAGGAGCCAGCAGGTTCCATAAAAAGGAAAAAAAAGCCCCGTATACAGGGAGCAGCTTGACAAGCAGATAAATAAATATAAATAAAGCAATTCCTGAAACTGTCCAGTAAAGGAAATTCATTGGCTTCCAGTTTTTAAATAACAAAATGTTCACATCCAGGAAGGATAATAGCCGACTCCATACGAAAAACTACCATCGGATCTTTCTTTCATCCTTGGTAAATAAATCATCAAGTGAACTTAATGAACCATCTGCCTCTACCTGATGAATTGTCAGTTCACTTCCAAGAACGGAGAATTCGATAAAGCAATTCCAGCAGTAGAATTGCTGGGAACCGATTTTCCCTACGTCTTTACTGTTGCAGTTTGGGCACACAAACATAGCCAAAGCTCCTTTTAAGGCTTTTTCTCTATGCTTGCCCAGTTACAGATTATTTATACATTTATTTACATAAAATCGTATGGTGTTATTTCATCTTCCTCAGTGTCCGGAAGTGTATTCTTCGGGTTACTTTCTCCGAGTCGTTCCTTTAGCTGTTCTTGCAGAGAAGTATAGCGCCGATTTGTATCATGAGTGCGAACCCCACGGAGAAAGGCCTGTCGCTCCCCGCAGATTATTAACGAACTTTTACTTCGCGTTATGGCCGTGTATAGCAAATTTTTCCTAAGCATCCGGTTATAAGCGGATACAACCGGTAGAACGACGATAGGAAATTCACTGCCTTGTGACTTATGTATGGATATACAAAATGCATGCATGATGTTTATATAGTCTTTCCGTTCGAGAACAACTTCCTTGCCTTCAAAGTCAATAACCAGCTGTTCAACATTATCTATGTTCTCGTTTTCTCTGAATATCGCAACAACTTCCCCAATATCACCATTAAACACACCATCTTCCGGTTGGTTAACAAGCTGCAATACCCTGTCCCCGACCCGGTATACAACATCATTGAATTTTACTTCCCGTTTCGTATTTTTTTTGGGATTTACAATAGATTGAAGTTGTTTGTTAATGAGGGTGATCCCAGCCTGGGAACGATACATTGGCGCAAGAACTTGAATATCTTTCAAATCTATTCCTTTGTCCTTCGCTTTATGAAAGACCTTGGATATCACGTCTATCATCTGATGCTCTGAACAAGGAATAAAACTGAAGTCCTTGTCGTTTACCAGCGAATCAGCACCACACTGATCATGCTTGATTAGGTGGGCAAGCTGTATGATTTTGGAGCCCTCTTTCTGACGGTATACTTCATTAAGGCTTACATATGGAAGCAGCCCGCTTCCAAGCAAGTCAGCTAAAACCTGGCCGGGACCTACTGACGGCAACTGATCCTCATCCCCGACAAGCAATACTTGCATATCGTCTGGAATAGCTTTAAACAAATTGTTCGCCAGCCAAATATCAACCATGGAAAACTCATCAACAATCAGGAATTTACCAGATAGTTGTTCATTCTCACCTTTATTAAATCCTTCTTTTCCATCCCAGCCCAGTAAACGGTGAATCGTGACTGCGGGGATACCAGTTGACTCATTCAACCGCTTAGCAGCTCTACCGGTCGGCGCAGTCAAAATAAATGGAAATTCTGTTTCAGCATCATAATCTTTAGGATCAGATGAAAGATTATGGATTGCGGCATAGGCTTTTAGAATACCTTTCACTACAGTTGTTTTACCTGTCCCCGGTCCTCCAGTGACAATCATAAGTTTAGATTCGAGTGCATTATTAATCGCGTCAAACTGTTCTTTTCCATAACTAAGTACTTCACTTTCTTCAATGTCCCCGATTATCTTCAACAAATCTGCCATCGTGGTATCATAGGAAACCGGCTTGTCGAGGATTCGCCTGATATTGGAAGCCAGTCCGTCCTCCGCATAGTACAAGGAAGGCAGATAAATATTACCTTCTTTCATAATCACCATTTTTTCCTTATTAAGTTCCTCAAGCCGCTGAGCGATAGTTTCATCGGCTATGGACAGTTCTAGGTTATAAAGCAAATCGATAACCTGACTGATGCATTCACTCATTGGCAAATAAACATGCCCGTTTTGGATGTTTTTTTGCAGGATATAAATGCAACCCGCTCCAATTCTGTTTGGATGGGTCATCGATAAGCCATTCTGCCTTGCTATCTGGTCCGCAGTCTGGAAACCGAACCCTTCTATATCAAACACATATTGGTACGGATCATTTTCAAGAACAGATATCGCCTCATCTTTATATTCCGCATATATCTTTTGGGCCATCCGGAGTCCAATTCCATAATTGGACAGGAAAACGACGATATGCTCAAATCCCTGATGTTCCTTTAATGTCTCGGCAAATTGCTCTGCCTTATCCTTTTTTAACCCTGGGATGTCTTCAAGTACTTTGGGATTATTAATGATTTTTGAAATAGCGGATTCGCCAAGCTTTTCAATAATACGAGTTGCGGTTTTTTTACCGACCCCATAAAAAAGATCACTCGAAAGGTAGGCAATTAAACCTTCTTTCGTTTCAGGTACATACGTTTGATACGTATTTACCTTATATTGAAGCCCGAACTTCGAATGCCGCTCAAACTCGCCAAAAAAACGGTACACTGTTGATTCTTGCAGATTCGAAAAGTAACCTTTAATTACCGCTTCCTTCTCTTTGAAATCCTCATTAGTGTCATGCACTTTAATTTTTGCAATCGAAAAGTGTTCTCGTTCATTCTGGAAAATAACATGCAGAATTTCCCCGTTAATATATCCCTGTTCATTAATGGACTGTTTTTCCGGTTCCATGCTCAACCCTGCCTATCCTATAGGTCGGTATTATTTAATAATGCCTCCACCTGATTTTTTGCATTTTCTGCCAGCGTGTGTTCCGGCTGAATTTCCAGTGCGGTATTAAAATGACTTAAAGCTCCAACAAGATCTTCATCATAAAGTGCGATAACACCCAGGTTATAATGGGCATCACTATGTTTCTCATCGAGTTTCAAAACATTTTCAAATACAGACCGGGCATCCTTTAAATGGTCACTCTGTGCCAGTGTAAGACCATATTGAAAGAGCATTTCTGCATCCTCAGAATCCAGTTCTGTTGCTCGCAATAAATAGGGCAAAGCGAGTTTATAGTGTTCCTGCTTATAGAACGTCATACCAAGCATATAGTAGACGTCCGCTTCAAGAAGACCAAGATCAATTGCTTTTTGAAAACTTTCCTGTGCCTTTGGATAAAGTGACTGCTCATAGTACATGTTTCCTAGCCCGTAATATGCCGTGGCAGCAAATTCGTCAAGTTCGATTGCCTTTTCGAAAAAACGCTGTGCCCGTGTATAATCATTCACGTGAAGCAGCAGATTTCCAAAGTTGATAAAACCCACTGGATCTTCCGGACTTTCTTCAATTATTTCGCTAAATAAGGCAGCTGCTTCCTCATATTTCTGCTCATTCATCAAATTAATCGCTTCTTTGTTCTTATCCATAGTCCTCGCCTCACTTTCGTCGTTTTGCAGTGAAAAGAGGACAATAATATGTCCTCCTGTCTGCATCTACCCTACATAATCCAGATATTTCTCGTCCTTAATCACTTCATCGATTGTACCGCCACCAAGACATACTTCCCCGTCGTAGAAGACGACTGCCTGGCCAGGTGTGATTGCCCGCTGTGGTTCGTTGAAAATAACATGAATATTTCCATCATCCAGTTTCTCGACCGTTACAGCACTGTCTTTCTGACGATATCTGAATTTTGCAGTGCATGCAAAGTTATTTTCCGGTATATCATTAATCCAATTGACATCCGTCGCAATTAGACTATCTGAGTATAATTTTTCATTCTCGAACCCTTGCTCCACATACAAAATATTGTCTTTCAAATTCTTTCCCACAACAAACCATGGATCGCCAGCACCACCAATACCAAGTCCTTGGCGTTGTCCAATCGTGTAATACATCAATCCTTCATGCTGCCCTTTTTCCACTCCCGAGAGAGTTTTCATAACGCCAGGCTGTGCTGGCAGATACTCACTCAGAAACTCTTTGAAATTACGTTCACCGATAAAACAGATTCCTGTGCTGTCCTTTTTGGTTGCCGTTACAAGATCATGCTTGCGGGCAATTTCCCGTACTTCTTTTTTCTCTAAATGACCCAACGGGAACATTACTTTTTCCAGTACATCACTTGTCAACTGATTCAAAAAGTAGGTTTGGTCCTTATTGTCATCAACACCGCGAAGCATTTCATAACGGCCATTGTTATTCCGTACTTGCGCGTAATGTCCAGTTGCCAGATAATCGGCCCCCAGTGACATTGCGTGTTCAAGAAAAGCTTTGAACTTGATTTCCTTATTGCACATTACATCAGGATTCGGTGTCCTTCCTGCTTTATATTCATCCAGGAAATAAGTAAAGACCTTGTCCCAGTATTGCTTTTCAAAGTTCACTGCAAAGTACGGGATATCAAGTTGATTACAGACTCGGACGACATCATCATAATCCTCGGTCGCCGTACAAACTCCATTTTCATCGGTATCGTCCCAGTTTTTCATGAAAATACCCACTACATCATACCCTTGTTCTTTCAGAAGCAATGCTGCTACAGAGGAATCAACTCCCCCGCTCATCCCGACAACCACCCGTGTATCTTTTTTTGCCTTCATTTTTTCACCCCTTATGCGGTCAATCGTTTTACTATTTTTACAATCCTTCTTGCTGCTTCTTTCACGTTCTCTTCATTATTGAAAATACCAAAACTGAAACGTATCGAATTCGTAGTTCTGGCATCACTCTCTCCAAACATAGCGGCCAGCACATGGGACGGTTCCACTGACCCTGCGGTACACGCACTTCCGCTCGAGGCGGCAATCCCATCCAAATCAAAGTTTGTCAATAACTGCTCCACATTGGTCCCTGGAAAACTTATATTTACAATGGATGCTATCGTGTCACCAAGATCACCATTTACCTGAAAGGAAACTTCCCCATTTTCAAGTTCGTTTATAAACATATCTTTATATTTCTTGTATTTATCAACTCGCTCGGCCTTGTGTTCCCCGGCAAGCTCGACTGCCTTTTGAAACCCTGCAGCCCCAGCAACATTTTCTGTCCCTGCCCGGCGCTTACGTTCCTGTTCCCCACCAAATTGCTGGGCGTTAATTTTCACATTAGTGGAGGCGAACAAAAACCCAATCCCTTTTGGTCCATTTATTTTATGGGATGAAACGGTCAGCAAGTCAACTCCAAGCTCCTGAACATCAATATCCAATAACCCATAAGCTTGAACAGCGTCTGTATGCAAATATGCCTGATGCTCGTTCAATAACTGTCCAATTTCCCTGATAGGCTGGATTACTCCAGTTTCATTATTTACGTACATAATTGATACCAGGATCGTCTCATCAGTCAGCGCTTTATCCAGATCATTAACAGATACCTTCCCGGTTTCATCAACCGGCAGATAGGTTACACGGAAGCCTTGCCGTTCAAGATATTCTGCTGTGTGAAGTGTCGCATGATGTTCCTGCACAGTCGTGATAATATGCGTGCCTTTATCCTGATTGGCTATGGCTGTCCCAATCAGCGCAAGATTATCGGCCTCAGTTCCTCCACTTGTGAAAATAATTTCCTTTTCGTTAGCATTAATACTGGTGGCCATCATTCTTCTTGACTCATCAAGAAGCTGACGGGCTTTCCTGCCAAACGAATGAACACTTGACGGATTGCCGAAGACTGATTCGGACACACTGTTTATCGTACTGATCACCCTGCTGTCCATTGGAGTAGTTGCCGCATGGTCCAGATAAATTGCTTCCATAATAAATAATCCTTCCTTTATAAAACTGACTGCTGTTTATATATAAAACATATACGAGTCCTGCTGTTCGTCATCCTCATGATCTTTAAGGTCCTCAAGTGTGGTGGTATCAAGAACATCTTTGACAGCATCCCTGATTCTTATCCACAAGGCCTGCTTTGCGGGTTCTTCGTCCTCTATACCTTCAACGGGGGTAATTGGCCCCTCAAGTACCCGAATAATGTCCCCTGCGGTAATTTCACCCGGATTTTTCGCGAGAATATAGCCACCATAGGCTCCCCGTACGCTCTTGATAAGCCCGGCATTGCGAAGTGGCGATGCCAGCTGTTCCAGATAATGCTCTGACAGGTTCTTCTCCCGAGCGATTGCTTTCAGGGGTGTTGGTCCTTCCCCATGTTTTCTTGCAAGTTCTATCATTATTGTTAGTCCATAGCGTCCTTTTGTGGAAATCTTCATATTTACACCTCTGTAGTTTCATTAAATATCAGTTAACCAGTATAACAACTATTTTTATTATTTTCTTCTATGTAATACATGCTATTATATCATGGATAGGATCCTTCTTGCATATTCCCGGAATCGGAATTAAGCTTGACATACAACCTACTATTTTACACAAAGGACGATTAAAATGAAACAGAGACCTCTTGCATTACGTATGCGGCCTGACCATATTAATGACATTATTGGCCAGGAACACCTTGTAGGAGAGGGGAAAATTGTACGACGGATGGTTCAGGCTGAACGTTTAGCCTCCATGATTCTTTACGGGCCACCAGGGACAGGCAAGACTTCGATGGCAGTTGCCGTGGCTAAAAGTTTAAATATCCCGGTCAAAATTCTGAATGCGGTAGTTGATAAGAAAAAAGATATGGAAATTGTAGTCGAAGAAGCAAAAATGACTGGCCATATGGTGCTTGTTTTAGACGAGGTTCACCGGCTGGATAAAGCTAAGCAGGATTTCCTTTTACCTCACCTGGAAAGCAACATTATTACGATGATCGGCTGTACTACCAGTAATCCTTATCATTCTATCAACCCGGCAATCAGAAGTAGATGCCACTTATTTGAACTTCACCCCCTAACGCTTGAAGATATTAAAGAAGCAGTGATACGGGCAGTAGAAGATACTGATAATGGCCTGGGTGAACAGTCCGTAAAATTAAGTGATGATGCGTTGAATCACTTGGCATTTGCCGCAAACGGGGACATGCGGTCAGCGCTGAACGGATTGGAACTGGCTGTTTCTTCTACCCCACCGGACCAGGACGGCAATGTGTTCATATCACTTAAAACTGCTGAAGAGTGTATGCAGAAGAAAAGTTTTTCGCACGATAAGGACGGGGACGCACATTATGATGTGATTTCCGCTTTTCAAAAATCCATCCGCGGTAGTGATGTAAATGCCGCTCTGCACTATCTTGGCAGGTTGATTGAAGCGGGAGACTTGGACAGCATTGCCCGTCGTATGATTGTGTGTGCGTATGAAGACATAGGTCTTGCCAATCCGCAGGCGGGACCGAGAGCAATCGCCGCCGTTCAGGCAGCTGAGCGCATTGGATTTCCAGAAGCACGAATCCCTTTGTCTGTGGCAATCATCGAGCTTTGTCTGTCACCAAAGTCCAATACTGCATATAAAGCGCTTGATGAAGCATTATCCGATATACGCAAAGGAAAGAGCGGTGAAGTGCCGGTACACTTGAAAGATTCCCACTATGCAGGAGCACAGAAACTTGGCCGTGGTGTCGATTACAAATACCCGCACAACTATGAAAACGGCTGGGTTAATCAGCAGTATCTACCGGAACCCTTAAAGAACAAAAATTACTATCAACCTAAAGATTCAGGTAAATTTGAACAAGCTCTTAAACAAGTTTATAAAAAAATCCAGTCAGACAAAAAATAAATACTAGATAATAGAGGTATAATTCCTTTTTCAAGCGGTCACAATAGACAGTAAAGATATGATATTATCATTTGCTGTTTATTGAAAAAGGAGTTGAACAAATTGGTTAAAGTCAGACAAGATGCCTGGTCACATGAGGATGACCTGTTGCTTGCAGAAACGGTGCTGCGTCATATAAGAGAAGGAAGCACTCAACTAAACGCATTTGAAGAGGTGGGTGATAAACTCAACCGTACCTCAGCAGCATGCGGTTTTCGCTGGAATGCGGAAGTCAGAAACAAATACGAGAATGCTATTGATCTTGCAAAACGCCAGCGTAAGGAACGGAAACGTGCCCGTGCTGGAAAACCTGTACGAGCGGCTCAAACTATTTTACCTGCTACCCAAACCCAATCAGAGACGAGCAGTGAAACTTACACTGAAGCCGCATTGCAGACAACGGTGGAAGCCCCAGCTATGACACTGGATGGTGTGATCCGCTTTTTAAAAGAATTTAAAAAAGACTACTATGCTTCCAATCAATCAAAAGCTTCTCTGGAACATGTCCAAAAAGAAAACGAGGAATTGAAAGAACAAATCAATGATTTGGAAAAGAAATTAGCAGAAACAGAGAAACAATATGCACAGGTACAGGAAGACTATCAAGTATTCATGCAAATAATGGACCGCGCAAGAAAAATGACAGTCCTGGACGACCAGGGCTCACTGAAGCCACCTACTTTCCGAATGGATAAAAACGGAAACTTGCAGCAAGTAGCACAAAGTTCATCACAATAATAAAAACCCGGGGAAATCCGGGTTTTTTTATTGTTAATATTAAGAATGCTATTCTCTTAAAAACTTGCTGCTTTCTACTGAACGAAAATAATTCGTAGTAGATAAAAAATGCGAAGTAGTGAAAAATCAATGCTTAACTCGGACTCACGATTAATAAGTGCGTCTTCGTCGCTACGGAAATACACTACGCTTTCCACGGGCGGCTGTTGAGCCTCCGTGGAGCTAACGCTCTCCGGGGTCTCATCGAGGCCTCTGCTCCCGTAGGAGTCTCCGTGTATTTCCTCCGCTGGGATAAGGCTGATTTGTACTGTATTTACATTGACCTCTTAAACTTTTCATATAGTGAACATATATTAGCATAGGAAGAATACGGAGACTCCAGTGGGAACAGCACGAGTCGAAGACCCTGCAAGAAGCGTTTTTTGCCTCTGAGGAGGCTGAGGCCGTGCCCACGGCAAAGGAAACACTGTGAAAGCTTTAGCTTGAACAGATGTTGACCTTGCACCCGGAGCGGTGAAAGCGAAGTATTCTGCCGGAGCGAAGCTTCGCCGTTACTTCGCAGTTTATAGAAAAAGCAATATACTATTCGAAAAGGGCATTAGAAAACTTGGCTTATCGCCAAGCTTTAATGGCGAAAGCCTTAGTTGCACTTATGCAGTAAGAAAGTATTTATACTTTCTTACCTGCTAAAGAAAAAAAGCTGCGATAGAATCGCAGCTTTCTTATTATGTATTTCTATCAATCCCAATTGTGCCGTCTTTTTAAGTTTTGATCCCGCTTTTGGCAGGTGGGTGCTCTGTTCCATGCATGTTGTGCTTCCCCGGCGGGGCATGCACGCAGCACGGAAACGTATCGAGCTCCCATTGTTATTGTTGTTCGGTCAAAACACTTTTACAAGACGCACACATCAGGATTGATAGTGTGATTATTAAGTTTGTAAATTCATCTTATCATAACCAGTTATGTCCTTCAATAATTAACGATATGAAAAGTTGGTTACAGATGTTACGGTTCTGCAACAATTTTCCTTTTCATTCATATTTTATCCTGTATCCGAATAGACAATTCTTCCAGTTGCTCTTCACCTACGCTATCTGGTGCATCGGTAAGCAGGTCAGAGGCTGAAGCTGTCTTCGGAAACAGAATAGTATCTCTTAAGTTTGAACGTCCTGCAAGCAGCATTATAATCCGGTCTAGTCCAAGTGCAATACCGCCATGTGGTGGGGCACCGTATTCTAGTGCATCAAGCAGAAATCCAAACTGTTCCTCAGCCTCTTCTTTGCTGAAACCAAGTACCTCAAACATTTTTTCCTGCTGGTCCTTTTTATAAATACGCAAAGAGCCTCCACCAAGTTCAAATCCATTCAGCACAAGGTCATATGCATTCGCGTGTACACTGCCCGGGTCGGTACCCAGTTTATCCAGGTCCTCTTCAACAGGCATTGTGAATGGGTGGTGTGCTGCAAAATATCTCCCAAGGTCTTCGTCATACTCAAACAGTGGCCAGTCGGTAATCCAAAGGAAGTTAAATTTACTCTGATCAATTAGGTTAAGTTCTTTTCCAAGTTTAAGTCGCAATGCTCCTAGACTGTCATGCACAACTGATGCTTTGTCAGAACCGAACAGTAGCAGATCCCCATCTGTTGCTTCTGCCTGCTGAAGAATTGCCGATTTTTCTTCATCAGAAAGAAACTTGGCAATCGGTCCTTTCAGGTCGCTCTCCTCTACTTTTAGCCATGGTAACCCTTTTGCGCCATATACCTTTACAAAGTCGGTCAGTTTGTCGAGGTCTTTCCGTGAGTAATTGGCAGCCTCACCTTTTACATTGAGTAGATTTACGATTCCTCCTGATTCGAGTGCTCCCTTAAACACTTTAAATTCCGAGTCTGCAAGAACCTCCGACATGTCAATAAGCTCCATTCCAAACCTGGTATCGGGTTTGTCGGATCCGTAACGGCCCATTGCCTCATGATACGACATACGCTGAAATGGCAGGGCAACATCCATATCTTTTACTTCCTTCATGACATGTTTCATCATCTGTTCAGTCATTTCCATTATTTCATCACTGTTGAGGAATGATGTCTCAATATCAATCTGTGTGAACTCCGGCTGACGATCTGCCCGCAGATCCTCATCACGGAAACAGCGTGCAATCTGATAATATTTCTCGAAGCCGCCCATCATAATCAGCTGTTTAAATAGTTGTGGGGACTGAGGAAGAGCATAGAACTCACCATGATGAACCCGGCTTGGAACCAGATAGTCCCTTGCTCCCTCAGGCGTGCTTTTTGTCAGAATCGGAGTTTCCATCTCCAGAAACCCATCGTCATTTAAAAAGTTGCGTACAGCCTGTGTTGTCTTGTGCCGTAATTTAAAAGTCTCCTGCAATGTATTTCTTCGAAGGTCGATGTATCGGTACTTCAATCTTAAGTCCTCTGCGACATCAGTCTCATCCTGAATGAGAAATGGTGGTGTCTTGGACTTGTTTAGAATAGTGATTCCGGTTGCCATAACTTCAATTCTACCGGTATCCATCACAGGATTCACCGTGGATTCATCCCGGACAACAACCGTTCCATTTATTTCCACTACATATTCAGTACGCACATTTTCCGCTATGTTTAGGGCCTCCTCGGAATTAGCGGGATTGAATACGACCTGTACTATTCCGGACTTATCGCGCAGATCAATAAAGATTAGCCCACCGAGGTCACGTCTTTTCTGTACCCATCCCTTCAGTAAAACTGTCTGGTCAATGTTTTCTTCTCGTAATGTTCCTGCCAATATACGACTGCTCATTGTTTTTCTCCTCCTGAAAACGTATCCTGTAAATGCTCGATTAATTGCGTTAAAGGTACTTCGTTCTGATTTCCGGTACTCATTTCCCTGACATTGATAACCTCTCTGCTCAGTTCATCTTCACCGAATATAAGAACATACTTTGCCTGATACCGGTCTGCTGCTTTAAATTGCGCCTTCATTTTACGGTCCAGGTAATCCTTATCTGCCTGAATTCCATTCTTCCGCAGCTCGTGTACCAGCTGAACAGCTTTTTTGCTTGCTTCTTCACCAACTGCCACAAGGAAACAATCTAGATTGCTGTTTGTGTCTATTTCTCTGTGTTCTGCTTCAAGCGCCATAAGGAGCCGCTCCATCCCCATACCAAAGCCGATTCCTGGAGTGCTTGGCCCGTCAAGTTCCTCAATCAGACCATTGTAACGTCCTCCGCCTGCCAACGTGGTAATGGCTCCGAATCCTTCTGCTTCACTCATGATTTCAAAGGCTGTATGGTTATAATAATCAAGACCCCGGACAAGATTTTTATCCACCGTATAGTCAATCCCCATCATGGTCAAATAATTCTTCACATCTTCAAAGTATTTCTCTGACTCATTATTAAGGTAATCCAGAATCGATGGGGCTGTTTTCATTGCGGGATGATCTCGATCTTTTTTACAATCCAGTACGCGAAGCGGATTCTGTCGCAACCGTGTCTGACAATCCCCGCAAAGTTCATCTCGGTGCGGCTCGAAGTGATTTACCAGTGCTTGTCTGTGATTATCCCTACTCTCCTTATCTCCCAGAGAATTGATAACCAGTTTTAATGAACGTAGTCCCAACTCGCTGTAGACAGTCATTGCAAGATCTATGACTTCAGCATCAACCGCAGGGTTAGAACTTCCAAGCACTTCGATACCAAATTGATTCAGCTGTCGCATTCGTCCTTTCTGTGGCCTCTCATAACGGAACATTGGAGCAAAATAATACAGTTTAACCGGCTGGTTGGGATTGCCGAATAACTTATGTTCTACAAAAGAGCGTGCAACCGAAGCGGTCCCTTCCGGCCTAAGTGTCAAACTCCTGCCGCCGCGATCCTCAAATGTATACATTTCTTTCTGAACAATATCGGTGGAATCCCCAACACCCCGCTGGAATAGTTCCGTGTGTTCAAATAACGGTGTACGAATCTCTTTAAAATGATACCTTTCACAAACATCTTTGATTTTATCTTCAACAAACTGCCACTTCTCAATAGTGCCAGGCAACAGATCTGCTGTGCCTCTTGGTGCTTTTATACTCACGGTATTACCCCCTCAAAAAAGTTTAATAAATAGAAAAAACCCCCACCCCTTATAAAAGAAGGGACGAGAGTTTACCCGCGTTGCCACCCTGATTGGTGCGTATTGCACCCGCTCTACACAGTTAACGCCTGCAAAACGACTATACCTACAACGTTTGTCGGTTCGATATAGCACCTCGGGAATGTCTTTCATCAGGGCATGTGTGAAAATGCTTGCAGCCGATGGCATTTTCTCTCTTTTCACATACTTACTAACTACTTTTTCCTTCACTGGTTTTCCGTTTCTATCGTGCATTTAATCAGTTTATGAATGACTATTATCTTAATGTTTCCGTATATCATTGTCAAGTACGAGTTATCTTTTTCTTTAACTTTTTTACTTCACCAAGTGAAATACCTAATTCCTCGGCAATTTCCATATGACTGGACCCCGATTCAACCTCCATAAACCGATGAAGGTTAACGCCGAAAATATCCTTATTGACAGAAGTATTCCAATGCTTTTCATTTGTGCGCATAAAATCCCTCCCTATTGAAAACTAGTTTTGCCTAAATAAAGACTTTTTATTAAAATAGAGTGTAACCGAAAAAGTTTAAGGAGGAACTTCATGCATATTAGAAAAACAGCAGTACTGGTATTCAGTATGTTTCTATTGATGTTTTCGATACCTGTCAGCGCAGACCAAGCAATTGTTATAACCGATAACCTAAATGTAAGAACAGGTCCAGGAACCAACTTTGATAAAATAGATCAGATACATACTGGAGAAATGTATGAGATTGTTCAGCAAAAAGATAACTGGATTGAAATTGAACTTGGTAATAACACAGGCTGGGTTACCACTGAGTTTGTCGATATAAAAACCTCTTCAACGAATTCAGAGACAGATACAGACAGTAGCAGATCAACTGATTCACCCAAAACGGTTACCATTCAGCATGATAATACCCATTTACGAAAGGAGCCTTCCACCACATCTGAAATCATAGGGTTCGCCGAAAAAGGAAGTGAATTTGACGTACTCACGGAAAATGGTGACTGGTATGAAATTAAAAATGATAACTTAACAGGGTTTATTTACAAATCTTTTCTCGAGAAAAGTGATAATCCAGCAAGCGGACTTCAAAATAAAACGATAGTAATCGATGCAGGTCACGGTGGACGGGATGTTGGGGCGATTGGTGCTAGTGGGACATTTGAAAAAGATTTCACCTTTAAAACAATGCAGCAGTTAAAACAGGAGCTAACTTCGCTAGGGGCCAAAGTAATTCTTACCAGGAAGGACGATGAGTTTATATCTCTTGCGAGCAGAACAAGCCTCACTAACATACAGGACACGGATGCCTTTATCAGCATTCATTACAATAGTGTTCCTTCCATGCCAGGCGTTACCGGAATAGGCGCTTATTACTACCATGAACAGAACCAGAAACTTGCTCAATATATCATTGAGGACATTGCCAAAATAACCGGAGCACGAAACAGGGGCATTAAATTCGGTGATTTCCATGTAATCAGGCAAAACTTCAAACATTCAATTCTTTTAGAACTCGGATTCATATCGAACTATGAGAAAGAACAGCTACTTTTGACTAATGCCTACCAGAAACAGCTGGTCAAAGGAATAGTAAATGGTCTCAATAAATATTTTTACGAACAATAGAATGTTAACGCCCCATGCAATCCCCTAATAAGGTTTGTTGGCCAAAAAAATGGAACAGCTGTTATGCTGTTCCATTTTCTATCTATCTTTACTGTCTATTATAATGGTGACAGGCCCTTCGTTAGTAAGCTGCACATCCATCATTGCGCCAAATTCGCCTGTTTCCACATGAATACCATGCTGCTCTTCTATCTTCCTGTTGAAATAGTTGTACAATTTGTCAGCCTTGTCCGGCTTGGCGGCTTTCACAAAATTGGGACGTCTACCCTTTCGTGTGTCTGCATAAAGGGTGAACTGGGAAATAGATAGTATTTCTCCCTCTACATCCTTTAAGGAAAGATTCATTTTACCTGCCTCATCTTCAAAAATACGAAGGTGGACAAGCTTATTGATCAAGTAGTCCGCATCTTCTTCAGTATCCTCATGGGCAGCTCCCAGCAACACAACAAACCCATAATCAATTTTACCGATTACTTCTTCATTTACTGTTACTTTTGCATCTTTGGCACGCTGAATGACTGCTTTCATTATGAATACTCCTAACTATTGAATCGTTCGTGTTACTGTATATACGTCTCTAATTTGCTTAATCCGTTCTACAATTTTACGAAGATGACTGGTGTTCTGGATAAGGATTGTAATATGAATAACTGCCATCTTATTACGATCGGAACGCCCATTTACCTGCGTAATATTTGTTTTCGTTTCGTTTACTGCCTGGAGTACTTCATTTAATAATCCACGGCGGTCATATCCAGAAATCTCAAGGTCGACATGATATTGCTTTTTATCTGTCTGAGCATTTTCCCATTCCACATGCAAATGACGTTCCCTTGCCTCTTCTGTTTGGACATTTGGACAGTCTGCACGATGAACAGATACACCTCTTCCCTTCGTAATATAACCTAAAATCTTATCCCCAGGAACTGGGTTACAACATTTGGACAGGCGCACAAGCAGATTATCGACACCTTCCACTTGAACACCGGAGTCGCGCTTGTGTGTTTTCTTATCTGCTGTCTCACTCTTAACTTCCTCAAGCGTTTCTTCCAAATTCTGTTCTTTCTGTCTGGTTTCACGTATTTTATCAGTAAGACGTGTGGCTATGAGTGCAGCAGTTATTCCCTGATACCCTACAGCTGCATACATATCCTCTTCATTCATAAAATTGAACCGCTCGTATACACGTTTGAGGTTATCCTGTGTTAATACCTCTTTAGGTTCAATACCCAATGAACGGATTTCACGGTCAACCGCCTCTTTACCCTTACTGATATTTTCTTCTCTACGCTGCTTTTTAAAGAACTGTTTAATTTTACTTTTCGCCTGTGAGGTCTGAGTGATTTTAAGCCAATCCTGTGATGGTCCATACGAGTGCTTGGATGTCATTACTTCAATAATGTCACCATTTTTAAGTTCGTAATCAAGCGGCTCCATTTTGCCGTTAACCTTTGCACCAATTGTCTGATTGCCGACTTCCGTATGAATTCGGTATGCAAAATCAAGTGGTACTGATCCTGATGGCAGTTCGATTACATCTCCTTTAGGAGTAAACACATACACCATATCACTGAACAGGTCTACTTTCAGTGATTCCATAAATTCCTCTGCATCATGGGTTTCATTTTGCCATTCAAGAATTTCTCTGAACCATGTCAGTTTTTCCTCGAATGATTTCTTATCTTGGTTAACCCGGCGTCCTTCTTTATATGCCCAGTGTGCAGCGATACCATATTCGGCTATCTCATGCATTTCTTTTGTACGGATTTGCACCTCAAGAGGATCTCCTTTAGGCCCTATCACCGTGGTGTGAAGGGACTGATAAAGGTTGGGTTTAGGCATTGCGATATAATCCTTGAACCTTCCAGGCATCGGTTTCCAACATGTATGAATGATACCCAATACAGCATAGCAATCTTTTATACTATTAACGAGGATTCTTACTGCAAGTAAGTCATAAATTTCGTTAAATTGTTTGTTTTGCTTAACCATTTTGCGATATATACTATATAAGTGCTTTGGACGCCCTGAAATGTCTGCTTGAATGCTTACATCGGATAACTGGTCTTTTACTTCTCCCATTACTTCTTCGATATACGATTCGCGCTGTTCACGCTTTTGTTTCATCAGCTGAACAATCCGGTAATACTGCTGTGGATTGAGATACCGCAGTGCAGTATCCTCAAGCTCCCATTTTATGGTGGAAATCCCAAGTCTGTGAGCTAGCGGGGCAAAAATTTCCAGCGTCTCATTGGAAATTCTTCGTTGCTTTTCAGGAGGAAGGTGCTTTAGTGTCCGCATATTATGCAGACGGTCAGCAAGCTTAATCAGAATAACTCTGATATCCTTGGCCATTGCAACAAACATTTTCCGGTGATTTTCGGCTTGGATTGCCTCTTTGGATTTGTACTTGATTTTCCCCAGCTTAGTAACACCATCTACCAACATCGCAACCTCATGGTTGAAGTATTCTTCAAGCTGTTCCAATGTTACATCCGTATCCTCTACTACGTCATGTAAAAAACCACCAGCAATCGTTTCAGGGTCCATTTCAAGATCAACCAGAATACCGGCTACCTGAACGGGATGAACAATATAAGACTCGCCGGATTTCCGATACTGATCTTTATGTGCATTTTCAGCAAAGTCGTATGCACGACGAAGAAATCCCGTGTCTTCTTCTGTTAGATACCGGCGAGCTTTTTCAATAACATCTTCTATTGTCAGAATTTCTTCTTTTGCCATATAATCACCTGAATTCAATGTAGAGAATACTTTCTAATAGTATTGAAAATTTTAATATAAATGTAAAGGGAAAGCAACTGAATAATAAGTTTTACCCTGTACGGTTAATAGACAGTATATGTTACTGGTAAAATATGTGATAAGAAGAGGTCTGACGCGGACATCGTACCGGTCAGACCTGATTAATATATTTAATACTTCATTAAGGTAAGGACATCATATCCATCGAGCTTTTCAAGTCCGTTCAAATAGGAAAGCTCGATAAGGAATGCGCACCCTACGACAACACCGCCAAGTTCTTCAACCAATTTGATTGTTGCTTCAATTGTACCACCAGTGGCAAGCAGATCATCCGTAATAAGTACCCGTTGACCAGGCTTAACGGCATCTTTATGAATGGTAAGTACATTTTCACCGTATTCAAGACCGTAATCAACTTTTATTACTTCCCTTGGCAGCTTCCCTTCTTTTCTTACAGGTGCAAAGCCACTTTCAAGCGCATAGGAAACCGGACATCCAATTATAAATCCGCGGGCTTCCGGGCCAACAACCAGATCGATATCTTTTTCGCGCGCAAATTCAACTATTTCATCGACCGCTGCTTTAAAAGCTTTTCCATTATCCATTAATGGAGTAATGTCCTTAAACTGAATGCCTTCTTTTGGCCAATTATCAACAATCTTAATATATTTTTTATAATCCATAAGTAGCTTCCTCCCTGGGTTTAACCCCATCTGTAATGCAGGTCATTATCCACTGCTTTAATTCATCATATGTGGAGTAATAAAGCAACTTCTCTATTTCTGCATGCTTTAAGTACTTTTGATATAATTCCGACTCAGCTAAATCCCTCTTAGCCGGTTTCGAATTCAATTCCATAATACCATTATTTATCTTAACAAATTCCAAGTCAGAAAACACGTTTGACATAAACAGCACCCGGTCTTTGGTCCATCCTTTTGCATCCATTATCATTGGAAGCTCCCGCTGAAGATCTATCTGCTTTCTTTTCGCTGTAAATGCATATAGCCATTTAAAATCCTCACGTGATGGAAAAGCTTTCATATAAATGCTGTCACGAAGCTGAAAACATGCGTGAACATTCATAGGTTGCGTTCTTCTCAAGATGTCCTTAAGCGTCTGGAGGTCTGTCGGCAGCTCGTATAAATATATAGAATTCACCTTTTGCAACATGGATAAATCCGAATCATATGTAATACTTTCCACCTTTTCAGGTAAGAAACTATTATCAATCGGTAAGTTCTCATATACTGAGAGATGTGTCTTCTTATTATGAACATATGGTGTTATATCGAAACGTTTCTTTCCCCGATGGTCAAAGACTTGTCGCTCATCGATTCTCATATCCCGGATGATAATCTGGGCTTTTCTGATGCCGTTCCACTCATTGATGCCTAATTCTCCGACAACGGATAGCTTAGTCTTCGGTGATATATGATGATATAAATCACCAAGACCGAATCCAATCCCCTCAAGAGCTCTCTGTGCATCCCTGAACTGGAGTTTTAAATGATTTTTCCGGGTTCCAATCTGTCTGATGTCAGCAGGAAGATGGTTGATATGAAATACAGGTTTAGGGTTAGCCATGCCGAACGGCGCCAGCTGTTTAACTTCATTTACCAGCTCTTCATTTATTTCAGGTATAGCAATTGTCCGGCTGATCTCTGTCTCCTGTGAAAAATCTTCCTCCGATAACTCCGCATGGATTATGCTGTTAAGCTCATCTTGGAGTCGTGTTAAATTTTCGACCGGAAGTGTCATTCCCGCAGCCTGTGCATGTCCTCCAAAATGGGTAAAAACATCTCTTATTTTCATACAACTGGTAAATAAATCAAAAGCAGGAATACTTCTTGCAGATCCCTTTACTTCTCCCGTATCCGGCAATTCAGTCAGTACGATAGCCGGCCGGTCATACTTACGGACAAGGTTGGATGCAACAATTCCCAGAACACCCTGATTCCATCCTTCCTTTGCAACAACAATAACACCCTGAGCATCTTTGTCTGCAACCATCTGATCGGCTTCTTTCACAATATTGCTGACAATCTTTTGTCGCTCCTGATTAATCGACTGCACTGTATCAGCAATTTGTTCGGCTTCAAAAGGATCTTCAGTGAGAAGAAGCTGAACTGCCAAATCAGCGTCCTGCAGCCTGCCCACAGCATTAATCCTCGGTCCGATCAGAAAACCGACATCCTCTTCACTTACTTCCTCATTCAGGTTGCAAACTTTTTTTAAAGCTATTAACCCTGGTCGCGTTGTGGAGGATAACGCTTTTAGTCCGAAATATGCCAGTATACGGTTCTCATCTCTAAGGGGCACCAAATCAGCTATCGTACCAATTGCCACAAGATCCAATAGCTGTTCAGGGAAATATCCAAGTAGATGCTGTGCAAACTTAAATGCAACTCCGACACCTGCCAGTTCACTGAAACCATAGTCCTGTGAACACTTCGGATGGATAATGGCAAACGCTGCCGGGAGTTCTTCCTGCGGCTCATGGTGATCTGTAATAATCAGATCGATTCCCAGTTGTTTCGCGACAGCTGCTTCATGAACAGCGGAAATTCCGTTATCCACCGTAATAATCAGAGAATATCCGTTTTGGTAGGCCTCTTTGAATGCCGTCTCATTTGGTCCGTATCCTTCGGTAAAGCGGTTAGGTATATAAAATTCACAGTCAGCACCAAGTTCCTTCAGCGCCTTCAGCATCACCGTTGTGGAACTGACCCCATCCGCGTCATAGTCGCCAAATATAAGAATCTTTTCTTGATTAGCAATTGCTCTATGTACACGTTCGGTTGCTTTTGTTATATCCGAAAAATTTTCCGGGTTATGTAAATTTGATAAATCAGGCTTTAAAAAGGCCTTTGCTTCCTCACTCGAATTAATTCCACGCTGAATTAACAACTCCTTTATCAACGGAGAAACGTTATTCAAGTCCCAGCCTGGTGTTTCTGTTTGCACTTCAGAAAAATTCCATTTTGTCTTGCTTTGCAGCATAATTTCACCCCTGACTAATCTATTATACTAGACTAAGCCAGGGGTCGCAATCAGGTTTTCGTTATTCCTTTGAACCTCCGCCTTCCTCTTTGGTCTGTTTTGGGGACGTTGGATTCACTGGACTCTCTTTACTGAGTGGTTGATTTTTTTCCAGTTTTTCTTTCAGGTGCTTATTTTCTGACCGCAGGGATTTTCTCTCACGCTGCAAATTAATAACTTTCACGATCCCCGCAGCAGCAGTGATAATACCACCCATTAAAACCGAAAAAAGAATTACAAGTATTAGTGGTGCCTGACCACTTCCAAATAAGTAGTCAACTTGAACGGGTTCGACATTAATAACTGCAAAAATCGCAACCACAATAATAAATATTATTGAAAGAATGACATAGGACTGACCTTTCAAAACAATTCCTCCTTCTATTTAGCCTTGTTAGCTAAAATACCCTGTTGCAGGTAAGTTTAACCATTAGAAAACTTGACATACACTCAATTACACTAGTTTCCTAGTTTTAAATAGGTTGTTTTTCTTGTTTTTCGACACAATATCTATAAACTGCGACATAACCGCGAAGCTTCGCTCCGGTAGAATACTTCGCTTTCCGTGGGCACGGCCTCAGCCTCCTCAGAAGCAAAAAAACGCTTCTTGCGGGGTCTTCGTCTCGTGCTGTTCCCACTGGAGTCTCCGTTTCTACCTAATATGCGTTTAAGACTAAGAGGCCAATGTAAATACGGTACGAATCAGCCTTAATCCAGCGAGGGAAATACATGGAGACTCCTGCGGGAAAAGCAACAGCTGAAAATCCCGCAGGAAGTGGTTTTCTTCCGAGGAAGTTGAAGCGTTGCCCGGCGGCAAAGGAAACACCGTGAAAGCTTTAGCTTGAACAGATGTTGGACTTGCACCCGGAGCGGTGAAAGCGGAATGTATTTCCAGAGCGAAGCTACGAGTTATGTCGCAGTTTACATCAACTTCGTCATTAATAATCAACAGATTACGAAATGAGAAAGGATAAACGAATCCCCTATCGCAATTTTATGCGATAAGGGATTGTATCAAGTACTTAAACCTGTGGTCCCTCTGTTCGTTTTTTCTTGGCAAAAACAACAGGCTTTTCTTTAATATTTTTTCCGCGCCATACCAGCCATAGCTGGGAGGCAAGGAATAGTGATGAATACGTACCAGCAAGCAACCCGACGGCCAGTGCGATTGCGAAACTTGTGATTGACTCAGCACCAAGGAACAGGAATGCGAGCACTGCAATCATTGTAGTTACAGTGGTGTTGATACTCCGGGTGAGTGTCTGGACAAGACTCCTGTTTACGATTACAGCAAGTTCCTTGAACGACTTGACCCGCTTTTTCTTACGCAAATTCTCCCTGATCCGGTCAAACGTGACAATAGTATCATTAATCGAGTAACCAATAATGGTTAAAACAGCTGCCACAATTGTTACATCAAACTCAAGTCGTGTGAAACTGAAAATAGCTAGAATGAAGAAAGCATCATGGACCAGCGCAATAATTGCCGTTATTCCAAAGAACAATTCAAACCGGATTGTTACATAAATAATCATACCCACAGATGCTATTGCAAGTGCATAAAGGGCATTCTTAACCAGTTCCTCACCAACAATTGGCGACACAATACTCACACTCGTGGCCGCGTCAAAGTTTTCCTGGAAATAATTCTGCACCTCGGCAATTTTATCTTCGTTGATTACACGCTCATAACGAACAACCGCCACATTATTTTCGGCGCCTGAAATGACTGGGGTTGCCTCAAGTCCAAGTTCAGCCAGACCATCTTGAACTTCATCTGCATTAAGGCTTTCTTCAGCTTGAATCTGGATACGTGAACCACTTGTAAAGTCAATTCCCGGGTTCAATTGGAAAAGACCTAGCGAGATTGCTCCCAGGATAACCATAATGGCTGAAGCAAGGAAATATTTCTTCCTATGCTGCACCACATTTACTTCACGGTTGAAAATAGTGGCCTCACGTTCGGTTGTATCCTTAATATCTTTAATTTCCTTCTTTTTAACCCCGAATAATTCCGGACGGTTTTTAAGAAACTTGCTACGTATCCACAAGCTGAGCAGCAATCGTGAACCATAAACGGCAGTCAAAAAGCTGACCACAATACTTACAATCAGCATTGTAGCGAAGCCTTTTATCGAGCTTGTTCCGAACATGAACAATACTGCAGCTGCAAGTATAGTGGTAATGTTCGCATCCACTATCGCCCGCAGTGAGTTACTTGTCCCTGCTTTAAATGACGCAAATAACGACTTACCTTCCCGTATTTCTTCTTTGATACGTTCAAATGTAATAATATTGGCATCAACAGCCATACCTACACCAAGAATTAAAGCTGCAATACCAGGTAAAGTGAGAACGCCGTTCATCAGTTCAAATACCAGTAAGATCAAATAAATATAAATGCTCAGATTTATAACTGCAATCAAACCTGGAAAACGATAAAATGCGAGTATAAATAGAAAGATGATACTTATACCTATGATTCCTGCAAACACCGTTTTATCCAGCGCCTGCTCACCAAACTGCGCACCTACTGTATTGGAATACAACTCTGTCATATTAACCGGTAATGACCCAGCATTGATGATATCTGCAAGCCTCTGAGCCGATTCAGGAGTGAAATCTCCTGTGATCATGACATTTGTCGTATTTAGTGTTTCATCGACAGAAGGTGCTGATATATATTTCGGGTCCTTTTTACCGTATTCTGCGGCAAAAGAATCACCTTTCTCAAAATCCATCCAAATAACGAGCAGGTTATCCGGATAAGGTGTTTCCGGATTGAAATTATCCTTCAGATTGCTGGTAATATCAGCAAACTCAGAGGCATTCTTCAGCTGTAAAGTAACAATCGGCTGATTGGTATTAGGATCAAAATCCTGTTGGGCACTATTCCTAACGATATCATTTCCATTAAGCAGTTCTTCGTCTTGAACGTTACGGAATGAAAGTCTTGCTGAGGTGGACAACAGTTCTCTTGCTTCTTCCTGGTCCTTAATACCGGCAAGTTGAACACGAATCCGGTTTTCACCTTCAATGTCAATGTTCGCTTCACTGATACCAAGGCGGTTTACCCGCTCATTAAGAATCCGTACTGTGGATTCCAGGGTTTCCTGGTCCACTTTGGCTTCATCTTCTATTGGCTCTACTTTATAGAGAATTTCAAATCCTCCCTGAAGATCTAGACCCAGATTAATATCTTTTGTAATGCCTGTTATGGTTGTCCCAATTGTCCCAGCAAACACAAGAACAATCAGAAAAAAGGCAATAATCCTGCCTCTGTTTTTCATCTGTCAGTTGCCTCCTCTTATGTACACTATGTAATAATTATTCTGCTTCTTCCTGACTTCCGCTGGTCAACGCAGCTATAGAAGCCATCAAATCATCGTCCTGATACGCATTTACGGTCAGGTAGCTCATATATAGACTTGACGATAGGTGAAAGATATCTTGAACCACTTCATATAAACGTTTGGGAGGATTGCCCTTCCATACTTTTTGCTCCAGACACTTCCAGATGTCAGCAGGCGTGGCCTTGTTATACCCCAGCAGTTGAAACTCACTTGCTTTACTTTCAAGAGCATGTCGTAATACTGGTTTCCATTCATTAACAGTTTTGATTACTTCCAAGTATGTTACCTCCCATCCCATATTGGACCGGATAATAATGCTTGTCATGCTTGGCCCACTTCTTTGCATATATATCATTGTATATGAAAACTTATTTTTTGAGAAGGTAGGTCGGCAATATTGACCAAACAAACATTTTTGCAAGGTACGCTAATCCTGATTCTCGCTGGTATGACTACTCGCCTTTTGGGATTCATCAATCGGCTTGTTGTTGCCAGGCTGATGGGTGAAGAAGGCGTCGGATTGTATATGATGGCATTGCCAACCCTGTTTCTCGTGATCACCATTACACAGCTCGGTTTGCCTGTTGCAATATCTAAACGGGTATCCGAAGCTGAGGCCCGGAACGATAAACAGAAAATCAAACGGATTCTGGTTGTATCCCTGCTTATCACTTGTACACTAAGTATTTTTTTTACAATAGGTATGGTTATAGCTGCTCCCTTTATTGCAAGTACTCTACTTACTGATGAACGGACAATGTACCCATTGATTGCAATTAGCCCGATTGTCCCTATAATTGCTGTTTCCTCTGTGCTCAGAGGATATTTTCAGGGACGGCAGAATATGAAGCCACAAAGTTATGCACTCGTAATTGAGCAGGTTGTACGTATTACTTGTGTTGCATTCTTCGTAAAACTTCTGCTGCCGCTCGGTATTGAATATGCAGCAGCAGGGGCAATGTTCAGTGTAATCCTTGGTGAATTTGCATCATTGCTATTTCTAATCTATCAGTTCAGACGCCGTAAGATTGTTAGTATCCGCCATCGTTTTTTCACGTATGTAAAATCGAGCCGAGATACAGTAAGGGAACTGTTCTCTATTGCTCTCCCGAGTACTGGAAGCCGTTTGATCGGTTCATTTTCTTATTTTCTCGAACCGATTATTGTGGCACAGAGTCTACTGATAGCGGGCTTATCGAGTTCAATGGCCACGAGGCAATACGGAGAGCTAACCGGATATGTCCTGCCGTTGCTATTCTTACCGACATTTATAACAAATTCACTGTCCATCGCGCTGGTGCCATCAGTCTCGGAAGCGGAGGCCAACAAAAATAGGCAGCTTATCCACTACAGAATCCATCAATCAATCCGTATTTCGTTCGCATCAGGGGCAATTGCAACTATTGTTCTTTCCCTGTTTGCCGTACCAATCCTGACCTATATGTATGGAACAGGTAATGCAAGTAAATTTTTGGTTTTAATGGCACCTTTTTTCATTTTACTTTATATTCAGGCACCATTACAAGCAGCACTCCAGGCGCTTGACTTGGCAAGACCAGCAATGTGGAACAGCCTTATCGGGGCCGCTGTCAAATTCACCGTTCTATTTCTACTAGCATCCAACCCTGATTTTGGGATTATGGGGGTAGCCATTGCAATGGCAGTCGGTGTCGTTCTTGTAACCTTCCTTCATCTGGAAAGCCTTCGAAAAGAAATCGGCTTTTCGATTCCTTTCAGGGATATCACAAAAATGGCGCTATTAATCTTTCTGACTTGGTTTGTGGGAACTTTTCTTAAGAACCTCTACAATGGTCTTGAATCGAACCTGTTTCTGTTCATGCTGGTTCTTCTGCTCCTTTCATGTATCTATATTGTATTGCTGTTCGTACTGCGTTTTATCACCAAAGAGGAACTCAGGCAAATTCCTTACCTACAAAAATGGATACATTAGAAAACATCGACATTCGTCTGGCCGTAACGGATGTCGATGTTTTTTTTAATACTTTTTTAGATAATATATAGCAGTATTAAAAGAGATTGGGACATAACTAAAACTTGCCTTACTAAAGACGAACGAATTAGCCTGAGAGTCTTGGAATGTTACCCCTCTATAGGTAGACTTATTGTGGAGTTGATATAAAATGCGAAGTAACTCGTAGCTTCGCTCCGGAAATACATTCCGCTTTCACCACTCCGGGTGCAAGTGCGACATCTGCTCATAAATTCGCAGTGTCTCCTTTGCCGCCGGGCGGCTGTTGAGCCTCCTCGTGCTTTGCACTCCGGGGTCTCAACGAGGCCTTTCCTCCCGCAGGAGTCTTCGTACATTTCCTCAGCTGGATTGAGGCTGATTCGTACTGTATTTACATTGACCTCTTAATCTTATCAAATAGTGAACGCATATTAGCGCAGGCAGAATGCGTAGACTCCTGGGGGAACAGCACGAGCCCGAAGACCCCGCAGCGGCGGTGTTTCCGCGAAGAGGCTGAAGCCGTGCCCCCGGCAAAGGAAACACTGTGAAAGCTTTAGCTTGAACAGATGTTGACCTTGCACCCGGAGTGGTGAAAGCGAAGTATTCTGACGTAGCGGTAGGTACGGCTGTTACTTCGCATTTTATAAATTATACGAAGTTTTGCTAATATAAAATACGAACTAGCTTAATAGTTCGTATTTTATGTGACCTATAAACTTTTTGTCTCAACCTCTTTTACAACCCCTGGGACATATAAGGAATCAAATATCTAACATAGATGTAAATGGTTGAAACAACTAGTGAGAACAGGACAAAAGGTATACCATAAAGCATAAATCGGATAAATGAAAGCTTCTGTTTTGCCCCTTCTGCAAGCCCTGCAACAACCACATTGGCTGATGCTCCGACCAGTGTTGCATTCCCACCGAGGCAAGCCCCTAGAGCCAATGACCACCAGATTGGATCCAAATATATCATTCCATAGCTTTTAAATTCCTGAATTACCGGTATCATAGCTGCAACAAACGGTATATTATCCACAATACCTGAAAATAATCCTGATATCCATAATATTAACAGCGCTGTTTTAGAAAAGTCTCCCTCGGTTGAAAGGACAATTGCCCGGGCCAACTCATCGATTATGCCCACCGCGTCCAGACCACCCACCAACGTAAAAAGACCGATAAAGAAGAACAAGGTTACCCACTCTACTTTTGCAAAGACCTGTTCTGTCTCCAGTTCTTTCTCAGTCAGCAGCAAAAGAAGGATTGCGCCACTCAAGGCGATGACTGTCAACTCGATATGCAGGAATGAATGCAACAAAAACCCTGTTAGCGTCAGACTAAGGACAGCTATTGACTGATAAAGCATCGGGGTTTTCACAAGAAAAGCCGAAGCGTCGGTTGCAAGCAGTTCCTCTACATTTCCCTGACTCGCTGTGAGGGTGTTACGAAAAAGAAAAACAAGCACAAAAAGCATAATGACAAAGAGAAGCAGTGCTAGCGGTGCAAGATGAACAAGAAAAGATAAAAAATTCAAATGATCTACAGCCTGTCCAATCATAATGTTTGGTGGGTCTCCAATCAGTGTTGCAGTGCCCCCTATGTTGGAACTGAAAATAATTGTCAGTAGATACGGAAACGATGGCAAATTAAGCTGGCTGGTTATTTTAAGGATTATTGGTACAAAGATTAGAACTGTTGTCACATTATCCAATAAAGCAGACCCAATCGCTGTAAGAATACTTATTCCAATAAATAAGGGGATTGGTGAACCGCGGACTTTCTGTGCAAACCGGATTGCGATAAAGGTAAACAATCCTGTCTTCTCCGTAATGGAAATAAGCAGCATCATGGAAAATAAAAGAGCAATCGTATTCCAGTCGATATATTGAAAGAACATATCGTTTGCACTGTAAATACCCGTCAGTAGCAACAAAACGCCACCAGAAAGCGCGATAACTGCCCTGTTGATTTTTTCCGTCATAATAAATATGTAACTGATCACAAAAATAACCGTTGCTAAAATTACATCCATTTTCAGCATCCTCTTCATAGAAACTTTACAATCTTGGCCTGAAATTAAGATTTTTAGTTTATGGCGCTGGGGAAGCATATACAATGTGTTCCTTATTCTTACTGCCCCATCCCAAAATAAAAAAATTCCCTTTATACAAATATATGCCGGGACAGGCAAAATATTTTCAGTCTATTTTTAATTACGATGAATAGAATGTCAGTACATGGACAATCACCGAAAGGAGGAACAGTTTCATGCGCAGACAACAATTTATCGCACTAATGTATGGCTGGATTGTAATTTTAGGACTGATTCTTTTAACAAGTATAATTCTTGCATTCTTGCTCCGGTTTACAGGTATGGACGAAGCGACGCTTTCGTGGGTAACACTGGCTGCAGGTATTATCTCGTTATTTACTGGCGGAATTGTTGCCGGAGTGAAAGGAAAGCAAAAGGGATGGATTATTGGGTCAGTCACGGGGCTCGGATTTACCCTATTCACGTTCCTTGTACAGTATCTTGGCTATCAGCAAGGGTTTTCACTAGAACAGTCTCTGCATCATGCAGGATTTGTACTGGCATCCCTCGTTGGTGGAGTTATAGGGGTGAATGTGTCCGTATCCGAGGAAAAGAAATAGTGGTAACATTGAATTTCGCTAATGTCATAGTTACGGCTAGGCAACTAAGAAGAAAACAAAGAAAAGCCAGTACATTTGATTGAACAAATTGTACTGGCTTCTTTCTTTGCATTTATGTAATAGAATACTTGGTCACACCACATAAGTATGGCGAAACTCCAGCTGTATACGAAATACAGTTAAACTATTACTGGCTTTTAACTTCTCTGATTGCTGAGCGATCGTATGTTAGTTTTTGACCGTCGCCAGACTGAATGATTACAGTGTCTTCGTCCAGTGCATGAACCACACCATGGAACCCACCAATTGTAACCACTGCATCCCCTTTTTTCAGATCAGACTGCATCTGTTTAACCTGCTTCTGCCGCTTCTGTTGTGGACGGATAAGCAGAAAATAGAAGATGACAAACATCAGAATAATAGGTGCTAAAGATACAAGCATATCCATTGATAATAACCCCCTTTCTTAAAAGTTCTTTGCATCCGGCCTGTTAAAGCCGTATTGTTCAAAGAATTCCTCTTTAAAGTCGCCAAGTCGATCCTCGCTAATCGCTGTTCGTACTTGCTCCATCAATTTTAACAGAAAATATAAATTATGATAAGTAGTAAGTCTGAAACCGAATGTTTCATTACACTTTATCAGATGCCGGATATATGCTCTGGAGTAATTTCTGCAGACGTGACAGTCACAGTGCTCATCAATCGGACTAAAATCACGGGCATACTTGGCATTTCGGACAACGAGTCTTCCGTTAGATGTCATGCATGTCCCATTACGAGCAATACGTGTAGGCAATACACAGTCAAACATATCAATTCCCCGGATAGCTCCGTCTATCAGTGAATCAGGGGATCCTACTCCCATTAGGTAGCGCGGTTTATCCGCCGGCAACAATGGAGTGGTGAATTCAAGTACATTATTCATCACATCCTTGGGTTCACCAACTGAAAGTCCTCCAATTGCGTATCCCGGGAAATCAAGTGATACAAGATCCTGGACACTTTGTCTGCGAAGATCTTCATACTCGCCGCCCTGAATAATTCCAAAAAGCCCTTGATCCTCAGGTCGCTGGTGTGCCTCAATACAGCGTTCAGCCCAACGTGAAGTGCGTTCCACGGAGGATTTCATATATTCGTGAGAAGCTGGATACGGCGGACATTCATCAAATGCCATCATAATGTCTGACCCAAGTGCATTCTGTATTTCCATTGCTTTTTCTGGTGAAAGAAACAGTTTTTCTCCACTGATGTGATTGCGGAAATGAACCCCTTCTTCCTTTATATCACGCATATCACTTAAACTGAACACCTGAAATCCACCAGAATCAGTCAGAATGGCACCGTCCCAGTTCATGAACTTATGCAGACCGCCTGCTTCTTTGATTATATCCTCTCCCGGCCGCAACCATAGGTGGTATGTGTTGGAAAGGATAATATTTGCATTCATCTGCTTTAATTCTTCCGGACTCATCGTCTTTACGGTAGCAAGTGTACCCACTGGCATAAAAGTCGGAGTGTCAAATGAGCCATGTGGTGTATGGACTCGGCCGAGACGAGCCCCAGTCTGACTGCACGTCTTAAAATGTTCATACGTTACTGCTGTCATAGTATTCGTTCCTTTTTTTATAGAATTAACATCGCATCGCCAAAGCTGAAGAATCGGTATCGTTCTTTTACAGCCTCATGATACGCGTGTAAGATGCTTTCCCGGTCTGCAAGCGCACTGACCAGCATTATTAAGGTTGATTTAGGTAAATGAAAATTGGTGATCAGTCCGTTGATTGCCTTGAAGTCGTATGGCGGATAAATGAAAATATCCGTCCAGCCGCTCGATTCCACAAATTTACCACCATGGTCCCGTGCAATAGTTTCCAGCGTGCGAGTTGATGTCGTTCCGACCGAAATAATCCTTCCGCCACTTTCCCTGACCTCAGTAAGCGTTTCGGCAGTTTCCTTTGTCATATGGTAAAATTCAGCATGCATTTCATGCTCATCAATATTATCAGCGCTTACAGGCCGAAATGTTCCAAGCCCAACATGAAGCGTGATAAACGCGATGGTCACACCCATATCTTTCAGCTCATCAAGAAGTTCAGTAGTAAAATGCAACCCGGCTGTCGGCGCGGCAGCTGAACCTTCTTCTCTTGCAAATACTGTCTGATACCTGTCCTTTTCCGGCAGCTGTTCTTTTATATAAGGAGGAAGCGGCATTTCACCCAGCTCATCAAGTATTTCATATAAAATTCCTTCATAAGATAGTTTCATAATCCTTCCACCGTGGTCCTTCAAATCGGTACATGTAGCCCGAATCTTACCACCACCAAATTCAATGGTAGTACCAATCTTCACTTTCTTAGCTGGTTTGGCAAGTACTTCCCATGTGTCTTCCTCCTGCTGATGAAGCAAAAGAATTTCTACTTTTGCCCCTGTATCTTCTTTCACACCATAAAGCCTGGCCGGCAATACTTTTGTATCGTTAAGCACCAGGCAGTCGCCCTCTCTCAGATAATCCTTTATATCCGCAAAATGACGGTGTGCAATTTTGTTTTTCTGCCTATCCAGCACCAGCAACCGTGAAGCTGTCCGGTCCTTAAGTGGTGTCTGGGCAATTAGTTCTTCGGGTAAATCAAAATCAAAGTCTTCAATATTCATAGTGCTCTCCTTACTATTTTACCTGAATTTTCCTATTATAAAGAAAATCAGCGTTAGGACAATACTGACCACAATTGAGGTCATTATTGGAAAATGAAACGAAAAGTTACCCTTTTTGAAGCTGATATCACCTGGAAGTCGTCCAAAAAACGTCCAGATTACACCTATAATTAGAAACACTATTCCCAAAAGGATAAATAATTTTCCTGCATTCATTATGCATCATTCCCTATAATCCCAAAATGCTGATATGCTTTTGGAGTGACAATCCGGCCCCTTGGTGTTCGCTGAATAAAGCCTATCTGCAAAAGAAATGGCTCGTATACATCCTCTATCGTCTGAGATTCCTCACCAATTGTCGCTGCAATTGTATCCAGACCCACAGGGCCACCCTTAAATCCATCGATAATACCTTTCAGCAGCTTATGATCCACATGATCCAGCCCTACATCATCCACTTGAAGCATCTTTAGCGCCTGTTCAGTTGTTCCAAGACTAATTTCCTCTTCCCCTTTAACCTGGGAAATATCCCTGATTCGCTTTAACAGGCGGTTGGCAATCCGGGGTGTACCGCGTGATCGGCGGGCGACTTCGGCAGCTGCGTCCGGGGATATCGATGTTTCAAATATTTCGGCAGTGCGTTCCACAATCGAACAAAGGTCTTTCGGTTCGTAATATTCCAGTCTGCTGAGTACGCCAAAACGGTCCCTCAGTGGAGCTGAAAGTAAACCAGCCCTGGTTGTGGCCCCCACCAATGTGAATGGCGGTAAATCTATACGGACCGACCGGGCACTTGGACCTGTTCCAATCACGATATCAAGGAAAAAGTCTTCCATTGCCGGATATAAGACTTCTTCAACCGACCGCGGCAGCCGGTGCACCTCATCAATAAACAGCACATCTCCAGGTTCAAGCGACGAAAGAATTGCCGCCAGATCCCCTGCTCGTTCAATTGCAGGGCCTGATGTTGATCTAAACTGCACACCCATCTCGTTTGCTATTATGGCAGCAAGTGTTGTTTTACCGAGTCCGGGGGGACCATATAACAACACATGATCGAGCGGTTCTTCTCGCATTCTGGCAGCCTTTATGAAGATGCTTAAATTCTCCTTCACCTTCTGCTGTCCGATATACTGGTTCAGACTAGTTGGACGGAGACTTAATTCGACGGCAGAGTCCTCTTGCTGCAGTTCGCCTGTAACCATACGCTCTTCCATCATTATCCCCCCTAATTAGTTTTTCATAAGTAATGCCAGCGCTTTACGGATGATCTGATCCGTATCACTTCCGACCTCATTCTGCAGTTGTGGAATAACCGTTTTTATTTCACGGTCGGTATATCCCAGTGACTTCAATGCTTCCTGCGCCTCTTTCAGCCCTTTTGATACTTGGGAAGTTTGCTCTGCGTCAAGCTGTGTTGCCTCACTGACAGAAACCATTGTAGTAAGTTTGCCTTTGAGGTCAAGAATAATTTGACGGGCTGTTTTCTTTCCTACGCCTGGAAAACCTGTCAAAAATTTATCATCTTCACGTTCAACCGCTTCCACAAAACTCCCTACATCAACGGTGCCTAGTACCGCTAATGCGCCTTTAGGTCCAATACCTGAAACAGAAATAAGTTTCGTGAACAAAAATTTTTCATCATCATTTTTAAATCCGTACAGCACCTGGGTGTCTTCCCGGACATAATGATAGGTTCTGATTTTTATCTCGTTATGAAGTTCAGCTTGGAATACAAACGGGTTTGGACAAATAACTTCATAACCTACCCCGTTTGCCTCGACAACTATTGCGTCATCCTGAATAGCTGAAAGAATTCCTCGTATGTATGAAATCATCGTTTTCTCCTTCACATTTCTTCACTTATTTTACCATAACTATACATTTAAGAAAGCAAGAAAACTTCTATTCATGCGAATAGAAGTTTTGTCAAACCGTTTACTCTGCTTCTTCAAGATTATGATGGATATCCTGAACATCTTCGTTATCTTCAAGGGTATCAATAAGTTTCATCATCTTCTCCATATCGTCCTCTGAAGGTGAACTATACGTCTGCGGAATCATGGTTACTTCTGCCTGTTCGAGATCATATCCACTTACACGAAGATGGTCACGTACATCGTTGAAGCTTTCCGGTGCAGTATAAATCTCATATCCATCATCTTCAGTCACGATATCATCAGCACCTGCTTCGATTGCTTCTAGGGTAATATCATCCTCGTCGATTTTACCGTCTTCATTTGCGATGGCTATATAACCTTTCCGGTCAAACATAAAGGATACACTGCCATTTTCCCCAAGATTTCCGCCATGTTTCTTGAATGCATGCCTTATTTCTGCAGCGGTTCTGTTTCGGTTATCCGTAAGAATATTAACGATAACTGCCACTCCACCTGGTCCATATCCTTCATAGGTAATCTCTTCAAAGCTTGCTCCATCAAGTGTACCCGTAGCTTTTTTTATAGCACGGTCTATATTATCATTCGGCATGTTGTCTGCCTTCGCTTTATCAATCGCAAGCCTTAGGGATGCGTTTGTATCAGGGTCTCCTCCACCCTGTTTAGCCGCATTGTAAACTTCTTTTGCGTGGTACATGAACACTTTACCCTTTTTGGCATCCTGTGCATTTTTTCTTTTCTGTATATTTTTCCATTTAGAATGGCCAGCCATAGGACATTCTCCTCTCTGGGAATTTCCTTTTTTACTATATCAAAAAAACTGTTATCTATAAAGGGAAAGTTCGCCAGACCACGATAGGTAAAAAGAAAGAGCCCTTGAATTCACAAAGACTCTTAATTACTCTCTCCCGAAGAACTCTCTGAGAAATTCATGCATCTCACTGTGTTCATCCGGAGATGCATCATGGTTACTCATATGATCCCAGTATATATCTTCAGTAAATACCACAACTTCTTTATTCGGCATCATGCTTTCCACCTCGCGTTTAACAATATCTTTCATGTTGGCCGCTACATTCTCGTCAAGCATAACTCCGACAACAATCCGGTCATCAAGAATGCCCACTTGCGCCTGGACTATTTCCCTGCGCTGTTTCAAATGGTTGGCAATCGACACGGAAACTTCATTGGTATATATATCCGATTGTGCATCCTCATCCCCGGTGTTCATTTCATTCATATTGGTCTGTGGGTATCCACCCCGTTCACCAAGACTCTCCTCTTTAATTCCAAGCCTTTCCTGCTCTTCTTGGTTATCCTCGTAATTAATTGGTTGAATATTATCACCTGTATTATCTTGGCCTGCTTCTGGATTGCCACCTCCGCAACCTGCAAGAATCATTCCAAGCACTAGAAGCAAACCTGCTTTTTTTATCATATGAAAAACCTCCCTTATCCTTAGATTGGTTAGGGGAGGCTATTTTATACTATCAGTATTTATTCGTTACTATGGAAAAAAGTATAGGGAAAGTTCGCACTTGTTAATACGAGGACCGGTGAAACTGATTAACCGGTTGCCGTTTATGCTCGGTACGTTTGTGCATTTTTTCGATAATCTCCTTATCTTTTTCAGGTACTTCTTCACCTTTCAGATAAGCATCGATTGTATCGTAAGTGGTGCCCATCTCTTTCTCATCTGTCTGGCCTTCCCATAAACCTGCGCTTGGTTTTTTGTTGACAATCTCATCTGGAACACCAAGGTAACTTGCCATTTCACGAACTTCTCCTTTTGTGAACTCGACAATTGGCAGGATATCCACTCCGCCATCACCATACTTTGTGAAATAACCCGTGTACCATTCGGCTGAATTATCGGTCCCTACCACAAGATAATTATAATTGGCAGCTATAGCATACAAGGTGCTCATACGAAGGCGAGCCCGCAAATTAGCTCCTGCCAATTGATCATTCTCTTCTTCGAAATCGCCTTTTCCCTTAAGCTGTTCCTTTATCTCGCTGTACATAACATTATGTGTCTCTGACAAATCAATCGTTAGCGAGTTAATTCCACAACTGTCTATTGCCTTTTGACCATGTTCCATATCCTCTGGGTTACTATTCAGCGGCATCATAACACCCAGAGAGTTTTCAGGAAATGCCCGTTTAATCAGATGGGCGACAACGGAGGAATCGAGTCCTCCACTCACTCCTACCATCAAGCCATTTACACCGGCGTCGTTTACTTGCTGTCTCAACCATTGCACAATTTCATCTACATGTTTTTCCATGTTCTCCCGCTCCTTTTCCTGAAAAAATCCCTATTATGATTTTAGCACTTTCTTGGCAGACTTTGAAAATGTTTTACGCCGTTCCCAGTTCCGCTCCATTTTGTAAAGATATTCTTCGGGTGTCTTATTCGCCTCTCCATACAGAAAGTGCAACCATTCGCGCATAATATCACTCGGTACCAGAATGACAGCCAGCCAGGCCTTAAGATACTTCCTATGAACCATATGGTACGCCAGCAACCGTTCAAGATCCCAGTCTATATACGGTAAAAATCTCTGACCAAGCTGCATATAATCATATAGCGGCGGGGCGTTATTCAACAGATCAAAATCGATTAGATAAACCTTTTTCTCACCCCGGATAAAATTATGGGAGGCTACATCCCCATGTATCCATCTGCCAATATGTTTCGCTTCCTCTTCTACTCGTACCCAGGGAAACCGGGAAATAAACCTAAGCGTACTCTCCGATGTTTGTACTATATCCTTAAACAAGGTTTCGAAACCATGTTTCACAAACACCACATCTGTTTTTTTAAAGGATTCCAGCCGGTCATACCAGCGTAAGTAAAATTTCTCTTTCCTTCCTGGGGTAGGAATTTTAATCCCCAGGGCCTCATTATGGAACATTCTTAGGGTGTCAACTGCTGACACTCGATCCCGCTCATCGTTGTAATTCAGTTTATTACCGGACTGATAGCGGGAAACCGTCCAGTACCTACCTTCAGTTAATAAATATTTCTGTCCGTTTGGAAAGCGGCAAAACGGCACTGCCATTGAGCTATTAAACTGTTCAAAAAAATCCCATTGCTGCAGCATTCGTGATTTGTTTCGGTGTTTTTTCAGGATCAGTGACTCACCAGATTCGGTTTCCAGGTAATAAACATTCCGATTTATAGGAGATAGCTGTTGAAGTCCCAGCTTCCCTTCGCTGGACAAAAAAGAAGAGAGACGATGATAGTTCATCTCGTCTCCTTGCTTGGGATTAATCACCACTCGATTCATCCTCTTCTGTATTAAAATCATCTCCACTATATCCAGGATATCCAGGTGGTGCAGGATATGGTACATCCTGGCCAGAAGGATAGCGGAAATTCGGATGGAAGTGCGGCGGCATATTCGGATTATATCCGGTAAATGGCTGGTTTTGCGGTCCATAGCCACCCATCTGCGGGGAATACATTGGTTTCTTCGGCATTTCCATACTTGAGGACGACTCACTTGATTCCATGTACCCTGCACCCGCATACTGCTGTGGCTGATACATCATTGGTTTAGGACCACCACATCCGCAATCCTTCTTAGCAGGACCCATTGGGTGTCCGTGATGCATGCCTTGCTGGTAACCGGGGTGCATGCCATGATGCTGATAACCTTGATGTTGATAGCCATGATGCATAGGCGGTGGACAACATGGTTTATGGCAGTGCGGACACATAGGAACCATTGGCTTGTGCATGTGATGCATTGGCTTTGCTTCATGCTTAGGTGCTGGCGGAAGATTTATCGTTGTATATTGGTTCATCTCCTGTTCAAAAAGTGCTTGCTTTGAGAACTGCGGCATCGGCATCTTCGGCTGGATCTGTTTTGGTTTGACGGTATCATCTTCTTTCATGACCGGCTGTGGCTTTGGCGAGGTATCCTTGTAAGGATGCTGTGTCGGCTTCTGTGTTGGCTTTTGAGCTGGTTGTTGGATTGGTTGTTGGACTGGTTTTTGAGTTTCCTTTGGTTTAACACTCTCTTTTTTGACCGGTTTCGATGTACTTGGAATTTTGATTTTCATTCCAGGCATGATCATATCTGGGCTTGATAATTGTGGATTTGCCTCTTTTAGCTGGTCAAAATCTACATTATATTGCTTTGCGATTTCCCATAAGGTGTCACCTTTTTGGACAATGTGTATTCTCAAATCAGACCATTCTCCTTTCTTTTCGATTCAATACTGGGCAAAACACTCACTATCAACATATGCAGCAGATGGGAAATGTTGAAATAAAATTTATGTGGACAATCCAACAATCTTACATTGCAGTTTGGTTTGTAATTAGGAGATGTTTTTACAACTAGTGGGAAGAGCCTAAATATAACGCTTGGGATTTTAGAATATATCGTAATGAAGTTCCGGCAGTAAAGCGAATTGGAACCTCATTCCGTTAATAGGCTGTGAAGTGATACGGAACGAGGATATGCGGAACCTGATTCCACTATATGTACAATTTCAATCGACTTTGACTGGGAAACACTTGAATAGCGGAATGAGGTTCCGCCAAAAGCGGTTAACTCAATTTCAGCTGACAGTTAATCGGACAGTATTTCAGGGAGCTTCGGCGTTGGAATTTTCCTAAAGGCAAATGCTAGAAAGCTTGTTCCATTTCATTACTCAATTTTACAAAATTACAAGGATTAGGAAACAATAAAATTTCAAACTAAAAAGACTGCCGCATGTGCGACAGCCTCTGATCTCAAAGTTTCATTTGATAGACGGGATATGTACCCAGTACCGTAACATTACAGCCAAGTGCTTCCAGCTCTGCCTTCACACCTGGGAATAAAACGGCATCATACGGCTGGTTCACGTCCACAATAAAAAAGTAATTTCCAAGCCCCGTTTTCATCGGCCTGGATTCGATTTTAGAGAGGTTCATTTTACGCCATGAAAATGCAGATAAAACCTGATGTAACGCGCCAGCATAATCACTTGGCAATGTAATCAGCAGGGTTGTCTTTTCTCCGTCTTGCTCATGCTTAATCCGTACATCTTCCCTCTGTTTTGCCAAGACGGCAAACCTGGTGTGATTATTCGGGTAATCATGAATATTTTCCTGATAAATCTTCAACCCATATTCAGCTGCGGCCAGCTTATTGCCGATTGCTGCGATTTTCTTGCCAGTTTTGCTAACAACTTCCGCCGCTTTCCCAGTGGAAGACGTAAAGTTGATTGCAGCTTCAGGCAAATGTTTATGAAGGTACTGATGACATTGTGCAATTGCATGGCTGTGTGAGTGAACTTCGGCAAGCTCTGACAGAGATCCATTAAAATCAGGCGAAACAAGCAAATGCTGTTCGATTGGCACCACAATTTCTGCTATAATTGGCAACCTTACCTGATGAACTAGATAATCAACTGTTAACTGAACCGTTCCTTCGATTGCATTTTCAAGTGGAACAACACCTATTTCAATTTCTTCATTGTTTACTGCATCGATACATTCAGGAATTGTATTAAACGCTAGTTTATCTTCACCGTTAAAAGCGGTATCAACCGCTAATTTTGTAAAAGTTCCTCGTGGCCCCAAATATCCTATCTTTACCATTTTTTCTTTCTCCTCCCCTGCTGGCAGTTATTCGATAAATTCAAATTCAAAATCCATGATGCGAATGGTATCTCCATCTTTGGCACCACGTTTTCGCAATTCCTCGTCCACTCCCATACCTCTTATCTGACGGGCAAAGCGTTGTACTGCTTCATCTCTGTTAAAATCAGTCATTTTGAATAATTTTTCGATTTTCACACCTGAGAGCACAAAGGCACCGTCCGGATCACGTGTGATGGCGAATGGTATCTCCTCTTTTTTATACCGGTATACAACCTGTTCCTCTGTCTCAACAACTTCTGTGGAATGTTTAGGGATTTTTTCCAAGCTATCAGCAATTTCATATAAAATATCCCGCAACCCTTCCTTTGTTAAGGCAGAAATAGCGTGGATAGGATAGTCTTTGTTGAGCTTCTGTTTAAATTCTTGAAGATTTTCTTCAGCACCCGGCATGTCCATTTTATTGGCTGCGATTATCTGTGGCCGATTCATCAGTGTTTCATCATACGCCTTTAGTTCTTCATTTATTTTAATAAAATCGTCGTATGGATCTCTTCCTTCAGTGCTAGCTATATCTATTACATGCAGGATTACCCGGGTTCTCTCAACATGACGCAGGAATTGGTGTCCCAGCCCAACCCCTTCATGTGCTCCTTCAATTAAACCAGGGAGATCCGCCATTACAAAACTCCGCTGGTCCCCTGTATCCACTACACCCAGATTCGGAGCAAGCGTTGTAAAATGATAATCCGCAATCTTAGGTTTGGCTGCACTAACAACAGACAGTAGGGTTGACTTCCCGACACTCGGGAAACCTACAAGGCCGACATCTGCCAGCAATTTCAGTTCTACCTTGATATTGCGTTCCTGGCCTGGTTCCCCGTTTTCTGCAAACTCCGGTGCCGGATTTCTTGGTGTGGCAAACCGGGAATTTCCTCGGCCACCTCGGCCACCTTGAGCGATAACTGCTTCCTGCTCATGCGTAGTTAAGTCCGCAATCGTTTCTCCGGTCTCTTCATCGTATACCGTGGTTCCAGGAGGCACAGCAACCACCAGCGGATCCGCATTTTTTCCATGCTGATTCTTACTCATCCCATTTTCACCGCGTTTAGCTTTAAAATGACGGTTATAGCGGAAATCCATCAATGTATTAAGACCTTCATCTACTTTAAATACCACATCCCCGCCGTTACCGCCATCGCCACCGGCCGGACCACCTTTTGGAACATATTTTTCCCGGCGGTATGCAACAAGTCCATTGCCACCATCGCCAGCTTTTACATATACATTAACCTGATCCACAAACATAGTTGTCACCTCATTGATTTGGAACCTTTAATGAACAAACTAGTGCTTCCTCATTCCATGAAGCAATAATGTCCAGTCCCATATTTTCTATATTACTAATAAGTCTCGTTTCACTCGGAAAATTACCAGTTATGTTAAAATTCAAATCTACCACAGACGAGGAATCCGTATCATTCATTTCAAGAGTAATATCATACAGCACGGCTTCATCCGCTGCGTTCTCAATCTCTCCTATAAACTGCCGGCATTGCTCCAGCATACGCTCCTCAACCCTGGACAGCTCACTGTTTTCTGTGTATATATGGTACGTCATCCGAAAATTCGTATGTAGGGAATTAAACCGAATCAAATACAGGGCGAATTTCGGAATGTCCAAATTTGCTAGTTTACGTTCCTCATGCAAATCCTGTACATATTCCCGGATTTTCATGTTTGCTTTATCAGTTTTACCCATACTCACATAGCCCTGAATAATCTGCAACTGATTCAGCAAATCATGCCGGTAATGCCTAAGTATACTGATAATCTCATTCTCATCCACATTATCCCTCCCCAATAATACCAAAAAGTATAGCAGAAATAGAGTAATATTACATCCACAAAGTAAAAGCATCCATGTTGATAAAAAAGATATCTCCCTGGATACCTCGCTATACGGCAATTTATGATAACTGGGAGGTTGAAATCAGCAATGTTTTCGGAAAGTGTTTATCGAAATTACAGATCTATGCCCGACCGTGATTCCTAAGTGGTGCTATAGCCAAACTTATCAGCACTAAAAAAAGCTTCAGTCGAAAAATTCGACTGAAGCTTTTTCACAGTAATTTATGCCTCTTGAGCAACCTCATAGACACTTACTTTTTTACGGTCACGACCATAGCGTTCGAACTTAACAACACCATCAACTTTAGCGAATAGTGTGTCGTCACCACCGCGGCCAACATTTTCACCAGGGTAGATTTTTGTTCCACGCTGACGGAACAGAATGGAGCCACCTGTTACGAACTGACCATCTGCACGCTTAGCACCTAGACGTTTGGATTCAGAATCACGACCGTTTTTAGTACTACCAGCACCTTTTTTCTGTGAGAAAAACTGCAAATCAAGACGTAGCATTTACCTGCACCTCCTTAATTAGTCTGTATAGAAATAAATTCACTATATTCCTGTTCAATAGTTTTCAATGAAACCAACATACCTTCAAACAGAAGTTGAATCTTGTCCATAGTAATCTGATCTATGTCATCCGGTATGAATACCCGAAGATATCCACCCTGACTCCCCTGTTCAACTTCCAGTTCGGATTCGCATAACTCCATAACTGCATTTACTGCACCGAATGAAACCGCTGATACTCCCGCACACACCAGATCGTAACCATAAGGTCCACTCTCTGCATGCCCGGACAGTTCAAAATTGCTTATCAGGTTTCCCTTCCGATACACAGTTACCTTAATCATATGCCGTATCCTTTATTATGCATTGATTTTTTCAATGACAAGTTTAGTATAAGGCTGACGATGACCCTGTTTGCGATGGTAGTTTTTCTTTGGCTTGTATTTGAAAACAGTTACCTTTTTCTGGCGACCGTTCTTCTCAACTTTAGCCGTTACTGTTGCACCATCAACATATGGTGCGCCAACTTTCACGTCATCTCCACCTACGAAAAGTACTTTTTCAAAAGTAACAGATTCATTTGCATCTGCTGCAACTTTTTCAACGTAGATTTCTTGACCTTCTTCTACTTTTACCTGCTTACCGCCTGTTTCGATAATTGCGTACATACTCTGCACCTCCCTAATTAACTCAGACTCGCCATACAGGTATCCTCTAAAGGAGTTTAATAACCTGTTCTGTGCGGTTGTAGCACTGGTGCTACGATGAATAACGTATTAATGCTATCATGTCACAGGAACGTTTGTCAAGCTGCGGTAAAAATTCCTGATTATTTCTAGGACACGGATTCGGCGATTTCACCAATTGACTGCTGGTGTTGTCGTTTATGGAAATAGCTATGGAGACAATCCATCTCATCAATAGGAAGCCTTGTCCTGTCAGGGTACGTTACAAAAATGGAATGTTTTTTTGTACGATAGAACCGGGTGAAGACTTCAATCAGTTTATTGTCATATGAAACTTCAATCGACCGGATTCCCTTCAGGTCGGTATTTCCGTAATACCGCTGCAGCAGAAAACGAAGAAAAACATAGTACCGCTGCTTCCAGTCCGTCCTGTTCTCAATCAGCAAAAATAAAAACAGCATAAACGAACTCATTGTAAACTGGATAACAAAAAACTGTACAACCAAAACAATAAAACATGTACAGAGTGAGAATAGTATAACATAATTATACGCCTTACGATATGGGAGAATGGCAGATAAAATAAGGAAAACAATTTTTCCACCATCGAGTGGCCAGACCGGCAGCAAATTAAAAAGTAGAATTACGGTATTATAAAAAAATATAAGTTCGATAATGGAAGATGGCAGCATCTGTTCAACAGGAAGCAGCCAAAGCCCCATATAAACGAATAAATGCTGAAACGGACCAGCAATGGTGACAAGCAGCTCCTCGTGCAAAGGGCTTGTCCCGTACTCATCCGTATCCATCACCCCGCCAAACACCCATAGCATAATTCCACGGATTCGCCATTGAAATGCTGCTGCCATCATGTAATGACCTAATTCATGAAAAAATACAATCCCCAGGATAATCATCAGTTCCACAAATGTACCAGTCAGAAATGAAACGATGATGAAAATCAGGAGTATCGGATGAATACGGATTGCAGGTAACTTCTTAAGGAGTCTCATCGACTTTAATCACCTGAACAGGATCAATATACGTATCATCCTTCTCGATGGCAAAATAAACCGTTTCGTTTTCAGCTGCAGGCACAAAACCGCCCAGCTTCTGATTCCTGTCCACAAACTGATAGAGATGGACATCGATACTGCTTAGATTTCCATAAATCGTTTTACTGTCATCAGTGTGCTGAACAATGACGGTTTTACCTGTCTCTGGATCATTACCTGCGAATATAACCGCTCCTTCCCGTAATGCGGAAACCTCGGAAGCCTCATCAGGTGCAATCATAATGCCTGTTCCGTTAGCCTGAAAGGATTGCGATACACTTCCAGATACTGGAAGCACGAGCGGTTGTGAATCCCCTTTTGTGTCCTTATCGCCTGGCGTTAGAGCAAGAGGCGCACCAAAAGTATCCTGATACCACTGATTGACACTTGCAAACGGGAATTCCTCCGTTAGTGCATTACTCGTCCAATTTTTTGGCTCGGTAAGCAATTCCGAATCCACTTGAAATAGCAAAGCTACTCCAAAGAAAAGCATCACTGATAACATGCCCTTCAGAATAAACCCGGAAATCCGTGAATTCATTCTTTCTGAGGAAAAATCAGATTCAGAGAACATGGGATAATACCCATGTTTTTCTTCCTCCTGTGGAAACCGTGGGATAAGCTGTTTAGCCTTTGTGTCTTTCGAATGCAGGCCACGCAACTTTTTTCGCTGGTTAATCGACTTTCTAACTCGGTTGATTCCGTTGCTCATATTCTTCTCACAACCCTCACCATAATTTGTACAAGTTTATGTGTGAGTTGGAGAAGTTATGATTAATGGACTAAGTAAAAAGCATACATTGACCATTTTGGGTGCAATGTATGCTTCAACTTTAAATATATTATAGACTCAGGCACGCATGCCAAAAAATTTCTTAACTTTTTTTAGCATTCCTTTTTCATCTTCGAGCGATTGCAACGGGACAGTTTCACCCAAAATCCTTCTGGCAATATTGCGGTACGCAATCGAGGCTTTGGAATTGGGCTGAAATGCTACTGGTTCTCCATGATTGGAAGCTTTAATGACTTCTTCATCATCTATTACAATCCCAATCAAATCAATGGAAAGTATCTGAACAATATCATCAATATCGAGCATGTCTCCACTTTTCATCATGTGATTGCGAATTCGGTTGATTACAAGTTTGGGGGATTCAATTTCTTCTTTTTCCAGTAATCCAACAATTCTATCTGCATCCCTCACACTGGATTTTTCAGGCGTGGTCACCACGATGGCACGGTCAGCGCCGGCAATCGCATTCTGAAACCCCTGTTCAATTCCAGCTGGACAGTCAATTATGATATAGTCGTACTCCTGCTTAAGTTCAGCAATGATCTTTTTCATACCCTCTGTACTAACGGCTGTTTTGTCACTTGTTTGAGCTGCGGGTAAAAGAGACAGGTACTCAAAGCGCTTATCCTTAATCAGTGCCTGTTTCAGTTTACAGCGTTCTTCGATAACATCAACTATGTCATAAATAATCCGGTTTTCCAGCCCCATTACAACATCAAGATTTCTCAAACCAATATCCGTATCAATCAGGCAGACCTTCTTTTCCATGAGGGCAAGGGCTGTTCCAAGATTTGCAGTAGTAGTAGTTTTACCAACCCCTCCTTTTCCAGAGGTTATCACGATTGCTTCACCCATTGTACATTCTCCTTTCAAACCCGCTTATATCTTTACGTTTATGTGAAAGAACCTGAAGTCGGTCAATAACAATTTTGTCCTGTGCTTCATCAATTAGACCACATTCCATATAAACACCATCTGATTCATAATCGGGAGCCCGGCTAATGTAATCGGCGATTCTTAGTTGGCTCGGTTTCATATATGCGGCAGCTATTACAGCATTCCGGTCACCTTTTGATCCAGCATGTGCAATCCCCCGCAGACTTCCCATTACAAAAATGTTGCCGGTAGAAACAACCCGGCCGCCAGGATTAACATCCCCGATAAGCAGCAGATCTCCGGTAACTTCGAGAACTTGTCCAGACCTTACTATCCGGTTAACAGCTTTAACTTCGCTGTCTTCCTTCCAGCCCAATGCATCCTCTCGACGGACGACATCAGATTCAAAGGCCACAATGGAAAACCGGTTTTTCTCACCTATCAATCTATTCAATTCTTCTTTTTGCTGACCATCTATGTATCTATTGCCTAACTTTACAATGACAGATACCACCGGCTCGTCAGGCCTGGGGTTCAGTTCCGTCAGTTTCTCTTCAAGTTCAGCCATCGCCTCCTTGAAAGAGCAGCGGTCGTCAATAAATAATGTCAGCCCGTCTTTCGTCCCTTTGATGGTAATCATCTGTTTTCTGTCAAGCATGCTACGTTCACCTCAATATTTGCTTCGACGTAAGGATATTGCAAAAGCCCGGCTAGTCGCAAATATGTGTGGCGAATGCCCCAGCTTTTTTCCGTAACATCGTATCTAAAATGCTGTATCCCTTGCCAAATGCTCTTCTCCCCAATTGACAAATCGTTTTCCTAAAAATGGATAGACAATAATCATAAATAATAAATTAGCTATCACTGTAGGAACCATCCTGAAAAGCAGATATTCTCTCCACGGCATTTCCGCGATCCCCACTACGGAGAAAATGGTGTTTATGGACAATTCAGCCAACAACAGTCCTGCCATGCCAAGCAATAATGCAGTAAAAATATTAGCATGGAACATTTTTGTTAACCCATGGGTTCCGTATGTTACCAACCCATAGGTGAACATATAAACTCCTAATACTCCTGTATAAACAATATCGATCAGGAGTCCAAACAGCAGCCCATAAAGAATACTGTAATAAGTGTTCTCCCGGTCATAAAAAATAGCAAGGAATAAGAGAATGCCCAGTACCCAATGAGGAACGATAACCAGTTCACCTTTTACTAGTGAGACCGGCAGCAGTTCCAGTGCGACACCCTCCAGAACCAGAAACAAAAAAAGAATAAGGGGAATAATCAGTCGCTTCATTGCTTTTCTTCCTCCCCTGTTTCATTCTGGGTATTGGGGTCAGTCATCGCACGGTCAACAACAATGACATTACTGACTTCGTATAAGTCGGCAGCTGGTTCTACCAGCGCTGTCCGTGTCAGTCCATATTGGTCAGGTTTCACTTCTTCCACTTTACCTATCAGCAGACCCGGAGGATAGACTCCTCCCATACCAGAGGAAAAGACCAGTTCCCCTTTTTTAAGATCCTGTTCAGACTCTTCGATAATGCGGAATAATAAGTGGCCGGTCTCTTCGTCATATTCCTGAATTAAGCCGAAAATGTCATTTCCTTCTTCTCTTGAAACGGAAGCGGATATTCGATTGAACTGATCAAAGCCTGATAACAGTTGCACAGTTGCTGTAAATTGAGATACAGTCTGTATTTTCCCGACCATGCCTTCTGCCGTAATTACAGCCATATCCTCTTTCACACCATCCTGCAGCCCTTTATTAATGGTGACCTGCTCAATCCATCGTTCCGGTGAACGGGACATAACATTTGCCTGTATCGGGTTGTAGTCCCTGATGGATTCGGTTTTCTCGAGGGTCTTACGTAATTCGGAGTTCTCCTCTTTCAGTTCCTGCACCTGATAGGCTAGACTTTTATACTGTGCTAGTTTTTCCCTTAATAGTTTGTTTTCCTTATACGTGTCCATTATGTCATCAATATTTGTGAATACATTTGTCATATAATTAACTGGTGTGTGTATTAAATTCTGTGCCCATCCTACTGTATCTTTAACAAATTGTTCCGGCATAGTGAGATTTTCCCTGTCGCGCAGTGAAAATCCAATCAACGCAACCAAAACAATAATCCCGATTAACAGGATAAATAATCTTTTTTTGCGAAACTGTGGCATAAAAACACCCGCCTACTCGATTGTAGGACGAGATGATACATTCGGATGGGAACGGAAGTGTTGAATGTATTCCAAAGATTTACCTGTACCGATTGCCACACTGTCAAGCGGCTCTTCAGTTACAAATACAGGCATTTTCGTCTCATCACTAATCATTTTGTCCAGGTTTCGAAGCAATGCTCCGCCACCTGAAAGTACAATTCCCCGGTCCATAATATCTGCTGCGAGTTCCGGAGGTGTTTTTTCAAGCGTATCCTTAACAGCCTCAATAATCGCCTCGACTGTATCATTTAATGACACAGCAATTTCCTTGGCTGTTATAGTTATGGTTTTTGGAAGACCTGTCAGCAGGTCACGTCCTCTGATTTCCATTTCGGTATCCTCGGCAACTTCTCCGGCACTGCCTATATCCATCTTAATGGATTCGGCTGATCTTTCCCCAATCATGAGGTTATAATGTTTACGGATATAAGTAATAATTGCTTCGTCCATATCATCGCCGGCAGTTCTGATAGATCTGCTGGTTACAATACCACCAAGTGAAATAACCGCAACCTCGGTGGTCCCGCCACCTATGTCAACAATCATGCTTCCAGTTGGATCCCATACTGGTAGACCTGCCCCAATAGCTGCTGCAAAAGGTTCAGCAATAGGGAAAGCATCCTTAGCTCCCGCCTGCTTCGTAGCATCAATAACAGCACGTTCTTCCACCATGGTAATTCCGGATGGTACACAAATCATAACATTAGGCTTTTTAGCAAACATAGAACGATTGCGCATTGCCTTTTTGATGTAGTACTTCATCATAACTGCCGTCGTATCATAATCAGCAATCACACCATCTTTCATCGGACGGACAACCGAAATATTACCCGGTGTTCTCCCAATCATGTTGCGTGCCGAACTACCAACTGCTTCCACTTCACCACTCTGGATGTTTTTTGCAACTACAGTTGGTTCACGTACAACTATTCCTTTTCCTTTAACAAAAACAAGGGTATTTGCGGTTCCCAGATCTATTCCCAGGTCCTGTGAAAAACTGAATCCTCCCAAAAAAATCTTCCTTTCCCAATAACAAAATCAGTAGTAGTATGCAGCTTAGCTGTCTTTATATATTCTATGTGCTGCAAAGACCCTTCAGCGCAAATTTTTAACATTTATCCATTCTAAAGTAAAATTCCCAATCTGTATAATATAATCATAATAAGCGCCAATTTCTTCTAGTAGTCGGAAACTGGCGCGAGATGTTGACTTCCTATTCAATTATACGAAAAAAACAATAAAATAGATAGTGTTATAAGTATCCTTTTTCTTTAAGGGAAACAAATTTGCGGTCACCAATTACTAAATGGTCCAAAAGTTCAATGCCGATCATTTTACCGCATTCCACAAGCCGCCGTGTGACATGTATATCCTCCTGGGAAGGGCTTGGATCTCCTGAGGGATGATTATGGGCGCAAATGATGGAAGCTGCAGAGCGTTTTACCGCCTCTCTGAAAACTTCTCGGGGGTGGACGATGGAGGCATTCAGACTGCCGATGAAAATTGTTTGTCGGTGAATGATCTGATTTTTTGTATTTAAGAATAGGACAACAAAGTGCTCCTGGTTTAGATTGCGCATTTCTTCCATTACATAATCTGCCCCATCTTCGGGAGAGCGGATTACATATCGGTCAACAGGTTTATACTGATTCATCCGCCTGCCAAGTTCCAGTGCAGACAGCAATAGCACCCCTTTAGCTTCGCCAATCCCTTTAATGGCAGTCAGTTCTTCAATTGTTGCGTCCTTAAGCAAATTTAACCCTTCAAAATGCATAAGTACTCGATGAGCCAGTGTCATGACTGATTCTTTTTTTGTTCCGCTTCCAAGAAGTATTGCAAGCAACTCCTGGTTGGACAAGTGACCAGCCCCCAATTTGAGCAAACGTTCCCGGGGTCTGTCTTCCTTTGGAACATCTTTAATCATTATGGTTGATAAGGTCATCCATGCTCCTCCTTTGTTAAGTTATTTTAATAGTAGCTATAAAAAGAAAAATGAACAACTTAACAAAAGAGCATTTCTATTGCTTTCTTAGTACTGGTTATTAAGATTTCAACTGAAGAATTTTCAATTTACTTCAGTAGGAGCTAACGTAAAATCAAACTTTCATAGATTGTTCAACCCATCATATAGTTGTATACTCATTTCAGTGACATGGTCTGATACCATAAGTTCAATAGAACTTGCTGTCCCTCCCATTTAGTGGGGGTGTTCAGATCCTCAAAAATTTTAGTTAATGTATCAGTCAGTGCATTTACATGATTAGTGTCTGACGGTGTATTGCCTATTAGATCCTTCCAGTCATCTTTCGTCACTGTCTCCTGCCTGCTTAACCCGATCAGCGAATCACTCCATTGTTTTTCAAATGCCTGAAACCACTCTTTTTCTGCAGCTGAAAGTTTGGTCTCAAATGATGGCGTATTCCACTCCTTTACATACACCTCCAGCAATTTACTGGAAAATGAAGCAGCAAGCTGTTTTGCCTGTTCTTCAGAATTTCCAAGGCCCGCCAGTACATAATGAAAATCATCTTTTACCCAAATCATTGGGGAGAATCCTTCATCCCTGAAGGCAGCAGCCAATTTTTCTGCATTTTCCCCACTATCAAACTTACCTGCCTGGAGTACATATGCCTGTTTTGCTTCAATCGTGAAAGACGAACCAGCTTCCTGTCCAGCGGAGTTTCCGTTGTTATCCTTCTTATCGGAAGAATCTTCAGCAGCTGCTGGGACAGAAGGCCCTTGCGCATTCATCCCAGTATCTATATCAACAAACATATTAAGCATAAAAAACCCCAGGAATGATCCGATTACTGCTGCTGAAAGAGCTGCCATAATAATTGGCTTTAATTTCCGAAAACCGAGCTTCCCGGTAAACTGTGGTTCCTGATCACTATACCTCCGGATATGCGTCGGCACTTCATTGTCGGATTCCTCGATTGCCGCTGCATGTTCTTTTTTAAAATCACTGATGTTGTATGGTTCGTCTGGATGGTCAGTCTGATCTTTTTTTGCTTTTTTGCCGTTAATCCATACTGTTACGCTGCTTTTCTTTACCATCCGTGTTCCCTCCATGTGTCAGTTTATTCGACTCTACCACATCACTACTAAAAAGTAAGACGATTCATGACACACTTTCAGGAAAAATTCCTTCATAATATCGCAAATTTCGCAGCGAAACTTATATAATTCCGAATAAGATCTTATCCGCCAACTAAAAGGAGGCTAGGATAAATGTGTATAAGTAACATAAGATCCAAACTATCTTCAGTAAGATAGTTCGAATCTTATGTTAGAATGCCTTCGTATAATCTATAAACTGCGAAGTAACGGCGAAGCTTCGCTCCGGCAGAATACTTCGCTAATATATGTTCACTATGTGAAAAGATTAAGAGGTCAATGTAAATACAGTACAAATCAGCCTTATTCCAGCGGAGGAAATACACGGAGACTTCTACGGGAGCAGAGGCCTCGATGAGACCCCGGAGAGCGTTAGCTCAACGGAGGCTCAACAGCCGCCCGTGGAAAGCGTAGTGTACTTCCGTAGCGACGAAGACGCACTTATTAATCGTGAGTTCGAGTTAAGCATTGATTTTTCACTTCTTCGCATTTTATATCAACTTTGAAATAAAGCCCAACTATAAGAGGGTAACATTAAAAGCTTCCCATCCTAATTCGTTAGTATCTGGAAAGCAAAGTGTTAGTTTTGAACCAACCTCCTTTAAGAGTTAGGAAGTTTTCAGATCTTCGTATACAGCAACTCTATTCCTTCCCATCCTTTTCGCTCCTATATACATGGCCCTGTCTGCATGCCTGACAAGCTCCTCAGGGGTTTCACAGTGTAGCGGATAAACTGCTAGCCCTAAGCTCAGTGTTACCAATACATCAAGAGGCTCATCTATATCAAAAATATGTTTTCGAACAGTAAAAGGTTTATTCGCAATACCGGAACGTATTTTTTCAGCGATTATTGTTGCCTCATTTAGCCCGGACTCTGGCAGAAATATCACAAATTCTTCCCCCCCATATCTAGCAGGGATTCCTTTATCACCTACCAGTACAGTAAGTCGCTCAGCAACCTGGCAAAGAATCTCGTTTCCGGCTTCATGTCCATATGTATCATTTACTTTTTTGAAATGGTCTAGGTCCAGCAGCAAGAGGGAGAATTCCATCTGACTGCCAGTAAGCCTCAGCGAATTATAATACGTATCAATCTGATTCTCCAGATATCTGAAGTTATATAATTGTGTTAGCTGGTCTTTTTCGCTTTCCGCCTTGGTCCGCTCATAGTTTCTGGCATTTTCAGAAGCAACACCCAAATAGTTTGTCAGAATATCCAGTATCTGAAAATGCAGTTTTTCAAAAGCCTTTTTCTTTCTGGATTCAACGGTCACAACCCCGATTATATTTTCTCCATACTCTACTGGAATCGACAACACGCTTTCCGTACTATTTGGTATTTTTCCACTTTTAACATCCTGCCACTCATCGGCTTGGTTGTACATAATTGGTTTACCACTTGCCCATACTTTGCCACTAAAAGCTTCATTGCGTTCCAATGACTCAAACTCCGCCTCCGTGCTCTTATGAATATCACGAAACTTTTCAAGTTGAAGTTTGTTCCCGTTAACCATATAGATATAAGCATAATTAATTGGCATAAGGTCACTTAATTCATCAATAAAAATGTCATAGACATCGTCAAGCACCATCCGTTTTGTAAGCTGATGACCGATTATACCTGTTTTTTCAAGATACCTGTTAATTTCCTTCGAGGAATATAGCAACATGAAAATAACAGAAATAAACACAAATGGAATCCCAAGATAGAATATTCCCGCCCGGCCGATTTCCATATAAAGCACGTAAAGTACAAAACCTACTGGAATAATCAGGAGAGAAGAAGTGAGTTCCCATCTCAGCCCCTCATCAAAAAACTTCACTTTCCGCTGATAGACTATTTTATCGGTCAACTTGGTAAGAATATGATTAAGAATAAAGATAGTGACTGCATAGCCGGCAATAGCCAGAAACTGAACACCGCTCTCTATTCGGCCCATATCATGTGTGCCGCCAAGCAGTATGAATAATTCGGCAGCTAAAATAGATACAAGTGAGAATAGAAGCATATTGAGCGGATAGCGAAAACTGTCTTTTTTTCTAATCCCCACTTTAAGCAAGACGACTATAATGGCAATTTGGGTCAGCAAAATTTCTGCAAACAGTCCAAATGTCAAAAACACTGCAATGCTAATTCCGTTAACTAGGAATATAGGATTATTATTAATAATTAGCGGAAACCAGGCAACAAGGCCCATAAACAGCGCGAACAAAAAGATATCCACCAAGTGACCATCAATATTAATATAATAAAATTCATAAGCCAGCCATAAGATGGCGGGCCATAGAGCAGCCCATAATACCCATACCATAATTTTTCTGTTTCTGGTTACCATATATTAACCGCAACTCCTATCAAGGGAAAATGGACTCATTTCAGCATTTTCAACACCGACTGATTTCATAGTTCAGCAACTTTCGGATAATTATATATTACTATACTTTTCAGAACCTTTCAAAGTATTTTCTGACATTTTTGATAAAATAGAGAGAACCGGTAAAAAAATAGCACCTATTGATCTGCTGATCTTCGAGTTGACTGACAGTTTCCTCCCAGTCACCAACTACTTTCACATGATTTAAATCCATATATTTCCTCAGTTGCTTTATGTCTGCTGCCCTAGGATGGTCGAACGTCGTCAGGGTCACTGTGGTAAAGTGAGGAACCAGCATTTTCAGCATATTACTGATATCCTTATCTTTAAAAGCTGCAAAAATCAGGTGTCTCTCGTAATCAGGGAAGTTCTTTGTAACCGTGTCAACAAAGGCTGTCACCCCAGCAGGATTATGCGCCCCATCAAGTATGACAATAGGATTATTATGGATTTTTTCAAACCTCCCCGGGATCTGCGTCCTGTTCAGCGCTTTCAGGTTAATGTCCCATTTTGTATTAAAGCCCATTGACTGAAGAAGTTCCAATGCCTTTACAGCAAGCGAAGCATTTCTCTCCTGGTGTTCCCCATCAACTTTCAATGATACTTTTACCTCCCTGATAGCTTCTGATTTCCACACAAATACTTGCTCATCAGCAGTTTCAGGTATAGGTGTATATGTAAAGTCCTTGTTTAGAAGATATAACGGTGCTTTATTTTTATGTGCTTCAGCCTTAATGACTTGAAGGGCATCCCCATCGCCAACTCCGGAAATAACAGGGGTCCTCTCTTTAATAATACCGGCTTTCTGGTAAGCAATTTTTTCAATTGTCTTTCCCAAAAAAGCAGTATGGTCCATGGCTACATTTGTTATAATGGAAAGCATAGGTAGGAAGCAATTCGTTGTATCTTCTCTTCCACCCATTCCAGCTTCAATCAATGCAATGTCAGCTACTTGGGCAAAATACATAAACGCTGCGACCGTAATAATTTCAAATTCGGTTGGATGATTTCCTTCTTGATCCAACTGTTCAATATAGGGCTGGATTTCATTGAGGAGCATTGTCAGATTAGTATCCGAAATCATTTGCTCATTTAAAAAAATATGTCCTGGAAACCCATCGAAACTAGGAGAAGTGAATACACCAACTTGATATCCATTTTGCATCAGGGCATGTTTCAAAAACTGAACGGTGGATCCTTTTCCATTCGTCCCTGCGATATGTACTGCTTTTATCCTCTTCTGAGGGTTGCCAAGCAATTTTAGCAGGGTATTGATACGATCTAGACCTGGTTTCATTCCATATTGCGCCCTGTTTTTTAAAAAATCATCTGCCTGCTGGTAGTTTTCAAACAACGGACTTCACCTCTTTTATAGTAATCTAACTTTTTTATCATAACGTTTTGATAAATAGAAAGGAAATTATTTTATATGAACCTTAAAGGATGGATAATTTACAACGGGTATCTTCCCGGAGCCAAGTTCAGAGACTTCGCTGAATGGATTCATGAAGCAGCTCAAAGACAGGATGTACATACAGAAATATACAAAAATAATGAATTGTTGTCACTTTTATCAACCGATGAACTTGGAATAGTCAATAATCCCAATAACCTCTTACCGGACTTTGTGGTATTTACAGATAAGGATATTTACTTGGCCCGACAACTGGAATTACTTGGCGTCAGGGTTTATAACAGTGCTCGGACCATAGAAACCAGTGATGATAAAATCGCCACATATCAGGCAATGGCTGCGCAAGGGCTGCCGGTACCCCGGACCGTTGTGGCACCAAAAGTATTTGTAAGGACAGATACATTTAAACCAACCGACTTTGACCAGGCTGCAGACACTCTTGGATTTCCCATGGTCATAAAAGAAGCTTTCGGATCATTCGGTGAACAAGTCTATCTTGTCCATTCCAGTGATGAACTGCATACTAAGGTCCACGCGCTTCAGGGCCGTCCTTTTATGCTGCAAGAATTCGTCTCCTCAAGCAGCGGTAGAGATATCCGTCTGCAGGTTGTTGGTGACAATGTAGTGGCGGCAATGGCTCGATTTGCGGCCGATGACTTCCGAGCTAATGTCACAGCTGGAGGCACCATGGAGAATTACCACCCCACCACAGAGGAAAAATCAACCGCCATTGCAGCAGCGAAAGCCATTGGAGCCGATTTTGCTGGTGTTGATTTGTTGTTCGGACCGGACGATACAACAATTATATGTGAAATTAATTCCAATGCTCACATACGGAATTTATATGACTGCACCGGGATAAACGCGGCCGATTTCATAATAAGTCATATCTTAAAAACACTGCCGGGCGGTGAACACTCATGAACCAAAACGGCTGGCTGATATATAATAAAGCTGACATGGAACAGAACAGTTCTTATATTGAGTGGTTTATCAACGAAGCAGAGCTGCAGGGAATTTTGCTTGAACTCATACTGCGGGAGGAGCTCACAATCGGGATAGCTGATAATCATCAAACCGTTCTGCATAAAAACCGCCAAATCAATCTTCCGGACTTCGCGGTAGTCAGAACTATTGATCCCATGTTAAACAGATTCCTGGAGTCTCTTGGGATAAATGTATTCAATTCTTCTGAGGTTGCTACGATTTTTAATGATAAAGCGTTAACCCATTTTCATATGAACCAGTTATCCATTCCGATGACCGACACAGTTTTCATTAATGGCAGTCATCCCCCCGACACTCCACCTTTGGAATATCCGTTTGTGATGAAGGAACCCCATGGACGTGGGGGAAGACAGGTCTACCTAATCCATAACAACGACGAATGGGACATGAGACTAGCACAAAACTCCTCGCCCCAGTTGATTGTCCAGTCAATGAAAAACATTCAGACAGGGCGGGATGTACGGGTTTTTATTATCGGAAAAGAGATTGTTGGAGCGGTATTAAGAGCAAGTGACAATGATTTCAGGTCAAATTTCAAGCTAGGCGGGAGTGCCAGCTGGTATGCATTAAACGACAACGAGGTCAGCCTGATTTCTACCATTGTAAATGCATTTGATTTCGGGATGATAGGAATTGACTTCCTGCTTGACGATCAGGGAGGTTTTCTCCTAAATGAAATTGAAGACGTGGTTGGATCACGCACACTAAGTGCGGTGAGTGATATAAATATCCTTGAAAAATATGTCGCTCATATTAAAAACACAATTACTGATCGACAAAAAAGCGGAAACCCATGATTGGTTTTCCGCTTTTTCTATTTTAGGATTTTATTTCAGCCAGCCGCGCTTTAACTTTAGCCTGTTTTTCCAAATAATCCTTTTCTTTTTGTTTTTCTGCATCTACCACTGCCTGTGGTGCTTTATTAACAAAGCCTTCATTGGCAAGCTTCTTTTGGACACGCTCGACTTCTTTAGTCCATTTATCCAGTTCCTTTTCCAGACGCTCAATTTCTTTGTTGAAATCGATAAGTCCCTCGAGTGGAAGGTATAGCTCAGCACCAGTGATGACTGCTGACATTGCCTTTTCAGGTGCATCAATTTTAGTACTAACTGTCAGTACACTCGTGTTGCAAAAACGTTCCAGATAGTTTCGGTTAGCCTCAAGTTCCTGCAGAACATCCTTATTCTCCGCCTGAATTAAAAGTTTTACCTGCTTGGACATTGGTGTGTCTACTTCTGCACGGATATTACGAACCGACTTGATAATAGACACCAACCTATCCATTTCACGGGAAGCAGCTTCGTCGTGGAACTCCTCTTTTGCTTCTGGCCAAGCCGCAACAGTAATAGATTCACCTTTATGCGGCAGTTGCTGCCAGATCTCTTCGGTTATAAATGGCATGTACGGATGCAACATTCGCATTGTCTGATCCAGGACATATGCAAGTACTGATCTTGTTGTCTTTTTCGCTGCTTCGTCATCCCCGTATAGTGGCAGTTTTGCCATTTCAATATACCAGTCACACAATTCATCCCAAATGAAGTTATACAAGTAACGGCCAGCTTCACCAAACTCATATTTGTTGGTATTCCGTGTAACCTGTTCAATTGTTTCATTTAACCGGGTTAAAATCCATTTATCAGCCAGTGATTTTTCGCCTGAAATATCGATGTTCTCATATGTGAATCCTTCCATGTTCATCAAAGAGAAACGGGATGCGTTCCATACTTTGTTAGCGAAGTTCCAAGTTGACTCCACTTTCTCCCAATGGAATCGTAAATCCTGGCCGGGAGTAGAGCCGGTCAGCAGGAAGTAGCGAAGTGAATCTGCACCATACTTATCGATTACATCCATCGGGTCTACGCCGTTACCAAGTGATTTACTCATCTTTCGTCCGTCAGCATCTCGAATGAGTCCGTGAATAAGTACATCTTTAAACGGCCGCTGATCAGTAAACTCTTTTGACTGGAAAATCATACGTGCCACCCAGAAAAAGATAATGTCATAACCGGTTACCAGTACATCGGTCGGGAAATAGCGTTTAAAGTCCTCTGCCTCTGTATCCGGCCAGCCCATTGTGGAGAACGGCCACAGTGCGGAAGAAAACCACGTATCGAGAACATCCGTATCCTGTTCCCAGTTTTCAATATCCTCTGGAGCATCCTTGCCTACATAAACTTCTCCAGTACCCTTATGGTACCAGGCAGGAATCCGGTGACCCCACCACAGCTGACGGGAGATACACCAGTCACGGATATTTTCCATCCAGTTCAAATAAGTTCGTTCAAAACGTCCCGGCACAAAATTAACTTTCTCTTCACGCTGCTGAAGCGCAATTGCCTCATCTGCCAGTGGTTGCATCTTAACAAACCACTGTGTGGACAAGTACGGTTCCACAACCGCGCCGCTGCGCTCAGAATGCCCAACCTGGTGAACACGCTCTTCAATTCGGAAGAGAACATCCATGTCCTGAAGGTCCTTGACTATTTGTTTCCGGCATTCAAATCGGTCCAGCCCCTCATATTTTCCAGCATTTTTATTCATGGTGCCATCTTCATTCATAACGAGTACACGCTCAAGATTATGGCGGTTTCCGATTTCAAAATCATTCGGATCATGTGCTGGTGTAATCTTAACAGCCCCTGAACCCAAGTCCATATCTACATACTCATCGGCTACAATTTCAATTTCTCGCCCGACAATCGGTAAAATAACAGTTTTGCCTACAAGATTTTTATACCGGTCATCATCAGGGTGAACAGCAATCGCCGTATCACCAAGCATGGTTTCAGGACGTGTGGTTGCTATTTCTATAGTCTCCTCACTATCCTTAATCGGATAGCGCATATGATAAAATTTGCCTTGAACTTCCTCATAAATAACTTCAATATCAGAAAGAGCTGTTTTTGTTTGTGGATCCCAGTTGATAATATACTCGCCGCGGTAGATCAGACCTTTCTTATACAAGGTAACGAAAACTTCCCGTACCGCATCAGATAAGCCTTCATCCAGGGTGAAACGTTCGCGAGAATAGTCAAGCCCTAGTCCCAACTTTTCCCACTGCGCCCGAATGAAATCAGCATATTCTTCCTTCCACTCCCAAGCTGTTTCGAGGAACTTTTCCCGGCCAAGGTCATACCGGCTTTTCCCCTGCTCCTTCAGCTTAGCCTCTACCTTTGATTGAGTAGCAATTCCTGCGTGATCCATCCCAGGCAACCATAAAACATCATACCCCTGCATCCGCTTCATTCTTGAAACGGTATCCTGCATAGTTGTATCCCAAGCATGGCCCAGATGAAGCTTTCCGGTAACGTTCGGTGGCGGAATTACGATTGAAAATGGCTCTTTTTCCTTATCGCCTTTTGCCTCGAAAAACTTTCCTTCCACCCAAAACCTGTACCGCTCTTTTTCTATTTCCTGGGGGTTGTACTTTGAAGACATTGAAATCCCTGTCTCGTCGCTCATCCTATATCCTCCTTTTAAATGCAATAAAAAAATCCTTTCATCCAATAAAGGACGAAAAGATATTATTCCGTGGTACCACCTTTGTTCACAAACCCAAGAAGCTTGTGCACTCGTGTATTGATAACGGACAACAACCGGCTTCTCCTACTATGAAGAATAAAATAATCCCTCGTTTCAAAGAAGCTGCATCAGGGGTGACCTTCCAAAACAATTGTACCTGGGAAATTCCCACCAGACATTCCCTCTCTGTAAGGCAATTGCAATGTACTCTTCCCTGTCATCGCATTTTAATATTATTTTCCATTTTATCCGTTACTGAAAATAAAATCAACTATTATTAGTATATGAATTGCACAAAACACCTTCATTTATACATAGTATATAAAAAATACAACAAGGAGTGATAAAAAATGGCGAGGTATTACCGCTACCGACTTCCGCCATGGGCACTGCGCTGTATAATTGTAATCGAAAGAGTAACCCTTCCGATTTTAATTTTCCAGTTAATCCGGACTCTGTTCTTCCCGACAACGCTCGATGTATTTCTTTTAGGTTTACTTGTAGGGGTGTTTATCGCATTTTATCTAGAGTGGATTTAATCGCTTGATTCGGCGTCAAACCCTAAAGCTATTTCCCGGTATACAAACTCTGACCAATCAAGCCCAAATTGGAGTTCTCGGCCTGCAATTTTAAGTGTTTTTGTCTGATTAACCATAGTATCAGCAGACGGCGATTCTGCATAGTGCTGGAGCAATTTAATATATGGAAAAGGATTCAGGAGATGAATCGCTGCCAAATGGAGTTCTTTCTCTGATAGCCTGTTTTGCTCCAGGTAGGATCTTGTAGCCTCCTTTAGAGCAGCAAAAGAAATATGGAAATCCCGTACCAGACTTTTTATAAAAAATATAAGATCAAAAACCGGATTCTCATATCCGGCATTATCCCAATTCACAAAGCAGGTATACTCCCGCCTAACAACATGGGAAAGGTCAGGTTTTCCATGACAGAGACTATAGTTCCATACCGGGTCCTCTTCCAGATTGTCCAGAAAGTCAGCTGTATGTCTCCCGATTCGCTTAAGTGTTTCATCGAATATCCGGAATTGTGTACAGGCAAGAAGTTCAAACGGCGACATGTATCTCTGTTTTTCGAACGCTACTACAACATGCAAAGATTCTTCATATAAACCCTCGCACGACTGCTGGTATTCCTTAAATCTTTTTGATACAGGGTTATGCTGAATGGAAACACAGTTGGCGGTGGTGGCATGTATTCTTCCAAGTACATCCATAGCTGATTTCACAAGATCTTCAGGACTGCTTTCATTATCGGCTAGCCATGGGGACATATAAAAGAATGCATTCGAATGTTCAACATAAAGCTTATTATTATTTGTCAGGCAGACCGGTGCTATATATGCTAATTTTTTAGCCGCTGCCTCGTGATAGACGCGCTCCCAGACAGGCAGGGTCTCTTCTGTCAGATTGCTTCGCTTAACCACATATCGCTGACGGCCGTCATTGAGCATATGTACTTTTTCCGTTATCTTGTTTACATGATAAGGCCTGATTCCATATTCCTTAGCAATTTCTGTAATGGAATCCATCTCAATATTCACCTGCCTTTTCAGACTTATACCCCTTACTGTTTAGAGCAAGGGGTATTATGGCTAGTTCCTTTTTTTATAAGGGATGTAAAGTAACTGTCCTTCTTCAATACTCTCATCAAGCAGATGGTTTTGCTTAACCAATTGCAGCGGTGATATTTCATACCGTTCGGCAATTGATTCAACCGTATCTTTTTCTTGGACAATACAAAGCTTCATTTTCGCATAACTGTCTTCTTCCTCAGAACGGAATAAGTCAGCGAGATACGAAGCATCTTTTCTCTCTTCTGAACGACTTTCCTCCACCTCATAGGACTCGTCAGATTCTGTGCCTTGAAATTCTACTGCATGAGAGGATTCTTCATGACTCTGGCTCTCTGCACTTTTTTCAACTGAAGCTTCTTTTTTATCAAAAAACTCAGCTAGTGATTGTGACTTTTTGTACTTCCATCTGTCCTTAACTACTTCCTTGTCTTCACCGGCATCAACATAATCAGGCTCCAGTGATACTAAAGAGGTATAATCTGGCTCAGGCCTGCTTTCGGGAGAGTCTTCTTTTTCCCCTTCTTTTACTGATTTAATATCGAACTCAAACTTACTCTCCTCAGATGGGAGAAATTCATCACTTTCTTCAGTGTGATTTTCGGCAACAGGAGTCTCTCCTCTGGTGTCACGAATTCCATGAATCTCGATTTTAGAATTCAACTTTAAATGATTATGACGGGGAATTTCATAATCAAATGATTCTATGTTTACCGTTACGTCATTCAAATCAGCTACTCGATATGCGGGGACAGAGATTTCAACCGGAAAACGGTGCACAAATTCAGACAACCCGTTCTCCAGCTCGACAACTCTCTCGATATATCGTCGTGAATGATAACTGTCAAAATCAAATGATTCCCGTTCACTTTCCTCCCTTTTCACCGTTTCTTCCTTCTGATAAGTACCGTGAAGCTCAATTACTCCCCGTATGGAAATATAGTCATTGAATGGCTGAATGGAAATTTCCGGGTCAAGTGAAATTCCCATCATCTCTGCAACTTCCTGTCCCTCTTCAAAATAAAGGGACTCATCCAGATCAAACGTGAAAACCTCATGTTCGTTAGACAAATAATTTCCTCCCTTCAACATATATTCCATATAACTTATATGCCTTAATTCAACTATATGACTCGTTTTTAGAGGATATGCTTCCTATAAGAAAACCATGCCAATTAAATAAAAAGCTGTTTATAAGATACAAAAATCATAAACTGCGACGTAACAGCAAGGTTGATTTCCGCTTCGGGCAGTCGCTTTCCGCGGGAGTCGTCTCTCCTCCGCTCTAATCAACCATAATAGTGTGTTAATCTTTTATGGTTCTAACTTAGAAATAACCCATTCTTACGGAGTTGAAAAAACAATACCAGCGAAACCAGCGAAGGAAATACACGGAGACTCCTGCGGGAGAAGAGGCATCGGTGAGACCCTGAAGTGCGAAGCATGAGGAGGCTCAACAGCCGCCCGGCGGCGAAGGAGACACTGCGAATTTATGAGCAGATGTCGTACTTGCACCCAGAGCGGTGAAAGCGGAGTGTATTTCCGTAGCGATGATAAAGCAATTTCATTAGCCTAATGTTAGTAAGCGGATCCCAAATTCACTACGTTGCACTTTACCTCAACTGTAAAATTAATGAGCAACGACAAATGCCTAATTAAAAAAGTCACCCCCATAGGTGGTTACCCCCAAAAGTTAGAGTTTATTATGCAGCTGATTGGCTGGATTGAGTTCGGTATTCAACT